>NZ_QXDJ01000001.1:309352-1324273 GCF_003575225.1 Clostridium chromiireducens | reverse complement strand
TAGGGGGTAATAGTCCCGTAAGTGAAAACTATGATAATCAGTTCTGCACCAGAGTACCACGAGACACGTGAAACCTTGTGGGAAGCAGGGAGGACCACCTCCCAAGGCTAAATACTACCTGATGACCGATAGTGAAGCAGTACCGTGAGGGAAAGGTGAAAAGAACCCCGGGAGGGGAGTGAAATAGAACCTGAAACCATGTGCCTACAACCGATCAAAGCACCTTATGTGTGTGATGATGTGCTTTTTGTAGAACGAGCCAACGAGTTACGGTATGTAGCAAGGTTAAGTACTTAAGGTACGGAGCCGAAGGGAAACCGAGTCTTAATAGGGCGACTAGTTGCATGCTGTAGACCCGAAACCGGGTGACCTATCCATGGCCAGGTTGAAGCGAGGGTAAAACCTCGTGGAGGACCGAACCACGTTGCTGTTGAAAAAGCATGGGATGAGCTGTGGATAGCGGAGAAATTCCAATCGAACTCGGATATAGCTGGTTCTCCTCGAAATAGCTTTAGGGCTAGCGTCGGAAAATGTGAGTAGTGGAGGTAGAGCACTGAATAGGCTAGGGGGCATAGCGCTTACCGAACCTTATCAAACTCCGAATGCCATATACTATCAGTCCGGCAGTCAGACTGTGAAAGATAAGTTCCATGGTCAAAAGGGAAACAGCCCAGATCGTCAGCTAAGGTCCCAAAGTGTAAGTTAAGTGGAAAAGGATGTGGGATTTCTAAGACAACTAGGATGTTGGCTTAGAAGCAGCCACTCATTAAAAGAGTGCGTAATAGCTCACTAGTCAAGAGATCCTGCGCCGAAAATGTCCGGGGCTCAAACTTACCACCGAAGCTACGGGTTCACACTTATGTGTGAGCGGTAGAGGAGCGTCGTAATCGGGCTGAAGTCGTACCGTAAGGAGCGGTGGACTGATTACGAGTGAGAATGTTGGCATTAGTAGCGAGATGTAGGCGAGAATCCTACAGGCCGAATATCTAAGGTTTCCTGAGTAAAGTTTGTCTTCTCAGGGTTAGTCGGGACCTAAGGCGAGGCCGAAAGGCGTAGTCGATGGACAATTGGTTGATATTCCAATACCACTATAATCGTTATTATCGATGGTGTGACGGAGAAGGATAGGATGTGCCAGCTATTGGATGCTGGTCTAAGCGTTAAGGGAGTCAGAGTAGGCAAATCCGCTCTGGCAATTCTGAGGCGTGATGGGGAAGGTTCTACGGAACCGAAGTATCTGATTTCATGCTTCCAAGAAAAGCATCTAGAGAGAGAAGTAGTGCCCGTACCGCAAACCGACACAGGTAGATGAGGAGAGAATCCTAAGGCCGACGGAAGAATTGCAGTTAAGGAACTAGGCAAATTGACCCCGTAACTTCGGGAGAAGGGGTGCCTGAGAAATCAGGCCGCAGAGAATAGGCACAAGCAACTGTTTAACAAAAACACAGGTCTCTGCTAAAGCGAAAGCTGATGTATAGGGGCTGACGCCTGCCCGGTGCTGGAAGGTTAAGGGGAACACTTAGTGGTAACGCGAAGGTGTGAACTTAAGCCCCAGTAAACGGCGGCCGTAACTATAACGGTCCTAAGGTAGCGAAATTCCTTGTCAGGTAAGTTCTGACCCGCACGAATGGCGTAATGACTTGTGCACTGTCTCAACTGCAAATCCGGCGAAGTTGTAGTGCGAGTGAAGATGCTCGCTACCCGCGATTGGACGGAAAGACCCCGTAGAGCTTTACTGTAGCTTAGCATTGAATTTCGGTATTGTCTGTACAGGATAGGTGGGAGACTGGGAAACTAGGGCGTCAGCCTTAGTGGAGTCGTTGTTGGGATACCACCCTGATAGTATTGAAGTTCTAACTGGATGCCATGAAACTGGTGACAGGACATTGTTAGGTGGGCAGTTTGACTGGGGCGGTCGCCTCCTAAAATGTAACGGAGGCGCCCAAAGGTTCCCTCAGAACGGTCGGAAATCGTTCGAAGAGTGCAAAGGCAGAAGGGAGCCTGACTGCGACACCTACAAGTGGAGCAGGGACGAAAGTCGGGCTTAGTGATCCGGTGGTACCTCGTGGGAGGGCCATCGCTCAACGGATAAAAGCTACCTCGGGGATAACAGGCTGATCTCCCCCAAGAGTTCACATCGACGGGGAGGTTTGGCACCTCGATGTCGGCTCGTCGCATCCTGGGGCTGAAGTAGGTCCCAAGGGTTGGGCTGTTCGCCCATTAAAGCGGCACGCGAGCTGGGTTCAGAACGTCGTGAGACAGTTCGGTCCCTATCCGTCGCGGGCGTAGGAAATTTGAGAGGAGCTGTCCTTAGTACGAGAGGACCGGGATGGACTGACCTATGGTGTACCAGTTGTTTCGCCAGAAGCATAGCTGGGTAGCTAAGTCGGGAAGGGATAAACGCTGAAAGCATCTAAGTGTGAAGCCCACCTCAAGATTAGATTTCCCATAGCGTAAGCTAGTAAGACCCCTTGAAGACTACAAGGTTGATAGGTCAGAGGTGTAAGTATGGTAACATATTTAGCTGACTGATACTAATAGGTCGAGGGCTTGACCAATAAATAATCAAGTTGTAATACATTAAAGAAACTATGTGCAATTTTGAAAGAACAAGGAATACAAATCACTTTAGTGATTTGCATAAGTTCATTCAACCAAATCATAGATTTGGGAATTCACTTAATCTCGTGATGATGGCATAGAGGTAACACTCCTTCCCATTCCGAACAGGAAAGTTAAGGTCTATAGCGCCGATGGTACTGCACGGGCGACTGTGTGGCAGAGTAGGACGTTGCGAGGTATTCTTGTAGAATACAAGATTTAAGTTAATATTTTAACTTAACGGATCTTTAGCTCAGTTGGTTAGAGCAACCGGCTCATAACCGGTAGGTCTAGGGTTCGAGTCCCTGAAGGTCCACCATGGGGGTATAGCTCAGTTGGGAGAGCACCTGCCTTGCACGCAGGGGGTCAAGAGTTCGAATCTCTTTATCTCCACCAAAAAAAGTCATGAATTATATAATTCATGACTTTTTTGTTATGCAAACAAGTAAGAAGATAAATTCTATCGATATTTCGGATAATATAATTGATATTAATATTATAAAATTAAGCAAAAATAGTAGAACTATTAGGTAAAATGAATTAAAAATACTAATTATTAAAGTGTACAATTAAAAGAATATAATATATAATTTATATGTAAAATATATGCAAAAATGTATTTAGACATACAATGTATTAGATGGAGAAAAGATTATTAATGTGAGAGGGGAGAATTATGGTACGAACTATTGTCTGCAAAAAAGATGGATGTAGTGGTAATGAATTTAATATAGTAACAGAAGATGATAGATTAAAATTAACATGCAAAGATTGTGGAAGTACTTATTATTATGACGTGAGCTGTTATGAGTTTATGATGTTGTCGAATTGTGAGCAATGTAATAATGATACGTTCAAAGTATTTAATAACTTAGAAAAACAAGGTATATATGCGAAGTGTACTAAGTGTGGTTCTCCGCCAGAAAAAGTATTTGTTGATGATGAAGGTATACAAGTAACGTATGAGTCAAAGTTGTTGCAAGATATAAAACAGTTTATGTATCAGATTGATCAAAGGATATGCAATCTTGAGATGAAGATCGATGGATTGGAAAAAGGACAAGAATTATTAGAAGAATCTCTTGCATATATAAATAGGTACATGTCAGAATGAACTCATTATATAGAATTACTATTACTTATTTTTAAGGATTTTGCCTATGTTGATTTAACAGAAATAAAATGTAAGTTAGTATATAATGATGAGAAGAGATAATTATTATATATGCCATTATTATGATTTATTTAGAAGAGGATAGAAGATGAGAAACAAAAGAAAGATAGCAATTAACTGGATATTATTAATTATATGGATGGGCGTAATATTTATTATGTCGAATCAGCCCGCTCAAATATCGGATTCTCAGAGTATAGGAGTGATAAAATTACTTTCTAGTATAGGAATTGATATTAATGGAGTTTTTGGGCAGCTCGCTAATTTTGTTGTCAGAAAATGTGCACATTTTATTGAGTATATGATTCTATCGCTACTAACGTTTAATGTATTAAATTTATACGTTAATACTAAGAGGGTTGTTATTATAACAATAATAATAGTATTCATTTATGCTTGCACTGATGAAATACATCAGTTATTTATAGTAGGAAGAGAAGGAGCTATTAGAGACGTCATAATAGATACTTTAGGTGGGATTACTCTCATAATAATTAAATTATTAATAGATAGTTTAGCCAATATTAGACAAGTTAAAAAAGATAAGGTATAAAGTATATAATTTATTATTTAATTGAACTGCAAGATTATTAATAAATTATATTAAGCTTTATTACAATAGGAGTTTATAGTCGAAGCATATCATGAATCTTGAAACATGAATGATATGCTTCGACTATAACTCCTATTTTAAATTTATTGTGAAAGTAGCAACGGACTTATTGTTGTAGGTACATATATTAATTATTAGAGATTTTGAAATAAAGAGGCGCTGTTTATTCGTTGAGCAAAATTATTTTTGCAGTCTAAACTTGACTGTGTCTATTATTTTGAAGAAAATATATATACAAATGAGAAAAATCAGGCCGTCAAAAATTGAATTAAAAAGAAATAACTGTTTAGCGGTATCAGCTCTACCATTACCTATAAACGGCATAGGAAATTGAGCAATGCTAATTAGAATAATAGTCCAAAGTAGGAATATTTTATTTTTTGTTTCTAAATTAGATTTATTTTTTATATACTTATAAAAAGAGAATAATATTACAGATAAATAAATCAAAATTATAAATAGCAGACTTCTAGGAAAGAAGTTCTCCCTGATGTATGACCATAAAGTAAACTTATGGAATTCGCTAGTAGAAGCTTGGTTATCGCTTTGGGAATACTTACCCAATGATGTACTGGTATAAAATGCTTTACTTACTGTATATTTCATGCCACTAAATAACCTATTAGGATGTCTTAAATAGAATTCAGCAAGTTTTAAATTACTAATTTTATCATAAAATTCCGAATAGGTCGCTTCATCTCTAGGAAAATACTTTACATATTCATCTACATCGAGGTAGGCATGTTTTCCAGCATCTACAGCCATATCTGGATTGAGGCCTAAATCTATTAAGTCTTGTTCAGGTGTCTTAGAATCATTTAGTATACCATAAAAAACTGAGTTGTACTCTGTATCTTTACACAAATTACTACAATTTGTACTAACTCCAATTGGATAAACAATTACCAAATAGATAAATATGCACAAAAAAGCTTTATTAATTTTATTTAAGTAATACTTATTATCCCATACTATTTTTATGAGAAAACATACGACAAAGGGTAATGCAGTAAGCACCTGTAGTTTTGAACCTAAGAATAAGAATGATGAAATTAATATATAAACTACTTTTAGTGTTATATGTTCAGTTTTTCTCATAACATATTTATAATTTATATAATTAAGAACAGATGAAATGAATAATAATAGTGTGGTTAACATCATTGGTTCTCCATACAAACTGTTAAACCAAATTAGATAGTTGCCATCAAAGAATACAAACAATATCAGTAGCGCTATAAGTAGAAATTTGAAACTATTTTTTATGTTCAGAGATTTTAATATTATGCTAAAAGAAAGAATATATATGATACTGTAGACAGTAGCTAAGTAGTGAGTTTTAAAAATTGTTACTCCCATAAGTTTGGAAATACAATTAATAAGTACAATTAAATAACTTAAACTACATCCGGTAATTGTATCAGAAAGATCATCTAAAGGAATAATCTTATAATCTGTTATTATGTACTTATAAAACCTAGAGAAGTTGGGATTACTTGAATCTGAATCTAACAAAGTTAAACCAGAAATGCTCATAACTCTATCAAAATCGCCTTGGTCAGCAACTCCTACTTGAGGCTTGGTAAATAATATTCCAATAGTTATTAGAATGGCAGATATGATAAATAAGATATTATAACTTGTTGGGCGTATTTTAATCTTCATTAAATCTTTCCTCCATGTAATTTAGATTTAAAATTTAAATTAATATGTACCCTATAATACCCGATGATAAGATTATACTGTTTTTATATTAATACCACAATGAGAGGCAAGCATTAAATTATAAATTTAATAATAAAGAAATGATTTACAAGAATGTTCAGAAAATTGTGACAATAAGGAGGATTTGATAAAAGAATATAGAATATTATTTAGTACAGAGCATTATGAATTGAAAGGCAGGTGGATGCCAATTTCTAAGTAGATTATGGAATTGGCAGAATTTATGAAGGATTATAGTATTAAAAATTTAAGAAATGTAGGATTAATGGGACACAATGGCACAGGAAAAACTTCTTTAGCTGAAAGTATTTTATATTATTCGAAAATAACTGATAGGTTAGGGAAGATTGAAGATGGAACTACGGTTTTAGATTTTGATACCGAAGAGAAGAAGAGACAATTCTCGATTGCACTTTCAGTAGCTCCAATTGAATTAGACCATGTTAAGATAAATATTATAGATATTCCGGGATATGCTGATTTTCAGGGCGAATGTATTGAGGGGATGAGAGCTGTAGATGTAGGCATGATAGTTGTAAGTGGAGTTTCTGGAGTAAAGGCTGGAACTGAAAGAGCATGGGAATATTGTAATAAAATTAAGTTACCAAGAACGTTCTTTATAAATAAATTAGACAGGGAGAATGCCAGTTTTAATAAGGTACTAGATTCTCTAAAAGAGCAATTTGGAATAAGTGTAGTTCCAATTCAATATCCAATAGGAGAAGAAGATAATTTTAAAGGAGTAATAAATATTATATCTAAACAAGCTAGAATATATGATGTTAGGACTAAGAAAATAGAGATATTAGACATACCAGAGGAATTAATAGATGAGGTTGAAAGATGTAAGAAAATGATAATGGAGGCAGTGGCAGAAACAGATGAAATGTTACTTGATAAATATTTTAGTGAAGGCGAATTAAGTGATGAAGAAATATATAAAGGTTTAATTAGTGGATGTGCTAGCGGAGATATTGCACCAGTTATGTGTGGAAGTGCGACTAAGATTATAGGAATGGATTCACTAGTTGATGACATTATAGAGTGTTTTCCTTCACCAGAATATGCAATCCCTCAAAAGGCTCTAGATGTATTGAAAGATGAAGAGGTTTTCATAAGCTTCGATCAGGATAAGCCATTTTCTGCGCTAGTATTTAAAACTATTGCAGATCCGTTTGTAGGAAGAATATCGTTCTTTAGAGTTATGACAGGTGAAGCAAAAGACGATATGACTGTACTAAATGTTAATAAGGAAAAAAGTGAAAAATTATCTCACATTTGTTTTATTAGAGGTAAGACTCAAATACCTACAAAGAGAATAATTGCCGGAGATATTGGAGCAATCTCTAAGCTTCAGTACACAAATACGGGAGATACTTTAGCTAGCCCAGACTTTAAAGTAATGTATGATAAGATGAATTTTCCTAAAACAGTTTATTCAATGGCTGCTATACCACAAGCTAAAGGTGATGAAGAAAAAATATCTCAAGCTTTAACCAAGTTAAAAGATGAAGATCCTGTTCTTGAAATAGATAGAGATATAGATAATGCTGAAATTATTATTTCAGGATTAGGAGAGACACATATTAATGTTATAGCAAGTAAGATAAAAAATAAATTTGGAGTGGATGTAGTATTAAGTTTGCCCAAAGTACCGTATAAGGAAACTATTAAAGGTCTTTCAGATGTACAAGGAAAGCATAAGAAACAATCTGGTGGACATGGACAGTATGGTGATGTTGTAATTAAATTTGAACCTAGAACCGATGGAGAAGAGGATTTGGAATTTGTTGATAACGTTGTAGGAGGTGCTGTTCCAAGGAATTTTATTCCGGCAGTAGAAAAAGGATTAAGGGAATGCATATCACATGGGGTTTTAGCAGGGTGCCCAGTCATAGGACTTAAAGCAACTCTTCATGATGGGTCATATCATTCTGTAGATTCATCTGAAATGGCATTTAAGGTTGCGGCATCTATAGCTTATAAGAAAGGACTTGAACAGGCCAAGCCAATTCTATTGGAACCTATAATGAAAGTAGAGGTTATATTGCCTAATGAATATATGGGGGATGTAATAGCAGATATAAATAAAAAGAGAGGAAGAGTAATTGGGATGGAACCAGAAGATAGTAAACAAAGAGTTACGGCTGAGGTTCCGTTTGTAGAAATAAGAAAATACGCTACGGAATTACGTTCTATAACTCAGGGGAGGGGAATATTCTCAAAAGAATTTGTAAGGTATGAGGAAGTTCCGGAAGTTGAAGTATCAAAAGCTATAGAAAGTATGAGTGAGCAAAGAAAGTAATTAGTAGTAGTTGCTGATAGTAAAGAAATGAAATAATTAGTGGTCAGCATAATGCATGTTTCTCATCAGAATTTCTGATAATTAATTTTAATTATTTTTATGACAGATTGGACAACTATAAATAAATCAATTTCATTGGGAGATTTATAGTAGGACAATCTGTCTTTAATTATTTTAGTAGTTTATTTTGAGATATGAGGTAAATTTTACATTAGAGTAATGAGGATAAAATTACTTGTAATGATCCATACTATTTTTATACTTGTTTAGAAGAATAGTTAATTATTGTATTAATAAGGAGGTTGAATTAATGTCAGATTACACTATGGACATTAGTGGAAATATAGAATTAAGTGATTACAGCAATATATTTGATTATTTAAATATTATAGATAAAGATGATAATTTTGTGATAAGGGTTGATAGGAATAATAAGAATGATATTAATTTAATTAACACAATGCTTCTGGATAATCAGTTTGTTATTAGTTATACGCAATATGATGACTTGGGTAACTACTACATAAGCGCAAATAAATGCTCTTCTCAAAATAATATTTAAAATACTGGTTTTAATAAAGCAACATAATATAGTATAATGTTTATTAGAGTAAATTGTTTTTAATTGGGATATTAATAAATGAAGGAGAGTTATATTATGCAAAAGTATGTTGTAGGAGTAGATTTAGGAGGCACAAAGATAAGCACAGCATTATCTGATTTGAATGGAGAAGTAATTTGCCAAACAACAGTGCCTACAAATGCACAAGAAGGAGAAATTCCAGTATTAAATAGAATTATTGAATCTGTAGAAAAAGTAATTAAAGATGGATCAGTAGCATATGAAAATATAAAAGGAATTGGTATCGGTTCCCCTGGACCATTAGATGCTGAAAAGGGAACTATAATTTATACTCCAAATCTTCCATTTAAGAATTTTAATTTAGTTGAACCACTAAATAAAAAATTTGGAGTTCCAGTATTTTTAGATAATGATGCAAACGTTGCGGCTATTGGAGAATACATGTTTGGAGCGGGAAAAGGCGCTAAAGATGTAATATTCTTTACAGTAAGCACTGGAGTAGGTGGTGGAGCTATTTTAAATGGAAAAGTATATAGAGGCCATACTTCAAATGCTTTAGAAATTGGTCATATGACAGTTGCACCAGATGGTCCAAGATGTAATTGTGGAAATATAGGTTGTGTAGAAGCAACTTCATCAGGAACTGCAATTGCAAAAAGGGGACAAGAAGCATTAAATAGTAAAGTTGAAACTTCGCTAAGAAAATATGAAACTGTTACTTCATATGAAGTGTTTAAAGAAGCAGCTGAAGGAGATCCTGTTTGTATAGATATAGTTAATACTGCATTAAATTATCTAGGAATAGCTATAGCTAATTCAGTAGCTATTTTCGATCCAGAAGTGATCATAATTGGTGGAGGAGTATCAAAAGTTGGAGATATTGTTTTTGATACAGTGAGAAAAGTTGTAGATAAGAGATGTTTTAAATCTATGGCAGAATCAGTTAAAATTGTGCCAGCAGGTTTAGGAACTGATGCAGGGGTTGTAGGGGCAGTAGCGTTAGCACTGTTAGAAACTGAAGAAAAATAATGATACTGACTCATGTAATCATGTTAAAGTAAAGGCGTTTCTAGGTATTATAAAGATTATATAATACAAATTTTATAATAAAAATGTTAATAGATATGAATAAGTATAGAAATTCAAACATACACTATAACTATGGAAGCTCTCTTTGCAACGAATTTTTTCTTCTCATACATATTACTAAATTTATTTTAGGTAAATACTTATTTTTAAAGAGACTTTTGTTTTATGATATCAAGTATTTGCTTAGAGTAGATTGAGATGAAAAAATTTTTTATATAAGCTATCTCTAAATTATATATTTGGAGATAGCATATTATAAAAGAAAATATTTTTATAAAACCTATTCAATTTTAATTGAATAGGTTTTAATCATATCATGAAGATTACTTAATAGTCTTAGAAGAAATTATTGTAATAAATTATAATTTGAGAGTATAATTTTGAATTAAGAAAATAAATAAAATTTTATAAATTATGAGATAAAAAGAAGGTAATAATATGAAAGCAGAAATTATAGCTATAGGAACAGAGATTTTACTTGGAGATATAGTTAATTCTAACGCTCAGTACTTAGCTCAAGAGTTAGCGTCACTTGGGATAGATATGTATTATCAACAAGTTGTTGGTGACAATGAAAAGAGAATTATACATGCATTTGATGAGGCATATAGTAGAAGTGATATTATAATAACAACAGGGGGACTTGGTCCAACAGAGGACGACTTAACAAAAGAAGTTGCAGCCAAATATTTCAATAAGGCATTATTTCAAGATCGAGATTCAATTGAAAAGATAAAAGATTATTTTAAATTTAGAGAAAGAAAAATGACTGAGAATAATTTGAAGCAAGGGCTGATTCCAGAAGGAGCAGCTATAATAAATAATGATAATGGTACAGCACCAGGTGTCATTATAGAAGAGAATAATAAAATAATGATTATTTTACCTGGACCACCAAAAGAGATGAAACCAATGTTTGAAGAAACAGTTAGGCCCTATCTTCAAGGAAAAACAGACTCTTTACTAATTTCAAAAATGATTAAAATACTGGGAATTGGGGAAAGTGCAGTTGCAGAAGAAATTAAGGATTTATTGGATGCTCAAACTAACCCGACAATTGCGCCGTATGCAAAAGATACTGGAGTAGTACTCCGTGTAACAGCGAAGGCTAGTAATAGAGAAGAAGCATTAAATTTGATAGAGCCAATAGAGAATGAAATTATAAGTAGACTGGGTGAGAATGTTTATGCAACTGAAGATATTAGTATAGAAGAAGCTGTTGCTAAACTTTTGATTGAAAAAAAACTTACAATATCAACAGCTGAATCATGCACAGGTGGTATGATAGCTAGCACACTTATCAATTACCCAGGAATCTCTGAGGTGTTTTTGGAAGGGGCTGTAACATATTCAAATGCTGCTAAGCATAATAGACTCGGAGTTAACAATGAGACATTAGATAAATATGGGGCTGTAAGTGAAGAGACAGCAAGAGAAATGGCAATTGGAATTGCAAATACAGCTAAAACTGATGTTAGTATAATTACGACAGGGATTGCTGGACCAGAAGGTGGAACTGAAGAAAAACCTGTTGGTTTAGTTTATGTAGGTGTATATGTACAGGGCAAAGTGAAAGTTCAAAGATGCATTTTTAAAGGAAATAGGAGTAAAATAAGACTTCAAGCTACTATTACTGGACTAGATATGCTTAGAAGAATTTTAATCAATAAAAATATATAAAATATATTAAGAAAGAATATTATAATTCTAAATAAATTGTGTATTAAACCTTATTAGCATATTTACCTAAGGATTACACAATATAATAAATATGATTGATTATCTAATAACTCATATATTATTATAAAAGTCTTATTTTTCATAGAACTAAAACGAAATGCCATAATATATATTTAACTAATTTAAATATATATTATGGCTTTACAAATTGTATATAAATAAAAATGGGGGAGAGGCGATTAAATATTGAAGTTAAATACTTCATTATTATTTATTACCACATTAAATTTATTTATACATATTTTAGAGTGAAAATTTTATTATTGAATGGAATGATTACTTTAAAGTCTTGATAGCTAATATTTTACATAAACTATAACATTTTTAAGGCATCGCATAAAACTTTTCCAAAAGAATCATTAATGACTAAATCAGCTTTAGAATCAGCTGAAGTAGAACTTTTATTTATTAGCACAAGATTCTTACCTTTAAAATAATTTATAAGCCCTGCCGCAGGGTAAACAACAAGTGATGTTCCACCAATGATAAGTGTATCAGCTTTAGAAATTGCAGCTACTGCACTGCTAATTACCTTATCATCTAGGCCTTCCTCATAGAGAACCACATCTGGTTTAACAGCTCCACCACATTTAGTACAGGTAGGAACTCCTTCAGCGGCTAAAATAAATTTGGCATCATAGAATTCATTACACTTAATACAATAATTCCTATGAACAGATCCATGAAGCTCGAATACATTCTTGCTGCCAGCCATTTGATGAAGTCCATCTATGTTTTGAGTTACTATAGCTTTTAACTTTCCCATTTCTTCAAGTTTAGCTAATGCTAAATGTCCATTATTCGGTTTAGCCTCAGGATAGATAAGTTTTGATTTATAAAACCTAAAAAACTCTTCTGGATATCTAATATAGAATGTATGTGATACTAATTGTTCTGGGGTAAATGTAGCGTTTAATTTTTGGCTAAATAAACCTGTTGAACTTCTGAAGTCTGGAATATTGGACTCAGTTGTTTCTGATAACAAAGTTCGATGTATAAAAAGAGATAGAATATTAATTCTATCTCTGATATAATTTAATTAGTAATCACTTGGATATGTTGATTTCATATATTTAATTAGTGATTTATGATGTTGAGAAAGTTGTCCAGTATTTTCATCTATGGGGATAGGGAATAGCACTGGAGTGGCTTTCTCTTTTGTATTATGAGAATATTTTCGTTGAACGTATATGTAGTTCTTTTTTTCTAATTCATTCATTAGCTTTCTTAAAGTTGGCTTACTTATATTCAATTCTTCACAAATTGTCGTTTGATTCTGAAAGCATTTTTCACCAAAGCCTTGAATGTAAATAAAGAAACATTTCTCTTGAACATTTAAGTCTTTGTTTCTCATAAAAGCATTGAAAACAGGAGTATAGAAATTATCTTTGTTATATTCTTTCTTTTTCTTATAGAGTTCTAAATCTGATATGTTATCTACCATTTGTTAATCACCTCCTTTATATAGTATTATAAACTACATTATATAGTTTATAATACTATTATATCAAAATTATGGTAATAAGTAAATTTAATGTATGAAATGATTTTGTACAGGTATAAAAAAATATTTCAAAGGTAAAAACATATATTTACTAGCTTAAAAAATATTTGTTTAACCAAGGAAACAGAGTTTCAAGATAAAAATACAACTATAAAATTACAACTTTAAAACTCCAAATAAAAAATAACAAAAAAAGAGAGACTTATATCTCTCTATTCCTCGTCTTTATCTTCAAAATAAAAATTACTATGATAATAACTTGATTCACTTTCCCATCTACGGGTATAGCATTCGCAAAAATATTCATCGTTAAAATAGTAATCCATATCCTCGCAAAAACGTTTTTTAAGTACAAATATTTTTTCTTCATCATCAAATGTGCTGTCTATTAAAATATCATATAAATTTTCCATTTGTTTAGAAATTGTAAATAAAGTATCTTTAACTTTTTCATCTCCAGAAGGATTAAGGTTACTCCAAACATTGTTTAATTCTTTATACATTTTCAAATCACTCCTAAATTTTAATTTGCTTATATTATATTGGTCAAATTTAAAAGGTACACTTGAATAAACAATATTATGATTATGTTAATAAACAGTGAAGTTAATTGATAAATCAATAATATTAGTGGATATATAAATAAAATATTAATTTTATTTAACGATAATAATATGGTAATATAAGGTTGTGAGTTGGTGAAGGGTGGAATGATTATGAAATTAGAACAATTTTCAATAGATCAATTGTCTGGAATAATTACAGGAGATGCTAATGGAGAAAAGTTTTTATATAGAAGTGGACCTATGCTAATAAAATTATTTAATGAATTTGGAATGAGAGATATATATGATGGTGGCCTTATTGTTAAAGGGCAAAATTTAAGTAGGAAAAACTACACGAAAAATAGACTTAATATGATTAATGGAACAAAAAATATGGAGAAACTAATATTAAGACTAGTTGATGAAAGAACTTATTTTGAGACAGACTTAAATGTAAATGAAATTGCAGAGGATATTAATAATATTATAAAATATGACAATTATAAATTAAAGAAATTAGATGATAAATACTACATAGAAGGAGAGCTTTTAAAAGAAGAGATTGTTAGTGTCGAACCTCATTTTGAAGATATTCAAAAATCAATAATTGATGAAATAAAAAAAGCTAAATATACTATATGGATTGCAGTTGCGTGGTTTACAGACCCAATATTATATGAAGAATTAAAGAAAAAACAACTAGAAGGAGTGAATGTTAGACTAATAATTTCAAATGATGATAATAATGCTAAGTCAAGATTAAATTATAGTATTTTTGAAACATATAAAATAGATAAATTTGGAGCATACGAAACTAACATAATGCATAGTAAATTTTGCATTATTGATTTAAAAACTGTAATTCATGGTTCTTATAACTGGACTAAATCTGCAAATTATCATAATGAACAAATAACAACTGACAGAGGAAGAGAAATTGCTGAAAAGTTTTCAGATAGATTTATTGAATTGTTAAGAAGAAATTGTTAAAAATTGAAATGACTTTAATATTACATAAAGAGATGTGTTTTTACATCTCTTTTTAAGTTTAAAATAATAACTCAAACACTCATTTAGAGAGCATTTGGGGTAAATAATATAGTTATATAAACTATTAATTATATTTTAATATAGAGCAAGTGTGAGTATTAAATTGTAATGTCTATGTAAGATATGAGTATTTCTTAAATAATAAAAAGTATACTTTTGTTCTTTGAATATATTAAATAATATATAGTTATTATTTAATATATTATATAACTGTATATTAAATATATAATCAAAGTTCGAAAGTATACTTTTAGGGTTTAGTAAGTTACAAAAAGTTTGAAAAGTTTTAAATATGATATGTACTACCTTCTTACAAGTATATATATCTATTATATAAATAATATTGGAGGTAATAATTATGGATAAGAAACTGGTAAAATCTATATCATTTATGAATGATTATGAAGAAGATTTATATGAATATGCAAATTCAATTAAAAACTTTACAAGATGGGTAAAAATCAAACTTAAAGAAGAACTGAAACAAAACAATAAATAAAGTGTAATAAAAAAATTCTACTTATATAATATAAATATACAAACATATCAAAAGGAGAATGATAAACATGCAAACACGTGTACAACGAGTATTTAACAATCATATAGCAGGTCAATTATTAATGGAAGGATTTGTACTTATAGATACACACCCAAATAAAAATAATCCAAAGGTTAAAGTTTTTAGATTTGAAAATGGAGGAGATTTACAAAAGAGATTAAAAGAATTAAAAAAGCAATATTCAACATATGTCAGCTAAATTAAGTTTAGTTGATATTTTTTTATGCAAATAATGTATAAAATACATTCAATCAAAACAACAATTGAAAGGAAGTTTTTAAACATGCAAACATTAAAGATAGGAATACAAAAAAAGAAACAAATATATCCTCTATTAGGATATGAAAAGGCACCCGTTGGTGGTTCTAAAAAAACATTTGAAAGAAAATTATCTGAATGCGTAAAATGGAATACAGATGGTTGTAAAACTACAGAAATAAATATTGTAGAAATATACAAGCAACCTAATGATACTACTTTTGAACATGGATTAAAAGGCAATACAAATGGTTGTGGCAACAAAGGAAAGTTATATTGGAACAATAATTCAAATTCAAAATTTGTTGGAGCAGTATTACTTAATAAAATAGAATATTTTGAAAATAATGATAAAATAAAAAATCAATTTGTTACTATAAAAACTTTATCTGAAAGATGTGGTTTTAAGACAAATGATACTGAAACTGCTAATAGTTTATCTATAGAAATAAAAAGAAATATTGCTAAACTTGAAAAACTTGGTGTTGTAAAAGTTGAAAGAAAATATAATGCTAAAGTTGGTAAAGCTTTTATAGAAATAGCAGAAGATGAATATTTAAAATTCAAAGAAGTTTCTAAAAAGGTTTGGAAGAACCTAAATGAACCAGTAGTAGAAAGTTTTCACACTTTTTATCAATTCATTAATTTAGTTGGAGATACAGACAATAATCAATATATCAAGTCACTTTATTATGAGGTATTAGCTAAAGAAACAGATATATGGTTTGTATTTGAAACTTATAAATTATCTGTTATAACAAATGAAAATAACGCTGAAATTATTACAGAGTTAACAGATATGCTATTAGACGAAGATATAACTATTCAAGAAAAAATCAATAATTATGTTGAAGATAAAGAAGATTATTTTTTAGAAAAGCGTATTTCAATGCAAGAAGAAAATAAATACACACCATCAGGATTCGGAAAAGGATTTTTATGGTATACAAAAACATTAGCAACTGCAAACAATGCAGTTGTTTTTTAATGTAAAAAAATAAGGAGTTTAAAATGGACAATAGTAATATATTAGAGAAAATTAAAAATATAAACATCATAATATCTCAAATTATGAAATATGGGCAAATCGAATACTTAAATGTATTTGATGAAAGTGGATCAATTACACTTAAATATAGTAAATGCGATTTACACAATTTAATATATAAAAAGAAACAGTTAAAAAAAGAATTAGAAAACAGTTCAAATATTCTAACTGTAGTTGCAAATAAAAAGTAAAAACTTTTGTTTAAATTATGTACAAGTTTTTATGTCGTATATATATATAGTATAAAGGTATTACTGTTTCACCTTTATAAAAATATTGCAAACCAAGTATTGAGCTATTTCTTTGATTTCTTTTAATATTTTTTTGCAACATTTTTCTTAAGTTGTTTTTTAATCAATATTAAATCACGAAGGCAAGTTATAATGCATTTCTTGTCTTCAATTACTTTAAATTATTTTTATAAAGCATAGGTAAAGAGTTGAATTTTTAAATTCTTCATTTTGATTAATAGGTATTATACACAACACTCCTTTCAGTGTATTTTGTTTCAAATATCTATGCTTTATAAAAATAATTTCTAAGCAGTCACTTAATTGTGGCTGCTTTATTTTTTGAATTTAATCTATTTAAAAAATAAATAAAATTTATGGAGGTACTGGAAATGAAAGTGAACAGAGAATACTTAAACAAAATCATTTTGGAACGAACAGGAGAAACAAAAATATCTCATGCTTGTTTAAAAATGGGTAGAGAAATTGGTGTGAAAGCATCATGTGTGAACAATTTTAGACTTTATTGCATTCCAAATGAAGAAAATTTAATAAAAATTCTTAGATATTTAAACTGTGATTTAAGAATTTTATTCAATATAGAGAAATAATTGGAGGTAGTAAGAATGAATAAAAAAGAGTTACTTGAAAAGAAAAATGAAATCGTTCGCAAAGCTGACGAGTTTTTGAAATCTGTTGAAGCAGAAAAAAGAGCAATTTCAGAACAAGAAGAGATTGAATATGAAGCTTTGGAAAATGAACTAAGAGCGATTAATAAACAACTTAAAGACATTGATAACAATACAGAAGTAAAAGGGGATAATGCGAATATGGAAAAAAGAGAATTTGCGAAATGTATATCAAGTGGAGAATTTAGAGCTGATGGTACAACTCATGCTAATGCAATGCCATCTAATATTGCAAATGAAATAGTTGAAAAATTGTATGAAGTATCAAATGTTGTTGCTGATGCTCAATATGTACAAGCTATAGGAAATTTAGAATTTTTAGTAGAAAAAGAAGATGGTCTTGCACAAGTATTAGGTGAAACAGATACTATTACACCTACAGATATAAAGACATTTGAAAAAGTAATAATGAAAGACCACAGAATAGGGGATTTAGTTTTAGTTTCTAAAAATCTATTAAATAATAGTCCAGCAGTTGGTGTTGATTATATTATAAATACTGTTGCAAAGAGAATGGCAAGAACACTTGAAAAAGAGATATTTGTTGCAGACGGTACAGTTTCACATTTAACAAGTGGATTACTAACAGGTGAAACTGTAAATTTAACAGTTGCAGATACAATTACAATAGATGATTTACAAAATTTAATAGTAGAAATGAATCCTTCTTTATTAAATGGTGCTAAGTTCTATATGAGTAGGGAAACTTTTAATAAAGTAGCTTTATTAAAAGATGCTGATGGTAAGTTCTATGTAACTAGAGATATTATAAATGATACACCATCATATAAAATATTAGGTGTTGCAATTGAAATCACTCCATCTATTAGTGGATTACAAGTTGTACTTGCTAATGTGAATGAAGCAGTTAAATTAAAGTTATCTGAAAACACTAACATTCAAGTATTACAAGAAATGTATGCTACAAGTGGTCAAATAGGGGTAATGGTTGAATTTTACGGTGATGTAGCTTTAGTAAATAAACAAGCTGTAAAAGTTCTTAAATAGAACTTTACATAATGTTTTGAGGGTAGATTAATTTCTACCCTTTATTTTTTTATTCAAAGGGGGAGGAATAAGTAAATGTGGTTTTTCAAAAATAGAGACAATGAAGAACGTAATTTTAATGAGTCATTAGCAGAAATATTTCAAAATAATGCTAATAGAGTTTATATAGATGAAAAAATAGTAGAAAAGTTACCATCAGTACATGAAAGCATTCATAAAATAGCTGGTGGAATAGCACAGTTACCACTCTACTTATATAAAGAAAATACAGATTTATCAGTAACAAAATTAAATTCAGATTATAGAAATTTTTTATTAAATGAAGAAAATAATGATTTTGATACTGCATATAAGTTTAAATATCAAATAGTTAGAGATTTATTGCTATACGGTAAAAGCTACAACTATATTCAAAGACAAGGCAATAAAATTGCTGGTATTCACCACATAGACTATAAGACAGTAACTATTAAAGATTATATAAATGATGATGGAATAATTGTAGATAAAGAAATTCATTTCACATTAAATAACAGAGCATTAAAGAAACATGCTACTGATTTTTTAATTATTGAATATAGTAATGTTGGTGTTTTAAATTCTGAAAGTTTATTGAGATTAATGATAGAACATGATAGGACATTAGAAAGTGGATTAAAGAACGTTGCAAGACCTTTAGGATTATTAAAATCACCTAATAGATTAACACAACCAATTATCGATCGTCTAAGAGAATCATGGACATCTTTATATTCAGGTGGTTCAAATGCTGGTAAAACAGTTATTCTTGAAGAAGGTTTAGATTTTCAATCGATAGATGTAAATTTAGTTAATTTACAAGCAATTGAAATGAAAGAACAATTCATTAAAGATGTTGAAAGACTATTTGGACTTCATAATATTAAATCAGATGACGAGTTTCTAAAGAGAACTTTAAGTCCAATAATTAATGTTATAGAAAGTTCTATCAATAAGTCTATTTTATTAGAAATAGAAAAACGTGATGGATATTATTTTAGGACGGATATAAGTGAATTATTAAGACCATCAACGGGTGAATTATATACTATGATAGCTAATGCAATAAAAAGCGGTATTATGACTGTAAATGAGGGCAGACAAATCCTTGATTTACCTAATTTTTTTACTGAATGTGAAACAGGAGATAAGTTGCTATTATCATTAGGTAACGTTTTAGTTGATAGTAAGTGGAATACAACTATCTTAAATCTTGGACAAACTATAAACAATAATGGAAATACAGATAATGCAGATAGTTAAAGAGATATTTCTATATCCATTAAAGGCAGTAATACGAACGATTAAAATGTTTGATTTTATTTATTGGGAGATATGGTTTTATTTAACGAAGAACTGTTATTGATAACACTAAAAGGCACTCTAAGGTATTTAAAATTATTTAATAATAAAGATACATTAACATTAGTTTAAGTGTCTTTAGAGTGCAAACTGGTGTCATACAGATATATCAGAGTTATAAATATTAGTTTAATCATTACAACAACATACATTGTGGTAGAAAATTAAACTCTAGAAACATTTTAAATTAATATATTTATTAATTTAGTATTCTATAAATTTAAAAACTCAACGTGTTTTAAGTGGTTGGAGAAGTATACCGGCCTATCTGAAACAAAAAAATCACAACTACTGGTAACAGTAAGACCAGTTCTTTGTATAGCACATGACCCAATTGACTTATTTGATTTAAGTATACAAGAAAGGATTTGATTAAAAGTGGAAAGACAATATTTACAAAATGACATAGAAATTAGAGAACTAGAAAATGGTTCATATCAACTTGAGATATTAGTAAATGACTATAGAGATAGTAAAATTTTAACTGGTAAGAACGGAAAGTTCATTGAAAATGTACCACTAGAAACATGGAAAAGAGCTATTGATGAAAATAATAATATAGAGTTATTCATTGACCATTTACCATATGTCAATATAGCTGAAAATATGGAACTTCAAGTTAGAGAAGATGGTGTATATGCTATTGCTACATTATCAGATAAGGCTAAAAAGCTATATGAAAGCATTAAAGCATATGGTTCAAAAGGCATATCATTTGGATTTAGATGTCTAAATGATACGTGGAATGGAATAAAAAGAACAGTAAATGAAATGGAATTATTTGAAATATCTATATTAATGAACAAAGAACCTGCTTATAATGGTGGATATGCTGAATGTAGAAATATTGAAGTGCCATATAATAAAATAGATATAATGAAGAAAAAGCTTGAATTGGAAAAAATCAAGTAAGTTTATTTCCTTAAACAACTATAATTGGTATAATAAGATAGAATATTGAAGAAAGGAGGAAGTAAAATGAGTGCAATGAATTACGAAGGCTTTGTTAGAGGCGCATTTAGTATAAATTCTGACAACATGATTGATAGAAGTGGTGATTTAGCTGGATTAGCTGAAGCTGATATATTTAGATTGGCTGAAAGTGGAGATATAAATTATTTTACTGAAGTTAAAATTGGCACAGGATATGCTATAGCAATATTCAATAATGAAATATTTAATAATTGCTCTGTATCTGATAACGATAGAACTTCAATGAGTAATCTGTTAAATCAAGTGATATCTGCTATATCTACATCTGATATAATAACTATCATAAATAGTTATAAAGTATTTAGAGATAGGTACTTTACTTTTAGATGGAACAGAAACAGATAGTTCAAAATAAGTAGATGAAATTTTCATCTACTTATTTTTACCAAGTATCAACAATTAAATATTGTCCATTTCCTATATGTTCAACTGCTAGTCCATTATGTTGCCAATCAATCATCATACTTTTATAATCGATGTAATTTTCTAGATGTGGTGGAATTTCAATAATATCATATTCGTTAGCATATTCTTCAAAAGCATTAACTTCATTATCACTATCAACTATGGTGTAGAATTTCCCTTTTTCTAATATTTCGATTACCTCATTATCACTGAAACAATGCAATAATGCTCCAACATCTTCAATTCTTGTTTGATAGTCTTCTGCTATTTTAAATAGTGTATGTAAGTCATTTACTTTAAAATCATAAGGATAATCTAATATTCCTACTTCATAATCATTCATTCCATGATTTGTAGCCTTAAATATTTCATCTTCCAATTCATCTAAATTAGTAACTGAGGTATATATCGTGTTATATGTACCTAAGTTGTAAATGTATATCTCAAACATCTTAGCAAACCTCCTTGAACTTATTCAAATCAGTCCAGTTTGGTTCAAATCCATATTGTTTACATACCTCAATATATCGTTGTAATATTTTAATGTTCATGTTTTCCTCCTTGAAATTACCATCAAGGAATGATATACTTTAAGTGCGAGTTAGAGTGGTATCATTCCAAGTGATATTGCTCTTTTATTTTTTGTAATCATCTCTTGTATATAAATTTTCTGATAAATCTATTCTGAAGTTATCACTCAAGAAATAATAAGATTTCCCAGTATGTTCAACTCTACCTTGAACCCATCTGTTTTTTATTTTCACTGAAATTGGGTATCCACAAGATAATTCATTATTCCCTATGCACCACCTTCCATTTGTCCATTTCGATGGTTTTAAAAAGTCTTTAGTCACGTAATTCACCTCACTTTATTTTGATAGTACAGTCGGTACAGAAAGTACAAGAATGACTGGGTATAAAAAGATATGATTATTTAATTTGTATAATAATATTATATCAAAACTGGTAAAATAAGTAAATAATATGTCGAAAATACATAATAATATATACTATATTTGAATAAATAATATGGTATACTGGATTTATATAAATCAAGTAACGGAGTGATAAACATATGAAGTCAGCATTATATTGTAGAGTTAGTACAACCCATGATGACCAAAATACAAGCTATGAGCTTCAACAAAAATATCAAAATGAACAATTTGAAATAGTCCAAATATATGCAGAAAAAACTACAGGTAGATATTTAAAGAAAAGACCTGAAATGCAACAGTTACTTAATGATTGTGGCGTTGAAATTACTTTTAATAATAATCAACCTATCTTTATAGAAACAGATAGAACTCCAATGTATGAAAATATTATTGTTGCAAATACAAGTAGATTTGGACGTAACATTGTAGAAGTTAAGCAAATAATAGAAATACTTCATAAAAAGAATGTTGCCATATGGTTTGATGACTTGGGTAAATTTTCAAATGCGAAAGATTTATCTTTGACTTTAGATTTACTTTTTCTGTTAGACGAGAATTATTCAAAACAAGTACAACAAAAAGTAATACATGGACTAGAACGGGCAAGAAAAGAAGGGTATCTTCATATTAATAGTACTTTCTTTGGAATGGACTATATGTCTGAAAGTAATACTTTAGTTCCTAATGACGAAAGTAAGATAGTAGTAGAAATATTTAATAAATATAAAGAGGGGGATTCGCTAAGAAAATTGGCTGCTTTATATAATTTTACACAATCAAGAGTAAAAGATATAATAGACAATCCAAGATATGCTGGATATAACTTTTATAATAAATATATTGAAGGCACTAAAAAGAAAAAGCCAATAGAAGAACTTGAAATATTTGAGTCTGACAGAATAACTCCAATTATTAGTTTGGATTTATGGAAAGAATGTCAAGAAATTAAGAAATCAAGGAAGTGTGGCACTAGAGGAATAAATAATCAAACTTATGCATTAAGTTCAAAGATTATTTGTTGTAAATGTGGTACAAAGTTTTTTCATAAACAGGCTAATATAAGACCTAATTCAGATTTATGGAAATGCAGATTATCACATAATGAACCTCATAAATGTGATATGAAAGGAATTTCAGAAAAAACAATAATAAAGTATCTTAAATCAGAATACGGATTAAAAGCTATTAGGGACACATTAAAATTTAAAATAGATTTAGCCATAAGTAATATAGAAATAGAAGATAAAGAGTCTATAGAATTAAAGCTAGAGCCATTAAAACAAAAGATGGAGAGATTAAAAAAACTTTATATCATGGGAGATATAACAGAAGAAGAATATATAGAAAGCAGAGCTGAATTTAAAAGTAATTATGATAAATATGTAAATTTACTAGAAGATATCAGCAATAAGCAGTTAAATATAATAAAATTAAATTCCTTGAAAAAAGATTATAACAAGATATTAGATAATTATGAAGTCTTATTGGAAGAGAATCCTCAAGAATTGTTTAGAAAGATTGAATATATCAAAGTAGATAAGATACAGGATATAATTAAGAATAGATATAATTCATTTGTTAGGGAAGTTATGTTTAATGACTTTTTACCTATAAAAGAATACTATGGTCAATTTATAATATTAGAAGAGTAGAATATGTTCCTACTCTTCAATGTTTATAGTTCACTAACCGCTTTGAAAAGAACTCTATCAATATCATCATTAATAACTAAATTTGCCTTATTATCAGCAGATGTAGTACTTTTATTTATAAGTATAAGGTTTTTGCCTTTAAAGTAGTTTATAAGTCCTGCGGCAGGGTAAACGACTAAAGAAGTTCCTCCTATAATAAGTGTATCAGCTTCAGAAATAGCACGAACTGATCCATTGATAACATCATCATCTAGCCCTTCCTCATAAAGAACTACATCGGGTTTAACTCGCCCTCCACATTTAGTGCAAGTTGGAATACTTTCAGACTTTAAAATAAATTCAGCATCATAGAAAGAGTGACATTTAGTACAGTAGTTTCTATGAACTGACCCATGTAATTCAAAGACATTTTTAGAACCAGCCATTTGATGTAATCCATCTATATTTTGTGTAACAATAGCTTTTAGCTTACCAATTTGTTCAAGTTTAGCTAATGCAATATGTGCATTATTAGGTTTTGCATTTGGATATATAAGTTTATCTTTATAGAATTCAAAAAATTCTTCTGGATATCTCATATAAAAAGTATGGGATACTAATTGCTCTGGAGTAAATGTAGCATTAAGCTTTTGACTAAATAAGCCATTAGAACTTCTGAAATCTGGGATTTTTGAGGCGGTCGATACTCCGGCTCCGCCAAAGAAAACTATGTTGTTACTTTCTTTTAGAATTTGAGTTAACTTTTCTATTTCAGTAATCATGAAATCATCTCCGTAACTTTTTTGATAGTCTTATTATTACATAAATAAATAAAAAAATAAATTACACAGTTGATATTATAAAATATAACTTTTATTCTTTAATATGTTAAAATTATAGTGAAGAGGGTGAAAAAATGAAGAAAAGAGATTATATAGATGAAAGCTTTCAGTTAGGGTCAATGAAAGTAAGTAGAAGAGGAAAAGAAATTTCTATAGAAAATGAAGGACAAAGTAATGCAAATGAAAAAATTATAAAAGAGTTGGCTAACGAGTATGATGAAATGATTAATAATGTTAATAAATTAGTAGAAGATATTAGAGAATTGGTTTCAAAATGTAATCCGCTAGAAATTCTAGAATATGCATATATTGATTTTACGAGTTCGTTAACTGGAATTACATCAGAGTTTCAATTATCAATGGAAAATATACATAGAGGAAAAGAACTAGAGTATATACAAAGTGTTCTTGTTTCAACTGAAAATAAATATATAAAAAATGAAAATAATGATGATGTTGAAGAAATAAAGAAATTTGAAATGATAGCAGATAAAATCAATGAGTTGTATACAATTATGCAGTTTTATTTTTTGTATCATACTGCAAAAATGAGAGAAAATAATGTTGAAGAATTTAATGAGGAAGAAGAAAAATTTTTAATGGAGAGCCAATCCAATATGTTTTTCCGAGGTGATAGATATCCAGTATATGAAATACCACATTTAAACGAGTTATTAGAAGTTCATAGTGATGAGTTTGAAAAATTGTATGGAATAACGACTGATGATTTTATAAACGGATTGTCAAATATTCAGAAATCTTTAACTAGGATTAATTTGGGAGAAATGTTTGAAGAAGAAAATAAAGCATTTTCTCAGATGCTTGAATTGTATATGAAGTATGAAGAATTTAAAAATGGTGAACTTTCAATAAATGAAAGTTATACTGAAGAAGAACTAATAAAAAAATTTAGAGAAAATAGTAAACTTGATTTAGAAAAGGTTCAGTTAGAATTAAATTCTCAAGAGAAAAATGGTAAAAAAGAATATGAAAAAAAGGAATATGAAAAATTTGATTTACAAAAGTTAACTAATTGGCCTATAGAATTATTGGAGGATTTATCATTTAGAATTGGTGAAGATGACAGTTTCTATAGTAGTAATGAATATGCAGGATGGCCACTAATTGAATTACCTGTTTTTAAGAAACCATTTATAAAAATAGATGGGAAATATTATTGTTTTGATTATTATAGTTTATTTGATAATATCTATAGAGTTATTCAAAAGTTATTTAGAGGAAAAGATTCAGCATATGCTGATTTATGGATAAGCAGACAGAATGAAGTTACAGAAAAAATAGTAGATGATTTATTTAAGAAGGTTTTGCCTGGCTGTAAAACATATATATCGAACTATTATCCTAAAAATGGGTCGTTAAAACAATGTGCAGAAAATGATTTATTAGTGATATATGATGATAACTTAATAATAGTTGAGGTGAAAGCTGGCTCATATACTTACAGGGCTCCTATAGTAGATATTGAATCACATATAAATTCTTTAAAGACATTAGTAGAAAAAGCTGACGGACAAGCAGGACGGACTTTAGAGTATTTAAAATCATCAGATATAGTTAAGCTTTATAATAAAGATAAGAGTGAAAAATGTGAAATATCTTTAAACAATTTCAATGAGGTCACATTAATGTGTGTGACACTAGATAATTTTAATGAATTTTGTTCTAAAATTGAAAAATTAAAATTTTTACAAATAAATAAGAACACAATAGCACTTTCAATAGATGACTTTAGAATATATACAGATTACTTTGAATCTCCATTAATCTTTTTGCATTATTTAAAGCAGCGTAAATTAGCAACACAGAACAAAGCGTTATATTTAAATGATGAATTAGATCACTTAGGAATGTATATAGAAAATAACATATATTCAAAAATGTATGAGAATAAAGAAAATAGTCACTTATTTGCACTTGGATATAGAGAAAGACTTGATGAGTATTTTGGTTCTTTAATTAATAGTGAATTTGAAGTAGAAAAACCAATTCAAAGTTTTCCTAAAGAATTTAATGATATAATTAATCTTTTAGATGTGTCTGATTTAAATGAAAAATCCAGATTAGCAAATTTTTTATTAGATTTTTCTAGTGATGAAAAAAATCAATTTGCTGATGGAATTAATCAAGCAATTACACGAGGAAAAGAAATTAATAGAGTCATTCCACTCGGATTAAGAGCAATACCTATTTGCGTATTTTGTCATCAACCTGATATAGAAGATATGCCTGAAAAACTAACTAGTGATTATACAAAATCAACTATGCTAGAATTGCATGATGACTATAGAGTAGAATTAAATTTATTTTATGGGGATAAGATGAATTTAAATGATGTAAAATTTAAGTTTTATGAACCTAGCAATATAAAAACTGAGGAATTAGAGGCAATGATGCAAATGGGTGAAAAATTTGCGTTATCTAGAATAGAAACATATAAGAAACGTAATAATATAAAAAAGATAGGAAGAAATGATTTATGTCCTTGTGGAAGTGGTAAGAAATATAAAAACTGTCATGATAAATAGATTTTAAATTTTTAAAAATAGAAGTATCAGAAAGCATATAAGTACTAGCAGAGTATTTTATATGCTTTTATATTTATATAAAAAGGAATTTGTTATTACTTTCAGTGCTAATACCAGCTCCGCCGAAGAAAACTATGTTATTACTTTCCTTTAAAATCTTTGATAATTTTTCAATACTCATAAAAAACCTCCAATTATGATTTATTTTAATTCTTTAAAATACCGGTTATTAATTTTATTATTGCACAATTATTGGAAAAGATAAAATAGATATATTTCTCTAAAAATAATTGCTAAATTAAACATTTGATGATAAAATGGAAAAAATAATAAAAAGTTTAGTGTAAAAAATTAATACAATTAAAACTGAAAAAAGAAAAGAATTTATCATAAAATGATGTTTACCTCAATTTTGTTATTTTTAGTTATTTAGTACTTAGATTTTGACAATATGGAGGAAAATATAAATATTAGTTTAAGAAAGAGGGGAAGTAAAATGATTAGTTTAAAACATCATATTTTTGTTTGTGCAAGCTGTAGAGTTAATGGAATGCAAAAGGGAATGTGCTTCAGTAAAGATTCGGTAAAGGTTGTGCAAAAGTTTATGGAAGAAGTCGAGGATAGGGATCTAATAAATGAAGTAATGGTTACTAACACTGGATGCTTAGGAGTATGTAACAAAGGACCAATCGTAGTGGTTTATCCAGAAGGTACTTGGTACGGAAATGTAACTATTGACGATGTTGAAAGAATTATGGATGAACATATTGAAGGTGGAAAAGTAGTAGAAGAATTAGTTATCTAAAGAATCTATTTTGCATATAAAGAAAGAAGTCTAAGTATGAAATTGCTTACATTTTACATATATGCTCAATCTAAATGGAAAGAAGAGGTATACATGCCTCTCTTTTTTAGTTTATTAGAAAAATTTATAGTAGAGATAATTTCAATATTTCTAGTTGCAATATATAATCAAAAATATATTTTAACATCAAATAATAAATAATGATAAATTAGCTTAATTAAAAGATATAGAAGTTTGCTGTATTAATTTAGTTAAGATATGATGCACAAAATGTACTGGCGTTAATTTTTTATATATTTAAGATAAAATTAGTGATTTAATATGTAGTGCATGAAGAATGTACTTTTGATTTGAAAAAATTATTAAAAAAATTTGAGAAATGTGTTGACATAATATCCATATCTCGATATAATACTACTTGTATCTGGTGATGACGGCGTAGAGGTAACACTCCTTCCCATTCCGAACAGGAAAGTTAAGGTCTACAGCGCTGATGGTACTGCATGGGAGACTGTGTGGAAGAATAAGACGTTGCCAGGTAATATGGCTCGATAGCTCAGTCGGTAGAGCAGAGGACTGAAAATCCTCGTGTCACTGGTTCGATTCCAGTTCGAGCCACCAAAATAAAAAGCACTAACTTAAAGTTAGTGCTTTTTATTTTTAGAATAATGTCTGAAATAAGTGACATTTAGAATAGCAAGATTGCACTTCTAAATAGCACTTATTAATTTTTTAGGTGTTAAGGAATATTAAACCGTACATTGTTCAACATTTATAGAGTAGTTACCACAGCTAGGACACACTGTTACGCTAACTATATAGCTATCATCAATTTTGCCTAAGCCAAAAAGTTTGTTGAAAGATGTATTTTTGTATTCATTACTAATAGTATTAATTATATACTCATTATCCTTTGTATAAATGTAATAGTGGTATTCGAGATAACGATATGATTTATTTATTTGTTCTTGAGCATCGCAGGAACATTTATCAGCATAATATTCATTTGAAAAACTTACTTCTTCGCCTTCGTTTAAAGCATTTAAGACCATATCTACTGATAAGCCATTAACTTCGCTTTCGTCAGCAAAAAATATTCCGTCACAATTATTTTGTGTTAGTATGTATTCTTTATTATCATAGGTAAATTTATAATCCATAAAATAATCCTCCTAAGACTAGAGTCTAGATTTTATATTTGGATACTCAAGCTTACTAAGCCAAGATACTTAATTGAGTTTCCATATAATCATTATACACTAAATAAATTAGTTATTAGTGCAGCCCTTAATATTTTTTCTCATACATGTGAGCATATTATAAAGAATAACATAAAGTAAACAGATTTACTTTATGTTATATTTTTATATATTTTCAATTTGCCAATCAATTGGTGCTTGGTTTGTAGATATGAGGAATTCATTTGTTTTTGAAAAAGGTTTGCTGCCAAAGAATCCTCTTGCTGCTGATAATGGACTAGGATGAACAGATTTTATTATGTAATGCTTAGAATTAGTAATTAAGCTAGTTTTTGAAATGGCATTATTCCCCCAAAGAATAAAGACTATAGGAGTATCTTTTTTATTTAAAATTTCAATGATTTTGTTAGTGAACTCCTCCCAACCCTTATTCTTATGAGAATTAGCTTCTCCGGCTCTAACTGTAAGTACTGTATTCAATAATAAAACACCTTGATCGGCCCACCTTTTGAGATATCCATTGTTTGGAATATAACAACCTAAATCAGTATGTAATTCTTTATATATATTAATTAAAGATGGTGGTGCTTTCACACCGGGATTAACAGAAAAACTTAATCCGTGTGCTTGATTTGGACCATGGTAGGGATCTTGACCAAGTATAACAACTTTGACATTTTTATAAGGTGTAAAATGAAGTGCATTAAAAAGATCATACATATTAGGATATATAACTTTAGAGTTATATTCATTTACTAAAAATTTTCTGAGATTAATATAATAGTCTTTTTGGAATTCAGATTCTAAATAATTATTCCAATCGTTTTTTAATATTTCAGACATAACATCACCCAATAATTATTATAACATTTTATTACAAGTTTATGTACAATGTATCTTTCACTATGTAAATTTCAAATTTATTTAGTTATATTATTGTTAGTCACGGCAGATACTGTTAAAATGAAAGGTATATAACAAAATGTTAAGTAATATAAAAAATAAGTATATAAAGGAGAATTTACATGGAAAATAAGGTATTAGCTATTGCAGCAGGAAATGAAATAACAGAAAAAGACTTAAATGCGATAATCTCAAGATATCCTCAAGAACAAAGAGGGGCTCTACAAAATGAAGCAAAAAGAAATCAATTAATAGAACAATTAATCTCATTTGAGTTAATGAATAAATTTGGAAAAGAAATAGAATTAGATAAAACACAAGAATATAAAGAAGCTATGGAGAATATATCAAAAGAAGTTATAACTTCAATGGCAATAAATAAAGTATTAGGTGATGTTACTGTTACAGATGAAGAAGTTAAAAAGTATTATGAAGATAATAACGAATCTTTTGGTCAACCAGCAACAGTTGCTGCTAGACATATATTAGTTGAAACAGAAGAAGAAGCTAATAAAGCAAAAGAAGAAATTTTAAGTGGTAAGATATCTTTTGGTGATGCTTCGATGAAATATTCAATGTGTCCATCGAACCAACAAGGTGGAAGTTTAGGCGAATTTTCAAAAGGAATGATGGTTCCAGAATTTGAAGAAGCTGCTTTTACAGCAGAAATAGGTGTGATAACTGAACCAGTTAAGACTCAATTCGGATATCATTTAGTATTAGTAGATGCAAAAAATGAAGCATCAGTTAAAAGTTTTGATGAAGTTAAGGACGATGTTTTAAATCAATTAATAAAAGAAAACCAACATAAGAAATATGATCAAATACTAAAAGAGTTAGAAGGAAAATATGGAGTAGAAAGAAAGTAAATCCATATACAAAAGGTATTGTGAAGAACTTAAAGTGAAGCAATGAACAACCGAAAGAGAATACATATATGTTCCACAGAGCTATGAAAAATTTCGCTGAGCATATCTAAATGGAAAGTTGTACCCACGTCTGCGTGTTCCTGTGACAAGCACAGGACAGGCAGACGTGGAACAACTTCCCGTTAAGATATGCAGCAGCTTATTTTTCAATGCCTGTTCCACATATATGTATTCTCTTTCTTTGTTTTGCTATCACTTTAAGTATTTCACATATACATATTAAAGAATATATGAGTATTGTATTATAAATATATAAACTATATGAAAAGTCTTGAATATTAATTCCTTAAAGGTATCGTAGCTAGAGAAATATAAAAATACCTGTATAAATATATTCCATTTCGGTTGATTATAAGTAAACTTAAAGTATCATCATTCTATATTTCGGTACTACACAATACCTTTCAATAGGTGAACTTTTACAGTAAATCTAGAAAAGAATCAATATATTTATCGGCATATTTAAGAAGCTCGTCCTTAGGAGCGGAGCATTCATAATCATTTACTGCAATTACTTTCATGTTGGCAGCCTTTGCTCCTTGCATTGCTGGAAGTATATCTTCAAATACTAGACAATCCTCAGGATTAATTCCTAACTTAGTTGCTGCTAGTAGGTAGACATCAGGAAAGTTTTTACCTTTGGTAACTTCATCTGTAGTTGTAATTGAATCAAAATAAGCATATATCCCATTATTTTTTAAGCAGGATTCTAATAGGGGAATAGAGTTACTAGTAGCTAGAGCAATTTTTATATTTAAAGATTTTAAGTGATCCAAAAACTCTTTTACACCTAATTTAAGTTTAACATTATTAGAATAATGATTAAACGCCATATTGTGCCAATCAATTAATATTTTCTCAATTGAATCGTCAATGTTAAATCTTTTTTTGAAATAGACAGCGGTCTGCTGAAAGCTTAAATGCTCAATCTCGTTTCTTAAGTCGTCAGGCATAGAATGGCCTTTCATTTGAAGATAATCAACATCAATTTGGGACCAAACCCACATGGAATCCACTAAAGTGCCATCTAAATCAAATATTACGCCTTTTATATTAGTTAACATGGAAACCTCCTAAATTTGTTTGGTATAGTTTTATTACTTATCTGAATCTTATAGGATAGTTAGCATCGTATATTATCATAAGTGGTAAAATAAAATTGTACTATTTTGAATGTGTAATATTAAAAATAGTAAATAAAAAAACTTAAGGATTTTTCCTTAAGTTATAAGAATTTTTAATTATATTCTTGGTCGGGGTGACAGGGATTGAACCTGCGACCTCATGGTCCCAAACCACGCGCGCTCCCAGCTGCGCCACACCCCGATATATTTATAATTATATGATCAAGTATAGTTATTGTCAAGTTTTTTAGTTAGGATATGAGATTAAATTTAGTATAAAAAAAATAGTCCTTCGGTATAAAAAGGAAAAATATTTTGAAAATAATGGAATATAACTATTGATGTAAAGGTTATGATTGAGCTATAATAAGAAATGTAAAGAATGACTTAGAAAAAGAGGGGAATCCGGACGATATATATATATTATTAGAATAAACTAAGTATTCGCCATATAGACGAATTGTCCATCTTTACTGAAAGTGTTATAATTATGTAGTAATTTAGAAAAAATGGAGGAGGGAAGGTTTTAAAAGACCGATGATAGATGAGAAGTAGAGTTTTAGCTATTATGTTAGCTACCGTAATCGTTATAGGTAATTCGGTACCAGCGTTTGCGACGCCAGATAATCAACAGTTAAGTGATTCGAGACAGAAATATGCAGAAATTGAAAGCAAGATATCAGACATCCAGAATAAGATTTATGATTTAGATATACAAATAGAGCCACTACAATTAACGGTGGATAAAAACACAAAGGAAATAAAAAGTATTAATAATGTCATTGATAATACTACAAAAGATATTGATCAATGCAAAAAGGAAATTAATACGTTGGATTTAGCTTTAGGACAAAGAGTTAAAGCAATGTATATGTCTGGTGATTTAGAATTCAGTTATTTGAACTTTATACTTGAATCAGAATCAACAAGTGATTTCTTTTCTAGAGCAGAGGCAGTAAGCAAGATTATAGGTAAAGATAAATCTGCAATAGAGGATATTACAAGTAAAAAAGAAGAATTAAACAATAAGATACAGTCTTTGGAAGATAAAAAAGTTGAAATAGACAAACTTAATAAAGAAATAAAAGCAAGTTTAAATGAATTAGATGGAAAGAAAAAAGAAGAGGAAGCATTAGCTGTTCAAGCTAAAGAAGAAAAGAAGAATTTTGATGCACAATATTTATCACAGCTTGAAAAAGATCTTATAAAGCCTCAAATAGATGCATTAAATAATTCAAATGCTTCAGCTGCAGAACTTCAGGCGGCAATCGATCAACTAAGAAGGATTAGAGATAATCAAATTAAGAGTGAGATTGTTACTAATGAAATTAATGATAAGATAGAAAAGGCTAAATTAGTAGTAGCATCAAAAAAAGCGGCTGAAACAAAAATATCTAAACCAAGTAGAGGTGGAAAAGTATCTGTACCATCAGCAGGAAATGCTCAGGCAATTTTAAATGCGGCATATGCTCAGTTAGGAAAGCCTTATCAATGGGGTGCAACAGGTGTATCAACATTCGATTGTTCAGGATTTACACAATATGTATATGAAAATGCTGCAGGAGTTGATATATCAAGAACAACATATTCACAAATCAATGAAGGACAAGCAGTTAGCCAAGGTGATCTTCAACCTGGAGATTTAGTATTTACTCATCCAGGCCATGTTGGTATATATGTTGGTAATGGGCAAATGATCCATGCACCACAAACAGGAGATGTAGTTAAAGTAGGTCCTGTTTATAGTTTCTATGCAGGAAGAAGAATTGTAAAGTAGTTGACATAAGAAATTAGTTGTTAATATCTGATTTAAGGCTAAAGCCCTTCTGTAACCACACAGAAGGGCTTTTTTTATTTAATGTGTGATGCTATAATGTGAAATGTATGATTAGTAATAATTTTTCATATGATAGAATTAATTATCCAAATTAATGAAGTGTAATTAAACACATTTATAAAGTAAGGGAAGAATAATATGAATGGTGAATTAGAATATATAAGAGAAGATGAAACTATAGATGATCTGCAACTTAAAGGTTTAAATCTAATCCAAAAAAAGGATGGATTTAAATTTGGAATAGATGCTGTTTTGCTATCAGATTTCGCTAATGTAAAAAGTAAGCATAAAGTAATGGATCTATGCACGGGAACAGGGATCGTTCCATTTTTGTTATATGGAAAGTATGGGCCACAAAGCGTATATGGATTAGAAATTCAAGAAGAAATGGTTGACATGGCAAAGAGAAGTGCAAAATTAAACTTACTAGGAGAACAAATTAAATTTTTTCAAGGAGATTTAAAAAATATAGGCAAATTAAAGCAATTTGAAAAGTTTGATGTAGTCACTGTAAATCCTCCTTATAAATTGAATAGCGCTGGAATTATAAATACTAATGATAAGTTAGCGATTGCTAGGCACGAAATATTATGTAATTTAGAAGATGTAATTATTGCATCTAGGATTTTATTAAAGGATAATGGGAGGCTTTTTATGATACATAGGCCTGAAAGATTAGCTGATATTTTCACTTTGATGAGAAAATATAAAATAGAGCCTAAGAGAGTAAAAATGATCCATCCTAAAATAGGTAAAGCTCCTAATATAGTATTAGTTGAAGGACAAAGGGATGGAGGAGCATACTTGAAGTGGGATGCACCATTATATGTTTATGATGATAATGGGAAGTATACTAAGGAAATAGACTCAATATATTGGAGGATATAGTATGGAAAATGGAAAATTATATTTAGTACCAACTCCTATTGGTAATCTGAAAGATATAACACTAAGAGCATTGGAAACTTTGCGGGACGTAGAGATAATAGCGGCTGAAGATACTAGGCAGACGTTAAAATTATTAAATCATTTTGAAATAAAAAAGCCTTTATTGAGTTATCATAAATTCAATGAGCAAATCAAGAGTGATAAGATTATAGAAATGCTTACTGAAGGGAAAAATATTGCATTGGTATCTGATGCTGGAACGCCTGGGATATCAGATCCAGGAAGTGTAATAGTAAAAAGGTGTATAGAAGAAGGACTTGATTTTGAGGTGCTTCCAGGAGCAACTGCTATAACTACAGCTTTAGTTTATTCAGGATTAGATACTACGAAATTTTTATTTAGAGGATTTTTGCCCAGAGAGAATAAGGAACGCAGAGCAATAACGGATCAACTTATGTTAAGTCAAGAAACGATTATATTTTATGAGGCGCCGCACAGATTAATAGATACATTAACATTTTTAAAAGAAACTTTTGGCCATAGAAATATTGCAGTATGTAGAGAATTGACGAAGATATATGAAGAAATTTATAGAGGAACTATAGGGGAAGCCATAGAATATTTTTTGAAAAGTAAACCAAGAGGAGAGTTTGTACTTGTATTAGAGGGAAAAAGGATTGAAGAAATAAAGGAAGAACAAAAGGAAACTTGGATCAATTTATCTATTGAGGAGCATATAATAAAATATATAAATGATGGCATTCCAAAGAAAGAAGCTATAAAGCTTGTTGCTAAAGAAAGAGAATTGCCAAAGAGTGAAGTATATAAATTCTCGACTAATATATAAGTACACCAAATTGTAATCTATATTTTGGTAAGATAAAAACTTCAATATTAATTCAAGAAAGCAAAAAAATACTTAGTTCTATTTTGTTGAATTCCATAATGAAAAAATAGACTATCTCGATAAAGGAGATAGTCTATTAAAAATCATAAATCTATATGATAATGGAAATTAAGTGTGTAAAATTTATCTATTAGTTTTAATTTCATCTAAACATTTAGTACAGATATTTTTACCTTTATAGTTAATTACATCTCTTGCATCTCCACAGAAAATACAAGCTGGTTCATATTTCTTTAAGATTATTTGTTCGCCGTCTACATAAATTTCTAATGCGTCCTTTTCAGCGATATCTAAAGTCCTTCTAAGTTCTATAGGAATAACTATTCTTCCTAACTCGTCTACTCTTCTAACTACACCTGTTGATTTCATAAAAAACTCCTCCTAATTCCATGATTCGACATTCTACTATGATATATTACCAAGTATGTAATATAAAGTCAATGGATATTTCACTTTAATTTATTAAAAAATTACAAATTTCAACGTTAAAAAACATCTTACATAAAATATACTACCATATTTTAGAAAAGTCAAGAGCATTTATTTGTAAAATTATAATATTTATTTTAAAAAAGCAGATTAAGGAAGTTTAGAAGAAAATCATCAAATCACCTAGAATACTGCATTGAGGATAAAATTAAACTTTTGGTACTAAGAATTGTTTTACATATAAAAGCATAAATTGAATTTATAGGGTAAAACATGAAAATGAGGATAATGTAAATAATTATGTCGATTGGTTACATAAATTAGATATTTTTTATGTTTTCTATTTAAAAAGATGTATATCTGCCGTATAATAATAATAGCTTAAGGAGAGTTTAGAATCATAAAGAATAAGTTTGTTAATGATGTTTGAGGTACCTTGTAATCAGTTGATGACTACTATATAATATATTTAAAATTGGAAAGTATAGGTGTATAGGGATGGAAAAAAATTTTGACTCTAATTATATAAAAGATTTGGCAGAAGAAATGTCTAAAAGTAGTTCGATTTCATATGAAGATCTTCCGAAGTATGATCTGTTTTTATCTCAAGTCATAGATTATCTAAACGATAAATTTGCAAATGAAAAGTTTACAAATAATATAGTTCAAAATTATACCAAAAGTGAGGTTATAACTAAACCAGAAGACGGTAAGAAAAGAGGATATACTAAAGTACACTTAATACAATTGGTTTTATTAAGTCACATGAGACCTCTTTTAACTACAGAAGAAATAAAAAAAGTTTTTAGACTAGCGTTTAATGAAGTCAACGATAGAACAGATGACATATTGTCTTGGGAAGAGACCTATAAAACTTTTGTGCAAATTCAAAAAGAGAGTTTTGATGATTATTTAGTTGCATCATTAAATAATGAAGATAGATTAGAAGAGTTAATAAAGAATTTTGATTTAAAAGAAAAAGACGAAGAAAGAATAAAAATTTTCTTATTAGTATTATCATTAATAGCAAAAGCAAGTGTTATTAAGAAATTAGTTCAAAGAATAGTTAACGAATATGAAACAGAATAGACTGTATAAGGATAGATAAATATAAAAGTTAAAACACTTACTTAATAAGCGGTTGTATTATTCAAGCTTATTAAGTAAGTGTTTTATAGATATAGTAGAATTAAAAGTACTCGTGATTTTAAGATATTAAAATTGATTACAGAGGGGAATAGATTATGGAAAAGATTGTTATAAGAGAATCTGTAAGAAATTTAGTTGAGTTTTGCTTAAAGAAAGGTGATATAGACAATAGATTTTCGGGAAGTGCAAGAGCTACAGAAGGTATAAAAGCACACCAAAAAATTCAAGAGGATAATGGGAAGGTCTATGAGGAATATCAAAAAGAGGTGTATCTATCTCATGAGTTTGAAATGGATAGAAGCATAATAAATATTGAAGGGCGAGCAGATGGAATAATTCAAGATGATAGAGTTATCATTGAGGAAATAAAATCTACATATAAGAGTTTTGCATATATTGATGATTCTAATGAGGTGCATTGGGCACAGGCAAAAGTATATGCTCTTATTTATGGAAAACAAAATGGAATTCAAGAGATTTATATTAGGTTATCATATATGCAGCTTGAGACAAATGAAGTGAAAAGCTTTGAAAAGAAATTCACAATAAATGAGCTAAACATATTTGTTTTTAATATATTAAAAGAATACGAGGAATTTAGTATTTTAGTTCTGGAGAAAAAAAATGCTAGAGATAATTCTATAAGAAGTATAAGATTCCCGTTTGAAAGATATAGAGAGGGTCAAAGAAAATTAATTAATATATCCTATCAAACAATAAAGGCTCAATCAATGCTATTTACTCAGGCGCCTACAGGGATAGGTAAGACCATATCAACTATTTTTCCATCTATTAAAGCATTAGGGGAAGGGCTAGGAAACAGGATAATATATCTAACTGCTAAAACTATAAACAAAGAAGTGGCTGAAGATACTTTCGAAAAATTAAGGCAAGGTGGTCTGAAATTTAAAAGTATTGTAATTACTGCAAAAGAAAAAGTCTGCATAAACACTACTTTTGATTGTAATCCTGAAAAATGTATATATGCTAAAAATTACTATGAAAAAGTGAAAGATGCAATATTTTACATTATTGAGAGAGAAGAAAGAATTTCCTCGGAAATATTGAAGAAATATGCTGAAAAACATGAAGTATGCCCGTTTGAACTTTCTCTAGATCTAAGTCTTTATTGTGATGGGATTATAGGCGATTATAATTATGTCTTTGATCCAAGGGTGTCGTTAGGAAGAATATTAGATAGTAAAGGGAATATAATTTTAGTTGATGAAGCACATAACTTAACAGACAGGGCAAGAAATATGTATTCAGCATCGCTTTCAAAAAGTCAAATACTAAAATGCAAAAAGCTAGCTAAAGGTAAGTTGAGTAAATTGCATTCTGTGTTGGGTAAAATTAACAATTGCTTTATTGATTTAAGAAATGAATGCGATCATAAAGAGGTTGAATGGTTTTATGAAGAGGATGCTCCTAAAGAATTGAGTAAGTACTTACAACTCTATTTAAAAGAAAGTGAAGAGATATTAGTAAGAGGAAATAAATTCGATGGTTATGAAGATATATTACAGTTATACTTTGATATAAATGCATTCACTTCCACAATGCAATTATATGATGAAAATTATAGGACTTGTATAGAAAAAGAATCTCAAGAACTTAAAGTGACATTGTTTTGCGTAGATCCATCTAAAAACTTAAAAGAATATTTAGGAAGATGCTATTCTGCGATTTTCTTCTCAGCGACTATATCACCAATTAAATATTATATAAGTATGCTTGGAGGGCATGATGAAACATATAGATTAAAACTTCCATCACCATTTAAAAAAGAAAATCTAAAGGTCTATATTAGTGCAATTAATATTAGATATGCCTATAGGCAAAAAACGTTGCAACTAGTGAAAAGTAAAATTTACAATTTTGTAAATGAGAAAATTGGAAATTACATTGTATTTTCACCTTCATACGCGTACATGGAGATGTTGTATAATGAAGTCAATAATTCAAATATAGAAAAGTTCGAGATTTTAAAACAAAAACCTAATATGAGTGAGGAAGAAAAAAGTGAGTTTTTACGAAGTTTCAAGAACTGCAATAACCTAATAATGTTTTGTGTGCTTGGAGGTATGTTTTCAGAGGGAATCGATTTGCCAGGAGAACAATTAATAGGGAGTATAATAATTGGGGTTGGATATCCAATGATAGATATGAAGAATGAAATAATAAAAGATTTCTATAAGGAAAATGGATATGACTATGCTTATGTATTTCCGGGTATAAATAAAGTCCAGCAGGCTGTAGGACGAGTAATACGAACAGAAAGTGATATGGGGAGAGTTTTGCTTATTGATGATAGGTATATAACTAGTAAATATAATATGCTGCTACCTAGTGAGTGGTATCCTATAAATAAATATTGACAATATTATGCATATTAAAGAAAATAAAAAAGTCTATTGTGCGATGAAATGTTATTATATGCAGCGTAGCTGCTCTCTTTCAATGTATATATGTTTCTCAAGCAGAGAAACATATTTGCCCAATAGGCTATTAGTAAATATACTGATAAAATTTGAGGCAAAATAGATTAGAATGTAGAATTGTTATTTTTTGAATATGCCTTAAACTTAGTAAAACAAAAAGTTTATTTATCTATTTAAGTATGTTAAAATATTCATGTTGGTTTTGTGGAATAAAATGTACTATTATTAAATATATGATATTTAATAAGTTTAATTTAGTTATTAACACAACCAAGAATTTTTCAAAATGTGGAGAATTCTAATTATTATGAGTAAATAAGAATAATATTTGAAGTAGAATTAAGGAGCGAGGAAAATGAACATTCCATTAATTGATTTAAAAGCTCAATATAAGTCTATTGCTGAAGATTTAGATAGAGTAACTAAAGAGGTACTCTCTTCTGCAAATTATATTATGGGTAAGAATGTAATAGAATTTGAAAAAGAATTTGCGGAATATATAGGAGTTAAGCATGCCATATCGGTAGGAAATGGAACTGATGCGTTGGTTATTGCATTAAAATCTTTAGGAATAGGAAATGGAGATGAAGTAATAACTTCAACATTTACTTATTTTGCTTCAGCAGAAGCTATTTCAGCAGTGGGTGCAACACCTGTTTTTGTTGATGTTGAAAAGGAAACATTTAATATAGATCCGACTAAGATAGAAGAAAAGATCACAAAAAAGACAAAAGCTATTATACCAGTCCATATTTTTGGGCAAAGTGCTAGAATGGACGAAATAAATGAAATAGCAAAAAAATATAAACTAAAAGTAATAGAAGATGCAGCTCAAGCGGTAGGTTCCAAATATAAAGGAAGAATGGTAGGAACTTTAGGTGATGTGGCTTGTTTTTCGTTTTTCCCAACTAAGAATCTTTCGTGTGCCGGTGATGGTGGAATGATAGTTACAAATGACGATAGTATTGCTACTATAGCAACGGCACTAAGAACACATGGAAGTGGAGAAAATGGGCAAAGAGCATACAATTTACTAAATAACATAACAGAAGAAGTAGAAACTTTCAAAGGCGGAGATGACACTGTATATAATCCATTAAAATATTATAATTATTTGATTGGATTTAATTCAAGACTTGATGCTATTCAAGCGGCAATTTTAAGAGTTAAGCTTCCGCACTTAAATGTTTGGAATGAAAGAAGAAGAGAAATCGCTAAGATATTTGATAGAGAATTAAAGGACTCAAATGTAGTAGTACCTACTATTGATAAGGAAAATGAAACTGTATATCATCAATATGTGCTTCAAAGTGATGATAGAGAGTCTATGTTAAGTAGGCTTAAAGAAAAAGGAGTAGCTACAGGAGTGTATTATCCAATTCCATTACATTTACAAAAGGTATATAAAGACCTTGGTTACAAGGAAGGTGATATGCCTGTTGCAGAATACTTATCAAATAGAACATTTGCAATACCAGTTTATCCAGAGTTAACAGAAAATGAGATAAATTATATAGTTGAAAGTATAAAAGCATAGTATTAAGATTGAATGTGAGGATTAATTTATGGATAAGAATTATTTTGTACATGAGTCAAGTTATGTAGATAATAATGTTAAAATAGGTGATGGAACAAAGATATGGCATTTCTCTCATGTGATGAGTAATTGTGAAATAGGTGAAAAATGCAATATTGGACAGAATGTCGTAATATCACCCGGAGTGAAAATTGGAAATGGAGTAAAAATACAAAATAATGTATCTGTTTATACAGGCGTAATTTGTGAAGATGATGTATTTTTAGGACCATCATGTGTATTTACTAATGTTGTAAATCCAAGAAGCTTTATTGAAAGAAAAAATGAATATAAGGATACCATAATTGGAAAAGGTGCATCTATCGGTGCCAATGTAACGATTGTATGTGGTCATAACATAGGAAAGTATGCTTTAATAGGAGCTGGAGCTGTAGTTACAAAACATATACCTGATTATGCGTTGGTGGTAGGTAATCCAGCGAGCTTGCTGGGATATGTGTGTCAATGTGGAGAAAAGCTAAGGTTTAAGGATAATCAGGCAATATGTAGTGTTTGCGGAAAGAAATATAGCAAAGATAAAGAAAAAGTTGACTGTATATAGTGATAAAGGATTATTGTAATTATTAGCAACATAATATAATTATGCATGGATTAACTTTATAAGTTGTGTTGTTAATAAATATTGTAGCTGTGAATTACAGGAGGTATAAAATGTTAAAACAACAATTATTAGATAAAATAAATAATAAAACTGCAAAAGTTGGCGTAGTTGGACTTGGCTATGTTGGATTACCATTAGCAGTAGAAAAAGCTAATGCAGGTTATCAAACTATAGGGTTTGATGTTCAAGAAGAAAAAGTAAATATGGTTAATGAAGGTAAGAATTATATTGGTGATGTTGTAGATGAAAATTTAAAAAAAATAGTTAAGGATAAGATTTTAAGAGCTACTACAGATTTTAGCTTCGTGAAAGATGTTGATACTATTTGTATATGTGTACCTACTCCATTAGATTTATATAAGCAACCAGATTTATCATATGTTGTAGATTCAACAAAAAGTGTAGCGCAATATTTACACAAGGGGATGCTTGTTATACTTGAAAGTACTACATATCCAGGGACGACTGAAGAGGTCCTTAAACCAATTCTAGAAGAGAGTGGACTAAAATGTGGAGAAGACTTTTTCTTAGCATTTTCACCAGAAAGAGTTGATCCAGGTAATAAGGAATTTAATACCAAAAATACTCCAAAGGTTGTTGGAGGATGCACAGCTGACTGTACGGAAGTTGCAGCTGCACTATATAAAAATATATTAGAAGGTGATATTCATACAGTATCATCACCAGCTGTAGCTGAAATGGAAAAAATCTTAGAAAATACCTTTAGAAATATAAACATTGGTTTAGCTAATGAAATGGCTATTCTTTGTAACAGAATGGGAATAGATGTATGGGAAGTTATAGATGCAGCAAAGACTAAGCCTTATGGATTTATGCCGTTTTATCCAGGTCCAGGTTTAGGAGGACATTGTATTCCGCTTGACCCATTTTATTTGGAATGGAAAGCTAAAGAGTATGATTATCATACAAGATTAATTGAAACTTCGGGAGAAATAAACGATTCGATGCCTGAGTTTGTATTAGATAATGTAATGAAAATATTAAATAAGAATAAGAAGGCACTAAATGGAGCTAAAGTTCTATTATTAGGTGTTGCATACAAAAATGATATTGATGATTATAGAGAATCACCAGCATTTAAAGTTATAGAATTATTAGAAAAGAATGGTGCTGACCTTATGGTAAATGATCCTTATTGCCCAATATCGAAGTATAAAGGTAAAGTTTATCATTCAGTAGACTGGACAGAGGTTATAGACGATGCGGACATAGTTATTATAACAACAAATCATGGCTGCTATGATTATGAATCAATCGTAACTAGAGCTAAGGTTGTATATGATACAAGGAATGCAACTAAGAATGTTACGAATAACAGAGAAAAGATTTATAAATTATAGTTTGTGAAATACTCAAAGTGAAGAAATGAACAAGCGAAATAGAATACATATATGTTCTGCAGTACTGTGAAAAATTTCACTGCCTGCTTCACATATATGTATTCTATTTGTGTTTTGTTGCTACTTTAAGCATTTCGCAGACACCTACCTAAATATTATATATTTGATTTATTATTAAAAGTATATATACACATTAGTAAAGATAGTAAATATTCTTTAATAAAGATATTGGTATTTAGTTTCTTTCAAATATCTTAATTTAATATTAAATTTTTTATATTAATGAATGCTTTGTTGACACCACTATAAATGAATAATATTATAAGTATAGAATAAATTAACTTTAAATATTAAATATTATAATTTTGCCATAGTTTAACGACAAAGAGGTTACTATAAAATGAAAAAAGTACTTAGTATATTGATACCTATGATAATAGCTGTTTTTATAACAACTTTAATAAATTCAGTATTGGATGAAAAGATAAATGTGTTAATAAAAGAAAAAGATATTAATTTAATGGGAAAAAAATTTTCAGATAACATAAAAGATAAAAGCTCGTTAGATAAGAAACTGCTATCGGATGCAGGAGATTTATTTATGCTTGGCTCCTCTGAAATGGGAGTTGATGTACCTCAAAACCCATTGAAGTTATTTCCTTTTAAGGGAGCAGAATATAATTTCAGTTGCTTTGGAAGAGCGTATTCTCAAAATTTGCAGCAAGCTGCCTATTTGGGTGGAGGAGATATAAAAGATAAACAAAAGGTTGTGTATATTCTTTCAATTCAATGGTTTGAGGATAAGAATGCTGTGGAACCTTATAATTTTGCGGTTAATTTTTCGGAAACACAATTTTATGCATTTTTAAATAATTCTAAAATAAGCAAGGAAAACAAGGAATACTATGCTAAGAGAGTATATGATTTTTTAACAAAAGCTAAAAAGTACCCGGCAGAGGCCTATTATGCAAAACTTTATCTAGATTCGGGCGTATTTGCAAATATTCAGAAGGCTGCATTTGAACCATACTATATAGCCAAAAAATATTTATTAAATATTCAAGATAAAGCATTAATTTATAATGAGCTCAAAGATTTACCAAATAAAAAAGATGGACAAACATTAAGAGAAATTGACTGGAATAAAGAATATGCAAAAATTGATGAGGAAAATAATAAAATAATATCTACCAATCAATTTAATTTAAATGATGAATATTATAATAAAAATTTAAAAGAAGAAATTGATAAGCATAGAGGTGAGAGTAAGTCAGAAAACCTTATGGAATCCAAAGAAATGGATGATTATAAATTCTTCTTAAGTGTTTGTAAAGATCTTAACATAGCACCATATATCGTGTTGCCACCAGTTAATGGATGGTATTATGATTATGTAGAGCTTACTAAAGATAAAAGGGATGAGTATTACAAAACCGTTAAAAATATAGCTGGAGAAAATGGATTTGATGTTCTTGATTTGCATGAATATGATTATAAAAAACAATTCTTAACAGATGCAAAACATCTAGGAAAAGAAGGGTGGCTTAAGGTAAGTGAAGAAATTTATAAGCATTTTAATAAGCAATAAGGATTTAAATAGGGGAGTAATATTTACTACTGTATTGATTTCAGCATTATTGGTATACTTTTTCTATTCGGCATCAGATTTGCCATTTGTATATAGTCAATTTTAATAGGGTAGAGGGATGAAATTATGAAAGTATTAGAAAGTATTGAAAGATTCGCACTAACTAATAGAATAGCAGTTGAATGTTTAGATAAATGCTTAAGTTATAAAGAATTAAAAGAATACTCAGATAAAATATCAATGTATTTATTAAAAGAATTTGGCGAGGATAGAACTCCAATTATTATATATGGTAATAAGGATAATTATATATTACCTGTAATGATGGGAGCTTTAAAGTCAGGTAGAGCATATATACCTCTAGACATTACATTTCCAGAAAACAGAGTGAGAGAAATTATAGAGGAGGTAAAGCCTAAAGTTATATTTAACTTTACTAATATTTCTTTGGAAGAAGATTCAGCATTAGAAGTAAAGGGAGATCAGATAGAAGATATTCTAAATATTTATTTTAGCGAATTGGCATCTAAGGAAACTTGGGTTAAGGATGAGGATAATTGTTATATATTGTTTACTTCTGGAAGTACAGGAAAACCAAAAGGAGTACAAATTACTAAAAGAAATATTGATACATTTGTAAAATGGTTTGAAGAGTTTTTAGAGTTTGATGACAGCGAAGAAAAAGTTTTAAATCAAGTGTCGTATTCTTTTGATGTTTCAGTAATTCCTATTTTTATTGGTTTAGGTAATGGTAAAACATTATTTTCTCTAAATAAAGATACATTAGAAGACTTAAAATCACTATTTACGCAGCTAGCAAGTTCGAATATAAATCATTGGGTATCAACTCCTGCACTAGCGGAAATTTGCGTTACATTTGATGATTTCAATAGTATGAGAATAAGTGGATTATCAAAATTTGTTTTTGCAGGGGAAGTATTAACTAAAAAATTAGTTAAAGAGTTAATGAATAAATTTCCTAACGTTAAAATTATAAATGGTTATGGACCGACAGAGGCTACAGTGCTAATTTCAGCCATAGAAATAGATAATAATATGATAGAGTCAGAAAAAGGAATACCAATAGGATATCCGATTGATAGTTGTGAGCTAGGTATAATAGATGAGTCAGGGAATAGATTAAAACCAAAGGAAAAAGGCGAGCTTGTTGTAATTGGGAACAGTGTTAGTAAGGGATATTTAAATAATATAGAAATGACAGATAAGGCATTTTTCAAGGATAAAGCAGGAAATCAGGGATATAAAACTGGAGACTTAGCATATTATGAAGATGGGATAATATATTATTGTGGAAGAAAAGACTTTCAAATAAAATTAAATGGATTCCGAATTGAAATTGAAGATATAGAGAATAATTTAAGAAAAGTAACAAATATAAAAAATACAGTAGTCTTTCCAGTTTTTAACGAGGAACATAAAATCTCGCATTTAACAGCGTTTGTGGTTCTAAATGAAGATAATGAGTTATCGAATTTAAAAAACTCGACTCTTATAAAAAGCGAGTTGAAAAAGTTTATACCATCATATATGATACCTAGAAATATAAAGATTGTAAAAGAATTCCCATTAAATACAAATGGTAAGATAGACAGAAAGAAACTTATGGAGGATTTAAAATGACATTAGTTCAATACGGTGATTATTTTTATCTGTATGTGCTCGTGCTTGCTCTGATTCCAGCGGTTATTTTGGGAGTATTAGAAAAAAATATTAAATATTATGGAGTATTCATATCGATTTTAATGATTATAGCAGTTATGGGTATGGGTAAAATATTTCCGCTGTTTTTAATTGGAGAGATTGTATTAATTAAAGGCTATTCTGTTTTAAGAAAAAAAACAGATAACAAGTATTTATATTATATAGTTTTATTTTTGTCAATGTCGCCAGTAATTATTTTCAAAGTATCTGCTATTACAATTGAAAGAAGTATTGGGTTTATAGGTCTCTCATATCTAAATTTCAAGGCTATACAAATGATTATTGAGATATATGATGAAGCCATTAAAGAAGTTAGTATTATTAAAACATTATATTTCTTTTTGTTTTTTCCAACATTGATTTCGGGTCCGATTGATAGGTCAAGAAGATTTGAAGATGATCTAGAAAGAAAGATAAGTAGAAACGAATATATTAATGAATATTTATATCATGGAATAAAGCGCATAATTAGAGGTATTGTATATAAATTTATTTTAGCAAATTTAATTAATGCATTATGGATGAGTAAGATTTCAGAACATATAACGTTCAGCAGTTCCTTAAACTATATGTATGCATACAGCCTGTATCTTTTCTTTGATTTTGCAGGTTATACAGCTTTTGCAGTGGGAACAAGTTATATTTTGGGAATAAGGATGCCTGAGAACTTTAACAAACCATTTTTGAGCAAGGATATGAAAGAATTCTGGACTAGATGGCATATATCTTTATCTAAATGGTTTGGAGACTATATATATTCTAGATTTGTGCTAAACAGTATGAGAAAAAAGAGATTTAAAAATAGATTTGTAGCATCTCACATAGGACAGTTGCTTACTATGTTGATTATGGGAGCCTGGCATGATTTAAAGTGGTTCTATATTATATATGGACTTTATCAGGGGGCGGCTTTAGTAGGAACAGATATATATCAGAGGAAATCAAAGTTTTATAAAGCGCATAAAAAAGAAAAATGGTTTCAGTATATTGAAATAGTAGCTACATTTCATATAGCTTGCTTTGGGCTATTATTATTTTCAGGATATTTATTTGGCTCCTAGTTGAAATAATATGTCTGGTAATTCAGAAATTACTAATTAATATAGAGTGAAAATGTTTATCTTTATTAGAGTGATTATGCACATCAAATAAAATTGTATTTATGTACTATAGTAGGAGGGATTTGTAGTTATGGAAGAAAAAGTGTTAAATATATTAATAGAAGTAAGTGGTAATGATGATATTAGGGATGAAAAGGATGAGGATTTATTTGAAGCTGGTTTGCTTGATTCATTAGGAATTATAGAAGTTTTATTAAAAATTGAAGAAGTTTTTGGTTTGAGATTACAGCCTACAGATTTGGAGAAAAAGGATATGGCAACAGTAAATAATTTAGTAGAATTTCTAAATAATAAACTGAATTAGTATACATAATCAGTATATAACTTGGGTTTATAAATATAGTTTGCCGAAAGAAAAGTTATTCTGTCGCTTCGGTTGCTAGAAAATGGATATGAATTTCTACCAGTAAAAGTTTTAACCATTCCTGCATGCTCCTGAGATACAGCTCGGGAGCATGCAGGAATGGAACAACTTTTACTGAAGAAATCTCATATCCATTTTTTCAACGCAACACTGAGCAACAGAATAACTTTTTATTCTAGTATATTATATATTTCAAAATATAGAGACTAAACTCTTTGATTGTATACCTATATCATTTTTAAATGAGGATATTTTGATTTTAAAGAGAATTATTTTATATTTATAAAACTACATATAAATATAAAAATAGAATAAAATAAGTATTATATCTTAAATAAATTTTTAGCTATAGACAATAATTAGGAATTGGTGATTTTATGATAACTACAAAACATAAGTTAGATTTATTGATACATCTTATAGTAAAAGTAAAGAAGGATGATGTTTTTGCGTTGGCATCTCAATTAGCATATTATTTAGTATTATCATTTTTTCCATTCATGTTATTTTTAATGACGTTAATTGGATTTAGCAATTTGAGTTCTGGCGATATATTAGGACAATTAAGTGTTATGTTACCTAAAAGTGTAATAGAGTTAACTCAATCAACAATCATGGAAGTGTTTGATAATCAGTATACAGGACTATTAGGGATATCTATTGTATTAATGATATGGACATCTTCATCTGCTTTTAAGGCTATAATTAAAAGCATAAATAAAGCTTATAATTTCAAAGAAAATAGATCATTTATTAGGCTTTCTTTTATTTCTATGATGGGAATATTAGCGTTAGCTTTAACAATTATGCTAGCATTAACAATGTTGGTATTTGGTAATGTAATAGGTGAATATATAAGAAATATCAGGCCATTTTATAGAATAATGCTGATTATATGGAATATTTTTAGATATGCTTTTATATTTGTAATAATGATATTTATATTTGTAAGCATTTATAGATTAGCGCCAGCTAAAAAGCTTAGGTGGAAGGAAGTTTTTCCGGGTTCTATATTTAGTACATTAGGTTGGGTTTTGGTATCTTTTATTTTTTCGTTTTATATTGATAACTTTAGTAATTACTCTAGATTTTACGGGAGCCTTGGTGCGGTATTTATACTTATGTCTTGGCTGTTTCTAATATCGGTCATTTTTATTTTAGGAGTAGAAATAAATTTTGTTATAGCTGAAATTAAAAATAGAAACCGTTACTTATAGATTTTAGAAGTATTTTTTATTTTATTGAATATAAATCCTTTAAATGGGTATAACTTTAGAGGAAAAATATTCAGGAGGTAAAAAATGAATAAGATAATATTATTAGGAAGAGTAGTTAAGGACCCTGAACTTAGGCACACTGAGAATGGAGATAAAATCTATACTAAATTTACAATTGCTGTGCAAAGGAATTTTAGATTACCTGATGGAGTTAGAGAAGCGGATTTTATACCAATTAAGGTTTGGGGTAAAAAAGCTGAAGTGATAGTTAAATATGTTAAAAAAGGAAGTCTTATAACTTTAAGTGGAAGACTTAGAACAGGTAGTTATGAAGATAAGGAGGGAAATAGGAAGTATATAGCAGAAGTTGTTGCAGAAGATTTTAAATTCTTAGAAAATAAGAAAAATCAAGATCAAGTATTAGAGAATTAATAAATAATTTATGTGGATAATGGAATTTATCTAAGGTAATGGAAATTATAAAAAAAGTCCTTAGATAAAGTCCTCTAAATAGAAATATTATTCTATGTTTAATGATATTAAATGTAGAATAATAAAATATTTGATTAAAAAGTGTTGTAATTATATATGAATGTGTTATAATAAATATGTAAACGATATCTAGGAATTATTTTTCAATTATGGTGAGACAAAAAAAGAGATTATGAGGTAAAAAAAGAGCTAAAAGCTCTTTTTTTATTTGTAAAATGATAATAAATGATTGTTGTTAAAAAATGTTATATTATATCAGAGAAATAATATCTAAATTAAGGATTCTATATTCAATAATTATCATGTTTCGACAAAACATATTTTAATAAAGAGAGTATGGGAGATCTAAATGTTGTAAAAGCAAAAGCAAGAAGTTTTATTGTCAATAAAAAAAATATAATTTTTAAAAACATGGACAGGCTTTGACAATTTATTAATATATTATGTGATAGTATAGGTATGTAAATAGGATTTATGATTGAGGGAGTTGAAGAGTTATGAATTTGGTGGAGGAGTATACATCTATAAATAGTGATTCGGATGTGGAATTTAGATATGCTTATAGACTCACAAAAAGGGAATTTAGGGGAATAACTGCATATGGTATTGAAATCGAGAGAAAAGACTATGTTGGGTTGAAAAGTGTTAATTTAGAAAGAGAAAGTATAGATATAATTTCAATTCATAGGCATAAAGTAAAGCAATTACTTATGAAATTATATAGTAATCAAGTATCTCCAGTACATCTAATTGATATTGTTGGTAGTTATGCAGATGAACATGCTTATGAGTTTGATCTTGGAGTGGACGAAAAAGTTATAAATTAGAATAAAAGTATAGAAATAATTGAATATTTACGCTAGTATCATAGTATAAAATTACTAAGAGAGGCGATAAATTATGATTATTGGAATTGGGACAGATATAATAGAAATTGGTCGAATAGAAAAAGTGATAAAGAGAACAAGTAGTTTTATTGAAAGATCATTTACAAGTAATGAAGTAGAGTACTTTAAATTAAAAGGGTTAAAAGGGAATGTAATAGCTGGAAACTTTGCGGCTAAAGAAGCTATTAGCAAGGCGATGGGAACAGGGATTAGAGGGTTTGGATTGAAAGATATTGAGGTATTGAGAGATGATTTAGGAAAGCCGATTGTAAATTTGAGTGACAGGGTTTATACACTATTAGGTATAAAAGAAGAACTCAAAATACACGTTAGTATTTCACATAACAAAGAAAATGCAATAGCATATGCAGTTATGGAGGTAATATAATGTTTGAAATTTTTTCGGCTAATCAGTGTAGAGAAATGGATAAACAGAGTATTGATAGCGTGGGAATTCCAGGGATTATACTTATGGAAAATGCTGCAATAGGTCTATTTAGAGGGTTAATGGATAAAGGTGAGTCGTTTCTAATATTATGTGGTAAAGGCAATAATGGGGGTGATGCCCTAGCATTATGTAGACACTTAATAGAAGCAGGAAAGCGAGTACGGATTCATATTGTAAGTAGGGATGAAAATTACACAGAAGATTTTAAGACTAATTTTAATATCTTAAAACACATAATTAATGCTAAAGATATTTTATTTATTAAGTCAGAGGATGACATAAATGAGTATATTATTGATGATTTGAAGAGCTATGATGTGGTAGTTGATGGGATTTTTGGAGTTGGTCTTAATAAAGACCTAACTGGAATGTTTAAGGAAATTATACAGTATGTAAACCTATACGCTAAGTTTGTGGTGTCAATAGATATTCCGTCAGGGTTAGATTGTGATTTAGGAATTGAAAGAGGAATAGCTGTTAAAGCGAATATTACTTATACATTTGAAGTCATCAAACAGGGATTTTTAAATTATAAAGCGGTCCATTTTATTGGGGAAGTTATCGTGCTAAAGATAGGTATTCCTGAATTTATAAAAAACAATAATTCTAAAAAAGTCTGGATTTTAGAAGATCAGGAGTATAAAAAATTACTTCTTAAAAGGCAAGTCTATGGCCATAAAGGGAATTATGGAAGAGCATTAGTAGTAGCAGGGAGAATGGGATTTACAGGGGCTGCTTTCATTACTACAGAATGCACTATTAGATCAGGTGCAGGCCTAACTACGTTGTTATGCAATAAAGAAGTCCAGATGGCATTATCAAGTAAGCTCATAGAGGCTATGACGTTAACTTGGGACAATAACAATGTGGTGGAGATCATTAAAAGTGCGAATTCTATCGCTTTTGGGCCAGGGATTGGAACGGGAGAAGAAGAAGCTAGGCTATTAAAGCAAGTAATTAACAATAGTAAATGTCCTATTGTAATTGATGCAGACGGAATAACCTTAATAGGGAATAATAAAGCATTATTAAGAAATTTAAGGGGAAGAGCAGTTATTACTCCACATCCAGGTGAGATGGCCCGCTTTTTAGGAAAGACTATTGAAGAGGTGGAGTCAGACAGAGTTAACATAACAAAAGAAGTTGCCGAAAAATACGGAATAATTGTTTTGTTAAAAGGATATAATACTGTAATCTCAAATGGAAGAGATACTTATATTAATCCAACAGGAAACAGTAAAATGGCATCAGGCGGCATGGGTGATGCATTGACAGGAATAATAAATGCATTTCTTTCACAAGGAATTGATTTAGAGAAAGCTACTCTTTTTAGTGCGTATGTTCATGGTAACATAGCTGATAAATTAGGAAAAGAAGTTTACATAGTAAATGCAAGAGATATTATAAAAGAATTACCTAAAGAAATTAACAGTATTATTATTTAATTAAGAATAAATTCTCCAAACTTTTCATAAATAGTATTAATGTACTAATAATATTTGGAGGAATTATGAATTTAAAAAACAATATATTAAATAAGATATTAATAATAGGTGCTGTTTTGTTGATTCCGGTGTTTATAATACTGGTGGTGATTTTAGGAAGACATGTAGTTACGCCGTCAAATGAAGACATAATAAATGGGTTGAAGAATACAAAATATTATAGCAGTAAAGTAGATTATGTATTTAAGAACTCAAAGGCACAATTTGAGGAAAGCACAATGCAATACCATAGCGCAGATAAAGGATCCAGAATAGAATTTCAGGAAGGGTCAGGGAGAGTTAAAGTTTACAATGGTGGAGAAATTAGAGTTGAAGGAAATGAGGATAATGAATATACCATTGAAAAAGATATAGATGTTATTTATCCACTAGCATTTATGGAGAATATACTATCAAATTCACAAATCGATGAAATTAAAGAGGTTAAGGCAGAATGGGGTGATGGGGTATATTTACAAGTTAACATTCAATATCAAAGTCAAAATAAGCATTTAAGCAAAGCGGAATTTTATATTGATAAAAATAAAGAAGCTCCAGTATTGTTGAAAGTTTTAGATGATAGTGGAAAGGAAAGAATAATAATTAACTATAAAGATTTTAAAAAAGAAAAAAGCTTAAGTGATGATTTATTTTAATTAAAAGGAATTGTAAAAATTGAGTCAAGCCAACATTAACATTATACAATGATAAACAAAGCTGAAAAAGGATATAATCAAGCGTACATATATAAATTGAGGAAAATAAAATTGTAATAGAAAGTAAAAGGATGTAATTAGCCATAACATGGTAATTGAGTAATACAAATCCTTTGACAAATTGACATAATTTGCAATATAATCATAGTAATAAGAACTTTTTACTGCTATGGAGGAGAAAATATGTCAATAAACAATCTAAATATTATGAAAAACAAAAATATAAAAAGTAATAAAATTAAAAAAAGTAGTGGAATTATGGAGAAATCGTTAATACAATATATTAACGAAGGATTTTCAGCTGATTTTGAGATGTTAATGAAAAACGGGTATCAAGAAATGGCTGAAATCAACTTAGAATATTCTAAATTAGGTTTTGAATATATGTTAGATGATGTTAATGAGTATGAGGCATGGATTTGCGGAGTGTGATTATTTAAAAATGGCAAACATTGTAGTAAAAAGAGGGGAAATTTTCTACGCGGATTTAAGTCCAGTTATAGGATCCGAACAGGGCGGTATAAGACCTGTTATTATAATACAAAATGATATTGGAAATAGATATAGTCCTACTGTTATTGTGGCAGCAATAACATCTCAAATAAATAAAGCTAAGCTTCCTATTCATGTTGAAATTTCATCAGAGGAGTATGGATTAAATAGAGATTCTGTTGTCTTACTAGAGCAAATAAGAACACTAGATAAGAGAAGGTTGAAAGAAAAGATTGGACATATGACTGAAGCAGATATGAAAAAGGTTGATAAGGCTTTAGCGGTTAGCTTGAATTTGAGCTAAAGAATAGGAATAATTATATAGGTATCAAATAAGAGTAAATATAATCAAGATAATAAATATATTGTTATCTATATGATATTTCGAAGAGTAGCGTAATTGAATAAATATGCTACTCTTTTTGCGTTTGATAACATAATATATTGATATTTATAACGATAAAAGTATAACACATTTATTATTGATGTATACAAATAATATTTTCTATGTTAGAATAAATATGTTAAAAATAGAACATACTATGAATGAGCAAATGAATTAATAACAGGGGGTTGTACAATGAGTAATGAATATAAACTTGAAGAAGTTGCAAAGCTAATGAGAAAAGATATTGTCTCTATGCTTACAGAATCAGCATCAGGACATCCAGGAGGATCTTTATCTATAGCTGATATAATGGCAGTATTATTCTTTAAGGAAATGAATATAGATACATCTAGGGTGAATGACCCTGATAGAGATAGATTTGTTTTGTCAAAAGGGCATGCAGCGCCAGCTCTATACAGTGCTTTAGCTAGAAAAGGATATTTTGAAGTTGAAGAATTGAATACTTTAAGACAAACTGGCTCTAGATTGCAAGGTCATCCTAACATGAATGATTTACCGGGAATTGATATGTCAACAGGATCTTTAGGTCAAGGAATTTCTGCAGCGGTAGGAATGTCGTTAGCCGGAAAACTTGATAAGAAAGATTATAGAGTTTATGTAATTCTAGGGGATGGAGAGCTTGAAGAAGGTCAAGTTTGGGAAGCATCAATGTCAGCAGCTCACTATAAGTTAGATAATTTAACTGCGTTTATAGATAATAATGGACTTCAAATAGATGGAAATATAGAAGATGTAATGAATCCAGGTCCTATAGATAAAAAGTTTGAAGCTTTTGGTTGGAATGTTTTGGCTATTAATGGACATAACTATGATGAAATTATAGATGCTATTGAAAAAGCAAAAGAATGCAAAGGAAAACCAACTGCGATTATATGTAACACAATAAAAGGTAAAGGTGTTTCGTTTATGGAAAACAATGCAGGGTGGCATGGAACAGCTCCCAATAAAGAGCAATGTGAGCAAGCGTTAAAGGAAATTGGAGGGGAAAACTAATGGGGAATAAAATTGCAACAAGAGAGGCTTATGGTAAAGCGTTAGTAAAACTTTCAAATATGAATAAAAATGTTGTTGTATTAGACGCAGATTTATCAAAATCTACTAAGACAGCAGATTTTAAAGCTGTTTCTCCAGAAAGATTTATTAACATGGGGATAGCAGAGTCAAATATGATGGGAGTTGCAGCTGGTCTTTCAACTTGTGGAAAAATTCCATTTGCAAGTACTTTCGCAATGTTTGCAGCAGGAAGAGCATTTGAGCAAATAAGAAACTCAATATGTTATCCAAAATTAAATGTTAAGGTCTGTGCAACTCATGCAGGAATAACAGTTGGAGAAGATGGCGCTACTCATCAATCAATAGAAGATATATCACTAATGAGAAGTATCCCTAATATGACTGTAATAAATCCAGCTGATGCAATAGAAACAGAAGCAGCAATACTAGCAATAGCAGAATATAATGGACCTTGTTATGTGAGATTAGGGAGATTAGCTGTGAGTACTATAAATGATTCTGCAAATTATAAATTTGAGATTGGAAAAGGTGTAACATTAGCGCAAGGTGATGATGTTACTATAGTTGCTACTGGTATGATGGTTGAGTTAGCGCTAGAAGCTAAAGAAGAATTAGCTAAAGAAGGAATTAATGCTAGAGTAGTAAATATACATACAATAAAGCCAATTGATAAAGAATTATTAGTAAGTGCTGCTAAAGAAACAAAAGCAATAGTTACTGCGGAAGAACATAGTGTAATTGGAGGCTTGGGTTCAGCAGTTGCTGAAGTTATAGCAGAAGAATATCCGGTTCCAGTAGTAAGAGTAGGAATAAAAGATACCTTTGGTGAAAGTGGTAAACCAAATGAACTTTTAAAAGTTTATGGTTTAACAGTGGAAGCAATTGTAGAGCATACTAGAAAAGCTATTTCATTAAAGAAATAATTGATGCTTAAATTTTTAATATAGTCAAAATAATTTTAGGTTAAATATAATAAAATATAATATAGTAAAATACAGGATATAAGGCTCATGAAATAGCTAAGTATCCTGTATTTTTTATTTTTGAATAACGAAAAATAAACAGAGAAAACTATAAAAGATAATTTAATATAAATAAAAATTGAAGGGGAAGATGAAATGAAAATATCAAAATTCAAAGAATACATTGTAATAACATTAGGAATAGCTCTAGTCGCATTTGCAATAGAATATTTTCAAGCACCAAACAATATAGCGGCAGGTGGAGTTACAGGAATAGCAATAATTTTAAATGCTGTTATACCAAGCTTATCAATAGGTATAGTGAGTCTAGTACTAAATGTATTGTTGTTTATTGTTGCTATTATATTTATTGATGGAAAATTTGGAGTGAAGACAATTTATGCAAGTGTGGGCCTATCATTAATAATATGGGTAATTGAAGAATTTTTAAAACCAGTTGCAATTACAAATGACTTAATGATGGCAACTATTTTTGGGGCACTGATTTCAGCTTTTGGGATGGCGATTGTATTTAACGAAAATGCGTCAACAGGGGGAACTGATATATTAGCAAAAATGTTAAATATATTTTTTCATATAGATATAGGAAAAGCTATATTAGCAGTTGATTTTTTAATAACACTTGTAAGTGCTTTAGTATTTGGTGTAGATGTTGCTTTATATTCCATGCTAAGTATCATATTACTTGGGATAATAATTGATAGAGTTATAGAGGGATTTAATGTGTGTAAAAGTATATTCATTGTTAGTAAAAAAAGTGAAGAGATAAGTAGATATATAATAGATACGTTGGATCGTGGATGTACTTTTTTAAAAGGAGTGGGTGCATATACAGGAAAAGAAAGCGATATACTTTATGCAGTTCTAAGTAGGAATCAGTTCATAAAATTGAAAAAATATATAAAAGAAGTGGATCCAGAAGCTTTCATAACAGTAGGTGAAGTGCATGAAGTGTTAGGAGAAGGATTTAATGATATAAAATAACAGTAATTGTAATAAAAGCTATAATATTTAATAAATTTGTATAACATTAAAAAGAATTCTTATGTTATAATTAATTTTGTAGGTTTTGCAATTAATTTGCAAAATATACAATAAAGAAGGAGTGTTTGAGTATGATTGAATTTAGAGGAATATCTAAAATTTATGATAATAATGTGAAAGCTTTGTCGGATGTTAATGTTGAGATAGAATCAGGAGAATTTGTATTTTTAGTAGGACCAAGTGGATCTGGTAAATCTACTTTTATAAAAATGCTTTTAAAAGAAGTTGATCCTACCAATGGAAAGGTAATTGTCGGGGATAAGGACTTATCAGCAATAACTAGAAAACAAATACCATACTATAGAAGAAAAATAGGAATGGTATTTCAAGATTTTAGATTAATTCAAACCCTTAACGTATACGAAAATGTTGCATTTGCAATGAGAGTTGTAGAGGCTTCGCCAAAGGATATTAGAAGAAGAGTCCCAATGGTGTTATCATTAGTTGGGTTATCTCATAAATACAAAATGTTTCCAAATGAGTTGTCAGGGGGAGAACAGCAAAGAGTTTCCTTAGCAAGAGCATTGGTTAATAATCCATCTGTTTTGATTGCGGACGAGCCTACAGGTAATTTAGACCCAGATACAGCAAGAGAAATAATGTCATTACTTGAGGATATAAACAAGGCAGGAACCACTATTTTAATGGCTACTCATGCTAAAGAAATTGTTGACTATATGAAGAAAAGAGTTATAGCTATAGAAAAAGGAGAAATAGTTAGAGACGAGAAAAGAGGTAAGTACGAAGATGAAAATTAATACTATTACACATTTTATTAAAGATGCTTTTACAAGTTTAAAAAGAAATAAAACTATTAGTATTGCTTCAATAATTACTGTTCTTATAACCTTCTTTGTTTTGGGGATATTTATGTTAATCGCAAATAACATAAATAAAGGAATAAATAATGTTCAAAATAAGGTTGAACTTAAGGTTTTCCTTAAAGATGATATAAAATTAATTGATCAAAGGGAAATCGAAATTAAATTGAGGGAAATTGATGGAGTAAAAGACGTGATTTATCTATCAAAAGAAGACGAATATAAAAACTTCCAAAGTACTACCAATGATAACGAAGGTTTATTAAAAGGATACACGTTACAGAACAATCCATTTAATGCTTCATTCACAGTGAAATTGGAGTCTCCGGAATATGCATCTAAGGTGACAGAAGGATTAAAAGATTTAGAAGGAATAGAGACTGTAGGTGATCAACAGGAACTGGTTGATAGAATCATAGGAATTGTGAACGGTATTAAGGTCGTTGGTTTTGGATTGTTTGTAGTTCTTGTAGGGGTTTCAATTTTCTTAATAATGAATACAACAAAGTTAACGGTTTATTCAAGAAGAAGAGAAGTTGGAATTATGAAATTTGTAGGAGCTACTGATTGGTTTATTAGATGGCCATTCGTTATAGAGGGCATGGTAATAGGATTTGTCGGAGCAACTTTAGCTTGTGTCGCATTGTATTTTGCATATGACTTACTAGTTAAATGGATTGCTTCTCAATTAGTGTTTATTAGTCTTGTACCAACAACTTATGTTTTATCGACACTATCATGGGAATTTATGATTGGTGGAATTGTAGTTGGTGGAATTGCTAGTATAATTGCACTAAGAAAGTTTTTAGTGGTATAATTTTTGCAAATAAGTATAAATATAAATGCTATAGGGATAAAATAATAAGACACCATAAAATCTTGAAAATAAGCTACATAATAATCCGCCTTGCACTATAAAGATGTTAACTAAAGGATTATATGTATAACGCATATGAAAGGAAGTCTTTATAGGTGAAGGAATCAAGAAAATATATATTTGCAAATAAGAGAGAAAAAAGAAAAGTATTTTTAATATTGCCTATGTTTTGTCTTATGGTAGCTATTGCTTGTGCATGTTTTTTTGCAGGGAATTATATTGCTACAAAAGGTGTATTTTTAGTAAAAACATCGCCAGAAGTTGTAAGCACAGCAGGACAAATTAATGATCGGAGTAAATATTCTGCACTCTTTACAGTTAGAGATAAGTTAATAGAAAAGTTTGATGGAGATATAGATGATGATGTCCTCTTAGAAGGAGCTATCAAGGGAATGACAAAGTCATTAAATGATCAATATACTGTATTTATGAATAATAAGGAATTTGATGATTTGATGAAACAAAGTAGTGGTAATATTACTGGGATAGGTGTTACTGTGACGTTAAAGGATGATAAGGTTACAATTATAGAAACGACTAAAGGGGCACCTGCTGAAAGGGTTGGATTAAAAGAAAATGATATAATTGAAAAGATTAATGATACAGATGTATCTGGAAATGATCTTAGTAAAGCAACATCTATGATTGTTGGAGCTAATGGCTCTGAATTAAAACTAACTATTAAAAGAGCAGGTTCAGAAGATTTTGATGTTAGCGTGGTACCTGAAAAAGTGAAAATTGAGTCGGTGAAGAGCAATATGATTGATTCGTCCACAGGGTATATTCGCATAATGACTTTTATGAATGAAAATACTACGGAAGACTTTAAAACGGCTATTGAATCATTAAGGACTCAAGGAATGAAAGGTCTAATACTTGATTTAAGAGAAAACCCAGGAGGATTGCTAGTGGAAGCAGTAGGGGTAGCATCTCAATTCATTCCAAAGGATAAAATAATAACTTATACAATTGATAAATATAATAATAGAAATGATTCATTATCGGTTGGTGGTATTGCAGAAGGAATTCCATTAGTTATCTTAGTTAATGAGAATAGTGCAAGTGCTTCAGAAGTTGTTACGGGAGCTTTAAGAGACTATGGAGCAGCAACGATAGTAGGTAAAACCACATTCGGAAAAGGAATAGTTCAACAATCATTTAAGTTTAATGATGGAATTGGCGGTCTTAAAGTAACTGTTTCAAAGTATTATACCCCTAATGGTGAGAATATTCATAAGAAGGGAATAACTCCGGATGTAGAAGTCGCAACGCCTGTAGGAATAAATGAGAATGGATATGATAAGAATTCAGATGATCAACTGAAGGCGGCAATACTTAAAATACAGGAAAAGATGCAATAGGGGGGATGAAATGAGTTTATTTATATACACGTTAAGAAATATAGCAGGTGCTATAGTAACTCCCCCACTTGTATTTTTACTGGTTGCGCTAGGAACAACATTATATTTAAAAAATAAAAGAATAGTGACTATGCAGAAAATAATCTTAGGAGGTAGTGTGAATTCAACCATTGAACTTACACTATCTCAACTTGTTTTAGGGATTATAGGGGGATGCGTAGGAAGTTTGATATTAACTAGTTTAGGTGTAGTATTTAATGAAAGTTCGGGAATTGCCTATTTGTTGATATTGTCAATATTGTTAATGTTCATAAAACCGAGATTAATATGTTTTGCTTATTCTGGTGCTATAGTAGGGTTTATAAGTATAATCATAAAGGGCATGGGCCAATTTTATGAACAGTTTTGGAATAATGGTTTTTTAGTAGTTGATATACTTTATTTAGGTGTTTTTATAGGAGTTTTTCATATAGTTGAGGGAATATTGGTTATGTTTGATGGTGATAGAGGAGCAGTGCCGGTATTCACCAGCAAGAGTGGAAAAATTTTGGGGGGATATGCTTTAAAAAGATATTGGGTATTACCAATATCAATAATGATAGCGCTTGCATCTAATAATCCAGCTATTGATTATTCAACTTCACTTATACAAAATCCAGAATGGTGGCCGTTAATTAAAACAACATCAGGGTTGAGTTTAATAACAAGTGGTATTATTTCAATATTGCCTTTTTATACAGTTCTTGGTTATTCATCGATTACATTTACAAGAACTAAGAGAGAGAAGGCTATATCATCAGGATTATATGTATTATTTTATGGTATAGTTTTAATTATGGTAGCTCAGATTGCAAGATTTGGTATTATAGGTGAAATGTTAGTTATAATATTAATGCCTTTTGGACACGAGTTTATGCTAAGAATCCAAGCTGAGGATGAGGAAAAAAGAACACCAAAGTTTGTAAGTGATGAAGAGGGATTAATTATTTTAGAAATTTCATCTGATTCAAAAGTAAGAGAATTTAATGTATGTATAGAAGATAAGCTTGTATCCGTAAATGGTAAAGATGTTAATTCGGAAGCAGAAGTGTATTCGATTTTAAAAGAAAGCTTATATAATACTGTTTTAGAAATTAAGAATTTTGAAGGAAAGCTAAAAAAGGTTGAATTTAGACATAGCAACAATACTAGGCTAGGGGTATTAGTTGTGCCTAGAAATGTAAATGAAGAAGATGTAATACCAGTTGATGATAGCAACTTTAAAAGTGTCTTAAGTTCAATTATGGATTCGGATAACAATGAATGTGAAAAAAATAAAGTTGATAAGGATAGATAAAATTGAATATACTAATTTAAATATATTAAAGTGGCTTAGCCACTTTTTTCTTTAAACAGATTATAATACTTAGTGTTTTTGGATAATACTTAAAAAGTTATAGTTACTTAGAAAAATTTAATAGTATAATTTGTTGACTTAATACTTAATGAAAAGTAAAATATACATATATATACGAATGTCTGTTCGAAATGGAGGTAGTATAATGGGAGAATTTAAAATACATTCTAAATTTAAACCAACTGGGGATCAGCCTCAAGCTATAGATAAGCTGGTTAATTCAATAAACTGCAATAATAGAGGGCAAACATTGCTGGGAGTAACAGGTTCTGGAAAAACATTCACTATGGCAAATATTATTGAAAAATTACAAAGGCCTACTATAATCTTAGCCCACAATAAGACTCTAGCGGCTCAATTATGTTCAGAATTCAAGGAATTTTTTCCAAATAATATAGTTGAATATTTTGTATCATACTATGATTATTATCAACCTGAAGCATATGTACCTCAGACAGATACATTTATCGAAAAAGATGCTTCCATAAATGATGAAATTGATAAATTAAGGCATTCAGCTACTTCAGCTCTTTTTGAAAGAAGAGATGTAATAATTGTTGCATCTGTTTCATGTATATATGGACTTGGTAATCCTGATGAATATAAAAAGTTGACTATAAGTTTAAGAACTGGTATGGAAAAAGAACGAGATGAAATCATAAAGAAACTTATAGAAATTCAATATGAAAGAAATGATATAGATTTTTCAAGAGGAACCTTTAGAGTTAGGGGCGATTCTTTAGATATAATCCCAGCATCATATTCTAACAAAGGAATTAGAATTGAATTCTTTGGTGATGAAATAGACAGAATAAGAGAATTTGATGTATTAACAGGAACTATACTTGGGGAAAGAAATCATGTGGCAATCACTCCTGCATCCCACTTTGCAACTTCAAGAGAAACAGTTGATAAGGCAATTGGCATGATAGAAGGGGAATTAGAGGAAAGATTAAAAGAGCTTAATGCTCAAGATAAGCTTCTTGAAGCTCAGAGGTTAAGACAAAGAACTAATTTTGACATTGAGATGATAAAAGAGATGGGATATTGCAGTGGAATAGAAAATTATTCAAGGATATTAGATGGTAGAGATCCTGGAACACCACCTAAAACATTAATAGACTATTTTCCAGAAGATTTTCTTATGTTTATTGATGAAAGTCATGTAACACTACCACAAGTTAGAGCAATGTATGCTGGGGATAGGTCAAGAAAGAATACTTTAGTTGATTATGGCTTTAGATTACCATGCGCATACGATAATAGACCTTTAAAATTTGAAGAGTTTGAGAAAAAAATGAATCAAATAGTTTTTGTAAGTGCAACACCAGCTGCTTATGAAATAGATAATTCAGAGGAGATCGCGGAGCAGATTATAAGACCTACGGGATTACTAGATCCAGAGATTATTGTAAAGCCAATCAAAGGGCAAATAGATGATTTATATGGGGAAATTAATAAGACTATCGAACAAGGTTTTAGAACGCTGATAACAACTTTGACTAAGCGAATGGCAGAAGATTTAACTAAATATTTAACTGAGCTTGGTGTAAAAGTAACATATATGCATTCAGATATTGATACAATTGAAAGAATGAAGATTCTCAGAGATTTAAGACTTGGCGAGTATGATGTGTTAGTAGGAATAAACCTTTTGAGAGAGGGATTAGATATACCAGAAGTTGCTTTAGTTGCTATTCTTGATGCTGATAAAGAAGGCTTTTTAAGATCAGAAACATCATTAATACAGACGATTGGAAGAGCTGCTAGAAATTCAGAAAGTAAAGTTATAATGTATGCAGATAATATAACAAAATCAATGGATAAAGCAATGAAAGAAACAGAAAGAAGAAGGAAACTGCAAAAAGAGTATAATGAGAAAAATGGAATAACACCAACAACAATAATTAAGGATGTAAGGGATATTATAGAAGCGACAAGGGTTGCAGAAGAAGTAGAAGAATATAAGACAGTTGATAAGAAAAAACTTACGAAGAAGGAAAAGGATAAGTTAATTAAAGATCTTACAGAAGAAATGCTTTTAGCTGCAAAAAATCTACAATTTGAAAGAGCCGCAGAACTTAGAGATATTGTTAATGAAATTAAGAATGGGAAATAACAAGGGATATACAATTGCTAAAACATAATGCACAACTTAAGTTGTGCATTGTGTATTAAATTAGGAGGTTAATGTAATGAACGATAAAATAGTAATCAAAGGTGCGAAAGTTAATAATTTAAAAAATGTCAGTTTAGAAATACCAAGAGACAAATTAGTTATACTTACAGGTTTATCAGGCTCTGGTAAGTCATCTTTGGCCTTTGATACATTATATGCAGAAGGGCAAAGAAGATATGTGGAATCTTTATCCTCTTATGCACGACAATTTTTAGGACAAATGGATAAACCAAACGTTGAGTATATAGAAGGTTTATCACCGGCTATATCCATTGACCAAAAAACAACAAGTAAGAATCCAAGGTCTACAGTCGGCACAATAACTGAAATATATGATTATTTAAGATTATTGTATGCAAGAGTTGGAATTCCACATTGCCCAAAGTGTGGTAAAGAAATTACTCAACAATCTGTTGATCAAATTGTTGATAAAATTATGAGCAATGGGGATAAAACTAAAATTCAAATATTATCTCCTGTAGTTAAAGGGAGAAAAGGTACCCATGAAAAGATATTAGAGAATATAAAGAAAAATGGATATGTTAGGGCTAGAATTGATGGAGAAATTTATGATTTAACAGAAGAAGAAGTGAAATTAGATAAGAACAAAAAACATAATATAGAAGCTGTTATAGATAGAATTGTTTTAAAAGAAGGAATTGAAGGTAGACTTACTGAGTCTATAGAAGCGTCATTAAAGATGGGAGAAGGGCTAGCCATAGCAAGTATAATTGGAGGAGAGGAAACTCTTTTTAGTGAGAATTTTGCTTGTGCTGATTGTGGTATAAGTATTGATGAGTTATCACCAAGATTATTCTCATTTAATGCTCCATATGGAAAGTGTGATCATTGTGACGGACTTGGAAGTCTAATGGAAATTGATGAAAAACTAGTTATACCCAATAAAGAATTGAGTGTCATGGAAGGTGCAATAGCAAGCTGGGGAAGTGGGAGGCTTAAGGAGGATTCTTGGACGTATGCAATCCTTCAAGCATTAACAAGAGAATATGGCTTAGATTTGAATATACCTATAAAAGACTTAGATAGAAAACACATTGATTTAATACTATATGGAACAGAGGGCAAAAAACTTAAAGTTGAATATGTTAAAGAGGGAATCAAGGCCATATATAATTACGCATTTGAAGGGGAAATTAATGCACTAGGCAGAAGGTATAGGGAAAGTAACTCGGATCTTATTAAAGGTGAAATAGAACAGTATATGAGTAATGATTTCTGTCCTAAATGTAAAGGCGCTAGGTTGAAAAAAGAAGTATTAGGAGTTACTATTGCTGGAAAAAATATATATGAATTCACGAGCATGTCAATAAAAGAAGAATTTGAATTTATAAATGGAATAGAATTTTCTGAAAAGAATAGAATTATTAGTGAGCAAATTGTAAAGGAAATTAAAAATAGATTACAATTTTTATTGAATGTTGGTTTGGATTATTTAAGTTTATCAAGAAATTCTGGAACACTATCAGGAGGAGAATCTCAAAGAATAAGACTTGCCACTCAAATTGGTTCTGCTTTAATGGGTGTATTATATATTCTAGATGAACCTAGTATTGGGCTACATCAAAGAGATAATGATAGATTAATACATACTCTAAAAAATTTAAGGGATGTTGGAAATACTGTAGTTGTTGTAGAGCATGATGAAGATACTATGAAGGAAGCAGACTATATTGTTGATATCGGTCCAGGCGCAGGTGAACATGGTGGAGAAGTAGTTGTTGCGGGGACTCTTGATGAAGTTAAAGCCTGTGAAAAATCCATAACAGGACAATATTTAACTGGGAAAAAATCAATTCCTGTTCCAAGTATAAGAAGAAAAGGAAATGGACAAAATATAAAGATTATAGGTGCTAAAGAAAATAATTTAAAGAATGTAAGTGTGTCAATACCTCTTGGTACCTTAACTATGGTAACTGGGGTCTCAGGATCAGGTAAGAGTACATTAGTAAATGAAATACTTTATAAGGGATTAAATAGATTAGTAAATAGGAGTAAAAACCCCGTAGGAAATCACAAAGAAATAGTTGGTTATGAAAATGTTGATAAAATAATAGATATAAATCAGAGTCCAATAGGAAGAACTCCACGATCTAATCCAGCGACTTACACAGGTACATTTGACATAATAAGAGAACTCTTCTCACAAACTACAGAAGCGAAAATGAGAGGTTACAAGCAAGGACGTTTTAGTTTTAATGTTAAAGGTGGAAGATGTGAAGCTTGTGCTGGGGATGGAATAATTAAAATTGAGATGCAATTTTTATCAGATGTGTATGTACCATGTGAAGTTTGTAAAGGAAAGAGATACAATAGAGAAACTCTAGAAGTTAAGTATAAAGGAAAAAATATAGATGATATATTAAATATGACAGTTGAAGAAGCGTTAAAATTCTTTGAAAACATACCAAGAATCGAAAATAAATTAAGAACATTAAATGATGTTGGACTTGGATATATAAGATTAGGTCAGCCGTCAACTCAATTATCAGGAGGAGAAGCTCAAAGAATTAAATTGGCATATGAATTATCTAAGAGAAGTACAGGAAAAACACTATATATATTAGATGAACCAACAACTGGGCTACATGTAGATGATGTTAACAGATTAATAGAAATACTTCAAAGCTTAGTTGATGCAGGAAATACTGTTGTTGTAATTGAACATAATTTAGATATGATAAAGTGTGCAGATCATCTAATTGATTTAGGGCCAGAAGGTGGAGACAAGGGAGGAACTATTATTAAAATAGGAACTCCAGAGGAACTGTGTAAAGTTGATGCTTCATATACAGGGAAATATTTAAAGAATATTCTTAAATAATAGTATGAAAATAAGAGTAATATTTAAAGATTATATTATTAATACTACTAGATTAATGTTTGCTACTACCCAATTGTCAATAATTGAAAATTGACAATTGGGCTCTTATATAACAAAATATTAAAAGTAGACATTATAAAAACAATTGATTAATTATGAAAATAATCTTAATAAGTAGTGCTTTTATATGTCATACCTGTTTTTTTGTTGTATAATCATAGATAAGGTATATTGAGTGATTAAGCAATTATAAATATATCTTTTATAAAATTATTTTCCATATGATTATGATACAGAAATAAATATTGAGGTGAAAATATGAGTTTTTCGAAAATGATTGCTGGGATTTTTGGAGTAGTGTTTATTATTATTTTATATGTAATAATATACTATGCACTTAAGATAATGTATAGAGATGTTAAAAATGGTGGAAAGAAAAGAAGACCACCTATTGCCAAGGGGAATTTTGGGCTAGAAATTATAAATTCTGGAGAAGGTAAGGACTTAAAGGATGGATCAATTATTCCTATAAGATCAGATTTAACAATAGGCAGAAAAGATGATAATTCAATTGTATTGGGAGATCCACATGTTTCTGGGAATCACGCAAAGATTATTGTTAGGAATGATTTACTATTTATAGAGGATTTGAATAGTACTAATGGTACTTTTCTAAATGGAAGTAAGCTAAATGGTAAAGCAAAGTTATCTAATAAAGATGAGATAATGATTGGAACTGCAGTTTTTAAGATTTTAAAATAAAGACTATTATAAAGGAATTATAGTATAGATTAATAATTATGTTTTTATGAATGAATTATTCGAAGTTTAAAAAACAGTGAGGCTCAGCTGGAGATTATTGACAAATCTTCAGCTGAGCCTTACAAGAAATTTTGTGAAGTTATATTTAATAAATTAGTTTAAGGAAGTTCAAAATTCAAAATGATCTGTTTAGAACAAGAATGCCATTCTATAATGTTTAAGAGAGTATTTATTAAAGAAATGGAAACAATGAGGTGATAAAAATTGAAGATAAAAATGGATGAGGTAAAGTTATTGATTTTAACCTATCTTTTATGCATGGCACTTTTTGTAGATATAGCTATATTAAAGGAGCCTATGGATGTAGGGGCAATATATATGGGAGTGGTAGTATGTGTATTTTTAACAATTACACAAATTCTAATTAGAAAGTTTTATCCGCAGGGAGATAAGTTTCTAATTACTTTTGCATGTCTATTGTCTGTTATAGGAATGGCAGTATTATATAGATTAGATTCCAGTATTGCAGTGAAACAATTAATTTGGTTTACTGTAGGGATTATTATATTTATTGCACTGGTAGCGGTAATACCAGATTTAAGGGATTTCGCAAAATATAAAAAAGTTTATTTAATAACTACTATAGTTTTTATGCCAATGGCATTAGTACTTGGAACAGAAGTCTATGGAGCAACTAACTGGGTATTTATTGGCGGAATGGGATTTCAACCATCTGAGTTTGGTAAAATCAGTTTTGTAGTCTATTTGGCATCTGCATTAAAAGATTATGAGGATAAAAACAACATTATAGAGGATTTTAATCAACTTTGGCAGCCAGCGCTTGTAGTGATGTTTTCTTTAGGCTGTTTGGTTATGCAAAAGGATTTAGGATCTGCCTTAATATTTTTTGGAATTGCAATAACAATGCTTTATGTTGCAACTGGAAAGAAAAAGTATGTGGCAATTACATTCACTTTATTTGTAGTAGGCTCATTCCTTGCATATAAGATATTTCCACATGTGAGACAAAGAATTATGATTTGGCAGAATCCTTGGGGTTATAAAGATACAGGTGGATATCAAATAGTCCAAGGATTATATTCAATATCTTCAGGTGGGATGTTTGGATCTGGCCTAGGTGAGGGTTATCCAGGTTTTGTACCTGTTAATACTTCAGATTTGATTTTTGCAGTAATTTGTGAAGAATTTGGTATGGTATTTGGTATGGGAATTATGATAATATATTTTTTGTTTTTCTACAGAGGAATGAGAGCTGCTTTCAGAGTTCAAGATAAGTTTTCACAGTTGGGAACTATAGGAATGAGTGCGATGATAGCTTGTCAGGTGCTGGTTATTATTGGAGGTGTTTTTGCGGTGATACCTCTTACAGGAATAACATTACCTCTCATAAGTTATGGTGGATCTTCTATGATAAGCATGTTTTTTGCGTTGGCTGTACTTCAAAAGATATCGGAGGAGGGATAAAAATTGAAAAATATTTCTGATAGTATAAAACAAGTAATGGTAGTATTTTTATTTTTATTCGTAGCTCTTATTTCATATATTGCATATTTTCAGGTTTTTTCAGCGCCTAATATAGCTGATCAGCAAGGAAATCAGAGACTTTGGGCAAGAAGAAATGAGGTATTAAGAGGAACTATATATGATAAGAATAAGAATCCACTAACAACAAGTGCAAGAGTAGATGCTCTTACACAAAAGAGGACTTATGTTAATGGAGATTTATATGTTCATGCTTTGGGATACGTTGATCCTAGATATGGATTAACAGGATTAGAAGCAAGCTATGATACTGAACTAACAAGTTACAATAAGATTACGAATAATTTTATGAATTTGACTAAAGATTTTAGTATTGCTAAATTAAAAGAGATGTTTGAGAGTAGAAAAGAAGATGAAGTTAAGATTGGTAATGGTGTTATAACTACATTAGATCCAAACCTTCAAAAGGCAGCATATGATGCGCTCGGTGATAACAGAGGTGCTGTAGTTGCATTGAATCCTAAGACTGGAGAAGTACTTGCAATGATTTCGAAACCAACATATAATCCAAATGATTTAGAAAAATCTATGAAAGCAGCTAATGAAGGAACAGCAGATAACAGCCCTCTTATTAATAGGGCAACATCTGGATTATATCCTCCAGGATCAACATTTAAAACTGTTACATTAACAAGTGCATTAGATAATATACAAGGTGTTACTAATAGGACATTTCAGGATGATGGAAAGATAGTATTTAATTCTAAGCAGTCATTAAGTAATGCAAACGGTGCTGTTTATGGAACTTTAGATTTGAGGGAAGCACTAAAGGTATCAAGTAATGTGGTATTTGGTACTTTAGCAATGGAGCTTGGTAATGAAAAATTGAAAACCACAGCGGAAAGTTATGGGTTTAATAACAGTATAGAAGCAGAAGGTTTTAATATTGCCAAAAGCCAATTTCCAACATTAAAGGCAGCTGAAGTTGGAAGTATAGCACAAACAGGAATAGGTCAAAGTAGTATCTTAGCTACACCAATGGAGATGGCATTGATATCAAGTACTATAGCTAACAATGGGAAAATGATGCAGCCAACGCTAGTTAGCAAAATAGTAGATAAGGATGGAAATGTTGTAAAATCTATTGATTCAAAGGTGTATAAGCAAGTTCTTAGTCCAACTAATGCAGCTATTATAAAAGATTACATGAAGTATTTAGTTGATTCTAAGGTTAACAGCAGTTGGACTTACTTTCAAGGAACAGAAGCAGCTGGTAAAACTGGTACAGCAGATTATATTCTTCCAAATGGACAAAATGCAACTCCTCATTCATGGTTTATAGGATTTGCACCAGCAAGTAATCCGAAGATTGCAGTTGCAGTAATTGTTGAGAATGGTGGATATGGATCTATAGCAGCAGCCCAAGTTGCAGGTAGAGTCATAAAGACCGCTATTCCCCAATAAATATATAATTTACAATGCACAATAAACAATAAATAATTGAATGGACTGATAAGTCATAATAGCGTTTATGGCATTTTTTGATTATGAGTTGTGAATTGTGCATTATTAATGGAGGTGAATATTATGTTTGATTTCAAGGCTCAGTTGAAGATTCTACCTGATAAACCTGGTGTTTACTTGATGAAAAATGCTCTTGGCGAAATAATTTATGTTGGTAAGGCAAAGGTATTGAAGAACAGAGTGCGACAGTACTTCCAAAATTCAAAAAACCATTCAGAAAAAGTGAAAGCAATGGTGAAAAATATTTCTGAATTTGAATATATAGTTACAGATTCTGAAATGGAAGCTTTAATATTAGAATGTAATTTAATTAAAAAATATAGCCCCAAGTATAATATTTCACTAAAAGATGATAAATTTTATCCATTTATAAAAGTAACAACTAATGAAGATTTTCCTAAAATATTTATAACAAGAAATCATGCTAGGGATGGAAATAAATATTTTGGACCTTATCCTAATGCAGGGGCTGTCCATGAAACGATAAACTTAATTAGAAAAATATTTCCTTTAAGAAATTGTAAAAAGTTAATCGTAGAAGGTGGAAAGCCGACAAGGGCATGCTTGAATTATCATATAAAGAAATGTAATGCACCTTGTGAAGGACGCATTACAAAGGCTGAGTATGGAAAAATGATTAATGAGATAATGGATGTTCTAAGTGGTAGAGATAAGACTCTATTAAATAAATTAAAAAAGGAAATGCAGGAATGTTCAATCAACTTAGAATTTGAAGAAGCTGCTTCATTAAGAGATAAGATTTTAGCTATTGAAAATATAGCAGAAAAACAAAAGGTGTTCAAATCTCAAGAAAGTGATGAAGACTTTATCAATATTTATAAGGATGAAAAAGACTGCTGTATTCAAGTATTCTTTCTAAGGGATGGAAAAATAACAGGAAGAGAACACTTCATGATTGAAGATAGTGCTCATGAGGAAAATAAGACAATTATTTCACAATTTATGATTTCATTCTACAGAGGAACTCCAAAAGTTCCTAAAAATATTTATATTCCTGAAAGTGATGAAATAGAGGCACTAGAAGAGTTTTTAAGTATTAAACGTGGGGCGAAGGCATATGTCAAGATTCCGCTAAAAGGTGAGAAAAAAGATATGTTGGAACTTGTCAAAAATAATGCGAAAATTACTCTTGATCAATTTAAAGACAAAATTTTGAGAGATAAAGAAGTAAATAGACTTTCTTTAGAACATATAAAAGAATTGTTAGGGCTTGATACTTTACCGTTTAGGATGGAAGCCTATGATATATCCAATATACAAGGAGTGGATTCAGTTGGATCAATGATTGTATTTGAAGATGGAAAAGCTAAAAATAGTGACTATAGAAGGTTTCGTATAAAAACTGTAAAAAGTGCTAATGATTATGATAGTATGAGAGAAATACTGGAAAGAAGGTTTTCTCATGGATTAAAGGAAATACATGAAATTCAAGAAAAGAAGATTAATTTTTCTAATGGAAAGTTCTCGAATTTTCCGGATTTGATTATGATGGATGGCGGAAAGGGCCAAGTGAATGTAGCACTTGAGGTTTTGGCGAAATTAGGTATAAATATACCTGTATGTGGGTTAGTAAAAGACGATCATCATGCAACCCGTGGAATAATCTATAATAACAATGAATTGATAATAAATAGGAATTCTGATTTAATGCAGCTTATAAGAAGAATTCAAGATGAAGTTCACAGATTCGCAATTACATATCATAGGAGTCTAAGGGATAAGAGGACTTTACATTCAATACTTGATGATATTCCTAATATCGGGCAAAAGAGAAGAATGGCGCTTCTTATGAAATTCGGAAGTATTGATAACATTAAGAAGGCTACGCTTGATGAACTACTTGAAACCGAGTCAATTGATAATAAAGCTGCTAATAGCATTTTTACATATTTTAGAGATACGAAAGCTAGTGAGACTTAATTTAAGTGAAAACTAGTATAAAGTTATAGCTTATTTGAATCTATCTGAGGATAAGATAACAAGTTAAAGATACTATGTATATTCTGCACTAGATAAGAAGTGAAGTTTTTGTTATGAAAGGACCAAGCTAACATATCAACGTAGTATAGTGCAGAATACATTAATATACTAATTGTTATTTTTTTGAATGTGACTAAAAACATGAACAAAATAAATAAATTATGCTATAATAGTACGGAATAAAAATTTACGTGGTTAAATTTAAAATGAATAAAAAATTTACTTGTGTTAGATTAATATATGCATTATTCTATATCATGTAAATTGAAGCACAATCAAGAAAATAATAGACCAGTATGCTTGCATATTTCGCGTCATAGCGGAAGCTTGACTCGCATATGTTTGCTGAGTGCGCACAAATAAGCGACCATAATCAAATCATAGATTTAGGTTCTTTGCTTATCAGCAAATTCTACCAATAGCTAGCTATGAGCAGAATTTACTTCCTTGTCTGACACGAAATATGCATTTCATCTTGGTTTATTATTTTCTTTTATGTGCCTAATGTGATTAATATAAATGTTTGAGGAGTTTTAGCATGAAACATTATCAAGAATACAAGAATTTGTTCAGTAACATATATAACGAGGCACAAATTCAATTGGATGCGAAAATGAGTGAACATATATACTTTAAGGTTGGGGGACCAGTGGATATACTCTTAACTCCAAACAATATACAACAAGTCAGAGAAGCTATCGAGATTTGTAAAGGAAATGAAATTCCATTTTATGTTATAGGAAATGGATCAAATCTTTTAATTAAAGATGGTGGTATTAGAGGTGTTGTGATAAAGTTATGCGAACTTAACAAGATAGAACGAGTAGGAAATAGAATTACTGCGGAATGTGGTGCATTACTTAAGGACGTTTCAGCAGCAGCGACGGAAGGGGCCCTAGCAGGTTTTCAATTTGCATGTGGCATCCCGGGTAGTGTAGGCGGAGCCGTGTTTATGAATGCGGGAGCTTATGATGGAGAAATTTCCTTTGTCATTGAAAGTGCACAAGTATTAGATGATAATCAGGAAATTAAAATTCTTTCTAAGGAAGAATTGAACTTAGGGTATAGACAATCTGTTGTTATGCAAAAGGGATATATAGTTTTAAGTGCAACATTTGCCTTAACGCCTGGTGATAAAGAGAAAATTCAGGCTAGAGTTGATGAATTAACTAAAAGAAGAGAAGAAAGACAGCCATTAGAATATCCATCAGCAGGAAGTACATTCAAAAGACCGGAAGGTCATTTTGCAGGGAAATTAATTGAAGATGCAGGATTAAAAGGATTTACAATTGGTGGAGCTTGTGTTTCTGAAAGGCATGCGGGGTTTGTTATCAATAAAGATAATGGAACAGCGAAGGACGTATTAGGAGTAATAAATCATGTTAAAGAGGAAGTTAAGAGACAATTTGGCGTAGATTTATATCCTGAAGTTAGAATATTAGGTGAGGATTAATGTAAATATAAGAGCATATTAAACTCAAGAGTTTTGAGACTTTTGGGTTTTTTATGATTTAATATTAATAGTGTGATATAATTTTAATATTAATGCACATTAGACAAGAGGTTTATGTGCTTTGAAAGTATCTTTGGCAAAAGGGAGTGTTTAATATGAGATTTGTTATAGTTACAGGATTATCGGGAGCAGGAAAAACACAAGCAACAAGAACTCTAGAAGATTTGGGGTATTTTTGTGTAGATAACCTTCCACCAAAGTTAATATCAAAGTTTGCAGAGGTATGCACACAAAGTAGTGGAAATATTGAAAAAGTTGCTTTAGTTATAGATATTAGAGGTGGAATATTCTTTGATGATTTTTTTGAAGCTTTGAATTATTTGAAGCAGAATGAATTTAAATATGAGATATTATTCCTAGAGGCAACAGATGAAGTTCTTATAAAAAGATTTAAAGAAGCAAGAAGAAGTCACCCGTTATCACCTGATGGAAGAGTACTGACAGGAATTACTCAAGAGCGTGAGAAGCTAAGAGAAGTCAAAAATGTAGCGGATTTTATAATTGATACATCTAAATATGAAATAAGGCATTTAAGGGAAAAAATAAATGAAACATATGGAAATAATACTCATCCAGAAAAGCAACTATCAATTACGGTATTAAGCTTTGGTTTTAAATATGGAATACCTGTAGATTCGGATTTAGTTTTTGATGTTAGATTTATACCAAATCCGTTTTACATACCAGAATTGAAGCAGTATTCAGGTAATGATGAACCAGTCAAGGAATATGTATTAAAGCAGCAAGAAACTATTACATTTGTAGAGAAATTGGTGGATATGCTAAAGTATTTAATTCCTAATTATAATAAAGAGGGAAAAAGACAATTAATAATATCGATTGGTTGTACAGGTGGAAGACATCGTTCTGTCGCAATCGCTAATGAGGTTTATGAAAGATTAAATAAAGAAAACTACAATTCTAAAATAGAGCATAGAGATGTAGCAGAAGATCTTCATAAAGGGGAAAAGAAACTATGAGGATACGCGATTGGCTTAAGGCAGGTATCAAAGTAAAACGGTGGCTGGCATTTGGTGTATTTGGAATATTATTAATAGCATTTGGTTTTACAGAATTAGTTACTCATAGAGTTTATGACTTGTACTATCGAGTTTTTTATGTATGTTTAAATATTACAGGAATATTTGTTTTATATATTTCAGTTACAGAAACCATGAAGTCTATGATTGCATTAGTTAATAGGGGGTATATCAAAGTTTCTCTTGATAGTAGAAAGATAGAAAGTTTAATATACGAGAAAAGGTTGCTGGTAAAAGGACCTAAAATTGTTGTAATTGGTGGAGGCACTGGTCTTTCAACAATGCTTAGGGGATTAAAGTATTATACATCAAATATTACAGCAATAGTAACTGTTGGAGATGATGGTGGCGGATCAGGGGATTTGAGAGAAGATTTAGGTATGTTACCACCAGGAGATATAAGAAACTGTATTTTAGCATTGGCAGATACTGAGCCTATAATGGAAGATTTACTTCAATATAGATTTCCAGATGGAAGGTTAAAAAATCAAAGTTTTGGAAATTTGTTCTTAGCAGCTATGGCTGGAATATCAGATAATTTTGAGGAAGCAGTACAAAAAATGAGCTCAGTACTTGCCGTAACAGGGAAAGTTATACCAGTTACTTTAGATAATATGCAGTTAGTAGCGAAGCTTCAAAATGGTAATATAGTAAAGGGTGAATCTCAGATTCCAGAAGAAGCTATTGAGCAGAAATCAAGAATAGAAGAATTAAAGATAGTACCAGAAAATGCAAAAGCGTTACCAGAGTCGTTGCAAGCAATTAGGGAAGCAGATGCAATAGTTATGGGTCCAGGAAGTTTATACACAAGCATAACATCTAATTTACTAGTTAAAGAAATTGCAAAAGAGGTTAGAAAAAGTGATGCAATCAAAATCTATATATCAAATATAATGACTCAGCCTGGAGAGACTACAGGGTTTAAAGTGTCAGATCACTTAAAAGTATTGTTCAAATATGGTGGTAAAGATATCGTAGATTATGTGATTGCAAATACAGGTGAAATAACAGACGAGTTAAAAGAAAAATATCAAAAAGATGGAGCAGAGCTTGTTAAGTTAGACAGGGAAGATATAAACAGCTTGGGTGTAAAAATAGTTGGTGAAGATTTAGTTAAAATTAAAAATGGTTTAGTAAAGCATGATTCAGGTAAGTTAGCGGAAATATTAGCTGATACAATAATGGAAAAGAAATTATTATATGATAAGAAGAAAATTATAGAGTACATGTATTTATCTCAACGTATTAAAGAGAGAGTAAGGGAAGAAAAAGGCCAAATAATTGATTAATTTAGTCAATTAGGAAATCTACAGGTAAGGAAGGAAACAAAATGTCATTTTCATCTAAAGTTAAAGGAGAAATATGCAGATATATAGATATTTCAAAGGAAGAGGCATTGGCAGAAATATCGGCAATAATGAAAGTTAGTGGAACATTAGCTTTTAGTGGAAGTGGACTTAGTTTTAAAATGACCACAGAAAATCCAGCTAGTGCTAGATTAATTTTTACACTTCTAAAAGATCACTTTGATATCCATTCAAAGTTAATGGTAAAGAAGAGTAATTCATTAAAAAAGAATAATATTTATATGGTGGTCATTTCGGAAGAAATGGGTGTTAGAGGACTATTAAGCGAAACAGGTATACTTAGGGAAATTAATGGGATAATGAGTTTAGATTATAGAATAGAGGATTATATATTTGAAGGGGATAATATAAAAAAAGCTTATATAAGAGGTGCCTTCATAGGGGGAGGAAGTATAAGCAACCCTGAAAAGACTTATCACTTAGAATTTGTGACTCATAGTGAAGAGTATGCTAAAGACTTATGTAATCTTGTAAATACATTTAATCTAAACTCTAAAGTGATACAAAGAAAGAATAGTTTCATTGTATATATTAAAGAAGGAGAGCAAATTGTAGATTTGCTCAATGTAATTGGTGCTCATGCGTCTTTATTAGAAATTGAAAACATTAGAATAATGAAAGAGATGAGAAATAATGTTAACAGATTGGTTAACTGTGAAACTGCAAATCTTTCGAAAACAGTAAATGCAGCAGTGAGACAGGTCGAAAGCATAAAATTAATACAGTCACAAATTGGTCTTCAAAGATTGCCAGATAATTTAAGAGAGATTGCTGAATTAAGATTAAATTACCCAGATGAATCTCTTAAAGAACTAGGCGAAATGCTAGAACCGCCTGTAGGTAAATCGGGAATAAATCATAGATTAAGAAAAATAGAGAAAATAGCAGAAGAGCTAAGAACAAGCAAGTAGTCTAATTAAAAGGAGAGAGTGATTATGTTTACACACATTGTATTATTTAAGTTGAAAGAACCAACAAATGAAAATATAAGTTTTGTAGAAAAAACTTTATTATCTATGAATGGAAATATAAAAGAATTAAAGCTGCTAGAAGTAGGCGTAGACGTAATAAAAAGTGATAGAAGTTATGATATCGGAATCATAACTAGGTTTGATAAAGAGGAAGATTATCTTGCATATGATATAAATGAATTTCATGTAGAAAAAGTAAAAAAGGTTATAGGACCGTATATGGAAGCAAGTAAAACATTAGACTTTTAAGCAGGGAACACAAATCTATGATTTGAGTACATGAACTTAGTTAACTCATTCAGTAAGTAAATCTGTTAAAAAATAAGGGTTTGTATAGATTAGTTACTTAGGGAGTAAAATCAATTAAGTTTTTTAGTAAAATAATAAATTGACTAGGCAAAGAGGAGGTGGGGAACATGATGGAAGAAAAACAATTTTGTCACTTACATCTACATACGGAATATAGTTTGTTAGATGGCTCTGGGAAAGTTGGAAAGCTCATGAAAAGGGCAAAAGAACTTGGGATGAAGAGTATAGCGATAACTGATCATGGAGTTTTATATGGTCTTGTGGATTTTTTCAAAGCAGCAAAAGATAATGATATAAAACCAATCTTAGGATGTGAAGTATATGTAGTGCCAAAGTCTAGACATATAAAGCAGCCGGATAAAGAAAATTCAACGTATCACTTAGTTTTATTAGTAAAAGATAAAGTAGGATACGAAAATTTGATGAAGATAGTATCTGTGGCATCAATAGAAGGATTTTATTATAAACCGAGAGTTGACTATGACTATTTGAGAAAGCATAGTGAGGGGCTGATTGCTCTAAGTGCGTGCTTAGGAGGAGAAGTACAATCCTGTCATCTAAAAGGAAACTATGAAAAGGCGAAGGAAACTGCTTTAATATACAAGGAAATCTTTAATGGTGATTTTTATCTTGAAATACAAAATCATGGGATGGAAGAACAAAAAAAGGTAAATGAAGAGAATATAAAATTATCTAAGGAAACTGGAATACCATTAGTAGCAACTAATGATGTTCATTATATAAGCAAAGAAGACTCCAAATCTCATGATATCTTAATGTGCATACAAACAGCTAAAACCATAGATGATCCTCATAGAAGAAGATATCCCTCAGATCAATTTTACTTAAAATCGGCAGAAGAAATGTGGGATATGTTTTCTTATGTTCCAGAAGCTATAGAAAATACTATCAAGATTACTGAACAGTGTAATTATGAATATAAATTTCATGAGTCAAAATTGCCTAAATTTCCGTTAGAAGAAGGGCAAGACCCATTTGAATATCTTAGGGATACCTGTTATAAAGGACTTATAGAAAGGTATGATGTATTCGAACAATTGAGAGATTCAGATCTGGATTATAATAAGATTAATGAAATAATATTAAAAAGAGAAGAAGCTAAGGAATACATAGATAGATTAGAATATGAACTTGAAGTAATAGGGCAAATGGGTTATGTTGATTATTTCTTAATAGTTTGGGATTTCATTAGATTTTCATATGAAAGTGGAATACCTACGGGTCCAGGTAGAGGATCTGCTGCAGGATCTATAGTGGCCTATACATTAGGAATTACAAAGATAGATCCTATTAAGTATAGCTTAATCTTTGAGCGTTTTTTGAATCCTGAAAGAGTGTCTATGCCTGATATTGATAGTGACTTTTGTTACGAAAGAAGGCAAGAAGTTATTGATTACGTTGTTGATAAGTATGGGGCAGACAATGTTTCACAAATAATAACTTTTGGTACTATGGCTGCGAGACTGTGTATAAGAGATGTTGGAAGAGCTATGAATTATAGCTATGCTGAGGTTGATAGAATTGCTAAGATGATACCAACAATGTTAGGTATTACTATTGAAAAGGCGTTAGACTTAAATCCTGAGCTTAAATTAGCTTATGATAGTGATGAAAGGGTAAAAGCTCTAATAGATGTTTCAAAGGACTTAGAAGGGCTGCCAAGGCATTCATCGACCCATGCAGCTGGCGTTGTTATAGCATCAAGGCCATTAGTTGAATATGTCCCATTGCAGAAAAATGATGAGATGATTGTAACTCAATTTGGAATGAACACATTAGAAGAACTTGGGTTACTTAAAATGGACTTTTTAGGCCTTAGAACATTAACTGTTATGAATGATGCAGTTAAAATGATTAAAGAAAATAGAGGAATAGATGTAGATTTAGACAAGATAGATTTTGAAGATGAAGAAGTTTATAAGATGATTGGAGACGGCAATACAGCAGGAGTATTCCAATTAGAATCACCAGGAATGACTTCATTTATGAAAGAACTAAAGCCTGATTCTTTTGAAGACATAATTGCTGGAATCTCGTTATATAGACCTGGTCCAATGGCCGAGATACCAAGATATATAGAGGGAAAGAGGAATCCAGAAAAGGCTACTTATCTAACAAAAGAGTTAGAACCAATATTAAAGGTAACTTATGGCTGTTTAGTATATCAGGAACAAGTAATGCAGGCAGTTAGAGATCTGGCAGGATATTCCATGGGACGAAGTGATATGGTTAGAAGAGCTATGTCAAAGAAAAAGCATAAGGTAATGGAAGAAGAAAGAAAGAATTTCATTCATGGTATTGTTGAAAATGGTGAAGTGGTAGTGCCTGGTTGTGTTAGAAATGGAATTTCTGAAGAGGTGGCCAATAAAATATTTGACTCTATGATGGACTTTGCGTCTTATGCATTTAATAAATCGCATGCAGCGGCATATGCAGTCGTGGGATATCAAACAGCATATCTCATGAAGTATTATCCAGTGGAGATGATTGCAGCTATGCTTAATTCAATTATGGGAATAAGTGAAAAGGTAGCCTACTATATTGGAATAGCTGAAGATCTAGGGATACAAGTTTTACCACCAAATATAAATGAAAGTTTTTCAAGGTTTACTGTTAAAGGGAATAAAATTAGATTTGGATTAGCAGCTATAAAAAATGTAGGAGCTAATGTTGTTGATAGCATTGCAAAGGCGAGAGAAGAAAAAGGAAAGTTTGAATCTTTGGTGGATTTTATAAATAAGATGGATCCATCATCTATAAATAAACGTGCTGTTGAGTGTTTGATTAAGGCTGGAGCTCTGGATGATTTTAAAGTATTTAGGTCAAAAATGTTGGCAGTTCATGAAAAGTTAATTGATAATATTTCTAGTGATAAGAAAAGAAATATAGATGGACAAATAAGTCTATTCGCAAGTGAAGAATTAAAGAATCCAGAAGTTAATTATCCTAATATTAAAGAATTTAATAAAAGAAATTTATTAGCTATGGAAAAGGAAATGACTGGACTTTATATTACAGGGCATCCGCTAGATGATTATGCTCAAAGTTTAAAAATGCAGACGACAAATGAGATTTCTAAAATATTTTTAGTCCAAGAAACTCTAGATGATGCACTTGAAAGTGATATTGGAGAGGTTAATATTTTTAATAGACAAGATACTCTTCAAGATAATGATAGGGTAATTCTTGGAGGAATATTAGCTAGTGTTAATCAAAAGGTAACTAGAAATAATTCCATAATGGCATTTTTAAAACTTGAAGATTTGACAGGGACAATTGAAGTTATAGTTTTCCCTAAGACTTTAGATAAAGTCAAAGAATTATGTGTAACAGATAGTTTAGTAATAGTAAAAGGTAGATTAAGCCTTAAAGAAGATGAACCTCCTAAACTTATATGCGAAAGCATAGAACCTTTGGAAAAGATAAATTCATCAAAAGTATATTTAAGAGTTGAAGATACAATAGCAGCAAAAGAACTTAACAAAAAACTTAAAGAGTTGCTAGTAAAGGAATATATTGGAGATACTCCTATCTATATATTTGCCAATAAAGAAAAGCAAAAATTTAGAGTACCAAGAGATCGATGGATATCATTGGAAAGTGATGCTATAAGTTTATTAAAAGACAATCTAGGTGAAGAAAATATAAAAATACAAGATGCATAATCAAATTAGAAATTAATCACACATATAGATATACAATATACATCTTAAATTTATGTGATAACTTGTCGAAATAATAAATATTTAATTTGGATACCTATAATGCCTGATAATTTGACATATGTGTAAATAATAAATATTGCAAAAATAAATATGACAAATTTTATATAATTTTATATAAATTAATCGATTATTGGGTATAATGAAAATGGTGAATTAAATTTCTCTAACAGTAGTTAAGTAATATTATATTTAGATAAGTTAATGCTAGAATAAACTATATATTGATACCGTGCAAAAAAATAATAATTATGTAAGGCATAGATAAAGAATTAACTATATTTTTGGAAATGTATGTATGGAATAAAAGTTTTCATAAAATTGAAACATTTATTTTAGAATAATATCAGAAATTAGTCAAATATGATTGATAATTGATAGAAATTTATGTACAATAATTCTTGATTAATAAATTATGGTTATATTATGTACATAAGGGTCTTTAAGGGTCCCTTAACGGTATTTAAGGAGGAAATATATATTATGAAAAAGATAGCTGTGTTAACAAGTGGTGGAGATGCACCAGGAATGAATGCTGCAATTAGAGCAGTTGTAAGAACTGCACTTCATAACGGAATTGAAGTTATGGGTGTACAAAGAGGATATAGCGGATTAATCAATGGAGAGTTGTTCAGCATGGACAGAAATTCAGTATCTGATATAATCCAAAGAGGTGGAACAATTTTAAGAACTGCTAGATGTCCAGAATTCAAAAATGAAGAAGTAAGAAAAAAAGCTGCTAAGATTTTACAAGCTTATGGCGTAGAAGCTCTAGTAGTTATAGGTGGAGATGGATCATTTACAGGAGCAAAATTATTATCGAAACTTGGAATAAAAACAATAGGTATTCCAGGAACAATAGATAATGATTTAGCATACACAGACTTTACTTTAGGGTTTGATACAGCCTTAAATACTGTTGTAGATGCAATAAACAAAATCAGAGATACTTCAACTTCTCATGAAAGAGTTTCAATAGTAGAAGTTATGGGTAGAGATTGTGGAGACTTATCTTTATATGCAGGTATATGTAGTGGTGCTGAAGCAATATTAATACCAGAAATTGACTTTGATAGAGATTCACTTTGCAGAACTATTTTAGAAGGTAAAAATAAAGGAAAAATGCATAATCTAATAATGCTTGCAGAAGGAATTGGAGGAGCATTTGAACTTGCAAAATATGTAGAAGAAGTAACAGGTATAGAAACAAGAGCAACAATCCTAGGCCATATTCAAAGAGGTGGAAGTCCTAGTGCAACAGATAGAGTTTTAGCTTCAAGAATGGGTGCTAAAGCAATAGAAGTGTTACTAGAAGGGAAAACTTCAAAAGTAATAGGAATTAAAGATAATAAGATCATTGATCAAGATATAGATGAAGCTTTAGATGTTGAAAGCACTTTTGATAAAGAGTTGTATGATATTGCTAACGTATTATCATAGGAATTAGCTTATAGTTTATTTATATAAATTCTATAAATAAGGCACAATCGAAGAAGTAATAGACTAGTATGTTTGTTTATTTTACGCCATTCTATGTCAGTGATTTCTATTAATATGTTTGTTATGAGCAGGAATTATTTTCTTGTTTGACGCGAAATATACGTCGCATCTCTGGTATGTTATTGTCTTTTATGTGTCTAATCCAAGAAAGAGGAGTGTTAGTTTAATGAGAAAAACTAAAATGATTTGTACTATTGGCCCAGCAAGTGAGGATATGGAAATATTAGAAAAGGTTATGCTTGCAGGCATGAATGCATCAAGACATAATTTTTCACATGGTGATCACGAAGAACATAAAGGAAGAATCTTAAAGGTTAGAGAAATAGCTAAGAAACTTAACAGAGAAATAGCTGTTATTCTTGATACTAAAGGACCAGAAATAAGAACTGGTAAATTTGAACCAAATAAAGTTGAATTAACTAAAGGTACAGAATTTACAGTATATGCTGGTGACATGTCAGTAATTGGTGACACTACTAAGTGTGCAGTTACTTACGAAGGATTAGCAAACGACGTTAAACCAGGAAATACTATCTTGATAGATGATGGTTTAGTAGGATTAACTGTTAAATCAGTTGAAGGAAATGCTGTAAAGTGTGAAGTTCAAAATACTGGATTAGTTGGAACTCATAAAGGTGTTAATGTACCTGGAGTATCAATTAAATTACCAGCACTTACTGAAAAAGATAAATCAGATTTAATCTTTGGTTGTGAAATGGGCGTAAATATGATTGCTGCTTCATTCATAAGAAAAGCATCTGACGTAGAAACTATCAGAAACATACTTAACGAAAATGGTGGAGAAAGAATACTAATCTGTTCAAAGATCGAAAATCAAGAAGGTGTTGATAATATCGATTCAATCTTAGAAGTTTCTGATCTTATAATGGTAGCTAGAGGAGACCTTGGTGTTGAAATTCCAATAGAACAAGTTCCTGCAGTTCAAAAAATGATTATTCAAAAATGTAACGCTGTTGGAAAGCCAGTTGTAACTGCAACTCAAATGTTAGATTCTATGATGAGAAATCCAAGACCAACAAGAGCAGAAGTTTCAGACGTTGCTAATGCTATCTTAGATGGTACAGATGCAATCATGTTATCTGGTGAAAGTGCTAATGGAGATTACCCAATAGAAGCAGTTGCTACTATGGCTAAGATTGCTGAAGAGACTGAAAAGCAATTAACTTACAAAGTTGCAGTTTCTCAAGCTAAATCACATGTACCAGCAATTTCAGGGGTTATTTCAAGAGCAGCTAGTAACGCGGCTAATGAATTAGGTGCAGCAGCTGTAATATCTTCAACTCAAACAGGAGCTACTGCAAAGAGAATATCTCAATGTAGACCAGAATGTCCAATTATAGCTATTACTTCTGATGTAATTGTTGCTAGACAATTAGCATTCTCATGGGGTGTATATCCAATAGTTGCAGATAAAATGGCGTCAACTGATGAAATGTTAGAAAAATCAGTTGAAATTGCAAAGGAATATAAATATGTTCAATCAGGAGATACAGTTATATTAGCAGCTGGAGTACCTGTAGACCAAGTTGGAGCAACTAACCTTTTAAAGGTAAGTGTTGTTAAATAGTATTTAAAACATTAAGTGAATCTTGATTCAGTTTAACTGGATCAATTGAACATATCTAGTGAATGATTTTTTATACATAGAGGCTTTAGTAATTTTTACTAAAGCCTCTTTTTATATATATTAATAGTTAAGTATGAAAGAATAATTTATAACTTTAAATATAATTAGCAGGGTTAGATAAAAAAGTTTACAAAAAATTAACATTTGGTCATATAGTATTTAATATATAATGTATATTATTGCTCATAAAGAGAAATAATAATTTATGATTATGGAATTAAATGGCAACTGATTCTGTATTAGCACCGAAAGGTGCTCTTTTTTTGTTAAAAATGGTTAATCATGATGCAAGTATCAGAACGAGCATATATCTTTAGATTTAATAGTGTATATATTAAAGTCCGATGTGTTATAATTTTGTTGGTATGAGATGATTTAATACAAATTATTAATATCATAAAGTTCATTTGTGTAAAGAGAATTGCAAGTTTATTTTTATAGAAAATAGAAGATTAGTTAGGGTGTGTTTAAGTGTTAGAAAAGAATAAAGAATATATTGTTAAGATTGATTCTCTCGGATATGAAGGAGAGGGGGTTGCCAAAATAGATAGATACCCAATTTTTATACCAGGAGCATTAAAGGATGAAACAGTAAAGATAGAAATAATAAAGAGTAAGAAAAATTATGCTTTCGGAAGGCTTCTAGAAATAATAGAAAAGTCTAATGAGAGAACATCTGCCGAGTGTACTAATTATGAAAAGTGCGGAGGCTGTACATTAATGCATTCAAATTATGATGGACAATTAGAGTTTAAATATAATAGAGTAAAAGACTGCATTGAAAGAATAGGAGGATTAAGTGGAGAAATAGTTAAATATCCTATAGGTATGAAGATTCCATTTAGATACAGAAATAAAGGAATATATTCCATTGGTTTAATAGATAATGAACTTTCAATAGGTTTTTTTAGTGAGAAGACTCATGAGATAATTAATATGAATAGTTGTTTAATTCAAGATGAAGATAGTGATAAGATTATAGAAATAATAAGGAAATGGATGAGAAAATACTCAATTATTCCAGCTAAAAAGGATGGTTCATTATATGAGCAGGGTCTAATTAGAAATGTAATGATTAGAAAAGGTTTTAAAACTAATGAGGTTATGATTGTATTAGTCACTTTAAATAAAGAAATTCCTTATAAAGAAGAATTGATAAATGACTTAAGAAATAACTTTGAAAATTTAAAGAGTATAGTTCAAAATATAAACCCTAAGGATACTAGCTTAGTACTTGGAGATAAAAGTATTACATTATGGGGGCAAGATTATATATCTGATTATATTGGACAATATAAATTTAATATTTCACCGCTATCTTTTTTTCAAGTAAATCCAATTCAAACAGAAATTCTTTATAGTAAAGCGCTAGAATATGCAAATTTAAGTGGCAATGAAATTGTTTTTGATGCTTATTGCGGTACAGGTACAATAACACTATTTTTATCTCAGAAAGCGAAAAAAGTATTTGGTGTGGAAATAGTAGAGCAAGCTATAGAAAATGCAGTGATTAATGCTAAGATCAATGAAATAACTAATTCAGAATTTTATGTAGGGAAATCTGAGGAGGTAATTCCTCAATTAATAAAAGAAGGAATAAAGCCGCAGGTAGTTGTTGTGGATCCACCACGAAAGGGCTGTGATACAAGGCTGTTAGATGCAATAGGAGAAGCAAAGCCAGAAAGAGTTGTATATGTATCTTGTGATCCAGGAACATTGGCGAGAGATTTGAAGTATTTAGAAGGTGTTGGATATAAAACGGTGGAAGTTCAGCCAGTAGATATGTTCCCAATGACAAAGCATGTGGAGACAGTAGTATTGTTAGTTAAGCAATTGTAGCCACCCCATAAACCTTGCCGACTATGATAAACCTTGACGAAAACATGATAGGGATAAGGGATGAAAGGAATTGAAGGGAGTAAGGATATAAGGGAAAAGTTAGTGATTTTTAAGAGAAAAACCTTAACCCTAACCTCGTGCAGAATGGCGGAATGAAAGGGATTTAAAAGGATTAAGGAATGATAATATTAATGTAAAACTTAATATCTATTGTTCCTTTTTTCTTTTAAATATAATCCTTAACCCTAATAAAGTCGTCAGACTTTCGTGTCTTTCCGATTAAATATTGACCATGAAAGAGGTATTAAATACGACCGTCCTTGACGCTATTATCTCGGCAAGGTTTAAGGAAATGAAAGAAGGAATGCTGGTTTGAAGGGGATTTTTATAATTATTTTATGTGATGTTTTCGGAAAAATTTATTTGAATTCTAATAAAGTATAATGAAAAAATGGAGTCAAATATAAATTGAAAACTAAGTATTGGAAGATAAAATTATGCATTCGTGTATATTAAGTACAAATAATTGTAAATTGTGTTAAAATTTTAATTAATTATTTCAGAGAAATAGACAGAGTTAAAATGAAGAATTTTAAAAAGAGGAGATATTGTGAGAAAAAGATATTTAGTTATATTAGTGATTGTTCTAATACTAAGTTTTGCCGGTTGTAGTAAGTCAAGCACAAATATTAAGACGTATCTTAATAGCGGGGCTAAGATTGATACGTATGCGAAAGACTGTATGCCTGCTATTGATGATTTACCTAAATATCGGGATATATCATACAAATACAATTATGTATCAACAATAATGTTTGAGACAGAAACAATTACTCTTAATATTAGCTATGATGAAGAAACATATGAGAATGAAAAGAAGAAATTAACAGAAAAATATAAATTTTTAAATCAAAAATTTGTTTCTAACTTTGATGAAAGTAAATATTATATTCCTGAATATGAATTTTCAATGAATAGTTATAATTTTAAAGTTGTAGATCAAAATGGAGATTATAAAGCGGAGTATCCAAAATCATTTTGTATTATTGGAACATCTGATGAGAAAAAGAGTGTAGCATATTTATATTTCTATGATTTTGATTTAGATTATATAGAGGAATATGGAGATAACCCTATGGCTAACTTTGTGCAGAAGTATTTTAAATATGATTTTTAGAAATATGGATATTAACGTGAGAGATAATTGGCTATCATATTTTATATGTGCAGTAGTAAGAAAAAGTGTAATGAATAGTTTTAGTAAAATATAAAGGAATTGAGGGTGACTATGAATTATTTTATATCTTTTTTGGTTTTAATAGTAGTTTGTAGGGTATTTATATGGTTAACTGAAAAAACTAATTTTGATCTATAATAGTGCATTTTTACTTGAATAATTTTACAGTTGAATAAAAAACAGATTCTTAGGCTATTTTTAATGACGCAAAAATTTCTTCTATCGGCCTACCGCTCGCGGTAGCTTTGTAAATATATATTACTTTGGATTTTTCTAAATCTTTCTTAGCAGCTTTATATCCAGTATTAAAGTGATGAGAATCATTGCAATATATTTTGCAATAAGTATAGTTTGCTAACATTATTATTAGATACCTACTGATACTTTTCTCACTTCTTGCTTGATATCCATCTAATCCTAAGTAAGTTTTGCAATCTCTAAAAAATGGTTCAATTGCCCAGCGGTCGGTATATTTAGTTAGAAAATCTAACGGTGCTAATGATTTCTCTAAGGAAATAAAAGTTTTTAATGCTCCATCTTTTTGAAAAGCATCTTTAGGATAGCTTAAAACTATAGAAACATTCTTTCTATCTTTTAAGTTGCCAACATAATTGTAAATATAGTATTGCTTACTTTTGACGGTGACAAGGTCGAAGTCTTCAATATTTAATAATGTAGCAAACTTATGAAGTTTTATTCCTAGTCTTTCATGGCCTTGTGGAAAAATAACTCTATTAGTTTTTAAAGCACCAATATAACTATAGCCAGCTTTTTCAGAAGCATTAAAAATATCCTTACAGCTATACCAACTATCAGCTAACACATAACCTTTATTTTCAGGCTTTGGAAGTGTTGCAATTAATCAAGCATTTTTGCACTATTATAGATAATAAGAATAATTTTGATAAATGTGCTATAATTGGATTTATGTGGATGAATTATATAAATGAAAGTGAGAGGTACGAAATGAAAAATGTAAAATTAAAAAAAGTAATCACAAGTTTATTACTAGTAGTTTCAGTATTAGCACTAAATCCAATACGATCAAGTGCTGAATGGAAGCAGGATTCTAATGGCTGGCAGAATACAGAAGGTAATTCAAAGTTAGTAGGATGGAAGAGCATTGATGGAAAGTGGTATTATTTTGATAACAATGGATACATGAAAATAGGATGGATACAGTACAATAGTAAGTGGTATTATCTAGATTTACATGGAATAATGCAAACTGGGTGGATACAAGTTGGAGGTGAGTGGTATTACTTTAATATAGATGGAGATATGAAGTCACGTGAGTGGCTTTACAGTAATGGAAACTGGTACTATTTAAATCATACAGGGGACATGAGACATGGATGGCTTTATGTAGAAAGGGATAATAAGTACTATTATTTTAATGAAGATGGGACAATGAGGACAACTTCTATAACACTTGATGGCGATACATATAATTTTAATGAGGATGGTTCAGCCAATTTGAAGTAAAGTATTAATACTATTATATGTAACGTATATATAAAATAATAATTTTAATCCCCCCATATTTAAGGGGATTTTTTATTGAATTGATTGACACCACAGTCCACTATTTTAGACACAAATTCTTCCCTAAATGAAAAAACACATTATTCTAAATGAATGATGTGTTTTTTTATGCCCCAAATTATTAGCTAAGCTTTAAGAAAGGAGTGGGGAGAATTTGGCACGACCAAGTAAAAGCGTTGCCGTTATGAGTAAGAATGTTATAAAAGTAATTTCTAAAAATTCATTTTAAAGTTTAAATTATACAGCCTAAAAAGGTTTTATAGAAACTAGAACTAAAAATATACCAACGCTAATCGATAATATAGCCGAATTTTTCTTATGTAATTTAAAATAATTGAAAGCCATCAATAAATTCTGAGCACCTAAGAAAATAAACATAATAGGACTATAAATCTTATAACTGTCAGTTGTAATGCTAACTATTACAGTTAAGAGAACAATAATTGTTAATGATATATTAATAATTTTGATTTTACTATTATAATACATAATTTCACTTTTGAAGTTAATTGGAGTTAAGTGAGTATTGTCTCAAGTTATGGTATTTTTTACTTAATAAATATTGAATAATAACATTCAAATTAATCAAAACTACTTTTGTGAATAATTCAATTTAATTAAAATGGAGGTAGTGAAATGTTTAAGCATGAAAAACCCTTACTTAGAGAAGTTAAGGTAGAAAAACCTAACGCTCAATATGCTATATTAATGCAGGAACAACTTGGTGGTGCAAATGGTGAACTTAAAGCTGCACTTCAATATCTTTCACAAAGTTTTAGAGTAAAAGATCCTGCAATCAAAGATTTGTTCCTTGACATTGCGGCTGAAGAATTAAGCCACATGGAAATGGTTGCTCATACAATCAATTTATTAAATGGACATAAGGTAGACTATACACAAGCTGAAGTTGGAGAAATAGAAACCCATGTATTAACAGGGCTTGCGCCAGGTCTCATAAATTCTTCAGGATATTCTTGGACAGCTGATTATGTTACAGTTACGGGTGATATTGCAGCAGATTTATTGTCTAACATAGCTTCAGAACAAAGAGCAAAAGTTGTATATGAATATTTATACCGTCAAATTAATGATAAGTATGTAAAAGAAACTATTGATTTTCTATTAAATAGAGAAGAAGCTCACAATGCACTTTTTAGAGAGGCATTAAACAAGGTGCAGGATAGAGCATCGAATAAAGATTTTGGAGTAACAAAGGATTCTAAACTTTACTTTGATTTATCAACTCCAGGAAGATATTTTGCTAATCCTGAGCCAACACCACCTAGCTTTGAGAATCCACGTCAAAAGAGTAAAGAGACCACAAAGATTTAATAATAAATATAATAATCCTATGCTAAATTAATTATATATTATTTTAGCATAGGATTATTTTTTATAGGCAGTATTTCAAAATGGAAAAAACTATATATTTTTATACTAAGATTAAGTAACTATATTTTAAAAGATAAGATATATCATATTACAACAAAAGTTATAAATTATGTAGACAAGTATAATGATTTTATGATAGGCTATAGTTATAAATAGTTGTTAATAATAAGGGTTATAATTTGCAAAATATATTTTAACAAAAACATAATAGAAAGAATTATTGTTAGGAGGATAAGTTATGTATTTTAAAGATAAGCATGGTTTTCCAGATGATTTTTTATGGGGAAGTGCATCAGCTGCATATCAAGTAGAAGGCGCTGCAGAAGAGGAAGGAAAAGGGAGAAGTAACTGGGATGAATTTGTTAGAATTCCTGGAAAAACATTTAAAGGTACTAATGGTGATGTAGCAGTTGACCATTATCACCGCTATAAAGAAGATATTGCTTTAATGGCAGAAATGGGATTAAAGACATACAGATTCTCTATCTCTTGGCCAAGAATCTATCCAAAAGGAAAAGGCGAAGTTAATGAAAAAGGCCTGCAGTTCTATGATAATGTAATTGATGAATGTTTAAAATATGGAATTGAGCCGATGGTTACAATTTATCATTGGGACTTACCTATTGCGTTGCAAGAGGAATATAGCGGTTGGGAAAGTAGACAAATCATTGATGATTTTGAAAATTATGCTGTAACTTTATTTAAGCGTTATAAAGATAAAGTTAAGTATTGGATAACATTGAATGAACAAAACATATTTACAGCACATGGCTGGATGATGGCAACACATCCACCGGGCAAAAAGAACGATTCAAAAACATTCTATCAAGTAAACCATCATGCTAATTTAGCTCATGCTAAAGCTGTGCTTGCTTTTAGAGAAATAGTACCAAATGGTAAAATAGGAGCAAGTTTTGCATTCGGACCGAGTTATGCAATTGACTGCAATCCAATAAATAATATAGCAAAAGCAGATTATGATGATTTACAAACTTTCTGGTGGATGGATGTTTATGCATTTGGAAGATATCCAAAACCTGCATTTAAGTATTTACAATCTCAAGGAGTTGCACCTACTTTTGAAGAAGGTGATGAAGAACTTATGAAAGCAGCAGCACAAGTAGATTTTATGGGTGTAAATTATTATCAAACTGCAGTTGTTGAATATAATCCTATAGATGGTGTTGGAATGGCTGAAATGAATACAACAGGTAAAAAAGGAACAGCACAGGTTAGTGGTACACCAGGATTATATAAAAATCCGCCAAACCCATACTTAAAAACTACAGACTGGGATTGGACTATAGATCCTATTGGTATAAGAATAGCTTGTAGAACTATTACAAGTAGATATGACTTACCAATAGTTATATCTGAAAATGGTTTAGGAGCATTTGATAAGAAGACTGAAGATAATAAGATTCATGATGATTATCGTATAGCATATTTAAAAGCTCATGCGGAAGAATTAAAGGAAGCTATTAATGAAGGCTGTGAAGTACTTGCATATTGTACGTGGTCAATAACAGACTTATTAAGTTGGTTAAATGGATATCAAAAGCGTTATGGCTTCATTTACGTAGATCGTGAAGAAGAAGAAGGGGCTTCAATGAACCGTTATAAAAAGGATAGCTATTATTGGTATCAAAATGTAATAAAGACAAATGGTGAAGAATTATAAAATAAATTTAAAGGAGTCATTATTTTAATGACTCCTTTAAATTTGAGTTCCAATATCAGAAATGATCTCGATACTTACGCTAAGTACATAGTCAAAGAACGTTAACTTAAACTTATATTAAGAATTTAGAGTTACTTTTTGGAAAACTAAAAATTAGTTTTTGTGCATTATTAAGGTATATAATTATACGAGAGCGAGTTGAATTTCGACAAAATGCAAGAAAACGTTATCAAGGTATAGAGATTAATTTTAGTGATTCTAAGAAATGAGATAAATAAAAACAATTAAATCCATTATTAGTCAAAATGAATAGAATTTATGTTATATAATATGTCAAAATATAGTTTTAGATTTGTCCCGATTATGGTATTATATTTGTATATGCGAGAGATTTTAAAGGATTACGCAGAGGGATAAAAATAGTGTGATTGAAAGTTGAAGTATTAATTAAAAACTTGATTTTAAATTATATTATATGGCTAGATAAATAAAAGGGGGACAAATATGGATATATTTTTAGTTTTAGGTCTTATTGGAGGTTTAGTAATTGTAGTCGCGGCCATGCTAGAAAAAGGAGCAAGTCTTCAAGTACTTATGAGTCTTGAAGCATTAATGGTAATTATTGGTGGTACTGTAATAGCGTTACTGAATTCTTTTCCAAAAGGTGAGTTTGTTAAGCTTCCTAAGATTTTTGGTGTTCTTTTTAGTGGTAAGGGTCAACAAGATCCAGCTGAAATTATAGCACAACTTGTGGAAATGTCTCAAACCACTAGAAGAGATGGATTATTATCTCTTGAAAGCACCATACAAGGTCTAGAAAACAAATTTATGAAAAAAGGATTAGAGATGGTGGTTGATGGTTTAGAGCCAGACCTTATAAAAGAAGTATTGGAAATAGAAATTGAGAGTATGGAAGAGAGACACCGTCTTGGTGCCACAGCTTTTACGACAGCAGGTGGTACAGCTCCAACTCTTGGAGTTTTAGGTGCCGTTATTGGACTAATTGGTGCTCTTGGAAATCTTAATGATATTGAAAAACTTGGAGAAAGTATAAAGTCAGCCTTTGTTGCAACTGTTTATGGTATTTTTACTGGATATTTAATCTGGCATCCATTTGCAAATAGATTAAAAAGAAAATCCCAAGAAGAAATAAAGAACATGAATATTATGCTTGAAGGAATATTAGCTATTCAAGCAGGAAATAATCCTAAGAGTATTGAAAGAAAACTTGTAGGAATGTTAGAACCAAAGCAAAGAGTCAGATTTGAAGAAAATAATAATGATAAGTAATTTGAAGGAGAATAGTGATGAGTAGAAAAAAACAACATCATGAAGAGCATGTTGATGAAGCATGGCTTCTTCCGTATTCAGACATGTTAACACTCCTATTAGCACTATTTATAGTTATGTTTGCAATGGGACAAACTGATAAAGCAAAGATGCAGGCTATGGCTAAAGAATTTAATATAATCTTCGCTGGTGGTTCTGGTATGATGGAGAAAGACGGTAATTCTATGATACCTATGGAAGACGCAGGAGAATCTGATTCAATCTCAACTAATGATAGTCAAATAGAAGAAGATAAAATGACTGAAATTAAGAAAAAGTTAGAGCAAGAAATTAAGCAAGAAGGTTATGCAGATAAAATAAAGGTTGATCTTAATGGTGAGGGACTTGATATTGCAATACAAGATGTCGTTCTTTTTAATTCAGGGGAAGCGGACGTATTAAAAGAAGTGTCACCAGTATTATTGAAAATCTCAAAAATGCTTAATGGATTAGATAACCAAATTAGAGTAGCTGGATATACTGATAATGTTCCGATAAGTAATGGGAAATTCCGTTCTAATTGGGATCTAAGTGCAATGCGTGCAATTAATGTGATGAACTTTATGGTCTCTTCGGGGGGAATCAAGCAAGATAATGTTTCAATCCAAGCATATGGTGAATATAAACCTAAGACATCAAATAGCACTGAAGAAGGAAAAGCGCAAAATAGAAGAGTGGAAATTTATGTAGTTCGTAATTTCCCGGTAGACAAATCTAACTAATAACAAGAATTAAAAGTTAATTTACTTAATATTTAAGAGTGTGGAAATTGAAATTGAATATACATATTATTCAGTAAAACATTAAAAGTTTTATTAGTAATTATAATAAATGGTAGGTTGCGTACATTGCTGTTACTCATAAAATAAATTAGAGTAGCGGTAACGTGTGTATCCTGCCATTTAATCGTTCTATTATATACATATGTGCAATTTGCATATACATCTACAATAGTAGTGCAATCGGCACCTAAATCAATGCCTCGTGGTACTTAAAAGATATTGATAAAACTTTTAATATAGATATATAGGGAGATTTATCTAAATGCTAAATTCTGAATGAAAGATTTCATTTGGAGCTTTAAAGGTAATGCATATGGGAGGTAATTGAAATGTCTGAAAATATCATAAATGAATCTATGCTAGATATGTATATTTTTGAAACAACTCAGCTTATAGAACAATTAGAACAGCTAGTAATTAATGGAGAGAAGGAAAATGGATTTACCGATTCCATAAACGAAATATTTAGAATAATGCATACAGTAAAAGGCTCATCAGCAATGATGCTTTTTAATAATATAGCAGAGATTTCACATTCTGTAGAAGATTTGTTCTACTATCTTAGAGAAAATAGGCCTACAGGGGTAGATAATAACATTTTAAGCGATATTGTATTAGATGCAATCGATTTTATTAAAAATGAAGTATCAAAAATTCAAGAGGGAAAGACATCAGATGGTGATGCTGCAAATAGAATTAATGAAATTAAAGAATTTTTAAATGAACTCAAAAAGGAAAATGAAATTTCCACAGTAGTAGAGATGAACAATGCAGAGCCGCAGAAGTTTTTCATAACCAGTGGTAAGGTTAGGGAAGAGAACCATAAAAATAAATATAAAGCAAATATATCGTTTGTTGATGGTTGTGGGATGGAGAATATAAGGTGCTTTGGGATTCTTCACAAGCTATCAGAAATAGCAGAAGTAATTAGTAACACACCTGAAAATATAATTGATGATGATGAAAAAGCTAGCGAAGAAATAAGACAAAATGGATTTGAAGTGAAATTTTCCTCAAATTTAGATGTTGATATGATCAAATCAATAATAAATGAAACAGTGTTTCTAAGTAGATTAGATATTTCTGTATTAGATGAAGAAAATGATTGCATTGAAAATAAGAATATCATAGAGAAAGTAGAGATAAATGAAGTATTCAAATCGAATGAAAAAGAAAAAGATACAATAGTTAAAGAAAATAAAGGTGAAAGAACAGCTTCTCATCAGGGACAAGGGTTTATAAGCTTGAGCGTATCTAAAGCAGATAGGCTTATGGATCTTATTGGTGAGTTAGTTATTGCAGAATCAATGGTTACACAAAATCCAGACCTGGCTGGATTAGAATTAGACAATTTTCAAAAATCAGCAAGGCAGCTACGTAAAATAATAACAGAGATGCAAGATACAGTAATGTCTGTAAGAATGGTGCCGCTTTCAGCTACTTTTCAAAAGATGAACAGAATTGTCAGAGATATGAGCAAGAAAATGAATAAGGAAGTTAAATTGACGATTATAGGGGAAGAGACTGAAGTTGATAAAAATATAATTGAGCATATATCAGATCCATTAATGCACCTAGTTAGAAATTCTATTGATCATGGGATAGAGACTTCGCTAGAGAGAGTAGATAAGGGAAAGCAGCCAATAGGGAATCTGATTTTAGAGGCAAAAAATGCAGGAAGTGATGTACTTGTTGTAGTAAAAGATGATGGGAAGGGACTTGACGAGAGAAAAATTTTGGAAAGGGCTAGAGAAAATGGTTTGCTTAATAAGCATGAAAATGAGATGACCAAGAGAGAAATTTTTAATTTGATATTTTCACCAGGCTTTTCAACAAAAGATGCTGTATCAGAATATAGTGGAAGAGGCGTTGGTATGGATGTAGTCATGAAAAACATTGAAAAAATAGGAGGAGCAATTAGTATTGACAGTGTCGAAGATTTTGGATCTACTATGACAATTAAAATACCATTAACTCTAGCTATTATAGATGGAATGAATGTAAGAGTAGGTGACTCGAGATACACGCTTCCCACAAGTTCTATAAAAGAATTTTTTAGACCAAAAGAAAGTGATATCATAAGGGACCCAGATAATAATGAAATAATTATGGTTCGAGGCCATTGTTACCCAATACTTAGACTTAATGAACATTTTGGTGTTCGCACGAGTGTAACTAATCTTTCAGATGGAATTTTAATAATGGTTGAACAAGATGAACGAAAGCTATGTATTTTAATTGATGAATTATTAGGCCAGCAACAGGTTGTTGTAAAGGCGCTTCCAAGTTTCATAAGGGATATTAGAAATTCAAAGGACTTAGCAGGATGTACACTTCTAGGAGATGGCAACATAAGTTTGATAATTGATATTACTGGATTAATAGCAAAACTTTAGAGGTCATTATGTAAGATTAAGTATTTTTTTAATAAAAGATAAATGAGGTAGTAAGTATGAACTGGATTAATAATATTAAAATCAGAATGAAGTTAATGGTGGGATTTGCTATAGTCGCTTTTATTGCAGGAATGGTAGGAACTATTGGTATAGTAAATATTAAAGAAATAGATAGGAATTATTCGGATTTATATGAGAATTATGGAATATCTATCAGTGATATTGCTGAAGTTTCTATTTCATACCAACGACTTAAAATAAATTTAAATAATATTATGTTATATAAAGATAATATTAAAACAAATGAGTATGTAAGTGAAATAAAAAATTATGATACTAAAATTCAAGAAGATATGCTCAAGTTCGAAAAGTCGATTCAGACAGAAGCTGGGAGAAATGAATTATCAAATCTTAGAATGCTACTAGAAAAATATGGTGCTATAAAGGATAAGATTATGGAATTGGCCCTTTCAGGAAAAGAAAATGAAGCTCTTACGTTGATGAATAGTAATGAGACTCAATCAATATCAGATCAAATAAATAATTCTGTTGATAATCTTTTTGAATTGAAAACGTCAGGAGGTCTTAGTAAATCGCAAGAATATTCGGCTAAAGTAAACTATTCAGTTATAACAATGATAACAGTAATAGTAATAGCTATGATTTCAGCCATAATTCTTGGAATAATAATTTCTAGAGTAATAAGTAAATCTATATCAGAACTTATGAATGTAACAAATGAGATAAGTAGAGGAAATTTAGATTTTGAAATTTCTAATGATTCAAAAGATGAAGTTGGAATTCTTTCAAAATCAATGAAAAGAATGCAACATAGGTTAAGTGAGGTCGTTGAAAATATTAGTTTTGCTGCTGAGCAGGTCACAGTTGGATCAAGACAAATATCAGATTCAACAGTAGCTTTATCTCAAGGAGCCACAGAACAAGCAAGTGCAGTTGAGGAACTGACAGCATCTATTGAACAAATATCTGCACAGGTAAAAATTAATGCAGAAAATGCAAAAGAAGCTAATGCTATAGCAGTAAAAGCGAAAACAAATGCAATAAAGAGAAATGGCGAAATGAAATTAATGCTTACTGCAATGGATGAAATAAATAGTTGTTCAAATAATATCTCAAAAATAATTAAGGTAATTGATGAAATTGCATTTCAAACTAATATACTTGCATTAAATGCTGCTGTAGAGGCAGCAAGAGCAGGGCAATATGGGAAGGGATTTACAGTTGTTGCAGATGAAGTAAGGAATTTAGCTGCAAGATCTGCAAATGCAGCAAAAGAAACTACAAAAATTATAGAAGAATCAATTTTAAAAATTGAAGACGGAACAAATATTGCAAACCAAACTGCTGAAGCCCTTGAAAGTATAGTGAGAGATATAGAAAATGTTTCAGGGAGAATCAATAATATATCAGAAGCATCAGATGAACAAGCTACAGGAATTTCACAGATATCTCAAGGAGTAATACAAATATCTCAAGTTGTTCAAGGTAATTCTGCTACAGCAGAAGAAAGTGCAGCTGCAAGTGAAGAATTAGCAGGACAAGCAGAAGTCTTGAAAGAACAAGTTCAAATGTTTAATTTAAAAAATAAAGCTTATAATGTAAGTTCAAATTATAACATAGAATCAAGTTACGAAAGCGATGATAACTATTTTGAAAAAAGAGATAAAAAGAAAGATAGAAAATTCTTAAATAATGAGTCTTCTGAAATTAAAAAGGAAGGTAATGTTAAAAGGATAATACTTAGCGATAGTGAGTTTGGAAAATATTAAAGATAAGGTGATATTATGATTACAATTACAGAAAAAGAATTTGGTAAGTTATCGAAGTATATTAAAGATAATTATGGTATTAATCTAAAAGAGGAAAAGAAGATGCTTGTTATCGGAAGACTGCACAATGTATTAGCAGAGTTAAAATTTGAAAGTTTTTCAGAGTACTATGACTATATAATTTTAGACAAAAGTGGTAAAGCAGTTAATACATTAATAAATAAAATTACGACTAATCATACGTACTTTATGCGTGAAAAAAATCACTTTATCTACCTAAAAGAAAAAGTACTTCCATACTTGATGAAATCTGTAAAGGATAGGGATTTGAGAATTTGGTCTGCAGGGTGCTCATCAGGAGAAGAAGCATATACTCTTGCTATTATATTAGATGAATTTTTTAAGGAAGAGAAGCTGTGGTGGGATAAGAAGATATTAGCTACGGATATTTCAGAAAAAGTCTTAAGTATTGCTAGAACTGGAATATATAATAAACAGCAAGTATCTCAACTGCCTGAAACTTGGAAGAGAGATTATTTGAGAAATTGTAATGAGGAAAAATATGAGTTTACTGATAAGATAAAAAATGAAATTATATATAGAAAATTTAATTTAATGGATAGTGTATTTCCGTTTAAGAAAAAGTTTCATGTTATTTTTTGTAGAAACGTAATGATTTATTTTGACAACAATACAAAAAATGAATTAGTTAGAAAATTTTATAATAGCATGGAGGATGGAGGATATCTATTTATAGGGCATTCAGAATCATTAAATGGAGGAACTATGGGATTCAATTACGTAATGCCATCTGTATATAGAAAAGGGTAAGTTTAATTAGTTGAGAAGGTGAAATTTATGAGAAAAATTAGAGTGTTAGTGGTCGACGATAGTTTAGTATTTAGAGAAGCAATATCTATAGGAATATCCAGAGATCCTAATATTGAAGTGGTAGGAAAAGCAGTGGATCCTTATGATGCTAGAGACAAACTTCTTGAGTTAAATCCAGATGTAATGACATGCGATGTACAAATGCCTAAGTTAAATGGAGTAGAATTTATTAAGAGACTTCTGCCACAATATAAGATTCCTATAGTTGTTGTAAGTTCTATAAGTGATATTGTATTTGATGCCATGGATGCAGGGGCAGTAGATTTCCTTAGCAAGCCTGATGCTAGAATTCCTAATGCATTTGAAATATTTACGAATGAGTTAATACAAAAGATTAAAGGAGCAGTAAGCGCAAATTTATCAGCAAGTTTAATTCAGCAGCAACGAACAAATGTGAAGAATGTACAAGAAAAGAATAGTATAAACGTTGTTAACAATAAAGTTATAGCAATAGGTGCTTCAACTGGTGGTACAGAAGCAATTCATACATTATTAAAAATGATGCCTCCAACAATGCCTGGAATAGTAATAGTTCAGCATATACCCCCGGTGTTTTCCAAAATGTTCGCCGATAGACTTAATCTACAAACACATTTTCATGTGAAGGAAGCGCAGAGTGGAGATATTATTGAACCAGGGAAGGTTTTGATAGCACCAGGTGATAAACATATGAAAGTTAAGAGGGCTATAGATAAATATATAGTAGATACTTCACCTGGAATTAAGGTTAATGGGCATTGCCCATCAGTCGATGTACTTTTTGAATCTGTGGCAAAGGTGGCTGGGAGAAATGCAGTAGGAGTAATACTTACTGGAATGGGGTATGATGGGGCAAAGGGACTTATGTCTATGAAAAGAGCAGGGGCAAGAACTGTTGGTCAGGATGAGCAATCTTCTGTTGTTTATGGAATGCCTAAAGTGGCCTTTGATATAGGAGCCGTTGAAAAACAAATTCATATATCAAAGATTCCAGGAATTTTGATTGATATGTTTAAATAGAAAAAAATGGACTACTATACTAGTCCATTTTTAACAGCGTATACGGCTAACTGAGTGCGGTCCTTTAACTGGAGCTTAGAAATGATTTCAGTAATTATATTTTTGACGGTTCCTTCAGCAATAAACAAAGAAGCTCCAATTTCTTTATTATCTTTTCCATCGACAATCATAGATACAATTTGTATTTCTCTTTCTGTTAAGGAAATATCTATACCATGAATATCAACAGTTTTCTTTTTAGATTTTTTGCTATCCTTACGCAGATTTAATAACATAGGGCTTAAAATATCTTTTGTAATTATTCCTAACCCTAAAGAAGCGCTCTTAATTGATAGTATCAGTTCTTCAGTACTTATATCTTTTAAAATATATCCATCTGCGCCGTTACGTATTGCATCTGTAACATCAGTTTTGTCATTAGATGCCGTAAGGATTAATACTTTAATTGAAGGAAAATCTGATTTTATTAATTTTGTGGCTTCAGTACCAGTGCATATGGGCATAGACAAATCCATTAATACTACATCAGGATTTTGTTCTTTACATAAGTCATAAGCTTCCTTTCCATTAGTAGCACATGCTATGACTTGTATATCACTATTATTCTCAATTATATTTTTAAAACTCTCTCTCAAAAGCCTTTGATCTTCGGCAATAATAACCCTTGTCATATAAAAACCTCTCTTTACTCAAATGGATTAATATATATTAAATTTTTGCGTAAAAATAGATGAATTTCAAAAAATAGAAAACGTATTTGGTGTGAAAACCAACTCACATAATATGAATTATACCATTTTGTATATATTTCAACAATGGATAAAGCGAAACTAAATTTATATAGAAAAGAGTCTTAAGTAAATACAAATCAATTATAAAATAGTGCTATTTGCATCTTGAATTAAATTTGTTGTGCAATTTGCATATTACTGCATGACTTGCGGTACTACAAATGTATTATAGAAACATTTAAAATATAATTATTAAGAGAAGAAAGTAGAAATTAAAACAATATATTTAGGAGGTAAGGGGTAATATGAAAAGAGTATTAGTTGTGGATGATGCAGCATTTATGAGAATGGCTTTAAGATCAATTCTAGAAAAGTGTGGATTTGAAGTTGTTGGTGATGCGGATACAGGAATAAAAGCTGTGCAGCAATATAAGTTATTACAACCAGACATAGTGACCATGGATCTAACTATGCCAGAACTTAATGGAATAGAAGCAATAAAATTGATAAGGGCAATTGATAAGAATGCGAGAATAATAGTCATATCGTCAATGGGGCATGAAATACAAGTTAGGGAAGCAATAGCTGCTGGCGCAGTATCATTTATAGTAAAACCTTTTAAAGAAGAGATTGTTAAACAACAATTATTAACTATTAGTCAAGCTAATAAATAAGTAATATCTTAGTATTGTATAAGCCAATAAAAAATTATTGAGTTTACTAAATATATAGCAAGTGGAGATTATTATAAAGAATGAAGACGAATTCAGTGGCGTTGTGAATGATTTAAATTGTATTCAAGATAAAAGAGAGGAAGCGTTCAAATGAATGAAAATGCAGCTAATGATATTGTTGATATGGAGGAGGATACTCAAAGAGGAAAGTATCTAACTTTTGTGCTTGATAATGAGTCCTATGGTATAGGCATAAATAATGTTACAGAAATCATTGGAATACAACCGATAACCTTAGTCCCAGAATTGCCGGATTATATAAGAGGAATTATAAATTTAAGAGGAAAGATAATTCCAGTGATGGATGTCAGGTTGAGGTTTAGAAAGATATTTAGAGAATATAATGATAGAACTTGTATAATTGTAATTGATATAAATGAGCTAGCAATTGGTCTTATTGTGGATAGTGTTTCAGAAGTTCTGATAATACCAGACCAAGACATTATACCACCACCAAATTTAAGTAAAGTTAACAATAAGTACATAAAGGGCATTGGGAAAACTGGGAGTGAAGTTAAGTTAATTTTAGATTGCGATAAATTAATCAGTGATGATGAAACTGACGTTCTAAGTAATATTGAATAAGAAGTGACAGAGAGGAGTATTTAAATGAGATGGTTTTATAATATGAAAATACGCGCAAGGATACTTTCAAGTTTTTTAATTGTAGCTTTTATTGCAGGGGTTATAGGAGTTCAAGGGGTTTTTAATATAAACAAAATTAGCAAATTAGATACCGAGTTATACGAAAAAATGACAGAACCTCTAGGTGAATTAATTAATGTTTCTAATGCATTTAGTACTATAAGAGTATATGTAAGGGATATATTGCTTGAAGATGATCCCCAGAATATACCTGAAATTGCGAATAAAATAAAGGATAAGAGTAACGAATTCGATTCAAGCATCGATAAAGTATCTAAAACAGTATTAACTACTGAGGGCCAGGAAGTTATTAAGGATATAAAAGCTTCAAAAGTTAAATGCATGGATGTTATAAATGAAGCGGTACAATTGAAACTTCAAAATGAAAGAGAAAAAGCTAAACAGCTCTTAAGTAGCGATGGGAAAATAGTCTTAAATGAATTAAATTCTAATATTGATAAGTTTACTAAGTTGAAACTTAATATTGCAAAGGAAACATCTGATAATAATAGCAAGATTGCAACAAATACAACAACAATGACGATAATTATTTTAATTATAGGTATAATTATGGCTGTGTTGATTGGATTATTCATTTCTTCATCAATAAGCAAACCTGTTCGAAAAATAATCGGAATAGCTGATAAAGTAGCAGATGGAGATTTTGATATCAATATTGACATTAATAGTAAGGATGAAATTGGACTATTAGCTACATCATTTAGAAAAATGACTGATAGGTTGAACAGTACTATGTGTACAATAAATGCTGCGTCTGAACAAGTTGCAGCGGGGTCAAAACAAGTATCTGATTCCAGTATAGCTTTATCTCAAGGTGCAATGGAACAAGCTAGTTCAATAGAGGAATTAACTGCATCTATTGAAGAAATATCGGCTCAAACAAAGATGAATGCAGAAAATGCTGCAAATGCAAATGAAATTGCGACAAGTGCTAAAGTGAATGCAGAAGATGGTTATGAACAAATGAAAGAAATGCAAAGAGCGGTGGATGAAATAAACAATGCATCAACAAGTATATATAAGATAATAAAAGTTATTGATGAAATTGCATTCCAAACTAATATTTTGGCATTAAATGCAGCTGTTGAAGCGGCTAGGGCAGGACAACAAGGCAAGGGGTTTGCAGTTGTAGCTGAAGAAGTTAGGAATCTAGCGGCAAGATCTGCAAAAGCGGCTAAAGAAACTGCTGATATGATTGAAGGTTCAATTAAGAAAGCAGAAGCAGGAACAAAAATGGCGAACAGAACTTCAGAGGCTTTAAATAGAATTGTTGAAGATACTATAAAAGTTGCTGACTTTATAAATCAAATAGCAATAGCATCAAATGAGCAAGCTGAAGGAATTGATCAAATTAATCAAGGCGTTATGCAAGTTTCAACTGTAGTGCAAACTAATTCAGCAACAGCAGAAGAAAGCGCAGCAGCTAGTGAAGAATTGGCATCTCAAGCAGAAATGCTAAAAGAACAAGTTATGCAATTTAACTTAAAGATTAATAATAATTCGTCAAAATATAATTCCATTAACAATATTGATTTAGATGCTATACATCAATACCTATAATATATGTAAATCATTAAGGAATTAAAAGGAAGATTAAATCTTTTCTACGGGGTGAAACTTATGACAAGGGATATAAAAGTTCTCATAATAGAGGATTCAAAAGCTTCTTTAAATTACGAAGTGGCTCAGCTTAAAGCGAGTGGATTTAATGTGGAATATGAACAAGTTGAGAGTGCAGAGTCATTAAGAAATGCACTAAGTAGTGGTAGGTGGGATATTATTTTATCCGATCATGTCATGCCAAGTTTTAGCTCGATTGAAGCACTGCAAATACTGAATGAAACAGGATTTGATATTCCTTTTATAATAGTATCAGGAGAGATAGGGGAAGAAGTTGCTGTAGAAGCCATGCGTGCTGGTTGTAAGGATTACATTATGAAAGACAAATTAGCACGGCTTGGCCCTGTCGTGAAACGTGAACTTAATGAATTCAGTGAAAGAATCAACAGAAAAAGAATTGAGGAAGAAATGAAAAATCTTCTTATAAAGGCTAAAGAGGAAGCAGAAGCAGCAAATGAGGCAAAAAGCAATTTTTTGGCAAATATGAGTCATGAAATACGCACGCCTCTTAATGGCATCATAGGAATGATTGAGTTGACTTTAATAGGTGAAACATTAAGTGATGAACAAAGAGAAAATTTAATCATTGCGAAGAACAGCGCATATTCTCTAATAAATATTGTTAATGCGATTTTAGATTTTTCTAAATCAGAAGCTGGTAAGATGGAGTTAAAGCAAAATAACTTTAGCCTTAGAGACCTTGTTAATAAAACAATAAAAATCCATAGCTATGATGCAAAAATAAAGGGAATTACTCTAGAGTGCAATGATTTTAAGGAAATTCCTGATCTGCTATATGGAGATTATGGAAAGCTTCAACAAATACTTAGTAATTTAATAAGCAATGCAATAAAATTTACTCAAGAGGGAAAAGTTACGCTTATAGTTGAAAAGAATTATGAATATAAAGAAGAAATTGGCATGAAGTTTTCTGTGCAAGATACAGGAATAGGTATTAATGAAAATGATACAACTTTACTTTTCAAGAGCTTTAGTCAACTAAATAATTCATATTCTCGTGAATATAGGGGGACAGGATTAGGACTTGCATTATCAAAGCAATTAGTTGAAATGTTAAATGGAGATATTTGGCTTGAGAGTGAAGAACGAGTTGGAAGTACTTTTAAATTTACTACAAAATTTAAGTTAGCCAAAGTGGAGGACGTAAATAAATATTATAGGGGTATTAAAAAAGTAAATGATATAGAAGAGGTTATTAACATAAAGAATAACATGGCTTTTAATAATGAACTGCATAAACTCTTAGAAAATATGAACGATGCAAAAGGTGATATGAGAAAAATTGAGAAGTTAGCAGATTTTATAAATAATTCCTTACTTCTTTCTAAATTTGATGATTTAGTAATGATGGGTTTTAAATTAAAAGTAAATGCAGGAAGAAGCAATATAGACAAGGTAAAAGATGCATTTGAACGATTAGAAAGTGATGTAATGAAGTTAATGTAAATTATGATAGTATAAATAAGGGAGGGATTAATTAATGAGGATCCTTATTGCGGAAGATGATTATGTTAATAGAAGATTCTTGTTTAAGTTTTTTTCACAATATGGTGATTGCGATATGGTGGTTAATGGTGAGGAGGCGGTTCAAGCGTTTATGTTTTCGCTTGAAGAAAGTGATCCATACGGTCTTATATGCCTAGATATAATGATGCCGAAGTTAGATGGGTTAAAAGCCTTGAAAGTGATTACTTCTATTGAAAAAGAGAAGGAAATTAGTGATAAGGAAATTTCTAAAAAATTTGTTATAACAGCTTTAGATAATGCAAAGGATGTTCAAAATGCTTTTGAAATGGGATGCGAAGTCTATGTAACTAAGCCAATAAACACAGAAAAACTTATTGAAGTAATGAAAAAATTAAACCTTAATACGGAGTAATAACATAGTGTTTAGATTTATGTGTAATTTACCGAAATTAGATACGTGTTTATTACATACTACTATGAAAATAAGCTTAAAGGTTCTAAATGGGTGGTTGCCCCATTTCTGCATACTCCTACTAAAAGTTGTGGCAAGCAGTAAATGGAGTAACCACCCATTTTTCAAATGCCTATTTCATAAACATGTATCCACTTTCTATGGGTTATCACATAAGTCTAAGTCATATGTTGTTTATTTACGGGCCTTTGGCTAAAGTAATTTTGTATTTCTTTCACAGCCAAATAACAAATATTAATTAAATTATTTAAGTCTGATTTAAGACTGTTATAGTTATTAGATTTTAATGCATCATTAATTTTAGTAGTTTCTTCATAAATATCAATCAGTCTATAGTTACCCGTAACTCCTTTAACGTTATGAATTATCTTGGAGATATTTGTTATATCATTTTTAGCTATAAATATTTTTAATTCTGCAAGGGCGAAATTAATTTCATTAATTAATTCATTGTATAGATTATGCACGTCTTCTAAATTAAGGCCCAAATCTTTAGTAAAACCAAGTATATCATACCTGCAACTATGATTCATAAAGTATATACCTCCATTCATCCTTTCGGTTGGTTATAGCGTAAGTCTAGTTTTAAAGCTATTTCTAAAAATAAAGCATAATAATTTTAATCCTTTGGTTCAATATTTATTAATATGTTTGATATTTTATCAATAAAGTTTCGAATATCGATTGGCTTAGTAATATAGTCTGTAAAGCCAAGTCGCATGCCTCTTTCTATATCGCTAGGCATAGCATGAGCGCTTATGGCAATAACAGGTATTTCACTAGTATCTTTACACATTTTAAGGTTTTTAAAGACCTCATAGCCATCTATGCCAGGTAGATTAATGTCCAACAAAATAAGATCAGGTTTATGAGCTATAGCTAAATCTATGCATAGTTCTCCAGAAGTTGCAGAAAGCATTTTTAATTTACAAATTTGGCTCAGAATACGTTCCACAAGTCTTAAATTTGCAGGATTATCTTCTACATATAGTATCTTATAAACTTTATCTTCAGAAAAAGAATTTTTGTTTTCTATTGATAAACCACTTTCAGAATTGTGCATAAAATCAGATTCTACATAAGGAAACTCAACCCAAAAGTGACTACCTACATTTTTTTCACTAACGACATGTATTTCGCCATTCATTAATCCAGCAAGTTGTTTTGCTACTGCGAGTCCAATTCCAGTACCTTCAATCGTATTATTTATCTTATTTAAACGCTGAAATGGTTTGAATATCAATTTTAAGTCAGAACTTGATAAGCCGATACCAGTATCAATTACGTGAAATCTACATTTATCATTAACACAATCTTGATAATAAACAACTTGGCCATGTTTTTTATTATATTTAATCGCATTAGAGAGTAAATTAATCAATATTTGTTTTAATCTTGTATGGTCTGCGGAAACAAATTCATTGGAGTTAGCTTCTGGATAAGTAATGATATCTATTTCATGTTGATCAGCAAAAGGTTTTATTATAGCAAGAGTTTCATCCATTACTGCTTTAATTGGTACTGATTCAATTGATATACTTAATTTTCCGGATTCGATTTTAGCTAAATCTAGTATTTCATTTATTAATTCAAGCAAATGTTTTCCTGCCTTTAGTATCTCGTCAACGCTTTGACTTTGAGAACTAGTCAAAGGTGATTCGGGATCTAATTGTAATATTTGGGAAAAACCTAAAATAGCATTAAGTGGTGTTCTAAGTTCGTGGCTCATGCTAGATAAAAATTCAGATTTTGCTCTACTTGCTTTTTCAGCTTCCTCTTTTGCGGAAATAATAGAACGCGCCATCTTTTTTTGATCTGTAATATCACGGGCTGATATTACCACTTTGCTTGAATCATTCAATTTTGGAGATATGCACGCTTGAAACCATCTTAACCCAGAATTAGATTCAATATTAATGTCAAGATAAGCAGTTTCGTTCAACCGAATTACATGCTGAATTTTCTCGAGGGCGGCTTTAGATGTCTTTTTGTCCAAAAGGTCATAAATAGAGCTAAAGTCTCCTTGTTCGTATAATTTATATAAATCTCGATATCTTTTAGACCAAAATGTTGTTATGTACCCATTAGAATTCACTTCTAAAATTAGATCATTAATGGAATTAACAAGGCATTTTAAGTCTATTTCCTTTTTTTTAAGTTTAGTTTGAGTTTCTAATAAGTTCTTATTTGCTTCATCTAAGTTTTGTCCCAGTTTAAGCAGTTGAACTGATATATCTGTTAATTCAGCTATATTTAATATAGGAGCTTTTGAAATATAATCACCATTATCAATTCTCTGAATTATATTTTTAATTTCTAATAATGAATTAGAAAAAGTATAACTCATCTTTCGGGCTTTTTTAGAAAGAATAATAAAGAATATAATATAAGATAAAATTAATGTTGCGATAATAATCATGCCTATTTGAGTTAAAGCATTATGTAATTTATTTGAATCAGAATAAATATTTTTCTCTGGAACAATTACAAGTAACTTCCAATTTGTTCCTGAAATCGTATTCCAAGATGCAACCATAGATTCATCTTTATGCATAAAACTTGTGAAACCGGATAAATCATTATTTATTTTATCTCTTAAAATAAATAAATCCTCAGACTTATATAAATTATAATTATCTTTAGACATAGGATTATCATTGTTGTAGGATAATTCTTCTAGATCCAAGTGATTTTTAAAATTATCAGTAAGTGTAATAATAGTACCGTTTTTTTCAATTAATAAACCATATCCATTCCAAGGAATATCCAAAGTTAAAATCTGATTTTTTATTGTATCCATAGATACATCAATACCGGCAAAACCTTCTAGAAAATCTTTGTTATAAACTGGACATATTGCAGAGCTTATTAAACCATTACCACTTGGATCATGGTAAACATTTGTCCACTTTACTTTTTTTTCAGGATTATGTTCATTATGAGCCCCATAATAAAAATTAGAGGAACGTACATCTGCTTGATGACCGTATTTTGAAATAATATTCGTGTAAGGATATGTAACATTCAAAGAATCAAATGAGTTAAAATATATAGAAGTAGAAAGTTGTTGAGTATTTTTTATGTCTATCATAAAATTTTTTAAGGTTAAAATTTTAGCAATTTTATCTTTTTTCAGTTTCATTTCTTTTGTAGACGATATGTTACTATAAAAAATTGATACATCGTCATCCTTAGAATTTTCTTTTGTATAATAAGTCCCATCTTCTGAGTAACTTAGGCTATCGTTATCCTCTTGACTTAATGAAGCTGATGTTGATAAAGCATGTTCAAGTTTATTACTAAAATATGATGTAGAATTTTCAATGCAAGACAGCTCATGGTTAATCAAATCGGTTTTTTGTTTTGCGATTTGTCCAAGTTCATTTTGTGCCTGTTCTTTGAAATAGCCTACTGTTTTTTTTTGTGACAAAAAATCTGAAGTTAAATATATAGATATAAAAATTAATTCAACAACTATTAATGGTATAAAGGCAGTACGAATATAAGATTGCCAAATCCATTTATAAAGTGAAATATTTTCATGATTTTTTATTTTATTCATGGAACCACCTCATGATTTTGCTTTTGTTTCAGAGAAACAATCAGAGTATACTTTTTACCTTTGAAATTATGTCATTGTAATTAAAGGGTTTAGTAATGAAATCCACAGCACCTTTAACTAATGCTTTTTTATGATATTCTTTTTCGTTTTCAGCAGAAAGCATAATTATAGGGGTATTTTTGTAACCATTTGATAAATTTAAGGAATCAATTATTTCAAGCCCATCCATAAAAGGCATTCTAAAGTCAAGTAGAATCAAGTCAGGTTCATATGCAGAGTATAAATCTAATACCTGCCTAGAATCTGTTAAAGTTTTTATATTGCTATAACCATATATTTTTAACATTTTTTCTAGAAGTAAAATGTTAGCGTTATTATCGTCAACAATCAGAATTTTTGACATTAATTTATTTTTATCCATAATAAAAAACCTCCCCTAAATTTCTGGAAAAATCATCATAATACCCTAATATTTATAAATAATCAAACCCATCTGATATTAATATAACATATTTCGGGTGGATTTTTAACTAAATATTAACTTTTTTTAAAAGGTATTTTAATAAATTATGTATATAAAATTATAATATGACATGCTGTTGTCTAATTATCATTGCTATAGTGAATTAAGTGATTAAAATTTAGATTAGTGAAAAGGGGAATTAAATGTGAAGTATGAAATTGTGCATTTAAAAAAAAATATAGTCTTGATTTCGAAGAATATAAAGGTGGCACCGAAATGAAAAAATCAGAAATAGATATCTATATTTCAATAAATTAGATTAAAGAGGGGATAGAATGGAATTTATAGATGCGAAAACTATTATATCAGGATATAGTGAGAGCAGCACTTGGTTTGGAAATAATTATAACATGAATATTTATAAAGGATGTTGTCATGGCTGTATTTATTGTGATAGTCGTAGTGAATGTTACAGAATAGATAATTTTGACATGGTTAGAGCTAAGAAAGATGCTCTTGCTTTGATAAACAAAGAACTTAGATCAAAGAAGAGAACTGGCGTAATAGGAACAGGGGCCATGAGTGATCCCTATAATCCCTTTGAAAAAGAGTATAAGTTGACAAGAGGTGCACTAGAACTTATAAATGCTCATGGCTTTGGGGTTTCTTTAATTACTAAAAGCGATTTAATTACAAGAGATATAGATATTTTAAAAGAGATATCAAGTCACTCACCAGTTCTTGTAAAGATAACGATAACTACATCTAGTGACGAGCTTTCCAAAAAAATAGAATCTAACGTTTCAGCTTCTTCTAAAAGATTTTCTGCAATAAAACAGCTTTCCGAAAGTGGAATTTTTTCGGGAATTTTACTTATGCCGGTTTTGCCGTTTTTGGAGGATAATGAAGAAAACATAGAAGGTATTGTTAAATTAGCCTATGAAAATGGCGCTAAATTTATATATCCAGCTTTTGGAGTTACTTTAAGACAAAACCAGAGAGATTGGTACTATAAAAAATTAGATGAAAGATTTCCGGGAATTAAACAGAAATATATTGAAGAATTCGGAAATAATTATGAGTGCAGGTCACCAAAGGCAAATGCTTTATGGAAACTATTTAAAATGGAATGTGATAGATTTGGAATATTATACAGGATGAATGATATTATTGAGGCATATAAAAAAGGATATGATAATGATCAACTTTCATTATTTTAGAAATATAGGGCTACGCAGTGATAATCGAACTTATGTGTATGCTCACCGAAATTGAATACATGTTTATTCCATAGGACTATGAAAATAAGATGAAAGGTTCTAAATGGCTGGTTGTACCATTACTGCATGCTCCCAACTTCATTGTGACAATCAGTAAATGGAACAACCAGCCATTAAAAACCTAACCGGCCTATTTTCAAATGTCTATTTCATAAACATGTATCCAATTTCTGGTTTGAGCATACTTTAAATTCTCATTATGGAACCCTATAAAGATAAACAAATCATAAACTAGATATATACTTTGAAATATAGCCCAACTAGAAATTAGTAATATACTTTTATGGAATGTTTCATTGGGAATTTTGATGGTTGTGAATCTTGGGCATATGTTGTTCCAAATGTGCTTGTTTAAAGCTTGTTCTTTGAGGCTAGCACTTTGGGCACAACTTATGGCCTTAGAGTCACCCATCAAAATTCCTAGAAACTGGAACAAAAGTATATTACTTATTTCGGTGGATTGTATGCATAAGTCTAAGTTATAGTTGGGTTATCTATAATAAAGTTTAAATCTTATGTATATGTAGTTATAATAAAGTTAGGTGATAGAAATGCAAATAAATAGATTATTTGAGATAGTATACATTTTATTAGATAAAAAAATAGTAACGGCAAAAGAACTTTCAAAGCACTTTGAAGTATCTGTCAGAACAATTTATAGAGATATTGATATTTTATCAGGCGCTGGAATACCAATATACACAAATAAGGGTAAAGGAGGAGGTATTAGCCTTATTGAAGATTTTGTTCTTAATAAATCAGTATTATCTGAGAAAGAGCAAAAAGAAATATTAATGAGCCTTCAAAGCCTAAATGCTATGAAATATCTAGAAGTGGAACCTATTTTGAAGAAACTTAGTACGGTTTTCAATAAGAAAAGCACTAACTGGATTGATGTAGATTTTTCGCATTGGGGTAGCAATGATACTGAAAAGGAGAAGTTTAAAATTATAAAAACAGCTATTCTTAATAGTGAGGTTTTAAGCTTTGATTACTTTAGTTCTTATGGAGAAAAAACTTCTCGCATTGCAGAACCACTTAAGTTAGTATTTAAGGGGCAAGGATGGTATTTATATGCTTATTGTCGTCTTAAGAATGAATTCAGGATATTCAAGCTTAGAAGAATACATACCTTAGTTTTATTGAATGAAAACTTTAAAAGAGAAGTTCCAGCCAATATTTGGGGAGAGGCTGGTAAATCTTATGACATTGAAATGGTAACTTTAGTGTTAAGAATAGATGAGAAAATGGCATACAGAATTTTTGATGAATTTGAACAAGAAAACATTATTAGAAATAAAGATGGAAGCTATACGACAACTATTACATTTCCATCAGGAGAATGGATTTTTGGATATATAATGTCATATGGGGAGTATGCTGAAGTAATAGAACCTAAGAATATCAGAAAAGAAATAAAAAGAAAATTTGAAGAGTCTGTAAAGAAATACTCTTAATATTTATAAAAAGAATAATTCACGTAACAGTAAGTATAGGCATTGTATGTGCTATAATTAAAGATGATACAATTGGTGTTGAAAAAATTATAAGCGAGGCTGATAAGCTTCTATATTGTGCAAAGAATCATGGGAGAAACAAAGTATTCTCCTGTGAATTATAAATTTAATTTTTGGAAGGAGATATGAAAAATGCCGTTTATAGGATCAAAAGTTAGCATGAAGATATCAGAAGAAAAGGAAGAAATTATAAAGAGAAAATTAGGTGAAGCAATACAATTAATTCCTGGAAAGAGTGAAACATTTTTGATGGTTGGGTTTGAAGATGAATATTCATTATATTTTGCTGGAGAAAAGCTTGAAAAGGGTGCATTCATAGAAGTAAAAATATTTGGAAAAGCAAGTAAAGAGTCATATGCTGACTTAACTGCTGCAATCTGTAACATATATGAAGAAGAATTAGAAATTCCTCAAAATAAAATATATATTAAATATGAAGAAATTCAAGACTGGGGTTGGAACGGAAGAAATTTTTAGTAATAAATAAGTAGTATTTATACTAAATAAAAGGGGGAGTTTAATTTGATTATAGGAATTGCTCAAGTAGATATGGCGTGGGAAGATATCATCAGTAATATGACTAAATTTGAAAAACTAATAAAAAAGGCCGCTGGAAATGGTGTAGAGTTAATTTTATTTCCTGAAATGGCTTTGACAGGTTTTACCATGGATATCAACAAGCTCTCATTATCGGAAAGTGATATAGTAAGTTGGATTAGAAAGTTATCTTTGGACAATAACATAAGTATTGGATTTGGATATGCAATAAAGGTAGATGAAAAAGGCAAGAATAAATATATTATTGTTTCAAATGAAGGAAATACTTTAGCTAGCTATACTAAAATACATCCATTTTCCCATGGTGGAGAAGATAAAAAATATTATAGTGGCAATAATATAAGCAGTTGTGTAATAAATGAATTTAAAATAACTCCTTTTATTTGTTATGATTTAAGATTTCCAGAAATATTTCAAATAGCATCTAAGGAATCTCATATAATAACCGTAGCAGCAAGTTGGCCCAAAGAAAGAGAAGAACATTGGCTGGCATTATTAAGAGCAAGGGCTATAGAAAATCAATGTTATATTATTGGAATAAATAGAGTGGGGATTGGCGGAGGCTTAGATTATAATGGAGCATCAATTTTTGTAAACCCTAATGGGGAGATATTAAATGAACTTAGCTCAGAAGAGATGTTAATCATAAGAGAAGTTAATATAAATGATATTATAAAGTCTAGACAGGAATTTGATATAAGGAAAGATAGAAGAGAAGCGATATACCAAATTATGAACAAATAAGCTCGATGGTCTTAATAGTTGTAAAAAATAATGAAATTAGAAAAGCAGTGTAGGATTATGATATAATGTGATAAAAAAATCTTTTATAAATATCATAAAAAGGTAGGTATTTTAATAGATAATTATTATGATTGAGTAATGAAATGGTAGGTAAAATGATGCTAGATGATTTTGAACAAGAAGTTGATGAGAAGAAAATAATATTAAAAAAGAATATAAAGAGCATGGGAAGTAATTGTGCAAAAATAATCTTGATATTAGCAATATCGACATATGGAATAGCTTTTACAATTACATTTTTTATGAAGATGTTAGATGTGCTTTTAAGCTCCATTGCAAACGGTGGAGTTAATAGCAGTTTTATTCCGAAATTTTCGCTAGATACATATAATTTCTTTGCGGGATATCTTCCATGCATATTAGGAGATATTATAGCAATTATTATAGCAGTGAGCACTACAGGAATAAGAATAAAACAACATATATTTACAAAGATAAAAGCAACTAAAAAGTTCATTTTTCTAGGAACTATATCTTGTATAGGAACAGGAATGGTTTCAAGTATATTGTACCTAATATATGCAACAATCCTTAAAGGTGCTGGAATAACTATTCCTCAGCCAGATTTTAGTTTTCCAAAGCAGAATATTTATCTTGTTTTATTTTTGATGTACGTTTGTTTAATAGGACCTATTTTAGAAGAAATTATATTTAGAGGATTTATTCTTAACAGTCTAAAGAGATATGGAAATTTGACGGCAATTATCGTATCTTCAATTCTATTTTCTATGTTTCATCTAAATTTAGTTCAATTTGTTAATCCAATATTAATGGGAATTGTCTTAGCATTTATTGCTATAAAATCGGAATCTATAATTCCGTCCATAATAGCGCATGTATTTAATAATACAATAACTTTTATAATGTCAGGGATAACAATTATGAATTCGCCGCTAGTAGAAGGTGCAATTGAAGGAATCTATCTTTTTGTTGGAGTAATTGCACTTATATTATTTATTTACAATTTTAGAGAAGACTTTATGGAAGTTATAAGAGAAGATACTGCAATACTTAGTACACAAGAGAAAGTAAGAGTTTCTTTTAGTGGAGGTTGGGCTGTAGCATATATTATTTTTTATGTTGCATTCATTGTTATTACTATGATAAGTAAGAATTTAATAAAATAATATTTATGTAAAGATTTGTAAGAAGGGGAGATAAGTTTAATATATTGACTTATATCCTCCTTTATTTATACACAACTTATGATAATTGGTTATTATATAAATATTCGAAGATTTTATTTGTGAAAAATTATATGTAACTAATTACATTAGAGGAATTATAGATTAATGTTAAATTATTTTAGATATATTGACATGATAAAATTGGATGCCTATAATTTAAGCATCGATTTAGAGGGGGATTAATATGGCGAATAAAGTATTATTATCAATAATAGAGAATTTAAATGAAGAACTTATTGGAGTGTTTCATAAATTACATGAAAATCCTGAATTACCTAATGAAGAATTTCAGACTACAAAACTAATAAAAGATTTATTGAAAAGAGTGGACATAGAAGTTCTTGATTTACCATTGGAAACAGGTATTGTGGCACAAATTAAAGGAAATCCAAAGGGTCCAGTTGTTGCTATTAGGTGTGACATAGATGCATTGCCAATTCATGAGGAGACAGACTTATGCTATAAATCTAAAATAGACGGGATGATGCATGCTTGTGGTCATGATTTCCACATGGCCACAATTTTGGGAGCTGCTTATTTAGTAAAAAGACATCAGTCCTCATTAATTGGAACAGTGAAATTTATATTCCAGCCAGGTGAAGAAAGTGCAGATGGAGCTAAGAAAATTATATCCACAGGGGTTTTAGATGATGTAGATGCAATTTTCGGTATACACAACGTTTCAGATGCAGACGTAGGTGTTATGGGGATAAAAACTGGAGCAATGACTGCTGCTGTTGATAGATTCGAAATCAAAATCACAGGAGTTGGAAGCCATGCAGCTAAGCCTGAGAAAAGTATAGATCCTATAATAATTGCAAGTAATATAGTTACATCATTACAAACAATCATAAGCCGCAATGTGGGACCTACAGAAAAAGCGCTTTTGAGTATAACTCATATTCAAGGCGGAAATACGTGGAATGTTATCCCTGAATCAGCTTATCTTGAAGGAACAGTTAGGACATTAGATGAAAATATACGTGAATTAATATCTAAAAGAATGAATGAAATGGTAACAGGAATAGCACAATCTTTTGGTGGTAGTGCAGAGCTTATATGGCACTTTGGCTCACCGGCAACTAATAATAGTGAAGAGTGGGTAGATTTTAGTACTAAACTTGGAAAGAGATTGGGATATAATGTTAAGCAGGCATCTATGGGACTAGAAGGCGAAGATTTTGCATATTATCAAAAGAAGATACCAGGTGCGTTTATTACGGTTGGAACAGGAAAATCTTATGCACATCATCATCCGCAATATAAGGTAGATGAAAATGCGATCTTGAATTGCTCGAAATATTTCGATCAGCTGGCTGAAGGTGCATTGAAAGAAATTATAGATAAAAATTATAAACATAAATAGGAGTTTAGGAAACTAATATTTTGTTTTAGTACTATCAGAAAAGGGATGTAAAAATTATAGCTTAAGAAGAAAGTTTTATATTTTAGAATTATTTCAAGGAAAGGAGTAATATGAATATAAGAATGATAGCACCAATTACTATAGCATTAGGATTATACATAATTCTTTGCTATTATATAGGAGCAAAAGGTAAAAAAGCGCTTGTGCATATGAATGTAAGATTCAGACAAAAAAAGTATTTCATAGGGTACTGGGTAATATATTGGGCCATGGGATTGTCATTTTTTATAAGTAATATATTGAGAGGGGCTATCACCACCGAAAATTGGATTACATCAACAATTACACTAGTTGGATTTATTTATATTGGAATTTTTTTATATTCAATATTGATATTCTTTATTATGGATATTTTGAGATTTATTTTAAGAAGAATCAACTTTAATCAACTAGTAAAAGAACGGTTGAAGAAAATATATTTTGGTGGAGTATCTGTATTCTTATCAATATTTATATTAGTTGCATTTGGATTTTTAAACGCTCAGCGTAAAGTCATAACAAACTATGAAGTTAATGTAAATAAAGATGCAAAAGGAATTACTTCGTTAAATGTAGTTATGGTTTCAGATGTTCATATGGGAGTTGCACTAAAAGAAAATGGTGTTACTAAAATGGTAAATTCAATAAATGAATTAAATCCAGACATAGTTTTATTTTGTGGAGATATATTTGATGAGAATACGCCTAGAAGTTTAAAGGAATATTCTAGAGAAGCTTTTAAGAATATAAAGTCAAAGTATGGAGTGTATGATATTACAGGAAATCACGAATATGGTGCAGGCGACTTATCAGAGACTATTTCATATTTTCAAGATGCGAATATTAAGTTTTTACAAGATGAAGCAATTAAGGTAGAAAATAGTTTTTATATAATTGGAAGAAATGATCCAGCGCAGACAAGATCTACGGGAGAAAAGGTAAAGCCATTAGATGAAATTTTGAAAGACGTTGATAAATCACTTCCGATAATAGTTTTGAATCATAGACCAGAAGACTTAGAAGAAGCTGAGATGGAGGGTGTGGATTTACAACTTTCAGGGCATACACATAGAGGACAAGTTTTTCCGGGTAATCTCATAACAAAACAAATATATGAGAAAGATTATGGATATTTAAATAAAGGTAATTTCAACTTAATTGTAAGTTCAGGATATGGAACATGGGGGCCACCAATAAGAGTTGGAACCCAAAGTGAAATAGTAAATATAAAAGTTAAGTTTAATTGATAGAATTTAGAAAGCAGTTGTAATTGTTAGAAGAAGAGAAATAACAAACTGATTAATTGTAAAAAAGAGGAGCAGTTAAATTTAAAAAATATATTCCCTAATAATCAGATAACATTATACAAAATTTATTCGTTACACATATGATAATGACATTAATTATAGAGGCAAGGAGGGGAAATGAGGATAATGGAGTACAGATTGTTTAAATTGCTAGCTGATTATATACCACAACCTATATGGGTAAAAGATATTGACTTAAGATTTATATATATTAATAAAGAATATAAATCCATATATAAAGATATACATAAAGAATTTATTGGATATAATGATGAAGAAATATTCGATGGAGTAGAGCATGAAGAATGTCATAAATATTGCAAAATTGTTTTAAACACGTTAGAACCTTTAACAGAAGAAGGATATCTTGGTGGTATACGTAGAAAAGTTACTATTGTTCCATTGATTGATAATGGAAATGTAATTGCTCTAGCTGGTATATATGCGAATCTTGATATTATAAGAGAAAAGGATAAGATTATTGAAGAACAGGAAAACTTATTAAAAGTAGTAATGGATACTTTACCAGGAATGGTTTTTTATAAGGATAAATACGGGAGATATGTTTACGTAAATAAAGAGTTTAATAGATTCTATAATAGAGATGGACTAGGTGAATTAATCGGAAAAACAAATAGCGACATACATCCGTCAGAAGAATTAGTGCTAAAGTACACAAGGGAAGATAATCACGTTATACAAAACAAAGAAAGTATACGTGCGCAGACAGTAATTAGAACAAATGAAGGAAGTGAGCTGCATACAGAAGCTATAAAGGTTCCTGTAATTGATAAGAATAATGAGGTTGTTGGAATAGTTGGATTAATTCTTGACACTACTGAAAAAAAAGAAGCAGAAGAAAAATTAAAGAGGTTAAGTTTCACAGATTCTTTAACGGGTTTGTATAATAGAGCCTATTTTGAAGAGAAAGCGCGAGAATTTTTGTCAGAGAAATATCTTCCAGTGGGAGTTATAATGGGAGATGCAAATGGATTAAAATTAGTAAATGATACTTTGGGGCATAGTCAAGGAGATGAATTATTAAAGCTTATAGCAAATGTTCTTAGAGATGTATGTGATGAAGAACAATTGATATTTAGAACCGGTGGAGATGAATTTGTAATTTTAGCACCAAATGCTACTGAATATGAATGTGAATCCATTATAAAGAGAATATTTAAGCAATGTAAAACTTATAAGCATGATTTAATAGATGTTAGCATAGCTTTAGGAGCATCTGTAACTAATAGCTTAAAGAAAAGTGTATATGATGCGCTAAAGGAAGCTGATGATAAGGTATATCGCCAAAAGTTATTGCAAAAGAATAGTCTTAGCAGTTCGATAATGTACTCCCTACAGGTGGGACTCCAAACTAAGAGTATAGAAACAGAAGAACATACAGAGAGAGTACTATGCAATTCTTTAATAATTGGACAAAGATTATCCCTCCCGATGTCTGTGATGGATGAATTGACCATAGTGGCTAAGCTCCATGATATAGGTAAAATAGCAATAAGTGAAGAGATATTACTTAAGTCTGGAAAGCTAAAAGAAGAGGAATTTGAAATAGTTAAAACTCATGCTGAGAAGGGATATAGGATAATAAAAGCGTCTAATCAATTAGATAATGTAGCAAAAGGGGTTTTGGCCCATCATGAAAGATGGGATGGAACTGGCTATCCGCTTAAACTAAGGGGAGAGGGAATACCACTGATAGCTAGAATCGTTAGTATAGCAGATTCCTACGATTCTATGAGAAATAATAGTGTTTACAAGAAAACATTGAGTAAAGAAGATGCAATCAACGAATTAAAAAAGTGCGCTGGAAAACAATTTGATCCGCATATAGTCAAAGTATTTATAGATTATCTTGAAGAATCCGAAATATAAAAAAACTTGTATTGTGACGACTTTAAAGTTACTACTAAGCAATCGAAAGGGAATATATGTGTTTGCTTCTTATGGACACTGTGCAAAAACATATATTCCCTTTCTTTGTTTAGTAGTAGATTTAAAATAAGAATTAATGCAAGTATTTTTTATTTCTTGAGCTAGCAACATCTTAAATTAAGTATATTTACGCTCTTTAATTCGGTTATTCATTGCTTTGCCTTAAGTTTTTTACAATATTGTTATATAAAGAAAATCTTTATTTAAAGTAGCCTTGACAAAATGAATTCGTGGTATATAATTATATCATAAACACACCCCCTGGGAGGGGGAGGAGGAAAAGTATGAGTGAAGAAAGAAAAAAAGCATTGCAATCATTAAAAACGGCAAAAGGTCAAATAGAAGGTATAATAAAAATGATTGAAGATGATAGATATTGTATAGATATTGCAAATCAGTTATTAGCGGTACAATCATTAATAAAGAAAGCAGATTTAATTATCTTGCAAGGCCACTTACGTCATTGTGTAAAAGAGGCTTGTCTTAACAATAATCCAGATGAAAAAATTGAAGAGTTAAATAAAGTCTTAGAAAAATTACTTTCTAAATAATAATTTTGAAAAGTTTAGCGGAAATAATAATCAGATTACATATTTTAGAAGAAACGTAAAGAGGTGAAGGCGAAAGTATGAAGAAAAAGGCAATCAGAATAGAAGGAATGACATGTTCTGCATGCTCAAATAGAGTTGAAAGATTTGTAAAAAAATTAGATGGAATAAATAGTGCTAATGTTAATTTTGCTACAGAGACTTTAAATGTAGAGTTTGATGAAAGTAAATTAAGTAATGAAACTATAGAAGCTACTGTTGTAAAAGCAGGATATGGGGTAAGGAAGAATATAAAGACTTACACTTTTAAGGTTGAAGGAATGACATGTTCGGCATGTTCGAGCAGGGTTGAGAGAGTTACTAAAAAGCTAAATGGAGTTCAAAGTTCAATTGTTAACTTAGCTACTGAAAAACTTACTATTAGTATAGATGAGGATCAAATTGGTTATGCCGAAATAAAAGCTGCTGTAGATAAAGCAGGATATAAGCTAGTAAAAGAGGAGGAAATTGTTGAAGAGATAAGAGTAGATGAGAGCCAATTACTATTAACAAGATTTATTGTATCTTTAGTTTTTTCGGTACCGCTTTTAGTAATAACTATGGGACATATGTTAGGTATGCCACTTCCACATATAATTGATTCAATGATGAATCCTTTGAATTTCGCGACGTTTCAATTAATTTTAACAGCTCCTGTAATGATAGTTGGGTATAAATTTTACTATATCGGAATAAAAAATCTACTTAAATTAAGTCCAAATATGGATTCATTAATTGCTATAGGAACTTCAGCTGCATTTATATATGGGATATTTGGTATTTATAAGATACAAATGGGCGAAACTAATTACGCAATGCACTTATATTTTGAATCTGCAGCTGTTATATTAACATTAATAACACTTGGAAAGTACTTGGAGGCAATTTCAAAGGGAAGAACTTCTCAGGCAATCAAAGCATTAATGGGATTAGCACCGAAGACAGCAACAATCATTAGAAATGATATCGAAATGACTATGCCTATAGAAGAAGTAATAGTTGGAGATATAATACTAGTTAAACCAGGAGAAAAGCTTCCTGTAGACGGAGAGATTATTGAAGGAAATACATCAGTTGATGAATCGATGCTTACAGGAGAAAGTATTCCAGTTGAGAAGACAATAGGAAGCAGTGTAATAGGAGCAAGTATTAATAAAACTGGTTTTATTAAATATAAAGCAACTAAGGTTGGAAAAGACACAGCGCTTGCTCAAATAGTTAAATTAGTAGAAGAAGCTCAGGGATCAAAAGCTCCAATAGCAAAACTTGCTGATGTTATATCAGCATACTTTGTTCCAACAGTAATTGGTTTAGCATTAATTTCTTCTATAGCTTGGATGATCGCAGGAGAAACAACTATATTTTCTTTAACAATATTCATTGCAGTACTTGTAATTGCCTGTCCTTGTGCATTAGGTCTTGCAACACCAACAGCCATAATGGTTGGAACAGGTAAGGGTGCTGAGAATGGAGTATTAATTAAAGGTGGAGAAGCTTTAGAGACAACTCATAGAATACAAACTATTGTATTTGATAAGACAGGCACAATAACAGAAGGAAAACCTGTAGTTACAGATATAATAACAAATGGGATGTCAGAAGATGAAATCTTGACTTTAGCTGCAAGTAGTGAAAAAGGATCAGAACATCCACTGGGAGAAGCAATAGTTAAGGGCGCACAAGACAAAGGGCTAGAGCTTAAGGAAATTGAAGAATTTAATGCAATTCCTGGACACGGAATAGAAGTTAAAATAGAAGGAAAGCATATTTTACTTGGAAATAAAAAGTTAATGTTAGATAAAGACATAAACCTTGATGTTCTAGCTCAATATAGTGATAAGTTGGCCAGTGAAGGAAAAACCCCTATGTATATAGCCATTGATGGAATTTTAAGGGGAATAGTTGCTGTTGCAGATACAGTTAAACCAAGTAGTAAAAAAGCAATAGAGGCTCTCCATAATATGGGGATAAAGGTAGCTATGATTACTGGGGATAATAAGAAAACAGCTGATGCTATAGCAGTTCAAGTTGGAATTGATATAGTTTTAGCAGAAGTATTGCCAGAAGATAAGGCTAATGAAGTTAAAAAACTTCAAGTAGAAAACAAAAAAGTTGCAATGGTTGGAGACGGGATAAACGATGCACCAGCATTAGCACAAGCAGATGTAGGAATAGCAATTGGATCAGGAACTGATGTTGCAATCGAATCTGCGGATATAGTTCTTATGAAAAGCGATTTAATGGATGTTATAACTGCAATTAAATTAAGTAAGGCAACTATTAAAAATATAAAACAAAACTTATTCTGGGCATTTGGATACAATGTACTGGGAATTCCGGTTGCTATGGGAATACTCCATATCTTTGGAGGACCATTATTAAATCCTATGATAGCAGCTGCAGCAATGAGTTTGAGTTCAGTATCAGTACTTACAAATGCATTAAGACTTAGAAAATTTAACGCAGCAAATAGTTAATAATTAGCAATGTTAATGAGGAAAATCTTTTGATTTATAAAAAGCAAGTAGAAAAACTCAGGGATTCTCAATTTGAATTGTTAATAGTTATCTTTAATAAAAAACAGGAGGTAGAATCATGAAAAAGAAAATATTAATTGAAGGAATGAGTTGTGAGCACTGTGTAGGTCACGTAAAGGAAGCATTAGAAAATTTAGATAAGGTAACTTCAGTAGAAGTTAGTTTAGAAAATAACTGGGCAATAGTTGAAACTGAAAATAGTAATGAAGAATTAAAAGAAGCAATCGAAGAAGAAGGCTACGACGTAACTAACATTGAAGAATAATTAAGGTATTGAGAATAACCCGAAATATAAAAATACTTGCAGTATGAGGAAAACTTAAGTTTACTGCCAAACAATCGAACGGGAATATATGTGTTTACTCCGGTTCCTAGAAGATTTTGCTGGGTTATTGTAAGATTATAAGTTGCACCCAAAGTGCTTGCTTCAAAGACTACGCTTTTGAACAAGCACATTTGGAACAACTTATAATCTAGAATAACAGCCAGCAAAATCTTCTTATGAACACTCCGTAAAAACATTTATTCCCGTTCTTTGTTTAGTAGTAAGTTTAAAATACAGCATACTTAAGCAAGTATTTTTATATTTTGACCGTTAGCAAGAGCGGTATCTTTTTTGAAAGGTATTTGCCATAGCATATATATCCTTTACAATACAAAAAAATATATAACATTTAGGTAAGCATATGTGAAATACTTAAAGTAACAGCAAAACAAAGAAAGAGAATACATATATGTGAAGCAGGCATTGAAAAATAAGCTGCTGGTATATCTTAATGGGAAGTTGTTCCACTTTTGCTTGTCATGCGCTTGCCGCAGGAACATGCAGAAGTGGGTACAACTTTCCGTTTAGATATACCCTGCGAAATTTTGCACAGCCCTGCGGAACATATATGTATTCTCTTTCGGTTGTTCATCGCTTCACTTTAAGTATATACCTATCTTAGTAAATGTTCTATTTTGTTAAAGGCGTAATCTAGTGTGCTTTCAAGGTTTGCGTTGTTTTTACCTGCACCTTGAGCTTGGAATGGACTTCCGCCACCTTTACCGTCAATTAGAGATATAGCATCTTTTAAAAGATCGTTCATTTTCACTTCTTTAATATCTTTAGAACAAGCAAATAATAGATTTACTTTATCATCAGATTTCACTGCCATTAGAGCTATTGTGTTTTCAGTTTCAATAAGCTTAGCAGTAAGGTTATTTACATACTTCAGGTTTTCGCCATCAAATATCTGTTTAATTACTTTAATATCATTTATTTTAGCAGCATTTTCGAGGATTTCTTTAACTTGATATTTAGCTAATAAAATATTAAGACTTTTATTTGCTTCGTTAGCTTCATAAAGACTTTGATTTAAGTTCTTTATTCCGTTAACAGCTTCATTTTCATTGCAGCTTAAATATCTGCATATTGAGTTTTGAAATTCATCTTTCTTAAAAGAATCGGAAATAGCACGTTCGCCAGCTAAAAATTCTATTCTTGTTCCTTCTTTGTGCTTTACGAATTTTTTAATTTTAATAAGTCTCAAATCCAAAGTTGATGAAGGATGAAGCCCACAACAAGCATTTACATCGAAATCACCAATTTTAACAACTCTAATGTCTTCATCAGTGTTTGGAAGAGCACGTCTAAGAGTTAATTTTTTTAATTCAGCTTTTGTTGGAACAAAAGATTGAACGGTTAGTGCCTCACCAATGGTTTTATTAGCAAGTCTTTCAGCTTCTCTTACTTGATCCTCAGTTAACACTCCATAGATATCAACTGTACTTATGTCAGAACCTAAGTGTATTGCAAAAGTATTAGCATTAAAAAGGTTGAAGAAAGCGCCAGATAAAACGTGTTGACCTAAATGTTGATGCATTCCATCACGTCTTCTATCCCAATCAATTGAGCATTTTACTTTATGTATCTTAATAGGTTTCTTTTCAACAACGTGATAAACAATTTCATCTTTTTCATAGATATCAATAATTTGTTGATCATCTAAAGTTCCAAGGTCGCAATTTTGTCCACCACCGCCTGGGAAAAAAGCAGTTTTGTCTAATATAACGTGAGATCTACCATCTATTTCTTTTATATCAACAATTTCAGCTGTGAATTCCTTAAGGTATTGATTATCGTAATAAATTTTTTCCATATGTGAATTAGCCTCCTAAAATATATTTGTATCTAAGGCTCAGTGAATATATAGCATTAATTGAAGTTCGCAGTATCTGAGTCTAAGAATAATTCAATACTAGTATTATAACAGATAGAACCTCGATGTGGATAAAAGATTATTATTCGACAAATACTAACATTGATTATTTTGTAGAATGAGGTGATTATACAATGAATTCAATATTTTATATTATATTCAACTTAATATTTTATTCTTTCATAGGTTGGATAATAGAAGAAGTATACTGTTATACAACTACAAAGGAATTTCAAAAAGATGGGTTTTTAATAGGTCCATTTAAACCTATGTATGGAATAGGTTTTACTCTTTTAATTCTATGTAAAGAAATATTAATAATTGATGGAATTCCATTAATACTGCTATGTTTTTTAATTCCAACAACAGTTGAATACATAAGTGGTTATGTACTTAAGTATACTTTCAATAAAGTTTATTGGGATTATTCGAATTTTAGATACAATATACATGGATTTGTTACTCTTAAATTCTCAACTTATTGGATGATTCTAAGCTTGGTAGGTCTACATTATTTACAACCTATCGTATATAGTCTATACATACAAGAACAGGATTTTTTTAATATATTAGTAATTGCAGGGGTTATTATTTTAATAATAGATTGCTATTTTACTATAAAAAGATTAGCGTATGAAAAATTTAAAGTAGTTTAGCATAATTGCCTTAGTGGTATAGCACATAAGGTAATGTGAGATTATAAATAATAATATTTAGAGAATATTTATATGTGCAAAAAATGCATATATTGAAATATATACATTCAATATAAAAATGCATATATTGAAATATATGCATATATTGAATGTATAATAATTTAAAGAAAACTATACACTATCTTATTTTAAATTATATAAAGCCGCTAACTTATCAAAAGCTTGTAATGATTTTTCGATCTTTTCGTATGAAGTACAGTAAGCCAATCGTACATGCCCTGGGCATCCAAAAGTGGAGCCAGGTACAAGTAATAAATTAAATTGCTTTGCATCTTCACAGAATTTTTTATCATCTTCAATAGGTGATTTAGGGAAAAGATAAAAAGCTCCTTGGGGTTTGAAACATGTGAAACCTAAGCTTACTAAATGGTTGTATAAAAGATCGCGGTTTTTCTTATATATATTAACATCAACTTCAGAACCTATAGTTTTTGCAATAACTCTTTGAAATAAAGAAGGTGCATTTACAAAGCCTAAAACACGATTTGAAATATTTAGTGCTGCCATCATTTCATCAAAATCATTCATTAATGAATTTGTAACTACATATCCAATACGTTCCCCAGGTAAAGATAATGATTTACTGTATGAGTAAGCTATAAAGCTATTATTATAGTATTTTAATATGCAAGGTACTTCAACATCATCATAAACTATTTCTCTATAAGGTTCATCAGATATTAAGTAAATACTTGTATTTAATTCTTTTTCCTTTACATTAAGTACATGAGTCAAGCCTCTAAGTACTTCCTTTGAGTAAATAGCTCCTGTAGGATTATTTGGAGTATTTATTAATATAGCCTTTGTCTTTGATGTGATAGCATTAGCTAAAGCCTCCAAATCAGGCTCAAAGTTTTCAGTATTAGTAGGAACAGTTGTAAGTATTCCGTGAAAAGTTTCAACATAATTTTTATATTCCCCAAAGTATGGTGAGAAGGTAATAATCTCATCACCAGGATTTAAAATTGACTCAAAAATTATATTTAATCCACCAGCAGCCCCGCAAGTCATAACAAGATTTTTTCCAGTAAGAGATAAATCATATTTTTTGTTTAAGAAAGTGCTTATGGTATCTCTGACATCTTCATAACCAGAGTTATGCATATAGCCATGAACAAAGTTTGGTGATTCTTCATTTAGAATATCGATTATAACTTCTTTAATATTTTCAGGAGGTTCAACATTCGGATTACCTATGCTGAAATCAAAAACATTTTCTTCTCCATGAATTTTTGATAATCTCTTACCTTCTTCAAACATGGCTCTTATGGTAGTACTATTTGAGATAAGAGATTTAAGTCTATTTGATATCATATTTAAGCCCCCAATACATAATTTTAATAGTATAATTTTATCATATTTTAAAAAGTAATGGGCAATTCTTGTAAAAAAATTATGATTAATTGAAAATCAAGTTATAATACCTATTTGAGATTTGATTTTTTATTTTGATGAATTATTGTAAGAAATAACAAACTTTTGCTGTAACAAGAGTATGATGACTAAATGGCGTATTTAACTGCATTTCATCAAAAGATTGTAAACTAGAATTTTCATTATTATGGTTGAAAAAGAAAAATATACATGATATTCTATTAAAGAATATATATAAATATATACTTTTTTGAATTTTATTGTAAATAAAAAGGGCTTTTTATGAATTATGCCATATGAGTATATTTATATTTCTATAAACAACATTTCTTAAAATCTTTTCTAGCTAAAATCCAGAGATTAAATAATTATAAATTAATAGTGAGATTATTGATTCATGATAAATCAACTGAATTGAAGTCTACTATGATGACCAATGATAAAATAGAAAAAAGCTTTAAATAAATTGAATTAAAGAAAAAGGAGAGCATAAATTATGAATAAAAATAATAAGATAAGTTTTTTACATTCTACTGCAACAAGAATTTTTTCGGTTTATATTGTAATGATATTAATGGGGATTGGTATTGGGATAGGATTAAAAACAAGCTTAATGCTAACGATTATATCTGTAGCTGTAGTCGTTGTAATAGGCGGAACATTAATTTTTACAACAATAGGATTCATAATAGCACCACTGCATAAAATAAGGCATTTGGCTGAGAGAATGAGTAAATTAGATATATCAACCAATATTACTATTTCTAGAAAAGACGAATTTGCATATATTGGACTAGCTTTAAATAAGGCTCAAGATAATTTAAGAGAAATGATTCAGTTATGTGCAGATAATGCGACTAACGTGTCTGCATTAAGTGAAGAGGCATCTGCTACAGTTCAAGAAATATCAGCAAGCCTTGAGCATATTAATTTAGAATTTGAAAGGATTGATTCTAGCACTCAGGAAAATAGTAGCAATGTTGAAGAAATATATGCATCAATTCAACAGGTGACTGCCAATATGGAAGTGTTAGCATCAAAGGCTGAAACGGGGAATGAAAATTCAAATAATATAAAAGAAAGAGCTAAGAATATAGAAGAAAATAGTCAGAAGGCAATTGAAAATACAAGGATCGTATATCACAATAAAGAAGAATACATAAAGAAAGCAATTGAAGAATCAAAAGTAGTTGAAGAAATAAAGGTGATGGCAGATTCAATAGCAAGTATTTCAGAACAGACAAATCTTCTAGCATTAAATGCAGCAATTGAGGCGGCAAGAGCAGGAGAATCAGGAAAAGGGTTCGCGGTAGTCGCAGAGGAAGTAAGAAAGCTTGCAGAAGAATCATCTTCATCAGTAGTTACAATTCAGAATACAATAGAAAGAGTAGAAAAGGCATTTAGAAATCTTTCTGAGAATAGCAAGGAAATGCTAACATTTATTAAAACGAATGTTAAAGATGATTTGGAAGGGTATGGAGGTGTTGCAGTCCAATATACTGAAGATGGGGAGTTTATAAGCCAAATGTCAAAGCAAATTGCCGAAATGTCTGAACATGTAAATGCATCAATCGAACAAGTAAGTGCGGCTATATCAAACACAGCTAAGAATTCAGAAACAGTTTCAAGCAGCACTCACAGCATACAACAAGGCATAGATGATACGTCTATAGCTATGAAACAAGTAGTAGAAACAATATCAAGAGAAGCTATAAAGGCTGAAGAATTAAGTAGCATCATTTCAAAATTCAAATTATAGTATAGAGATCCAATACATAACTTGCCGAAATAAGTAACATATTGTGTTGCATCGAATAAAGAACTGAAGGTATTTCTTCAATAAAAGTTGTTCCATTTGTGCTAGTCCTTAGCTTGCCTAAGGAACAAGCATAGATGGTGCAACTTTTATTGGTAGAAATACTCAGTTCTTTTTTCTAGCAACCGAGTAACAGAGTAACTTCTCTTTCGGCTGGTATACGTATATTTTAGAACAAGATTTAGTTTATATTTAAATCTCCACTTACGGTATTGACGTTAATAAGAGAGCTCTCGTCACCAGATGAAAGGCTATTGCTATGTGAATTTAGATCCCCAGAAACTGTTTCGTAATTAACTTTATAACCTGAAATCTTTGGGAGTAACAAATTTACGGAGCCTGATTGAGTACTTAGTGATACATTATTTAGAGAATTCACAAACCTTAAATCAATATCTCCAGAGGAAGTAGAACCATTTAAAATTCCAAGTGTACCTTCGCCGTGTATATCTCCGGAAGATGAAGTTAATTTTGTTTCTGCTAAAGCTGTCATACCATTAAAATTAATACTTCCACTAGAGTTATTTAGGCTTAAATAATTTAAGTTGGAATTTACAGTATTTATTTCACCACTAGCTGTAGTAAGATTCAAAGTATCTATAGATAAATTAGAAACATCTATATCTCCACTGCTTGTAATAATTTTTAAAGTTGATTTATCCTTAAGTTTGTTAGGAATGCTTACTGAAATACTAGCATTGCTTGGGGTATCGTATCTCGTGCCTAAGGTTATTTTATTTTCGATTTCTGTTTCAGATAAATCATTAGATATAGTGTTATAACTTTTTATTTGAACTTTTAAGCTGTCACCATCATAACTTATTACCTTGATATCTTGAGAATTTAAGTTGAAATTAATCTCGTTAATATTATCATTGATTGTGTAATCTTTTGAAACATAAGAAGCATTAAAATCAAAGTTAAAGCCTGATAAATTTATATCATATTTAAAAGAATTAGGATTTACATGAAGTTCATCAGCATAATCAGAAAGTTTATATCCACTTTGGACCAAAACAATGCATCCTGAGGTATAAAAAGTAATGGATAAAATAAATAATACAAGTATAAATATCTTCATATTAGTAGAAATAAACTTTTTTTTCATTAAAGTGCACCTCCTTTTCCTTTGATTACATTATAGATTTTAATAAATATTTGTATAAAAAATTTACCAAGATAATAAAATAAAAGTGCTAAAAGCATTGACAGACAAATTGAGCCTAACGAGAAGAGAACTATAACAGGATATGGAAAATTAGCAACAAAAGCAGGTATATTAGGCAACCCAATAAAGCTTGTAAAGGTACCACCTACCAATACCCCAATGCTGGCGATAAAAATACTTATAGCTGCTCCCAAAATTCCAATAACAAAACCAATGGCTCCAGTTATAACTGGGAAGAAAATTATTAAAGTTAGAATTGCAATACAAAACTTTAATAGTGCATTTACATTGGAGTGTGGTGATCTATTATTAAAAACATTATTAGTAAAATTATTGGAATTATTTTTGCTATTATAATCATAGTTTGAGTTATTGCAATTATTATAACTCAAATCATTGTCAACACTAAAATTCTTATCTGCCTTATATGAAGCAGCAGATTGAGAATTGAATTCTTTATTATCAGATGATATAGTAGAACTATGAAGTCTATAAAAATCGTCATCTAAATTAGCATTTTCATGAGAATCATTTATATTTAAGTCTTTTAGTTCAACATTATTTTTCAAATCATTTTCATTATTAGTAGCGTTATTATTGAAATTATCGCTTGTAATATTATTATTAACAGTTATAGAATTATAAGAAGTTTCAGTGGTTGCTTGATTAGTGTAATCATTAATAGAGCATTCTAAATTAGAATATATATTTAAATTATCATTTCTATATTTATTGACAATAGAATTAGGGTCACCTAATTCATGTACTATTTCTTCTTCAGTTTTTCTAGCAGCTAGTCCAAGCGTAAAATTATGATCATAATAGGATATAATTTCCTGTAATTTTATTTCAGGAATTTCTTTTAGTCCATCCATTAGTATGTTAAAAAATTCATTTTGCGTCATTAAATAAACCTCCTTTATTAAAATCTTTTTCTTGATTAAAAGTATATGATAGGAATGAATAGACTACAATACAGTACACCATTGTTTAATGTTTTATTAAGGTATTATATTAGAAGTTAACAAACTATTAAGGAATTATTAAGGTTTAATAAAAAGATTTACACAAAAGTTTAAAATTAGTTTCAATAATACTAAAATCTGTGAATAAGATTGTGGACAAACTGTATAAATATTAGAGAAAAATATGTGGTAAAGCCTGTAAAATAAAGGGTTTGTTTATAGTGTTGATAAGCCTATGTTATCTGTGGATAAGTCGAGTGGAAAAAAATAAGACAAATGGTAAGTTCTTTAAATAATTATTGAATTCCAATAGTATCATAAAGTAAATAATTATGTTATTTAAACTCATTTAATAGCAAAATTACACAAAATTTCTGTTGAGAATGTTGAAAAATAGGCTTATTTAGCTATATCGAGAGGATTTTGCAGAAAAGTTTTACTAGCATTTTTGCCTTAAAAGAATTTATAATATATTGTTATAAACAATATACACACATCTGTGGATAAAAAGTGTGGATAATGTGGACAAACAGTAAATATAAATTTAACTTTAAGGAAAATGATAAAATAGTATAATAATAGTATAGAATTAAAAGAATATAGTCTATAAGTAGAGAGACTTTAGGATACTATTCTTATTAGGATACACTAATACATTTTCATAGGATGCTTAAATGAAGGATAAGTTATCTGCCATGGCCTATAAAACGCTATTAAAAATAGGATTACTTTAAGGTTAATGAATATGGTGAATACATATAAGATTATGTTTTGCTGATAAAGAGATTTTATGAGAGAGATATGAGTTACTGTAAAAATATTAAATTTAAATTATATAAGAGTGTATGATTTAAAATTATTATAAGTTGAATTGTAATTATTAAGTTTAATGATTATGGGGAGGGGATAGGATCTATGACAAGTAAAGAAGCTAAGTTTGTTCCGCAAATAAAAGGTACACTTAGAAATCATGTGATTGAAGTTCCAACGGTTATAAGAAATTGTGGTGGAATTAAGATTTTTGGAAAGAGAATAAAATCATTGTTATTTAGTACTGATGTTGCATTAATAAGGAATAGTAACGCTGATGCTATTATTGCGGTTTATCCATTTACACCACAGCCAGTGATTACACAAGCACTTGTGATGGCAGCAGATGTTCCTGTATTTTGTGGCGTAGGAGGAGGAATAACTCAAGGGAAGAGAGTAGTAAATTTAGCAATGGATGCAGAATTTAAGGGGGCCATGGGGGTAGTTGTAAATGCTCCAACAAGTAATGAAGTAGTAAGAAAAATTAGGGCCACCATAGATATACCGGTAATAGTAACTGTTATTTCGGAAGATGAAGATATTTCTAAGAGAATTGAAGCCGGTGCGACTATATTGAATGTTTCTGGTGGTAAAAAAACAGCTGAAATAGTTCGAAACATCAGAAAAATTTTTCCAGAGTTTCCGATAATAGCGACTGGAGGACCAACTGATGAATCAATTATTGAGACTATTCAGGCTGGGGCTAATGCTATAACATTTACTCCACCATCTTCAGCAAGCATTATGTGCAATCTTATGGATAATTATAGAAAAGAATAGAAAATATAATCCTACACTTGATGTATGAATAATAAAAAAAATGTTGATTTAAGTAAAATTTATGGTATCATATTTGTAACAGTTTAATAATATGATATTATAGTCATTAGAAGTCTAAAGAACCTATGGGTAGATAAGAAGTCTACTATTTAGATAGAATATAAATATAATATGACCTGGGGTAGAGGTGCTTTAATAAAGAGTAGGTATAAGTAGTTGGCAAACGATGATTTATGCTGAAAGGTATTACGGCCGAAGGAATAACTTATTATGCGGTAATTTATTTCTGGGGATTCATAAAATATGTGAATAACTGTCACGAAAGTGTTGAGCTACAAGGTGCATTTTAATTAACAATTTAAAATAATAATTTTGATTGTTCTATATTTGGAAAAATATTTAATAATTTAATTTTATAAATTGATAATTAATGAAATTAATATGCATACAAATTTAGCGTAATCTACCACTCGTCACAGACATATTCTGTGGCGTTTGTTTTTTGGGCAAAAATCATAATAAAACCAAAGAAGTAGGTAATTTCTTTTCGTGGAAAACATAAAAACTATCGTATAGATTTTTTTTATAATATTATTAAAGGGAGCTTAATGGCTTTCGATAACTGTTGCTTTTTAATCGCAGGATGAATAGAGGATACATGCCTTTATTATCACGGCTAGATTATTTAAAGATAAATAACTTGATAATAAGTATAATTAATTTGGGGGTTAGGCAAATGAAATTGTTTGGAACAATGAAAGAACAGGACAATCAATTAGTAATTGGGGGAGTTAGTTCTAAAGATTTAGTAAAAGAATATGGAAGTCCTTTATATGTATTCGATGAAGATTTGATAAGAGAATATTGTAGAGATTATAGAAATCATTTTAAATGCGAAGAAAACAATAATAGAGTAGCGTTTGCCGGAAAGGCATTTTTGACACTGCAAATGTGCAAGTTGCTAAAAGAAGAAAAAATGCATTTAGATGTTGTTTCAGGAGGAGAGTTATACACAGCTCATAAAGCAGGATTTCCACTTGAAAAAGTAATGTTTCACGGAAATAATAAGACATTAGATGAAATTCAGTTAGGTGTTAAATTAGGTGTAGGTAATTTTGTAGTAGATAATTGCTATGAAATGGAAATGCTAAATAATATAGCTAAGGAATATAATAAAGTACAGGATATTTATTTGAGAATAACACCAGGAATTGAGGCTCATACTCATGAGTATATAAAAACTGGACAAATAGATTCCAAATTTGGATTTGCACCAGTAGGTACAGTTATAGAAGATGCTATTAAGAAGGCTATAAGTCTGGAAAGTATAAATCTTGCAGGAATACATTGTCATATAGGTTCACAAATCTTTGATTTAGAACCATATGCAGATGCTGTGGAAATAATGCTAGAGCTTGTAAGAAACACCAAAGACAACCTTGGTTACTTAATAAAAGAAGTAGATTTTGGAGGCGGTTTTGGTGTATACTATACTAAGGATGATGAACCTAAGACTACTGAGGAATATTGCAAAACGATAATTAATAAAGTTGATGAAGTTTGTGCTAGAACTGGTCAAGAAAGACCAATTCTTACAATAGAACCTGGAAGAAGTATCGTAGCTAATGCAGGACTTACATTATATACTGTGGGATCAATCAAAGAGATTCCAGGTATTAGAACGTATGTATCAGTAGATGGAGGAATGACAGATAATATACGACCAGCCCTATATAATGCAGAGTATGAATGTATTCTTGCTAATAAGGTTTCTGAGGTTTCAGAAGAAACTGTGACCATATCAGGGAAGTGCTGTGAATCAGGAGATATATTATTAGAAAATGTTAAACTTCCACAAGTTGAAAGCGGCGATATTTTAGCAATAATGACTACGGGTGCCTATGGATATTCAATGTCAAGCAATTACAATAAGATACCGAAGCCATCAGTAGTAATGGTTAAGGATAATGAAGCAAGGCTAATTTGCAAGAGAGAATCCTATGAAGATCTATTAAAAAATGATATAGAGTAAATAAGTCTTTTACAAACTTATTTTTAAAAGGTTCCACATTGAATTATTATTCAATGTTGGTTTAAGGCATACTTTTAATGAATGCGCTTTTATTGATATTCTTTCCCAAGATTATAAATAGATAGAAGAGATATGCACTAATTTTTTGGATTAGTGCATATTTTTATTACAAAGTTATTTAAGAAAACTGAGTCTTGACACTAAAGTGTTTTTTTAATAAGGCAAAGTAAGACAAAGTAAAAATAAATATTAATGATAGTAAATCGTATAAAAGTTAACAACTTATAAATATTTTATTGAGAAAATTATGGTATACTAAAATGGTGTTGAAAAATAAAGCATAAAAATTACTAATAACACAGATAAGGTGAAATATTAATCATAGGAAAGTATATAATTATTATTAATTATATGATATGGAGGCAATACTGTGGCAGAAAATAATGAAGATGAAGATTTGAAGCGCAAAAAACTTAGAAAAAAGTCAATAATAAAGGAATGGATAATCGATATAGCTGTTATTGCTTGTATAGGATTTTTAGTTTATCGTTTTGTAGGTTATGGTGTTTGGATTACAAGTGGATCCATGATACCAACATTGGAAGTTAAAGATAGGCTTATTGTAACTAGGGTTTATAGTCCAGAGAGTTTAAAAGAAGGAGATATAGTATTATTTAAAAATGATGAATTTAAAGGAGATATATTAATAAAAAGATTAATAGGACTTCCAGGTGATAAGATAGAAATCAAAGAAGGTGTTGTTTTTAGAAATGGCGAAAGGCTTCAAGAAGACTATGTAATAAATAATAATATATCTAATGGAGTTTTTGAGGTGCCAAAGAACAAGTACTTTTTTCTAGGTGATAATAGAGCACACTCTGATGATTCAAGATATTGGAATAATCCGTATGTAGATGAATCATATATAGTAGGAAAGGCTAGAATGAAATATTATCCAATAAAAGACTTTGAGATCTATAAATAATATATTAGTTATAAAATTTAAAATAAAATCGTAAATAATATTAACCTAATATGTAATTTTAGATAAAGCAATCTTGATAAAAGGGAGAGTATTGATGAAAGAAAATGATAATGCAATGGATTCAAATGATACTAGTAATAGTTATGATGATGTTGCTAGTACAACAGATGTTGATAAGTCTGAAGATAACAATAAGAATGATAGTCCATTAGAAAAAGGGTTCCTGGTATTTTTTACAGCAAAAGGCGGTTTCTTTAGAGAATGGGTAATTCCAATATTAGCAGCCATAGGAATAGCATTATTAATAAATAAGTTTTTAGTTTATAATGTTTATATACCTAGTGAATCAATGGTACCGACTCTAAATGTTGGTGATAAGTTAATGGTAACTAGAGTTTATGATACGAGTAAAATCCAAAGAGGAGATATCATTGTATTTTATTCGGAAGAGCTCGATGAGATACTTATAAAAAGAGCAATAGGACTTCCAGGAGATCATATTGTAATACATAATGGTATAGTTAATATAAATGGGGAGGATATTAAAGAAGATTATGTAAAAAATAATGAAAAGCTCAATAAGGTACTCGAATTTGACGTACCTGAAAATAAATTTTTCTTTTTAGGTGATAATAGGAGTCGTTCAAATGATGCTAGAAGATGGATTAATCCATATATAGATGCATCTAACATCCAAGGGAAAGCTAGAATTAAATTTTATCCATTTAAAGATTTTGGAAGGTTAACTTAATAGATATTTCTAGGAGTCTTAATATAATTTATTTAGGTGCTTAATTAAGGAAACTCGGTTCACATTCCCTAAGCTTGGAATTAATTTATAAAGTGAAAAGAGGATGTTAAATGGATGAAAAGTATATAATAGATAGAGTAGAGGGTAATTATGCAATAGTCGAAAAAGAAAATGGAGATATGCATAAAATATCTCTAAGCAGCATTAAAGGCGGCTTTAAAGAAGGAGATATTTTAATTAATAAAAATGAATATTTTGAAGTAGATGAAAATTTCACATTAACTCGAAAAAAGCAGATAGATGAAAGTATGAAAGATATGTGGGAAGAGTGATCTAATCTATGAATATTATTAATAACAAAGAATATTAAATGAAAATTAAGGGAAGGTGATTAGATGCAGAATAATAATAACGGAAATAACAAAAAGAATAATAAAAATAAGAATTCTATTACTGTAGCAATTACTTATTTTCTAATAGCTTTTGCATTTTTAATGGCATTCAATTATGCCAGGGATACAGCTACGACAAAGGAAATCAATTATAATGAATTCATAAAATTATTAGATGAAAAACAAATTTCAAAAGTCACCATAACTAGTGATAATTTATTAATAACACCAAGTGAAAATAACACTGAATATAAAGGAAAGACTTTATACACAGCAAATGTAAATGATGAGACGTTAATAACAAAGTTAAATGCGGCTGGAGTAGATTTTACAGGAAAAAATCCTAAAGAAACTCCTATCATGAATTTTGTGCTTACTTGGATACTGCCTATGGTACTTATTTTCTTCATGTGGAGATTCCTATTTTCTAAAATGGGAGGCGGCGGAGGCGGTGTCATGGGCATCGGTAAGAATAACGCCAAAGTTTATATGGAAAGTGAGATAAAAGTAACATTTGATGACGTTGCAGGTCAAGAAGAAGCTAAGGAATCTTTAAAAGAAGTAATAGATTTCTTAAATGGCCCTGGTAAATACACAGAGATTGGTGCTAAATTACCTAAAGGTGTTTTACTTGTAGGACCTCCAGGAACAGGAAAAACGTTAATCGCGAAGGCTGTAGCAGGAGAAGCTAAAGTGCCATTCTTCTCACTCTCGGGTTCAAGCTTTGTTGAAATGTTTGTTGGAGTTGGAGCTTCAAGGGTAAGAGAATTATTTAAAGATGCAGTTGCAAAGTCGCCATGTATTATATTTATAGATGAAATTGATGCAATTGGTAAAAGCAGAGATAATCAAATGCAAAGTAATGATGAAAGAGAACAAACTTTAAATCAATTACTTTCTGAAATGGATGGATTTGATTCATCTAAAGGTATAGTTATACTTGGAGCTACAAATAGACCAGAGATACTTGATAAAGCATTACTTAGACCAGGTAGATTTGACAGAAGAGTTATAGTTGATAGACCAGACTTTAAGGGAAGAGAAGCTATACTTCATGTCCATGCTAAAAACGTAATGTTAGGTCCTGATGTAGACTTATCTGAGATAGCTAAAAGCACTCCAGGTGCTGTTGGAGCTGACCTTGCAAATATTATTAATGAAGGTGCTTTAAGAGCCGTAAGAAGAAGAAGAAAAACTGTTCTTCAAGAAGATTTAAGAGAAGCAGTTGAGGTAATAATTGCTGGAAAAGAAAAGAAAGATAGAATCTTATCACCAAAGGAAAGAGAAGTTGTTGCTTTCCATGAAGTAGGTCATGCACTTGTGGCTGCTTTACTTAAAGGTGCAGATCCAGTACATAAAATAACAATAGTTCCTAGAACTATGGGAGCATTAGGTTATACTATGCAGCTGCCAGAGGAAGAAAAATACTTAACCTCTAGAGAGGATATGATAAATCAAATAACTGTAATGTTAGGTGGTAGATCAGCTGAAGAAGAAGTATTTGATTTAGTTTCCACAGGAGCTTCAAATGATATAGAGAGAGCTACTGGGCAAGCTAGAAGTATGGTTTCAGTCTACGGTATGAGTGAAAGATTTGACATGATGGCTTTAGAATCAATACAAAATAGATATTTAGATGGTAGAGCTGTTAGAAACTGTAGTGAAGAAACATCAACTCTTTTAGATGAGGAAACATTAAGAATCATAAAAACTGCTCATCAGAATGCAAGAAAAATCTTGAGAGAAAATAGAGACTTATTAGATAAGATTTCAGAAGTTCTTTTAGAAAAAGAAACAATCTTTGGAGAAGAATTCCTTGACATGATATATGAAAAATATCCAGAGATGAAAGAAGAAAGAGAAAAAGAAAAGTCAGAGAATGAAAAGAAAGTAAAAGAACTAGCGGAAAGAAGAGCTAAGAAAAATTCTTTAGATGTTGTTATAGATGATAAAGCTGGTACAAAGTCAGAAATTTCAGTTGATGTAGTAAATAAAAAAGATGAGACCGCATCTGAGAATAAAATTGCATCTGGTGGGCAAACTGAAGATATGAGTAAAATAGATGAGGATTCTAATAAAAAGAATGAGAATCAGGTTAAAGCTGAGGATAAAAGTGAAACTAAATACCAAAGCAATATGGCTGATACCGAATCTAATAATAATCTATAAACAAAGATTTATAAATAATAATATTCCATAAAATTGTATATTATTATAAGTTAAGATATATTATTAAAGAAATGCACAATGGGGATATAGGCTAAAGAAAGTTTTAGCTATACATTGTGCATTTTATAATTCTTAGGATATAATTAGTTAATACTTTGTCAAGGGAAGGGAGAACGCGTCTTGTACCTTTTTACTCAATCAATATTCCTTAAGATGGTGAATAGATGAAAAAGCTCTTATAAATAAATGAATTTATAAGAGGATTATAATAGACTATCTAGGAAAAATCATTAAGGTGAATAAGTTATATAAAACCAATAAATGAGTCTCTTGATTTGATGTTTTATTACTGGCAAGAGGACTCATGTTAACTATATTTGGAGGTCGTAATTATGGGTAATCAAATAGATTTTTTAAGAGAAGAAGAAAAACTAAAAGAAATCTTAGAAATATTAAATAATGAAATTTTAAAGTACTTAGAGAAAAGAAAGAATGTTACAAACTATATTCTTGATGCAAGAAAAAAGTATGTAGAAGAGTATAAAGATGATGAAGATCAAATCATCGACTACTTTGATCATGAAAATTACGTTAAAGAAGAAGCTTATAGAACGATTGATAAGAGACTTATGGAATTTACAAAGCTTAAAGAAATACCTTACTTTGGAAAGGTTACATTTAAAGAAGATGATAATATTCCAGAGGATATATATATAGGTAGATATGGACTAACTGTAGAGGACAGTTTTGAGCCTCTAATTGTAGATTGGAGAGCACCAATTGCATCACTTTTTTATAAAGGAACTCTTGGAAAAGCAAGCTTTAATCCACCATCAGGTGAAATAGAGGTTGATATATTATCAAGAAAGCAGCTTATCATAAAAAGAAGTCAGTTAAAAGGCATATTTGACTCAGCAATAGATGTTAAAGATGAAATACTGCAAATGGTTTTAACTGAAAATTCATCAGATAAGCTAAAAGACATAGTCATGACCATACAAAAAGAACAGGATGAGATAATAAGAGAAGATAGAAATAAAATAATTGTTGTAAATGGAGTTGCGGGATCAGGAAAAACTACGATTGCGCTTCATAGAATTTCTTATCTACTTTATAACTTCAGAAAACAATTTGGAGACAAAGTATTAATTTTTGGACCTAACGATATCTTTATGGATTATATAGCTCAAGTGCTTCCTTCACTTGGCGAAAGCAATATAAAACAAACTACTTTTGAAAATTTTGCAATCAAGCAAATAGGGTTAAGATACGAAAAATTTAAAAGTTTGGGAAGTTATATTGAAGATGCCATGAATGAAAATGAAGACGCTTTGGCAGAATATAAGTATAAGAGTTCTAGGGAATTTGTTGAACTATTAAATTCAAATATAGAAAAGCTAGACAGGGAATACTTTAAAATACAAGCAATTAAATTTAATAATGAGGAAATTGTTTCAGTCAAAGAGGTAGAAGAATTATTTAATAAATATTATAAAGATATGCCTCTATTTAGAAGAAGTGAAAAAATTAAGAGAGTATTGACCTCTAAAATTAAGGATAAAAGAGATGAAGAATTATATAAAATAAATGCTGAGTTTAAAGAAAAAATAAATAGTTTATCAGCAGAAGATTTAGAAATAGAAAAAACTCATTTAGAATATTTAAGAAAAATGGAAATAAGAAAAATTATAAGAGCTGTTATGAACTCTCGTGATGAATTAGATTCTTGGGTTAAAGTTAAACCAATTATAGATATTTATAAAAAGATTATTAATCCAAATGCGTTTTCAGAAAATGCTGAAAAAGTTAATGAGATTACTGAAGGAATTAATAAAAATTATGAAGATGATTTAGGATACATGGATTTAGCAGGAATTCTTTATTTGATGGTTAAATTAACAGGATTAAAATCAAAAGAAGAGATAAAGCATATTGTAATTGATGAAGCACAAGACTATAGCTTTATGCAATTTGAAATAATCAAAGAAATAACTGGATGCAATAGCTATACAATAGTTGGAGACTCAAATCAAAGATTAATTGAAACTAACGAAGAACCAGCAATGCTTCACTTAGATCAAGTATTCAAAGATTCTAACGTTGAAATTAAGAAGTATGAATTAAACAAGAGTTATAGATCAACTCAAGAGATAATGCAGTATTCAAATAAATTCTTAGACAAAGATAGAATAGTTCCTTTAGTCAGAAAAGGTGAGCCTGTTATTGAGGAAGAAGTTTCAAACAATGAAGAACTTATAGATACGCTTATTTCTATAATTGAGGATTATGAGGAAGATGGTTATGAAAATGTCGCTGTAATATTTAAAGGGAAGAAAGAGCTTAGTGAATTTGCGCCTCTTATTAAGGAAAAAATCAACATACAAAACTTAGATAATGACGATATACTTTATAAGGGCGGAAAAGTGCTTATGCCAGCATATTTAGCTAAGGGATTAGAGTTTGACGGAGTAATAATAGTTGAAAATGAGCGGATTCAGCCTTTAGTTAAATATATTATGTGCACTAGAGCATTACACCGATTATCTGTAGTAAAATGCTTATAGAAATCAATGAATATTAGGTTTAAGATATAACTTATCGAAAGTGAGTAGACTCTGTTATTTCGGTTGCTGTAGAATAATGCTGAATATTTTATCGGGATTTATGCAAAATGAAAAAATATTCAGCATAAATATAAGTATATCGCAATAAATTAATATATAAATAAAAAATATTGAGATATACTAATTTATACATAGAAATATAGCAATTAATACATTTATGATTATCATTGATCATAAATATTGTAAATAAGCCACAGTTTTTAATTTTATCATATAAAAACTTATCATGTAGGGTGTGAGTGTAATATAGGAAAATATACTTAGAGTACAAAAAATTTAATATTAATTCATAAAAGTTAAAAAAAATACTATATTTCTATTGAGTAAATATAAAATAATGTGTATAATTATGCTATCGACATTGAGGGAATCAAGTGAAACTTGATTCGGGTGGGGTTTGATCCCCATCTGAATCCTAGTTGAACTCATCCAGGAGCGTGCAGCCGTTATCTCCCACTTAAAGAAGTGGGAGTGTTACGGATGCTAGCTATCGGATAAATTTAAATGAAAAAAATTGGAGGTATATATAAATGAAAGCTGGAATAGTAAAAAAAATAATGGCATTTGCAGCAGCAACAACTATAGCAATAAGTATGGTTGGATGTGGAAGTGGTGCTGCTGATAAAAAACAAAATTCATTAGAAGCAATTAAAGCAAAAGGGAAACTTGTGATTGGAACAAGTGCTGATTATCCACCATATGAATTCCATAAAGAAATAGATGGAAAAGATCAAATAGTTGGATTTGATATTGAAATTGCAAAACAATTTGCAAAAGATTTAGGGGTAGAACTTGAAATAAAGGACATGGCTTTTGATGGGTTACTTGTAGCGCTTCAATCAGACAAGATAGACATGGTATTCTCAGGTATGACTCCAACAGATGAAAGAAAACAAAATGCAGATTTCTCAGATCTATACTATACTGCAACACATAGATTTGTACTTAGATCAGGAGACGAAGCTTCAATAACTAAAATGGAAGATTTAAAAGGAAAGAAAATTGGAGTTCAAAAGGGTTCAATTCAAGAACGTATAGCTCAAGAAAACTTTGATAAAGACAGCATTAAGTCATTAGATAAAGTTACTGATTTAATATTAGATCTAAAGAACAATAAAGTAGATGCTGTTTTAATTGAATTACCAGTAGCTGAAATAAATGTTCAAAAGAATGAAGGTATTGCAATCGCAAAGAATTTAGAAGTTAAAGATCCAGACGGCGGAACAGCAATAGCTATGAAAAAGAATTCACCAGAATTATTAGCAGAAGTTAATAAGACAATCAAGAAATTAAAGGATGAAGATAAAATTAAACAACTTGTAACGGATGCAAATAAGTTAGTAGATTAGTATTATTAAATATAAAGTAATATGATAAAAAATAACGAGTTAAAGATGTGACGTATATTTTGTGTTAGACAATGAGATATGTTTTATGTATGGTACTGCTGTGCGACATAAAGATAAGGTATGATGCAAAATATACTAACATAATAACTTGTTATTTTTTTGAGTAAACATTAAAGCAGTAAATACTTATAATTGGAAATTAACAACAGTTGATAAAAATTAGTTCATAACGTATAATTAAAAATTGGTATAATCGCTATTAGCAAAATTATTGATAAAGAATTTAGGATTAGGAGGGAAAATATTGAATTTTTCATTTTTGGGAAAATACTCTGAATATTATTTAAAGGGTGCAGAGATAACAATCGTATTAGCATTTTTTGCAGTGTTATTTGGGACAATTTTGGGGCTTGGATTAACACTTTTAAGACGTTCAAAAATTAAGCCAATTAGTTATATAGCAACAGCTTATGTAGAATTTGTAAGAGGTACTCCGCTTCTGGTTCAAATATATATAATATATATAGGTTTGCCTAAGTTAATTGGTATAGACATGCCTGACATGACTGTAGGTGCAGTGGCCTTATCATTAAATTCAGCAGCCTATATATCTGAGATAATAAGAGCCGGTATTGAAGCAGTTGATAAGGGTCAAATGGAAGCTGCTAGAAGTCTAGGAATGAATCAAAGTTTAGCAATGTTTCATGTTGTAATACCTCAAGCATTTAAGAATATCTTACCTGCCCTTGGTAATGAGTTTATTTCAGTTATAAAAGAATCTTCAATGGTTTCTGTAATTGGAGTTGCAGAGCTTATGTATAATGCCGGCATAGTAAGAGGAAATACAGCTTTAGGTTTAGAACCAGTAATAGTTGCGGCAGTAATTTACTTTATTTTAACTTTCACTTTGACAAGAGGATTGGGTTATGTTGAGAGGAGGCTTAAAGCAAGTGATATACGTTAAAGATTTACATAAAAGTTTCGGAAAGAATGAAGTTTTAAGAGGAATAGATGAGCATTTAAAGAAAGGTGAAGTTGTTGTTGTAATTGGACCATCTGGTTCAGGAAAGAGTACATTTCTAAGATGCCTTAATTTATTAGAAACTCCTACATCAGGACAAATTACTTTTGAAGGTAAAGATATAACATCAAAAGCAACTAATATAGATAAAATGAGAGAAAAAATGGGGATGGTATTCCAACATTTTAATTTATTTCCTCATAAAACTGTATGTGAAAATATATGCTTAGCTCCTATGAAAGTAAAAGGAATGTCAAAAGATGAAGCTAAGAAGATTACAGTATCTTTATTAGAAAAAGTAGGATTAGTAGATAAAATAGATGCTTATCCAGCTTCGTTATCAGGTGGGCAAAAGCAAAGAATTGCGATAGCTAGAGCATTAGCTATGCAGCCAGATGTTATGTTATTTGATGAGCCAACATCGGCATTAGACCCTGAAATGGTTGGAGAAGTTTTAACTGTTATGAAAGATCTTGCAAAAGAAGGAATGACGATGGTCGTTGTAACTCACGAAATGGGCTTTGCAAGAGAAGTTGGAGATAGAATACTATTTATGGATGGTGGAAAAATCGTAGAACAAGGAACACCAGACGAAGTATTCAAAAATCCAAAAAACCCACGTACAATAGACTTTTTATCTAAGGTTCTATAGATACTTTAGAATTATTCATATATCAACCGAAATTGGATACATGTTTATTCCATAGGACTAGTGAAAATTTCGATGGAAAACACTAAATGGCAGGATGCACCCGCTTCTGCTTGCTCCTGATTTTATCAGGACAAGCAAAAAACGGAACAACCTGCCATTAAGTGTTTTTTCAGCTTATTTTCACATGCCTATTCCATTTCGGTTGTTTATCACTTCACTTTAAGTGTAATGCTTATCTACAGTAATTACGCAGTTATAGGATGGATGATATTTTTTTACGCCATCAGATATTAACTTTGCAAGTTCATCATCGGATATAGGGGATACCTTTGATGGTTCTATAACCACATCAAAAATTAAATTTTTAACCTCACCTTCACCTACTACTCTAAAGTCATGTATTGAATCGATGTAATCATATTTCTTTATTATAGATAGAATTTCGTCGTATGCTGATTTAACTTCGCCTTCAATAACGCATATAGGGTCAATATGTATTACTAAATAGATTCTAAGGGCTTTTGAAATTTCTCTTTCAGCTTTATCTATAATTTCATGAATAGCTACAACGCTGATGTCACTTGGTATTTCAGCATGAATTGACGCCATGCATTTACCAGGGCCATAATTGTGAATAATTAGATCGTGCGTACCAAGTATGTTATCATAAGAGGTTACCATTTCTGTAATAGAATTAACGAGTTCATCATCTGGTGCCTCACCTAAAAGAGGGTTTATAGTATCTTTGACTAGATTAAAACCAGAGTAAACTATAAATAGTGCTACAATCATTCCGATATAAGCGTCAATTGGAAAGGTAGTGAACTTGGCTGCTAAAAATGATATTACAACACAAGTGGAAGTAAATACATCACCTAAGGCATCTGTAGATGATGCTTTTAATGCAGCAGAATTAATTTTTTCACCCATAAACTTATTAAACCTTGAAAGCCAAACTTTAAAAAAGATTGATACAAAAAGTAATAAAAAAGGAACTAGTTCAAAAGTAACAGGAGTTGGATTTACAATTCTTTCGAAGGATGATTTAATAAATTGAATTCCAACTAACATTACCATGAAAGCTACAATTAGAGCAGAAAGATACTCAATTCTTCCATGACCGAAGGGATGCTCTCTATCTGCTGGCTTATTTGAAAGTTTAAAACCTAAAATAGTAATTAAAGAAGAGGCGGCATCAGAAAGGTTATTAAAAGCATCAGCCATAATAGCTATACTTGAAACAATAATTCCAACAGAAAGTTTTATAATAAATAAAATTACATTCAGTAATATTCCAACTATTCCTCCAATTACACCATAGGCATTTCTAACTTTATCATCTTTAACGTTAGAATTATCCTTTATAAATCTGTGAACAATAAAATTAAAAAACATTTAAGACACTCCAATCTTCTATATCAATAATTACCAAAAAGGAATATAATCATTATATTAAGGCATATTAGAAAAAATAACAAGTTACGTGAATCTATTTTATGCTGTACTATATTTCTATATTCATTTAATATTTTAATTTTGATGAAGTATGTATATTTATTATATATAAATGCATATTTAATAATTTTGATATTGTAATTATATGTTGAAAAAACTTTAGAGTAGGAGCATTTTTTTATGTAATAGAGTATTTCTGGAGTTTATTAATATATATTTTATTCATTTTATGTATATTCTAAGTTTATAGTCTTAGCTGACTGTGTTATAATTATATAGAAAATATTCAAGGGGGCAGTTTTATGAAGGATATTATATTTACTGGTGCGGCAGTCGCAATTGTTACACCTTTTACAGAAGATGGAATTAATTTCTCTGAATTAAAAAAGTTAATTGACTTTAATATAGAGAATGGAAGCGATGCAATCGTAATTGCAGGAACTACAGGTGAATCTTCAACTATGACTGATGAAGAGCATAAGGAAGTTATTAAATTTACAGTTGAGTATGTAAATAAAAGAGTTCCTGTTATTGCAGGTACAGGTTCTAATGATACTATTTATGCAGTAGAATTATCAAAGTATGCTGAGAATGTTGGTGCTGATGCACTTTTACTAGTTACACCATACTATAACAAAGCTACTCAGAGTGGTTTAATCAAACACTATAATTATATTGCAGACAGAGTTAATATTCCGATTATTTTATATAATGTACCATCAAGAACAGGAGTTAATATATCACCTGAAACATATGCTGAATTGGCTAAGCATCCGCGCATAGTTGCTACCAAAGAAGCAAGTGGAGATCTTTCAGCTATTGCAAAAATAAAAGCTCTTTGCGGCGATGAACTTAATATTTATTCTGGAAATGATGACCAAATACTTCCTATCTTATCTCTTGGAGGAAAAGGTGTTATTTCAGTTTTATCAAATATTATGCCTAAGGAAGCTCATGATATTTGTAGCTTATATTTTGAAGGTAAAGTTGAAGAAAGCTGTGAACTTCAAACAAAATACTTAGATCTTATTAACACATTATTTATAGAAGTGAATCCAATTCCAGTAAAAACAGCGTTGGGGCTTATGGGATATAATGTTGGACCGCTTAGAATGCCATTATTCCCTATGGAAGGTAAGAATTTAGAAATATTAAAAGAACAACTTTCTAAAAATGAGCTTATATAGATTTATTGCATAGATAAATAAGTTGAAAATTATGTTTTAGAACAATAGAATTAATATTTATTAAAAAAGGACGCTTTGATGTTATAAAATTAAGCGTTCTTTTTTGAACTAAAATATTTTGTATATTGTATCTGAACTAAAATTTAGATGTATTCACACTTTAAAATAAGAACGAATAAAATATTTCTTTAAAAATATAAAAAGTTTTAGAAAAACTATGTAAATATTAAATTTAAATCATATATCCTATATAGAATATTAATTTATATGGGAGTGTGTTGAAAAATGAAAGAAAGAAAAATTGTTAAATTAAGAGTTGATATGTATGAAGATACTAAATCTAAAATAATAGATAGAATGAATGAAAGGGATCTTATTCACTATATTTGGATTAGGCTTATTGCTTTAGCTGGAAAGGTAAATTTAAAAGGGGAGTTATTTTTATCTAGAAATATTCCATATACACTAGAGACTTTAGCTATAGAATTTAATAGAGAGGCTATACAAGTAAAATTAGTTTTAGAAGTATTAATAGACTTAGAAATGCTTGAATTTACTGAAGATAATATTTATAAAGTAAAAAACTTTGCAAAACATCAAAATATTAAAGTAAATGAGAAAGTTAAAGAAAAAGATATTGTGGAAAAAGAAAAGGGCTCTGATGAGAATGAAGAGAATCTTAAAGAAAATCTAATGATCATTGATTCAAAGACTAGTAAGTATAAAAGTATTGATGAAATTATTAAGAATAAAACTTCTGAAATCGAAGAAAAGAATATAGTAATTTCTAGAGAAGCAATAAATAATGACGATGATGAGAATAATAGTAATAATTTTAATGAATATAGAGAAAATCCTGTTGGCATAAATTCTGAGTTTATAGTTACAAATAGTATGCTGAATGAAGCACACATAAATAATGATAATATGATAAGAACTGAGAAAATCAGTGATAATGAAATTATAAACATTAACATGAATACTCTAAATAATAAAAACATCAATGAAAATAATGTACATTCAAGCATTCCAACATCCTTACAAAAGAGAAAGAAGAAGAATAAAAGCAGAGGAAAATCTAAGGATAAAGGTAATGTCAATGAGATTAATTTCAATCAAGATGAGGAAGAAATAGTGGAATTTCATTCAGGAGATATACCTTTAGGTGAAGGCGAAAAGGTAGTTATGGCATTTAGTATGTAATCATTAGCTTAATTAAAATAATATAAAATTTTTTAGAGAAGCAAACATAGAAAGTATGCATTATTTTCTAAAAAGGTATATAATATTAAAAGTGAATTCAATATTGTTTAATATTTTATATGAAAAATTTAATTTATGTAGGGAGAGATAATAACTATATGAATAACGCGCAAGAATTATTAGATTTTATAAATAAGGGTAAGACTGCTTTTCAAAGTACTTATGAAATTAAAGATATCTTAGATAAGCAAGGTTATACAGAGATTAAAGAAGAAGATAAATGGGAGTTAAAGAAGGGTGGAAAACACTATATTATAAAAAACGACTCTGCATTAATTGCCTTTGAAATAGGAAATGGTGATATTGAAAAAGATGGATTCAGATTAATAGGAGCACATACTGACTCGCCTGGATTTAGAATAAAGCCAAATCCAGAAATGAAGGTTGAAGGACATTACGTTAAGTTAAATACTGAGGTCTATGGTGGTCCAATACTAAGTACTTGGTTTGACAGACCTTTAAGCATAGCGGGAAGAGTAACCTTAAAGGGGGAAAATCCATTCAATCCAAAGGTTGAATTATTAGATGTAAACAAGCCAATTTTAATTATTCCTAATTTAGCAATACATATGAATAGAAGCGTAAATGAGGGATATGAATATAATAAGCAAAAAGACACCTTACCAATGCTTGCATTAGTTGAAGATAAGTTAGAAAAGGATAATTATTTAATTAACTTAATAGCAGAAACTTTAAAGGTAGATTCTAGCGATATATTAGACTTTGATTTATTTTTGTACGAGTATGCAGAAGGTATGCTAATTGGTCTGAATGATGAATTTATATCATGCGGAAGACTGGATGACTTATGGATGGTATTTGCAGGATTAAAAGCTTTAATAAGCAGCAATCAAATTAAAGCAACTAAAGTGTTAGTAGCTTTAGATAACGAGGAAATAGGAAGTTTAACATCTCAAGGTGCCAATTCATCAATTTTAGAAAATATTTTAGAGAGAATAACTTTAGGCCTTGAAAAAGATAGAGAAGATTTTAAAAGAGCATTAAGTAATTCAATAATGATTTCAGCAGATTTAGCCCATGCAATACACCCAAATTATACAGAAAAATGTGATCCTACAAATAAACCGATGTTAGGAATGGGTCCTGTTCTTAAAATAGCAGCAGGAGGAAGTTATTCAACAGATAGTTATGCAAGTGCAGTCTTTAAAGGAATCTGTGAAAAAGCTGAAGTTCCATGTCAAGTGTTTGTAAATAGATCTGATTTAAGGGGAGGAACAACTATTGGTCCTATTACAGCATCAAAGTTGAATATACCAGTAATAGATATGGGTGCCCCATTATTAAGTATGCATTCAATAAGAGAATTAGCGACTGTAAAGGATAATGAATATACAATTAAAGCATTTACTGAATTCTTTAACTAAATTTATTCTTGAATTTGAATAATAACTTACCGAAAGAGAATATACTCTGTTACTCGATTGCCAGAAAATATAACTACGGATTTCTAACAGTACAAAAGTTGCACTATTCCTGCTTGTTCCTTAGGCAAGCTAATAACAAGCAGGAATGGAACAACTCTTACTGAAGAAATACTTGTAGTTTTATTTTAAATGCAACACTGCGTAAAAGAGTATATTCTCTTTCTGATTAAATATATATCAAAATATGAATATTATTTAAAACTAGTAATGATAGTTGAAATTTAGTAAGAAATGGATTTACCTTTTTATTTTAGGTTTTATAAAATTGTTAAGTTTCTTGAAATTGTCTGTATGGTATTCGAACAACTCAAATATAAAAATATTGCTAGAATATACATCACTTGAAGTTTACTGCTAATCTAGAAAGAGACTATATGTTTTTGAGCAGTGTTCATTAGAAGATTTTGCTGGCTGTGATTCTTAGAATCACCCAGCAAAATCTTCAAAGAACCGAAGCAAACACATATAGTCTCTTTCGGTTATCTATCAGTAAACTTAAAGTATTATAAGATAGCAAGTATTTTTATATTATATAGAATAGTTTTTAAAGTTTTGGTAAAAATATCTTCATTGAGCAATTGTTTTTTATGTTGTATGGAGAAGGGAGTTTTTTACTTGAAAGGAAATAATTCTTATGGAGTGAGAAAGAATGTTTTAAAAGAGCTTGCAGAGGGATTTTCTTGCATCCATGATAACTTTAAGTATTTTAGTAAGTTATCTAAAGATGGTTACAAAGTACTTGGAGCGTCTGAATGGCTTCTTGATAATATATATTTAATTGAAAAAGAGTATAAAGCAATAAAAGTTGAGATGCCTATAGATTATTTTAAAGGACTATCTTCTGTAGGTGAAAGTAATTATAATAGATCCGGTAATGAAAGAAATGATGATGAAGAGCAGGTTCCGCGTATATTTGCTATAGCTAAGGATTATATAAATGATAAGAATACAATAAATTGCGATAAGTTGATATCTTATATAAACGGGCTTCAGGGAGATGAGTTAAATTCAGATAATAAGGAAGCCGCGTTTACTATGGGCGAATTATGGGCATTTCCGTTAATGCTTAAAATATCAATCATAATAAATTTATCTAAATATACAGATGAACTCGTTAGTATTCAAAAAGAAATCATAAAAGGAAAAGATGTAGCTGAAAATATTATAGATGCTATTAATAATAATGAATATGACAATGTAATTGACGATATAGTTGCTGAATGTGGAAATGTTAGTGATTTGTTTTTGAGGGAGTTCTTTAGTGTTTTAAGAGACAATTCAATAGATGATGAAAGAGTAAATAATCTAATAGAGACAAAATGGAAAATAGATTTAGATAATAATAAAATCAAAAGTGATTTAAGGGAAGAAGTACTAGAACGGAATATAGGAGATTATATAACTTCAATAAGAAAAATTGAGGGAATAAGCTGGCGTAAATTTTTTGAAAGCACATCTTTAGTTGAACAGATATTAAAAAAGGATCCTGAGGATGTATATAATAGTATGGATTTTGCAACTAAGGATTATTATAGGCATAAACTTGAGGAGTTGGCTAAGACCAGTGGAATTAACGAAATTGGCCTAGCAAACAATATTCTGAGCATTGCACAAAACTGTAAAAATAATAAGGAAGAAAGATTTAAGTGTCATATAGGATATTACCTAATAGATAATGGTATAAATAAGTTAAAAGAATACGGTGTAAATATAAAATCTACAATCTCTGAAAATACATATGTAGCCTTAAATATATTTGGAACACTATTGTTAAGTTTTCTTATTTTGTTTGTTGGAAGTTTATTAGGCGTGCGATATACTAGAGCTCAATACATAATTTCATTCTTAGTTATGCTAATTCCTATAAACGAAATTATAATAGGTTTGACTAACTATACCGTAAGTAAAGTTGTGGATATTAAAGTGGTTCCTAAATTAAATTTTAGTCAGGGGCTTCCTAGTAAGCAAAAAACAGTAGTTGTAATTCCAGCCATAGTGAATTCTAAAGAAAAAGTAAAAGATCTTATGAAGAAACTAGAAGTGGCCTACTGTGGAAATAAAGATAGAAATTTATATTTTGCATTGCTAAGTGATTTTTGCGATAGTAAGTATGAAACCGAAAAAGGTGATGCTGAAATAATTCGATGTGGAATTGAATGTGCTAGGGCATTAAATGAAAAGTACTCAAAGGATTTTACAAATGAAGTCAATAGCAGCACAGATGGTGAAAGTTCTAATAGATTTTTCTTTTTCAGTAGAAAAAGACTTTATAATAAAAAGCAAAACATATTTATGGCTAAAGAGAGAAAACGTGGAAAGCTCATGGAATTCATGGCTCTTATTAGAAATAGTAATGATCATACATATAATGTATTCAGTTCAGATTTTAAAGTACTTAATGATGTTAAATATCTGGTAACTTTAGATGAAGATACCTTTATGCCTAAAGAAAGTGTATTTAAGCTTGTAGGTGCTATGAGTCATGTACTCAATACTCCTTATATTAAAGGAAGCAGAGTTACTAGAGGTTATGGAGTAATGCAGCCTAAAGTAAGCATAAGCCTGGAAGCTAAAAATCAAACCTTCTTTTCGAGAATTTTTGGCGGTGAAGGAGGAGTTGACGGTTATTCAGTAGCTTACTCAGATACTTATCAAGATTTATTTGGAGAAGGAACATTTACTGGTAAAGGAATAGTTAGCATAGATGAGTTTTATAAAGTTTTACATACTTCAATAGAAGATGATAAAATATTAAGCCATGACCTTCTTGAGGGTGGTCTTGCAAGGTGCGGTTTACTAACTGATGTGGAATTTATTGATGGATATCCAGGATTTTACGAGTCAAGCTGCAAAAGACTACATAGATGGGTTAGGGGAGATTGGCAGTTAATTGGGTGGCTATTTAGTAATAAATTAAGTTCGCTATACAAGTGGAAGATATTTGATAATTTAAGAAGAAGTTTATTAGCACCTAATATACTTTTAGCACTCATTTTATCATTGACCATTTTAACTGGAAGAAATCAAATTGCACTTCTTGCATTTTTAGCTCTAGTAATTCCATTAGTATTTACGGTTACAGATTTTGTTGTAACACCTAAAAATAGATTAATGGGAACATTTAAGAATTTTGAACAAATAGTATTGATAATAAGTTTTATACCTTATCAAGCTTTTTTAATGCTTGATGCTATAGCTATCACTTTATTTAGAGTAATTTTTTCTAAAAGAAATCTTTTGGAATGGCAATCAGCTGAATCAGTAGAAAAGAACTCTAAAAATGACTTTAGGGCTTATCTAAAAAGAATGTGGATTTCTCCAATAATGGGGATTCTAGTACTTTTTTTGTCTTTTTATAGCAATATTGGGGTTATCACTTATAATTTAGTAGTGGCCGCACTTTGGATAGTAAGTCCTTATATGGCTTACTGTATAAGTATAAAGCTTCCAGAAGGTAACCAGATTACTTTGAAAAATGAAGAAAAGAATTATTTAAGAAAGATATCTAGACGTATATATGCTTATTACGAAGATTTTGTTAATGAAGAAAATAATTATCTAGCTCCAGATAATTATCAAGAAAAGCCTTTTAAAGGAGTTGCATATAGAACTTCTCCAACTAATATAGGAATGGGGATAACTTCAAGTATTGTTGCATATGACTTGGGTTATATAACAATGACAGAATTTATAGATAGAAGTGAGCTTATATTAAATAATATGAAGACCTTAGAAAAAGTGAATGGTCATTTTTTAAATTGGTATGATACAAGAACCAAGGAACCTCTCTGGCCTAGATATGTATCAGCTGTCGATAGTGGAAATCTTTTGGGGAATTTATGGATATTGAAACAGGCTATGGAGGAACTTAAAACTAGCAAGGTAATAAGAACAAAAGAGGTCATATCGCTTAATGATATTTATAAAATAATTGAAGATGAAGATCCTGCGGTTAGACTTAAATACTCTTCGCATATTGGTATTGGAGAATATTTAAAAGTTTTAAATGAAGTATTATTTAAATTTGAGTCATTAAAAGATAATGAACAAATAGGTAAGTTGTTAGAATTATCTGAGTTGAAGGATAATAATTCAGTAAATAATAATTTAATAGACTTAAATAATCCAGAGACCAAATATTGGGTTGATAAGCTTGTAAATGAAATTAAGAAAAAGATTAATTATTATAATTTCGTTTTTGGTGGCATAGATAAGTTATATAGTGCGGAATTTTTTGAAGGGGTCCCTAATTTAAAAGAAATAATCCACAAGTGTGAAGATTACAAAAGAAAAAATGGGGATAATTTCGAAAATACTTTAGGACAAAAAATCAAAGAGTTTAAAACCTATCTAGGTAAAATAGATAATATAATTAATGAAATTAATTCAATTTCAGAAGAGATGGATTTTAATTTTCTTTATGATAAGAATAGAGGATTATTTTCAATCGGATATAATGTAGAAGAAAAATCCCTTGGGGAGTCTTACTATGATTTACTAGCATCAGAATCAAGGATAGCATCCTTTGTTTCAATTGCTAAAAATGATGTACCATCTTCTCACTGGTTTAAACTGGGAAGGGCAATGACTAATGCATTCCGTACTCATTCACTAGTATCTTGGAGTGGAACTATGTTTGAGTACTTTATGCCGGCGCTAATGATGAGAAATTATCCTAAAACCCTATTAAGTCAAACTTATAAGTCTGTTATAAAAGCACAAATGGCTTTTGCTAAGCAGAAGAAAACTCCTTGGGGAATATCAGAATCTGCTTTTTATGAATTTGATGCATCGGAAAATTATCAATATAAAGCATTTGGTGTACCAGGCCTTGGACTTAAAAGAGGACTTGAAAATGATCTTGTAATATCACCGTATTCAACGTTAATGACACTTCAATTTGCTAAGAATACAGGTATAAAGAATCTAAAAAGGCTTGAAGAATTAGGAGCAATAGGAAGGTATGGATTTATTGAATCTGTCGATTATACCAAGGCGAGACGTGACAGATATATAATGAAGCTGCCGAAAAATGGAACTACAGATGAAACAGAGATATATGAAAATGGATATAATGAAAGTGATTTTTCAACAACTGAGAAAACTTATACACAAAATGTGGATAATTACGATGATTTTGTGGATAACTCTAAAAAAAGCGTGGATAACACAAGGAATAAAAATAGATATTTCGCTAACAAGTATAATGTGGATGATGTTGAAATTGTGGATAACTCTGAGAATAATGAGGAAACGTACATAAATAGCGCTAATAATAGGAATTCTGCAAGTAAGAGTTATCCACAGAAGCCTAACATGGTAAGAAATTACATGGTTCACCACTTAGGAATGTCACTTATGGCTTTAGATAATGTGCTATTAAATAATATTTTAGTTAATAGATTTCATGAATTGCCTGAAGTTAAAGCAACAGAACTTTTGCTAAAGGAGAAAATACCACAGAATGTAGTCTTTGAAAGAAATGAAGATTTTTCTATAAAGAGCAGAACATTTGAAGGAGAAACATTAATTCCAAGAATCTTTGAAGATGTTAAACAAGATAATCCACAGCTGTTATTACTATCTAACGGCAGTTACTCATCTATGATTACAGTGAACGGAAGTGGATATTCTAAGATGAATGATACTACGCTCTATAGATGGAAGGGAAGTTCTACAAGTGATGATAGTGGAATGTTCTTTTATATAAAAAATCTTAATTCTAATGATTATTGGAGTTCAACTTTTGAGCCGTGTAAAAGTACAGGAGATAAGTATCAAGTAGAATTCAACTTAGATAAAGCTAAATTTACTAGAAGAGATGGTAATGTTGAAACTAAAATGGAAGTTGTAATTTCTTCTCAGGATAATTTTGAAGTTAGAAAGCTGACTCTAAAGAATTTAGGGGATAAAGGCAGAAGTGTTGAAGTAACAAGTTATATGGAAATAACTCTAGCTGCTTTTAGTGCTGATGCAGTTCACCCTACTTTTTCTAATTTGTTCGTTCAAACTGAATATGATGAAAAAGAAGATATATTAATAGGCAGCAGAAGAGGAAGAGTTAAAAATGCTAAAGTTCCTTATATATTCCATAAAGCTGTTGTTGATGGTGAATTAGAAGGAAATATTACTTATGAAACCTCTAGAATTAATTTTATAGGCAGAAATAGAGACTTAAAGAATCCATTAGCTATGGATAATGATAAGGCTCTAGACAATACAGTAGGAACTGTTCTAGATCCGATAATGAGTATAAGAACAAGGATAAGGCTAGAACCAGATTCAAAAAGAGAAATATACTACATAACAGGAATGTGTGATTCGAAAGAACAGGCTTTAGAAATATGTAGAGAAAATGATGATAACAGCAAGCTTGGCAGGATATTTAGAAATTATAGCATAAGTACACAGCTCGAACTTAAAAATGTAGGGATAAGAAGCGCTATTGCTAATACATTTCAAAGTGCTGCAAGTTCAATATTCTTCTTAAGCAGCAATAGAAGGAATAGAGAGGAATATATAAAGAATATTTCAAAGCATCAAAAAGATTTGTGGTCTTATGGAATTTCAGGGGATTTACCTATCATTATGCTTGTTATTGAAAATGAAAAAGAAATTAATTTGGCATATAATATGATTAAATTTCATCATTACTTAAAGCTTAAAGGCGTTAAATTAGATTTAATTATATATAATGATGAGGAAGTCTCTTATGATGAGCCACTACAAAAGAATATAATGGATGCTGTAAGAGCTTCTAATGAAAGCAACTCACTAAATAAGCCAGGTGGAATCTTTATTCACAATAAAGCGACCATGAATCTTGAAATTGTTAAATTATTAATAGGTATTTCAAGATTATATGTTGATAAAAATAATAGTTTGAGCTCATATGTTTATTCTGAGAAAAAATTAAATTCATATATTGATTTAGATGAAGAAGGATTAAATTCACATATAGCATTAAGAAATAGTTCAAGGTTTAAAGATATGTTCAAAGAGGATGAAGAACCAGGAGAAGAGGATCAATTTGTTAGCAAAGATCAATCCACAGATTCTATTGATGTACCTTATAAATTTTATGATCATGATGAAGAAGTAATAAATGATGATGATTTACTTAAAAATATAAGTCAATCTGAAGAACAAGCTGATAATAAAGATGCAGAGAAGAAATATAATCACAGTAAAAAAGAAAGAGAGTTAATTTATAATTCAGAAATTTCTAGCTTAGTTGACTTAGATTTAGATATATCTGAAAAATTTAATCCATCCAATAAAGAACAAGATAGCAATATGGATGAAAACTTTAATGTGGATAACTTAGATTTCTTCAATGGATATGGTGGTTTTAATAAGGTAGATAATAGTTACGTAATTAAGTTATCTAATTATAAAAATACTCCAGCACCGTGGATCAACGTTATTTCTAATGAAGACTTTGGATTTCATATATCAGAAGTAGGTTCAGGATATACTTGGTGTGGAAACTCTAGAGAAAATAAAATAACCCCTTGGAGCAATGATTACATAAGAGATCCTATGAGTGAGGCACTTTATATTAAAGATAACATCAGCAAAGATTATTTTTCAATAACACCAAAACCTGTTAGGGATAGTGGAGATTATTTAATAAAGCATAGCTTTGGTTATTCTGAATACAGGCATACTGCTTATAATATAAAAGGAAAACTTGAGATATTTGCACCTAAAGATGAAAAATTAAAAATTCAGAGAGTTACTTTAGAAAACTTAAGTGATGAAGATAGAGATATTTCATTATTCTATTATGCAAAACTTGTATTAGGTGTTTATGAATATGAGAGCTCAAGATATATATCCACATATATAAGCGGAGAAACATCTAAAGATAAGCTATCATTAAACAATAAGAGCATTAATTCGAAGATAAATTCATTTAGTGATAATAAGTTTATAGGAGCTCATAACCCCTATAGTGAGTATTTTGGTAGGTTGAATGCTTACTTAACTATCTTAGGTGGAGAAAATATAAGTTTTACCGGGGATAATAAAGAATTTATAGGTATTGGTGGGGAAGCTTCTAGCCCAGAGGCATTAAAACATAGTAGTTTAAGTAATAATAATGGAGGGGTTTATGATCCTTGCTTAGCAGCTGCTACTAAAATTAAATTAAAAAAAGGTGAGAAGAAAGAACTAATTATACTATTTGGACAGGAAGAAAGAGAAAAAATAGAGAATGTAGTAGATAAATACAGTAATTTTGAAAATGTTCAAAAAGAATTTGATAATGTAAAACAATATTGGAAACATTTCCTCGGAAATATACAAGTTAAGACACCGGATAAATCATTAGATTATCTATTAAATGGATGGTTGTTATATCAAACCTTAAGTTGTAGATATTTAAGCAGAAGTGCATTTTATCAGAGTGGAGGCGCTTATGGATTTAGAGATCAGCTTCAAGATTCAATGTCTCTTGGTGTAGCAGATCCTGAGATACCAAAAGCTCAAATATTGAGAAGTGCATCAAGACAATATGTAGAAGGGGATGTACAACATTGGTGGCATCCAGTTGTAAATTCAGGTATAAGAACTAGATTCAGTGATGATTTATTATGGTTACCTTATGTAACTGCTGAATATATTAATGCTACTGGAGATTATGAGATTCTAAATGCAACAGCTCCTTATCTTGAAGACGAACCATTAAGAGAAGGCGAAGATGAAAGATATACAATAGTAAATCAATCTTCAAAACAAGGAACTATATATGAACATTGTTTAAAAGCTATAGAAAGAGGCTTGAAATTTGGTATTCACAATATTCCTTTAATGGGTAGTGGAGATTGGAACGACGGTATGAGCACTGTCGGTAACGAAGGAAAAGGAGAAAGCGTATGGCTTGGATGGTTCTTATATTCAATTCTAGAAAGCTTTATTGAAATAGCAGAAAAGCAAAAGGACCAAACAACAAAAAATCATTATGAAGAAAGAAAAGAATTCATAAGAGAAAATCTAGAAAAGAATGCCTGGGACGGCGGCTGGTATAGAAGAGCATACTTTGATGATGGTACACCACTAGGTTCAAGAGAAAATCCAGAATGTCAAATAGACTCTTTATCTCAAAGCTGGGCTATAATCTCGGGAGCCGCCCAAAAAGAACGTGCAGTTGAAGCTATGGAGGCAGTAGACAGAAACCTTGTTAAAAAAGATAAGGGTATGATACTATTGCTTGCACCACCATTTGATAACTCTAAGCTAGAACCAGGATATATAAAAGGCTATGTACCTGGAGTAAGAGAAAATGGAGGACAGTATACTCATGCAGCAGTTTGGGTAATCTTAGCTTTAACTAAACTTAATCTTGGAGACAAAGCCCTAGAGTACTATAATATGATAAATCCAATTAATCATGCTAAGACGGAATTAGAATGTATGATGTATAAAGTAGAGCCGTATGTCATGGCGGCAGATGTTTATATAAAAGAACCTCATTCAGGAAGAGGAGGCTGGAGCTGGTATACAGGAGCTTCAGGATGGATGTATAGGGTTGGAATAGAAAATATCTTAGGACTTAAGAGGGTTAAAGATAAAGGATACAGCATAAATCCTTGTGTACCAAATGATTGGAATGAATTTGAAATAAGAATTGCAAATGAAAAAGAAGACTACACTATAAAGGTCTTGAGATTGAAAGAACAAAATAATCAAACTAATAACGAAGCACAAGCTGCACCAACCATACCGAATATGGCAAAGAATAATATCAATAATAACATAGAGGTTATTATTGATGGAAAAACAGTTAAGGATAATTTGATTCCAAGAGATAAAGGCAAATTAAATGTTCAAGTATATATTAAATAATAATATATATAAAGATAAATTAATATTTAAAAAATAATTTTTTAAATATTAAGATTGAATTTTAATACAATATATTGGTATTTCATTTGGAAATTAACCAGTATATTGTATTTTTTATTTTTCTAAAGAACTATAATTTTATTCCAGACACAACACTGCACAAAAGAATCCAATTCCTTTCGGGTATGAGATATATTTTGAAATGTAAATAAAGTTGATAATTTTAGTAAATATGAACAGAAATCCTTTAATAATTAATATTTATTTATACAAGTATTCAACGCTTTAATATATAGATAAAATTATTAATAATTGTTTGAGAAATCACAAACACTAATTGTAGAAAGAAAAGAAGTTTTGTTGAAAATACGGCTGATTGAATATAGAATTATATTTGGTAATTATATTCAAATTATAAGGAGTATTTAAATGGGAGCGTATTATTATAAGTACAGAGGTAACATAGTTGATGTATTTTTTATTTTTTTAGGATGTATGATAGCGTCCATGGGAGTAAATCTATTTTTGGCACATGCAAGACTTCTAAGTGGTGGTGCTACAGGCATAGCTTTGATTTTAGAGTATACACTTAAGGTTCCTGCTGGTATTGGTATACTAATAATTAATATACCATTAATTATATTGAGCTATAAAAAACTTGATAGGTGCTTTACTGTTTATACAACGATAGGTATGCTTTGTCTTTCGACATCACTTATAATAACAAAATCATTAGTATATTTGATTAATATTGAACGAGATTTACTAATTTTTTGTATATATGGTGGAGTTTTATGTGGTATTGGTTACGGAATGGTTTTTTTAAGGCATGGTTCTACAGGAGGTACTGATATTATAACTATGTTAATTAGGAAAAAGTATTCGAATTTTAACATAGGTACATTAGGATTTTCTCTTAACTTACTCATAGTTATTATAGGAGCAGTGATATTTGGACTACAACAAGCGTTGTATACAATTATTTCTCTGTTTATTCAGAGTATGGTTCTTGATAGAGTATTAAAAGGCTTCAATAGTAGAAAGTTGCTTCTTATTTTAACTAGAAAGGAAGAGGAGATTATTGAGTATGTGATAAGAGACTTAAATAGAGGAATTACTTCTCTATTTGCTGAAGGTGAGTATACTCATGATAAGAAAAAGATGCTTTATTGCATTGTGAGTTCACATCAAATGGTTGAGCTAAAATCAGCTGTGCATCATATTGATCCAAATGCATTTATAACAATAATAGATACTTCTGAGGTTAGAGGAAAGGGATTCCTAAATATTTAATTTAAATAGGTTAAAAAACTGACAAAACCTATAAATTACAATTAATTAGACCAACTTGATTAAGAAAGATAGAAAAAATGCTTAAAATAGATTCTAGACAACTTAAATGTAGAAAAGTGGAAGTATATAAATTGTGTAGAAATTGAAAGAGTATTCTTTATGAGGTACAATATTCCTTATGAGTATTAAGGAGGCAGCAGGGTTATGCGAAATAATTTTAAAAAGATATTAATCGTAGTTCCAATCATCTTGTTTTTATGTATGTCTTATATGGGAACTATAGTAAGAGCAGAGGATAAAGTAAATCAGACAAGTACGGATATAAGTAATAATGAAAATCAAACTAATACTAATATAGCTAATACACAAAATGATAATAAAACAAATACCACAAATAATAAAAGTGCAAACTCAACTTCAAATAATTCAGAGCAAAGTCAAAGCAGTGGGAATGTGAGTAAAACTGAAAATTCATCAGCAGTTAAAAAAGAAGAGAATCCATTAACAGAAAATATTTCAGGGTGGAAGAATATTAATGGAAAATTATATTATGTAACTAAAGATGGAATAGTAAAAGAAAAAGGCTGGTTTAAGGAAAAAGATGAAAATCCGAATGAAAAGAATGATAATGAGTACTATTTAGATGAAGATCATTCTGCAGTAACAGGCTGGAAAGAAATTCATAAATCATGGTATTACTTTGATGAAGCAGGAGTTAAACAAACAGGTTGGAAATACATAAAATACAGCTGGTATTATTTTGATAAAGACGGAATAATGCAAACTGGATGGATTAAAGGTGATGGAAATAGATATTACTTTAATGATGAGGGTGTAATGTCTATAGGAAAAAAATACATAGATGATAAATGGTACTTTTTTGGAGCTACGGGTATTCTCCAAACAGGTTTTTATATCAATCAAGGAAAGCTCTATTATTCAGAAAATGATGGAACAATGTCAGTAAATGAATGGGTAAAAACTAGAAGTAGTAAGTATTATATTAAAGCAGACAGTAGCGCTACAACTGGAAATGCAATCATAGATAATGTAGCAGAAAGATTTGATGATAATGGTAAATACATAGGACCTGGAGATGTCAAAGAACATTTATTTATAAAATACCTAAGTGTTGGAAATGCAGATTGTGCTTTTATCAAACTTCCAAGTGGAGAAACAGCATTAATCGATACTGGAACTCCGGAAAGTTCACAAGATGTAATTAATTTCTTAAAAGAGCAAAACTTAAAAAAAGATGATGGTAAAGGAGTAGTTGATTATATAATAATTACTCATGCACATTCAGATCATATTGGTGGACTAGCGTCAATTTTGGAAAACTTTAATGTAAAAAAAGTTTATATGCCTGAAATCGCAAAGATGAAAGATTGGTATTCAAATATAGAAGTTACAGAAGAAAATAGAGCCAATGTAGAGATGATGAAAATAGATTATAACGTTTATAATGATGCGGTAAAAGCGATGAAAGATAAAAATCTAGAATTCACTAATACAAAAAAAGGTGAATTTATTGATAAAGATAATGTTTTACAATTTGTGGAATCGGATAAGAATTTTGGTCCAATAGGAACTCCTCAAATTGTAGCAGATTATTGGGGAGTTAATGAAAATTCAGCAATAGTATTTTTAAATTATGGAGATTTGAAAGCATTATTTGCTGCTGATATGGAATGGAATTCAGAAAAGGACTTCTGGAAAAGTGATTTACTACAAGGAAAACAAATTGATGTACTAAAGGTATCTCACCATGGTTATGATACATCATCTACACCAGATTTCGTAAGATATTTAAAACCAATAATGGGAGTTATAAGCAGAGATAAAGATGGTAGCACAAAAGGTATTGCTTATAAGAACTTAGTTTCAAATGGAGTAACTATATACGAAACAAGTGCAAAAGATGGAGTTTCAATATATGCGACCCCAGAAAATTGGACTGTCGGAAAATAAATATCTAAATTCTAATGCAACATACAATAAAAACATGTCCTTATTTCTAGTTATATATAAATTAATTATGGAGTAGGATTACCTATTAATATGAAGTTAAAATAAAAGCATATTTTAAACAACTTCTATAAAAGAAATGGTTATAAATAAATTGAAAACAAAAGCTCCCAATAAACATCTTGCGTCTATTGGGAGCTTTCTTTGGAAATAAGCACTAAATTAAAATGATAAACTTTAGTGCTTGAGTATTATGGGGTACGAATATTATTCTAACCATTGTTAGAAGATATATTCATAATTTTAAAAAAGTTTCTATATTATTATAAATTTTTTACTAAGTATAGATAATTAATCTTTATCTATATCATTATTTTCATCAGAAAGCATATCCTGTGTATAATCAAATTCTTGGTTAGATATATTGTTAACAACGATTGAGTCAGTAGCTGGATTTGGCATATTTATTGGGAAATCTACACCTGTTCCGCTTTCTACATCTTTATCACTTGGGCTATAGTTAGTTCTCATCTTTGGTAGATAAGGGTTAACGAAAGCATCCTTCTTATCATCTCTTACATCAGAAGTAAGAGATACTTTTTCTTTATCCATTATAATCACTCCTAACTTAATAATAATGTATGTGTTAAATTTCTAAGAAGAAACTTGTGATTTATAGTATGAATCAACTATAAATCATATTAATAATTTGAAATATATATCCTATACCAGAAATAACAATGTTTCTCCTTTCGGTTGGTTATATATTTTTAAGATAGAGTTACATTATATCGTCATATTTAGATTCATCAGAATCTCCATCAGCGTTAAGGTCAATAAGCTCTGTATCTACATTTGTTCTTGATATATTTGCGTTGCTCTTACTCTTAGCATTTCTTTCATTTAAATTAGTAGTAAAATCTACGGTTGCATTTTCAGAAGATTCTAATCTAGCTGCTTTATAATCAGCTATGCTTTCATAATCCTTTATACCTCGTTCTGCGGGGATATTATCTTTACTCATAAGAATCACTCCAATCTCTATTAAGTATTTGGTTAATTATAGTAATGTATCTGGTTTGGAGGAATTTAAGTCGTTGGCTTTTTCGATGCTTTCTTCACTTGGACGATTATCAGCTTTTGAGCTTGGTAAATAAAGTTTCTTTAATTTCTCTATATCAGAATCACTAGGTTCCTTTGAGTGGACCTCTGGTATTTGTTCGTGAGGAGAAAGGTTTTGTGCTTGACCATATGGGTTTTTATCTTTACTCATTATAATCACTCCTTAATTAATTTTTAGCTTGAAAATGATTTTGTAATTTTAGTATTCTCCTTGATATTCATGTTCATCACTATCGTGGTTCACAACATTAGAATATTTTATTATTGTAGGAATTCTTTCAGTAATGTCTGATTTTTGTTCTTTTTTAATACTTCTATCGCTGGAATTATAACTGCTCTTTGAGCGCGGTCCATTAGCACCGCCTCCTATATTTCTAGCATAAGAAGAAGGTTCAGATTCTGATGAATGAATATCAGTTAACTTGTTAGTATCATAATCACCAGGTGTTGGAGCATAAGGCGCTTTATCTTTACTCATAGTAATCACTCCTAACATAATAGTTTAAATTTAGCTATTAATGGGCATTATTAAAAGCTTGAACATAATTCAAATAAAAAATAGCTACGTTTTATTATTTGAAAAAATAATAATATTAATTCATGGAATATTCAGATTTAATTAATGAAATATTTAGATTTTAGACAAAAATCATGGTAGAATTATATTATATTGGGACAAGGGGGAATTTTATGAATAAAAATATCAAACGTATAATTGCACTTACTCTTACTATTAATGGATTTTCAACAGTATCGTCTATGACATTAGGTGAGAATTTTGATATTATGACTAAACCTGTTTATGCAGCATCATATTCTCCAAGCACTGGAGAATTGAAAACATTAAAAATAAAATCATTAGATGGAGACACTCTTGATTTAAGAGAGAGCTATAACGGAGATACAGTAAAATTAAGTGAAGATAAAGAGTACTATACAAAGCTTACTGATGATAGTGATGGAATTAAAATAGATGCAGATGTAAAAGGTGGAGATTACATTGTTAAAATATTTACATCTGATAATGCTGATGCAACAGCGTATAAACCAGGAGATGAAATTTTACTTGGAAAAGGTAATTCAACTATTTATATAAGAACCTATGAATCTTTATCGGCATACAGGGATGCTAAAGATAAGAAAAAAGATGTAAGAATCTGTGAAGAGGAATATACAATAAACTTGAAGAAAACTACAGAAAGTTCTTATGAGGACAGCAATCAGGATTCTATTTATTTAAGCAGCCTTAATCTTAATAAAGGTGACATAAGTTTTATAAAGCAAAAAACTGCTTATGATGTTAAGGTAGATTCATCTATTGATGAAATAAAGATTACAGCTAAACCAGAAAACGAGGATGATAGAGTAAGAATAGATGGAGATCTAGTAGATGACAGTGATAACTACAGAAAAACTATATCTTTAGATAAAGGTAAAAACGAAATTAAAATAAAAATTACGGATAATAAAGATAATCAAAGAACATACACTTTAAATATAACAAGAGGCGATGTTTCAGATAATGAGGATGATATATACCTAGATGATCTTACTATAAGTGAAGGAGACCTCGATTTTTCAGAGGATGATAATACTTATGAAGTTAATCTTAATGAAGATGTAAGTAAGATAACAGTAACTGCGCCGCCAGAAGATGAAGAATATTTGGTTACAATTAATGGAGACGAAGTTAAGTCTAATGATGACTATGAAAAGAATGTGTCTTTAACTAAAGGTGAAAATATTATAAAGATAGTAGTTGAAGACGAAGTAAATGATAAGAAGAGGACTTATACATTAACAGTAAACAGGGGTAAAGCTGAGAACAACCAAGGTAATCAAAATACCGATACAGATACAACAGGTAAAAAATCACAATGGGTTCAAACCAGTGAAGGTTGGAAATATTACGATGAAAATGGAAGTATATTAAAGAATTCATGGTTGTTTGATAAGGAACAAAAAGTATATTGTTACTTAGATAAAAATGGACTTAGATTAAGTGGTTGGTTTAAAGATAATGAAAAGTGGTATCTAATGGATAATAAGGGAGCAATGCTTACGGGGTGGCAATATACAGACGGAAAGTGGTATATGCTAGGCACGGATGGAGCAATGAAGACAGGTTGGTATAAAGAAGAAGTTACAAATCAAAGTAGTGCCAATACTTCAACAGAAACAAATGCAAATCCACAAAATACCACAAAAATTGAAGAGGCATATTATCTAAATGCAGACGGATCAATGAAGACAGGTTGGTTATCTGATAATAGTAAGTGGTACTTCTTTAATGCAAACGGAACAATGCAAAAAGGATGGTTAATTGACTATAATTCAAAATATTATTTAAATGAAGATGGAACAATGGCAACAGGAACTAAAACAATTGGTGAAAAAACTTATAAATTCAACAATAATGGAGCTTTAATAATTTAAAATCTTCCAGGATGCAAAGATTTATAAAATGTTAATAATTATATAACAAAAAGTTTAGAAGTATATAGTATTATTAGATTTATATAGTAATATAGTTATATATTTATAATTAATTTAAATTGTGATATCATGATTATATAAATAATGAATATACAATTATATGAAAACTATCCATATATTAAAACTTGTATAAATAAAAGATGTTATATAATTTAGAACAATATGCTAGGAGGAAGATTATGCATAAAAAGATTAAACATATAATTGCTGTAAGTCTTGTGATTGGAGCAATTTCATGTGTTTTGCCAAGTAATAACTTTATATTTGGAAGTGTTGAAGCTCATGCATCAACCTATAAAGGCGCTGGTAATGGGGAGTTAAGTTCATTAACAATAACCAGAAGTACAGGAAGTGAGCTTGAATTACGTGATAGTTACTATGGTGATGAGAAATCATTAACAACACAAAAAGATTATTATGTAGAACTTACAGGTGCTGATGGTTTTGAAATATCAGCAGAGGTAAAGGGAAGTGGATACGTAGTTAAGCAATTTACCTCAGAAGGTAAAACTGAAAAAGGTGAAAATGTTGGTGAATACATTGATGTTGATTCTAGTTATGAAACTGTTTATTTAAGAACTTATAAAACTGAAGATGCATATAAAAAGGCATATGATAATGGTGATGTAACTAATTGTGAAAAAACTTATGTGATACATGTGAAAAAGCCAGTTGTAAATTCTGATGTAGAAGAAGATACTGATCATGCATATTTAGCTAATATTCATTTAAGTAATGGAAGTATTGGTTTTTCAAAGAAACAAACTGACTATAATTTAAGTGTAGATGAAGATGTTGATGAAGTAGTTGTTAAAGCAACTCCAGAAAATGATGATGATTTAGTTGAAATTAACGATAACTCCGTAGATGAAGATGATGACTATGAAAAAACAGTAAGCTTAGATAAGGGAAATAACATTATAAAAATATATATTGAAAATGATGATGATGATGCAACTTATACATTAAATATATATAGAGGAAAAAGTTCAACATCAGCTGCTGAAACAAGTACAAGTTCATCAAATGGCCAAAGTTTTACAATCCAAACTGACACTAACAAATTTAATGCATGGCAAAGAGTCAATGGAAAGTGGAAGTATATAGATGGAACCGGAGAAGCTTTAAAAAATAAGTGGTGGTTTGACAAAAATACAGGAAAAAACTATTACTTAAAAGAAGATGGATATATGGCTACAGGATGGCTATCTAACAATAATAATTGGTATTATTTCAATGAAAATGGAGAAATGCAAATAGGCTGGATAAGCTTAGATAAAAATTGGTATTACTTAAATAAAAGTGGAGTAATGCAAATGGGTTGGTTAGAAGATTCGTCTGGTAATTGGTATTACCTTGATAGCAGTGGAGCAATGAAAACTGGATGGATTGAAGGCGCAGATGGAAAGTCTTATTACTTAGATTCAACAGGAAAAATGGCTAATGGCACAGTAGTGAATAGATAAAAAATAGTATTTAAATTATTATGAAATAATTGAATATGATATATAAACAAAAAGATCTAATATTCGTTTATGGATTAAGAAAGAATTAATAAAGTTTAAGTGGACAAGTTGCATTAAAATGGTAAAATTAAGTATATTAAGACAATAGATAAAATGGAGGAATAAAAATGAATAAAAATATAAAAAGAGTTATTGCTATAGCATTAGCTATTGGAACTGTTTCAGCCTTTACACCAGTTTCAAAGGTTAATTTATTAACTACAAAGGCATATGCATCAGATGATGATGAAAATGATGACACAACTATAGATAGTCTGGAATTAAAAACATCAAGTGGAAGTATCATAAAGCTTTATGATAGTGATGATTATGAAGATAAAGTAGATGAAGATGAGATAGATGATGGTGAGACTTATTTTGCCAAAACTTCTTCTAAAACTATTCATATTTATATAGATGGTCCAAGTTCAAAATATGTTAAAGTATTTAAGGGAACATCAGATTCTGTTAAGGGAAAAAGCTTAACTAATGATATTGATTTATCATCAGGAACAACGACTCTTACTGTAAGAGTATATGACTCGAAGCCTGATTCTGATATAAAATTTGAAGAAGATGATGATGTAGAAAGTGAATATACCTTGAAAATCAAGTATACTGGAGACTCTTCAACTTCAGATGATGATAATGCAGACGATTATGATAATATTTATTTAGATAAACTTAGTATAAATAGTGAAAGTGTTTCTTTATCAGAATCAAAGGTTACATATACTTATAATGTTGCTAGTGATATAGATGAAGCAACGATAAAGGCTGTACCAGAAGATGAAGATTATACAGTTACTATTGATGGTGATGAAGTAGATGATGGTGATAAGTATAAAAAAACAGTTGACTTAGATAAAGGTGAAAATGAGATTGAAGTAAAAATTGAAGATGACGATAGTAATGAGAGAGTATATACATTAAAGATAAATAGAGGAGGTACTTCTACAACTACTTCAGGCAATACTGCAACTTCAACGCCCAATAATGCTTCTGATGTATCTACAGTTAAAGCTAGTCAATGGGTGCTTGTAAATGGAAGATGGCAATATAATGATGCAACAGGAAATCCAGTAAAAAATAATTGGTTCTATGATAGAAATTATAATCAAAACTATTTCCTACAAGCTGATGGAAGTATGGCTACGGGTTGGTTAAGTAATAATGGAAAATGGTATTACTTGGGTGCTGATGGAGGTATGAAAACAGGTTGGATAATAGATGGTAGTAAATATTATTACCTATATGCTGATGGATCAATGGCTTTTAATACTACAATTAATGGATACAAATTAGGTTCTAGTGGAGCTTGGATTGGATAAATTTATTATAGGAGAACACTTTATTAAGTGTTCTCCTTATTTAATTAAACAAGTTTATAATATTTAAAAATTTCTAAAATATAATAGTAACAAAGGTATGATACTATGGTAAAATATACATAAAAAGCAATAAATGGGGGAAAGAAATGAATAAAAAAGTTAAACGTATAACTGCAATCATTCTTACTATTAATGTATTTTCAGTAATAGAGCCTTCGAAATATATAGGCTTTATGTCGACCAAAGCCTATGCAAGAATTACAGGGGCGGACTTAGAAAAGATTTCATTAGGGATAGGAGATATAAAGTTTAAGGAAAAACAAACTGAATATACATTACAATTAGCTTCATCAGTAGATGAATTGAAAATCGGAGCAGTCCCGAAAGAAACAAGTAGCAAAGTTGAAATAAATGATGAAGAGGTATATGAAAGTAATAAATACAAAACAGTTGTAAAATTAGATAAAGGAAAGAACAAGATTACTATAAAAGTTGAAAATGGATCTAAAAAGAAAACGTACACAATAACTGTTATTAGGGGACAGGAAGAGGAGATTAAACCAATATATTTAAGCAATATAAGTTTAAGTGAAGGGGATATAACTTTTTCTAAAGATCAGATGTCATATGATATACGTGTTCCGTATAGTACTGATGAGGTAAGTGTCAAGGCAATACCAGAAGACGATAATTATGATTTGGATATAAACGGAGTACCTATAAATGAAGATAATAAGTATAGAAGAACATTATCTCTAGAAAAAGGAGACAATAAAATAGATATCAGGGTACAGAGTGATGATGATCGTCAAAAAATATATACATTACATATAAATAGAGAAGAAACAGAAATTAAGAATCAAAATTCATCTACAACACCTTTTAATGATAATAATAACAATACCGTCATTAAGAAAGGCTGGGTATTAAACAAGGGACAATGGTTCTATATAAATGAAAGAGGGAATAATGAAAAAGGGTGGCTGCAAGTCAATGGGTTGTGGTATTATTTGGATATTAATGGATCAATGAAGACTAATTGGCAAAATATAGGTGAAGAGTGGTATTATTTTAATTCTGATGGAACTATGAAAGTAGGATGGTTAAAAAATACAGATGGTAAATGGTACTATCTTTATACTTCTGGAATTATGGCAAAAAATACAATCATCAATGGCTATAAATTAGATTCAAATGGAGCCTGGATAAAATAAGATGCAAGGAGGAAAAATACGATGAATAAAAAAGCTAAATTTATAATATCAACTACAACATTGGTTATGTTTTTTTCTGTACTCCAATTACTTAATAATTCAATAATGCCAAACATGGTATATGGAGCAGTATCTACGTATTTACTTGCAGATAGAGGGGAATTAAAGTCGTTAGAAGTACAATCAACAGAAGGAAAAAGCCTCGATATTTGTGATGATTATGATGGATATAAGAAAGATTTAACGGATGAAAAAACATATTATGTAACTCTTGATTCAAATATTGATGGAGTAAGAATAGTGGCGCAATCGGCAGGTGATGGTTATGTAACAAAGATATTTGAATCTGATAATAAATATGCTACACCTCATAATATCGGAGAAAATATATCTGTTAGAGAAGGGTCGAGTACACTTTATATAAGGACATTTACAAGTGAAGAGGCCTTTAAGAGAGCAGTAAAGGATGAAGAGGTTACTGATTGTGAAAAAACTTATAAAATAAATATAAACAAAGCATCAACAAATGAAGAGGACAAGATTTATATAGATAAATTGACTGTAGACAGTGATTATAGTCAAATACCTATTGGTTATAACAAAGATATTCTTTTATATAACATTAATGTTGATAAAAATGTAGATGAAATTACAATTAAAGCAGAACCTGAAGATGAGGATTATACCGTGAAAATTGATAGTCTTAAAACAGGGGAAGATAGAAATTATGAACGTACGGTGCAATTAAAGCTGGGGCAAAATCAAATTAAGGTTAATATAACAGATGATGGAGATAAAACAAGAACATATACTTTAAATATAAATAGAGGAAGCACATTAAATAGTTCTAAAAATACATTAGATTCCAGCATAAAAAATGATGCTAATAGTATTAAAATAAATCAATGGGTAAAAGTGAATGATAGATGGCAGTATAATGATTCTGTAGGAATTCCACTAAAAAATGTGTGGTTTTATGATAAAAATAGCGGAAAAAATTATTATCTTCAAGCAGATAGTAATATGGCAACAGGTTGGCTCTTGAATAATGGAAATTGGTATTATTTAGATCAAAGTGGAGCAAGGCAAAGTGGATGGTACTTAATCAATAATCAATGGTATTACTTTGATACTCAAGGAGTAATGAAGACAGGTTGGATCAGAGATATGGATGGAAAATACTATTATCTTCAAGAAAATGGAGTAATGGCAAGAGATTCAATGATTAATGGATATAAATTAGGCGTGGATGGAGCTATGATTAAATAAGGTACTATATTTTGATGAAATATAAAAGTGCAAATATATAAAAGGAAAAGTTAAACTATTAGATATTCTCAATAGTTTAGCTTTTCCTTTTATAAATTTATTGAATAAAGGACTTAAAACATATTTAATTAATAAACATACGAGAAATTATGTAAGAGATACAAGTACAGTAGAATGAAATTAATTTAAGTTAGATAAATATAGTGAATATATTTAGAATATATCTTCAAATATAAAAATAAAATAGGAAAGCAAGTAAAATAAAAAATAAAATTAAATTTAGGTAATAAAAAAGTACCTAAAATAAACTGGATATTTGTATTATATAATGACAATAGAGGGTACTAAAGGTAATTTAGGAATATAAATAGTTAATTTCTAAAATATCTAAAAAATATAAAAAAATTTTTAAAAAGGTACCCAAAATAAAATTTAAACTTGTATTATTTAATGACAACTCAGGAAAGTTTAGACAATATAGTAAATTAAGAAATATAATAGCAGTTTGTGTACAACATGGATCTAATATGATATACTGTCATAACGAGTGTCATTTAATATAAATTACATATGAAACAAATTGTTTAATATGAATATTATAACAAAATATGCACTTTGAGGCATTATATAACTTTACACGGTTGTACAATAATGCTATAATTTATCTGAATTTAAAAATTTAGGAGGGAATAACAATTATGTTTAAAAGAGCAAACAAAATTACAGCTTTACTAGTAGCTGCTGCATCAATCATGTCAGTAGTACCAGCTATGGCTTCTGAAAGATTAGGAACTAAAGACGGAACTATCGAAAATGCTATCGCATTTAAAGATGGTAAATATATCTATGAAGGATATAAATCAGACGATGAGGATAAATCAATCTATTACAATAATGGATCGAAAGATAAGCAATTAGAAGATATCGAAGATTCAGATATCCAAGGTATTTATGGAGATAAGTATGCTTTCTTAAATGACAACGGAGATGAGTATTTAGTAGATTTATCTAGCGGATCAGTATCTGATGATGAAACTCCAACAGATAAACAAGAAAATCTTGAAACAAAATTAGAATCTAAATTAAAGAAAACAGACAGATATGATACTGGTACTACAATAGCAGCTAATACTATCGGTGGAGCTAAATTTGCTGGTCAATGGTATGAGTATGCAGCTACAGGAATGACTGGTGATGCAGTTGCTGATGGAGATCTTGTTGGCGGTAAATTATTTGGATACTCTGATGAAGCTGGAAACTACATTGATGCTACTAGAGTAGCTAATATATACACATACAGCTATGCAAAGAAAAAAGTTGTTAAAGTTGAAAACTTTAACGATAAAAATGATGATGCTGGATTAAAAGTTACTTTAAACAATCAACCAGAAGTTTTAACTCAAGATAAAGATTATATCTATTCACTTGTAGATGTAACAGTTACAACTGATGCTAGTGCTGCTGGTGTTGGTGGAACTCACACTGAAAAATATTTACAAAAAATTTCTAAAGCTCAAGGGGATAAGAAAGACGGCGCTTATATACCAAAGAGTGTAGATTCTTACATGCTTGATAACAAAACATTATATGATAATGGTGATGCAAGTGATGCATACAAAGCTATGTTAACTGCTGATGATGGTTATGCTGTAGCTGATAACATCTATAGAGTTGTAGATGGCGTGTTATATGTAACAAGAGTTAAAGGCGATAAAGTTAAAATCTTTAAAATAAAAATGACAAAGATTAAAGAAAATGCTGTAGATGCAGATATTAAAGCAGCAGCTGGTAAATTAGATGGTTATGTTCTTAAGAAAGATGGAGACACTGACCAAGATCTTCCAAACGCAAGTGCTGTTTCAATCGATGTAGATGGAAACACTTGGGCTATAAATGAAGGAAAAATCTACAAGTTTACAGGAACAGATAAGAAAGAAGTTTATACTTGTGACAGATCTCTTGATAGATTAAGCGTATACGATGAAAAGAGCTTAATCGCTTGGGAAGATGGAGAAGATGTTTACACAACTGTTGGTGAAGGAAAAGCTGTAACAGAAACAGAAGCTCCAGCTGCTACTCCTGCTAAAGTTGGCTGGGATAAATTAGCTGATGGAACTTGGAACTTCTACGATGCAACTGGTGCTAAAGTTGTTAACAACTGGGCAAACGTTGGTGGAGTTTGGTACTTCTTAAAAGCTGACGGAGCTATGGCTACTGGTTGGTTAAACCAAAACGGTACTTGGTACTACTTAAATGCATCAGGAGCTATGGCTACTGGTTGGTTAAATGACAATGGAACTTGGTACTACTTAAATGCATCAGGAGCTATGTTAGCTAACACAACTGTTGATGGATATGTATTAGGTGCATCAGGAGCTTGGGTTAAATAATTGAAATTTTTATAGTTTCGTATAAATCCATTACTCTATGAGTAACTGATTAAGTTGACAAGTTAAAATTGGACGAGGTTATACCTCGTCCTTTTTTTACAATGTTTAATATATGAAATAGGAGGAATGTTATGAATAAAAAATTAAAAAAAATACTTGCAATATCATTTATGACAACTGTTTTCTCAACAGTTGTGTCTGCAAATCATTTAAGTTTATTTACTATGACAGCTTATGCAGCAGATAGTGATATTTATTTAAGAAGCTTGACTGTGGATGGAGAAAGCATTGATTTATCTAAAAGCAAAACGAGCTATTCTGTAGATGTAACTAAATCAACAGATGAAGTATCAGTTAAAGTCGCAACTGAAGATCAAGATGATGTGGTTACAATAGACGGAGATAGTGTAGATGATTTTGATGAATATAGCAGCAAAAGATATAAGGCAACAGCTAATTTAGATGAAGGTAACAACACTTTTAAAATAAAGGTTACGGATAAAGATGGAGATAATGAAAGAACATATACATTAAAGATTGACAGAGGTGGGAAGAGCCCAGAAGATGATATATATCTAGAGAAAATCTCCTTAAGCGAAGGTAATATTTCTTTTTCGCCAGATAAAACTTCGTATGATATAAATGTTGTTAGTTCTGTTAGTAAATTAATAGTACAGGCCAAGCCGGAAGATGAAGATTATACAGTTGAAATTGATGGTGATGAGGTAGATGAAGACGATAATTATAAGAGAACCATTTCTCTAGCAAACGGAGAAAATGAAATTTCAATAATAGTTACAGATGACGAAGATAACGAAAGAGAATATACTTTAAAGATAAACAGGGGAGGTGCAACATCTTCAACTGTTACAGGAAAAATAGATGATAAACAAGATCCTATATATTTAGATGATATAAGTATAAATGATGAGTATATTAAAAATTTTAATGAGCAAGTAACATCATATGAATTAAATGTAAAAGAAGATGTTGACAATATAATTGTTAAAGCACCGCCTGAAGATGATGATAATGTTGTTAGAATTAATGGGGATAGAGGAGATTCTAAAAATAGAAAAAGAGTAAATTTAGATCAAGGAAAAAATATAATTGAGATTAGAGTTTCAAATGAAGATACCTATGATGATGACAATTACGAAGAAAGAACATATAAATTAATAGTATATAGAGGAACAAGTGAAGGTAGCGCTACCACGATACCAAGCTCCAATACGAATGTCACAGCTAAAACTAGCCAATGGATAATCAATAATGGAAAATGGCAATATAATGATGCTCTAGGAAATCCTTTAAAGAATATGTGGTTCCATGATAAGAGTACAGGGTATTGGTATTATCTAGATGCTAATGGTGATATGAAAACTGGATGGTTCCAAGATGGAAGTGGGAATTGGTATTATCTATATCAATCTGGTGCTATGGCTTATAACACTATGATTGATGGTTATAGATTAGGTGCTAATGGTGCTTGGGTTAGGTAAGAATTCTTATAATTGAATAATGATAAGAAAATAGAATTAACAAATTGCAGTAGATGGTTTATGTGATATAAGACTATCTGCTGTTTTTATATATGTTAGAATTTAATAAAAGAAAAAAATATTACTGGAAACGAAATTTCCAGTAATATTTAAATGATAAATATGATATTAACATAAGGCTATATAGGGAACTAGTACTTAGCAAGTTTATTTCTATTTATATAGTTAAGGGCAACGCCAACACCTAAAACTATCCAAAATATTGGAGCTACGCTTACAACCGAATCATTGAAGATTCCAGCAAATAAATATCCTATAACACCTAAGCAAGTCAAAGAACCCAATATTTGTGGTTTATTATAATCATTTTTCAAAGCATATAATTTTATACTATCAATGATATAGATTATCATAATACCTAAGAAGGCTATCAAAGCGATAATGCCTTCATTTAGTGCTATTTGTAAGTAAAGGTTATGTGGCTTGTCTACAATTGTATTAGGAGTTCCATAAGCATAATATAAACCTATTAAATCATTTTGAGGGAATCTAAAAACAAAAGTATCTGGACCGCTGCCTAATATTAAATTATTTTTAAGCATAGGAATTGATCTAGACCAAATATATCCTCTCATGGAACCAAGTTTTTCTTTACCTTTAAAACCAAAGGTTTCAGGATATACAATGTCAACATCCTTTTTACTGTTTGCATTTACTAAATGCAGAGTATCATCACTTTTTAAAAGAAACATAAATACTGGGGAACCGTCAATATTTAAAAGAAGTCCATCATTTCTAGTTGATCCAGGAGCAAATTTTCCGTATCTAAGCGTAATGTTTTTAAATAAATCATCAGTTGTTGCATATAGCTTATCTCCCTTAACGAAGTTAATAATTTCATCTTTGGAATTTCTAAATACATAATTACTATTTTCGTAAGATATTTTTAAGGTTTCATTTTGCAATATAACCTGTACATCTTTGTCTGTATATTTTAAATCTCTAACAGGAGTGTGATCTCTGTAATCAAAGTCACTTGTATCTTTAAAAACACTAAAAGTATCATTTATTAAACCTGGAATTCTTTCGAAAATAGCGCCTTTTGTTGCAAAATTAAGCCCTACGGAAATAACTAATATGGCGATAAAAAATATTAAAAGAGGTTTCCATTTTGTTAGAATTAATTTCCAGAAAATAATAACAGCAAAAAAGGTAGCTACAGAAATACCAATAATCCCAGCACGAGAAGTACTTCCGAATAATAGCCATACAGAAAGAAGAGAAGCAATTCCAAGCATCATTTTATACATAATATCTTCATCTTCAAATAATGTTAATCCGAAAAGTATAGGGAGTACAATGGCGGCAAAACTACCTACATAGTTGTAGTGGAATAATGTTCCATATAATTTGCCTTTTTCATATAATAGATTTAATTTATCAGCGCCTACAATTAAAGAACCAAATTCACTTTTAATAAGATCTTGTCCAATGTATTGAAAAAGTCCTAAAAATGCATTAATGCCTACTAATATAAACATAGGAATAACTATACACTTATAATCATTTGTGGTTCTAAATGTATAAATTGAGTAAATAAATAGAGCGAAATAGCAAGCAATAGTAATAAAACCTTCAGCTCTATCATATATACCCCAAAAAGCTACTTGTCTATGAGTTGAAAATACTGAGGATAGAAGAGTAAAGATCAAAAATATGCTTCCTAAAATTACAATTGAATTAACAATTTTATCTGTTTTCTTAAAGATTTTTTTAAAAAATACTATAGAAATAGCAATCAGTATAATAGAAAAAATCATTAATAAAAAAGCTTTCTTTTGTGAGAATAATTCAAATTTAGCAGCTTGACCAAATATAATTAAGGTGTCTTGATCAGCATTTGTAGGAGACATACGAACAATTAAGGGGACAATTCCTAGTATAAATGCAACTGGAAAGAAAAAATCGAAATTTTTTTTCTTAAAAAAGTTTTTAATATTTTCCAAATTTCACACATCCTAATATAGTTATTTTTGTAGTTTATCGTTATAAATATGTAATATTATAACACTCTAAATAATCTATTGCAATTAACAAAGAAAGCCACATTCTACAAATGTGACTTATACTCATTACAAATGATGTTAATAACATTAGGTAAAACAGCCTCTAAGGAATAATTTTTAGATATCTGTCTACTTTTATTACTCATGTTATGTTGCAGATTTTTATCGTTATAGATGATTTTTATGTAATTACAAAATTCATCTATATTATCATATTCAAATAAAAAACCATTTTCCTTTGGAACAATTAAGTCAGTATGACCTTTTACTTTTGACGCAACAATAGGAAGACCGATAGACATAGCTTCCATTATATTAAAAGGAAGCCCTTCACTTCTACTTGAAGACACACACACATCTGCTATATGGTAATAGTCTTTAGTATTCCGTGTGTAACCAGTAAAAATTACGTTCTCGCTAATATCTAAATTATCAGAATAAATTTTTAGTTCGTTTAAAAATTGTCCGTCGCCCAATAAAAGTAATTTGATATTTTTTAAGTCATCATTAACTAATTTGTTAATTGAATCTAATAAGAATTTTTGATTTTTTCTATTTGAGAATTCAGCTACATAAACCAAAATAAAATCACCTTCTGAAAAATTGAACTTTTTTCTAAGGTTAATTTTATTTTCGTAAGAAATTGAAGGGAAGCGAGATAAATCAATACCCATTCCGTTTATCAAATATAAATTATCTTTATATAACTTATGTTTTTTTGCAATATCATAATCTATAGAATTCATCACCATTATTACATCAGTAACACATTTAGTAAGCTTTTCAGCTAAAAGCATAATGGATCTCTTTAGAAAAGAGGTTTTATCATCAAATAAATAGCCATGAACTGTATTTACAACCAATTTAGGTTTTTTATAACACAACATTATTCCAAGCCTTGTAAAAAAAGCTGCAAGAGAAGTGTGAATACTTATAATATCATAGTTTTCTGATTTGATTGTTTTTGCTATTTTAAAGGCTATAGCAAAATTTTTAACTGAAAACATATTTTTTTCAAAGGCAATGGGTATTATTTTATCAGCATATAAAATTTCTGCTTTGTTATTTGGTTTGCCCATAACATGTACAGCATACTCTTGCTTATTAAATTCATTTAAGTATGGAGTATGAAAGTTTTCTATATGAGATAAGGTTGAGGCTACAAAAAGTATTTTTTTCATAATTGTACTCCATTATCGTTAATAGTTTCAGTGTTGCTTTTCATAATCTGCTCATTGTTCTTAAGTCCCTTGAAAACAGTTTTGAATAATATACTTACATCCATTAGTATATTCCAATTTTCAATATAATGTATATCAAATTCGATTCTCTTAGTAATTGATGTATCACCTCTATAACCATTAACTTGAGCAAGCCCGGTTATACCTGGCTTAACTTGGTGCTTTACCATGTAAAGCGGAATTTCGTTTTTAAAGTTCTCAACAAAATGAGGAAGTTCAGGTCTAGGACCTACTAAACTCATATCACCTTTTAGCACATTAAAAAATTGAGGCAATTCGTCGATGGAAAACTTACGAATAAATGAACCGAATTTAGTTTTTCTAGGGTCAGTATTTGTACTCCAGCCTGTATTTTCTTCACTGTTCACTTTCATTGATCTAAACTTATACATTGTAAATAATTGTTTGTTTAAGCCTACGCGGTTTTGTTTAAATATAACAGGTCCCTTAGAAGTTAATTTAATAGTTATAGCAGTAAGTATCATAATAGGACTTGTACATATTATTAAAATTAGAGAAGCAATAACATCTATAGATCTTTTTATAAAAGCATTTCCTAAATTATCTAAAGGTATCCTTCTGAGGTTAATAAGCGGAATGTTTCCAATCTGATCTATATATGGCTGACTTGGAATGTACTTATAACAAAAAGGAATTATAGAAATTTTTGTACCACTTTTCTCACAATCAGAAACTACATTTTCAATATATTTTGCATCGGATATATCAAGGGCACAAACAACTTCATCAGGTTTATATTTATCTAGAACCTCATATAAGTCATCATAATTACCAAGTTTTTCACCTATAAAATTTGCATTATTTGCAACATATCCAGAATAGCTATATCCAAAAGCTTTGTTACTTTTAATAACTTGCAAATACTCATTTGCAACTTCACCTGCACCAACAATAATTACATGCTTTAAGTTCAAACCTTTAGCTCTAATATTTGATAAAACTTTTCTTAATGCAAATCTTTTAAGAGTAATTAAAGTGATATTTACAAAGTAAAAATTAACAATAACCCATCTAGAGATATCTACTAATCTAAAAATAAAATACAAAGATAATAAAATCACTGTAAGGATTGTATTAGCTTTTATTATTTGGCTGCATTCCTTAATAAAAGCTGTTGTTCTAAAAGAGTGATATAAGTTGAAAAAATTAAAAACAATTAAATTTATTGGAATTATTAGAATAGAAAACTGAATATATGTAATTAACTTAATGTAATCTGTATCAGGTGAAAAAATATAAAAACGAATTAAATACGCAAAAGTCATTGATATAAACAAAATGATAATATCTGAAATGGCATTAATTCTATTTAATAGATTCTGATTTTCTTTAATCATCTATATCATCCTTTATATTTAAATTGTGAATTAGCAAGTTAAAATTAATTCGTATTAAAACATACTTTTAAAATGCTTGATTAATGGTCTTCAAAATAATGAATCATATCAGATGTATAATATCATTTTATATATGAATTTGCAATAAAGCATAGATTATCATGAGAAGATCAGCTGTATAAAAATTATACACTAACTGAAATAACTACCAGCATTTAATATTGTAAATTTATTTATTTATCTGCCATAATATGATAAAATTGAGGTTGGAATGTGAAAATAATGTATAGTTTTAATTTATAAGATAAATTGTGAAATGTTTTTTATAAGATATTTAGAGGTATTCTAGAGATTATTCTTATAGGTTTTAAAAATTAAAGTATATAGAAAGAAGTGATGAATTTGACAAAGGGTATAATACTAGCAGGTGGAAGCGGGACAAGACTCTATCCTTTAACTATGGTGACTTCAAAACAGCTTTTACCTGTATATGACAAGCCGATGATTTATTATCCATTATCAACATTAATGTTAGCTGGAATTAAGGATATATTAATAATTTCAACACCTAAGGATTTACCTAATTTTGAAAAGTTATTAGGTGACGGTTCAAGATATGGAATAAATTTATCATATAAGGAGCAGCCAGCTCCAGATGGATTAGCTCAAGCTTTTTTATTAGGTGAAGAATTTATAGGAAAAGATAATTGTGCGATGATACTTGGAGATAACATATTCCATGGAAATGGATTAACTAAACATTTAAAAAAGGCAGTAGAAAATGAAGGTCGAGGAACTGTTTTTGGTTATTATGTAGATGATCCAGAACGTTTTGGAGTAGTTGAATTTGATGAGAATGGAAAGGCTGTTTCTTTAGAAGAAAAGCCACTAGTTCCAAAATCCAATTATGCAGTTACAGGACTTTATTTTTATGATAATAAAGTATGTGAATATGCAAAATCATTAAAACCATCACCAAGAGGAGAACTAGAAATTACAGATTTAAATAAAATTTATCTTGAAAATGATAGGCTAGATGTAATAACCCTTGGACGTGGATACGGATGGCTTGATACAGGAACTGTAGATAGTTTAACTGAGGCTTCAGAGTATGTAAAAGTAATTGAAACTAGACAAGGTCTTAAAATAGCGTGCTTGGAAGAAATTTCTTACAAAAATGGTTGGATTGACAAAGATACTTTATTGGAAAGTGCAGAACAATATGGAAAAAGTCCATATGGACAACATTTAAAAAATGTTGCTATGGGTAAAATTGTATATTAACTGATTGTGATTCAGTTTGAGTAAAAGAGGAGAATAAATATGAAATTAATAGAAACAAAATTAGAAGGGGTATATATAATAGAGCCCCAAGTTTTTGGGGATGAAAGAGGATGGTTCATGGAAACTTATTCTAGAATTAAATCTCCAGAAATAGCTTGTGATTTTGTACAGGATAATCAATCATATTCGAAGGAAAAAGGAATACTTAGAGGAATTCATTTTCAAAATGGAGAACATGCTCAAGCAAAATTAGTGCGTTGTGTTAGAGGTGCAGTGCTTGATGTGGCAGTAGATTTGAGAAAAGGATCACCTACATATAAAGAATGGGTTGCAGTAGAACTTTCTGCAGAAAATAAAAAGCAATTATTCATTCCGAGGGGATTTGGACATGGTTTTTTAACTTTAACAAATGATGTGGAGTTTGTATATAAAACTGATAATTACTATAATTACGAAAGTGATAGAAGCATAAGCTATTGCGATCCGGAAATAGGCGTTGAATGGGGAATAGAAAATCCAATTCTTTCGGAAAAAGATAAAAAAGCACCATTACTTAAAGATTGTGATTGTACTTTTATATATACTGAATAATTTAGTGTTTGTTTTTGATTATGTAGGAGAATATAAATAATTTATTAATATGATATGAATATTAAGGAGAGTATACTATGAAGATAGTTGTAACAGGTGGTGCAGGGTTTATAGGCGGAAACTTTGTACACTATATGCTTAAGAAATATAATGATTATAAAATAATATGTGTAGATGCTTTAACTTATGCTGGAAATATGGAAACCTTAGCGTCGGTACAAAATAATCCTAATTTTAGTTTTTATAAAATTGATATTGCTGATAGAGATGCAGTATATGATATGTTTGAAAAAGAACATCCAGATATGGTAGTTAATTTTGCAGCAGAAAGCCACGTAGATCGTTCAATTGAAAATCCAGAAATATTTTTAAAGACAAACATTATAGGTACAGCTGTACTTATGGATGCATGTAGAAAATATGGGATAAAGAGATATCATCAAGTATCTACTGATGAGGTATATGGAGACTTGCCAATTGATAGACCAGATCTTTTCTTTACAGAAGAGACTCCTATTCATACGTCTAGTCCATATTCATCGAGTAAAGCATCAGCGGATCTTTTAGTTGGAGCATACCATAGAACATATGGATTATCAGTAACAATTTCAAGGTGCTCTAATAACTATGGACCATATCATTTTCCGGAAAAATTAATTCCATTAATGATATCAAATGCATTAAATGATAAAGATCTACCTGTCTATGGAACAGGAGAAAATGTACGTGATTGGTTATATGTTGAAGACCATTGTATAGCAATTGATTTAATTATTCATAATGGCAGAGTTGGGGAAGTTTATAATATTGGTGGGCATAATGAAAGAACAAATTTAGAAGTCGTAAAAACAATTATTCATGAACTAGGAAAATCAGAAGATTTAATTAAATATGTTGGGGATAGAAAAGGGCATGATATGAGATATGCTATAGATCCAACAAAGATTCACAATGAACTTGGGTGGCTTCCTACAACGACTTTTGATGAAGGCATTAAAAAGACTATTAAGTGGTATTTAGATAATAAGGTTTGGTGGGAAAATATAATTAGTGGAGAATATCAAAGTTATTATGAAACAATGTATGGAAACAGATAAGCCGCTAGTATCTATTTTATTAGCTGTCTATAAGCCAAATGAGACTTGGCTTATAGAGCAGCTGATTTCATTAAACAACCAAATTTATGAAAATCTAGAACTATTGATTTATGATGATTGTCCAGAGTGCCCAACTAGTGAAGAATATTTTCAAAAATATATTACTAATTTTTCATATAAGCTAATAAGAGGAAAAGAAAACGGAGGCTCTAATAAAGCTTTTGAAGAACTCACCCAAGTAGCTGAAGGGAATCTATTTGCATATTGTGATCAAGATGATATTTGGGAAGAGGAGAAAATAACATTAATGGCAGAAAAGTTTCTAGATAAAGATGTTACTCTTGTGTGTAGTGATCTTTCTATAATTAATGAAGATAGTGAGAAAATAGCTGACAGTATAACTCAAATAAGAAAAAGGCATAATTTTAAATCAGGCTATAACTTAGCAAAGGGATTACTTATGAGCAATTTCGTTACAGGTTGTGCTATGATGGTTAGAAAGGATATAGCAAAAAAAGCTATACCTTTTGAAAACACATTAGTTCACGATCAATGGATTTCTATTATAGCGGCTATTCATGGAAGTATAAGCTTTATAAATAGACCTTTAGTAAGGTATAGGCAACATAGTTTTAATCAAACTGGGATTCTAACTGGAATATATGATAAACAAACATATTTTAAGGTAAGAATACATGACATTCTTGAACGTTACATCACTTTAAAACAAAGATTAAGCTTCAATTATGAAATAAGTCAACATATTAATGAATGCCTCATATGGATAGAGGCAAGAGAAAATTACTTTTTTAGGCCTTCGATTACAGATTTAAAACTAATGATTAAATATAAAAAATTTCATAAGATTTCTATTTTAATAGAAATTTTTTTACCTTTTTTGTCTAATACTATATTTAAATATATTATTAATCTAACTAAAAAAGGTATATTATAAAGGAGTAGAATAATATGGTTTTAGTTACTGGAGTTAATGGACAGTTAGGCTATGATATTGTGAAGGAATTGGATAAAAGAGGAATAGATAGTAAAGGGATAGATATTCAAGACCTTGATTTAACAAACAAAACAGATGTGATAAATTTTATAACAGATTTAAAACCCACTTGTGTAATACATTGTGCGGGATATACTCAAGTTGATAAAGCTGAAATAGAAGATGGTGAAACAAAAAAGTGTTTTGATATTAATTATAGAGGAACAGAATATATAGCAATAGCTTGTAAAGATCTAGATATAAAGATGGTTTACATATCAACTGATTATGTTTTTGATGGAACAAAAACAGGGGAGTATGAGATTTCTGATAATGTAAACCCGTTATCAAAGTATGGAATGTCAAAGATGCAGGGAGAAAGAGCAATTTTAGAGCATTTAAATAAATATTTTATAATACGTACATCTTGGCTATTTGGATTAAATGGTAATAACTTTATTAATACAATGATTAATTTAGGAAAAGAAAAAGAAGTTATAGATGTTGTGTTTGACCAATTGGGTAGCCCTACATATACTGTTGATTTAGCATGCCTAATTTGTGATGTAGTTGAAACGAATAAGTATGGTATTTATCATGCAACAAATGAGGGATTTTGCTCGTGGGCAGATTTAGCAAAGAAAGTGTTAGAGATAAAAAATATAAGTTGCAAAATTAATCCTATATCATCTAAGGAATACAAAAGTGTGACTATAAGACCACTTAATTCTAGGCTATCAAAAAGAAGTCTTGAAAGTGGTGGATTTAGTCTATTACCTAATTGGGAAGACGCTGTAAAAAGGTATTTATTATCTAAAGATCAAAGAAAGGAAGTATAACGTGAATTTAGTAAAAAAAATCATATCACTTAGTAAATTTAAGTTTTTATTATCTCAGCTTGTAAAAAGAGATTTTAAGATAAAATATCGTGGAAGTATGTTAGGAGTTTTATGGAGCGTGTTAAACCCATTACTTAATATGATAGTATTAAGTATTGTATTTAGCCAAGTATTTAGATCAGTAGATAATTATAAGATGTATTTATTATCAGGATTAACAGTTTTTAATTTTTATTCTGAAGCATCAAATACTGCTATTAATTCCATAGTTGGGAACTTTGGATTAATTACGAAAGTTTATTTCCCTAAATTTATTCTACCATTTTCTAAAGTTATATCTGCCGGTATTAATTTAGGAATATCGGTAGTAGTATTCTTTATATTAGGGTCATTTATGGGGATTAAAATATGGTGGGGAATAATTCTGGTACCATTTATGCTAATATTCTTAATACTATTTTCTTCAGGGATGTCATTCATATTATCAGCATTGCAAGTATTTTTCAGAGATACTCAACATTTATATGGAGTATTCTTAACTATATGGATGTATGCTACACCAATATTATATCCTATTGATATTATTCCAACGGCAGTTCAGCCGATTTTTAAGGCAAACCCCTTATATATATTTATAGATTTTTTAAGGCAAATTACATTAAATGGTATTGTGCCTAGCATAAGTAGTTTTATTTATTGTGCATTATGGGGTATAGGAACATTTATAGTAGGTGCATTTGTATTTGTAAAGTCGCAAGATAAGTTTATTTATTATAGTTAAGGGAGGAAATTATGATTAAAGCTAGCAATATAACAATGAAATTTGACCTTAATCGTGGTAAAGTAAAAAGTTTAAAGGAAAGATTATTCGCAAAGATTGATGATGATGTTTTAGATAAAAAACCTTTTTTAGCGCTAAATAATGTATCTTTAGAAGTAAAAAAGGGTGAGATATTAGGTATTATTGGAGGAAATGGTGCGGGAAAATCAACTTTACTAAAAATTTTAGCGGGAATAATGAAACCTAGTAGTGGAAGTGTTGTAGTTAATGGTACAATTGCACCAATGATAGAACTTGGCACAGGATTTGATTTTGAATTATCAGCACTGGAGAATATCTATTTAAGTGGTGCTGTTTTAGGATACAGTAAAAACTTTATAACTTCAAAAGTAGTTGAGATATTTGATTTTGCAGAACTTTGGGATTTTAAAGACGTGCCAGTAAAATATTTTTCATCAGGTATGGTAGCTAGGCTTGCATTTTCAGTATCTACAATAGTTGTGCCAGATATTTTAATTGTAGATGAAATTTTATCAGTTGGAGATATGTCTTTTCAAAAGAAAAGTTATAAGCGCATGGTAGAACTTATGAATGGTGGTAGCACAGTTATTTATGTATCCCATGATGTTGAAAGTTTAGGTAAGATGTGTGATAGGGTAGTTTGGCTTGATAAGGGAAAAATTAAAATGATTGGAGAAGCAAGCAAGGTTTGTGAAGCTTTTATAGAAGTAGTATAGGAGGTTTGAGTTTATGAAAAAAATATTAGTTACAGGTGCGGGTGGATATATAGGCAAGCATATAGTAACATCACTTTTAGATATGGGTGCACATGTAATTGCAACAGATTTATATGTAAATAATATTGATAGTAGAGCAACTATTGTTGAAGCAGATATTTTTTCTGGAGCTACTGATATATATAAAGAATTAGATTGTCCAGATGTTCTTCTTCATATGGCATGGAAAGACGGTTTTATTCATAATTCTAATGCTCATATGGAATATCTATCCAAACACTTCGAGTTTATTAAAAATATGATAGATGGTGGGCTTAAGCATCTAGCAGTGATGGGAACTATGCATGAGATAGGATACCATGAAGGGGCAATAGATGAAAATACACCAACTAATCCAATTAGTATGTATGGAATAGCTAAAGATGCACTTAGAAAAAGTACTCAACTATTAATTAAGGATAAAAATGTAGTATTTCAATGGTTAAGGGCTTATTATATTTATGGTGATGATAAAAGAAATAATTCCATTTTTGCTAAAATAATACTTGCAGAAGAAGAAGATAAAGAATTTTTCCCATTTACAACTGGAAAAAATAAATATGATTTTATTAGAGTAGAAGATTTAGCAAAACAAATTTCAGCTTGTGTGATGCAAGATGAAATAGGTGGAATAATTAATTGTTGTAGTGGAGTTCCAATGAGTTTGGCAGAAAAAGTTGAAAGTTTTATCAAAGAAAATAACTTTAGAATTAAGTTAAAATATGGTGCTTTTCCTGATAGAGAATATGACTCACCAGCTGTATGGGGAGATAATTCTAAGATAAAAACTATTCTTGAGAAGTAAGGAGGAATTAACTTGGAGTTAGCAAATGGCAAGAAAAATAAATTTTTTACTTTAGAAACTGAAGGTGAAAATAGATATTATATAGAAGATTTTAATGCGGAAGAAACGAAAGGATTAAATAACGTATATTTATTGGCTAAAGAGGTCCCTGAAAATAGTGTTGTTTTAGATGTTGGATGTGCACAAGGTAATTTTGGAAAAACATTAAAACAGAAAAATTGTACTATTTATGGAATAGATTTAGATGAAAAAGCTATCCAATATGCAGAGAAAAGTGGAAAATATAATAAGGTTTTCCTTTTAGATGTAACTAATAAGACATCATCTACATATAAGGAATTTGAAAATACAGTTAAGGAAGTTGACGTTATTATTATATCAGATGTATTTGAACACATAGTTAACCCTACTAAAATACTATTAGAGTTCGCGGGTTTATTAAAGGAAAATGGAATATTTTTAATAAGTGTTCCGAATGTATCTCATATAGATATACTATTAAATCTTATGAATGACAAGTTTAATTATCAGGATATGGGAATATTAGATAATACACATCTTAAATTTTTTACTAAAACTTCATTTATTGATTGGATTGAACAAATTAATGAAACATTTGATGATATTAAATTTGATTGTGAGTATTTAGGGGCTACTTTTTATAATAATGATTTTTTAAATGTAATAAAAAATAATTACTATGAATTGTTTAAAATATTAGAAAATTCAACTAACTATAATGGTTTACAAATACTGTTTAAGCTTACTAAGTTGCCAAAAAGCTCGATACCGCAACAATTGAAAAGGTTACAAGATGAACCTAAAACAGATGTTGTTGAAATATTAGGAAATGCTCTAAAAGGTAAAGCAAATAATGTTCAAAATCATAATATTGTCGAAGGAGAACGTCTCTGGTATGAACAGCAACTAAAATGGCATAAGGAAAATCTTAAAAATGCCGAAGAATTAATAGGACAAAAGGATAAGTATATAAAGGAACTGGAAGATAGTGTTAATTGGCATGTTGAAAAAATACATGAACTTAACACGGCAGTAGAATGGTACCGTGAAAACGAAAAAAATGTTCAAACTAGTATAGGAGAAAAGGATAATTATATAAAAGAACTGGAAGATAGCGTTAATTGGCATGTTGAAAAAGTTGGGGAGCTTAATAGAGCTGTAGAATGGTATCGTGAGAATGAAATAAATATGAAAGAGTTAATTGAAGAAAAAGAAAATAAATTTAAACAAGAGATATTTGAATTAAGAAAAAAAATATTTAACATGGAAAATTCACGGTCATGGAGATGGACTAAATTTTTAAGAAAGAATAAATAATAGGAGAATAGAAATGATATTATCTGAAAAAAAAGAAATTAATAGATTAGCTATATATTTTTTTTACGATAAAGATGGAATAGTAGATGATTATATTCCATATATGCTTGAAGATTTAAATAAAAATATAACAGAGCTTTTGGTAGTATGTAATGGTAAACTGTTACCTGAAGGCGAGGAAAAAATAAAAAAATATACTTCTAATATATTGGTAAGAGAAAACATTGGATTTGATGTTTGGGCTTATAAAGAAGGGCTTGAAAGATATGGTTGGGAAAAGTTGTCTGAATTTGATGAAGTGATTTTAATGAATTATACTATGTATGGTCCACTTTATCCATTTAAAGATATGTTTCATGAGATGAACAAAAAGGAATTGGATTTTTGGGGGATAACTAAACATCATAGTGTAAGTTGGGATTCATTTGGTACTTGCAAATATGGATATATACCTGAACATATTCAATCTAGTTTTCTTGTTATAAGACAAAGTATGATTAAAAGCACTGAGTATCAAGTTTTCTGGGAAAATATGCCCCAGATAAACTCTTATGCTGATTCAGTAGGATATTATGAAGCTATTTTTACTAAAGATTTTAATGATCTAGGATTTAAATCAGAAGTATATATTAATACAGATGACCTACAAGGATATACAAGATATCCTTTGATGATGATGTCATATGAACTTATAAAAAATAGAAGATGTCCAGTAATGAAAAGAAAATCTTTTACACAAAATTATATGGATATTATAACGGACACTGTTGGAAATACAACGGTCGATACTTTTGAATATATAGAGAATAGTTTAGATTATGATGTTAATTTAATTTGGGATAATCTCTTAAGAACTGAGAATATGGGAAATATTAAAAGATTAATGCATTTGAACTATATTTTGCCTAAGAAACATTTGATTGCAAAAGAATCAACTGAAGAAAAAAAGATAGCTTTAATGATGCATATATATTATTCAGATTTGATTGATTATTGCTTAAATTATGCTAAGTCTATGCCTCAAACTTCTGATTTAATAATAACAACACCAGTAGATGAAACATATGAATTGCTAAAAAAGAAGATTACAGATCTTCCATTTAACGATGTTAAACTTATTAAAATTGAAAATAGAGGTAGAGATGTTTCATCACTATTAGTTGGATGTGCACCATATGTAAATGATTATGATTATATATGCTTTGTTCATGATAAAAAAACTACTCAAATGGAACCATACTGCAATGGCGAATCTTTTTCATATAAATGTTTTGAAAATAATTTAGCGAGTAAAGAATATGTGGAGAATATTATAGAAACGTTTGAGCGAAATCCTAGACTAGGGTTATTGACACCACCACCACCAAATCATGGTAATTTTTATCAAATAGTAGGTATGGAATGGGCTAATAATTATTTCAATACATTATCATTGGCTGAAAAGTTAGGATTAAAATGTAATGTTTATTGGGAGCAAGAGCCAATTGCGCCGCTAGGAACAATGTTTTGGTTTAGACCAAAGGCAATGAAAACACTATTTGATTATGGATGGAAATACGAAGATTTTCCTAAGGAGCCAAATGGTTTTGACGGGACTATATTACATGCGATAGAAAGAATATACGCTTTTATACCTCAACATGAAGGATACTATCCAGCTTGGGTTATGTCAGATGATTTTGCTAGAATTGAAATAACAAATCTAAATTATATGTTAAGAGAAATTAATGGAGAATTATTTCATAAATATCAAACTACTAGTTTACTTGATATGAGAGAGAAAATAAAAAATAATTTTCATTTTATATGGTCACGAGAAGTAGGCCTAAAAGGATTAATAAAGAAATATACACCAAAGCCTTTGTGGAATCTTATGAAAAAAGTATATTATTTATTTAAGAGAAAGTAGGAATGATTAAATGGTTTTTTCATCAACGATATTTCTATTTGTATTTTTACCAATAGTTTTACTTGGCTATTTCTTGTTGAAAGAAGAATATAGAAATGTTTTTTTAATTATTGCATCATTAGGATTTTATGCGGTAGATAAGCCGAAGTTTATTATTGTACTTATGGCGTCAATAATAATAAATTATTTAATGGGATTATGCATATATTATGCAAAAACAAATTTTGATAAGTTAGGAAACAAATTTATATTAATAATAACAGTGCTATTGAATTTAAGCTTGTTATTCTATTTTAAATATATGGATTTCTTTATTTCATCAGCCAATGGAATATTTGGGACTAGCATTTCATTAATGAATATAGCCTTACCACTGGGTATTTCATTTTTTACATTTCAAGGAATGTCATATACACTGGATTTATATATGGGAAAAGTTGAAGTTCAAAAGAGTCCTGTTAACTTTACATTATATATGACATTATTTCCTAAAATTATTCAAGGTCCTATTGCAAGATATAAAGATGTATATCAACAAATAGAAAATAGAGAATGTTCTGTAGAAAAGTTTTCTTATGGGGTAAGGAGATTTATTATTGGATTGGCAAAGAAAGTAATTATAGCTGATCAGTTAGGAATAATTGTAGATCAGATTTTTGCAAAAGCTCCTATTGAAAATAGTATAGCAATAGCTTGGGTAGGGGCAATTTGTTATACGATACAAATTTATTTTGATTTTAGTGGATATAGTGATATGGCAATAGGATTAGGTAAGATGTTCGGATTTGATTTCATGGAAAACTTTAATTATCCATATATATCTACAAGCATAACAGAATTTTGGCGTAGATGGCATATCTCTTTATCTACGTGGTTTAGAGATTATGTATATATACCATTAGGTGGAAATCGCAGAGGTAATGTATATTTTAATTCACTAGTAGTATTTTTTGTTACAGGTATGTGGCATGGCGCAGCATGGAACTTTATTATTTGGGGATTGTGGCATGGATTATTCTTAATCATAGAGAAATTTTTAAATCGAAACAATATTAACATAAAATTACCAAAAATTATAAAGTGGATATATGCGATGTTAATAGTAATGTTAGGCTGGGTATTATTTAGAGCTCCAGATATTAATTATGCATTAAATTATATTGGTGTTATGTTCGGTGTGGTAAGCACTAAAAATCTAGGATTTACAATATTTTGGTATTTAACACTTAAAATTATTACCATAATATCGATAGCTCTAGTTGCAAGTATTCCATTAAAGGAAACACTTGGTGGGATATTTAAAGTGATAGATGGTACATATTTAAAAGAAATAGTTATAAATAGTTATTTAATTATAATATTTTTAATTTCAATAATGGGTGTTATGACTTCAACTTATAATGCTTTTATATACTTTAAATTTTAGAAAGTGTGGTGTAGATTATGAAAAAAATTATGAAAATAAATGTTATATTTGTATTATGCTTTATAATAATGATTACGGCACCACTATTATGTATAAATAGAACAAAAAATAAACTGTCTGTTACGGAGAATAGGTATTTAGCAAGTTTTCCTAAAATATTAGATGAAGTAGGGAGAATTAGCAAGGATTTTCCAGCAAGTTTTAATGCGTGGATAAAGGATAATATTGGATTTAGAGAATTTTTTGTTAAAATGAATACCAGCATTAATTATGATATATTTAAAACTTCGCCCAATCCTTTGGTTAAAATAGGAAAAGATGATTGGTATTTCTATAATAATGATTACAATCTTGAGATAGCATATGGAAAATATCCACTGACTGAAGAAATGTTAGTTGCTATAAAAAATGAACAGGAATCTATACAAAAAGCCTTGGCTAAAAGAGGAATAGAATATGTATTGGTATTAACACCAAGTAAAGTAAGTATTTATCCTGAAGAAATTGCTGAAGCAAATTTTGAAATTAGAGAGACTCCAATGGATATTGTAGCAAGATATTTGAAAGAAAATACTACAATAAAAGTTATCAACACTAAAGGTGAAGTGTTGAAAGCTAAAGAAAATGGTCAACAAGTATTTTTTAAAACAGATACTCATTGGAATGATGAGGGAGCTTATATAGGATATAAGTATACTGTTAATGAACTAAATAGGTTTGGTATAATTAATTCTTTACCAGCTAGTATTGAACAGGTACAAGCAACATATAGAGGAGAGTTCTCTGCTATTATGGGAGATGCTACATTACTTCCAGAGGAAAATTATAATGCAACAAAAATAGTATCACCTAGTGCAAGTGAAATACAAAATAAGCAGTTATTAGATTTAATATATAGGGAACAGAAGAATGATAATTATCTTTCAAATGGTAACTATACATATATTAATCCATCACTAAAAGGACCGAAAATATTAATGTATGGAGATTCTTTTTTTGGGCGTTGGAAAATTCCTGAATTATTTGCTGAAAACAGTTCTGAGTTTACATATGTTTGGTCAGATAGAATTAAAAATTCAATAGTTGATGAAGTAAGACCAAATGTAGTAGTTTTCGAAAGAACAGAAAGATATATTACAACACTATTGAAACAAGCAGATCCTTTGTTGATATATGGCAAATTGAAGGATCCAAGTGCAGAGATAATTTCTCACAATACGCCGGTAGAAGTTAAGCATGGTGAAAAATATAATATTGATATTACAGTGAAAAATACAACTAACGAAGTATTGAGTAAAAAAAGAAATATAGGACTTTGTATTTGGCAAGATGGACAGGATCGTGGTTATAGAGTGAATTTTCCAGATGACTTTGAACTTAAGCCTAATGAAGAATATACATTTACATTGCATGATTTTCAAGCTCCATCAGGTAATGCTACATATCTTGAATATCAAATGGTAGAAGAAGGAATAACTTATTTTGGAGAAAAGGAACGCGTTGATATTAATGTTCAATAGTAAGGATATTTTGGACATTCTATGAATATTGTGTGATAGCATTAGTTATGATTGAATTTAAATAATAGTGAATAAAATATTTTAATTTAATTATAAAGCAGATGAGCTAGTTCTTGTCTGTTTTATTATTGTAAAGTACTTGTTAGCTATTTAATAATTAACTTCAATGTAATCACAAAACCGAAAAGTGTTTCTGTGATAAGGAGATATTGTTAAGTTAAAAATAAATTAGTGTTAAATGATTTTTGGTAGTAAAGTATTCCATAATTCTATTGTGCAATTAATTAGGAGGTATATATGATTTTTAATTCGATTAATTTTATAATTTTTTTCTTAATTATTTCATTCTTATATTATTTAGTCCCAAAAAAAATTCAATGGATATTTCTTTTGGTAGTAAGTTTAATTTTTTACATGTATGCAGGACCTAAATTTATTATATTCATAGTTATTACCACGATAACTACGTACTATTGTGCTATTTTTATAGAAAAAAAAAGTGAAAATCAGCAGATTTTGAATAGTAATGTTGATGAAACAGATAAAAATATCAATATTGTTAGAAGACATAAAAGTTTTATTTTAATTATCGCTCTGATTATAAATATAGGTATACTATTTTTCTTGAAGTACTATAATTATTTCATTAATTTGGGAAATTCAATATTTGAAATATGGGATATTTCAACAAGATTTCCAACTCTTACACTTATATTACCTCTAGGAATTTCATTTTATACTCTACAAGCGATCGGATATTGTATTGATGTATATAGAAATAAATATGAGCCGGAGAAAAATATTTTTAAATATGCCTTGTTTTTACTATTCTTTCCTCAAATTTTGCAAGGGCCAATTGGAAGGTACGATTCACTTGCAGCTCAGATTTATAAAGAGAAGAATTTCAATTATGATAATGTGAAATTTGGATTTCAATTAATGGTTTTTGGTTTTTTTAAGAAACTAGTAATAGCTGATAGAGCTAATATTTTAGTAAATCAAGTTTTTGACAATTATCAATCTTATAGTGGATATCACATTTTTCTAGCAAGTCTATTTTATACTTTGCAGATTTATGCAGATTTTTCGGGATGTACAGATATAGCGAGAGGTGCAGCTCAAGTACTAGATATAAATATTATGAAGAATTTTGATAGACCATATTTTGCTAAGTCAATTCAAGACTTTTGGAGAAGATGGCACATATCATTGAGTAGTTGGTTCAGAGATTATTTATACTTTCCTCTAGGTGGAAACAGAAAGGGTATTTGTGGAAAATGTGTAAATATTCTGATTGTGTTTTTTGTTAGTGGAGTATGGCATGGTGTTGGTTTACATTATATAGCTTGGGGACTTTTACATGGAATTTATCAAATAATAGGTATTATTTTAATGCCTTTTAGAAACTTAATTGTAAAAACATTCGGGATAAATCGCCAATCGTTTGGTCATAAGCTATACAAGATAATGGTGACATTCTCACTTGTTAATTTCGCGTGGATTTTTTTTAGGGCTGATGGTTTAAGGAATGCTTTACATATGATAAAATCAATAGTTTTATCTATTATTAACAGAGATCCTGTATACAATGTGTTTTATTCAATGGGGCTTGATGCAACTAATTTTAGAATAATAGTGATATCTATATTTGTTATGATTATAGTAAGTTCTTTACAAAGAAAAATTAATATACGAGAGACTATTGCTCAACAATCCTTTTCATTCCGTTGGACTCTTTATTTTATAAGCGTTTGTTCTATTATAATACTTGGGATATACGGTGAAACGGGAACATCAAGCGCATTTATATATTATAAATTTTAGAGGTGGAAAAGATGAAAAAATTTATTGTAAAAGCAGTGACTTTTGTATTACTCACAATTATATCATTATTTTTTATTATAACAGAGATTATTCCTCCACAATTTAATGATACATACCAATACGCTATTAATGGTAAATACAAACGTCTAGTTGAAACTCAATCGCCAAAGATAATTTTTTTATCTGGTTCAAGTGGCGCTTTTGGTATAAATGAAGAAGTCATTTCAAAAAAGACAAATATGCCTGTTGTAAATTTAGCTTTACATGCAGGCATGGGAATAGAATTTGAATGTGAACTGTCTAAGGCAAATATTCAAAAAAATGATATTGTAATCCTTGGTTGTGAATATGAACACTGGATTAAAGATCCAAGCACTCAAGCGGATTTGATAGTAACAGGTATTGATAATAATATTAAATTGTATAAATATATTCCACGTGATAATATGGTTGATGTTGTTAAATACTTTCCTAAGTTTGCTCTAACCAAGATAGAATACTTTTTATTTAATAAAAAATTAGAAAGTGGTGGAGTTTATCAAAGTTCATCGTTTAAAGATGGAAACATGATCTATGATCGCCCGCAAAGTAATTTTCCTAATCCTAGTACAGTTGGGAAATTGGTTCTGAAGAACAGTGATATTAGCCTAAAAACGGTTGGATATATAAATGAATTTAATACATATGTTAATAATAAAGGGGCTAAACTATTAATCACTTTTCCACCAATAGAGAATGAGGTTTTAGAACCGAATACAAGTTATACACAGGAATTTGAAAAAGGCATTATTGAGAATATAGAGGCACCTGTCATATCAAAAATAGATGATTACATTTTTTCGCGTGAATATATATATGATACCTATTATCATTGTACAAATCAAGGTGAAATTCGAAGATCAGAATTGCTAGCTAATGATATAGTCCAATATTTAAATAACAAGTAAGTTATTGTTCATTATGGGAGAGTTCGTATTAATTTACGAACTTTTTATCGTTCTATTAATTCAAAATTTTTAGTTACATGCTTAAATTAAATATGGAAAAATAAAAATATGTTAATATCAATTATTCTCTAACACGCAATTAATATATTCCAAAAGAATTGTTAAGAAAAATAATTTAATTATGAACTGACTTAGTAGTACTTGAATTTTTATAAATTATAATTAAAAGTTACATTCTAGTATGTAGCAATTAAACCAGATATTTTATAGGAAAATAAGAGTTAGTATAAAAAATATTAGCACACAGATTTGACTTTTAGAAAAATGTCTTTAATGGTACCATAAATAATAAAATAAATGAGGAAATTAAATAAATATGAATTTTCAATATGTATAAAATAACAATATTATAGGTAAATGCATAAATGCTAAAAATAAATTAAAGTTTTGGAATTTTATACAGTAATATAAAAATATATTGATAAAGTTATAGATAAATACTAGAATAGAATTAAAATGAAATTCTAATAAGTATTTCATTTAATGAAAACGTATTATAAAAATATATAATACTAATAATTTTTTTATAGGAGGTGTTCAAGAATAATTGGAATCGATACCAATATAAAGTGAGGGGATTTATATTATAGAGATTTTATTTTCACTTAACTTGGAAACGGTACCAAAAATAAATATACACTTATGGGGGGAAAAGAATGAAGAAAAAACATATGAGTTTGAAAAGTTTAATTGCATCAGTCTTAGCATTTAGTATGCTTATTTCTTTCGCACCAAGTACTATTATAGCTAAAGCAGCGACTTCGAGCTCTACAACAATTACTAAATTAACCAGCGAAGATGAGCAGGGGACGATACTTCATGCTTGGGATTGGTCCTTTAATAATGTTAAAGATAATGTTACAAAGATCAAGGAGGCAGGTTATTCAGCAGTGCAAGTATCACCTGTTGAGCCAAGTAAAGATGACTCGGCTAGAACTAATTCTAAATGGTATTTATTGTACCAGCCAATTGCTTTTAAGGTTGGGAACGTTCAGCTTGGAACTAAGGAAGAGTTTAAGGCAATGTGTGATGCAGCACATGATGAAGGATTAAAAATTATTGTTGATGTAGTTACAAATCATACCGGTAATAATGAAGGTGATGGCAGCACTACAATAGCTCCGCAGGTAACCTTTCAAGGTGCTGAATATGAAAATTATTGGCATTTGCCACTTCATGGTGTTAAAGATTGGAATGACAGATATGAAGTAACTCATGGAGGTCTAGGTCTCCCGGATTTAAACACATCAAATGCTGATGTGCAGGGCATGATAAGAACATTCTTGGAAGAATGCTTAACAGATGGAGCTGATGGCTTCAGATTTGACACGGCTAAGCATATAGAACTTCCAAGTCCTCTTGACGATGATAAGACAAGTAGTAATTACTGGCCTAATGTTTTAGGAGGATTAAAAACTTATAACGATAAAACTCCTTTTGTTTATGGAGAAGTACTTCAAGGTGGAGCAGATAATTTTGCAAATTATACAAAGCTTATAGATGTTACAGCAAGTAATTTTGGTGGAGCTATACGAAGCATCGTAGGGGTTGGCAGTAATGTAAGTCCAAACTTGAGTGATTCAAATTTTAGTAATTACAAAAGCTATAATATTCCAAGCGGTGTTGATCCATCGGACTTAGTAACTTGGGTAGAATCTCATGATACTTATGCAAATGATTCAGAAGAGTCGACAGCTCTGACTGCTGAGCAAATTAGAAATGGATGGGCACTTACTGCTTCTCGTTCAGCTTCAACACCACTATTCTTTAACAGAACAGCAGGTAGAACAAAGCTTCAAGGTAATATTGGAGATGAAGGTGATAGCAATTGGAAGAATCCAGATGTAGTTGCTATAAATAAATTTCATAATGCTATGATCGGAGAAAATGAAAACGTAGTTAAATTATCTAGTAAGATTATGATGATAGAACGTGGAGATAAAGGTGTTGTATTTGTAAACTTTGGAGATGAGATTGCGGATTTTAGCACAGCTACTAAATTGGTAGCTAAAACTTATGAAAACTGTGCAACCCCTGGAGGAACATTTACTTCTGATGGATCACAATTAACAGGAACTCTTCCAAAAGGAATTACTGTACTTTATGATGGTGGATTTAAGGAAACACCAATTAATTTACCAGAGGTGTCTATTGATAAGGAAAATTGCACATTTTCCAATACGTTAGAATTATCTCTGCATGCTAAAAATTCTGATAATGCTGTATATTCAATAAATGGAGGTACAGAAACAGCTTATACTGATGGACAGAAAATAACTATTGGAGATAATGAGGCTGCAGGAGCAAAAATAAAAGTTGTTGTAAAGGCAAGTAATTTAGATGGTGAAGCTAACGAAGAATATGATTATATTAAAAAAGATCCAAATTCTGTTGCTACAGTTTTCTTTAAAAAACCAGCAGACTGGACTGTACCTTATGTTTATATTAATAATGATTATAATGAAAATAATGCTTCTTTCCCAGGAGTGAAAATGACCAAAGTTGGAAACGGTTTTTATAAATATGAACTTAAAGGATGGGCTGACGCTAAAGTACAATTTAATGATAATTATGATGGTCATAAGTCAAGTACCTTAGACTTGGCAACAAACGGAAACATGGTATACGATGAGGGGCAATGGAAAGCCTATGACAGTTCTTATGATTCGCTAATTGATCCAAACGTAACACCAGATGAAGAAGTCCAAGGAACTTCCAAGGTTTACTTTAAAAATACTCAAGGGTGGTCAGATGTAAATGTATACTTCTATACAAATTCTGGCGGATTTAAGGAAGTCAATGGTGGATGGCCAGGGGTAGCAATGACTAATGAGGGTAACGGATTGTTTAGTTATACCTTACCTAAAGCCTTTGAAGGTGCCCAAATTTTATTTAATACTAGTAGCGGTAAGCAAATTCCAGCATCAGGAGGATTTTTAGCACCAGCTAATAGTACAATGATATGTGAACCAATTGGAGATGGGCAAGATGGAACTTGGAAGGAATATGTTGAAGCAGGAACTTCTAAAATATATTTCAGGAAACCAAGTGATTGGGTAGAACCAAATGTATATGCGTATAAAATAGATGGAAACAGTGATAGTAAAGTCACTACAGATCTAAGTACATGGCCTGGAACTAAAATGACAAAGGTAGATGGTACTGAGACCTTATATACTTACACTTTCTCAAGTAATTGCCAAAACATTAATGTAATATTTAATGATGGAAACAATAAATTTCCAAGCAGTGGCGGATATGAATTATTTGCAGGAGAATCAAAGATTTATGATGATGGAAGTTTAAGAGATTTCACTACAGATGATCTAGAAGAACCTGAAGCACCAGCAGTAGCAGGCCAAGGTGTAACTAAAGTTCTTTTTGAGAATACAGAAAACTGGAGCAATGTAAAAATCTATTATTGGCAAGATGGAAGTCCAAGTATTGAGTGGCCAGGCGTAAGTATGGTCAGCGAAGGGATTAACGTATATAGTTATAATCTTCCTAAGGGATATGAAAAAGCAAAGGTAATTTTCAATAATGGCAATGGTAAGCAAACAGTAGATTTATCTGCAAAAGTTGGAAGCACTATGGAATTTGTTTCAAGTGGAGAAAGCGATGGTAAGCTTACAGGCGAATTAGTAAGTAAATCAAAGGTATATTTCAAAAATACAAAAGGCTGGAAGAGTGTTAAAATTCATTACTGGCAAGATGGCGGATCAGGTACTGATTGGCCTGGAGTGAGCATGGTAGATGAAGGAGATAACTTATATAGCTATACAATGCCAGATGGTTTTGAAAATGCTAATGTTATATTTAATAGCGGTAAAGGGGAACAGGCAGAAACTTTTAAAGCTGAAGGTGGGAAAACTTTAATATTATCTGGAGATACTTGGAGAGAATTTACTGAAGATGATATACCAGGGGCTGATAGTGGAACCAATCCAGGGGGACCAACAAATCCAACTGATAATATAGAAGCTGGCTCAACTGTTTATGTTAAAGTTCCTGACACATGGACTGGCATTCCTAATATCCATTATTGGAATACAACTGGAGGTACAACAACATGGCCAGGAAAGCAAATGAAAGAAGAAGGTAATGAAATATATAGTATTATAATTCCAAAATCTTTTGGTGATGTATCAATAATTATTAATGATGGAAATAATAAACTTGCCGATAAAAATGGGAAAACAGAGTTTGAGGTTAAACTTGGAAGCTCTATAATGTTTGAAGATGGCACTTGGAAAGATTATGTGAAGGAAACTCCAAATCCTAATGAACCAGGTAACTCAGGAGGAACAGGTGGCACAGGTGGCACAGGTAATGGATCAAGTAACCAGGAAGTGTCAAAAACTCCAACGTTAGATAAGGACATTTATACAACAACTGATAAAGTGAGTGGAACATCTGGAGCTAAAGCTGATATAGTGTTAAGTGTAGAGGAAGAAGTTAAATATACTACTTCGGCAGGAGCACAAGTTGTAACTGAAACAAAAGTTGAAGAAAAGGAAATAGGTAAGACTAAAGCTGATGAAAATGGAAAATGGGTAGTGAATATTTCTACACAAAGTAGAGAAACTGTTATAAAGATTACTGCGAAAGAGGAAGGAAAATTAGAAGCATCAATCACTGAGACAGTTAGGAAGAAATCTTCTTCAAGTTCATCTAGTTCAAGCTCTAGCAGCAATCAGGAAACAGTTACTACAAGTGGTGATACTGTAACCATTAAATCTTCAGATGGAGCAATTATAAAAACTCAAATTATGAATTCAACTAGACCTATTATAAAAGTTAATTTATCAAGCCAATCAACAGTTGGAAAGGATATATTCGAAGTTTTAGCAGGAAATCAAAATAAGAAGCTAACATTAGTTGGAAACAATGCTTCGTGGACATTTGATGGAGAAGATGTGTCAGTAAATAATGCTTTAGATTTAGATACTGCAATAAGTTCAACTTCATCTAATGTATCAATGATAAACAATTTAATTGGTGGAATCAAGGTTGTAACTTTATCATTTGCTCATAAAGGTTTGCTCCCAGGTAAAGCAACAATTCAGGCTAGTATAGATTCTAAGTATAATAATAAGACCATGAATTTATATTCTTACAACTTGATTAACAATAGATTAAGTTTGGTATCTGTGAATGTACCTGTTGTAAATGGAATAGCAATCTTTGAGATTACCAAAGGATCTGACTACATCTTAAGTGAAACACCAATACAAGGAGCTGTTAGTGGAGGATGGAATAAAACTTCTAATGGCAACTGGATATTCGTTAAAGATGAAAATAATGTTACTGGATGGATTAAAGATGGAGCTAATTGGTATCTAACTGATAATTCAGGAGTAATGAAAACAGGATGGGCAAGTAGCAATGGAAAATGGTATTATTTAAATAGTGAAGGAGCTATGCAAACTGGTTGGATAAATGATAACGAAACATGGTATTACTTAAGTCTATCAGGGGATATGCTGTCTAACACAAGTATTGATGGGTATGCTTTAGGAGATAACGGAGCATTAGTTAAATAAATAAGAATGACTGCTTAGATATGGAAATCAGATTTCTAGTGATATTTAAAATGACTAGATTTATTAAAGGATTAGCTTCGTGATTATAAATATAAAAGCCACGCATATGTATTTTACACATGTGTGGCTTTTTAATTTATGAAGATCATATGAGTTTATAATTGTAGTACGTTATCATCAAAATTACCTTTTGTGACAACGTATATAAAAAGGGGATGAAGAGGTGAATTTATTGGCGGAAAATTATATGAAGAAATGGAAGACAGGAATTGATGGTTTAGATATATGTATCATAATGGGAGTTAATAAGAAGAAAAATTTAAAAGACCTATATCTAGAGAAAATTTCAGTGGAAGATTCCATAAAGAGAAAAAATGAAATGAGTGAAGCTGGTTATTGGGATTTAACTATTAATGATATGATTGCAAAGATAGTTGAAATAGAAAGTGAGTCAGAGTGTAAAAATAGCATGAAAATTAATCAGATAACTACGGAGGAGAATGATATAAAAGAGTATGAATCAGAAGAGAAAAGGTCCTTTATTAAACATGAAGGCATTATCGGTAAAGATGTGGTAGGTGAGGGAGAGATAATTGAGTATATTAAAAGTCTCAATGTGAAGATTAGGGGAAGTAACTTAGATTTGATTAAATTAGCTGTAAATGATCATGGAGGAGAAAATGTTAAGGCTGCCATTGATAAGGCACTGGAAGTCGATAGGCTTAGAATGAATTATATAAACGGTATATTAAACAATTGGAAAATAGAAGGGTATCCAGAAAGCAGCACAGATTCAAGGAAAAAAGGATCAATCCATAAGCAGGATAAATATAAGACATTGAGATTTAATAACTTTGAACCTCGAAACTATGATTATGAAAAACTAGAAAAAGAATTGCTAGGGTGGGAAAGAGCGTAGTAACATTTTTGCTGGTAGCTGGTGTGGTATCTTAAAACAAAAGTTATAATAGCTTGAAATAATATATAAACGCTTATAACTATAAATAAAGGTAATGCATGTGTATAAATGAGTTGTTAAGATTGTACAAATATATTACCTTTATTTTATTTGTTACATACGTACCTGTAAAATTAAAAATATTTTATAGAAAATATCTAATAAAGGAGTACTCAAGTTTCAGTAGTATTTAAAAATAATTTATCTAAAATTTGAATATGATACCCAAAATTAAAAGTAAGGGTGTATATATAAGTGTGATATATAAAAGCGAAAATTGTAAGTTAAGAAAGAAAATCATAATAAATTAGGTTTATTTAGACATAGAAATAGACTAGACCTATATTTAATATATTTCTATGTCGAAAAATCAAAATAAGTCGAAAGATTCAGCTAGCATTAAGGTTGAAATAATAAAATAATTGTGAGATTAAGAAAAAAGATACCAAAAATCGACTTGAAGTTTGTATATTATAGTGACAATAGAGAATTAAACTAAATTATAAAATACTTAGAAATGTATTTATTACAAGGAATTGCTTCCATTGCTTTTATATTTTTGTGCAAAAAGGCAGTATTTTTTCAATAATGTAGAATTATTGGTAATTTAAAAGTATCATTAAACCTTTTTAAACACAATTATAAGAAAGTAACATAGAATACAGGTTATTTTTACAATACGAAATGGATAAAAATTACATAAAAGTATTTCTGTTCAAATTAAAGAATGTTTTTGAGAAAATAACAATAGTTTAATTTAAAAAAAGATATAAAAAACACCAAATTAATACAAAAAACTCGAAAAAGGTATAGACAAAAAAATATTAAGTTGCTATAATAATACTCGTAAACCAAAATGATATTTAAAAACCAAAACTTATTAAACAAACTAAATTATTACTAATAAACCAAAAGATAAAACTTTAGGAGGAATATACAAATGATAAAAAGAATGACAAAAGCTACTTCAATGTTAGTAGCAGCAGCAGCAGTAGTTTCATTAATACCAGTAACTGGTGTTAGTGCAGCTGAAAAATTAGAAACAAAAGAAGGAACTATAAATCAAGCAATAGTATTTGATGGTGGAAAATATCTTTATGATGGATATAAAACATCAGATGATGAAACTGGTATTTATTACAACGCAGGTAGCGATAAAGCATTAACAGATATCGAAGATGCTGATAAAATCGAAGCATACGGAACAAAATATGCTAAAGTTACTGAAAATGATGGAGATGAGTATTTAGTTGACTTATCAACTGGAAAAATCGCAGAAGATTTAACTACAGATGAAATTCAAGATAACGTAAGAACTAAATTAAAAACAAGCTTAGGTAAAACTGATAGATATGGTAAGATTGCTAGTACAGATAATATCAAATTAGATGAAATTACATTAGGTCAATTTGGTGAAACTTGGTATGAATATACAGCAACTACAAGTGGAGCAGCAGATTTACACGGATATGTAAATGACGCTGGAAAATATATAGATACAGATGTTACTGCAAACATTTATGTATTAAATAGTAATAAAATAACTAAAATTGATGAATTCGGTAAAGTAGATTCTACAAGCAAGATAAAAGTAGATTTAGCTAGTGCTACTACAATTGCTGAAGACAGCGATTATATATACAGAGTAGCAAAAGTTAAAGTTACAGTAAACGGTGTTGAAGAAGGAACTCAAAGAGTATATCTTCAAAAAATAGCTAAAGCTCAAGGAGATACAAAAGACGGAGCTTACCTTCCAAAATCTGTAGCGTCATATGAAATAACAACTGCTTTTGATTCAGGAGACGCTGATGATGCTAGCGCATCTTTAGCTGACCTTAGCCAATATGACTTTAGAGTAATAAACGGAGTTGTTTATGCAACTAACAATAACGGAAGCAAAGTAACTGTAAAGACTTTCAAATTAAAGAAAGATAAAGTTGCAGTAGATGGACAAACTACTAAATTAGATGCTTACTTAGTAGAACAAGACGTTAATGAAGATCAAGATATAATGGGAACAAAATCTGTATCTATAGACGTTGATGGAAACACTTGGGCATTAAATAAAGGTGTAATTTACAAATTCAATGGAACTGACTTTGTAGCTACTTACAATGTTGATAGAGCATTTAATGTTTTAGATGTATACAACGCAACAAGCTTATTAGCTTATGAAGATGGAGAAGATGCTTACGCTACAGCTACTAAGGCTACTACAACTCCAGTTGATGAAACTCCAGTTGTAAATAAAGGATGGGTTAATACTGCTTCAGGTTGGACATTCTATACTTCAGCAGGAGCTCAAGTTAAAGGACAATGGGTTAACGATGGTGGAGTTTGGTACTACATCAAAGCTGACGGAGTAATGGCTACAGGTTGGGTTAAAGATGGAGCTAACTGGTACTTCTTAAATGCATCAGGAGCTATGAAAACAGGTTGGGTTAAAGATGGAGCTAACTGGTACTTCTTAAACGCATCAGGAGCAATGGCAACTGGTTGGGTTCAAGACGGTGGTAACTGGTACTTCTTAAATGCATCAGGAGCTATGTTATCTAACACAACTGTTAATGGATACAAATTAGGAGCATCAGGAGCTTGGGTTAAGTAAGACTCCAAATTCTATGATTTGGTAAGTCGAACTTACTCAGCGAGCGAATGCGAGTCGAGTTTCCTTAGAAAAAGAAACTTTATTTATACGAAGAAGTTTAAAATAAAGAATTCAAAATAAATCTGGTTCTAGAATTCAATATGGAATTCTAAAGCATAGATTCAATTAATTAAGTTATTAGTATTAATTTAGAGTAGTAGAGTGTGAGTCGATTGCGTGTTTACACTACATCGAACTCGCTCTATACTACTTCAAAGTTAATTTTAAATTATATTAAGTTAAAAATTACAAATGATGAATAAATTTTTATAACATTTTAGATAAAACTTTAGGAGGAATATACAAATGATAAAAAGAATGACAAAAGCGACTTCTATGTTAGTAGCTGCAGCAGCAGTAGTTTCATTAATACCAGCAACTGGTGCTAGTGCAGCAACAAAAACATTAGAAACAAAGGAAGGAACAATCGAACAAGCTATAGCTTTCGATGGTGGAAATTATATCTTCGACGGATATAAATCTTCAGATGATGAAACTGGTGTTTATTTTAACAATGGTGACAAAGATAAGTTAGTAGAAGATATCGATAATGCTGATTCAGTTGAAGCATATGGAACAAAATATGCTAAAGTTGTTGATGGAAATGATGAATACTTAGTTGATTTATCAACTGGAAAAATTGTAGAAGATGAAACTTCAGAGGATATAAAAGATACTTTAACAAGCAAGTTAAGATCTACTTTAAATAAAACAGACAGATATGGACAAATAGCAAGCACAAGTGATCTTGATTTGACTGAAATCACTGAAAAACAATTTGGACAGACTTGGTATGAATATGCAGCTACTACAAGTGGTGGAGCAGTATTAAACGGATATGTAAATGATGCTGGAAAATATATCGATACTGATTATGTAGCAAATGTATCTGTATTAAAAGACAATAAATTAGTTAAAATTGATAACTTTGGTGAAGTAGATTCTACAAGCAAAATAAAGGTAGATTTAGCTAGCGCTAAAACAATTGCTGAAGATGCTGATTACATCTACAGAGTAGCAACAGTTAATATTACATTTGACGGTGTTGCACAACCACAAAAAACTTATCTTCAAAAAATATCAAAAGCTCAAGGTGAAACAGAAGATGAAGCTTACCTTCCAAAATCTGTAGCATCATATGAAATAACAGCTGCTTTTGATTCAGAAGACGCTGATGATGCTGCTACATCTTTAGCTGATCTTAGCCAATATGACTTCAGAGTAATAAATGGAGTTGTTTATGCGACTAATAACGATGGAAGCAAAGTTACTGTAAAAACTTTCAAATTAAAGAAAGATAAAGTTGCAGTAGACGGTGGAACAACTGCTAAATTAGATGCTTATTTAGTAGAACAAGACGTTAACGAAGACCAAGACGTTATGGGAACAAATGCTGTATCTATAGATGTTGACGGTAATACTTGGGCGTTAAACAAAGGAACAATCTATAAATTTGATGGATCTGATTTCGTTGCAGTTTACAGTGTTGATAGAGCATTCGATACTTTAGAAGTATACAATGCAGATAGTTTATTAGCTTGGGAAGATGGAGAAGATGCTTATGCTACAGTTGCCAAAGCTACTACAACTCCAGTAGATCAAACTCCAGTAGTAAATAAAGGATGGGTTAATACAGCTTCAGGTTGGACATTCTATACTTCAGCAGGAGCTCAAGTTAAAGGACAATGGGTTAACGATGGTGGAGTTTGGTACTACATTAAAGCTGATGGCGTAATGGCTACAGGCTGGGTTAAAGATGGAGCTAACTGGTACTTCTTAAATGCATCAGGAGCTATGAAAACAGGTTGGGTTAAAGATGGAGCTAACTGGTACTTCTTAAACACATCAGGAGCAATGGCAACTGGTTGGGTTCAAGACGGTGGTAACTGGTACTTCTTAAATGCATCAGGAGCTATGTTATCTAACACAACTGTTAATGGATACAAATTAGGAGCATCAGGAGCTTGGGTTAAGTAAGACTCCAAATTCTATGATTTGGTAAGTCGAACTTACTCCGTGAGCAAGTAGAGAACCAAAATCTACGATTTTGTGTGAATCACTTACTCAGCGAGCGAATGCGAGTCGAGTTTCCTTAGAAAAAGAAATTTTAGTTATATAAAGAAGTTCAAAATAAGGAATTCAAAATAAATCTGGTTCTAGAATTCAGTATCGAATTCTAGAGAATAGATTCAATTATTTAAGTTATTAGTATTAATTTAGAGTGGTGAATTGTGAGTCGAGTCTGTTTGCTCTTTCTTGAACTCACCCCTCTACCACACTAAAGATAAAATTTGCTTTTGGCGCTATCAATGTAGCGCTCTAAGAGCAAATATAGATAACTAAAGATAAAAGTGTTAAGATTTTATATCTTAACACCAAAGAAAAAAATGAGAAACTGTTACTTATAGTGATTTCCTAAAATCATTAAAGTAACAGTTTTTTGTTTTTATAAGCATTTAATTAATAAAAAATTAATATAAAATTAAGATTTTTCCAGTAAAACCTAAGTTTACAGTAAAGTATTATAATGGTAACATTATTAATATGGATAAAAGTAGGGATGAAAGGGACGGAATATGAGTAAAACTCTTAGAAGCGTGGCCATAGCAATCATTATTAGTATATTTACTATTATAGGACCGGAATACTTTAACTTTATAGTTGTCTCACATGTGTATGCAGATGAGCTTCCTCATTTAAAGAATATATATTTTAGTGAAGGTAAGGATATTGAATTTTTAGAAGATGTATATTCATACATTGTGGATGTGGACAAAGATACCGATGAAGCATTTATAAAAGCCAAACCAGATGATTCATTGGATACAGTTAGAATTGACGGTAAAGTAGTAACTAAAGATGATAATTATAAGGAGAATATAGCACTAAAAAAAGGTAAGAATACCATTAAGATAGAAGTGGAAGATGAAAAAACTGGGATATCATCTGAATATAAAGTTTATGTATATAGAGGGGGGCAAGAGGCTGTATATTTACAGGACATAAATATTAATAGTACAACTATAGGGTTTGTTGAGGAAACTAATTTTTATAACATAGAGTTAGATGATGGAACTAATAGTGTAGAACTTGAGACAAGGCCAATTGAAGGAAAATATTCTATTGCTGTTAATGGTAAATTATTAGATAAGACAAATTCAATTACATTGAAATTTAAAGGAATAGGAAAATATACGTTGAATATAGGAGTTAAAGATGAAGATACTCAAAGATTAGGAGCATATACTCTCAATATATATTTAGGTATTCCAGTAACTCCGAATATCGCAGATTCAATTAATGCAGCTTTAAAACCTAACCAGTGGATAATAGTAAATGGCAGATGGAAGTATAATGATGTGCTCGGAAATTATTTGAAAAACACCTGGTTTTATGATGATAAATTAAAAGCATATTTCCACTTTAATAATAGAGGAAATATGCAAACTGATTGGATGGAAGATGGAGGCAACTGGTATTATCTTGGAACCAATGGTATGATGCAGACAGGCTGGGTATATTATGAAGGTGAGTGGTATTATTTAGATTCCCAAGGAGTCATGAGAACAGGATGGATTGAAGATAATAATAATTGGTACTATTTAAGAAGAGACGGAAGCATGGCAACTGGATGGATAGTTAATAAAGATAATTGGTACTATATAGATTCGCATGGAGTAATGCAGACTGGTTGGTTATATTATGGAAGGAAATGGTACCTGATAGATTCTTCTGGAGTAATGAATACTAGATGGATTAAAGTAGACAATGAATGGTACTATTTTAATGATGATGGTAGCATGAAATCTGGGGAATGGCTGTATGATAATGGTAACTGGTATTACATAAATTATGCAGGTACCATGAGACGTGGTTGGCTATATAAAGATGATAAATACTATTACCTTAATGAAGATGGTTCTATGAGAACAAGTTCAAGAACTATTGACGGGTATACCTATTATTTTAATGAAGATGGTTCAGTAAATTTTAATTATTAATATTAATTAAGTCGCAAATGCGGCTTAATTTTATTTAAAGAAGAAAAATATTTAAATATGACCTTTGTACTAATAAATATATATGGAATATAAGGTGAAAAAGAACCAATATTTCCAGGGAAATTTGTATATTATAGTAGAAACTGCTTTAGCTACAAGGTGTGAAATAAATTAATTTCTATATAATTGTATTATAATGGAAAAATTTCTGGGAATGTGAGGTATGCAGTAAAGAGTATTGGAAATATGACAATAATAATGGTATTATATACATATAAGTAATATTTATATAAATATATCATTTAAAATGTCGAAAGATATTATAAAATAAAGTGAAACTTTTCAGGTGGAGTTTTATACTCCAGCTGAATTTAGTTGAACTTATCCAGGAGAGTGCAGCCGTTATCTCCCACGTTAAGATAAGTGAGAGTATTACGGATGCTAGCTATCGAATAAATCATCATACATTCAAGAAGGACAAACAAGGGGGACATATTTAATGAGATTAAAAAACATTAATTGGAAAAGAATTATTTCTTATCTATTGATTTTTAGTGTACTTTTTACAACTGCACAGTTCGGATCTATAAAAAAAGCTAGTGCGGAAGCAACAAACCAAGTACCAGGATTAACATTGTATGTAGGAGATAAATCTGATAATACTACAAGAATTATTGATAGGAATTCCAGTGGGAATTACACATGTGAATATCTTCCAATAGGTAAATCTTTTTACTTGGCAGCGGCGACGGGGTATAGTATTACAGATGTTAAAACTAGTAATACTGGAAACATGACATTACAAAAAATAGGGAATCAATCTGGAGGATATGATTGGACAATTTCGTCAATAAAAGATTATAGCCCATTTACTCTTACAGTAACTATAAAGGAGACTAGTACTGGAACTACAACTACAACTTCTTATCCAATAAAGATGAGTTTTGAATCAGATTCGTCTCTTGAATTTAATGAAATGAGAGTTAACTTTGATAACGGAGATTCACAAACATTAAATTTTAGCAGCACCAATATAGATGGAAATTATGAACTTCCAGATGTAGATTCATCTATAAAAACTGCAACAATAGAATTATTTGATTCTACCAGTACACCAATGAGTTTTAATGTAAATGGATCAAGCAGTCATGTTGTAAATTTGACTGGTGGTGAAAATGATATAATTGTAACTGTAACTCACCTTAGCATTTCTAAAAAGTATAAGTTAATTATAACTAAAAAGGGTGAAGCAAAGTTAAAGACTCTAGTTCCATCTACTGGAGCTTTATCACCTGCATTTAACTCGAGTACTTACGATTACACAATTACAGTACCAACTACTCAAACGATAATTGCATTTACTCCAACGGCAGCCGATAATGCATCTACTATTAAGGTTGGTGGAGCTACTGTTAAGAGTGGGTATAAAAGTCAGAATATACAACTAAATGAAGGCGATAATGAAATTGATGTTGTTTTAACAACGAAGGATGGAGATACAAGTACATACACTGTTACTGTAACTCGTACTGAATTATTTAGAAGTGCACAATTGACAGGATTGACTTTAACATCAGGAGCGCTTTCTCCTACTTTCAATAAAGGTGTATTTGAATATACTGCAACTGTTGAAAATAATGTAACTTCAGTAGGTGTTAAACCAATTGCTGAAGATGTTAATGCAACTATAACAGTTAACAGCAAAAAGGTTCCAAGTGGTGCAACTTCGCCTAATATTAGTTTAGATGAAGGTGCCAATGTTATAAATGTTAAGGTCACTGATACTAAGGGAAATAGTAATACATATGTATTAATTGTTACTAGAAAATACTCTAAAGCTAATGTTAATTTAGCAAGTCTTTCTGTGACTGATGCAACTATGTCTCCAAAATTTGATCCAGAAACATATGTATATAGTGCTAAAGTAGAGAGAAACATAGAAAAAGTAAGAGTATTATATACTTCACAAAACGATAAGTCAAAAATTAAAATTAATGGAAAAGAATATACAAATGGACAATCTGATCTAATTAAACTTGATATAGGAGCAAATCTTGTGGTTGTAGAAGTCACTGCTGAAGATGGTAAGACCACTACTACTTATAAATTAAGTGTAATTAGAGGGGATATAGAAGGTATCAATCAATGGGTACTTGTATCTGGAAATTGGACATTTTATAATGCAGCTGGAGTTCAGGCAAAGAATCAATGGATAAAGTATGACAATCAGTGGTATTTCATGGATGTAAATGGATATATGCAAACTGGATGGATAAATGAAAGTGGTAACTGGTATTACTTGAATAAAGACGGAATTATGCAAACAGGGTGGTTCTACGATAAGGGATACTGGTATTATCTTCAAGGCGATGGTTCTATGAGAACAAATATGTGGGCTAGTTATGATGGAAAATGGTATTTCTTTAATAATTTTGGACAACTTCAAACAGGTTGGACATTATATTTGGGGAAATGGTATTTCATGGATGATCATGGTGTAATGCAAAAAGGTTGGGTTACTTATGATAAGAATAAGTATTACATAAATGATGATGGAACTATGAGAAATGGATGGCTATATAGTGGAACGGTTTGGTATTATTTAGACGAGACAGGAAAGATGGTTAGAGGATGGCAAAATATAAATGGTAAAAAATACTATTTTGATGCTGGTGGAGTCATGAAGACAGGTATGATGTTTCTTGATGGGCAATGGATTAATCTAAATAATGCTTAGTGGCGGCTAGATTTCTAGTTGTGGGAGAGTACTTCCTCAAAGAGTATGCTTATATTAAACTTAATTATAAAAGAGGTGTTGATTGTACTGAAATCAGCACTTCTTTTTGTTAAATAATAACTTATATATTTATCTATACTATGACTTATTAATTGCACTTCATTGGATATAAATGAATTAACTTGGGGAATTTTTGGATTTACATAGATGTAAATATTTGATTGAATATAGAAAAAAATAGTGATATTATTAATAATGTGTTTAGGTATTAAGTATATTGAATTTATGGTATATGGTGTAAAATATAAATATAGAAATAGATTTTTGATTCTAAAAGTTAGAATTTTGAATTATTGTGGTTTTATGTTAAAGTGTAGGATCTCATTACACAATGATATTTATATTAGCAATAATTACAGATATTAAAAGTACAATTGAGGGGGAAAAACAATGGATGATAACAAAAGAAATGTATCATTAAAGTCCAAGCTTATAGTTTCGTATGCTACTATGTGCATATTAACATTTGTATCAGGGATTATTAATTTCAAGCAGCTTTATGACATTAAAAATGGATTGAATGCTGCTGATAAAATAGGAAAAGATATTGTAACAACGTCAGTTATATGTGTAGTAAGTATGATAGTTGCAATAGTTGCAGCTATGTACATGCATAAAAATATAATTTCAAGGTTAAATAATCTTAAAAATTTTGCTATGAAATTAGCAAGATATGATTTTGCAGAAGATATCAAAATAGTGAGAAATGATGAAATTGGAGATACTGCCAGAGAACTAAATACTGCTCAAAAGAATATTAAAGAACTTATTTCTACAATACTTAATGAGGCATGTAATATAAGTGCATTAAGTGAAGAATTGTCTGCTAGTGTGGAACAAGTATCCGCTAAACTTGTTGAGGTTGATAATTCTTCAAAGGAAATTAATTCAACTATGACTGAAACAAGTGCTACTGCTGAAGAAATCGCGGCATCTATTCAAGAAGTAAATTCAAGTATGGAAAGTCTGGCGAATAAAGCAACAGATGGAAGTTCTAATGCAGAAAAGATTAAGAGAAGAGCAGAAAAAGTGAAAGAGGATAGTAAAATTGCAATGGCAAATACAGCTCAAGTACGTGAACAGAAAGAAAAGAACATTATAAAAGCGATAGAAGACGCAAAAGTTGTTGAGGAAGTGAAAGTTATGGCTGGTGCAATAGCTGATATAGCTGAGCAAACTAATTTACTTGCCTTAAATGCTGCAATAGAGGCTGCAAGAGCAGGAGAATCAGGAAAAGGTTTTGCAGTTGTTGCGGAAGAAATTAGAAAGCTCGCAGAGCAATCTTCAGAAACTGTAATAACTATTCAAAATACAATAGCTAAGATACAGGATGCAGTTAAGAATCTTTCTGAAAATAGTAATGATATACTTAATTTTATGTCTACTGAAGTTGATGAGCAATTACAAGCTTATGCTAAAATAGGTGAAAAATACAGTAATGATGGTGAGTTCATAAGCTCAATGTCAGAAGAATTAGTTTCAATGGCGCAAGAAGTTGAAGCTACAATTGAACAAATAAATCAAGCGCTTCAAGATACAGCAGCAGATGTTCAAAAATCTTCAGTAAGTAGTGAAAAAATACAAAGTGAAATTGAAGTGAGTTCGGCGTCTATAGATCAAGTAGCAAATGCTGCAACAGAACAAGCTCAGATAGCAATGAATTTGACTGAATTGGTACAAAGATTTAAGCTGCAATAAACATGATACATAGTATAAATGGGTATGAACTTTTATTAAGAGTTAATTACATATTGAAAATATTACATTTTATAGCCATCAATCTAATTTATATGTAAATTAGATTGGTGGCTATTGTAAACTATAAAACAATTTTAATATGTATTCTTTTCTTCAAGATAAAAAATAATATTATTACAAAAAAATTATTAATTTTAGATTTTTTATTCCATCGCTTAAAGTTTTCTCAATAATACATATTTGAACTGGTCAGTATAAATGTTATAATGTTAATAGATATTTTGGAGGCGATGGTATGATAAGAAAAATTAGAAAAATAATGTCATTAGTGTTGGTGGCAATGAGTGTTAGCGCTTTAGCGCCTAGAAATGTAGTTAGTTTGGATGCAATAGCAGCAGTTAATGATAATTTAAATAATGGTGGAAGTAAAATTACAATGGGGACACAAATGAATAGTGTAACTTTATCTGGAACAGATATATCATCAATGGTACCAGATGGAAGTACTCTTATTACAATGGCAGAGACCGCTACTATAAATCCTCAGTTAGAAGATGGAATAAAATCTATGTTTAATTACCAGGGGGCAAGCTCAATTTCAAGTGAAGAATGCGGAAATCTATCTTACACTCTTTCAGATACATTAGTTGAGCAGATATCAGAGGAAGTACTTGATGCTCTTGTAGAACCAGTTACAAATGCTGTTGTTTTAAAGGCAAAGTCAGCGACAGGTGGTGCAATTCCAGAAGCAACACTTAAGAGTTTGATTGAACCTGTGGTTAGAAAAAATCTAGAAGATGCATTACCAAATTCTATTAAGGGTAGATTTGAAAATATTACGTTATATCAGTATACGGGAAAGAATTCATCAGGAGATATTAAGGCTCAAGCTTTTGTGATTAAGGGTTTAGTTGGATCAATAGTTAATACTGCGGTTGGAAGTGGAGCATATTGTGTAAATACTTATAATGCAAAAGTTAGAAATGCAACTTATAATAGTCTTGCTCCAGTTCCTGCACTAGCTTTCAACCCAACAACAGGTGAAGATACATATGGAAAAGAAATTGATTTAAGTAGTGGTGCTAATGTTATTGGAGATGGAATGAGCATTAATATTATAGATACTTCGAGTAATAAAGTATATGTGATTAATAATCCAATTTATAATATGTTGAAAGCACAAAAGGGAGCATCAGGTTATATAAATAAAGATTTAAATATTATTGATTTTAATGGTATAAGCAATTTAAAAGGAAGCTTAAGTAACACTTTAGATGTAGATGGAACAAAATTTTCACTTTTGTCTTTATCTCTAACTAAAAGCAATGAGGCAGATAAGAACAAAAAAGTTTATCAGTATGATCTTATAGTTGGCCCATTTGAAAAACAGTTATTATTTGAACAAATTTCTGGGCTAAATTTACCAAGTGTTACAACTGATGCTGTAAACAGTATGATAAAAAATAGCACTTACTTAATGGTACCTGATGTAAAGGCTGAAGTTGGAGGTATAGTAGATAATGTTATAGATAAAAGCGGAGTTAAGGGCATAGTTGCTGGAATAACTGATGCAATAGATAACTTGAGTGATTCAGTAGATGATTTGACTGATTCATTAAAGAAAAAAAATGAAGATTTAGATGACGCTTGGGATAAGGTCTTTGACAGATTTGATAATGATCCTGGCTGGGTTAAAAAGGATGGATATAGATACTATTATGATAAAGATGGAGTAAGTCTAAAAGGGGTTCAAAAAATCAAGGGGAAAACCTACTATTTCAATAGAATAGATGGAGCTATGGAAACAGGATGGCAAATAGTTGATGGTAAGAGATGCTATTTTGATAAGAAAAAAGGTTATGAGTTATTCAACCAATGGGTGCAGGATGGAGAAGACTGGTATTTTGTTGGAGAAGATGGCTCTGCTAAAAAGATGGAATGGGTAAATGATGGTGGAAAATATTACTACTTAAAAGCTGATGGGAAGATGACAAAAGATTGGCTTAAAATAGAAGATTACTGGTATTATTTCAGTAAGAGTGGAGCGAAGGTGACTTCAGATTGGAAGTGGTCAGATGGAAAATGGTATTATTTAAAAGATGATGGACAAGCTGCCCATGATTGGCTTGAGATCGGAGATAAGTTGTATTGTTTTAAAGACCCAACGGGAGAAATGCAAACGGGTTGGTTTAGAAAAGATGGAAGCTGGTATTGTGCAAATGATGATGGATCAATGAAAACAGGATGGACATATTCTAAAGATGGCTGGTGTTATTTAGATGAAGAAACTGGCAAGATGAAGAAAAACGAATGGGTTACTGTTGAGGGAAAAACTTATTATTTCAATATAAATGGAGTTATGGTAACAGGCTCAAGATATATTGATGGAACCAAATATATCTTCAATTCAGATGGGACTTTAAGTTCATAGTTAAAGGTATTGTGTAGAACCCAAAATATAAAAATACTTGCATTGTGATGACTTTTAGTTACTGCTAAGCAACCGAAATGTAATAGATGTGTTTGCTTCGGTTCTCAGAAAGTTTTACTGGGTGATTCTAAGAATATAAGTTGCATCCAAAGTGCTTGCTTCAAAGACTACGCTTTTGAACAAGCACATTTGGAACAACTTATATTCTAAGAATCACGGCCAGTAAAATCTTCTTATGAACACTGCGCAAACACATTTATTACATTTCTTTGTTTAGTGTAGATTTAAAGTTAATCATATTTAAATAAGTATTTATATATTTCTCTAGTTATAAATACCCTAATGAATGATATTTATAGTCTTAAAAACAATTTATATCTTTCTAATGCAAGAAACATATGGAATCGGAAATGGGCACAACTTTCCGTTTAGATATACCAGCAAGATTTTTCACAGTCCTGAGGAACATATATGTATTCTATTTCGGTTGTTCATTGCTTCACAATACCTTTAATATTGGTGATGAATTTTGGATAATATGGTATTATAAATGTATAGTTATATAAAAATGTATCGATAATAAAGCATATTAGGTAAAGGAAGAAAAATTTTACACGGAATGTGTTAGAAATAGTAGTAATATAGGGGGGACCAGTTTTAATGAAACGTAAATTTATAAATAAGATAGTTGCCGGAGCAATTATTTCAACTACATTATGTACGTTAGTTCCAATTAAAGCTTCAGCCGAATGGGTAAAAGATTATCAAGGTAGCTGGTATTATATGCAGGATAATGAAAGAATGACAGGTTGGAAAAGAATTGATGGACAGTTGTATTACTTTGATGATAATGGGAAGATGCTAACTGGATGGATAAAAGCGGGAGACTATTGGTATTTTCTACAAAATAATGGAGCGTTAAGAATAGGTTGGATTAAATACAATAAAAACTGGTATTATGCAGATTCAAGTGGATCAATCCAAACAGGGATTATTAATATAGCAGGAAAAGTATATATTTTTGATGATAACGGTATTTTAAAGACTAATAATACAGTGATTAACGGAGAATTTTATACCATTGGGTCAGATGGAGAAGTTGTTGGGGCCAAAGTACCAACACCAAATAAGGAACTTGATGAATCAGGAAATTGTATCCAAGTATTAAAAAATACAGATAATAAATTAACTGGTTCACCAACAGATTCGAGATTTAATGAAGTTGTTTCTGATCAAAGTGAATCTGATAAGGATCCAAATGAAGGAAGAATCTTTAAGGTTATACTTAAAGATTCAAATGGAGCAGATCTAAAAACTAAAAGTTTTAAATATGGAAAAACAGTTGAGTTATATGAACCAACTAAGGTTAAATATAATTTTGTTGGCTGGAATACTAAGAGTGATGGTTCTGGAAAGAGTTATTCAGCAGATGATGATATAAAGGTAAAAGGAGACATAATTTTATATGCTCAATGGACAGCTGATACTTCTATATTTGTTGATGGAATTACAATAAAGGGAAGTTCATATGTTACTGTCAACAAGACTATTCAGATGACAGCAGAAGTATCTCCAAATGATGCGGCAAATAAAGGAATAAATTGGTCAGTTATAGATGGTACAGGTAAGGCGACTATTGATAGCAGTGGAGTATTAACGGGAGTTTCAAGTGGAACAGTCACAGTAAAAGCAACATCAAAGGATGGTTCAAATATAAGTTCTACAAAACAAGTAAATATAACTTCAGTAGATGCTGTAGTGTCAGTAGCAAAGATCACAGTAAATAGTAAAACAGGTTCTTATTTAATTAATACGAATCTTGGAACGCTTCAAATGACTACAAGCGTATTACCAAATGATGCAACTGATCCTAGTGTAGAATGGACAGTTGAAAATGGTACAGGAAGTGCAGATATAGATAGTACGGGACTTGTAAAAGCAAAATCAAATGGAACAGTTACAGTAAAAGCAACTGCAAAGGATGGTTCAAAAGTTGTTGGAAGTAGAACTATTACAATAACAGGACAATCTATGCAGGTACTACCAACAGGTATTACTGTAAGTGGAAGTAGCGGAAGCGCAATAAACGCTGATGGAGGAACGCTTCAAATGGTTGCAACTGTATCCCCAAGTAGTGCAACAAATAAATCGGTTAATTGGATCGTGGAAAGTAAAGATGGAAATGGAAAAGCTACAATCAGCAATAGTGGAGTTTTAACAGCAGTAGCAAATGGAAAAGTTATGGTAACAGCGATTTCGTTAGCTAATAGTTCAGTTGTTGGAAGTACAGTTATTGATATAAATAACCAAAGTAATAAAGTTACAAGTATAAGTGTATTAAGCGACTCAGATAAGATAGATATAGATGGTCAAAAAATGCAGATGAAAGCAGAAGTATCACCAATTGATAATACAGTCGATACAACAATAATATGGTCAGTTGATCAATATGGAGATGCGGGCACTAAGATGACTGGAAAAGCAAGTGTCGATTCAAATGGTCTTTTAACTCCACTTGCAGATGGAACTGTTAAAGTTAAGGCGACTTCTAAGAAGGTACCAACAATCTTTGGAAGTAAAGAGATAACAATTAAAAATCAAAGTATTAAAGCAACAGGTCTTGCAATAACGCCTGATGAGATTAAAGAATTAGACACAAAAGAAGGATCGTCACCAGAAATTCAATTAGGAGCTGTTATAACACCAAGCAACGCATCAAACACAACATCAGGTGCAGTTCAGTGGAAAGTTACAGATGTAACAGGGCATGCTGAATTTGTATCTGGAAAACCAGGACTTTTAAGAGTTTTAAAAAATGGTACAATTCTGGTAACAGCTTCAACAACAGACGGTTCTAATATTTCTGTAAGTAAAGCTATAATTATAAGTGGATTGATTACAAAGGCTTATAGTGCTTCAATAGTTGCTAAGGAGACAACAACAGGCGGTTCTGACCATGTTTCTACAATAACCCAAAAGGGTGGAAGTCTTCAAATGAGAGTAGTTTTAGATCCAGCTGATGCAGCTAGCAATAGAACAGTAGAGTGGTCAGTTGAACCACTATTAGATTCTTTTGGAAATGCTACAATAAAAGCGATGGCAACAATTTCCGAAACGGGAGTTTTAACGGCTTCGGATAATGGTACAGTTAAAGTAAAGGCAAAAATAACTTATAGAATTGTTGAGCTTAATGCCGATGGAAGTGTTCCACTAAATACTAATGGAACTGTTAAGTATACAATAGAAGAAATTCCTGCTGAAAAAATAATAACAATAACAGGACAACCAATTTATGTATCAGATATTAGCATAAATAATACTACTAACTTGTCAATTGTTGAAGGGTCAACTCTTCAGATGGCTGCAACTGTGAATCCAAGCGATGCAACTAACAAGCTGATAAATTGGTCAGTTACAAGTGCTGCTAATAGCAGTGGTTCTGCATCCATTGATCCGGATGGGTTGCTACGTGCAAAAACTGCAGGAGATATAGTTGTAAGAGCAACAGCAACTGATGGATCTGGGAAGTTTGGAGAAAGAACGATAACTATAACTCCAAAATCAACAACATAAACAAATTCTTAAAGATTATAGCAAGAAGCTATAGTATATATGATTTAAAAAATACTAAAGAAAAAAGGTCAAGTTATAAAATTGCATGATAATATAGCTTGACCAATAGATTAAAAAGTGGGGGGAGACTTAAAATGAAGCATAAATTTTTGAAGAGGTTAGCTATTTCAGGGGTTGCTACATTAATCTTAATTTCAATGGCGCCAGTAGGAGTTTCAGCTGCCTGGGTTAAAAATGAATACGGCGCTTGGAGCTATACAGAAGGATATGGTTATGCTACAGGTTGGAAAGAAATAAGTGGTACATGGTATTTTTTTGATTCACTTGGTCAAATGAGAACTGGATGGATTTATACTGGTGGTGAGTGGTATTATATAGATTTAAGCGGTGCAATGCAAACCGGTATAATTCAAATTGAGGGGAAAATATATTTATTTTCATCAAGTGGTGCAATGCAAAATGGAAGCGCCATGATAAATGCGAAACTCTATAATTTTGATGATAATGGAGTTTGTGTTGGACCTGACTATCCAACACCAAGTAAGGGGTTTGATTATTACGGAAATAATACAACGCCTTATGTTCCAAGCCAAATAATAAATGAAAATGAAAGTATGACAAGTGAAATACCATTTAATGGAACTGATCAAGTAAAAGAATATAAAATAAAATTCAAAGATCCTGATGTAGAAGATGACGATCAAGAAGTACTTAAGACTAGAACAGTGCCTGAAGATACAATGATGCCTTTGTATAAGCCAACAAAGAGCGGATATACTTTTGTTGAGTGGAATACTGATTCTAATGGAGATGGAACAGGCTACAATTATGATGACAAAATAAAAATAAATAAAAATATCACTTTATATGCACAATGGAAAGAAGTTAAAGAAAATTAAGATACAGATGGAATAAAATAGAGGTATTGTGAAGCACTTAAAGTGAAGCAATGAACAACCGAAATAGAATACATATATGTTCCGCAGGACTGTGAAAAATTTCACTGGGAATATCTAAATGGAAAGTTGCACCACTTCTGCGTGTTCCTGTGACAAGCACAGGACAAGCAAAAGTGGAACAACTTCCCATTAAGATATTTCAGCAGCTTATTTTTCAATGCCTGACCCCACATATATGTATTCTATTTCTTTGTTTTGCTATCACCTTAATTATTTCACATATACATACCAAAGAATATATGAGTATTGTATTATAAATATATAAACTGAATGAAAAGACTTGAATATTCATTGAAGGTATTGTAATCAGAAAAATATAAAAACACTTGTATAAATATATCGCTATTTAAGCTTACGGCAAGTATTTTTATATTTCGGTGATACACAATACCTTTATATTTCGTATAAAAGATAAAATATAAGGTGTAGTAATATTATTCAAGTAAGTGTAAAATATGTATATATAGAGTTTTTGTTATTAAACATAATTTGTAAACGGTTGAGTTGAATGAAAGAAATTAGGAGGTGCTAAATTGGGGATTTTAAATATAGCTCATAGAGGTTATAGTGGGAAATTTGATGAAAATACAATGTTAGCTTTTAAAAAAGCAATTGAATATAATGCAGATGGGATTGAAACAGATATTCAATTATCTAAGGATGGAATACCAATCATAATTCATGATGAAACCTTAGATAGGACAACCAACGGACATGGTTTTGTTAATGATTATACCATCGATGAACTTAAAATATTTAGAACTAAGAGTGTGCCTAAAATTCAAGCTATAAAAGACATTGCACTAGAAAAAAAGGAACTTTTAAAATCAATTAATTCAGGCGAAATTGCAAATATAGAAAATAGAAGAAATGGTGATTTTAAAATTGGAAAATACACGTTAAAAGAAGTTGAGTACTTTGAAAGCACAATAGGAGAAGAAATACCAACTTTAAGAGAACTGTTAGAACTTTTTTCAAATTCAAATTTAAAGATATTAAATTTAGAATTAAAGAACAGCATTATTGAATACAAAGGGTTGGAAGAAAAGGTGCTGAGGATGGTTGATGAATTTAACCTAAGAGATAGAGTTATAATTTCTAGCTTTAACCATCTAAGTTTATTAAAAATAAGAGAACTTGAGGGGAATAAAAAAACAGTACTAGGTGCTTTGACAGAAACTACTCTTGCTAATGTACCACAATATTTAAAATCTATATCTGTGGAATGTTACCATCCATATTTCCTAAGCATTTTAAATAAAGAATATATTAAGGAAATAAAAAACGCTGGAATAATTGTAAATCCTTATACAGTCAATAATATAGAAGATATGAAAAAAGTAATAAACGCTGGAGTGAATGGCATAATTACAAATGAAGTTGAGATATTAAATGCTTTAATAGGTAACTTATGAACAACATGCTTATAATAATATAAAGTATTACTGAAAATATTTCATTTCAGTAATACTTCTAAAAAAATTTAGGAAATATTTAAAAGAGCTAGTTTAAAAATTTGTTCTAAAATAATGATAATATATAAACCACTGTCTCGTATGTGGGTGTTAAGCTAAGGCACCGCTTGAAGATAATCTATATCCATTAATGATTGTATTAGCAGCCATAGCACCATTTGGATATAAGAAATACCAAGTACCACCATCATTAATCCAGCCAGTCTTCATAGCACCAGAAGAACTTAGGAAATACCAAGTACCCTTGTCATTTAACCAACCAGTCTTCATAGCGCCAGAGGAGCTTAGATAATACCAAGTGCCGTTGTCATTGATCCAGCCAGTTTTCATTGCGCCTTTATTTCCGTCGGAAAATGGATTCAAATAATACCAAGCACCATTAATTTGCTGCCAGCCAGTCGCCATAGCTCCACTAGAATTTAAGTAATACCAAATGCCACCGACATTAATCCAATTATTAACCACTTTAGTACCAGTTGAATCATAGAAATTCCAAGAACCGTCTGCTAATTGATCCCAACCAGTTTTTGATGGTTTAGGTATAACAACAGTTGAAGCATTATCTACGGCTTGTTTTTTTCCCTCTTGAACAGTTGTATATGCGCCTCCATCATCCTCCCAAGCAATTAAGTTATTTTCATCATATACATCTAATTTATCTAAAGACCTATCACAGGTATAAATTGTTTTAAAATCTCCTAATTTTGTTGATTTTTTAATTGAACCATTATATATGGCCCAAACATTTCCGTCGACATCTATTGACCAAGCTTTGGCATCAGTGTCTTCATCATCATCTTTTTTTGCAACATGTCCATCTATTTTTGTATCTAACTTTATATTATTGTTATACGTATTTAATTTTTCACTGGATTTTAAAACTATTTTCTCTGTTGTAACTTTATCACCACCATCAGAGTCATATGAGATGTAAATTGCTCCATCAACTATTGTAGCTACAGCGTTATCAGAGTTTGATATGATTTTTTGAATAACAATATAAGCATTTTTTACATCATCATTGCCTGTGGCTCCTGAAATCTCATAGGAATCTGTAGTTTTTGGCAAATAGGCGTCCTTCTCCTTGTCTCCTTGAGTTTTAGAGATTCTTTGAATATAGTATAAGGTATTTCCAGCTGGATTATAATCAAGTCCGTTATAAGTAGTACTGTCAGGTCCGCTTGTTTTTAATATTTTGTGAACAGCTCCGCTTATATTGGCTTTAACTACTCTATATATATATTTATCATCTTGCCCTAGAGTCGCCATAGGGATCACACTATTTAATGTTAATCCTTCTTCAGTATCACCAACATTCTTTAACTTTACCATTTTAGTGCCGTTATAGGCATAAATATTAGCATTATAGGAAGCATCAAGATAAGTTCCTGAATTATTTGTATATCCGTAATAAACAGCCTGTGGCGTAGTAACTTGGCTATTCATATAATTTTCTGCAACAGTTATTGCTTGTGATGTTGTTGCTGAGTATTCAAACCATACATCGCCAAACTTGTTACTATTGACTTTATTTCCGAGTTTAACCTCACCGAAAGAACCGCCTTTACCAAAATCTGAACGAGAATTTTGCGCATATCTATCAGTTTTCTTTAATTTTGTTATTAATTTAGTTTCAGCAGTATCTGTTAAATCTTTTACAGTATCTTCGTCTGATATTTTACCAGTTGATAAATCAACTATATATTCATCACTACCATCAAATGCTTGTACATATTTATCTCCATACTTAATCCCGAGAGTACTGGCATCATCTAAATGCTTATCCTTAGTTCCTGAATTATAATATAGACCGCTCTCATCATCATCGGTTCTATAGCCTTCATAAATGTATTTTCCATCTTTAAATGCTACGGCATTTTCAATTGTGCCCTCCTTTGTTCCTAACCTTTCTGCAGCCATTGCGGGTACTATCGACATGATAGAGGCCGTGGCTACTAGTAGGGAAATGACTTTGTTTGCTCTCTTTAACATAATAATCCTCCTTTTTCGAAGTATAGATTATTTTATTATATTTAATAATAAAATTAAGGAAAAGTTTAACTTTATAGTATAATATACAACTATATTTTAAAAATATTGGTACTTTTTCTCGAAAAATATATTTTAAGAATTATATGGGTTTAATGATGTTGTATTCCTATAATATAATATACACTTCTTAAAGAGGTACTTAGTACTTTTTATCTAAAATAAATCTTAAGATTGCATGAAGAGATGTTAAGATAATCTTAAGGATATATTTATAAATAAAAAGGGAACTCGTTAATTTTGAAAAGGCAGTCAATTGAAGCTGATAAATAAAAGATATAAAGTATACATAATATAATCCATATGATATAATAATTTAGTTAATTAAGAAAATATAATATAAATAATATGCAGTTTGTAAATAGTAATATATAAATAGGAGTAAGTTGTACTGAAAATTTACAATTTATTAATGATATGCCGATTTATATCTTAAATATAAATTTATAAGGATAGTTTAATAGGAGGGCTTAGATTTGGCTGATTATATAAAAGAAATTGAAAAAAGAAGAACATTTGCGATTATTTCTCACCCTGATGCAGGTAAAACCACACTTACAGAAAAGTTCTTATTATATGGTGGAGCTATTAGACTTGCAGGTTCTGTTAAGGCTAGAAAAGCATCTAAACATGCAGTTTCTGACTGGATGGAAATTGAAAAACAAAGAGGTATCTCAGTTACTTCTTCTGTTATGCAATTTAACTATAATAATCACTGTATTAACATATTAGATACGCCAGGTCACCAAGACTTCTCAGAAGATACATATAGAACTCTTATGGCGGCAGATTCAGCAGTTATGGTTGTGGATGCGGCTAAGGGTATAGAAGATCAAACAAGAAAGTTATTCCATGTTGCTTCTTTAAGGGAAATGCCTATTTTCACATTTATAAATAAAATGGATAGGGAAGCTAAGGATCCATTTCAATTACTTGAGGACATTGAAAGTGAACTTGGAATTAAAACTTACCCAATGAATTGGCCAATTGGTTCAGGTAAGGAATTTAAAGGTGTATATGAAAGAGATAATAATAGAATAATAGCTTTTAATGGTGGAAATCATGGTCAAAATGAAGTTGAATCCATAGAAGGTTCAGCAGATGATCCTAAATTTAGAGAAATATTAGGAGAAGTATTACACGACAAATTGATGGAAGACATTGAACTTTTAGATATTGCTGGTGATGATTTAGATTTAGAGGCTGTAAGAAAAGGAGAACTAACTCCAGTATTTTTTGGATCAGCGTTAACAAATTTTGGTGTAGAACCATTCTTAGAACATTTCTTGGAAATGACTACAGCACCACTTGCAAGAAACTCTACAGTTGGAACTATTGACCCATTTGAAGATAAATTTTCTGCTTTCGTATTTAAGATACAAGCAAATATGAATAAGGCTCATAGAGATAGAATTGCATTTATGAGAATTTGTTCAGGTAAGTTTAATAAAGGTGAAGATGTATATCATGTTCAAGGCGAAAAGAAGATTAAATTAGCTCAACCACAACAATTTATGGCTCAAGATAGAGAAATAGTTGAAGAGGCATATGCAGGAGATATAATTGGTGTATTTGATCCAGGTATATTCTCAATTGGTGATACTTTATGTACAGCATCAAAGAAATTTAAATTTGAAGGAATTCCGACTTTTGCGCCAGAACATTTCGCAAGAGTAAGACCAGTAGATACTATGAAGAGAAAACAATTCATAAAAGGTGTTACTCAAATAGCGCAAGAAGGAGCAATCCAAGTATTTAAAGAAACTCACATAGGTATGGAAGAAATAATAGTTGGAGTTGTTGGTGTACTTCAATTTGAAGTTCTAGAATATAGATTAAACAGTGAATATAATGTTGATATAAAAATGGATAGACTATCTTATAGATATGTAAGATGGATAGAAAATAAAGATATTGATATGGATTCATTAAACTTAACTTCAGATACTAAGAAAGTTAAAGACTTTAAAGATAGAAACTTACTTATATTCCAAAATGATTGGGGTATAAGCTGGGCACTAGATCATAATAAAGGATTAATTTTATCTGGTGTAGGAAAGAGTGAAGAATAATATAAATGTATTGTGTAGCGCTTAAAGTGAAGCAATGAACAACCGAAATAGAATACATATATGTTCCGCAGGACTGTGAAAAATTTCACTGGGAATATCTAACTGGAAAGTTGCACCACTTCTGCGTGTTCCTGTGACAAGCACAGGACAAGCAAAAGTGGAACAACTTCCCACTAAGATATTCCAACAGCTTATTTTTCAATGCCTGACTCCACATATATGTATTCTATTTCTTTGTTTTGCTATCATTATAAGAGTTTCACAGATCCTATTCCAACTTTATATGTTTCTTGTATATAGATGATATAAATTGTTTTGAAGACTATAAATCTTATTAATTAATGGTATTGATAACTATAGAAATATAAAAATACTTGCTTAAATATGATTCACTTTATGTTTACACTAAACTAGAAATGGAATAAATGTTTTTGCGCAGTGTTCATTAGAAGATTTTGCAGGCTGTGATTCTAGATTATAAGTTGTTCCAAAGGTGCTTGTTCAAGGCATAGTCCTTGAAGCAAGCACTTTGGGTACAACTTATAATATTAGAATCATCCAGCAAAATCTTCAAAGAACCGAAGCAAACACATCTATTCCATTTCGTTTTTTTATCAATAAACTTAAAGTAGCATCACACAGCAAGTATTTTTATATTTCGGTACTACGCAATACTTTTATTAACAAACTTTATTTCTTCCTGTTCGTTTAGCTGAATATAAAGAATTATCAGCCTGATTTAACAAGGTGTTTATATCCTTTGTTATATCAGGGTAAGAACTTACACCAATTGAAACAGTTATTTTAACAGTAACGTAGCCATTAATTAGAAAAATATTATTTTGTACATTTCGTCTTATTTTTTCGGCAATTTCCATAGCGTGACTATAATTGCAATCAAGAAGAATTGCAGTGAATTCTTCGCCGCCATTTCTTGAAACTATATCAAAGGTTCTACAGGAATCAACTAGAATTCTACTTAGTTGTTTCAAGACTAAATCTCCAGCCGGATGGCCATAAGTATCGTTAATATGTTTAAAATAATCAATGTCTATCATGAGCATTGACAAATTTTCTTTTCTTTCCAAGGCATTATCAATAACTCTATTTAGAATACTATCAAATTCCCTGGCATTATTAAGTCCTGTCAGAAAATCCTTTTTTGACTCAAACTTTAGCTTACGATATGTTTCATTAGTTTTGGTCATATGATCCAAGATGTAATAAACTATAACAGATAATACTACTATGGAAAATATAAAACTTCCAAGGACAGATAAAACAAGGTGGAAGTCTCTCAATACTAAGGAAATCCATATTATTGAAGATACTATGCTGAGGATAGTCATATAAGTATATTTTTTGAAAAAGGTCATATCATATTTCGACAAAAGGCTAAAGCATACTAATAGCACTATCATATTAATAGATGCGACTAAGGAAGAATAATTAATTCCTAAAATAGCAAGTCTAAATAATATTATAATAAAAACGCTTATGAAAGCTGATACAAAACCTCCATATAGGGAGGCGATCATCACAGATATAACTCTGAAATCTATTATAGTATTATTCGATAAGTTAATACCATAAAATATAAGAGCGCACCCAGATAAGCCAGTTAATAAACCAAGAGAGAGTTTGACTTTGATTTTAGTATTTGTATTAAGCTCTTCTTCTCTTAATAGTTGACTTACTAAATATATGAAAGATATAAGCATTGTAGCATTAACAAATAATGATCTAAGCATAAGTCTTCCTCCTAATTAAAGAATTTGAGCATTATATAGTTTAAAATTAAATATATATTTATTATTATATATTATCTAATTATTAATACTCGAATTTAAGCATAATCGAAAAATAGATTATTATTTCTAATTCTTATTGATATAGTTTAGCAGTAACAACAAACTATATATAGAATTTTGTATTATTTTCTTTCACGTTCTTTAGAAAGTAACAAAAAGAAAAGATTATTCATATTATTATATATATAATATTGTTGTACATGGAGAGGAAGAAAATGAGCAACGGTAACTGTTATGATACTGATTTCAATACTCTTGGAGCAAATAATGAACCTATTAGTGATTTGACGCTATCTACAATGGTTGTAGGAAATCAAGAGGCAGTATTAAACCGATTAGTAACTGTGCTATTATTCTTATATGCATTCACTAATCAAAATTTTATTTGTTATCTGATAAATATGAATGAAAAACTATTATGCAACCAATTGTGTCTTACAGATAAGTTAGTAGATAATCTAATGGATAGTCTTGCTAATTGTCAAAGTGACCTTGATAATTGTAGAAGAAAGCATCACTAAAAGAGAGCTATTAAATAGGCTCTCTTTTAGTGATTATAAACTGAAATTATTAAAGGAGTAGAATTAGTGTATGAAAGAGAGTATGTTTTGATTGAAGATTAAAAAACGCTTTTTAGGGCAAAATATCTACATCGTATAAATAATATATAATGATTGTGTATTTAAAATAATTTTATCTGATGTCTAGCCACTGTAACACTCCCATCCTATATAAAGGTGGGGGATAACAGTGGCACGACCCTAGATAAGTTCAAATAAGATTCAGATGGAGATCAAAACTCCACCTGAATAAAGTTTCACTTGATAGAAAGGTGGCAAAGCATATGAATATAATAAAAAAGGATGGCAGATTAGAAGAGTTCAGTATTTCAAAGATAAAGAGATCTATCTTAAATGCGTCACAAGAAGCTTTAGAGCCATTAACAGATTCAGATCTTAAAGTGATTGAAAGTGAAATAATGAACATATTAAAGATTATTAATAGAGAAAAAACTTCATCATATGAAATCTTTGCAATTATTTTAAATGTACTAAAAACATTGGAGTTTAATAACGTAGGAAAAGCATATTTAAATGCATCTATAAGTTTTTATATATAACCAACCGAAAGAGAAGTTACTTTGACTCGGCTGCTAGAAAAAAGTAACTTCTCTTTTTGCTGTAGTATATATTTTAAATCATAAATCAAATTTATGATTGTGTACCTATAAAAAAGGCACACCTATAAGTACAATTACAAATAAGCATACCTTTTATATAATTTATTCTATTCTAAATTCCAAATGTTGTGCTAATCATATCCATAAAAAACAATTTTATATGAATATATGATAAAAAAACTACATTTTTTTAAATTTACCTTTAATGCCATGACTTTTTTTGTTAAAATCAAATATAAGGAGGTGGCGGACTGTTTTGAATATTAAAAAGAAACTTATTACTTTTGTCTTAGCTTTTGCAATGGTACTAAGTTTTATTCCGACGTTAAGTGTACAAGCGGCAACTACTGATTTTAAAATAATATCAGACAGTAAGGTTACTGCGAAACAAGCTAAAAAATGGGCCAAATCAAAGGGAGCAACGGACACTTTTGCAGATTTAGCGGATCTTTATTTTGAGTATTCATCAGATCATGGTGATGTGAATCCAGCTATTGCGTATGTCCAAGCGGCAAAAGAAACTGGGTTTGGAAAATTTGGCGGAGTCTTAGATGAAAGTTATCACAATCCATGTGGACTTAAAAACCCATCGGGTGGTGGTGATACTGACCCAAATGCTCATCAAAAATTTGATAGCTGGGATGAAGGTGTACAAGCACATTTAGATCATTTAGCTTTATATGCAGGAGCTAGTGGATATCCAAGAGAGGATACTTATGATCCTAGACATTTTGTAACTATTAAAGGTAAGGCAACTACGGTAAACTCTTTAGGTGGAAAATGGGCTCCAAGTGCTACATACGGTGAAGAAGTAAATAAATTATACAAAAATTTATTAGATTATGCTGGAGTAGATTATCCAAAAGATAGTGTTGACAATTCTACAAGTAATGGAAACACTAATAACAACAATACTGGTAGCGGTGGATCATCTAATGCAGCTCCAAATCCAGGAAAGCCTGAAAGCAAACCGGGTCCAGTAAATGCATCTGATGTTATTGCAGAAAACAAGCCTCAAAATGAAAATAAGCCACAAGAGGATAAGCCTAATATAACATCTAATATTGGTTGGAAGAATGAAAATGGAGCTTGGTATTATTACAAATCAGACAATACAAAAGCAATTGGATGGATTAATCCTGATGGTAATTGGTATTACTTAAGAGATGATGGAAAAATGGCAACTGGATGGGTAAATTACAATAGTAAATGGTACTATTTTGATAAATCAGGGATCATGGTTAAAGGGTGGAAGCAATTAAATAATGATTGGTACTTTTTAACGTCTTCAGGTGCTATGGCAACTGGAATTCAATATGACGGTTCAAATTGGTATTACTTAAAAGATTCAGGAGTCATGGCTACTAATAGTGGATGGACTAAAATAAATAATAAATGGTATTACTTTGACAAAGGTGGAATATTAAAGACCGGTTGGATTAAGGATAACAAAAACTGGTATTACCTTCAAGGCGATGGTATTATGGTAACAGGTCTTTCTAAAATAAATAATAAAATCTATATGCTAAACAGCAGTGGTGCCATGGAAATAGGTTGGATTAAAATAAATAACAATTGGTATTATTTCAATACTGATGGTAGTATGGCAACAGGCTGGATTGTAGATAATGGAGTTTATTATTATTTATATGACACTGGAGCTATGGCTAAAGGATGGATTAATATTGATGGAGTATGGTACTATATAAAGGATAGTGGTGCTATGGCAACAGGCTGGGTTACATCAAATGGAGATTCATACTATCTAGATACAACAACAGGAAGAATGCTTACTAATACTACAGTAGGTGGTTATAAGATTGGTTCAGATGGAAAGAAACAAAATTCAACTAACCAAGATACAGGAAATTCGGGAATGCAGCCACCACCAGTAGGTAGTGGAACTAATACGCCTTCAACTGGTAAGAAAACAATAGTAATTGATCCAGGACATGATTATGGTAATGATTATGGAGCTGAAAGTACTATTGATGGAGTAACTTATAGTGAAACAGTATTAAATATGCAGGTTGCAGATAAATTAAAGACAGAGCTTCAAAATAGAGGGTATAATGTAATAATGACAAGAAATCTTGGAGAACGGCCTTCTTATGGTTCTTTAATTGACAGTCTCTCACATAGAGTTAATGTTGCTAATAATGCAAATGCAGATTTCTTTATAAGTATTCACCATAATTCAGCAGGTGAATCAGCTTATGGAGTGCTTAGTCTTTTCAGTACACAAGCTCAAGATGATACTTTTGGCGGAAGATTAGATAATGCTAGAATAGAAAAGAGTAAGAAAATGGCGACCCTTATAAATAATAACATAGCAAGCAAGCTTAATCTATATAATAGAGGTGGTCAGTCACAAAATCTATATGTATGTAGAAATACAAACATTCCGGCAGTATTAGTTGAAGTTGGATTTATAACTAACAAAGAAGAAGCAATAAGATGTGCAGATCCAGCAAGTCAGCAAAAAGTGGCAGAAGCAATAGCAGAAACTATTGCTGCAAATATATAATGAACTTAGATATACAGAATTGAAGATATGTACTTATAAAGTGCAAAATAAACTATAGAAAGAGAAGGTGCTCTATTACGCGGTTGCTGGAAATAACTACAGTTATTTCTTGAATGAAATACTGCGTAAAAGGGTACCTTCTCTTATTTTATTGAACTATTTCTTTCATATGATCTATTCCAATAATTATATCATTATCAGAAGTTGGCATAAAATTATCAGTATCCTGATGATTATAATCAAGGCCTACTACAAAATTACCCTGATTAGATGAGTATACGATATAAGTTTTAGTTGTAGAGTTGTCATATTTTTAAATGTAAGGCGTCCAAGAATTATAGTTATAGACATTAAAAATATTTATGGTAGAAATTGCATAAGAGAAAAAGCGATTTGTCTGTTTTATTAGCCCCCAAAACAATATGTTAAGTTGTATTATATATTGGACAATCATCGTTAAATTCCAAGGATTTGGATTATGAAATTTTGTCCTTAAACCAAAGATGAACGGAGGAACGCTGTTTTGAAAGCTATTAAGAAATTGACGACAATTTTCTTTGCATTTGTAATAGTTTTAGTACTAATTCCAATTACTAATGTAAAAGCAGCTGTTGCAGACAATAACATAATATCGAGTACAAAGGTAACAGTAAAACAAGCAGAAGAATGGGCTAAAGCTAATGGTGCAACTGATACATTTGTAGGATTAGCACAGTTATACTGGAAATATGCACCGACTCACGGCAATGTTAATCCAGCGATTGCATATGTTCAAGCGGCTAAAGAAACAGGGTATGGAAAATTTGGAGGAGTTCTGGATGAGAGTTATAAAAACCCATGTGGAATGAAGACGAGTGTAGGGGGATCTGATACTGATCCTATTGCTCACCAAAGATTTAATACTTGGGATGAAGGTGTACAAGCTCATGTAGATCACTTAGCACTTTATGCAGGGGCTTCTGGTTATCCAAGAAGCAATACATATGATCCAAGACATTTTGCAACTATTAAGGGTAAAGCTGTAACAGTAAATGCCTTGGGTGGAAAATGGGCTCCAAGTCTTACATATGGGGAAGAAGTTAATAAATTATATAATAATTTATTAATATCAGCAGGGCTAGTATCTCAGCCTACTAATGATGCCGATAGCACGAGTACTGGAACAAATTCAAGTACAGGGTCCACTTCGGGATCAAATACTACAACAAGTAAACCTCAAACAGCTTCGCCAGGGCCAACGGGAGCACAAGTGACTGAACCAATTAAAATTTCGACTGATAATAGTATAAATATTGCTTCTCCAATTGGATGGCAGCTAGAAGGTGGGAATTGGTATTTTTACAGATCAAATGGTAGTAAGGCGACTGGATGGATTAATCCTGATAATAACTGGTATTACTTATATAGTAACGGAGTTATGGCAAAAGGATGGATCTATTTAGGTGGGAAATGGTATTATCTTAAACCAAGTGGAGCAATGCAGCTTGGATGGGCGAAAGATAATAATAAGTGGTATTATCTCCAAGGTGATGGAAGTATGACTACCGGCTTAAAACTAATCGATGGTAGAAAATATTTCTTAGATTCCAATGGTGCTATGAGAACAAGCTGGGTTTCGATTAGCGGTTATTGGTATTATTTTAATTCTGGTGGAGACATGCTAACAGGTTGGATTAAACCAGATGGAAATTGGTATTACCTATATTCTACTGGAATAATGGCAACAGGATGGATACAGCAAAATGGAAATTGGTACTATTTAGGAAACGGTGGTGCAAGAGCATCAGGCTGGGCTGTAGATGGAGGTAGTTACTATTATCTAGATCCAGCTACAGGTATTATGCTTAAAGGTGTAATTATAAATGGCTGGCAAATAGGGCCGGATGGAAAAAGAGGAAACAGGGTGCCTGGAAGCACTTCGGGAAAAGTAATAGTATTGGATCCAGGACATAACTTTGGCGGAGATGATGGTGCATATGCTACTCATAATGGAGTAACATATGTTGAACGGGATCTAAATATGCAGGTTGCAGAAAAGTTGAAAGTAAAACTTGAGGCATTAGGTTATACAGTAATAATGACAAGAAATTCATCAGATAGAGAAACTATTGCAGTTACTCAAAGTCTTACCAACAGAGTTAATATTGCTAATAATTCTGGTGCAGATTTATTCATAAGTCTACATCATAACGCTGCAGCTACAGCATCAGTAAATGGTGTGGAAGTTTATTATAGTTCTAGGGCTCAAGATTCAAGTTTTGGTGGGGCTTATAGTGATTATAAGCTATCAACAAGTATGAATTTAGCATCATCAGTAGCATCAGCTATTTCAAGCAGTACTGGTGCAACAAACAGAGGTCCTAGAGATAGTGGCTTATTTGTATGTAGAAATACAGCTATGCCTTCAATATTAATTGAATTTGGATATTTAACAAATGCGAGTGAGGCTCAAAAAGTTTCAACTTGGTCTTATCAAGATAAAGAAGCAACGGCAGTTGCAAATGCAATTGCTGCAGCAATTTAGAGTCTATAATAAGGGTATTGTGAAGCAATGAACAACCGAAATAGAATACATATATGTTCCGCAGGGCTGTGAAAAATTTCACTGGGAATATCTAAATGGAAAGTTGCACCACATCTGCGTGTTCCTGTGACAAGCAAAAGTGGAACAACTTCCCATTAAGATATTCTAGCAGCTTATTTTTCAATGCCTGACTCCACATATATGTATTCTATTTCTTTGTTTTGCTACCACATTAATTATTTCACATATACAGACCAAAGAATATATGAGTATTGTATTATAAATATAAAAACTGTATGAAAAGACTTGAATATTCATTAAAGGTATTGTAATCAGAAAAATATAAAAATACTTGCATAAATATATCGCTATTTATGCTTACTATTAAACAAAGAAAGTGGATGTATGTTTTTACGCAGTGTTCATCAGAAGATTTTACTGGCTATGATTCTTAGAATATAAGTTGTCCCAAATGTGCTTGTTCAAGGCGTAGTCCTTGAAGCAAGCACATTTGGGACAACTTGTATTCTTAGAATCATCCAGCAAAATCTTCAAGGAACCGGAGTAAACACATATATCCACTTTCGGTTGTTCAGCAGTAAACTTAAATTAATCTCTTACTGCAAGTATTTTTATATTTCGGTGATACACAATACCTTTATAGGATACATGAACTTAATAAAAAATTAATAGATTATTTAGAGTATATGTATTGATAGTTTTCGCTTATTACACTATATTTGAAAGTAATAATATTTAGATAAATTAGATTTATCCTACAAGTTATAATAACTAAAATTTAAAGAGGTGAAAAAATGGAGTGGTTAAGAAGATTTATGTACGGGAGATACGGGGGTGACAATTTATCAAAAGCATTGCTTGTCTTATCTTTTATATTATTAATGATAACAAATCTATTACCAAGAGCTTTAATTGGGCTTGAACTGATAGCATACATTCCAACATTAGTGTGTGTTTATAGAATTTTTTCAAGGAATATATATAAGCGTCAGCAAGAGAATTATAAATATTTGAGAATAAGAAATTCTGCAATAGTTTGGTTTAGACGTAAGATGAATATAACAAAGGATTTAAAGACTCATAAATATTTTACATGTCCAAATTGTAGGCAAAAATTGCGTGTCCCAAGAAAGCAGGGGAAAATTTCTGTAACATGCCCTAAATGTAAAAATTCATTTAAAGGTAAATCATAATATGAGAATATTACTTTTTGGAAAGATAATACTGACTGGGGACTATAGGTAGAAAAAAGAAAAATATGATAGAAATATAATAAAAGGACCTTCCATGATATATGCGTATTGTATTATATTATGGAAGGTTATTGGTTTATGGTTCCGCGTAAAGGAAAAAGAGGTATTTTATCTAATAAGTGAGATAAACAAAGATTTTTATTGAGATATAATTAGTCCATTTATGTATTTATATGTCTAATGAGAAAAGTATATGGCTCTATAATTAAAATATGGTATAATTAAGTTAATTATTAATTTAGAGTAATTTATTACAGCATATTAATTTAAATGGTATGAATGCTCAGTTTAAAGATATTAATTTATATAAATTAATATCTAACTAATAAAGAAAGATATATTGCCTTGGATAATTTGCCAGTTTGGTAAATCCGTAAATTAATATGATAATATAAATAACAATATGATGACCGGTTTTTATTTAATTCTCAATTTTTACAATTTAGGAGGGCGACATTAATGGAAAAAATGAAAAAAAGGTTTATAGCATTGTTAGTGATATTTACAAGTATAATATCATTTTTGCCAGAAGGATTTATTGAACAAGCTGTTAGTGCGGCAACAATAGGTACGGATGCAACTGCTATAACAGTAACGGCTGATGGTGCAAAACTTACACCTAGAACAGATACAACAACTTCTGAAAAGATATACTCTACTACAAGTGTGACAGGGGCATTTACAATTTCACTTAGTGCTGATGATATAACGGACAGAGCCACTCTTGAGAGTCAGGCAAAATCAGGCAAAAAATCAACAAGTGGTATTGTTGCTAAACGAATTGATATAATGACTATAAATGGGACTAGTTGGCAGACCGTTGATGGAAATGCCATATTAGTTGATCAAGGAATAAGCATTGGAGATGCTGGAAATTCAAGTGGCTCAACATCTAAAATAGTTGGAAAGGTGATAAATGGGTTACCGTTAGGTGTTAATAGAATTGAATATAAAATAACTATAACTACACAAGACGTAATATATACGCCTGCAGATTCAGCTAACAACACAATCGAAAAGATAGAGACACAGAATCCTGTTCCAACAACCTATGCTAATGATAAAATAACAGTAGAGCATGGAACTCAATATGTTGTAGGTAAGATAAATCCTATGATGTTTAACGCTTATGTAGGTGAATCAACATATTTTGATACAAATACAGGGGAAGTTTTAGATACTAAGTTAAGCCAAAATAACACAGTACCATTTTTATATTCAACTGTAGCGACCCCAGACAAAAGTATGCCTCTTAGATATACTTTTGATGTACCCGATTCAACTTCAACATTAAAATATAACATGACTTTTGATTCTACTATGTCATTAACAGGTGCAAAGGTATATAAGAACGGAAAACCTGCAACAGAAGGCACTGAGTATAAGATTGATGGTCACATGCTAATTGGTAATTTAGAAAGATTAGGACAATCAGATTTGATTGTTGTTAGATTGAGTTCATCAAACAATTCAAATAATATTCAAAAGGTATATTCTATAGAAATTAAATACAACAATTTAAATGCAGATTCAGACTATAGCTTAAAAGAATCAGGAATAACAAAAGCAGATTATAATGATGATTCTAGCGTGTTAGCATATGTAGGAAAGAAATTTGACGTTACTACGAATACTAATGGTTTTAAAGAATATTCAGGTAAGATATATGTGGATCCAAGAGCTAGATTAATAAGCATTGATCCTACTTTAATAAAAAGTAAAGATACAGTGGCCTACGTTGTGACGAATAGGTATACAGATTCAACGGGAACGACCAAAGTCGCCAAATCTGAACTTAAGAATGGTGAACAGTATATTGATTTTATGGCTAGTTCAACATCTAATATAATTCAAATAGATGTGTATGCTGGAAAAGATGGAAGTGTAACTAATTCATCAAAAATATTAGCTAGATATCTTTTAACAGTATACAAATTAGCAGGAAGTTCGTTTAGTATGAATTTAGCTTTTGATAATAATGATAGTAATGATAATACTTATTTAACTCAACCGGGTGTTAAAGACAATATCATAGATAATTTTATTACGTCTAGACGTACTTATGATTTATATACAAAAAATTCAGACATGGTAAATGTATCTTTTACGGGAGCAAGAAGTAACAAAAATGAATACATTAGAGTTTGGCTTTCAGATAGTGTAGATGGAAATAATTTAGTGGAAGCAACTGCTTCTGTTAACAATGGATTAGATAGCAGTAATAAAAGAAGTGCTAGTCTTGACGTATCGCTAAATAAGGCTAAGAAGATTGTGATTCAGGCGTATTATGATAACTTCTATACCACACAATCAACAGCAGGAACGCCTAATTATGAGAGTAAGCCACTAGGAGATAAGTATGTATTTTATCTGCCTAATAACTATGATAATGGCAATCCAGGCTCAGGAGAAGATTCAAATGAAGCTTCGCTTAATTCTTTAAAGATTAATGGATATACTTTAACTAATAGTGATGGAAATCAAGGTTTTTCAAGTGATAAGTACAGCTATACCACAACAGTAGCTAAAGAAGATACTACTGAAAAGATAACGGTAGTACCTCAAGATACTAGTGTTAAATCTATTGTTGGAACTATTGATGGAAGTAATGAATCATATAATTTTGTTTCAGGTGAAGCTGAACAAATTGCTTTGAACAGCAGTGGAAAAACTACTCTTAGAATAGTAGTAACAGCACAGGATGGAACAACTAGTAAAACATATACAGTTGTAATTAAAAACAATACGAAAGGCAGTGATGCTACACTAAAGAATGTTATACTTAGCACTGGCGATTATAACTTTGATCCTACAGAGAATGTCACTAAAGTGCGTGTTGATCAAAATATAACAAGTGTTAAAGTAACGCCTGTTCCGCAAGACTCTAAATCAACAACTACTGTTAACGGAGAAGATTATACAGCTACTCCGATATCCGTAAGTATTAGAGGAGCACAAAAAACTGAAATTCAAATAGTAGTAACATCAGAGGATGGTACTGAAAGTAACACTTATACACTTGAAGTTTATAGAGTTGATAGCTCTAATTGGAATGACGATAGTGATGGTGGAGATCAATATGATGATGATCAATTCTATGATGAATATAATGATTGTTGGGTAGACTTAACAAAGTATGAAGAATGGGGTACTGTAAATGGCAAGCCAGCTTACTTTGATAAGAAAAATAGGCAAGTTAAAGATGCGTGGATATCTACAGGTGGAAAATATTATTACTTGAATAATTTGGGATATAGAGCATCAGGTTGGAAAGTTGATAATAAAACTGGACAAACTTATTACTTAGATCCAGCTACTGGGGAAATGAGAAAAGGATGGATGAATTTAAATAATAGCTGGTATTACTTGGGTCAAAATGGTTTGATGCAAAAAGGCTGGGTGTACTTAAATGGTAAATGGTACTACTTTACACCAAATGGACAAATGGCTGTGAATCAAACTATGTATGTAGATGGTAAAGTATATAATTTCGGACAAGATGGAGCTGTTAGAGCTTAAAATATGTAGAACCGAAAGAAATGGTGTTCTATTGCTCGGTTGCTAGAGAAACCTGCTAATGAAAGTCAATACTTTTTATAGCAGGTTTTTTAATTATTTTTTATATTTTATTGCATACTAATTAGACCAGCTATTTTTCTGGTCCAAGCTTCCGATTATTAAATTAGATTCTATTTATATACTTCTTTTATTCTAGCATAATATATTCTTAAAAATTTATTTAATCCAGCAATTTTTGCTACTTTTGAAGCTTTTCCTTCCGCCTCTTTTTTTAGTATAAATAAATATACTGAATTACTCTCAGGTTTATTAATTTTTAAATATTTCATTATTTCAAATCCAGTTTTTCTTAATGTAGCAGAACCTCTCTTAGATATTCTCCTTCGCGTTCCGTTAAATTGCCCTGATTGATATGGTGGCGCATCAATGCCTGCATATGCTATTAAAGCTTTTCCGCTATGAAATCTTCTGATATCGCCTATTTCTGCTATTAGTCTTGGTGCAATAATGTCACCTACTCCACCCATTTCACGAACAACAGCATACTCCTTTAGAGACTTTGCTAATTCTTGCATTTGTGATAAAATCAATGCAAGAGTTTTATCTACTTCACGAAGAACTCTAACAGCTTCCAATACTAACATTTTGGTCGATGGGGCATTGGAAGATAGAGTAGGGATTCCTTGTTGAGCCAAGTCATATATCTTTATGGCTTTCGCTTCGCTTTGTTGGTATCCCTTCTTTTTTGCCCAATTTTTATAACTATTAATAAACTGTTCCTTACTTTTTACTGCAATGTTATCATAGTGCCAGTATTCTTCAACGAAATCATTTAATTTATCTTTTTCGGGTTTATCAGATCGATTTTGTAGCATTTTTTTAATTCCTGGCATTGTATGGTCAAGCATTGAAGTTAATGATAATTTACTTTCTACCCTGAGTTTTATGTAGTGACTGTATTGTCTTCCAAGAAGACGTAGTTCATTATAAACATCTTCACTTGATTCATAGTTAACTAAATGAAACCAGTTATCTATTCCATAGCTAGCAATCTTTATAGCATCTAACTTATCTGTTTTTCCTTTTCTAAGAACTATACTTGCATATTTTTTCATTACTAGTGGATTAATAATAGTTACAAAAATACCATGCTCTTTAAGAAAACTAAGTACTGGCAAATGATAAGTTCCTGTCGCTTCCATTACGACTCTTACTTCTTCATTAAAACATTTTATCAATGATGTTAATTCCAATAGATGATTTTCTGTATGAGTAACCTCATATGGAGATTTAACAATCTCGCCGCATGGTTTCAATATACATACTGTACTTTTTTCTTTTGATACATCAATTCCTACACTTATCATAAGTGACCTCCAGATATATTTTTTTCGTAATTGTACCCATCTACACTTATTAGAATTCATTTTGGTTAGTTACACGAAAGCCTCTAAGGTTTCAACCTGCTTAATCGAATTTTTATAATAAAGGATGGCTGACAGTTTCTCAAACGGATGTTATTAATCCAAAATAGCTGTCGTCAGACCAATTACTCCCTTAATTATAAATAAAATAAGTGCAAATACTAACCTTATTTCTTGGGTAGTATTTACACTATATACAGTACCAAATGGCTGAGGATGTGTGAAACTCGACTCACTTGCGTTCGCTGAGTAAGTTCGATAACCAAATCAAAGATTTGGATTCTCACTTAACAGTAAAAGTTGCACCCATTTATGCTTGTTCCTGAGGTAAGACTCAGGACAAGCATAAATGGAACAACTTTTAATGAAGAAATATCTTCAGCCATTTTCTGAATGCAACGCTGCGCAAAAGAATACCATTTCTTTTTGGTTATACAGATATTTTAAGGTACTTTTGTTTAATTTCATGTGATTGTATCCATAAGTTAATAACTGTCTATAATTGAATATATTTAATTTCATGTGTCTTATTGTTATTGACATCCATAATTTTCAGGAATATAATTAATTATAGTTCAAAATTCGAACAATGAATAAATTATATAACTTAAAAGGGGAGTTAAGTGTAGTATGTTAGAGGATAGAATAGAAATTTTGAAAACTTTAAATGATAACTTTAATATTAACCAAAGGGAATTAGCTAAAAGAACAAATATATCTCTTGGAAAGGTTAATGCTGTTTTAAAAGAGTTTACGATAGATGGATTTATAGATAGAATAACAAATAATAGAGGGACTTTATATAAAGTGACTGAAAAAGGCATGAAGTTTTTAGAAGAAAATATAGCTTCAGCTAAAAATACGAGATTAAAGCTTCATGAAGGGGAAAGAAAGATAGTAAAACAAGCAGTAATACTTGCAGCTGGTAGAGCAGAAGAGTTTGGAAAACCTGTGGGTATGCTTGAAATTGAGGACTTAAAATTAATTGATAGAACTTTAAGTATATTAAAGGAAAATGGGATAACTAAAACTGTTATAGTAACAGGATATGAAAGTAAGTACTATGAAGAGTGTTTTGGAAATAGCAAAAATATTATTTTAGTAAAAAGTGATACATACAAATGGACAGGTACTATGCACTCATTATCTTTAGCTAAAGATTATATTGATGATGATTTCTTACTTATAGAAAATGATTTGATTTTTGAAAAGAGAGCTATAAAAGAATTAGTGGAAAGTCAAAATAGAGACTGTATACTATTTACCAATGAAAGTGGGTCAGGTGATGAGGCCTTTGTTGAAATAAGAGATAATCACTTATTTAAAATGTCTAAGGATATTCATCAATTTAACAGAATTGATGGAGAAATGATTGGACTTACTAAGATTTCTTATAAGTTATATACAATGATGCTTGAAGAATTCAAGGGGAATGTTAATCCTTATTTAAATTATGAATATGTATTATTAGATGTCGCTAGAAATTACAACATAGGTTTCGTTAAGATAGACGACCTTGCTTGGGGAGATGCAGATAGCGCGAAGGAATATGAAAAGATAAAAAATTATCTTTATCCAACAATAAGAAGAAGAGAACTTAGCTATGAAATTAATAGTATTAAGGCTATTGTCAAAGATTCATTAAAAGTAAATGATGAAGATATTACTGAAGTTGTTCCAGCAGGTGGTATGACGAATAAAAACTATAAAATATCTGTTAAAGAGAATAAATATATTTTAAGAGTTGCAGGGGTTGGAACAGAACAAATGATTAATAGAAGCACAGAAATGTTCAATTCTGCAATTGCTTCTGAGAAAGGTTATAATGTAGAAGTACCTTATTTTAATCTTGAAACTGGAGTTAAAATATCTAAGTTTATAGAAAATGCAGAAACTTTAACTCATAGAAGTATCAAGAAAGAAGAAAACTTAAAGCAAGTTACATCTATTTTGAGAGATCTACATGAATGTATAGATTTTCATATGGATAATGAATTTAACATGTTCAGAGAACTTGAAAAGTATGAAAATATATTAAGAAAAGATGATGGAAATTTCTTTGATGATTACGATGAAGTAAGAGAAAAGGTAATGGCTCTTGAAGAAGAATTAAAAGTTTGTAATAGGGTATTTGTACCATCGCATAATGACTTAGTTTCTGAGAATCTAGTTAAAGATACTGAAGGTAGAATTTATTTAATTGACTGGGAGTATAGTGGGATTAATGATGATATGTGGGATTTGGCAGCCCTTTCTCTAGAGAATGAATTTTCAGAAGATGACATTGAGTTAATGTTTAGATTATACTTTAAAGGAAAAGAAGCTGATAATGATTCGAGAAGAAGACTTCTAATTCATCAAATATGCCAAGACTTTTTGTGGGCAGTGTGGACTTTAATAAAGGAAGCTGAAGGCGATGATTTTGGTACTTACGGAATAGATAGATACAATAGAGCTAAGGAATATTTAAAGAAACTTTAAGTATAGATAGTCAAAGCATAACTTTGATTTATGCGTGTAACTTACCGAAAGAAAGGGTATTCTGTTGCTCGGTTGCGAGAGAAACCAGCTATGGATTTCTAACAGCAGAAGTTGTACCCATTCTTGCATGCTCCTGAGCTAAAGCTCATGACAAGCAAGAATGGAACAACTTTTACTTAAGAAATCCTATAGCTGGTTTCTCAATGCAACACTGCGCAAAAGAATACCCTTTCTTTCTGGTGAGAGATATATTTTAAAGTATAAATCAAGTTTATGTATGTTTATCTATATAGCATTCAGTAATGATAAGGGCAACTATACTTGGGATTTGTTGCAATATTCCATAAATTTAAATAATATGCTATAGTATCATTATGTAACCATATATAATAAGATTGAGATTGTTTATGTTTAATAAATAGTTTAAATTAGCTGTGAGGAGAAGGTAAATATGAGAGCGATTTTAATGGCGGCAGGAATGGGAACTAGGCTTAGACCGTTGACTGAAACTACGCCAAAGTCTTTAATAGAAGTTAATGGTATGTCCCTGCTTGAGAGACAAATTATAAACTTAAAAGAAGTTGGAATTAATGAAATTATAGTGTTAACAGGTTACTTACATGAGAAGTTTGATGAGATAGTTAATAAATATAATTTAATAAAAGTGATTAATGATAAATATGATGTTTATAATAACATTTACACTATGTACTTAGTTAGGCAATACCTTGAAGATGCATTTGTTATAGATGCAGATAATTATATTACAAGAAACTTTTTACCAAAAGATAAACCAGCCACATCAGTGTACTATTCAGCCTGCAAAGAAAATATAATAGGGGAATGGATATTAAAATATGATGATAGTGGAAGAATATTTGGTGTCGATATCGGAAAAGAAGGCGATGAACCAAGTTACATAATGTCAGGAGCATCTTTCTGGACATCAAAAGATGGTGCGTTTATATCGCAAAAAGTAGAAGAAGCAATAGACAAAGGGGATTTCAGGGATCTATACTGGGATAGTATCGCTGTAGATAATTTGGATAAAATGGATGTATATATTGAAAAAATAAATTCAAATGATATATTCGAAATAGATTCACTAGAGGATTTAGAATACTTAAAAAAGACACTTAAACTGTAGATTACAATATCACCAGCCGAAAGAGAAGGTACACTGTTACTCGGTTGCTAGAAAATAAAACTGTGGATTTCTATCAGTAAGAGTTGCACCAATCCTGCTTGTTCCCTAGGCAAGCTAGTGACAAGCAGGATTGGAACAACTTTTACAGAAGAAATACCTACAGCTTTATTTTCAATGCAACACTACGTAAAAGTGTACCTTCTCTTTCTGGTATAGATCATATTTTAAGAGCAGAATAATTAAACGAGTAACTCTCCGTTTAGTACTTTTAGCAGTCTATTTCTAGGTGTCTATTCTGTAAATATGCATGTAATTTCTTGGCTTGAATTATGTTTTGTTGAGTGTTTCATTAGGAATTTTAATGGTTATGATTCTTGATTAGAAGTTGTCCAACAGTGCTAGTTCGAAGCTTGTCTTTGAAGCCAGCGCAGTGGGACAAATTCTAATATTAGAATCACCTATTAAAATTCCTTAGAAACCGGAACAAAACATACTCCTTATTTCAGTAAGTTATATATTGTTTTTAAATATGCTTGCTGTGATAATAGGTTTCTTTCTTTCGGTAGTTGAGGTCTATCACTTTGTAGTCGTTATTTTTGCTTAGCATATTTACTTTTGGTGAAGTGAGTTTTTTGAAAAAAGATGCTTTGGGATTATGGGATTTATTGTATAGGGTTAAAATTTTATAAGAGAGTTTAAGAAATTTTTTATGTAGTTGTTTCTTAGTTCTAAGGCTTATGTTTTTCCAATTGACTTCATATAGCGTTTTAGAAAATGTAAATGTTTTATTTATACCTAAATAATTTAAGTTTTTCTTTAAGATTTTTGTGGTATAAGATAGACCAGCGCCAGGAGTGGTTGAAATAGCTAATCCGATTTTATTATGCATTGAAGAATCATGAGCATTTATCAAGTGATGAGAAGAGAGGCTTCTTAAGAGCAGTTTCATTTCGTCGCTAATATCACATGTAAATGAGGGAGAAGCAAAAATAATTAAATCTGAAGCATTAAGTGATTTTGCAATAGAATTAACAATAGTTGTATTAGAGTAGACATTAAGATAATTTTCAGGGTAAAGATAATAATCATGATCATAATAGTTTTGTGATAAAAAAAATTCGTTAACTTTTATATTGATATTGAGTTTAAGGTTATTTAGCAGCAATTGAACGCAGTTATATGTACTAGTTTTCCCCATGCTTCCATAAATTACAGTTACATTCACAAATAATCACCCTTTCATTATATAAATATCTTTGAATTCAGATATATGGTTTTCTAAAGAGGCACGTTCTTTATCAGTTATATTTTCAAATTTATAAAACAATAGAAAAACTGGGGAATAAAATTGAAGAGCCAAGGTGTAGGGATCTTTTTTTATAAAAATATTATCATTCATAAGGAGTTTGAAAGTTCTTACTTGAAAATCTAAAATATCATCAATAAATATCTTATTATATAAATGCGCAATTTTTGAATTATTGTATTGCTCAATAGTAAGTAGTCTCCTAAATTTAATCATATGCTCATCTTCTAAATAAAATTTAAATATAGATGTGCTTTTTCTAAAAAAGTTTTCTATAGATATTTGTTTTATTTTATCTGTTAAAATCTCATCATTTTCAGCAAACTGAACATTATTAAAAAAGTTTGATACACGTTCAGAATATTTCTTTATTATAGTATCCAAAATATCCTGTTTGTTTTTGAAATGATTATAAATAGAACTAGCCTTTATTCCAACAGCTTTTGCAATATCTCTAACAGAAATGGCATCAAACCCTTTGATAGAAAAAAGGTTAAGTGATTCATAAACTATTCTTTCCTTCGTATTCATAAAACTCCTTATAAAAAATGGTATTATCATGCATAATTTTAAGATTTTAAAATTATGCATGATAATATATTTCAAACACAATCAACTGAAAATACTTCATAGAGTTTGAAAACACCAATTTTATTGTCCATATTATTCTTTTATTCTCAAACTAACAATCGTTAGTTTAATTATATTCTATTTTAAGGAAAAAGTCCATTAAATTTCAATATTTTACATGAATTTTATATGTAAATTGACAATAAATTCTGTAGAATGTACAATTGAAAAAGTGCGAAGGACAATAAGGAATTAATTGAGTACAGTTGAGATTATTCCAATTACATGTTTACAAGCAACGAATTTAATAAGAAATAGGTTCTAATTGGAACTGTAGATTTTAATAAAAGAATTTTTAATTGCAAACATATTGCCTTAGGGGTTATGAAATATGCAGTGTTAATTAGAATATATTTATGGAGGCTAAATAATGGCTAAATCAATTTCAAAAAATGCAATTTTTAAAGCAATGCTCAATTTATTTAATATAATTTTACCTATACTAGTTATACCGTTGGTAACTAGATCTGTTGGAAAAGAATTATATGGATATATGGGATATGGAGATTCCTTAACAGCGTATTTTTTAATATTTGCGAGTTTTGGAATCTATCAATATGGGTTAAGAGAAGTGAGCAAAGTTCGTGATAACAAAGTTAAACTAAGGCAGACATTCACCAGTTTATTTATTTTTACAAGTATTACCAATATTGTAGCTTCAGCTGCTTACATGGCGTTTGTAGCAATTTATTATAAGGATGAACCTTATTTATACACATGTATAATTATGGGGTTTAATTTAGTGTTTAACCTTTTTTATGTTGAGTGGGTTAATGAAGCTCTTGAAAACTATGATTTTATTGCCATTAAAACTATGGTGGTTAGAATTGTATATTCAGCACTTATTTTGCTATTCGTAAGAGATCAGGAAGACTATTTATTCTATTTGTATTTAGTGATAGGATTTAATTTCATAAATAACATAATAAGCTTTGTGTATGTAAAGAAGAAATTGAGTTTTGATTTTTCTAATTTAGAATTTCTTAGACACATAAGACCTATGCTTTATGTTGTAATCCTTTCTAACACAGGTGTTTTATATACTCAGCTTGATAAGATAATGTTGAAGGATAGCATAGGAGGAACTACAGCAGTTGGATATTATTATATGGCTCAGAGAATAATGACCATAATAAATACACTTCTCCTTACGGTTATTCAAGTAACTATGCCGAGATTATCTAACTACCTAGGAAATGAATCAAAAGGAGAATACCTAATACTACTAAAGAGAGTAATAAAGATATATTTCCTATTTTTATTCCCAGCTTCAGTAGGGCTTCTATGTCTTTCTAAAGAAGCAATATACATATTTGGAGGAGCAGAATTCTTAGCGGCGGTTCCAGTAATGATAGTATTTTCTATATATATGTTAAGTATTGGTGTTGAAGGAGTAATAGCCAACCAGATGATATACTTACATGGAAAAGAAAAAGATGATGCAATATTGGTACTTATTGGTGGAGTAATTAACCTAATATTTAATATGATTTTATTCTATACGGGTACCTTCGACATGGTAACGGCAATAACAACAACACTTATAGCAAATTTAATAGTAATAGGATTAGAGTATAGATTGGTTAAGAAAGTAATTAAATTAGATATTCATTTATTTGCGTTCGAGAACATGAAGTATTTTTACTACTCACTTGTATTCATTCCAATAACTCTAGGAATAAAATATGTTATATCAAATATAATGATTGCATGCTTACTAGAAGTGACAGCATGTGGAATTGTATATTTAGGTATACTTATACTTACAAAAGATCAAGTATTTTTTGAATTAGCTGATAAGATATTTATAAAATTAAAGTTGAAAAGATAACTTAAGAATATTAATGAAAAATAAAAATGATGAACCTATATAATTGAGAAAGATATTAACACTACTAATATTTCTGGAAGATAAAAATATTAGTAGTGTTAATTTGTTATAAGGAAAAAGTAGTTTATTTATACAAAATATTATTTTTTTATATGAACGCATTGTAATGAACGCTGAACAATGATAATATAAATGTGTTCACAAAATGAACTTAGAAATTTGAACACAATTATGTTTAATCTACTGCATAGTAATTTTACTTATGAGTAATATAAAAACAATAGCTTATTTAATCAAAATAGTGATTCAGTTAAAGTGAATTAATAGAAGTTATTGAAATTATTGAAATTATAAAAATAAGGAATTATATTTAAGGGGGAATTTTTCAATGGTAAATACTATAGCTAATGAAGCCGCAGTTGTTGCGAAAAAGAAATTATCAGCACAATTTTATAAAAAAGGTATCACAATTGCTTTATTTTCAGGTCTTATGTATGGATTTTATTCAGCGTTCTTAACTTTGGGTATGACTAAAGGAGTTTGGAGTGATTGGTATGGAGTTAATTCAGCTGGCTTATCAGCTTTTGCTATTACATATTTACTAGGTGCACTAGGCAGCGCAGTAAATGATACTTGCAGTGCCGTTTGGGCAATTATTTATGCTAGCGTTAAAGGTAAGTTTGGAGATTTCTTAAGATGTATTAATACTACTCCAGGTCGTATGATGATTTTAGCAGCTCTTATAGGAGGACCTATTTCTAGTACAGCTTATGTTGTTGGTCTTCAGATGGCAGGTTCAATAGTTATTCCAATAACTGCTCTTTGTCCAGCTATTGGCGCTATTTTAGGTAGAATTCTATTCAAACAAGAATTAAATAAACGTATGATGCTAGGTATTGCCATCTGTGTTGGTGCTAGTTTTATGATAGGAAGTACAAGCGTTGGCGGTGATGCACCAAAAGGTATGTTATTAGGTATTATTATTGCTTTTATAGCCGCTCTTGGGTGGGGATTTGAAGGATGTGTAGCCGGTTATGGTACGTCTATGATTGACTCAGAGATTGGTATTACTATTCGTCAGGCGATAGCAGGTCTTTCAAACTTAATTATTTTACTTCCTGTTTTAGGAATGATGGCAGGTAACGTTAATCTTTCAACAAATCTTACTATTCAAGCATTTACAAGCGGTCCTGCCATGATTTGGTTAGCTATAAGTGGTCTTTGTGCATTCGTTTCATATATGATGTGGTATAAAGGAAATAGCATGTGTGGTGCCGCACTTGGTATGGCTTGCAACGGTACATACTCATTTTGGGGACCGTTCTGTTGCTGGATAGTACTTGGTGTGTTCTCCGGTATAGAAGGTTGGTCATTACCTCCAATAGCTTGGGGCGCTGCTGTATTAATGATAGTAGGTATATTAGTAATTGCAATGAATCCATTGGATTTATTCAGAAAAAAGGAGGAAAAATAGTATGAAACCACTTAATTATGCTATTTTGAAATATTTTACAAAAGTTGGAGAGGCTTGCGCAGAAGACGTTATTGAAGCTTTAAAAGGAGACTATAGTAAGTACAAAGCGCTTAAGAGGGATGCTGTAATTTCGGCGTTAATGACTGCCGAAGCCAATGGTCTTCTTGAAGAAACAAGATTCGAAATGGATGATATGGGTAATCTAAGAGTTTATTATCATGCAAATGAAGAAGGTGCAGCTACAATCAACAAATACATTAAAGACTAATTATTATATGCTCCTAATTCAAAGGTATTGCGAAACATCTGAAATATAAAAATACTTGCATTAAGAGGTTATTTAAAGTTTACTTCTAAGCAACCGAAATGGAATATATGTGTTTGCTTCGGTTCCTTGAAGATTTTACTGGGTGATTCTAAGAACATAAGTTGCATCCAAAGAGCTTGCTTCAAAGACTACGCTTTTGAACAACTTATATTCCATTTCTTTGTTTAGTGTAACTTAAAGTATAGCATATTTTAGCAAGTATTTTTATATTTCTATGTTGACAATACTTTTAAAGTGCATTATTTCTAACTTTTCATAAAACATATTACCTTTTTTATAGATTAGGAATTGCTGAAATAATTAAAGTGACAATAAAACAAAGAAATAGAATACATATATGTGGAGTCAGGCATTGAAAAATAAGCTGTTGGAATATCTTAGTGGGAAGTTGTTCCACTTTTGCTTGTCCTGTGCTTGTCACAGGAACACGCAGAAGTGGTGCAACTTTCCAGTTAGATATTCCTAGTGAAATTTTTCACAGTCCTGCGGAACATATATGTATTCTATTTCGGTTGTTCATTGCTTCACTTTAAGTGCCACACAATACTTTAGAAGGAGTATTATTAGAATGTGTTTAACATGCTCCGGTCCCATACATGCCTTCTATGGCATGTACTAAATGCACAATAAATTCGTTATATGGTGTTTGGATATTATATTCTTTAGCTGCTCTCACTACAGCACCGTTAATATGATCTATTTCGGTAAGTCTTTTATTTTTTACATCTTGATTCATTGAAGTTATTACTTCATGAAAATCTTCTTTAATATGTTTTTCTACTTTTTCTATTACTTCATCTTTATTGAAATAAGTCCCATCTGCAATGGCAACATCTACTGCTTCTGATAGAATATTTCTTACAATTTTGCTTGCATCGTTATTCTCGTGTAGATATCCAACTTTACACTGCAAGATTGCAGTAACAGAATTAAGAGACATATTAATAAATAGTTTATTCCAAATTATTTCTTGAATATTTTCATAAATTCGTGTATCTATATTACAGTTTATAAAAAGATTGCATATTTTTTGTAAGATTTCGATATTATAAGTTAACATACCGATATTGGTTACTCCGCTCGAGTTGTGGGAAATGCGTCCAGGCTCTAAATTTGCACAATTATGTTCTGTAGTGCCTATTAGAATATTATTTTTGTTAACAAATTGCTGCAAATCTCTATCATTACCAGCACCATTTTGTAAGGTTAGAACAAGTGTATTTTCGCCTATAATATTTTGGTTATTTTCCATAGCAGAGATAGTGTATATATTTTTTACAAAAACAATAACGAGATCCATTATTCCTAAACCTTCTGAATCAGTTACAGAAGAAACAGGAAATATAATATCTTTATTGGCTTCTTTCTCATAGATAACTATACCTTTTTGATTAATTGAATCTACAATTTTGTTATTTACATCAATCATATATACCTCATTGCAACGAGATAAATATGCACCATAAAGATTACCCATTGCCCCAGCACCTAGAATTGCAATCTTCATAAAATCCCCTCCATATATGTGCTTTATTGACTGTTTTAACCTATTATATTATCATTACTTACATAAGTAAAATTCATTATTTTCATGATTAAGTTGAAAATAATTCATCTAGATTTCTTTAAATATCATTAAAGTATTAAAGTTTCATACCATGTTTATAAAATAACTACTTAATAGTGAATTTATTAAAGTCGAAAGGATATGGTTAACTATGTCGATGTCATCATATCAAATATTTATGACTGTTGTAGAACAAAGTAATTTTCAGCGCGCAGCAGAAATTTTACATTTAACGCCATCTGCTATAAGTCACTCTGTTTCGGGTTTAGAAAAAGAATTAGGATTTCCTTTGTTTATAAGAAATAAAACAGGAGTTCAATTAACTGGATATGGTGAAAGTATTCTACCTCATATTCAAAAAGTTCTTAATAGTGAGGAACATCTAAAGCAAGAAATTTCACTTTTAAATGGATTAGAAAAAGGAACTATAAAACTTGGTACATTCAATAGCGTATGTACAAATTGGATACCCAATATTGTAAAGTCATTCTATAAATTATACCCTAACATTTCAATAGAGCTATATCAGGGAAATTACAATGACGTGGCAGAGTGGATAAAAAACGGACTAGTAGATATAGGATTTTTATCTACATCAAGTGCTGGAAATTTAGAGATTACACCAATGTATAAAGATCCTCTTGTATGTGTAGTTCCTAAAAAATTTACTCCTAACAATAGAGATTATATTACTATAGATGATATAAGAGGACAAAATTTTGTATATCAAAGGGAAGGTTGTGATGCTGATATCAATAATTTTTTTCATAAGTATGAATTAAATGCTATATCAACATGCCATGTAGTCGATGATCAATCAACCATTGCAATGGTTGAAAGTGGGTTTGGAATTTGTATTATGCCAGAACTTGTAATGTTGAATCAAAATAATCATGTCGATATATATAGAATAGAGCCCCTTGAATATAGAATTATTGGAATAACTGTTTTAAACCCAAGATTCATGGCTCCAGCTGTTAAGAAAATGTTCACTCATATTGTAAATACCTATAAAAATATTGATATCTAACATGTGTTCTTAATTTATTTATGCTCTTTGTATAAGTACATAAGTTTATATTTATAAAATATTCTAGTAGCTTATTCTTAAATGCCTGCTCCACATATATTTCCATTGGGTTGTTTGGATTAAATTTAAATTATCCACATATTGCAATGATGTTTCTATTTTGGTTGATTATCACTCAATTCAGAGTTGAAATTCAAGTATCTATATAGTTTAAAGTATTTATTGAAATTTCGCCATATACTGATATACTTATTTATGTAAATAAATATAAAATGACTATAATTACTTATAAAATCATAAATAATTTGTCTGTTAACGAGGTGAGGAAATGAATATAAGAAAAAAATTCATTATTTTCTCTATTTTATGGGGAATAATCCCTGTTATTATTTCGACAAGCATATGTATTTCAAACTTTAATGATAAAAGTATAGAAATGATTAAGCAAAATGTAGCGATACTTGCAAGTGATCAATCAACACATTTAAAATCCTTTTTTGATGAAAACATCAGTAATCTTAAAACGGATGCAAACATTCCGATGGTTATGGATTTGCTAGTTGATTCAAATAGTGGAGCGAGCAAAGAAAATCATAATGATAATGAAAAAGCATTAGGTGATATTTTTAGTCGTAGAAAAAAAGAACGATTTTATATAAGTGCAGAGTTACTTATTAATAAAAATGAGACAATAATTACATCATCAGATGGGGGCCATATTAATGAAAAGCTGATTTTTTCAGATGAAGAAATAAAAAAGTTGCGAAATGATGAAGCGGTTGTTACTGATATCATAGAAAGAAAAGAATTCAATAGTGGGGTTAAAAGTGCAATAATTGCAAGTCCTATATTTTTTAAAAATGAATATCAAGGAGCAATAGCTAGTGTAATAAACATGAATTATTTTGAGAAGCTTGTAAACGAAATACATTTTTTTAAGACTGGAAAAATGCTTGTTATGGATACAAAAGGCGTAATTGCAGCAAGTAATAGTGTATATATAGGAGGGAGTATAGATAAAATTGATGTATCTGGTAATTTATATGAGAAGTTTTCAAGTATAGATTTAGATAAAAACCCAGATGGAATTATCGAGTATAACATAGATAGAATTGAAAAAATAGGCTATTACTCTAGTATTAAGAGTAGTGGATGGGTAGTACTTAGTGGAGTTGAATGGAATGAATTTAAGACACCTATAAACAAAAGCATAGAGAGCATAACTGTAGCATTATTTTTTATCGTATTACTTATAATAACATCTTGTACATTCATAGTTAATTATTTTTCTAAACCTATATATAAATTATTAGGGGTAATAAGAAAGATAAAACAGGGTGATTTTACAGATAGGTTTGTATACAATGAAGATAATGAATTTGGAGAAATAGCTACTGCTTTTAATGATTTGATAGACACAATAGAGAAAAACAAAAAGAATATAGAAGAGAAAAATAGAGATTTACAGTCCTTAACTTCTAATATTCCAGGAGGAGTTTATCGTTTTAGAATAGAAAATGGAGAATATTTATTAGATTTTGCAAGCAGTGGTTGTTTGAGTCTTTTAGGATATAAGAAAAATGAATTTAAGGAAATCTCAAGTAGAAAACTCGTTGAATTTATTCATGAAGATGATATTGAAAGAATTAAAAAAGAGATGCAGAATCAATTAATGAAAAGTAGCAGATATAATATAGAATATAGAATAAAAAGAAGAGATGGAAGAGTTATATGGATACTTGATAATGGACAAATAGTAAGGGATAGAGAAGGAAAATTATTTAGTTACAGTGTTGTAATAAATATAACTGAATCTAAAGTTGTGCAAGAGAAACTTAGGTTAAGTGAAGAGCGTTATAGGATAATTATGTCTCAAACAGAGGATATAATTTTTGAATGGAACATTACTGAAGACACAGTATATTTTTCGGAAAACTGGAATGAAAAATTTGGATATAAGTCGGTTATCATTAACATAAGTAAAAATATATATAAAACTAATTTTATTCATAAAAATGATATAAGGAAATTAGGAAAAATGTTAAATGATATTATATATGGCGATTCTTATACAGAAACTGAGATTAGAGTTAGAAAAAATGAAAATGAATATATTTGGTGCAAAATGAGGATAACTGCAATGTTTGATGAAGACGGAAATATCTTTAAAGCCATAGGGATAATAATCGATATTGATAAAGAAAAAAAGGAAGCAGAAGAATTATTATATAAAGCTCAAAGAGATAGTTTGACAGGTTTATACAATAAAGGAACGTCACAAAGCATAGTAGAAGATTATTTAATGAATGAAGGTAAAGATATTAATGGAGCACTATTTGTTATGGACCTTGATAACTTTAAAGCTGTTAATGATAACTTGGGTCATTTAGCTGGAGATATTGTATTGACTGAAATTTCAACAATTATTTCAAACGTATTCCAAGAAAATTCTATTATAGGAAGAGTAGGTGGAGATGAATTTATTATATTCTTAAAAAATGTAAATTCAGAAGAAGATATTCGAAAAAAAGCAGAGGAATTAATTAGTGGTTTTAGAAATACTTCAAATACAGAGATATTAGATCATAATGTGTCGGGAAGCATAGGAATAGCCAAGTATCCAGAGCACGGTAAGTCATACAAAGAGCTTTTCATAAGTGCAGATAAAGCATCATATTCTGCTAAAAATAATGGAAAAGGAAGATACTGTATCTTCAATGAAAATTGAACAAATTTAGAGATTATAGAACAATAAGGGAGTATTTATATAATATTTTGGCTGTTTATTCACTCAATATCATATGTAAGACACATTAGACATTATAAGTTTTAGTTATTCAAGATTAAGAGAGACCATGCTAGATAGAATTATTTTATCTAACATGGTCTTTTATATATTATAAAAAGAATTAGCGTATTGCTAGTTTTTTCTCTCACTCGAAAGGATGAATTTTGTCTATAATCTCATAAGTAATTTCTTGTTAATTAAACACAGTATTGGATATTATTAAGTTCATGTGCATTATAATTAAGATTTGCTTAGCAAATCCTAATTTAATGTAAAATATAGAGAAAGATATAGTTTTTAACGGAAAGCTTCATATCTATTTGCCATAATTATTTGTATAAATACTATAATTATGTATGTTTCAATTTTTTTTGTAAAGCTTTAATATTGTAGTGAAAACGTTATGTATCAACATAGCCGATACTACAGACAAATTAAATTATTGAGGAATGGGTGATTTTATGAGGAAATTAAAAAGTACAATTATACTAATGAATGTACTAATTGTAGGAGTTGTTACATTATTAGTTGGTTTAATATCCATCAATCAGCTAAGGAAAAGTAATTTAGAAGCAGTTTATCAGTATGAAAGTACTCTCAGAGACGGATATGATAAGAATATTAAGAATCAGGTTGATAATGTGATTGGGCTATTAAATGGTATAAATAAAATGCAATTGGATGGTAAGCTAACAGATGATGAAGCAAAGAAACAAGCAAGAAATCTAGTGAAATCCTTGAGATACGATGAAACAGGCTACTTTTGGATAGACAATATAAGCACTTCAGCAACTGATAATTCAGCAGCAGATACAGCTTCAAAAAGCAGTAGTGATGGAGATGGGACTCAAACCAATTTTAAAGAGAAGATAATGAGTCTTGTGCTTAAAGATGGAAGTGGTTTTACAGATTTTGATTATACCAAGCCAAATGGAGATGTAGCGCCTAAAAGAGCATATTCAGCATTATTTAAGCCCTATAACTGGGTAATAAGCACTGGAAATTATGTAGATAATATAGATTCAGAAATTAAAGCAAAAACGTCTGAACTTAATGGAATGTTAATAAAGACAATTATCGTATTAGTGGCATCTCTTGCAATACTCATAGCATTATCAATATTTGCAGCAATTAAGATTTCATCTAATTTAACAAAACCACTAATTCAGATAAAAGAACTGGCAGAGAGACTAGCCAGATATGATTTTACTGAAAATGTTAATATACATAGTAAAAATGAATTTGGACAAACTGCTGTTGCCTTAAATAAGGCTCAAGATAATGTTAAGAAATTAATAAAGAGTATAAACGGACAAACTCTTGAGCTAACTGCTTCTGCGGAAGAATTATCAGCTGTAGCTCAAGAGGTAACTAACAAGGTATTAGATATAAGTAAGTCTACAGAAAATATTACTACTAATATGAGCGAATCTATGAAGTCTGCTAATCTGGTAAATCAGTCAATGAAAGAAATAAGTGAAAGTATTTCAGAGTTATCTAAAAAGTCATCAGATGGAAGCGAAATTTCTACTGGCTTTAAAGAGAAGTCTTCAAAGCTTAAAAGTCAGACAGATGAGGCGTTAACCAATACCAGAAATATATATGAAGACAGAGAGAAAATGATAATAAGTGCTATAAATGATGGGGCAGTGGTGAAAGAAGTTTCAAAGATGGTAGAAGCTATATCGTCTATAGCTGAAGAAACAAATCTGTTAGCATTAAATGCTGCGATAGAAGCAGCTAGAGCAGGTGAACATGGTAAAGGTTTTGCTGTAGTATCGGAGGAAGTCAGAAAGCTTGCTGAGCAGTCAGCGAGTTCGGCATCGTCTATTCAAAGCACTGTTACAAAAGTTCAAGGAGCTTTTAAGAAACTTTCTGATAACAGTAATGAGGTCCTAAATTTTATTAACAAAGATGTTACAAAACAATTTAATGAATTTATGGTATCTAGTGAGTTTTATTATGACAATGCTAAGGAAATTAGTAGAATATCAGAAGATATTGCAACAATGTCAGAGCAATTAAATGCATTATCCCAAGAGATAAATGCAATGGTTAATGTTATGGCATCTAATTCAGAAAAAGCAACAGAGGATTCTGCTACAATATTTGAGGGCATAACAGAGGCAACTGAAAGTATGTCAGAAATTGCTGTTACGGTTGATAAACAAGTACAACTTGCACAAAATCTTAATGAATTGCTTGAGGAATTTAAAATATAAATTTTAATGCTAGTAGCTAGTGATTTTAAGTGAAAAACTTGATGGGGTTATTGCTGATTCAATTTTCAGTTTAAATATAAGTCACAAAATAAACATATAAAAGGAGAAAATTTAACATGGTAAATAAGAAAAGTGAAATGTATTCTTGTTGGCTTAGCCACAGAGAGATTAAAAACAGCAATCACAAAGAGTATATTGAAAATATTGTGATTCCTTATAAAAGTCAGATTATAGACTCTGCACTATGGGAATTAAAGAAAGCGTTTGAACAAATTTATGATACAAAAGTAGAACAGAAGGTATACGAGAAAGAAGAAGAAATTAAGTATGGAAAATATATAAAATTAGAGAAATCAAATGATGAAAATTTAGCTAGTGAAGGATATAAAATAAAACATAAAATTTTCCTGGGAAAAAAACAAGTAATTACTATTTCAGCTAAAGATGATAGTGGAATTCTTTATGGAGTATTTACTCTATTGCGTTTGCTTGAGCAAAATAAACAGATTGATGGTATAGAAATTATTGATAATCCAAAGAAAAATATAAGGCTGGTAAATCATTGGGATAACATTGATGGAACTGTAGAGCGTGGTTTTGCGGGAAGTTCTATCTTATTCGAAAGCTGCCGAAATAAAGATATCATGAAAGAGGTTATGGATTCAATAGGAGGTATAGCGGCAACTAATAATGCGCTAAGAAAAGCCTTTAATGATGATTATGATGTAGCATCTGATTTAGATAGGATTAATGATTATGCAAGAATGCTCTCGTCTGTCGGAATTAATGGAGTAATTATAAATAACACTAATGTTCATGCAGCAGAAACATATTTAATAGATAACAAAATTAATATTCTAAAAACTATTAGTAAAATATTTGATAAATGGGGAATTAAAACTTATTTAAGTATCAATTTTGCAGCACCAATTACACTTGGAGATTTACAAACTTCTGATCCATTAGATGAAAATGTAATACAATGGTGGAAGAGAAAAACAGAGCATGTATATAGTGTAATTCCGAACCTAGGTGGTTTTATGGTAAAAGCTGACTCAGAGGGAAGACCAGGACCTTTCACTTATGGACGCAATCATGCAGAGGGTGCCAATATGCTTGCAAGTGCTTTATCACCGTATGGAGGAATATTAATATGGAGATGTTTTGTATATAACTGCAGACAGGATTGGAGAGATCATACAATTGATAGAGCCAAGGCAGCGTATGATTGCTTTACGCCATTAGATGGACAATTTTTAGATAATGTATATTTGCAAATTAAAAACGGCCCAATGGATTTCCAAGTCAAAGAACCGATATCACCACTATTTGGAGCATTGGATAACACTAATAAATTAATGGAGTTTCAGATTACTCAGGAATATACAGGTCAGCAAAAGCACGTTTGTTTTTTAATACCATGGTGGAAGGAAATCTTAAGTGCTCAAACATATGCTAATGACACAGATAGTTTAGTTGCGGAAAGAATTACAGGAATCGCAGCAATAGTTAATGTAGGAAATGATGAAAATTGGACAGGGCATTTTTTAGCACAAGCTAATCTTTATGGTTATGGACGCCTTGCTTGGAATTCAGATATTACTAGTGAACAAATAGTAGAAGAGTGGATCAACCTTACCTTTGGGGAAAATTCATTGGTTATTAAGAATGTACAAGAAATTTTAATGAATTCATGGAAAACTTATGAGAAGTATACCTCACCACTTGGAATAGGCTGGATGGTAGCACCTGGACATCATTATGGACCAGATGTAGATGGTTATGAATTTTCTCCTTGGGGAACATATCATAGGGCAGATTGTAAAGGTATTGGCATAGATAGAACTTTGGAAACTGGAACAGGTTATTCAGGACAATATAATGAGCCGTTAAAAAGTTTATATAATAATTTAGAAACTTGTCCGGATGAATTGTTGTTATTTTTCCACCATGCTTCCTATAAGCATGTGCTGAAATCCGGAAAAAGTGTAATTCAACATATTTATGATACTCATTTTGAAGGATATGAAGAGGTAAAAGAATTTATTTCAAAATGGGAAGAATTAGAGGGGAAAATAGATATATATATATATGAACAAACTCTTGAACGATTAAAAATACAGCTTGATAGTGCTGAAAATTGGAAGGATCAGATAAATACTTATTTTCATAGAATGTCAGGAATTGAAGATGAAAAGAAAAGACGGATATACTAAATTATCAATAATCTTACTTTCAATGCAAAGATTTTAAAAAATTCTTATATTTTTTATTTGGCAGACAGAGGATAAGGATTTGAATAAGGAGATAGCAGAGCTAACTATAGATATTATTATAAAGTAAACAGAATTCAATATTCAAGGAGGGTTTATTATGTCAAAAGAAATTAAAGAGATTAAGATACCTGTTTCAGGCAAGCCTTTTAAAAATAATGTTTCGTATTGTGTTGGTACAGGAAGAATGGGACTAGCGCTTCAAAAGGAATATATTGATCATTTGAAAATAGCTCAGCAATCAATACATTTCCAATATATCCGCGGTCATGGATTGTTTTGCGATGATGTAGGAATATATAGAGAATGTGAAATGGATGGAGAAACATATCCTTTTTATAATTTTACTTATTTAGATAGAATTATGGATACCTATCTTGAAAATGGAATTAAACCATTTCTTGAATTGGGATTTATGCCGGAAAAGCTTAAAACTGGCGATAATACAGTGTTTTATTGGAAAGGGAATGTAACCCCGCCTATATCCTACGAGAAATGGGCAGAGCTCATTACAGTTACTTTAAATCATTTAATAGATAGATATGGTAGAGAAGAAGTGATCACATGGCCAATTGAAGTGTGGAATGAACCTAATATAGCATTTTGGGCAGGTACTATGGAAGAATATTTCATGCTTTATGATTGTTCTGCAGAAGCTGTTAAGAAAGTTGATCCACGAATTCAAGTTGGTGGACCAGCAATTTGTGGTGTAGAAACAGAAAAGTGGCTGAGGTCGTTCTTTGAGCACTGCATTGAGAATGATTCACCTTTGGATTTTATAACTCGTCATTGTTATACTGCTGACCAGCAAACTAATCGAGGACATTATATATACCATACTTTGAACGATCCAAGTTATATGATTAAGGAACTTAAAGAGACTAGAATGATTATGGCGGATTATCCACGTGTAGCTAATATGCCGCTTCATATAACAGAATTTAATAGTTCTTATGTCCCAATCTGCCCAGTTCATGATATGGATTTCCATGCAGGATATATAGCTCGTATTCTTAGTGAGGCTGGAGAATATGCCGATTCTTATTCCTATTGGACATTTAGTGATGTATTTGAAGAAATGGATGTTCCTAAATCAGTATTCCATGGAGGATTTGGTCTAATTTCTTTAAACTCAATAAAAAAACCGACATTTTATGCTTTTGAGTTTTTCTCAAAGGCCGGTAAAGAGCTGCTTTACCGTGATGAACATTTGGTTGTTACTAAAAATGAGGATAGGTATGTGATTATCGGATGGAACTATCATGATATGAAGGATTGTAAACAATCTTCTGATGAAACATATGTATTATTAATACCAGCCATAGAGAAACAAGCAATTGCACTGAAAAAAGAAGTGGGAGGACAGCATGCAAATCCAATGCAGACTTGGAGCAATCTTGGAAAACCGCGCAGTCTAAATAAAGAGCAACTAGACATATTGAAGGCTTCAGCAGAGCCACTTCAAACTGATGCTAAATTGCTTGAACAAGATGGCATCTACAGAATAGAATTACAAATTCCATGCAATCACTTATGCATGTTGGAAATTTTGCCAGTAAGTGATAAGACAGATACTTATCTTGGATATAAGCAAGAAGAATTTTATGGAATGTAGTGGTATTTATTAATATTAAATTAATTGAGGGGATAAAGTATGAAGAATATTGATGTGACAGCTGTGCCTAACGAATATAAAAAAGCAGCCCATAAGGAAGTTCAGGGGACTATTACTGAAGTTTCATACAGTGTAAAAAATTATATCAATAAGTCACGGCAACTCGTAACAGATCAAAATATCAGTTTTCAGGAAGTAGGAAGAGAAACAGTTGATGGGCCAGATATTATAAAGAAATTTAACGTATATTTGCCAGCAGGGTACAACAAAGATGATAAGGATACTAAGTATAATGTATTGTATTTACTTCATGGGGTTGGCGGAAGTCGTTACGAATGGTTAGAGGGAAGCGGTAATTCTGAAGGGAATTTTGTTATATGCAATATACTTGATAATCTTATTGTAAATAATGATATTGATCCTTTGATTGTCGTATTTCCAGATGGCAGAAGTTCATATGACTGGACAGACGATTCATTTAATGTAGAAGGAACTAACATGCTCGGATTTTATTATTTCGATTATGAACTAAGATATGATCTGATTCCCTTCATCGAATCCAATTATAATGTATATGCAAATATGAAGGATACGTCATCTGAAGGAATTGAATATAATCGAATGCATAGAGCCATAGCTGGTTTATCCATGGGTGGAATGCAAACTTTAAACTTGATTGTTGGAGGTTATAGATGTGATTCAAAGATGTATACAGGGACGAATGGAGGCTGGAGCAACGGATTTGATAAGACTATTCTAGCACAAGGAATGGAAGATCTGTTCGCTTATGTAGGTGCTTTTTCCAATGCACCTACATCCAGCGATGGCAAGGTACTGGGTTCAAGTATAACATCATGTGGCTATAGGTTGGACTTACTTTATATTACCTGTGGTGATGCAGACGAAATAGCAAGTCAGGACGGCTATGCAAAAGCGATTAACGGAATAATAGAGGCTGTGGGAGATAATCTGGATAATTATTATGAAATAGTTATAGAAGGTGGTGTGCATGATTTTAATGTATGGAACAATGGTGCATATAATTTTATCCGTTTATCTTTTGGAAGAAATGAAGAACATTTAAAGTCAGGTGTTATTAGAATGGCACTTAATTCATATTGATAATTTATGTTTTCATAATATTAAATTTATATTAATTAAAGAGGTAATCAAGTATGTTAAGGACAGTAAAAGTTGAAAATGGTATTATACAGGGATTGCCAGCAGCTGATCCACGTATAACAAGTTTTAAAGGTATACCATTTGCCGCACCGCCACTAGGTGAAAACCGCTGGCGTGCTCCTAAGCCTGCAAAAAGTTGGAATGGTACTTTAAAAGCATTTGAATTTGCGCCAATATCAATGCAAGCAAAGACAGTTATAGATGAGAAGAATATATATACAAGAGAATGGAATGTGGATCCAGACATACCTATGGATGAGGATTGCCTATACCTAAATGTATGGACGCCAGCATGTAGTACTAATGAGAAATTACCTGTATTTGTATGGTACTTTGGTGGAGTACTTCAGTTTGGAAATACAGCTGAGATGGAATTTGACGGTGAGCGTATTGCTCGTAGAGGCATTATTGTTGTAACGGTTAACTACCGTTTAAATGTTTTTGGTTTCTTATGTCATCCTGAGATAACAGCAGAAGCGCCAGAAGCTCCTGCAAATTTCGGAAACCTCGACCAGCAAGCGGGTACACAATGGGTTAAACGTAATATTGAGGCTTTCGGCGGTGATCCTAATAATATTACAATTGGAGGACAGTCTGCCGGAGGGGGAAGTGTCTTGAGTCAACTAACTTCACCTCAAAATGAAGGTCTTTGTCAGAAGGCAATTATCCAGAGCGGTATCATTACAATGCTTTATAAAGGAAATCCGCTGCCTTTAGAAAAGTCTAATTTATCTCAAGCTGAACAGGAAGGAATAAAATTTTTTGAATTTTTAGGAGTTTCATCACTTGGTGAGGCACGTAAGCTTGATGCTGAATATATTCGTGATAAATCACTTGAATATAAGAAATTCTGGGGAACTGTTGAGGACAATGTATTCTGTGTAGGGGATCCATTTAATCTTTTTCTTCAAAATAAACGTTTAATGGTGCCAATGCTTTTGGGGCATACCTCTTCTGAATTTTTTAATATCCCAAATGTTAAAAATATTGATGAATTTAGAGAGTTGGCAATTGAAATGTTCGGAGATGATGCTGATGAGTATCTGAAACTTTGTGAGGTTCAGTTGGGAGACGTTGATGAGGTACGAAAAAAAGCTTCAGTTAGTAGTATTGAGTATGCTATTCGTATTATTGGGCAGGTAAATGCTGATACGAACGCGAACATACCTTTGTATTATTATAATTTTGATGCAGAAATACCAGGATGGGATAACCCAGGGACATTCCATTCTGTAGATCTTTGGTTCTTTTTTGAAACACTCGCTAAGTGTTGGAGGCCGTTTATTGGTAAACATTATGATCTTGCTCGTCAGATGTGCAATTATTGGGCTTATTTTATACGATCTGGAAATCCAAATGGCAAAGATTCCACTGGAAAGGATATGCCATATTGGGAAAGCTACACTCCTAAGGCACCGTATGGAATGGTATTCAGAGATAAAGTAGAGTTCGTGAAGGAACAGCCAAGTAATTTAATGAAGTTTTTAGTCAAGGAATATTTCAAAAAAGATAAAAATCCATATTAAATTCTAGAATCTATAATTTTTGGTATTTTTCATATAGTTTGTTAGGTTGTTGATATTACCCTAGGATGATAAACTGTATTTGTAAATGAAAAACGTTTACAAATAATAATATAACACAAAATATATAATGTAAAAGAAAGTAGGGGGAAATGTAAATGAGAAAAAGAAAAATAATAGTAAGTATCCTTTTATCAGGAACATTAGTATTAGGTCTTCTTGCAGGCTGTGGAAGTAAAACTGCTGAAACAGCAAGTACATCAAGTGATGGTAAAGTTAAAGAATTCACAGCATTTTTTGCAACAGCAGGAAAGGAACTTCCAGATAATAATAGACTTAAAGAGGTTATCGCTCAAAAATTTGGAGTAAAGATAAATGAGTCATGGCTTACAGGGCAAACTCCTAAAGAAAGAATCGGAGTAATGATTGCAGGTGGCGAATATCCAGATATGATAGATGGAACAGAAGGAACACAAGCATTAGTAGATGCAGGAGCATTTGTTCCATTAGAAGATAAAATTGATAAATACCCTAATATTAAAAATTTCTGGACGCCTGCTCAATGGGAAGCATTAAGAAAAGCAGATGGACATATTTACTATATACCACAGTTTGGAAATGTAAAGAATGAAGATACATCAACATTCTTTAATGATGAGGCTTTCTGGATTCAAAAAGAAGTTTTAGCATGGGCTAATTTCCCAAAGATCACAACAGTTGATGAATATTTTGATTTAATTGAAAAATATAAAGCTGCAAATCCACAAATAGATGGACAACCAACTATAGGGTTTGAAATCTTAAGCGATGACTGGAGATATTTCTGTTTAGAAAATCCGCCTCAATTCGTAGCAGGATATCCTAACGACGGTAGAGCAATTATAGATAAAGCTACATTAACAGCTAAAAACTATAATACAACTCCAGAAGCACAAAAATACTTCAAGAAAATAAATGAAGAATACAATAAAGGAATTGTAGATCCTGAAACATTTACAGCAAAATATGATCAATATATTGCAAAAATTTCTTCAGGTGCAGTACTTGGAATGGTTGATCAATATTGGGAGTTCAGAGATGCTGAATTAGCATTAAAGACAAGAAACTTAGACAACAGAACTTATATTCCACTACCTTTAACTCTTGACAAGAGCATAAAGCCAAATTATAGAATGAAACCAGCATTTAATTCAGCTGGTGGTCTAGGAATTTCAGTTAGTTGTAAAGATGTAGATGGTGCATTAAAAGCTATTAATGATTTATTATCTGACGATGCATTAAAATTAAGATACTGGGGAGAAAAAGATAAAGACTATTCAGTAGATGATAAAGGTTTAATGGTCAGAAATGAAGAGCAAAGAAATAATTCTAGAAACAAAGATTGGCAAAATGCTAATTTATGCATGTACACATATTTGCCTCAATATACTTCAGGCTACCTTGAAGATAAAATTAATACTATATTACCAGAGCAACAACTAAGTGAGTTTGAAGGAACATTAAAAGATATAGATAAAAAAGTTCTTAATGCATATGGCCATAAGAAATGGTCAGATTTCTTAGATGAAATGCCTGAAGAAAATGACCCTTGGTACCCAATTTATTCAGCAACAAATTCGTGGTCAGTAGATGAACCTGCGATGATGGCAATGACAAAAATGGATGATATTAAAAGACAATGGTTACCTAAAGTTATAATGAGTACTCCAGATAAATTTGATTCAACTTGGGCTGAATATCAAAATACACTTACAACTGGAGCTGACATAAAGGTATATGAAGATACACTTACTAAAGAAGTTAAGAAGAGAGTAGAAGTAGCTAATAAGGCAAAAAAATAGATATATAAGTAGGAATTAGGGATCTTTTCAGATCCCTATTCTTTAAAATTTGTATGATAAAAGGGAGGAAAAAAATGGAATTAGGAGTAAAGAATGCTGAAGGAAATGTAGAAATAAAAGCAAAAAAGAATATGCTCGAAAGAATGAAAAAACAAAAAGCCTTAATTATAATGTCTATTCCGTTTGTTATATATACATTAATATTTAGCTATGCACCTCTTTTAGGATGGGTCATGGCATTTCAAAAATATAAGCCAGGAAAAGCTCTATTTGATCAAACCTGGGTTGGTCTTACGCAATTTAAGACACTATTTGCTGATCCGGTCTTTTTAGGTGTTATAAGAAACACTCTATGTATGAGTATAATTAATTTAACATTGGGTACTATTTGTTCTATTGGTTTCGCTTTACTATTAAATGAAGTAAGGCGGTTGTTAGCTAAAAAATTTATACAAACAATCTCTTATTTACCTCATTTCCTTTCATGGATAATTGTAACAGGAATTGTTGTAGATGTGCTTGCAACAGATACAGGTGTTATTAATCAAGTGTTAGTTGCACTACATATAATAAGTGAACCTATAAATTTTTTTGCTGAAACTAAATATTTTTGGGGAATTGTTGGGCTTACAAATGTTTGGAAAGAAGTTGGTTGGGGTAGTATTATTTACCTTGCTGCCATTACTGGTATTAATCCAGATTTATATGAAGCGGCAGAAATTGATGGAGCAGGAAGAATAAAGAAAATTTTATATGTTACTTTACCTGGAATTAAATCAACAATATTTATATTGTTAATAATGAACATTGGAAATATTGTTAACGCAGGTTTTGAATTACAATACTTACTTGGAAATGGCCTTATTCAAAGTGTATCTCAAACAATAGATATTTTTGTATTAAGATATGGAATCAGTTTAAGTAATTATTCATTAGCTACAGCGGCAGGTATATTTAAGAGCGTAGTTAGTATAGCTTTGATATTTATTGCAAATGAATTTGCAAAAAGAGCTGGTGAAGAAAGGTTATTCTAAAGGAGGAGTATTAATGGCAGGATTAAAAAAGAGAAGTAAAAGTGATATTATTTTTGACAGTATTATAGGGATATTTATGGTGATATTTGTAATTGTTACATTATACCCTATTTTAAATACATTAGCTGTTTCGTTTAATGATGGTATTGATACAGTACGTGGTGGAATTTATCTATGGCCAAGAGTATTTTCCATGAAAAATTATCAAACAGTATTTAACAATCAGAACTTAATGCAGGGTGCATTTATATCAGTTTCAAGAACTGTAATTGCTACTGTGCTTAATGTATTCTTATCAGCAATGCTTGCATATATACTAAGCAGAAAAGAGTTTATATTCAGGAAACAAATGTCAATATTTTATGTAATAACAATGTATGTTAGTGGTGGAATGATTCCAATTTATGTTTTAATGAAAACCTTACATCTAACTAATAACTACCTAGTGTATATATTACCTGGCTTAGTTTATGTATTTAACATGATTGTAATCAGAACTTTTATAAATGGATTACCTGATAGTTTAGTTGAATCAGCTAAAATTGATGGTGCAGGAGAATTTAGAATTTTTGTTCAAATTATATTACCTTTGTGTAAACCTGTACTTGCAACTGTTGCATTATTTGTAGCAGTAGATCAATGGAATTCATGGTTTGATGCAATGATTTATAACTCGCAAAGTATAAAGTTGACAACATTGCAGTATGAACTTATGAAGTTATTATCATCTGCAATGCAGCAAGGAAGTGGAGCAGGAGCAATAGATGCAGCTAAAAATGCAGGAACTATGGTTACACCAAAATCAATTCGAGCAGCTGCTACAATCGTAACTGCGTTGCCAATAGTTTGTCTATATCCATTCTTACAAAGATATTTTGTAACAGGGCTTACTATTGGAGGCGTAAAAGAATAAAGGAGAATATACGTATGAGTGCTTATGAAACAAATTCTTATCATAATATCTTTAAAGAATATGGATATTCTGACGAAGAAATCGAAAAAAGATTAAATGGTATTTTTAGTACTATTTTTTATGGAAATGAATCAGAAAGGTTATATCATCCCGTTGGGGATGATATGGCTTACTTTGTCGATACAGGTAATAACGATGCTAGGACAGAAGGTATGTCTTATGCAATGATGATGTGTGTTCAAAGAAATATGAAAGAAGAATTCGATCGATTATGGAAATGGGCAAAAACATATATGTATATGGACGAAGGTCTAAATAAAGGATATTTTGCATGGTCCGTTAAGCTAAATGGAGAGAAAAATGCCTATGGGCCTGCACCTGATGGAGAAGAATATTTTGCAATGGCATTATTTTTCGCGGCAAATAGATGGGGTAATGGAGAAGGGATTTTTAATTATTCAAAAGAAGCAAGAGAACTTCTTCATGAATGTGTCCATAAAGGAGAAAAGGAACCAGGGGCTCCAATGTGGGAACCAAGTAATAAATTAATAAAGTTTGTTCCAAATCTTGATTTTACTGATCCTTCATATCATTTACCACATTTTTATGAATTATTTTCTCTTTGGTGTAAAGAAGAAGATCGTAAATTTTGGAAAGATGCAGCTAATTGCAGCAGAGAATATCTAAAAAAAGCTTGCCATCCTATTACAGGACTCGCACCAGAGTATTCGAAGTATGATGGAGTACCATGTAATTCACCTTGGGATAAAGGCCATCATGAAAGATACTATAGTGATGCATATAGAGTACCAGCTAATCTAGGTATATCTTATGAATGGTTTGAAAATTCAGAGTGGGAATGTGAGTGTACAGATAAGATTCAAACTTTTTTTTGTGAAACAGTTAAAGGTAAGGCGGATTTAGTTTATGAGATAGATGGCACAATTATTGAAGAAAAAGCCCTGCACCCGGTGGCAATTATAGCGACTAATGCAATGGCTTCTTTAGCTAGTAAAGGAAAATACAGAAAAGAATGTGTTGATTTATTTTGGAATACACCACTTAGAACAGGTGAAAGAAGATATTACGATAATTGTTTATATTTATTTGCATTCTTAGCACTAAGCGGAAATTATAGAATTTGGAAGTAGAGGGGGAGTAGAAATGAATAAAATAAAAAATCCAATTTTATCAGGATTCTATCCAGATCCATCAATATGTGCGGTAGGAGAAGACTTTTATTTAGTCACATCTACATTTGCTTATTTTCCAGGAGTCCCAATCTTTCATAGTAAGGATTTAGTTAACTGGGAGCAGATTGGGAATGTACTTACTAGAGAGTCACAATTAAATTTGGAGGGGGCAGGTCATTCGCAGGGAATATTTGCACCTACCTTGCGCTATAATAATGGAACATTTTATTTAATTACTACAAATGTTACTCATGGTGGGAACTTTATTGTAACAGCCGAAAAGCCAGAGGGACCATGGTCTGATCCGTATTGGTTAGAAGGAGCAATAGGTATTGATCCAAGCCTATTTTTTGATGATGATGGAAAAGCATATTATGTGGGTACAAGACCAAATCCAGAGGGAGTACGTTATAACGGAGATTGGGAAGATTGGGTTCAAGAATTAGATTTAAATACTATGAGCCTTGTAGGTGAGAGTCATAAAATCTGGAAAGGTGCACTCCGAGATGCAATATGGCCTGAAGGTCCTCATCTTTATAAGATAGATGGCTATTATTATTTGATGATTGCAGAAGGCGGAACAGGACCTGAACATGCTGTTACTATTGCAAGAAGTAAATCTATATTTGGCAAGTATGAAGGATGTCCACGTAACCCTATTATTACTCATAGACATTTAGGAAAAAGTTATCCAATAAAGCATGTTGGACATGGAGACTTAGTTAAAACTCATGATGATAAGTGGTTTATGGTAATGTTAGCTAGCAGAACCTGTGAAGGATATTGTAATACTGGAAGAGAAACCTTTTTAGCAAAAGTAATATGGGAAGAAGGATGGCCAGTAGTAAATCCAGGCATTGGAATTTTAGAATTAGAGCAAGATCATGAACTCCCAAAATATGAAGTAGAACCAAAGGAATCTTGTTATCATTTCCATGGAAAAGAGTTAGATAATACTTGGATGTTTTTAAGAAATCCAAGTGAAAATTTATATTCACTAACAGAAAAAGAAGGTTGTCTTCGCCTACACTTGAAAGAGCAGTCTATAAAAGATTTAGATAACCCGGCTTATGTAGGAATTAGGCAAAAAGAGTATCATTATATTGTATCTACTATGATGGAGTTTAAGCCGAATAATGAAAATGAAAGTGCAGGAATAGCTATAGTTCAGAGCAATGAATATCATATTAGATATGAATGCACGCAGAGAAATGGAAGAGAAGTATTACAAATTATAGAGTGTAATAATGGTAAAGATATTTTAATTAATGAAGTTGAAATAAATTCAAATAAACTTTGTTTGAAAATGGTAAGCAAGGGCCAGAAGTTAGATTTATATTATGGAATAGATGGTACTAGCTATAAATTATTACAAAAGGAGGTTAATACTAAAAATTTAAGTACAGAGATAGCTGGTGGATTCGTAGGATGCACAATTGGTATGTTCGGAACCAGTAACGGTCAACCTACCAATAATTATGCAGATTTCTACTGGTTTGAGTATAAAAGTACTACACAACATAACTAGAAATTACGGTATATTAGCAATTAAACATATCACTTATTTAGTAATATTATTTAGAAATATTCAGCAGAAATAGAAAGGATATATTATTTTAGTTTTATTTTTGACTGAGTATTTCTATTTTAGATGCTTTTGTAAATGATATCACTTGAAATAAAGGACATATTCGTAGCTACTTCTTAAAATATAAAGCCTAATACTATGTTAGTGAAAATAATAAAGATAATATCCAGGAGCATGCAGCCGTTATCTCCCACTTAAGCGGAGAACCTAAATCTATGATTTAGTATGAATCGCTTAATTACCAGACTTTAGGAGGAGTTTCATATAAATTGGGAGTGTTACGGATGCTAGCTATCGGATAAATGTTATTTTTATTTATATATATATTATAATTAAGGGGGAGATATTAAATTGTTTACTAAGAAAAAAAAGTTGAAATTAATGAGTTTAGTTATTACAGGTTCTTTGCTTGGTGGAATGTATACGTCTACTAATAGTATACCGGTGCAAGCTGCGACTGAAGATACATCATCGGTTGTAGTAGTTAACAGTACATTTGAAGCTGATGATACCACTATTTGGGATGGTTCAGGAGCAATTCTTGAAAGAGTAACTACTGGTGCTGGAGTTTGTTTGAAAGCAACTGGAAGAACTCAAGGTTATATGGGGCCTAAAATAGATTTAACGGGCAAAATACAAGGTGGAAAAACATATGAAACTTCTGTTTGGGTAAAATTTGATGGAGCAGGAACAAAAAAGTTTAAGGTTACTTTAGACAATATGATAGGTGGCACACAAGGTTATAATCAAATGACAAATCAAGTAGATGTACAAGCAAACACATGGACACAAATTACTGGTACATTTAATTGTCCAGCGGGAGAAGTAACTAAAGCCAAACCTTATGTTGAGTGTGATGATGCTACTACTGATTTTTATATTGATGATTTCAAAATTACAACAGAAGCAGGCAACGATGCACCTGAAGTTACAGATACAGTTTATACTCAAAGTTTTGAAGAAGGATTAGGTGGCTGGGCTGCTAGAGGTGGTGAAATTTCACAAGATCCATCACAAAAACAAGAAGGAAGTAATTCTTTAAAAATATCAGGAAGAACAAAAACTTGGGAAGGTCCTATAAAGGATTTAACAAGTGTACTTGAAAAAGGAGAATCTTATCATTTTTCTGCATATGTTATGTATAATGATGAAAATGGACTAGATAGCCAAGAATTCCATTTACAAACTCAAATCAAGAATGGTGATAGTTCAGATTATCAAACTATAGGAAAAGGTACAGCAAAAAAAGGTGAGTGGACAAAAATAGAAGGTGACTACACAGTTCCTTCAGGTGCAACTGGATTCTCAATATATATAGAATTACCTTATAAAGATGATGCGACCACTACAATACCTGCATCTGATAAAATTAACTTTTATTTAGATAATGTGGTTGTAACAAAAACTGTAGTAGTTAAAAAAGAGTACCAAAAGGATATTCCACAATTAAAAGATGTACTTAGTCAATATTTCCCATTTGGAACATCGGTTAATCCTAGTGAAATTGATGAGAATAATGTGCATTCAGATTTCATCAAATATCAATATGGAGCTATAGTGCCAGACAATTGCATGAAACCTGAATCAGTGCAACCAACTGAGGGGAATTTTACATTTGATGATGCAGATAAAATTGTAAATTTTGCTAATGATAATAACATGATATTAAGAGGACATACTTTAGTTTGGCATAGTCAAGTACCTGCGTGGTTTTTCCAAGATAAAGATGATTCAAGTAAGCCAGCTTCAAGGGAATTATTATTACAAAGAATGAAAACACATATACAAACTGTAATGGGAAGATATAAAGGAAGAGTAAATTACTGGGATGTTGTAAATGAAGTTATATCTGATAAGAGTGGCTTAAGAGGACAAGATGAAAATTCAAAATGGAAATCTATAATAGGAGACGTTGATGGTGATGGTTATGATGATGACTATATTAGATTAGCTTTTGAATATGCTCATGAAGCTGATCCAGATGCAAAGTTAATTATAAATGATTATGGAACAGAAGGTAGTTCTAGAAAAAGAGATGATTTGTATAATCTAGTTGATAGATTGCTTGCTAAAGGAACTCCAATAGACGGTATAGGTATTCAATCGCATATTTCCATGTATAGTCCTTCAGCAGAACAAATTAAAGAGACAATTGAAAAGTTTGCAAGCTTAAAGAAATATAATCCAGACTTTACTGTTCAAGTTACAGAATTAGATATGTCTATTTATAGTGGAGATAATGAAGGTACGAAAACACCAACAGAAGATATTTTAGCACAACAAGCAGCTCAGTATAAGAAAATATTTGATGTTTATAAAGAGCAAGCTGAAAAAGGAAACTTAAGTTTGGTTATGATGTGGGGTAATTCAGATGATAATACATGGTTAGATGATTTTCCTGTAAAAGGCAGAAAAGATGCTCCATTACTTTTTGATAGAAACTTAAAAGCTAAACCTGGTTATTGGGGAATTGTTGACCCTTCAAAGATTGCCGTGTTTAAACAAAAAGTAAATATAGCAAATGGAACGCCTGTAATTGGAAGTTCTGTGGATAAAAAGTGGATGACAGTTAAACCATTTGACGTTAATTCATTTGTAAAAGGATCAAGCGGAGCTACAGCTAAAGTAAAAACTATGTGGGATGAAAATAATTTATATGTTCTTGCAGATGTAAGCGATACAACAGTTGGAGATAAGGATACTGTAGATGTATTTGTAAATAATGGCGCAGGAGAATATGTAAAGTATTCAATTAATCGTAGCACTAATACTGATGCAATTAAAGTTACTTCCACATCTACTGGGTATCAAATACAAGCTAAAATACCATTAGGCGATATTAAAGCAGCAGTAGGAACTAAAATTGTATTTGATATGAAAATTAATGATAATGCTTCTAATGGTGAAATAACTTCATCAGTAGTTTGGAATGATTATGCAAGTGTAGATACATTAAGTCCAGAAAATGGCGGAATATTAGCATTTGCTAAAGAATCAAAATTATCAGAAACTAAAAAGGGAACTCCAAATATTGACGGTAAAATAGATGAGATATGGAATACTGCTAATGTTATAAACACAGATGTAAGTGTACAAGGAACAGATGCAGCTAAAGCTAAAGTTAGAACTTTATGGGACAAAGATTATATTTATGCATTATATGAAGTTGCAGATAGTAATTTAGATAAAAGTAGTGTTAATGCATATGAGCAAGACTCAGTTGAGACATTTATAGATGAAAATAACGCAAGAGCTTCATCTTATGATAATGATGATGCTCAATATAGAGTAAATTATGATAATGAACAAAGTGGCGGCGGAAACAGAATTACTGATAAATTCAAATCAGCAACTACAAAAACTGATAATGGATATATAGTAGAAATAGCTATTCCTTTAAAAAATGAAGCTGTGGCTAACCAAATTATAGGATTTGATGCTCAAGTAAATGATGCTGCCGACGGTGTAAGAAATGGAGTAAATATTTGGTGTGATGCAAGTGGACAAACTTGGTCTACTACGAGTAATATAGGCAATATAATGCTTGTTGATTCAACAGATGGCGGAAATACAGGTAATTCTGGTTCAAATTCAGGAAATACAGGCACTGGTAATTCAAGTACAGGATCTTCTAATCATCATTCAAGTAATTCAAGCTCAAGCAGTTCATCAAATGAAAGTGAAAGTCAAAACACAAGCACATCTAATAATAACGGAGTGGCGAAAGAAGGATGGAGTCTTGATGTAAATAATAATTGGACACTTATTGAAAATGGAAAACCAGTTACTGGATGGAAGCTTGTTGATAATAAGTGGTATTTAATGAATCAAGATGGAAAGATGCAAACAGGATGGGCACAGGATACAAATGGAAAATGGTATTTCTTAAAAAATAGCGGAGAAATGCAAATAGGATGGATTCAGGATACGAATGGAAAATGGTATTTACTGAAAAATAGCGGGGAAATGGCAATAGGATGGACACAGGACGCAGATGGAAAGTGGTATTTCTTAAATAGCAGTGGAGAAATGTTATACAATGCAACTGTTGATGGATATACTTTAGGTTCTGATGGAGTATGGATTCAATAATTAGATTTATATTACAACTTACTGAAATTATAAATATTTTTATACCAATAAAGGGTACAATGTAACCGTAAGGCTGCAATGTTCCAAAAGTTTTTAAAAATTGGCAGGAGGTTCTAAGTACTAGGTTGCATCAACTTTAGAGTGTTTTCACTTTCAGTGCGACAGGCTAAAGTTGAACAACTAACGACTAAGAACCTTTAACTGCTTATTTTCTCAAGAATTAAATTTTATAATAACTATTATATATAATACGGCTGTGATTGAAAAATTATTAAATAAGGAAGGAGACTGTATTATGAGAAATAATCCTATTATTTGGGCTGACTATCCAGATCCAGATATAATACGAGTAGATGATACTTATTATATGATTACTACAACAATGCATTTTATGCCAGGAGGCGTAATATTGCGTTCCTATGACCTTATAAATTGGGAAGTGGCAACCTATGTATATGAAGTTTTAGATGATACACCAGATCAAAAACTAGAAGGTGAAAAACACATCTATGGAAAGGGAATGTGGGCAGCCTCCCTTCGTTATCATAAGGGCAGATTTTATGTATGCTTTGTAGCAAATGATACGCAAAAAACATATCTGTTTACAGCTACGGATATAGATGGACCTTGGGAAAGACAAATAATAGAAGGGTTCTATCATGATTGTTCATTGCTATTTGATGATGATGATAGAATTTATATTATTTACGGTAACACTGAAATTCACCTCACAGAATTGAATGATGATCTTTCAGGTCCTAAACCAGGTGGAATAAATAGAATAATTGTGAGAGAGACTCGAGAGTTTTACCTTGGGTATGAAGGAGCTCATTTCTATAAAATTAATGGTAAGTATTACGCATTTTTTATTCATATATTAAAATCTGGAAATCATCGAAGAACTCAAGCGTGCTTCGTAGCAGATTCTCTAGAGGGAGAATTTGTTGGAGGAGAGGTTTTTGATGATGATATGGGATGTTTTAATTCAGGTATAGCACAAGGAGGAATCGTAGATACTCAAGATGGCAAATGGTATGCAATGTTATTTCAAGATCATGGAGCTGTTGGCCGTATACCTGTTCTTGTACCACTTCACTTTGAAAATGACTTTCCGGTATTCGATAAAAAGGCTCCTGAATATATTGAGATTCCGAGTACGCGACCAAATTATGAATATAAGCCTCTTGTTGGAGATGATGATTTTATTTATAAACCGAATGAAAACCATAAGGTTCATCTAAAAGATATCTGGCAGTGGAATCATATATCATCAAATGATTTATGGTCAGTAACAGAAAATTCAGGAACGTATCGCATCCATTCAGGAAAAATAAGTTCAAATTTAAATTATGCCGTAAACACACTTACACAACGTGCCATGGGACCTGCGTGTGAGGTGACTGTAAATTTAGATGGTAGCGAGCTTAAAAATGGTGATTATGCTGGTTTATGCTTCTTGATCAGTTCATACGGATTGATCGCACTTACCAAAGAAGAGGATAAATATTACCTGGTAATGTTAGCAAGAGAGAGCGACGACAAATCTATCTTCGGAAATTTAATAGACAATGAGTCTGGAGTTGAATATGCGAGGATTCCTATAAGGGGAAATAAAGTTATCTTGAAGGCATATGGCTGTTTCGTAGATAATAAAGACGAGTGTGAGTTTTATTATCAAGATGGAGAAGAATGGATTAAATTAGGTATCACACACAATATGGTATGGAAAATGGATCAGTTTGTAGGGTGTAGAGTTGGCCTATTCCTATTTTCCACAAAGGAGATTGGTGGAATTGCTGAGTTTTCTAAGTTTAAGTATAGAATTCTAAAGTAAAATATAATAAATAGACAATGCTATTTGTGAATTATAAATTAAGAAGATGAAATAAATAAGAATTCTATCACAAATATTACAAATTTAGAGGATACTTCAATGTTAGAAAAAGCAGAAACTTTTGTGATAGATACTAGAAGGAATAATACCACGTATAGGACTTTTAACTGCTGAAAAAGATGCAATATATGTTCTGGAAAGAAACCAAGTATTTGCTTATAGCAGTTTAATGTTATATCATAGAATGTAAGAGTGTGATAAATTTTTGAAGAAGAGGTAATAGAATGAAGAACTTTAAGATATTGAATAATTATAGTATTAGATCAAAATTATTACTAATATATCTTGTTTGTGTTTTAGTTCCTATGACTGTTACTAACTCTATATTCTATATTACTATAAGAAATAGTGAAGAAAAAGAACAGAGAATAAATATGGAGCATTCTATTGATAGAGTTAAGTATAATTTAGATGCAGTATTTGATGATTGTGTGTTAGTATCAGATCATTTGTATAAAGACATAACTTTAAATGATTTCATTAATAAAAGATATGATAATCTTCTTTCCTACTATGACAGATATATTTTTTTACTACAAAACAATGTAATAAAGTATTACTATGGACCGCAACATGTATATCAAGTTACAATTTTTACAGACAATAACACAATAAGTGATAGTGATAATTTTGTAAAGTTAACGCCCAAAATACGGGGAAGTGAGTGGTACAAGCGATTTAGAAATAATAAAGAGGCTATGACCATATCTGTCTTTTATGATGAGGATAAAAAGTTATCTATAAATAATATGGCTAGGACAATTAGCATTATTCGAAAATTGGATAACTTTGATAAAACCCATGAGAATATTTTAAGAATAGATGTTGATTACAACGTAATATTAAATAATATCCTAAATGAAAAAATGGAAGATAATATATATATATGTAACAACGAGTTTGTATTATTTTCCAATCGAAAATCCGGTGTAGGTCCAGATAAATTTGATTCTGTGGACTCCATACAAGGTGAGAATGTCAAATTAAACGATTTCTATAAGTTTAAGATGTCAAAGGAAAAGTGGAATATAATTATTACTGAAAAAGGAATGAGCCCATTTTTAAAAATAATTGAAAAAAAAGAATTATTTATTGAATTAATAATATTAAACCTAATACTGCCTACAATAATTATAGCTTTAATTTCCCATTCAATTGGTAATAGGATTGCTTTACTTAATATATATTTAAGAAAAGTGGAGAATGAAGAATTTTCTATAATAGAAGAATATAGTTATGAAAAAGATGAAATAGGTAAATTAATTCGAAGTTATAACATGATGGTTTTAAGAATTAAAGAATTAATAGAAGTAGTATTTAAGAGAGATGTAGAAAAACAGCGTCTTGAACTAGCAAAAAAACAGGCAGAATTAAAAGCACTCCAAAGCCAGGTGAATCCTCATTTTATGTTTAATACCCTTGAAAGTATTCGTATGAGAAGTTTAATTAAAGGGGAAGTTGAGACTGCTGAAATAATTGAAAATTTATCAGCATTGCTTAGAAAAACAATAAATTGGGGAGAAGATAATATCACCATTGAAGACGAAATGCGTTTTGTAGAAAATTATCTCCAAATTCAAAAATACCGTTTTGGTGATAAATTATCATATAGTTTTTATGTTATGGAAAAGTGTAAGAATATAAAGATTCCAAAGCTGTCTATTTTAAGTTTTGTTGAAAATGCTTGCGTTCATGGAATTGAAGAGGTTTCGCATGATGCAAGTATTAATGTAGCTATATTTAAATATGATAATAATTTAATTATTGAAATTTCAGATACAGGAATTGGAATAGATGAAGTGAAGCTAAATTCAATTAGGGAGAAACTTAATAATGCAAAAATAGAAACTCTAAACAATAGTAAAAGTACAGGAGTTCTTAACACTTATATGCGTTTACAAATGTACTGTAATAACGGTATGCAGTTTGAAATTGAAAGCAAAATAGGAGAAGGTACAGAAGTAACCATACAAATTTGTCTTGATGAAATAAAGTTAATCAATCATGCAGTTAAAGAAAATGAAAATATTAACTACTAATATTAGGGGGATATTTATGATTAAAGTTTTAATAGTAGATGATGAGCCATTTATTAGACAAGGCTTAAAGATTTTAATTGATTGGGAACAATATGGATACGAAGTTGTTGGAGAGGCCGCGAATGGTATTGAAGCAATTAAAGAGTTAGAAGTGAAAGATATTGATTTAATAATTGTAGATATAAAAATGCCTGAAATGAATGGGCTTGAATTAATTGAATATGTACGTGGTAATATGTTAAACGAAGTGAAATTTATTGTATTAAGCGGTTATTACGAATTTGAATATGCTAAAAAGGCAATAAAATGTAATGTAACTGATTATATCTTAAAACCAATTAATAAAGAAGAACTAATTAAGGTTTTAAGTGCATTTAAGGAAGAATATATTAAACAGGAACAACAGCATATAATGCAAAAAATAAACGATAAAGTCATATATGATAGATACTTAAATGAAATTATGCATGGTAAATGCAATGATTCTAACTTAGCATATATTAAAAGATACCAGAATTTTTCTTCTGAATTGCGATATATGATTATTGAAATTAATTATTCCAATGATAACGAAATAAATGTATCAGATGGTAAAAAAAGGGATAAGCAGTTAATTTTTTATCAGAACGTGATCGAATGGTTAGGGGAAGATTTTTACAATGTAATTATTGATATGGGACAATCTAAGGGTTGTTATGATATTGGTTTTATTTATGATAAAAGGTTAGCTAAGGAAAATGGAATGAGTGAAAATGAATATATATTGAGCTTTAAAACTCATATGAAGCAAATTCAGAAGTACGATTTCTTCATTTATATAGGCCAGAAGGTCAATAGTTTAGAAGAATTAGCATTATCATATAAATCCGCAACCGTAGCTAGATTATTTTCAGATTTTTCAATTGAAAATAATATCACATATTATGATGAAATGGCTAAGAAAAAAGAACTTAGCTGCAATGCTGGAAAGCGGTATATGGATTATTTAATTCATGAAATCGAGGATAACAATCAGGAAGAAATTATAAATTGTGTTGATAAAATTTATGCAAGTTTTAGAGAACATAAGATAAATTTAGATATCATAAAGATTAATATAAATTATTTGTTATGTAATTTAATTAATATTGCAAAGGAATTAGATTCAGAAGTTGATCAAGAGGAAGTAATGCAATATATTAGTTCTATTTCTTTTGAACAAATGATAAGCAGGGGAAGTGCAAATCATTTAAAGGATTTTTCTTTAGTGTTTGCAGAATATTTAAATCAATTAAGACAAAATTCATTTCAGGGTATTCTGAATCAAATTGATAAAGAAATTTCAGAGCATTATATGGAGAAGTTAAGTTTAAAATATTTGAGTGAAAAGTACTATATTAATAGTGCATACTTGGGGCAAATTTTTAAAAAGCAATATAATGTATCATTTAAAGACTATTTAAATGCATATAGAATTGAAAAAGCAGCAGAATTGCTTAAACGAAGTGATGATAAAATTTATAAAATTGCAGAAAAGGTTGGATATAATAATACCGATTACTTCATAAATAAATTTGTTCAAGTAAAAGAAAAGACACCACTGCAATACAGAAAGCAATTTTGCTGCAGATGATTAGGAGTGATATTATGGCAAGTATTTTTTTGAGATTTCCTGAGGGAAGGGCTAAGGCTCTTACTTTGAGTTATGATGATGGTGTGGAACAGGATGTTCGTTTAATTGAAATTATGAATAAATATGGATTAAAAGGGACTTTTAATTTGAATAGTGGAGTGTATGCAGAAGATGGGACAGTTTATCCTGAAGGGCAGATTCACCGCAGAATGACGGAGAAACAGGTTACGGAAATTTACAAAAGTTCTGGTCAGGAAGTGGCGGTTCACTCATTAACTCATCCATTTCTTGAACAATTACCATCTAACCTTGTTGTCAAAGAAATAATGGAGGATAGAGAGAATCTTGAAAAACAATTTAATACAATTGTGCGTGGAATGGCATACCCTTATGGTACTTTTGATGATAAAGTTATTGCAGCACTTGAAGCATGCGGAATAGTATATGCAAGAACTGTGATTTCAACAAATGATTTTAGAATTCCGAGGGATTGGATGAGATTAACAGCAACTTGCCACCATAGGTCACCAGAATTTGAAAACTTAACAAAAAAGTTTGTTGAAGATGAGGTAACTCATGCACCTTATTTATTTTATCTGTGGGGACACAGCTATGAATTTGAAGCAGACGATAATTGGAGCATTATTGAGGACTTTGGTAAATATGTAGGTGGAAGAGAAGATATTTGGTATGCAACAAACATAGAAATTTATGAGTATATTGATGCTTATAACAGATTAATATTCAGCGCTGATGGCAAAAAAGTAAAGAATCCATCAAGCATGAAAATATGGTTTGAATATAATGAAAAGATTATTGAAATAGATGCAGGAAAAATAATAGAAATCTAGTATAAAACATAATTATAATAAATTAAAAAAATGTTAATGGAATATATAAAAAACTTTTCTATTTTATTTATAGAAGTCACAATCCCCTTTAGGGGATTTTTTAATGTGGGGGAAAATATAAAATATTTGAACTTTGAAGTCAAGTGATATGAGTAATTTAAAAAGCACTAAATGGTAAATATATTACAATGAAGGAACATGGAGGCGCAAATTTTAAAATAAGTGTAGAATTTGAATTCATGGGAGGAATCTAATAATGTGGCTAAAAAGATTAAATAAAAAATTATCTAATAGCAAAATTGGGTTGATAATAGCTTTGTTTTATTTTGTTCTTATTGTAGCTTCGACTGTTGTAAGTAGTTTGTTCTATGAAAAAATATATTTGAATATTACACAGAGAAAGGTTAGTGAAGTGTCTGTTCAAACCTTAAATTCCATACAGACAAATATTAACTTGATGATTAATAATGCAGATAGTCTGTCTAAAATGGTTTTATCAAATAGTGATTTACAGAAGCTTTTAAGGCAAGGGAGCATGTATGAGGATTTAAATACACAGGCTAAAGTAAGTTCATATTTATACAAGTTTATTCAATCAGTACCTTATGCCAGTTCAGTTTATATTTTAGATAATTCAAATAATGTTTATTCAGTAGGGGCGGATATATTGCCAACCCTTCCATCTGATAAGATTGTTAATGCGAAATGGTACAAGCATGTAATAGAAAAAAAGGGAGCTTTTATACTGGAGTTAAATGGGGGTGGAGTGACCTTTGAAAAGGGTCAAGAGAATTATGTTTCTTTGATACGCTTAGTGAGAGATATGGATAACATGAATAAGTTAGGCATTCTAGTAATAAATATTCCACAAAAATCTTTTAAACAGGTTTTTGACAATATCTCTAATGATGCAGAGACCAACATAGTAATTTTAGATAAGGAAAATCAAAAAATTACATCACTAAAAAGTTTAAAAGATGAAAAGGAAAATGTAGAAGTAAATATAAACATAGATAATGAAATAGTACGAATTGGAGATGAATTTTCAGGCAATGATACTGGATATAAAATGAAGAAACTTGGTACAACAGAATATCTTATTTCTTATAGTTCTAAAAATAATTACAATTGGAAGTTTGTCAGCATCATACCTTTTGCTCAGCTGTCTAAAGAAAGCATGACTATGATTTTCATTGGTTTTATAATCATTTTATTCAATGGCATTATTTTGTTCATTTGTTCAATCAGTATATCTCGAATTATTACCCTACCTATTAAATCTCTCTTGACTTCAATGAAAGACATAGAAAAAGGTGTATTTAATGAGGTAAGAATTAAAACCTATGGCTATGAATTCAAAAAACTTTGCAGCGGTTACAATATAATGATAACAGAAATAAAAAAATTAATCGCTCGTGTTATAGAGGAGCAAAAGACAATCAGAAAAGCAGAATTGTATACCTTTCAAGCACAAATTAAACCTCATTTTTTATACAATACATTAGATTCAATTAATTCGCTGGCGCTTTCTGGATGTAATAAGGAAGTAAGTTATTTAGTAGAAGCTTTGGGGAATTATTATAGGACAAGTGTTAGCAAAGGTAAAGAAATTATAACAATTAGAGAAGAAGTAGAAATGGTTAAAAACTATCTTAAAATTCAAAAGGTAAGATATCCAGATTTATTTGAAATGGAATATACTATTGAATCAAACTGCTTTGAGTACAAAATTCCTAAGCTTATTTTGCAGCCCCTTGCTGAAAATGCGTTATATCATGGAATTAGAGCAAAAGGGAAAAATGGAACTATAAAAATTAGTGCTCATAAGGGGGAGGGAATTGTTATACTCTCAGTAGAAGATGACGGTGCTGGAATGAGTGAAGAACAAATAGAGGATATATTGATCAGTAAGGATAGGGGTATCGAGGAAAGTTTTGGATTAAGAGGAACCTTCGAAAGAATTAGGATTTTTTATGGAAATGATAACGCTTATAAAATTGAGAGCAAACTGGGAGAGGGAACAAAAATTGTATTATTCATAGAAGCGGAGGAAAAGGAGGAATAAAAAGTGGATGAAATATTAAAGGTTATTATTGTAGATGATGAATATTTGATTAGAAATCTTATCAAAATGAAGATTGATTGGAAAGAAGCAAGTATGGAAGCTGTAGGAGAAGCAGGAAATGCTGAACAAGCATTAGAACTGGTTGACAAACTGAATCCAGATATTATATTTACTGATATATGTATGCCTTCTATGGATGGGATTGAATTTAGTAAGCGTGTATTAGCAAAATATCCACACATTAAAATCATTATTGTTACAGGTTATGATGACTTTGAATATGCAAGAAGCAGCGTTAGGCTTGGAATAGCTGATTTTATTCTAAAACCAATAAATTCAGCTGAGCTCATGCAGACCTTAAGTAAGTTAAGAAGTATAATAAGTTCAGAAAGAAACCATGAAAAAGAATACAATCAATTGAAAAAGCAGGTTGAGGAAAATCTACCTAAAATCAAGGCATATGCAGAAAATATCAATGGTTTAATGGAAAAATCAAATGACGTAAAAGTTAATACATTCATTGAAGATGTAAAGAAATATTTAAATAATAATATTGCAAATCAAAATTTATCACTCTCTAGTGTTGCAAAAGAATTTTTTATAAGTCCAGGGCATTTAGGGCGTTTATTTAAGCAGCAGACTTCAAAAACTTTTGTTGAATATCTTACTTATATAAGGATTAGAAAGGTTCAAAAATTCTTATTAGAAACAGATTTAAATGGAACTCAGATTAGTGAAAGAGTAGGAATAAGTGATTCTCATTACTTGAGTATTTTGTTTAAAAAGCAGACGGGACTTTGCATTAATGAGTTTAAAAAATACAATAAGACTAAGATATAGCATGTTGTTTTTTTGAATGTTTATGTGCAGATATTGAATTGTAAACAATATCATATCCTTTTAAAATATAAGAGATATCAAAAAAATATATTAAGGGGGATATTTATGATAAAACGCGTTAAAAAAATAATGACTGCTGCGCTTGTTACAGCGATGACCTTTTCGTTAGCTGCATGTTCATCTAATAAAAGTGCAGACAATTCTTCAGGAGAGAGTGGACCAATTAAATTGACTATGTGGCATCAATCTGTTGGAGATACTGATCCAACTGCAAAATTGCTAGTAGAGGCTGTAGATCAGTGGAACAAAGATCATCCTAATATCATTGTAGAACAAGATGGAGTTACAGGTGAGCAGTATAAAACAAAGATTAAGACAGCACTAGCTGCAGATGAAGCTCCAGATATAGAATATATGTGGGGAGGAAGTTTTGTTGGCCCTTATATAGAAGCAGGAAATATGCTGCCAATTGATCAATATATTACTCCAGAAATTAAAGATAAATTAATTAAAGGTACGATAGATGGTTGTGTAGTTAAGGGGAAGACTTATAGTTTACCTATGTATACGTTCATAGCAAGCTTATATTGTAATAAAGAGCTATTTGATAAGGCTGGAGCTAAAATACCAACAACATATGATGAATTGCTTGATGCTGTAAAAAAATTACGTGCAGCAAATATCACTCCAATAGCTTTAGGAGAGAAGGATAGATGGCCAGGAATGTATTGGTTTGACATTATGGCTATGCGTCAAGCGGGAAATTCTGCAGTTATGGCGGCAATGAAAGATCCTTCAAAATTCAAATCCCCTGAGTTTGTTGCAGCTGCGAAAAAAATGCAAGAGCTCGCTGATGCTGGAGCTTTTAATGATAGTATGTTTAGCATGAGTTATGATGAAATGCTAGGAGCCTTTACTGGAGGTAATTCTGCAATGATGTTTCAAGCAAATTGGGTAACATCACCAATAGATGATCCTTCAGCAGCTACCAGTGGAAAAGTTGTTGCAGTACCTTTCCCTTTATTTAAAGATGGTGCTGGTAAAATAACAGAATTCTATGGAGGTGGTGTAGATGGCTTTTATGTTAATGCAAATACAAAACATCCTAAGGAAGCTGTTGAATTCTTAAGTTATCTAAGCGAAAAAATAGGTAAAGAAGGTTATTTAGCAAATGCAGGACTAGCATGTTGGGATACCAAAGATTTAGATACTTCTAAGCTTTCACCTCTAACAAAACAAGCAGCAGATTTAATGGCAACAGGTACATCATATGTTACTTGGTGGGATAATATCCTTCCTGCTACTTCTGCAGAGACTCATAAAAATGCTATTGCAGAACTTTTAGGAAAGAAGATTACTCCAGAGCAATTCTGTGATGAAATGTCTAAGGTAGAATCAGCAAAATAGCAAAAGTTTAGTATACTACAGAGCATGTGGTAAAACAAAAAGGTTTTACTGCATGCTTTATTGAAAGGGTGATAATCATAAATTCTATTTTATCAAATAAGAAAATAATATGTATATTTGTACTACCAACACTAATCATAATGTCTGCAATTATATTTGTTCCTATCATCTTATCAGTAAGATACAGTACATTTGACTGGAGTGGTATAGGAAAAGGTACATTTATTGGATTAGATAATTATAAACAAATGTTTTCAGATACAAGATTCTTGCATTCAGCCAAGAACTCACTATTATTTGCAGTGGTTTCCATTGTAATTCAATTGCCAATATCGTTACTCTTAGCACTAATTTTAGCCTCAGGGGTTAAATTTGAAAAATTCTATCGTACGGTATATTTTATACCTGTAATTATTTCTACTGTTGTAATTGGGCAATTGTGGATTAAAATATACAATGCTGATTATGGCTTACTTAATACATTGCTTAAAGCTATTGGACAAGGAAAATTAGTCCATGACTGGCTGGGAAAAGAGAATACAGCTCTTATAAGTACTTTCATCCCTATATTATGGCAATATGTAGGTTATCATATGTTGATTATGTATGCAGGAGCGAAGTCAATTTCTTCAGATATTTACGAAGCAGCTAAAATAGATGGTGCTTCTCCAGTAAAAACTGCGTTTCATATTACTATTCCTCTTTTAAAACCTATTTTAAAGGTTTGTATAACTTTCTCACTTATTGGTGCATTAAAAGTATTTGATTTAATTTATGTGTTAACTAATGGAGGCCCTTTTTTCTCAACAGAAGTACCAAGTACATTAATGTACACTACTATTTTTGATAATTATAAATACGGTTATGGCAGCGCAATATCAGTATTTATTATATTAGAATGTTTAGTACTAACAGTGCTTCTTGATAGGCTTATTAAAACAGAATAGAAGATAATGGAAGGAAGTGATTTAAGATGAACATAATCAAGAGTTCTTTAATAAGTAAGAAGGGTGTAAGAAAATTACCTATACAAATATTTCTTATTATTGTTGCTGTAATACAGTTATATCCACTTATATGGCTAATATTATTCTCTTTTAAGGACAATAATGAGATATTTGGTGGCAATGTCGCTGGTATTCCACAAGTGTGGCGTATTGAAAACTATGAAAGCGCAATTTCTCAAGCTCAAGTTATGAAATATTTCTTTAATAGTGTTATTGTTACAGTGGCCACTATAGCGTTAGTGCTTATCCTGTCCTCTATGACAGGATATGCAATTAGCCGTATGAAGTGGAAATTGAGCAAGGTTACTATGATAATAATATTAACAGGAATGATGGTTCCAATACACGCAGCATTATTGCCATTATTTATGGTACTTAAAGATTTGAAATTACTGAATTCATATTGGGCTTTAATTATACCTTATACTGCTTTTGGAATTCCTATGGGAGTATTAATACTAACAGGATTTTTAAAAGGTATTCCAAGGGAGCTTGAAGAAGCAGCAGTTATAGATGGATGCGGAATTTTTAGAATATTTTTTTCTATAATTCTTCCTATTATAAGACCAGCTATGGCTACTGTAGCCATATTCACATATCTTTCTTCCTGGAATGAGTTAATGTTTGCAGTAACATTTATAAATAAAGCTCAATATAAAACACTTACAGTAGGCATTATGTCTATGGTAGGTAATTACGTAACAAAATGGGGAGATATAGGTGCAGGACTTGTTATTGCAACAATACCAACAATATTAATATATATACTTTTAAGTGATCAGGTGCAGAAGAGCCTTACAGCAGGTGCGGTAAAGGAATAATGTAAAGTTCTTAATAAAAAAATAAATAGATTGGCTGGTAAGATAAATGAGAATATTTATGGTAATGCTTCCTATTATGTCGTTAGTTACATTGGAAGTAGAATAAGTAAATGTATATATAGATAATTGCAAGTGTGTCAACAAGTGTTAGGGTTGCGTCAGAGGACATGAAAATAATGATCATACACGTAACTTCTTTGATTTATTATTTTTTACTGTATTAAACATATAAAATTTGAGGTGAAAGTTATGAATGTTAATTTTGATTTATTTCCAGAAGGAAAAACAAAAGCACTAACCATGAGTTATGATGATGGACAAATTTTTGATAGAAGATTAATAAGCATATTTAATAAGTATGGAATAAAAGGTACATTTCATTTAAACTCAGGAATTCTAGACAAGGAGAATTTTATTACTAAAGCTGAAGTTGCAGAACTTTATAAAGGTCATGAGGTTTCTGTGCATGCAAAAACTCATCCATTTTTAGACTGCATACCTGTTGAAGCTATTATAGAAGAAATAGTTGAAGACAGAAAATGCTTAGAGTCTTTGGTTGGTTACCCTATAAAAGGAATGTCCTACCCATACGGAGCTTTTAATGGAGATTTAATAAAAACTCTTGAGAGCCTTGGAATTCAGTATTCAAGAACTGTAATTTCACATCATGATTTCTATATTCCAGAAAATTTTTTGGCATGGAATGCAACTTGTCATCATGATGATAATCTTATGAAGATTGGACAAAAATTCTCCGATTATGAGTTTAAAGGAAAGCTAAAGCTGATGTATGTTTGGGGACATAGCTTTGAGTTTGAAAGAAATAATAACTGGAACTTAATTGAGAATTTTTGTGAGCTAGTTTCTAAGAATAAAGAAATATGGTTTGCAACTAATATTGAAGTAATGAGATATATTAAGGCGTTAAAGAGACTTGAATTCTCGGCAAAAGGAGATATTGTATATAATCCGACTGCAATAACAGTATGGATTAGTGTAGATAACAAAGCCGTAAAAGTTATTGGTGGAGAAACAATAAGATTATAAGATATCTATAAATAAGCACTTTTAACAGCTCATTTTCATAGCTCTATGAAATAAATATGTATTTAATTTTGGTGAGTATGCACATAAGCTCGATTCTCATTGTGGACCCATTTTATAGATTTAAATATTTTCCTTGTTGCAATGTATTATTTTAAAGTATTTAGCTTAAATTAGTATAAATTTTATAAAGTCGTTTTTATTTCCATTAGATTGTGTTATAGTATTCGTATAAATAAACCCTCCTAATTTTTGATGTTTTTGTATTTGTTGTTATTTACATTATATCATTTTGGGAGGATTTTATTATAATAGGGGCACTTTAAATATGAACTTTTAACATGCATTACTATGTTAGGTATTCAAGATATAATATATATAATTAGATTTTAATTTTAAGGGGGACTAATTATGAGAAGGGGAAATGTAAAGTTTTGTGAAGGTATTATAATTTTAATTGTGGTTTCCGTATTATTCACCGCATGTAATTTATCTGATAAAAAAATAGATAATAAAATAAATAATAAGTATAGTAAAGAAGATTGGAAGGCGGATATAACACCAATAACATTTGATTGGTATATTGATTTTTCATGGTTTCAAACTAAGTGGGGTACTAATCCTGTTTCAAAATATGTTACAGATAAAACTGGTGTTAGTTTAAACTTAATAACTCCAAGCGGTGATGAAACAGAAAAATTAAATGCTATGATTGAAGCGGGTAAATTACCAGACTTTATTACGTTAAGTTCTCAGAGCGATGGATATAAGAGGGTTATACAAAATGGTTTAGCTCTGCCTCTTGATAAACTATCAGAACAATATGATACATATTTTATGAAAGTTGCAGATAAACAAAAATTGGAGTGGTATAGGGAAATTGATGGACATGTTTATTGCTATCCCAATTTTTCAAGCCCGGTGAGAGACTTTAACGATTACAAGGAAGAAAAACCATCTAATCAAGCATTTCTAGTGAGGAAAGATATTTATGAAGCTTTAGGAAAACCTGATATGAGAACGCCTGAGGGCTTTTTAATTGCACTTGAAAGGGCTAAAAAAGAATTCCCTATGGTTGATGGTCAAGAGCTGATACCTCTAGGATTCCATGAGTTTAATGACTCTGGAAATCTTTCTCTAGACAGCATTTTACCAAATTTTTTAGCAGTTCCTAGGGAAGAAAATGGTAGAGTATATGATAAAAATATAGATAACGAATACATTAGATGGTTAAAGACATTAAGAATGGCTAACGAGAAAGGATTGTTATCAAAGGATACTTTTATAGATAAAAGAGCTCAGATAGAAGAAAAGATAACTGAAGGAAGATATTTTGCAATGCTTTACCAAAGTTCTGATATGTCTACCCAACAGCTGGAATTATATTCTAGAGATAAAAATAAGGCATATATGGCTATTGCTGGGCCTTCAAATTCTAAGCTCGATCCACCTAAATTAGCAGGAGACAGTATCTCGGGGTGGACAGTTACACTAATTTCAAAATCATGCAAGGATCCAAAGAGAGCTATGAGGTTTTTAAGTTATTTAATTAGCGAAGAGGGAAATCGGGATCTGTATTTGGGGATAAAAGGTTCAACTTGGGATGTAATTGATGGAAAGGAACAGTTTAAACCAGAAGTTATTGATTTGTTAAATAAGGACAGAATAGCTTTTGACAATAAATATGGTGCAGCAAGCACTTATTGGATGCTAGAGGATGGAGATTTAATACAGAAATGGACACCTGATAGTGAGGAAGCAATAAGAATGATAAGTGATTGGGCAAAGGGAAAAACCTATAATTATTCTTTGTTTGATAACGTTTATACATATGATGATAGCGAAGAAGGAGTAGCTTTTTCTAGAATAAGCACAAAATGGGGGAGTACTTTGAAAAAATTACTTATAGCTAAGAATGAAGAGGAGTTTAATAGTATATTAAATGAATTTATTATATATAGAAAAGATCAAGGGTGGGATAAATTGCAAAAATATGCTCAGCAAAAATATGAAGAAAATAAGAAAAAACTTAATGTATTAAGATGAGTTAAAATAGGAGTTGCTTAAATGAAAAATAATATTGTAATTTTTTGGGGAAAAGTTAAGCAAATATTTATTAGTGGAAGTTTAATGAAAAAATTAATTACTATGTACATATTTATTATTGGTATACCAATAGTAATATTTTCTCTATATATATTTAGTTCTCTTTCAGCTAAAGCTAAACATGATGCAATTAGCAGGGGGGAATACGATCTTAGTACGGAATATGATAGTATTGAAAAGAATGTGTATATAATGCGGAATATAGTTAATTCTATAAAATCTGATAGTGGGGTAATAGGATATTTACAAGGTGATAATAATCAAGAAGCAAAAACATTAATTGATTTTAGAGAAACAACATATAAACAATTAATTAATCTGCAAAATAATAATCCAACAATTAAGCAAATAAATATATTTACTAGTAATTCACAAGTGAGTGAAATCTGGCCTACATTTTACAAAGAGAATAGAGTTGCTATAGATGGATGGTATGAAAAAACTATTGAAAAAAATGGCGCCGAATATTGGAATGTTAATCATTATGATAATGATATATTAGTTAATTCCACTCTTAATGAGGAATCGAAAGATTTGGTTGTTTCTATTAATAAGAAAATTAATTATCCCAATGATAAATATTTAGGAATCAGCAGAGTTACAATGCGATCTAAAGACTTTTTTCCCAAAATGTTTGAAAAAGATGAGTTAAAAAGTGGACAAATACTGTTAATTGATAATGAAAATATGAATATAAGAACAGATGAGAATAGCTCGCTACTTAGAAATTTTGACTTTGATAAAAGTAAGTTTCGAGAGTTTATTGATGGTAAATTAGAACATGAAAAAGGAGAACTGACTTATAATCAAGGAAATGAAGATTATATAATAATATACGAAGAGTCACCAATTCCAAATAATTATTTATTAAATATTATACCATTAAATAACATTTCGCAGGAAATAAAAAATTCTAAGTATGTAGTTATTTGGGGGTCTACTTTTTTATTACTCTTCCTATCTATATTGATATATTATGCAACTAAAACCATTCTCAAAAGATTGTATAAAATAATTTCTGCAGTCAAGCAGGTGAGGACTGGAGATCTAATGCCGAGCATAGATGTATACGGTAATGATGAAGTGGGAGTACTTGCTCATAACTTCAGACAAATGATGAAAACGATAGACGTACTGATTAAGGATAGCGTAAATAAAGAAATAATAACCAAGGAAGCAGAGTTAAAAGCATTGAAAACTCAAATAGATTCCCACTTTTTATATAATACTCTGGAGAATATTAGGATGATGGCACTAGTTGAAGAGAATTATATAGTATCTGATTGCTTGGCTTCTTTAGGTGATATGATGAGGTATAATATGAAGTGGAATAACGAGTTTGTACCATTAAGTGAAGAAGTAAGTCATATTAGAAATTATATAACATTAATGACTCTTAGATATGATTTTGAAATAATTTTAAAGGTTGATATTGATGAAGAATTTTTAAATAGGAAAATATTAAAATTATCAATTCAGCCGTTAGTAGAAAATGCGGTGAAACATGGTCTTTCAAAAAAATTAATGGATGAAAATGGATATATATATATATCCGTTAATATAGACAAAGAATATTTGTACCTAAATGTAAAGGACGATGGAAACGGAATGAACATAGGCAAAGTTCAGGAAATTCAGAATCATATAAACGGAAATGCAGACAAAAGATATGGTCTTGGACTTAAAAACGTAAGCGATAGAATAAAACTTTTTTACGGAAAAGAATATGGTGTTATGATTGATTCTAAAGAGGATCATTACACTAAAATAACGCTTAAGCTTCCTAATATAGATGGGGATGTACAATTTAAAAACGTTGACAAAACAGAGTGGAATAAATAAAAGAAAGGTTTTATGGGGGGAATAAATTTGTATTCAGTAATGATTGTAGATGATGAACCAATTATTAGAAAGGGATTAAAAAAGATAATCAATTGGGAGGAATATGGCTTTAAGATAGTTTGTGAAGCCCGTGATGGGGAAGAAGCGCTTGAACTGATTAAGGAGCATAGTATAGATTTCATTGTATCAGATATTAAGATGCACAAAATAACAGGAATTGAACTATTAAGGGAAATCAGAGAAAAGGGATTGGATACTTTAGTATTGTTGTTAAGTGGATATGATGAATTTTCATACGCACAGGAAGGTATAAGACTAGGTGCATTTGACTATATATTGAAGCCAATAGACTCTCAAAAACTAAAGAATATTTTAATTAATGCTAATAACAAATTAACAACTAAGGAAAAAAAGGATCGTGAATATAATGTGAATAAAGTTATATCTGGAGAAAAAATATTATATGACCTTTTAAGAGGAAAAAATTTGATGATGATGGATGAGCATATTTCTCAGTATAACCTTCCGCTTATAAAAGGCAAGGTTCAAGTTGCAATTGTTGAAATTAATGAAATTATCATTAGTAGTGAGGATTTAACTGAAAATGATGAATGGAACCATTTAAATAATATGGTTAATGATTTAATAGAAAAAGGATTTAAAAAAAGCGATATAAAACATTTTTCTTTATTAGATTCGGATTTTGGTAAAAAAATTATTATTGTACAAGCTGATAAAGAAGTTGAAATATCAGAATTAAATCAAAGCTTTATCAAGGTATTAAATAGTATACTTCAATTTGGAAGTGAAGAATTGCAAACAAAATTAAATATAGGAGTTGGAAATGCATATAATCAAATATATAGCATTTACAAAAGTTATTTAAATGCTAAGGAAGCGCTTAAATATAAATATGTATTAGGTACAAATAGGTTAATTCACGCAAGCGAATTAGCTGAATGTAGGCAGAAGAGTTTTGTTTATCCAATTGAGAAAGAAAAGGCGCTTATAAGTGCAATAATTGTTGGGAAAGATGATTCATTAAATATGCTTCGGGAGCTATTAAAAGAAATAGCAAACCTTTTGAATTTTGATATTTTCAAGATCAATATTACATTTACACAAATTGTATATAATATTTACAATAATGTGCTTAAAAAATATAGTTTTTTAGAAGATGTATATGACTTGAGTAAAATAGTTAAAATCGGCTTTTTAGGTGTTGAAACTCTAGAGGATATCGAAAATCAACTGATGGATAATATAGCTAAACTTATAGATATTATAAAGGAATATAGTCTAAATCAGAGTGATAATATAGTTCAAAGAGCTTGTGAATATGTGCTTAATCATATAGATGAGGATATAACGCTGACATCTATAGCTAGTAATTTAAATATAAGTAAGAATTATTTATGTTCAATATTTAAGCAGCAAACTGGAGAAAACTTCTTAGAATATGCAACAAAAGCAAAGATGGAAAGAGCAAAAATATTATTAAAGAGGCACGACTATAAGGTTTATGAGGTCAGTGATATGTTAGGTTATAAGGAGACAGCGTATTTTAGTAAACTCTTCAAAAAGCATACCGGTTATACTCCGGCCGAATATAAAAAATCCAATATATTAAAATAAAAGAGATTCTTTGATGAATCCCTTTTTATTTTTTTATGTAAATGTTTAAATTGAGTAATTTTTTAATACTTTATCGTAATTTTATACCATTTCAGCAACCTTTATTCTAATATATCATAAAGTTAAAAAAGTAAATGAATATGGGAAACAAATGTGAAAAAGAATACTATCCAAGCCTTCAAAATGAGCTTTATCACATATAAGTACAAGTGGAAATATTAGGTATATAAAATCAATTATGATTTTTATAAATTATTTGATTATTAGGAGGAAATAGGTATGAAAAAAAAATATTTAAAAATTGCAACATTAGGATTGTTAGTAGGTACTTTTTTAGTGGGAACTTTAATACCGACACCAGCTTCCGCATCATTAATTACAACGCACATGGGTGAGAGTTTTGATTCTGCTAATACATCATCTTGGTCAAAATCAGATGGATGGACAAATGACGGTATGTTTAATTGTACTTGGAGATCTAGTAACGTTAATTTTAGCAATGGAGCTATGGCTCTTACTATCAATAAAGATACTAAAGGAGGCACTAAGCCATATGCAGGTGGAGAATATCGTTCAAATAATACTTATAGTTATGGACTATATCAAGTAAATATGAAACCAGCAAAAAATACTGGAATAGTTTCTTCATTTTTCACTTATACAGGGCCATCAGATGGTACTCCTTGGGATGAAATCGATATCGAATTTTTAGGTAAAGATACTACAAAAGTACAATTCAATTATTATACAAATGGTGTAGGTAATCATGAGCACATTTATAATCTAGGATTTGATGCTTCGACAAGTTACCATACTTATGCTTTTAATTGGCAACCAACTTATATTGCATGGTTGGTAGATGGAAAGGAAGTTTATAGGGCAACTAATAATATTCCATCACATCCAGGCAAAATTATGATGAATTTATGGCCTGGAACAGGTGTAGACTCATGGTTAGGTTCTTATAATGGTGTAACTCCACTTAATGCATATTATGACTGGGTATCTTACGATCCAAAGTAAATAAATATAGGCATTGGATTATGTAAATAAGGATAAGGTATAAGTGATCAGACTAGAGCTAGAATACAAAAAATGTAGTATAAAAATAAAAGAGATTCTGTAAAGAGTCTCTTTTTCTTTTGCGTGTAAATGTTTAAAGTGAGTAATTTTTTAATACTTTATCGTAATTTTATACCATTTTAGCAACCTCTATTTTAATATATCATAAAGGTGTAAAAGGAAATTAAGAGGGGGAACAAAAGTGAAGAAGAGAATATTATCAGCAGTAATTGCAAGTATGTTAGCACTAGGTTTAATTGGATGTGGATCTAGTTCGAGCGATGCTTCGAAAACGAGTACAAAAAGTAATGAAATCAATTTAAAGGTTTGGATAATGCCTAATAGCGGAACTCCAGAAGATGATTTTATGGAGGTTATCAAGCCGTTCTTAGATCAAAATCCTAACATAAAGGTTACACCTACAGTACTTGACTGGGGATCAGCTTGGACTAAAATCACTGCAGCAGGAACAAGTGGGGAAGCACCTGATATTACACAGTTGGGTAATACATGGGTTCCAGCTGTAGGTGCAATGGGAGCGTTGGAGGATCTTTCTCAATATTATAAAGATTTTGGAGGAGATGACTCTTTCGTTAAAGCTACGTTATCAACAACTGGAATAGAAGGAAAGAGTGAAAGATATGGAGTTCCTTGGTTTATTGATACAAGAGCTTTATTTTACAGAAAGGATGCTTGCGAAAAAGCTGGGGTAGATCCAGCTAAGGATTTCAATACTTGGGATAGTTATAAAGCTGCCTTAAAGAAATTAAATGGTGTGGAAGTTGATGGTAAGAAATTAGCTGGTCTTGGAATGCCCGGAAAGAATGACTGGAATGTAGTTCATAATTTCTCATGGTGGATATGGGGAGCAGGTGGAGATTATATTAAAGATGGTAAGGCTGTAATAAATTCTCCTGAAGCGTTAGATGGAATTAATTATTATGCTAGTTTAGCAGATGAAGGTTTAATGCCAAAGGCTGCTCTAGAAAAGAATTCATCAGAAGTTGAAGCTTTATTTAATAATGGTGAATATGCAACAATTTTCTCAGGTGCATATTTTGCACAAACTATAAAAACTGAATATGCAAAAGATAGTTCAAAAGCTTTAGATCCTAAAAAAGTTGGAGTTGCTATAATTCCAGAAGGTCCAAAAGGCAGATATGCATTTTTTGGTGGAAGTGATTTAGCAATTTTTAAATCTTCAAAGAACAAACCTGAAGCGGTTAAACTACTATCGTACCTTTCATCTTCAGATGCACAAATTGCATATGCTAAGAAACATGGTAACCTACCAGCTAATGCTAAGTCATTCGATGACAAGTTTGTAACTGATGATTCTATGTTATCAGTATTCAAACAACAGCTTCAATATGGTAGATCATACCCTTCAATCCCTGGCTGGGCTCCTTCAGAATCATTATTCCAAAAAGGATTATCAAATGTATGGGATAATGTAATGGGTGTTAATGGAAAATATGATCCTAATAAAAATAAGACTGAATTAGATGGAGCAGTTAATGATGTTAATGCTGTTTTAAATCAGTAATAATAGCTCAATTTAGATTATACAGGGGAATATCCCCTGTATAATTCTTATAGGATACTTATAGAAGGTTATAGGAGGAGCATAAATGGAAACAGAGAAAAATATTATAACACAAGCAGAGCACAAATATAGTATTATTGACAATATTCGTAAAAATAAATTTGCATATGCGCTTATACTACCTGCAGTAATTGCTATGATAATTGTTCAACTTATACCAATGGCAGAAGGGTTATTTTTTTCAGTACTTAAACTTAACCAATTTACATTAAAACAATTTTTAGATGCACCATTTGCTGGATTTGAAAATTTTAATAAGGTTTTATTTGATCCAACAAGTAATATGCGTTCGGGATTTTTGGAGGCACTTAGAAACACAGGTATATATGGAATGATTTGTAGTGTACTAGTTATAGCTATAGGTCTAGCATCAGCAATGGTAGTTAACCGAGAATTTAAGTTTAGAGGAATTGCAAGAACTTTATTATTAACACCTTGGGTTGTACCATCATATGTAGTTGGAATGCTATGGGGATTTATGTTGCAACAAGATACGGGGATAATTAATAGGATTTTAGTAGATTGGCTACATATTTTGCCAAGTAAACCGTTTTGGCTCACAGGGAGCAATGTACTTGCGGCAATAATAATACCTACTATATGGAGAAATGTGCCACTTGTAATGATAATGCTTTTAGCTGGACTTCAGAATATATCTGATGATTATTATGAAGCAGCAGAAATAGATGGAGCTAGTGGAATTCAAAAGTTTTTCAATATAACATTACCATTGCTTAAACCAGTAATTGGTATCCAAATGCTTTTTGGAATGATTAATTATATATATTCTTATAATATCGTTTCAATGATGTTTGGACATGGATCAGGATATCCAGGTAAATGGGGAGATTTATTAATGACAAATATCCAAAGAAATTCTTTTCAAACTTGGAACTTTGGGACAGGTGCAGCAGCTACAATTATTGTAATGATATGTATGCTAATACTTGTTGGAATATGGTATAGAGTATTTAGAGATAGTTTGGTGGTGGATGAATAATGGCAAAGAGTTACACGGAAAGTATTAAAATAAAAAAGAGAAGAAAACGTATAGCGGCTAATATAATTTTAACAATAATGGTTATAAGTAGTATATTTCCAATAGCTTGGATGTTCTTAAGTTCATTAATGACTCAAGGAGATCTAGCAACTGGTACTTTAGGTAAGCCAATTAATTGGCAGAATTATATTGAAATGTGGAAGAATATAAATTTCTTTGCATATCTTAAAAATAGTTTAATTATTTGTGGAGTAACGACATTAGTTACATTAAGTCTAGCTGTTTTTGCTGGGTATGCAGTAGCAAAATATAAGTTTCCTGGGTCAGGTATATTTGGAAGCACAGTTCTAGCTACGCAAATGATTCCAGGAATGATGTTTTTGTTACCATTGTATATGATGTTTATAAATGTTCAAGAAAAATTTGGGATAAAGATAGTGAATACATATCCTGGATTAATAATCACTTACTCTGCATTCTTTATTCCATTCAGTATATGGATATTAAGAGGATTTTTTGCAACCATTCCTAAAGAATTAGAAGAAGCGGCTCGTATAGACGGGTGTTCAAAATTTGGAGCACTTATAAGAGTTATATTACCAATTTCAACAACTGGAATAATTGCTACTGGTATATATATATTCTTAATGGCTTGGGATGAACTGCTTTTTGCTTGGGTATTAACTACAGATATTTCTACTCAAACAATTCCGGTTGGAATAAGACTTTATGTTGGTAATTTTCAAAATAGATATGATTTAATGATGGCAGCAAGTGTTGTAACTACGATTCCGGTTCTAATAATGTTCTTTGCACTTCAAAAGAAGTTTATTAGCGGTATGACGGCAGGGGCTGTTAAAGGATAAGAATTACTTAGATACAAGAGATAGAGATTTACGTAGAATCTCTATTTTTTACCAATGAAGAGCTCTTTAATTATTTTGGACTATAGGATGTGATTAGAATGCTAAAGAAAAAAGTCTTAGTTAAGAAGTTACCAATAAGGGTTAATTCATATTATCAATTATTATCTATAAAAAATTTGAGAATACGGGTAAAACTGAATTTAGGATTCTTAATTTTAATTTCTTTGTCTCTTTTTATAGTTTCGCTTATTTCGTATAAACAGTTTTCTAACACAATCATTAGTCAAAATAAAGATAACCTGATTGAGCTTATGAAGCAAAAAGGAGAGAACATAGACAGATCCTTGCAAGATATTGATAAAACGTTTCAAGTCATAACCAATAATGACAGCCTAGGAGAGAAAGTTTCAAAATATAAGGATATGGATTCTCAGAAAAAGGCACAGGTATCAAATGAAATACGTAGTTACTTGGGCGATGCATTAAAGACAAGAATGGATGTTGCTGATGTCTTTGTTGTCTCAAATAATAAAGATATTTTTTATTATGGTGGAAGTGGATATGATTCAACTTATGATATTTTTACTGAGCCAAACTATTCAGAATTTGTTAGCAGCAATGAAAGTTCGAATAAGACTATACCATATATAAGTGGTCATAGCTTTACAAAACAGATATCAAATAAAGTTATAACTGCTTTTTATAAGATGAGAGTATCTACCAATTTAGCTAGCATTGGAAATTTAGTTGTTAATTTAAAGGAAGATTATATTTATAGTTTAATCAAAGATATGAAAGTTAACTATGATACGAAAATAATTATTATTGATAAAAATAATAATGTAGTAATGGATCCATTAGATAGAAATAGCGACGGAAAAAAATATGCCATAGATATTGCAGAGAATACCGAAGATAATGACAATAATTGGTTTGATAAAGAAATAAATAATGAAAATAATCTAGTGACTTTTTATAAATTCACTAATACAGATTGGATATTGGTAGGGATCACTCCAATTAACAATATGACAAGAGCCGCTTCAGCAATAAGATTGCAAATACTTGTAGTCGGAATAATTAGTATGGCATTGATTTTTTTCTTTTCAACATTTATCACCAGAGATATAACTAATGGAATAAATGAGCTAATAAGAGGTATGGATAAAGTAAAGGGTGGAATTTTAACTGGAGTATCAGTGCCAGGTAGAAAGGATGAAGTAGGTTTATTAGGCAATAGATTTCTGGAAATGCTTGAAAGCTTTAGGGATTCAATAAATGATATAAAAAGCATGTCTGGTATAACTTCTAAGGCGGCGGATGAAATTTCCTCAAATGCAATGAAAAATTATGAGGAATTTGAAAGTATGAGAGTAAAAATATCAGATATTTATACAAAAAGTAAAAATCAAAATAATGATATTTGCAGCATAAATGAATTAACAACTGAGCTATCAAATAAAATAGAAGCTATAATTAACTATTTTAGAAATATTGATAGTAGTATAAGTGATACAAAACAATTAACTTACCATGGGAAAAAAAATCTAGATTTATTAAAAGTAAAATCAGATAAAGTAGCCGATATTACTGTAAATGTTTTGTCTACTTCTGAAGCTTTAAAAAGTGAATTCAAAGAGATAAGAAAGATAACAGATGCAGTAAACGCTATAGCAAAGCAAACTGATTTACTAGCTCTAAATGCTGAAATAGAGGCGGCTCGATTAGGAGAACAGGGAAAAGGCTTTAGTGTAATTGCAAAGTCAGTAAAAGAATTATCAGGATCAACTAGTAGCTCAACTAAATACATAGATTCAATAATTAATAAATTAGATGATAAAATAAATGAACTCAACAATGAAGTGCATAAATCAGAAGAATATATGATGGAACAGATTGAGTCAGTGGTTGATAGTACGAATAGCTTTGATTCAATTTCAAGTGAAATGGAGTTTCTTGTAAGCCAAATCCTAAGTGTTAAGGATGAGGTAACAGCTATAGATATTACTAGAGAAAAGATAAATGAAACAATGAGTATGTTAAATATTAGCTCTAACGAGAACTTATTAATAAGTGACGAGATAGCAGCATCTGCAGAAGAAAAAATACACCTAAATGAGGAACTTGTTGAATTATCTAGTTCCCTTAAAGAATTGGCTATAAAAGTGGAAGGAAAGGTACAAAAATTTGAACTTTAAAATTCTGCTGTTGAAGATATTGAATAATATAAATTAATGTATACAAGCAAGAATGAAAGAAATATTTTTACTGCATTTTTTGCATAAGGAAAGGAATGGTTATAATAATGAAAGAAGTTGTAGCTAGAAAAGTTAAACAGTCTGCAGAGCAGAGCTTAAGAGAAATATTTAATGAAAGGATTGAAAAGCAAGCTGTTATAGATGGTATATTCTATGATAGTACATATAAGAAGGCAGTGGGCGTTGCTAATTTACCAATTAAAATTCCTGTTACCTTAGAAATGTTTAAGAGTCGAGAAATAGCTGTACTGTTAGATAGAATTTTAGAAGAAAATGAATTTGTAATCATTAGACTTACTAAAAATATAGATGATACTACTTTATTAGCATGTAACAAGGGATTAATTACTGAAATGACCTTAGACCTTGAGGTTAGCAATAAGATAAACAGTATATTACAAAAGATAACCTATGGTGTGGGAACTATAAATGAAGATGGAGAGCACGAAATAGATTTATTAGCTCCAGCTCCAGGACCACATTTTTACACAAATTTATTGTTAGGAAATAGAATTAAGTTTTCTCATCCATTACAAACTACTCCAAAGAGCGTAGTAGATAAGCTAGGAAGAGGAAGCTTTAGATCTCATGCCGCTACTCAAGTATTAGCTACAAGATGGGATATGCTTCAAGAGGAAAATGGTTTTCCTGCAAGCCGTCAGTTTTATTTGGTGGAAGATGGAAAGCAAATATTTTATTCAGCAAATGTCACTGATGAAAATATAGAATCTGGTAAATGTATTCATTCTCAAAATCACACTAAGATTATTTATAAGACTAAGTGCGGATTAGAGGTTGAAAGATTAATATTCTTACTTCCTCAAGAAGAGAACATGCCTATAGCTGTTGAGGCGCAACAAATTAAAATAAAGAATAATACAAATAGAATAAGGAATATTAAAATCGTTTATACAGGTATGTTTGGAAGTGCTGCTCCGGGTGCATTGATGGAAGATGTTTTATACAGTAATGTAATTATGCAGGCAAAGGTATTGGTTGATGATGAAGGATCTGTAATGGCTATATCTTCAGATTATTATCCAATGTATACAAGTGGCGACTACAGATTTCATACTATGATTACCCATACTGAAAAAGGATCTATACTTCCTAAGGAGTTTTGTACAAGTTATAGTGAATTCGTGGGAAGTGGTTCGTTGGAAAGACCGGAAGGGTTATACAAACTTAGCAGCAATTTAAATAGAAAAGGACCAGGTTTCTTTGCTGTTAGCAGTCAGATTACAATACAACCGTTAGCTGAAATTTCTATTGATAATTTAACTGGATTAGTTTCAACTAAGACAAATGATAATTTTGATGAAAATACCTTTAAAACTGAGGTACAAAATCTAATTATTAAGTATAGCAATGAAAAAGAGATTCAAAATGCGTTTAATAAAAGTATTAACCTTATTAATGAATACAGCAGTTATCTGCAAGTTATTTCAGGGGACAAGCAATTTGATACTTATGTTAACAAGAATCTACCTTTTCAAGTGCTGTATCAAACCTTTGTATCACGTTCTTTTGACCAAACACAAAAGGGTTACAGAGAAATTGGATTTAGAGAAATTCAAGACATTTATGCATCTATGTACTATTTTATAGGAATGGGTGAAAAAGAGCTTGCAAAAAATTTGATAAAGGAATGGGCTGAAAAGGTATTTGAATTTGGTTATGCTTACCATAACTTTTTCTGGGTTGGTAAAGAACCAGGAAAATGGTCTGATGATGGATTGTGGTTAATTCAGGCTGTATATAGATATATAAATATTACTGGTGATACTGCATTCCTAGATGAAGAGTTAAGTATAGGAGGAAGCAATCCAATAAAGAAAAGAAGCTTATATGATACCATTAAAGCTATTTTAAGATATTCAGGAGAGATTTCAATAGGAAAACATGGAATACCTCTACTTGATTTTGCAGATTGGAATGACTGTCTAAAGCTTGACACTGATTTTATTAATGGTGTTGAAAAAGAGAGAAGATACAAGGAACAGATAGCTAGAACCGGAAGAGATGGAGAGCCATTTGAAAGTGATTATTCTGAAAGTGTTATGAATGGATTCCTATTAAAGGTTGCTATGGACGAAATGATTGAAATTGGAAAGCAGAAAGAAGATACATTATATTTAAGTAACCTTGAGAAGGCTTCTAATAAACTTTATGATAATCTGCAACAATATGCTTGGAAGGATGATTTCTTTGCAAGGGTTTTATTTAATAGATACAAAAATGGAGAGTTCACTTATCTTGGTGCTAAAGGAGATAAACTTTCAGCAGATCCAAATAAAGATGGCACATATTTCTTAAATTCGTTTAGTTGGGCAATTTTATCTAATTCTGCGACAGAAGAACAAATTAAAATAATGCTTGAATCTATAGAGACTCATTTAAAAACTCCTTATGGATTAAAGCTTATTAGTCCAACAGATTTAGAGAAGGTTGCAACTGGAACTGCAACAGGAGAATATTTCCCAGGGGATAGAGAAAATGGGGGAATATTTAAGCATGCTACAATGATGGCTACTAGTGCTATGCTAAAAGCTGCTAAGATGGTTGAAAGTGATGAATTAGCAAGAAAGCTAACTAGTACAGCATATTGGATGATAAATCTAGTTTTACCTTACAACACAATGAAACATCCATATGAAACATGTGGAAATCCAAGATTCTGTACTCAATATAACAATAGTGATACAGGTGAAAATATAGGACCTACACTTAGTGGTACTTCTACTTGGCTTACACTATCATTATTTGATGCATTTGGTGTTGAATACACAGCAAGAGGTATTGAGATAAATCCAATACTTGCGGAAGAACAAGAATCACTAAACTTGATTCTTAAAACTGGTAAGGCTAGCTATAATATTATGATTTCAAAACCTGAAGGTTTTTATAGAATGAAAGATTCTTTATATTCTATAAAAGTTGATGGTGAAAAAATTGAAGGTAATATTCTAAAGAATTTTGAAGATGGTAAAGAGCATAATGTAGAGATAATCTTCTAAATATAAGCAGTGCTAAGGTGTGAAAAGTAAAAGTTTTTTGTGGACTTAAATACTACTAATTACCACCTTAGCAGTAACTATTGGAACTAAATTGATTATCAAAGAAAGATGGAAGTATGACCTGTAGATAAGAGGTGTTTTTATGAAGGAAAAAAATGAAATTAAGAAGGATTATATAGATGAACTAGGATTTTATGTTATAGAAGATTATGATAAAAAAGCTCCTTTTGCTAGTTTTTTATCAGGTATTGCGGGTGTAGAAGGAATACCTATGTGGTCATTTTACGTTAATAGAGGACAAGCGATAAGCAGCATTGGAATAAGGGATAAAAGTAATTGTATAATGGAGTTTTTTCCAGCTAATGAAGCTTATAAAATGGTGTACAGTAACGGATTTAGAACTTTTATAAAGCTTAGAAATAATGAAGAGGAATTTATTTTTGAACCATTTTCTATGACTATAAATGAGAATATAAAAAGAATAATAAAAATAAAGAATAATGAATTAAGATTAGTTGAAATAAATAGCGAATTAAATTTAAATATTGAAATAACCTACTTTACAATTCCGAACGAAGATTTTTCAGCACTCGGAAGAAAAGTAGAAGTTGTAAATACATCTAATGTGAAAATAGAAATAGAAATATTAGATGGATTATCTGCTATATTACCATATGGATCTGATAATGCAACATACAAAGGAATCGGAAATACGTTAAGAAGTTACATGCAGGGAGAAATTAAAGAAGATGGGACTGCTATGTATAAGTTAAGATCTTCTACTGAAGACACAGCTCAAATGGGCACAGTAGAAAATAGTTATTTTTATGTAGCCTTTGATGAAAATGAAGATATATTAAATCCAATAGTTGATTCGGAGAATATATTTGGATATGATACATCTTTAAAAGAACCATTAGAATTTAAAAATAATACTATTGGAGAATTACTGAAGGCTAATAATATTTCTTATAATAAAGTTCCTTGTGCATTTACAGGAAAAGCAATGCGCTTAGAAGGAAATAATACAACCTGCATATATAGTTATATAGGATATATGAATAATAGTGATGATGTTAAGAAATCATTGAAGAAAATATGCAATAAAAGTTATTTCGATATGAAAATAATTGAAAGTAATGGACTAATAGATAATATTAGGAACCATGTGGATACTAAAACTGCATATCCACTATTTGATGATTATATCAAACAATGTTATATAGATAATGTTTTAAGAGGCGGATATCCATTAGAGTTTGGGAATAGAGATAAAAAGATATATTATGTATATTCTAGAAAACATGGAGATTTAGAAAGAGACTATAACTTCTTTAGTATAGAACCTAATTTCTATTCTCAAGGAAATGGAAACTTTAGAGATGTAAATCAAAATAGAAGAATGGATGTATATATTCACTCATTTACAGGAGCAGAAAATATTAAATTATTTAGTGATTTGATACAGCTCGATGGTTATAATCCTTTAGTCATTAAAGGAAAGAAATTCTATGTAGAGGAAAACAAAAAAGAAAATATATCTAATTTAGTTAGTGTATATGAAAATGAAGAATTGGTAAAAACTTTAGTTAATAAATTCACTATAGGGGAATTGTATTCTTCATTAAGAAATATAAACGGAATCGAAAGTAAAAAAATCAATGAAATCATGAACGATATTATAGAAATGTGTAGTGAAACTGTAGAGATAGACTTTGGTGAAGGCTTCTGGAGTGACCACTGGACTTACAATCTTGATTTAATAGAAGAGTATTTAGACGTTTATCCGGACAAGATAAAAGAATTACTAATTAAGGATGAAAGTTATAAATTCTATAATTCGCCAGAGTACGTTTTACCTAGAAAAGATAAATATACCATTGAAAATGGAAAAGTTAGACAATATTTAGCTTTAGCAAAAAAGGAGAATATATGTCATAACTGGATCGTTGATAGCAATGGCAATTTATATAAAACAAATTTATTTGCAAAGTTATTAGTTCTTGCAGGAATAAAATTTATGACTTTAGATCCTATGGGATTTGGAATAGAGATGGAAGCTGGAAAACCAGGTTGGAATGATGCTATGAATGGACTTCCAGGATTGCTAGGATCAAATTTTTCAGAAACAGCAGAGTTAAAAAGATTATTGCTATTTATAAAGGAAAATTTAGATGTTGTAGAAGATTCAATAAAATTGCCAGAAGAATTTTATAAAGTCATATGTGAAGTAGAAGAAATTCTTTCGTTAAATTTAAATGAGGAATTAAGTCAATTAGAATATTGGGACAAAGTTTCAACAATAAGAGAAGAGTACAGGGAAAAAATACAATATTCAATAAGTGGAAATAATTCGGATTTAGAAGTAACAGTTATTGAAAGTACAATTAATAAAATGCTTTCTAAGATTGATTTAGGAATTGAGAAAGCAAAGAAAATGAATGACGGTAAGATTCCTACATTTATGTATTATGACGTAAGTAAATATGAAATAGACAATGACAAAGTAATAAAACTATTAGAGTTTAAAATTAATTTCTTACCATTATTTTTAGAAGGACCTACCAGATATTTTAAGACAAAATTAGATTATGTTGAAAAGCATGAATTATATAAATCTATTAAGGAAAGTAATGTTTATGATAAAAAATTAAACATGTACAAAACTTCAGAATCCTTAGAAGATATATCGTTTGAAATAGGAAGAGCAAGAAGTTTTACAGCTGGTTGGCTTGAAAGAGAATCAATATTTATGCACATGGAATTTAAATATATTTTAGAATTAATAAAAAATGGATTATATGAAGAATTCTTTGAGGATATAAAAACTGCAATGCCACCATTTATGGATCCAGAAGTATATGGCAGAAGTATACTAGAAAATTCATCATTTATTGCAAGTAGCAGTAATCCGGATGAAAGAACTCATGGAAGAGGTTTTGTAGCAAGATTAAGTGGGACGACTGTAGAAATGTTAAATATTTGGAAAATGATGATGGTCGGAGAAAAGCTATTTGTATATGAAGATGAAATTCTAAAATTTAGATTAAATCCTATTTTAACAAAAGATTTCTTTAAAGATAGTAAGTTGATTACTACAATTTTAGGTAATATAAAACTTGTCTATATAAATACAAATAACAAAAATACTTTTGGGCATGAAAAAGGAATAATAGGAGAAATTACTTTAGTTGATGCAAACAATAATATAAGTAAATTTGAAGGAAATGAAATATGTGGAGAATTTGCTGAAAAAATTAGAAATGGTGAAATAGCAGAAATTCAAGTTACTATTTTATAATCAAGTAGCAAAATAATTAATATAATATAAAGGCGGTTTTACAATATGGCAAATTGTGAATTTTTAAATAATAAGGGAACTTTTAAACTAAAAAATCCGGAGAATAATAGCTATATGTATTTTCCACTTGCAAATGAGGCAGGAGTTATGTCTAGTATAACTCCAACTTTAAATGGCGATTGCAAAATGAATCAAAACACATTTTTACTTGCTCCAGTAAGTAGTGAAGAGCTTCATAATAATAAATCTTCAAGAAATTTTTGGGTATATATAGATGGATTAGGAGCATGGTCAGCAACAGGAGTTTCAGCAGCTCAACAAGCAGAAGCTTTTAGTGAGGATAAAGAAGAAACTGAATTAGAAGCTGGAATCATGTGGCATAAAATAACTAGAGAATCAAAGAAATACAACATAAAAAGTGAGATAGTATCATTTGTACCTTCTACTGATGACAAAATAGAATTGATGAAAGTAACAATTACTAACACAAGTAATGAAGCTAAAAAAGTAACTGCAACTGCAGCGATACCATTATATTGTCGTTCAGCAGATAATATTAGGGATCATAGACATGTAACTTCTCTTTTAAATAGGATAGAAACTATAGATGATGGAATTATAGTGAATCCTACATTGACATTTGATGAAAGAGGACATAAGAAAAATACTGTTGTTTATGGAGTTGTTGCAGCAACAGGTGATGGAGAAAAGCCAGTAAGTTTCTGTCCAATAGTAGAAGAATATATTGGAGAAGGTGGATCTTTTGAAATTCCAAAGAGCATTTTATTAAATGAAGAATTTAAGATTAAGGCTAATGCTAAGCTAGAAGGCTATGAAGCAATTGGCGCTATACGTTTTGAAGATGCAATAATTGAAGCAAATGAATCTAAAACATTTATTGTAGCAATAGGATTTGGAGATTCTATATCTGATTTTAATAGTATTGCTGAAAGCCATTTAAAAGAAATCGCTTTTGATAAGCTTCTTGAGGAAACTAAAGCATATTGGGATAAAAAAATTAATATTTCATATGAAACAGAGGATAAACAATTTGATAATTGGATGTATTGGGTTAATTTCCAACCAATGCTTAGAAGGATTTATGGCTGTTCATTCTTACCACATCATGATTACGGTAAGGGCGGAAGAGGCTGGAGAGATTTATGGCAAGATTGCTTAGCCTTATTAGCAATGGATCCAAGCGGAGTTCGTGGCATGCTTTTAGATAATTTTGGTGGAGTTCGTTTTGATGGAACTAATGCTACAATTATTGGAACAAAACAGGGTGAGTTTATTGCAGATAGAAATAATATAACACGTGTTTGGATGGATCATGGAGCATGGCCATTCTTAACTACTAAACTTTATATAGAACAAACTGGAGATATAGAATTTCTTTTAGAGAAACAAAGTTATTTTAAAGATCTACAAGTTGAAAGAGGAACAGAAAAAGATACTTTATGGGACTTAAGCCAAGGAAATAAAATTCTTGCAGAAAATTTAGAAGAATACAAAGGAACAATTTTAGAACATCTTTTAGTGCAACATTTAACAGCATTTTATGATGTTGGTGAGCACAATAATTTAAAGTTACATGGTGCTGACTGGAATGATGCTCTTGATATGGCAGACGAAAAAGGTGAAAGTGTTGCATTTAGTTCACTTTACGGAGGAAATCTTGCAGATATTGCAGAGTTATTAAAGTATTTAAGAGATGTAAAAAATGTAAAAAATATAGATTTAGCTGAAGAATTACAAGTGCTTTTAACTGGTAATAATGAAGTTTATGATAACGTAGAAGAAAAACAAAATATATTAAAAGATTATTGCAATAAGTGTAGACATAATATCAAAGGAAAAGTTGTTAATGTAGATTGTGATAAGCTAATCGCAAATGTTGAAGGAAAAGCAAATTGGCTTAAAGAACACATTCAAAAGAATGAGTGGATTACGAACAAAGAAGGATACAGTTGGTATAATGGCTACTATGATAATAATGCAAGACGCGTTGAAGGAGATGGAGAGTCAGGAACTCGTATGATGCTTACCGGACAAGTATTTACTATTATGAGTAAAACTGCAACAGTAGAGCAAGTTGAAAGTATTATTAAAGCATCAGATAATTATCTTTATGATAACGCTGTTGGTGGTTATAGACTAAATACTAATTTTAATGAAATAAAAACCGATTTAGGAAGAATGTTTGGTTTTGCTTATGGACACAAAGAAAATGGAGCTGTATTTAGTCATATGGCTATTATGTATGCTAATGCACTTTATCAAAGAGGTTTTGCATTCGAAGGATTTAAAGTTATTGATACTCTTTATAATCACTGTAATAACTTTGATATTAGTAGAATATACCCAGGTGTGCCTGAGTATATAAATGAAAAAGGAAGAGGAATGTATAACTATTTAACTGGTTCAGCAAGCTGGTTAATACTTACTGTATTAACTGAGATGTTTGGTGTAAAAGGTGAAATGGGTAACTTAGCATTTGAACCTAAAATTTTATTAAAGCAATTTGATGTTGAAAATAAAGCTGCTATTGAAATGAACTTTGCAGAAAGAAAGCTTAAGATTGAATATATAAATGAAGGTAAAAAAGAATATGGTGATTATAGAGTAAAGGAAATTTATATAAATGGTGAAGAATATAAATTTAGCGAACAACCTGTTATTGATAGAAATGTAATAACTTCACTTGATGAAAATATTAAACATACAATAAAAGTTGTTCTTAAATAAGATAAAGATGGTGAAAAGTGAATAATTAATGATGAATGATTAAGGAAGAAAAGCCTGTGGCTTTTCAAAATAATAATCGATTTAAAGATATTCCGAAGGAATATCCTCCTTAATCATTCATTATTCATCATTAATTAAACGTGTCGCAGACATTTGTGTTCATTTAAAACTAGCACAACGCGTATGAATAATAGCTAAAAGTAAAAATTTGTAAACGGTTGATTAACAAGGAGGATGTTTATTAATGAAAAGTGTAAAATTAAAGAAAATTATAGCTGGAGCAATTGCAGCTAGTATGATACCAGTAATGCTTCAAAGTGGAGTAAATGCGGAATGGAAACAATCGTCAGATAATGGCAGTTGGAGTTATGTAGATGATAGTGGAGTAGCTACAAATTGGAAGTTAATAGATGGAATTTGGTATAATTTTGATTCGTCAGGAGCAATGAGAACTGGTTGGATAAATGATAATGGAACATGGTACTTTGCAGATACATCAGGAGCAATGAAAACAGGCTGGGTAAATGACAAAGGTACTTGGTATTTTACAGATGCATCAGGAGCAATGAAAACGGGTTGGGTAAATGATAAAGGTACTTGGTATTTTACAGATACATCAGGAGCAATGCAAACGGGAGTAGTTGAAGTTAATGGAAAAGTATATTCACTTGCATCGTCAGGAGCAATGCAAACTGGTAAAGTCATAATAGACAATAAGGAATATAACTTTAGTAATAGTGGAGAGGCTTTGGGAGAAATACCACAGGCTGTTAAAGCTTTTGATAACAAAGGTGTTGGTGTTACGAAACAAGCCGATAAGCCGGCAACGACTGAGACTTTGCCAAGTAGTACACCATCTAAAAATTCATCATCAAGTAACTCATCATCAGGAAATTCGTCGTCTGGAAATTCGGGGTCAAATTCCGGGAATTCTGGAAATAATGGAAATGAAAATCCAGAACAAAACAAATGGAAGCTTGCATGGCAAGAAGATTTTAATGGAAATGAATTAAATCAAAATAATTGGAGTTCCGAAAAACATGATCCAGGTTGGGTTAATAATGAATTACAAGAATATACTGACTCTAAGGAAAATATTTTTGTTAAGGATGGAAATTTAGTTCTTAAGGCTATAAAAACTCAAAAGGACGGTAAGGATTACTATACTTCTGGAAAGATAAATACCAAAGATAAAAAAACATTTAAATATGGAAAATTTGAAGTAAGAGCAAAAGCTCCAAAGGGACAAGGGTTATGGCCTGCATTATGGATGATGCCTAATGATGAAAGTTTATATGGGCAATGGCCAAAATGTGGTGAAATTGACATGATGGAAGTATTGGGAAATGAACCTAATAAAGTATATGGAACAATACATTATGGAGATCCACATGAACAAAAACAAGGTACGTATGTACTAGATAAGGGTACATTTGCAGATGATTATCACACATATGGAATTGAATGGGTCCCAGGAGAAATTAGATGGTATATTGATGGAAAATTATATTATACAGCTAATGACTGGTTTACAGCGGTTGAAGGTGGAGATGAAGTAACTTTTCCAGCACCATTTGATCAAGAATTTTATATGCAATTTAACTTAGCTGTAGGCGGAAGCTGGCCAGGAAATCCTGATGAAACTACAGATTTTGATAATGCAGAGTTTAAAGTTGATTATATAAAGGCATATCAATTAGATAGTTATGATGAAAATGTTAAAAAGCCTGAAGCAGAAAAAGTTATCCTAAGAGATCCTGATAAAAATGGGAACTATATAATAAATGGAGATTTTTCGAAAGATGATGGAAGCTGGAAATTTCTTACGGCTCTTAATGGTACAGGAAATAGTAATATTGCCAATAATAAAATGACAATTAGCACTGAAAATGCAGGAACAGCAGAATATTCAATACAATTAGTACAACCAGGAGTACCATTAAAAGAAGGCGGTAAATATAGAGTTACATTTGATGCTAAAGCAAATGAAGATAGAACTATGATTGCGGATGTTTCAGGACCAGATAGATCATATGTAAGATATTTTAACGATACTAAGGTGGATTTAACAACTAATGTTAAGACTTACTCATATGAATTTACTATGGAGAAAAAAGATGATGCCAATGGTAGATTAGAGTTTAACTTAGGTAATCAAGGATCTTTAGCAGATGTTGAATTAAGTAATGTTAAGATTGAAAAAATTGGACAAATTGAAAAAGATGAAAATGAATCAAAGAAAATTATGCCTGATGGAAACTATGTAAATAATGGTACTTTTGATGTTGGTGAAGATCGTATGAAGTACTGGGAAGTTAAATCAAAATCTACGAATACACAAATTAATGTAGCAAACATTAATAATTCAAGAGAATTAAAAGTAGATGTAAAAGATAATAATTCATTATTAGAAGATGTAGTAGTTAAACAAACTAATCTTGCATTAACAAAAAATGATAATTATGCACTTTATTTTGATGCATATGCAGATAAAGATAAGACTATAAAAGCTTATATTAATGGTGAAGAGTTTAGTGCTGATCTTACTAATAATAAGAAAACTTTCAAATTTGAATTTGCAACAGGAGAAGAATTAAGTAGCAAGGATTTAGAATTATTATTAGGTGGACAAGGCATAACATACATTGATAATGTAAGAATTGAAGAAAATTCACTTATAAGAAATGGTGCTTTTGATACTGGTTTAATGGGATGGGATGTATTTGTAGATGGAAATATGAAGAGTGCAGTTTCATATGGAGTTGATAGTTTAAAGGAAAAAAATGCAGTTCAATTAGAAATCGCTGATACTGGAGATGCTGATTGGAAGATTCAATTAAAACAAAATAATGTTAAATTAGAAGAAGGTCAAAAGTATAGATTAAGCTTTGATGCTAAGAGTACAATTGATAGAGATATTATGTATGCAATCCAAAGAGATGGAAGTAAAGATAATAATTGGGATCCTTATTCAGGATCAAAAGTTATAGAAGTAGGTAACGATCTTGAAACATATACTAATGAATTTGAAATGAAGAAGCCTACTGATGAAAATGCAATATTTACAATATCAATGGGAGCTGTAAATGGAACACAAATTAAAGATAAGCATACTGTTACAGTAGATAATGTTAAATTAGAAAAAATCAATGAATTCACTATTTCGCCAGAAAATAATGATAATCTTATTATCAATGGAGATTTTAGTTCAGAATTTAGCAATTGGGGATTTAATATTCCAGTTACAACTCCAGCTGCAGCAACATTTAGTATAACGAATGATGCAGATAAAGCAGCAGCTATCGATGTTAGAGACGTAGGATCAAACCCTTGGGATGTAATGTTGTTTGGTAATGATCTTGTAGATTTGTCGAAAGACGTTAATTATGTTTTAGAATTTGATGCTTGGGCAGAAGAAGCTAGAGATATAGAGGCTAAAATTGAAGAAAATGTAGCTTATCATGCATATGCATCAGAAACAGTAGCACTTGATGGTACTAAGAAACATGTAACTATAAGATTCACAATGCCTAAAGATGATGCTGCTCAACTAAAATTCTGTCTTGGTAACACAAGCAATCCTAAACCAACAAAAGTATATATTGATAATGTTTCACTTAAAGCAGAATAAGTTTTAATGTAAAGTAACATGAAAAGCATGCAGCTATTAATTTAGCTGCATCTTTTATTTTTGATGATAATTTAATAAATAAAACTAGACAAAGATAAAGTTACAAATTCTATTAGAAACGAATAAAATTTTATATATAGATTAGAACAAAAACTCACCATAATTTGAAATAATATGGTGAGTTTTTTTATACATTATTTTGTAATATATATAACTATAAAATTATTTAAAAAATTTAGCAGACACTTTTTCTAGAGCAATAATTCTAAAGGAAAACATCCATTATACAGTGGGTTTGTTATTTCATTTGGTATTTATTAGCAAACATATATAAAAATTTGTATAAAATCTATAATTCATACGTTTTTTATAATTACAGTTTTTAGTAGAATTATCTTGTGGTTTCTTTTACCTTTTATTATAGGTTATAAAAAATATTAACCGAATATGAGGGAAAATGGATAAAGCTTTAGAAGTTTATAATTAATTTTAATTTATAGAAGTTAGGGGGTAACAATTTGAAAAGAGAGATAGATACATTAAGAATGTCTACAATTAAAAACAATATTTTTGCAATGAAAATGGGATGGAAGTTAAGTAAAAGCACTATAATACATGCGTGTATATCATCTGCTCTTGATTATTTTGAATGGATATTCTTCAGCGCAGTTTTTATGAGGTACATAATTAATGGAATTGAAGAGAAGAAAAGTTTTCAATACATACTTAATTTCATAATAATTACGTGTATCTTATTTGTTAGTATAGCCTTATATAGGAGTTATATAAATAATGTCACAATGCAGCTAAATTCTACAACGATATATAAAGGGTTATATGAAAAGCTTTATAAAAAAGCAAGAAATGTTGAGCTTAGCTGCTTTGAAAACCCTGAATTCTATAATAAATATACTATGGCTATTGATGGGGCAGGAGATAAAATTACAAGTGTTATTAAGAATGTCTGGGGAGTGGTTACGGGTGCTATTGCGACCCTCATAGTTTTTTATACAATGTTTTCTATCGATAATATGGCTGTATTATTTGTTATCTTTCCTATCATAGGTAACTTTGTTTTTGGGGGAATAATGAATAAGCTTGAGTTAAAAAGGTACGAAGATAATATACCAAACGAGAGAGTATCACAATATGTAAACAGGGTTATGTACCTTGCTGAGTATGCAAAGGAAATAAGATTATCAAAGATTTATAAACTGATAATAAGAAAATATAATAAAGCTGTGGAAGGAACTGTATCTATCGCAGGGAATTATGCACCAAAGATTGTACCAGTAAATATTTTAAAGAATATCTTTACATTTACTATAATTTTTGAAGGCGTTTTATTATATGGAGCATACAAAGCAATGATAGTTAAAAGTATATCTCTTTCGCAAATGGCCGTTCTTTCAAGTATTATGGTTTCTTCTACTTGGATTTTAATTGGACTTTTCAATTCAATTTTGGAAACTATGAAAAATGGATTATTTGTTAAAAACCTTAGAGTTTTTATGGAGTATAAGGAAGCAATTCCAGAAGATTGGGAAGGAATTATACCTAAACCCTTTATTTCATCAATAGAATTTCGTAATGTGAGTTTTGCTTATAAAGATAATGAGTACATTGTGAAAAATCTAAATTTCAAAATAGAGGGTAACAGTATAGCTGCTTTAGTAGGGCATAATGGTGCCGGAAAATCTACTATTATTAAACTGTTATTTAGACTATATGATCCTACTAATGGAGATATTTTTGTAAATGGAAAAAATATTAAAGAGTATAATTTGAGAGCTTATCGAAAGTTATTTACAGCGGCATTTCAGGATTATAAGGTTCTTGCGCTTTCTATTAAAGAAAATGTTTTAATGGAACATGAATGTGAAAATGAAGATGAAGCAGTTATAGAAGCATTAAAAAAAGCTGGTATTTATGAAAAAGTAGATACTCTTCCAAAAGGAATTGATACCATTTTAACAAAGGAATTCGATGAAAGTGGTGCTGTACTTTCTGGCGGACAATACCAGAAGATTGCTGTTGCAAGGACCTTTGTCCAAGATGCACCAATTAAAGTTTATGATGAACCTTCTTCAGCATTAGATCCTATTGCAGAGTATGAACTATATAAGAGTATTATGAAAGAGAGTAAGAATAAAACAATGATATTTATATCCCATCGTCTTTCTTCTGTACGTAATGCAGATAAAGTATTCATGCTTGAAAATGGAGAAATTATAGAACAGGGTACTCATGAGGAATTAATGGAAATGAAGGGTTCTTATGCAGATATGTATACAAAACAAGCCATGAACTATCTGGCATTAAACAGCATAGAGGGGGTAGAGTTATGAAGCAGAAACAAACTTTTAAGCAGGTAATTGATAACAATTTATTCGTATTAAAAATATGCTTTTCTGCTGCACCTTTATATATTATCACCTATATTCTTGAGATGGTCAGAAATGAAGTTTTTATATTTATCGAACACATTTATGGAATAGGATTTGTACTAGAATCTATTGAATTTGGAAGGCCATTTCGAGATGTAGCTATATTTCTGATTGTTTTATTTATACTAATATGTTTAGGCATGGTTTTCAATGCCTGGATGTATCAGTCTATTGCCCAAAAAGGACTACCAAAGATGAAACAAAAATTCAAGAGTATGCTTTATGAAAAGGCACAGGAACTCGACTTGGAATGTTATGATAATCCGGAATATTATAATGAATTTGTTTTAGCGGTTTCGGAAGCAGATAAGCAGGTTGATAGAATGATGGATTTCTTAAGCAAGCTGTTTGGTGGAATTACTGTATTTGTTACTACAGGGGCTTTTTTCTTAATAAAAGATTCCGTTTCGGTAATTTTTGTAGTATTTTCTTTTATATGTTCTTTTGTATTCATTCAAATAATTAATAAAATCAACTATGGTATTCGATTAGAAAAAAATCCTTATGAAAGAAAAAGATCATATATTAATAGAGTCTTTTATCTAAATGATTATGCAAAGGAATTACGATTAAATCCTGATGTTTCTAATAAGCTTTTTGAACAGTTCAATGAGGCAAATGATGAAATTTATAAAATTGATAAGGCAAATGCAAAAAGAAAATTTATAATTACTTTTATTAAAGACTACCTATGCAATGATTTTATTAGTGATGTACTTTATATCATATATTTAGTATATAAAGCAGTAGTAATACGTGCTGTTTCTTACAGTAGTGTTGTAATTTTATTTAATTCCTTTGGAAATCTAAAAAGAAGCCTTCGCATTGTCACAGAAGTTTATCCATATGCTAGTGAGACTAGTCTATATGTTGATAAAATCCGCAATTTCTTAAATTACAAGCCAGAAATATTCAGTAAAAAGAAGCTTCAAGTACCAAAGGAACCAAAGAAAATAGAATTTAGAAATGTATGTTTTGCCTATAAAGAAGAAGAAGGAAATATTACTAATAACCTAAGTGTTATAATTAATCCTTGTGAAAAAATTGCATTAGTAGGTTACAATGGTGCAGGGAAAACAACATTAATAAAGCTTCTTATGCGTTTATATGATACAAAAAGTGGGACAATCTTATTAGATGGCATAGATATTAAAGAATATGATGTAGAGCAGTATCGTAATTATATAGGAACTGTTTTTCAAGATTATAATATGTATGCTGCTACAGTAAAAGAGAATGTATTAATGAATAATGCAGATGAAGCAGCAGAAGATAAAATAATGGAATCCTTAGTGAAAAGCGGATTTGGAGAGAGGTTATTAAGTTTGAAGAGTGGAATTAATACCCCTGTTACAGCAGAGTTTGAAGATAATGGGGTAAATTTATCTGGCGGAGAAGCTCAGAAAGTTGCCATTTCAAGAGCATTTTATAAAGATTCAGGTCTAATTATATTAGACGAACCATCTTCAGCTCTTGATCCAATCGCTGAGTACGAATTAAATCATTCAATGCTAGAAGCCACTGAAAATAAAACAGTTATTTTTATTTCTCACAGACTTTCTACTACACGTTTAGCTGACAAAATATTTATGCTAGAAGATGGAAATATAATTGAGGCAGGAAGCCATGATGAGCTTTTAAAGCTAAATGGAAAATATGCTGAAATGTGGCGTGTGCAGGCAGGACAATATTTGGCAGTATAATAGAAGCTAATAATTTAAGAAATTTTAAGTATAATTCACTTATGAATTTTAAAAATATAATGTAACTATGCTAAGGTTTCGAATATAAACATTAGGCACAATAAAAAATTAATAGACCATTAAGTTGCATATTTTACATCATCCTGTGTCGGTAAAGTACCATAATAGGCTTGCTATTATGATACTTTACCTTCTTATTTGATGGAGAATATTCAGGTTAGTTTTGGAATTGTTATTTTATATGCCTAAAGTTGAAATAATTGTAGTTTTTTTGGCTACAGTTGTTTTATTATAATTTATATAGTGATGCACCATGTGAGGGAATGTTAGCAATAAGTACATCTTCAACTGGAGGTAAATTTTCATGTTTCCATAGATCACGAGGAGAAACTTTAAAATTAATTCCAATATCTTTCAAAGAGATCTCTAAAATTTGACTTTCTTCTGATAAATTGAATAGAGCTAAATAACAACTATTATCATTAATATCTCTACTAAACCATATTGCATGTTTATTATCACGTTCTACTTGAATTGCTCCATGTGAATTTGATATTAAGTGAAGGACTTCATCATTTGTCAAAAGTTCTAAAGTTTGTGAATCTAATTTGGTCAATTCAGCTCCAATCATTAGAGGAGAACGGAATATGCACCAAAGGGTCATTAATGTAATCTGTTCATCGATTGTAAAATTAGTATAGCGTTCCTGACCAAAACCTTTACCTAACCACCCAACTGGAATCATATCGCAGTCGGGATAACAGCCAGTTGATACATGGTTTTGCCAAATCTCACAACGTTTAAACATATCTTTTAGTGAGTCCCAATTATCCCAAAAGTCATCAGTAATACGCCACATATTTGCATACTTTTCTAAATGCCAAGCTTTTTCTATGACAGCTGGTCCCGGTGAAAGACTTAAAACCATATCTCTTTCAGAATTTAAAATAGCCTTATGAATCATTTCGATTTCCTTTTCAGCTGAATATGGATTATCTATATAGAAATTAGTGTTACATATATCATCGACCTTTACGAAATCAACACCCCACTGCGCATATAGTTCAAAAATGGAATTATAGTATTTCTGAGCACCAGGCTTTTGATAATCAACTCCATACATATCAGGATTCCATTTAGAAATAGAATAAGGATTTGCAATTTTATCAGCAGTTATATCAGTACCTTTAATTTTCGCATGTGTATGAGCAGCATATCTAGGAATACCTCTCATAATATGAATACCGAATTTTAAACCTAAGCTATGAATATAATCTGCAAGAGGACGGAAACCAGCACCATTTTTAGAAGATGGAAATCGATTTTCAGCTGGAAGCTGTCTAGAATATTCATCTATATTAAAGTGGCTAAAATTTATATATTGGTAGTTTGTTCTGTCAGTGCCTGCGTAAGAATCAGACCATTGAATATCAACAACAACATATTCATAACCATGAGATTTTAAATGTTTTGCCATATATTCAGCATTAGATTTTACTTCAGCTTCATTTACTGTAGTATCATAATAATCATAACTATTCCAACCCAGTGGTGGAGTTTTAGCAAACGTGTTTTTTAATAGCATAATAAAAATCCTTTCTATAATAAATTTTTTATGAATTAACCTAAGTATCACATTAAACTGTTATATGAAATAAAGTATTTTTTTGATGTGATAATACTATACAAAATTATATTGATATGATACTTTATATTAAGTATATTACAGTACTTTTTAGAGAAACAAGAGTGATAAAATGATAAAAGAGGTGAATTTTTGATGTCATATAAATTTGGATCTTATGGTTTTATATTTTTTGACGAAATTCCAAATCCACCATTTGAATTGAAGGATATGGGAGTTGAAAAGAGGAATACTTCTGATTATTATTTTGATAATAATCTTAGAGATATAAAAGGATATCTGTTTCAATACACTTTAAAAGGTTATGGAGTTTTTGAATCAGGAAATCAAAAATATCGCATTGAGGCAGGGAAGGCATTTTTTGTTGAAATTCCAGATAATGAAAAATATTATTGCCCAGATGATTTAGATGAGGATGGATGGCAGATATTATATATTCATTTTGAAGGGACTGCTGTAAAGTCATATTATGATAAGATAGTGAACAAAACAGGAAAGATTATAACCCTTTCTGAAAATAGCAGTGTTATACAGTACTTATTAAAGTTTCATGAAAATTTAAGCAATGGAATGCATATTCAGCCTTTTGTAGGAAGTGAAACAGTTTTTCATTTTCTATGTCTGTTATGTAGTAAAATTGCTTATAATCAAGATGATTATTCCATGAGGACAAGAATAGCCATAGAAAGAATGGAAAATGAGTTTTCAAAGCTTGAAGGAATTAACGCATTAGCTGAGGTGTTTGGAATTTCTCTTAGTCATTTTACTAGAGAATTTACTAAGGAAACAGGAGTAAATCCATTGAAATATCTCACAAACATCAGGATGCAGTATGCAATGGAACTGCTTCATAACACAGAGCTTTCTGTAAATGAAATAGCTTTAAAATGTGGTTTTTCTTGTGGTAATTATTTTAGTAAGTGTTTTAAGAAAAATACGAAGCTTACACCATATCAATTCCGTAATGAAAGAAATTAATTTAGAAGTGATAAAAGGGTGAGGGTTAGCATGAAAAATCAATTATATATAAAAACTGGGATAAAATCTATAGTTTTATAGGTTTTAAATTAATAACAATTTTAGTAAGATGATTTTAGAATTAATTCAGTGAATATACCTATTCAGTGTGACCACATGATTTTAGCTTATTTTTAGTATTGTTGATGTGTTATGTACTTTCTATTGTAAACGTAAACTAGAACACAGTGACACACTACTGGGAAAATTGTCAGCCTATTTTCCATTATCTCAAGAGGAGGGATAGAAAGATATGATTAATAATTCACAATTAGGGCCTAAAGCACCTAAGGATCCGCAAAAAAAACGCAGCGGTTTCTATATAATGATAGATAAGATTATAGAGGCTACTGCACGATTAGGGGAAAAACCTGCACAGGAAATTTATTTAGATGAAGGGCGTTTGGCGACTAATGCTCAATTTGTAGGAGGTGTTAATGATGAAAAAATCATTGAACTTCTGAAGGACTGTGAAGGTGTTCATAAACTTGTTCATAGTATCGGAGTATCAGTAACGACATCAGATGATGTAGGAACTATTGATTTTGTATTTCAAAATTATGGGAAAGTAGACAGATATGGAGGAGGAACATGTATTAAGGTTCCATGTACCAGAAATGGAGAAGAGGTAATCCTTAAGCTGGAGGATTATGAGTGGCTAGCAGATGATGATGTTGTGGGCAAGATGGCATTTGAGTTTGAGAAGCCAGGTTTGACAGCAAAGGTAACGGTGAAGATTTATTTGAAGAATGGATATGAAGTGCCTGAAATTACTGTGGATCCGCCCGTGGAATTTGGAAGTGCCAAGTATAATTCTATGATTTCAAAATCTCTTTTAAATCTGGGTAATAACAGAAGGCTAAAAGCTGCAATAGATAAGGCAAGAGAAGGAGAAGATGTAACCATTGCTTATATTGGTGGTTCTATTACTCAGGGAGCTGGGGCAAAACCTATTCATACAGAATGTTATGCCTATAGATCTTTTGTTAAATTTAAAGAGATGTATGGAAAAAATAGTGGAGATAATGTCCGTTTTGTAAAGGCAGGAGTAGGTGGAACACCTTCTGAATTAGGTATGATACGATACGACAGAGATGTTCTCAGAGATGGAAAGGTAAAACCAGATATTGTAGTTGTTGAGTTTGCTGTGAATGATGAAGGGGACGAGACAAAAGGCATATGTTATGAAAGTTTAATCCTGAATATACTTTCGTGCGAAAATAAACCAGCAGTAGTTTTATTGTTCAGTGTATTCGCTAATGATTGGAACTTGCAGGAAAGACTTTCACAGGTAGGAAAGCTTTATGACTTGCCTATGGTAAGTATATCTGATGCTGTGGTTGAACAATTTAAGTTTACCAAAGAGGAAGGAAACATTATAACTAAGAGACAGTTTTTTTATGATATTTACCACCCTACCAATGACGGACATGCTATAATGACAGACTGTCTTGCATACTTATTTGAACAAACTGCAAATAGTTCTTTGGATGAGAAGGATGTTTCATTAGATAAAGAACCAGTTATAGGTAATTCATTTGTAGGCATACATCTTATCGATAAGAAGGACAATGAATGTGGTGCAGTAATAGAACAGGGAAGTTTTAAAGAAACAGATGAAGAACTTCAATTTGTAGAAATGGATGACAATCCTCTTGGTATACCACAATTTCCATATAATTGGATGCATACGCCGGGTTCCGGAGATGACAGTTTTCATTTGGCTATTAACAGTAGAAGCTTGCTGTTAGTCTTTAAGGATTCAGGAAGAATGGATTTTGGTAAGGCAGATGTTTATGTGGATGGTACTTTTGTGCTAACAGCAGATCCAAAAGCAGTAGGTTGGACACACTGTAATGCAGTTATTTTATATCAGGAGGAAAGTAGCAGGGAACATAATGTAGAAATAAAGATAGCAGAAGACAGCAAGGATAAGTATTTTACTATACTGGGATTCGGATATAATTAGAAGGTTTTAAATTCAAGATTAAATAATATTGATAGAAAAGAAGCTGTTACACTAAAAAATATTGGTGTTCAGCTCTTTTTGTATAAAAATTTATGATTTGGGAGTAAATTAAAGATTTAAAAATATAATTTTTAATATTTTTAATATAATTTTTTATGTTTTTAATATAATTTGTTAGTTTTTTTAATTTCTAATTAGTGTTAAATTTTAAAGGGACATGTTTTTAATAAAAATCATAATTTAACACGAATTAATAAAATTTATTGATATTGTATTAATTTTAGCAGGGCAGGTAGTTGCAAAGCCTGATGTTAGATTTTAGGAAGGAAGGTTACTTATTGTTAAGAGGTGAAAATAAAATGAATTTAAAAAATTTGCATACAAATAGACTAATATTAATACCTATGACATTGGAGATAACACAATCATTAATAAAGGGAAGTAGTATGGAAGTTGAGAAGCTTGGAATTAAATGTGATAAAAAATGGCCTACAGAAGATACAATGGATATTTTGCCTATTATAAATAGTTCATTAGAAAAGACTAAAATACCAACTGGATTTGAAACTTGGATGATAGTAGACAAAAATAATAAGAAAATAATTGGAGATATAGGTTTCCATGGAGAGCCAAATAAAAATGGTGAAGTTGAAGTTGGATTTGGATTAGTAGAACATGAAAGAGGAAAAGGTTTTGGTTCAGAAGCATTAGAGGCTATTATGAATTGGTTAAAGTTTCAAGAAGGAGCTAAAGTCATTAAGGCTGAATGTTTGATTAGCAACAAGTCTTCTGCTCGAATACTAGAAAGGGCTGGATTAAAAGAAGTTAATAGAGATGAGGAGTTAATTTACTGGGAACTTATTAAATAAATCTGAGATAAAGATGAATTTCATTTGGGATTTATCTTTAATTTAAGCATTACAGTAAAGCACGGGTATATTCATAAAGAAAGGAGTGATTTTATGGAAGTGCTACAGTTTGGTTTTAAGTATTGGAAAAGGAACTTGCCAGGGGCTGTTATTATACAGCTTGTTAGTTATATAGCTATAGTTGCAGATTTAATGATTCCTATATTTTCAGAAATGTTTATTGATTATGTTATATGTGATAATAAGCCTGCAAATAATGGGTTATTTTCATTTGTGTTTAATGGAAAATATGGTGAAGTTCATTCAATGAAGCTTTTTTTCAGTTTAGCAACTGTGTTTATAGTCTTTCTTATTGCAAGGATAATTCTTATTTATATTAAAAATACCACTAATCAACGCCTTGGTCTTAACTTAGAAAGGGACTTAAGAGCGATTACTTTTCGTAAACTCATGGAGCTGGACAGTGGAGCTATTTCGCAATACAACACTGGGGAATTATTAACAACTATGAATTTTGATACAATCATGTATAAGGAGCTTTTTTGCAGAATGATCCCTAATATATTAGATAGTATATTTGTACTGATTACTTGTACATTTTTATTATCAAGTATTAACATGAGTCTTATTGCCATTCCGCTAATTATGATGCCAATTTTTATTATCGCATTGCAGAATTTTAAAAAGGCGGCGAAGGCTAATTACAGCAATATAAGAAAGAGTAATAGTGAGATGAGTTTAAATGTTCAAGAGAATATTGAGGCAGTACGCCTGGTTCGTTCTTTTACTAATGAGGAGCTTGAAAAAAGAAAGTTTGATAAGTCCAATGAGAAAATGAAAAATTCCTATATCAGTCAAATCAATCTATCAGCTAAGTTTGAAGTTATATTTAGTTCAATTAAGCAGATATCCTATATCGGAACCATTACAGTTAGCACAATTCTTGTTATAAAAGGGTATATGATGGTAGGATACCTAGTTGCATGTTCTAACTATGTACTTAAAATAATGGATCATATATCGCAGATCAATAGCACTTTGTTCCAAATGCAACAACAGTTTGTTTCAGGACAAAAAATGATGAATTTCATTAACTGCGAATCTAAAATAACCGATGGCAAGGCAAATTTTAAAATAAGTAGCGTACCTAACATCCGCATTAAGAATGCATATCTTACAATGGAGGAGAATGAGGTACTTAAGGGTGTCAGCCTCGATATTCCATATGGGAAAAAGGTTGGTATTGTAGGAGGAACAGGAAGTGGTAAAAGTGTGCTTTTAGAGTCCTTAGTGCGTATCCATGACCTAACAAGTGGAACCATCGAGATAAATGGAAACGATATAAGAGATTATTCCCTTAAATCTATTAGAAATAATTTTTCGTATGTATTTCAAGAAGTATTTCTTTTCTCTAATACTATTGATTCTAATATAGCATATGCTGAACCTGAAATTGAAAAAGAACAGGTAATAAAAGCAGCAAAACACGCTCAAGCACACAGTTTTGTTAAAAAGCTTCCAGTAGGCTATGAAACAATTGTTGGAGAGAAGGGAATGGGTATATCAGGAGGACAAAAGCAGAGAGTTTCTATAGCTAGAGCACTTCTCAAAGATTCTCCTGTACTTATACTTGATGATTCAACAAGTGCATTGGATGTCGATACAGAGAAGAGACTTCTTGCAGATATTAAAAAGCATTATCCCAATAAAACTATTCTTATTTCTGCCCACAGGATGTCCTCAGTGATTGATTGTGATGAAATAATTTATATGCAGGACGGTATAATTTCAGAGAGAGGAACCTTTGATGAGCTTATGAAGCTTGGAGGTCATTTTGCAAAGGTATATAAAATTCAAGAAGCTCAGAGAAAATCAGTTATCGACTTTGATGCTCTAGCAACAGGTGAGGTGGGAAGATAAGATGGCACAGAGAAATACGTATTTTCAGGATGAAATCATAGAAAAGAAATTGGATATTAAGCAGTTCGGGAGAATTATACGTTATATCTTTCCGTATAAAAATACTTTTATACTAGTAGGTTTTTTAATGCTTATTTCAGCGGCAGTATCAATGATGGCGCCATTATTACTCAGATATATTATTAATCATACAGTTATAGATAAGGATTATGGAGAACTAGTACTCATAGTTTCCGGTTTTTTGGTACTCGCAGCTATTGAAATAGGAATTACGTTTGCTCATCAAAGACTTATGGGTAAGACGGGGCATAACATAATTGCGAAAATAAGGAAAGACATATTTTATAAACTTCAACAGCTGTCATTTGATTACTTTGATTCAAGACCTGATGGTAAGATAGTTGTACGTGTTACTGATTATATTAATGATCTAGCCAACTTTTTTACTAACAATTTGCTATTATTTCTTATTTATATAGTAAAAATAATAGTTGTTACTATATTTATGCTTGCAATAAGTCCTCAGCTTACAATTATAGTTTTTGGAGCAGTTATACCTATGATGATATGTGTCTTTGGACTCAGGTATTCAATAAGGAAGCTGTTTGCATATCACAGAGCAAGGCTTTCAAACAGAACAGCGTTTCTTGTGGAATCAATTATGGGTGAAAAAATAGTTAAGAACTATAATAGAATTGATATGAATGAAAAAATATATATGGAAGTTCACGATATTAGCGCTAGAACATGGATGCAGATAGTTATGAGAAACGAACTTAATACACCAACTGTTGAAATATTTTGGAATCTTGGTACTCTCTGTTTGTATGGAACAGCATTATATTTGATACTTCAAGGAAATAGCAATATTGATGCTGGTACAATAGTCGCTTTCATAAGCTATATGAGCCTTTTCAGTGGTCCTCTTACACAGGTTGCTATCATTATACAACAATTGGCTCAGGTAAGTTCTAACTTAGAGCAGGTATTTGATACAATTGATTATTCTGTTGAGATTGAAAGTAGGTATAGCGGAATTGAACTTAAAAATGTAAAAGGTCAGGTTGATTTTGATAATGTAACTTTTGCATATGAAGATGGAGTAGATGTCCTGAAGGACTTTAATCTCCATGTGAAACCAGGAGAAAGTATCGCGTTAGTAGGACCTACAGGTGCGGGTAAGACAACAGTAATTAATACTATTACAAGATTTTACGATGTAAATAAAGGTAGTGTTAAGATAGATGGCATTGATGTAAGAGAGGTTACGCTTGATTCACTTCGTAGAGAAGTTGGAGTATTGATGCAAGATCCTTTTATATTCAAAGGAACTGTAATAGATAATATACGATATGGAAGACCAGATGCAACAGATGTAGAATGTATTAAAGCTGCTAAAACTATCTTTGCAGACAGATGTATAGATAAAATGAAAGATGGTTTTTATCAAGAGCTTGAGGAACGTGGTTCAGGACTTTCAGCAGGAGAAAAGCAGCTAATAAGCTTTGCTCGTATTATTCTTAAAAATCCTTCAGTTATTATATTAGATGAAGCAACAAGTTCTATAGATACAGAGACAGAGAATTTAATTAAAGAGGCAATGGACGTAATTCTTAAAGACAAAACAGCGTTTATAGTAGCACATAGGTTATCCACCATAAGAAATGCTGATAGGATTCTATATATTGACAATAATACAATTGCTGAAGAAGGAACTCATGAGGAACTTATGAAGCTCAAAGGACTATACTATAGTTTAAATTAGGTCATATTAATAAAGGTTTATGGAAATTGCATAGTAAGAATGATATTAAGTCATATTGTTATTCATTTAGCGTGTAGGTCATAGAAGATAATTATATAGGAATCATGAAGGGGTAAGATAAGAAGTATGAAAAACGTAACAATTGTGGCATCAGGAAAAGCAGCTGCCATATATATAGATTCAAAAGGAAATGACTATAAAGGTTTAAAGCTTGTTGCTAATTCCTTTGCAGAAGATGTTAATTTAGTTACTGGGGTAACTCCAACGGTAGTAACAGATGTCAGAGAATTAAAGGAAACAGTAGTTATTGCGGGCTCAATAGGAAATAACAAAATAATTGATTCGTTAATTACTAAAGGAATACTAGATGTATCTTTAATAAAGGACAAGCGCGAATGCTATAATACACAGCTTGTTGAAAAGCCAATTGAAGGTGTGGACAAAGCTCTTGTTATTGTAGGAAGCGATAAGAGAGGGACAATTTACGGTATTTATCGTATTTCAGAACTAATTGGAGTAAGTCCATGGGTTTATTTTGCAGATGTTATGCCAGCAAAGAAATCTGAATTGATTTTTTCAGATAAAGAGTTAAACATCACTTCAAAAGAACCATCTGTAAAATATAGAGGCTTTTTCTTAAATGATGAATGGCCATCTTTAGGATCATGGGTAACTAATGCATTTGAAGATTTTAATGAAGAATTTTATGATAAGGTCTTCCAGTTGATTTTGAGATTAAAAGGAAATTTTATGTGGCCAGCTATGTGGAGTGCTGTATTTAGCGAAAATGGTAAAAGCTATCCTTTAGCTAATGCAGAGCTTGCTGATGCATATGGTATTGTAATGGGTACATCTCATCATGAACCAATGTTCAGAGCAGGTGAAGAATGGAAGAATATTAATGGCCAGTATGGTACAAACCCACTATGGGATTTTTCCAGCAATACAGCTGCTATAACAAAGTTTTGGGAAGATGGGCTCAAGCGTAACAAGGGTCTTGAAAGTCTAATTACCATAGGTATGAGAGGAGAGCAAGACTCTGCATTAAAAGGTTCTGAAGAAGAAAACATAGAACTTTTAAAGGATATTATTAGAACACAAAAGCGTTTATTAAAAGAACAAGGTCTTGAAGATGCACCTCAGGTTCTTACTATATATAAGGAAGTAGAAAAATATTGGTATGGAACAGATAAGGCAGAGGGATTAAGAACTTGGGATGTGCTAGATGATGTTACAATTATGCTTGCAGATGATAATTTTGCTAATGTACGTACCCTTCCAGAAGAAGCAGAACGAAATCGTAAGGCTGGCTGGGGAATGTACTACCATTTTGATTATCATGGAGGTCCACGTTCTTATGAATGGGTAAATACAACTCCCCTTGAAAAAGTATGGGAACAGATGACTATGGCTTATGATTACGGTGTACGTGATATATGGATTGTTAACACTGGAGATTTAAAACCAAACGAATTTCCTGTTTCCTACTTCTTAGATTTGGCCTATGACTTTGAAACTTGGGGTGTTAATGGAAGAAATAAGACCAAGGAATATACAAAGAAGTGGACGATGCAGCAATTTGGAAATGCTGTAGACGATGATGTATTAGATGGGATCGAGAGTATACTAATAGGCTACACTAAAATGAGCGGATGTAGAAAACCTGAGGTCACTTTTGCTCATACATATAGTTATATAAATTATAATGAGGCACAAAGAGTGATGGAAAAAGCAATTGATCTAGAGAATAAATCCAAGAAATATTACGATGAGATGCCAGAAGTTTATAAGGACGCATATTACCAGTTGGTTTATTATCCTGCAGCAGCATCTGCAAATATTGTTAAAATGCAGATATATGCAGGATTAAATAATCTGTATTATAAACGAAATAGTGCCCTTGCAAATTTATATGCTGAATTGGTAGAAGAATGTAAAGTAAAAGATATTGAAATGCAGGCTTATTATAATGACAATATGTCTAATGGCAAGTGGAAGGGAATGATGAGTTCTCCTCATATAGGATATATGGAATGGAGTCCTGATAGCTGGACGTATCCGGAAGTTTTCAAAATTTCGCTAAAAGATGGAAGTTCTATGATTGTAGATGTACAAGGAACTGAAGAAGCATACTGTTCTGGTACAGTGGTTCTGCCAGTCTTTACAAACTTGGGTAAAGAGAGTTATTCTATTGTTATAAGCAATGGAGGAAACACAGAATTTGATTATAAAATTGAAACAAGTGCAGATTGGATAAAGTTAAATAGTAAACGAGGAACTATATCTGATGGAATAAAAATTAATGTTTTAATAGATTGGAATAAAGTATCCAAAACATCAAGTGGTTTCATAATTATTTCGGGCGCAGGAGAAAAAGTAAGGGTAAACGTTACTGCTGAAGTCATTGATATCACTGGTTTACTAGATATGACCTTTGCTGAGGCACATGATGTGGTTTCTATTGAAGCAGAGCATGTAGTAGATAAAGTCCAAAAATCCAATGTGGAATGGAAAGTAATTGAAAATTACGGGCGTACTTTATCTTCAATGAAGATGTTCCCTACAACTGTGTCCTTTAAAAAAGTAGAAGATGCACCATATTTAGAATATAGATTAAGGGTGAATGAGGACGCAGAATATACGTTAGCAACCTACGTTGCACCAACCAATAATTTAACTAAAAAGAGCAGATTAAAATATGCAGTAGCCTTTGATGATGAGAAACCAACTATAGCAGATGCTCTGCCAAAGGATTTTATTGCGGGAGATTACGATAATGACATTTGGTGCAATGCAGTTTTGGAAAATATCCATATAACTACGACTATTCATAAATTAGATAAAGGAATCCATAGACTTAGATTCTATGGATTGGATGCAGGATTAGTATTGCAAAAGCTGGTATTATCAAAAGGAAAACTTCCAAATTCGTTTTTTGGACCAGAAGAGAGTTTTAGTATAGAAAAAACATATTGAAATCGATTTTGCAATCAAATCTTCATAGAATCAGAACGATTAATAGCACAGGAGGAAATATAATGAAAGAATTTTATGATAAACCAATTTATGCGATCACAAATTATATGATTGGGTTTTGTTTAAGTAGTATCTACGTAGCAATTTGCAATATACTTCTCATATTACTTTTAATTTTAACTGTAATATCTCCTGAGAATTTTAATTTCTTTCTTTTATTTATCTGTCTAATTCCTTTGGGCCCATCTTTAGGCGCGTTATATAGCACTATAGGGAAGATAATCCGTGAGAAAGATATTTATTTTTCTTCAGTCTTTTGGAATTCCTATAAGAAGAATTTTTTATCTAATCTTAAGCTTTGGCTTACTGAGCTTATCCTAATAACAATATTTTTTATTGATTTTAGATATTTCTATGTGAATATGCCTCAGACGGGTATACATATAATTATTGCTTTACTTATGATAATATTACTGGTTGCAGGGTTATATGCTTTCTCTATAAATTCTAGGTTTGAGATTAAATTAAAGGATTTATTAATGTTATCCTTATATTTTATGATTAAAAAGTTTCCTACAACTATTTTAAAGATTATTGTTTTGGCTTTGGCATATTATTTACTAAAATCTACTTCTATTGTATTTCTAATTTTCGTACCTAGCATAGTTTGTACTATCTTTACCTACTATGATAAAAATATCTTTTTAGAAATAGAAAATAAGTTTATATCATCTGCTCAAAATCCTTTAAGCTAAGGAAATATAATTCCAGATATTCTCTTGTGAACTGAGCACTGGAGAGTATCTGGAATATTTTTTATGAGCTTATATAAAACAACTTGTTTTATAAAAAAACAAATAACTAAAAAGTAGCATGTGTAACTAAAATCCCTAAACTCAGATATTTTACCTTGATTTATGATATCTTTAAGTAAAGGGTTACTTAAACCATATCCATGTGTGGATAGCTCCGAATTCCCCTCACTTAGAATTAATTTTAAGGTGTTTTCACTTTATTAAAATGTGATTGGAAAATAAAATTTATATATAAATCAAGGGAGGAAATATACTATGAGAAAAGAAAAAATCAAAATAGTTACTATTGGTGGAGGATCAAGTTATACTCCTGAGTTAATTGAAGGATTTATTAAAAGAAAAGCTGAACTTCCAATAAAAGAAATATGGCTTGTCGATATTGAAGATGGAAAAGAAAAATTAGAAATCGTTGGAGCTATGGCTCAAAGAATGGTTAAAGCAGCAGGTTTGGACTGGGAAGTAAATTTAACTTTAGATAGGAGAAAAGCACTTAAAGATGCAGACTTTGTATCAACTCAATTTAGAGTAGGTCTTTTAGATGCAAGAATAAAAGATGAAAGAATTCCTTTAAGTCATGGAATGATTGGACAAGAAACTAATGGTGCTGGTGGGATGTTTAAAGCCTTTAGAACAATTCCAGTAATCTTAGACATAATAGATGATATGAGAGAATTATGCCCAGATGCATGGCTTGTTAATTTCACTAATCCATCTGGTATGGTAACAGAAGCATCTATTAAATATGGTGGATGGGATAAAACGGTTGGATTATGCAATGTTCCAATTAATTGTATAGAAGACGATGCCAAAAAGCTTGGTGTTTCTTCAAGTGAGTTATTCTTTGAGTTTGCAGGGCTAAACCATTTTCACTGGCATAGGGTATGGGATAAAGAAGGAAATGAAAGAACAGCAGAAGTAATCGAAAAAATGTACAACCCAGAACTAGCAGAAGAAAATAAGGATGCGGGAGTTGCAAACATAAAAGATATTAAATTTAACTATGAACAAATTAAAGATCTAGGAATTTTACCTTGTCCATACCATAGATATTACTATGTTACAGATGATATGCTACAAGAGGAACTTGAAAGTTTCTCAAAAGGAGAAACTAGAGCAGAAGTTGTAAAAAGAACGGAAGCAGAATTATTTGAATTATATAAAGATCCAAAACTTGATTATAAACCAGAACAATTAACTAAGAGAGGCGGAACTCACTACAGTGATGCAGCATGCGAATTAATTGCTTCAATCTATAATGATAAGAGAACAACAATGGTAGTTTGCACAAAGAATAATGGGGCACTAGAAGATCTTCCATATGACTCTATAGTAGAAGTTTCAAGTATAATCACATCCCATGGACCAGAACCAATTAACTTTGGAAAATTTGATCCAGCTCCAAGAGGTATGGTTCAAATAATGAAGGGAATGGAAGAAACAACAATTTCAGCAGCGGTTACAGGTAATTATGATAAGGCACTTCACGCATTTACAATAAATCCACTAGTTCCAAGTGGAAAAGTTTCTAAAATTGTATTAGATGAATTGTTAGTAGCGCATAAAAAGCATTTACCTCAATTTAAAGATGTAATAGAAAAATTAGAAGATAGATAGGAAAGATTAATAATATAGGATATTCTGGGTATCTTATAAAGGAAATATAAATTATTCCTTTCAAGATATTCTATGATTAGATTTGATTTAAGTGGGGGCAATCCCCACTTGAATTTTAATAAAGTTTATGATAAAGATGTTTATAATTTTTAGGAATAGAAATAATATCATATATTTTGATATATGTTTCACTATTAGCAGTTGCAAACCAGATAAAAATAAAGACTAATAGTATAGAAGTAGTACAAGTTATAGGAGGAATAGAATGTTAAACAATAAATTTCAAGGTTTACCAAAGGATTTCTTATGGGGAGGAGCAACAGCTGCAAACCAATTTGAAGGTGGATATAGAGAAGGCGGAAAGGGTCTTAGTACCGCAGATGTTATGACTGGTGGTACCCATACTACTCCAAGAAGAATAACACCAGAATTAGAAGAAGGAACATATTATCCAAGTCATGAAGCGATAGATTTTTATCATCATTATAAAGAAGATATTAAATTATTTGGAGAAATGGGATTTAAGACTTTTAGATTATCAATAAATTGGAGCAGAATTTTCCCGAATGGTGATGATGCGACTCCAAATGAAGAAGGTTTAAAATTCTATGATGATGTTTTTGCAGAATTAAAAAAATACAATATTGAACCATTAGTTACAATCTCTCATTATGAAACTCCGTTTGGATTAACTAAAAAATACAACGGATGGGCTGGGAGAGAAGTTATTGAGTGCTATGTTAGATATTGCGAAACTATATTTAAAAGATATAAGGACGTTGTAAAATACTGGCTTACATTTAATGAAATTAACTGCTTAACAATGCCATTTGGTGCATTCATGGGTGGTGGAATATTATTAAATGATGGCGGTGAACTTGCCTTTGATAAAGAAACTGATGATAGCAAACAAATAAGATTCCAAGCACTTCATCATCAATTTATTGCTAGTGCAAAGGCTGTTAAATTAGGACATGAAATCAATAAAGATTTTAAAATAGGATGTATGATTGCATATATGACAACATATCCATATACATGTAATCCAGAAGATGTATTCTTAGCTCAAGAAAGAGATAATTTAAATAATTTTTTATGTTCCGATGTTCAAGTAAGAGGAGCATATCCAGGTTTTGCAAAGAGATTTTTTAGAGAGAATAATATTGAAATAAAAATGCAAGAAGAAGATGAGAAAATTCTAAAGGAAGGCTGTGTAGATTTTTATACATTTAGCTACTACATGTCAAACTGTTCAAGCACAGATTCAAATTTAGAAAAGACTTCTGGAAATATACTTGGAGGTGTAAAGAATCCTTATCTTAAAGCGAGTGATTGGGGATGGCAGATTGACCCTAAGGGATTAAGATGGACATTAAATAATATCCACAATAGATATCAAATTCCACTAATGGTTGTGGAAAATGGATTAGGTGCTGTGGATGAAGCTCTCGCAGACGGTTCAATTAACGATGATTATAGAATTGACTACTTAAGAGACCATATAAAAGAAATGAAAGAAGCAGTTAATGATGGAGTTGAGTTAATGGGATACACTCCATGGGGATGTATAGATTTAGTAAGTGCATCAACAGGTGAAATGAAAAAGAGATATGGCTTTATTTATGTAAATAAAGATAATGATGGAAATGGAGATTTGAGTAGATCAAGAAAGAAGAGCTTCTATTGGTATAAAAAAGTAATAGAAACTAATGGAGAAGAACTTTAATGTAAACTAGATCTAAATATGTAACTTGCCGAAATGAGTAGCATACTTTTATTACAGTTTCTTAAGGTAGTAGAAAATATGGGAATACAAAAAGAAGAAGTTGCTGTAATTGGAGATGGTTTAAATGATTATTCCATGTTTGCTGAATTTCCTATATCTTTTGCCATGGAAAATGCAGTACCTGAAATAAAAGAGACAGCAAAGCATATAACTGACACAAATTATAATTCAGGAGTTGCAAAAGCTATAAATAAAATATTACAGGAATATAAGGTTGATTATAAAGGCTAGAAATAATAAAATTCTAGCCTTATTTTATTTGTCTAACATATTTGCTGTGCTGAGAGGCTGAAAAATAATATCGTAATTGAGATAAATTAAAAGTAAAATTAAATAAAAGTGTTTATTTAATTTTGGATTTAGAATTTATAAACAACTAATATACTGGTTATAATATAAAATCTAAGAGTAAAATACTTTTGTGAAAAAATAATTGATTTTATTATATAATAAAATTACATATATTTTTATTAAGGAGATGTATTTTAAAACAAGTTAGCGTAAATATGGAGGAATTAATATATGATAAAGCTTATTGCATCAGATATGGATGGGACATTACTTAATAGTAATCATGAGATACCTAAGGAAAATTTGGAGGCTATAAAAAAAGCGCAAGAAATGGGGGTTAAATTCGCAATTTCAACTGGTAGAATGTATGACGATGTTAAACCACTACTTGATGAATGCAATTTAAGATGTCAATGTATAGTTCTAAATGGTGGAGAATATATAGATGAAGATGGAAATGTCTTAGAAGGTATTTACATAGGGAAAGAGGAAGCAAGAGAAATTATAAATATGATAATTAAAGAAAAAATTGTGGCTGAAATTTATACTGATAAAGGATTATACACAGTTAATGATAAAGAAGAAGCATTAACAGAAGTTGCATATAGAATAATAGCATTTGATCCCGGAACAAGCTATGATGAGGCATTAAAAATTGCTAGAAATCATCCGCATTTTGTTAACTTAAATTATATTGAGAATATAGAGGGATTTTTAAACAGCGATGTGAAAATTGGAAAGTTTGTAGCCTTTTATAATGATGAAGAAACAACTCTTAAAGTAAAAGAAAAGCTGGAATCAATTGAGGGACTTGCTATTTCCTCAACTTTTACTAAAAACATAGAAATAAATAATAAAGAGGCGCAAAAAGGGCTTATACTGGCAAAAGTTGCGGAAAAAATGGGGATAAAAAGAGAAGAAGTTATAGTTCTTGGGGATAGTTTTAATGATTATTCTATGTTTACGGAGTTTACGGAATCATTTGCGATGAAAAATGCAATTCCACAAATAAGAGAAGCAGCTAAATATATAACTGATACGAATGATAATGCTGGAGTGGCTAAAGCCATTTATAGAGCTTTAAATATAGATAAATAACTAACTTGAATTTATGAAGCATCTCAAAATAACATTAAATTTTATTTTGGAATGCTTTTTATATACTCTTAAAAACTATGTGTAAATAAGGTATACTTAAAATAAGCAGATGTGATGAAAGAAGAGGTTTATTATTTATGTTTAGTTATGAAATTATCCAAAGTTTTAATGATATAGAATTATCACTATATAGATACATAATGAAAAATATTGGAAAGGTATCTTACATGAGGATTAGAGAGTTAGCAGACGAGGCACACGTATCAACTACAACTATTTTAAGATTTTGCAAAAAAGTTAATTGTGAAGGATACTCAGAATTTAAGATAAAGCTAAAAATGCATGTTGAGAGAAATGAATTTGAAAAAGTAAATAATGATACTTCTGTGATAGTAGATTTTTTTAAAAAATTAGATAACAGTGAATTAGATAGGAAATTAAACATACTTTGTGACAATATAAAGCAAGCTAGTAACATCATATTTATAGGAGCTGGAACTTCTGGAATCTTATGTAAATATGCGGCAAGATACTTTTCATCAATAGGTAAATTTGCCATGTATATTGATGACCCTTATTTCCCAAGAAACTCTAAGTTTTATGAAGATTCAATTATTATAGCAATATCAGTTTCGGGAGAAACTCATTCAGTTATTGATCATATAAGCAACCTAAAAAGAGAGAATAGCACAGTTGTTAGTATAACTAATACTGAGAATTGTACTATAGCAAAAATATCTGATTTAAATATTTCATATTACATACAGCAAGAAAAACTAGGAATCAGCGATATAACTACTCAAATACCTGTGTTATATATAATAGAAAGTATTGGAAAAAGGCTACATAATAAATTTATATGATAAATAAGGTAAAGGTATTGCACAATTTTCATGTGGTTCCTACATTAAAACGATATAAATTGTTTTGAAGACCATAAATTTTCGTCATTAAGGGTATTGATAAACAGAGAAATATACAAATACTTGCCTAAATATGATTCACTTTAAATTTACACTAAACAAAGAAATGGAATAGATGTTTTTGTGCAGTCTTCAAAGAACCGAAGCAAAAACATCTATTCCATTTCGTTTTTTTGTGAGTAAACTTAAAGTATCATAACACAGAAAGTATTTTTATATTTCGATTGTTATTCACCTTCATTCAATGAAGGTTCAGTATTAAGTAATAGATTCATTAAATAGCAAACTTCATCATCGGATATATCTATTTTATATTTAGCACTTATAAAAGATAAATTCTCTCTAATTATATTATATAAATTGATGTTTTCAGCTATATAACTATCTTTTTCAGGATAATTCGCTTGATTATCTTCATTTCTTAATTTACCTACAACAAATGATAAGTGAAGTACAAAACCAACAGTGTTTTCATCTGGTAGCTTAATTGAAAGTGTATCTTGTAGTGTATTTAAGAAATAGGTTACATCACGATACAGTTCAACACTATCTATATTATATATATTCTCCTTTATGATTCTTGGAATATTAATCATAGTTGTTTTAGAATCTATTGCAGCTTGTAATTCTTTTAGTACATCCATATTAAACACTTCATACATTGTATATTGTTTTAATGGCGAGTCTACAGGGAAAGATGATACAATAAATAATATCTCATTTTGCTTCTGAAGATTAATTATCTTTTGCTTAAAATATTTTTTATCTAAACAATTTAAACACACAATTTCAAAGTAATCCTTATTAATCCTAAGGTTACTAAGTAAGAAGTTCTTAATTGCAATTGCAGCACCTTCACCAGTCAGGCAAGCTGTTACTATTAAAACCTTATCTGAGTCTTCAGAAGTAGTGTTTATATTTTTATGCATTTCCACATAAGAATTTACCATTAATACATCATTATAAATTTCATCTAAAGACGACCCAATAAGTGCTTTTCTAGCAGCCTCTAATACATGAAGGGTTGAAACAAGAGAAATTACTTTAATATCAACTTGGAATTCTTTTTTTATGACATCTGCAAATGTTGTTAAAGATCCCATATCAACTAGCAATAAATAGCCAGATGAAGTTGGATTTTCTTGAATACCAATTTTTAGTTTTTCTAATACTTTTGATGGAGCAACATCTATTGGAGCATTTATTGGGATTATATAATTCTCTCCAAGCAGTTTGTTAGAAACATCAGCCATGGAAGTTGCAGTAGATTCTCCATGAGCAATTAGAATAACTTTCACCTTATCTTGAGATGTATCATTAAAGGTATTGTCTGGTATTAGAAATAGTGTTAAATATCCAGCTTCATCTATTGGAATTGATTTATTAATAGTATTTTCTATAATTTCTTTAACTTCAAGTGCAACATTAAACTCTGCAGGATAAAGATCTTTTATTTTATTCAAATTAGTGTTTATTATTATTTTGTCATTGTTTATTCTGTTAATTAGTGTGTTAATATGCAAGGCAAAAGCGGTGTATAAATTACTGTCAAACTCTACAGGGAGTTTTCGAGTTAAATGACTTACTATGCTGTCAATGCACTTTAATATATCTTCGTCAATAATAGTTAACAAGTTTTGTTTGCTTGTTTCCTCGGATACTTCTGAATTATTTTTGTTAAAATGCTTTGCTATATCCTTTTCAAGAATATTTTCAATATCAATATCTGAGATTTCTAAAGATTTTAGCTTTTCAAGTTTACTTTCTATAAAGTTATAGATTGTATTATCTCCATTATTAAATATAGTGTTTGTGTCTTCAGTGGAGCCATTGAATCTAAAATATTCAATTTCTTCGCTCATAAGTTTATTCCATAAAACTCTATGTTCTTTCTCTTTATAAAGACCTTCTTTAATATAATGAGGTAGAGCCTTACTATGGATTCTTACATCACGTCTTATATTTGTTAGAAATTCCGAATATGCTTTTGCACAAAGCAACTGAACATCACTCTTCAATTGACCTATATTATTAGGACAATCATAAGAAAGTAGTGCTCTAAGAGAGTTCAATGATACATATATTTCTTTATTTAAACGAATACTCTCATATTTAAAGAAGCTTTTAATTAAGAATAACCTTTCATCCAAAGTTCTTTCTTTTAGAGAGGGAATATTAATAACAAGAGGAATTCTTCTGGTAAAAGTGTTCAACAAAGCAGAGTTTGGATCTTCAGTTGTAGCTGAGATTATTAATACATCGGATTTTCTGGTTTCGGAATCACCGATACGTCTGAAAGTACCTGTATCTAAAAATATAAAGAGAGCTTCCTGACCTTCAGGAGGCAATCTATGAATTTCGTCTAAAAATAAAATCCCACCATTAGCTTCTTCTATTAATCCAACCTTATCTGACTCGGCTCCAGTATAAGCACCTTTTTTTACTCCAAAAAGCTGAGAAGTCAAAAGCTGAGGATTATTAGTATAATCTGCACAGTTAAACACTATAAAAGGAGAATTTTCTGTTTTTACTTTCATTTCTAAAGCATAATTGTGCATAAGAGAAGCAAACATAGACTTACCTACACCTGTCCCACCTAATATCAAACAGTTCATGCCTTTAGGTGGATATAGTATAGCAGCTTTAGCTTGTTCAACAGAATCCTTAAGTGAAACATTATTTTTAGCTAATAAATCTAATTGAGACTCATTATTTTGTATTTTGTTTTCTGAAAGAAAAAACAGTACGGGCCTGCCAATTGATTTATATAATTTACCTTCTTTGCAGAGCTCGTTTAACTCATGACTTAAATTTGCTCTAGTCATATTAACTAGCGGCGCTAGTGTTTTAGTATCTATACCTTCTGAAGAATTTAATTGTAGAAGTTTTTGATAAACTAAATCTTTTTTAGTCATTATATATCCTCCTATATAAAATTTAATTTGTAGATAACATGATAGATTAAACATTTTCATACACTATAATGAAAATTATGGAATGGGTTCATAATTATAGTAAAAAAATATAATTATAAACAAACATTATTTCTATAGTGTTTTCATACAGTTTGAAAAATATTCAAACACTATATATAATTATAAAACACTAACTGGATTAAGTAAACACATATCTTAAAATAAACAAAATATATATTTTGAGATAAATAAAAGTTATGTCTTTTTAAAAGTATTATGGTATCTATTTCGCTTGCAAGTGTTGAAATACCTAGATTTATAGAAAATAGATAAGTTTTAAACAGTAAAAAAATAAAAAAAATAAAATAATTAATAGTGTTTGGCACGGGTATTGCTATATATAATAGCATAAGGCAATAAAGCATGAATTGGAGGAGTAGAAATGGATCAATTAGAAATGGCAATAATGAATATCATAATTAATGCGGGAGATTGCAAAAATCACGCTTACATGGCACTTGGCATGGTAAACGAAGGAAAATATGAAGAGGCTGAAGAGGAAATGCAATTAGCTAATGATGCATTAGCAAAAGCACATGATTCACAAACAGAAATGCTTCAAAAAGAAGCTGCGGGAGAAAAAGTAGAATTATCAATATTGTTTGTTCATGCACAAGATCATTTAATGACATCAATAACAGAAAAGAATTTAATCGAACAAATTATTGAGTTAAGAAAAGTTGTAAACACTTTAGTTAAATAATACTTAAAAAACTATAAGAATTATTCAAGACAAACTACACCAGTAAATGTTATGAAAACACTAATACGATAAATATATTTTTAAAATAAACACAAAATTATAAATATATATTCAAATTATGTAATTAAAATTAATAAGGAGGACAAAGATATGGTTACAATCAAATTATTCTGCGCATCAGGAATGTCAACAAGCGTTTTAGTTAATAAGATGAAGGAAGCAGCTAAAGCTAAGGGGGTAGATGCAGAAATTATAGCATTTCCAGAAGCTCAAATGGATAAACATTTAGATAGTATGGATGTTGCCTTACTTGGACCACAAGTTGGATATACTTTAGGAAAGGCAAAGAAACTTTGTGATCCAAAAGGAATTCCAGTAGAAGTAATTCCAATGGTTGATTATGGAATGATGAATGGAGCTAAGGTTTTAGATTTGGCATTAAACTTAATTAAAAAGTAGAAACACTTGTTGTTTTATATACTATAGAATCAACATGATAATCCTAAAGCTTTTATAATAACAGATGTTTAATAAAATTTTTTGATGATAAGAAAAACATTAAATTATAGTAATAGAACATGTGTTATATAAAAGTAGATCAGAAGAAAAGGATTACTTTATTAAAATTATAATTAATAACTAAACTTAAAGCGGTAATAATAGCAAATTTTTATTTGTAATTATTCATATTATAATCAGATTTTAATTTTTAAGGGGGAATTTTATTATGTCAATGAGTCAAACGTTGAACGAAAAAGTAATACCAGTAGTTATGAAATTCGTTAATCTTAAAGGGATTCAAGCATTAAAAGATGGTGTTTTATACACAATGCCATTACAAATAATAGGATCTTTGTTCCTATTAATAGCTTGCTTTCCAGTAAAAGCATTTACTGATTTTATGACTGCTACATTTGGAGCGGGATGGACTGATCCATTATTTAAAATTCAAGGTAATACAATGAATATTATGGCACTTGTTTCTGTTATTTCGATTGCTTATGTTTATGCAAAGAATGAGGGCTTTGAGCCTTTATCAGCTGGAGTAATGTCATTATCTGTATTCTTAATTACAACTTCTGATAGCGTTGCATTTACTCCAGAAGGAACAAAAGACGTATTCCAAGTTGGTGGCGTTATTCCAAAAGGTTGGACTGGCGGTCAAGGTATGGTTACTGCAATTATAATTGGTTTAGTTGTTGGTGCTACTTATTCATGGTTCATGAGTAAAGACATCAGAATTAAGATGCCTGAAGGTGTTCCAGCTGGTGTAGTTTCAGCATTCTCAGCCTTGATTCCAGCAGCAGTGATGTTTACAGCAGCAGGAATTATTTATGCGGCACTAAAATGGGGATTAAATACAACATTTGTTGAATTAATTTACAAAGTTATTCAAACACCACTACAAGGTGTATCAGATTCACTAGGCGGAGTTATAGTTATAGCATTCTGTATTCCATTCTTATGGTGGTTTGGTGTTCACGGTGCAACTATTATGTCTGGTATAGTTGGAAGCTTATTAGGAGCAAATATGTTAGCTAATGCAGAACTTCAAAAAGCAGGAACTTTAGATCTTGCACATGGAGCTCATATAGTAACTTCTCAATTCTATGATAACTTTATCAATATGGCAGGTTCTGGACATACTCTTGGTTTTGTTCTTTGTATGTTATTGTTTGCAAAATCAGCACAATTTAGACAATTAGGTAAATTAGCAGTAACACCAAACTTATTCAATATAAATGAACCAGTTTTATTTGGTACTCCAGTAGTAATGAATCCAATCATGGCTGTACCATTCATAGCTTGTCCAATAATAACAGCAGTATTAATGTATCTTGCAATTGCAAGTGGATTACTTGCACCAATGGGAGGAGTAACTCCACCTTGGACAGTTCCACCAATTATCTCAGGTCTATTAATAGGTGGTATTCCATATGCATTAGCACAATTGGTTATATTAGCAATAGATACAGCTATATATCTTCCATTCTTTAAGAAAGCAGATGCTATGGCTTATGCTGATGAATTAGCTGCTCAACAATCACATGGTGTTGAAGCTTAATAAAATTAATTAGCCCTTTTATTAACAATTTAAAAATATATAAACTGAATATTTCGATGAATTAGAAAAAGACTTGGCATTTATATAGATGCTAAGTCTTTTTCCTTTTTTGGGATTTTTATCATTATTTTTAATGAACATATTGAGTTGAACATAGAACAGTGTTAAACTAAAATTGTTCATAAAATGAACTTAATGAAATTCCAATGAAAGGAAAAGTAAAAATAAGTACATAAAGAATATTTTTAATTAAGTGTATAACTAATTTGATAAAGAGTTTGATTTTGCTACTTATAGTATATTTCAAATTGAATAATAAATTATGGGGGTAATTTAATGAATAATATTATTAAAAAGATTTTTTCCGTTGGTTTAGTTTTAATGATATCAGGAAGCCTAATATCTTGTGGAGGAGTGAGTAAAAGAGAAGTAAAGAAAACTGCTAATGGAAAGGTTGAAGTTGAATATTGGTATGGTCTTGGGGGGAAACTTGATGAAAATATGCAAAAAATAATTGCTGATTTTAATAAATCTCAAGATAAGTATGAAGTTAAGGGAGTAGCACAAGAAGATTACAAGACTACATTTAAGAATTTACAAGCTGGAATAGTAGCTAAGAAAAGTCCAGCACTTGCTTTATTAGAAGGCGATAAAGTTTATATGCTTGCTAATAAAGGGTTATTAACAAATATAAATGATTATACAAGTAAAGATACAGATTTTAAAGAAGAAAACTATTTAGAATCATTTTTAGAAACTGGGAAAAAAGACGGTAAGCTATATGCATTCCCTATATATGGTACAACACAACTTTTATACTATAATAAGCAGGCCTTTAAAGATGCAGGAATTACTGAAGAATCATTGAAAACATGGACAGGAGTCGCAGAAGCAGCTAAGAAACTTACTAAAAAAGATGGAACAGAAGTTTCATACTATGGATGGGAACCTATGTGGGGTGAAGATAATTTAATTGATGCTGCCTTAAGCAATGGTGGAAAAATATTAAGTGATGACGGAAAACAAGTACTAATTAATTCAGAGGAATGGGTTGAGTCTTGGGATAGCTTTAGAAAGTGGATTCATGAAGATAAAATTATGAGAATTCATTCAGGTGGACAAGGTTGGGAATATTGGTATGCAACAGTTGATGATGCTATGAAGGATAAGGCAGCTGGATATACTGGGTCATCAGGAGATCAAGGGGATCTTGATTTTAATAAATTAGGTGCATATGAGCAGCCAGCGTTTAAAGAAGGTAAGCAAGCAAAACCAATTGCAGAAGCAAGACTTTTAGCTATTCCAAGTGGAGTTAGTGATGAAGAAAAACAAGGTGCATATGAATTTATTAAATATTTTACATCAGTAAAGGTTAGTGCTGAATGGGCAATAGATTCTGGATATATTTCAGTAAATAAAGGTAGTGCATCTACACCAGAATTTATAGATTATGTAAAGAAAAATCCTCAAGCAGCAGTTCCAGCCACTCAAGCAACTCATGCTACAAAAGTATTTATAGATCCTACAGATGGAAAAATTATTGATGCACTTAAAAATGCAGCTGATAAAGTGGAAATAGAAAATGTACCTGCTAAAGAAGCTTTAGATGAAGCTCAAAAAATTGCACAAGAAGCACTTAACTCAGTTAACAAGTAACGCTTAGAAGTTAACAGTTAAGGAACAAAACCCAAAGGGATTTTGAAGAGAATTTTAGAATTCTTATTATGAAAAGCCTTTAAGGCTTTTCATACACAATTGTTAACTGTTAATTGAATAAGGGGGTGTGACATCGGTGGAGATTAAGAGTAGTATTAAGAGAAAAATTAATAAAAACTTATGTGTATTAATGTTTATTTTACCAGCTGTAATTCCACTTGGAGTATTTTGGATATGGCCAATGATAAAAGCTATTTTTATGAGTTTTACTGACTGGGATTATATGAGTTCAACTTATAATATGGTTGGTTCTAATAATTATATAGCTTTGTTTGCAGATAAAGCATTTTATAGTGCATTAAAAAATACATTTGTATTTACTATGGGAACCTTAGTGCCAACAATAGTTGGAGGGCTGGTTATTGCCATGGTATTGAAAAATAATATTAAAGGGTCTGCTTTATATAAAGCTATAATATTTTCTCCATGGATTACGCCAACAGTAGCTATATCTATAGTGTGGAGTTGGATTTTTGAACCTAAATATGGTTTTGCTAATTATATATTACAATTCTTAAATTTGCCGGAATTACAATGGTTGCAGAGTTCAGATACAGCAATGATATCTGTTATAATTGTTACGGTTTGGAAAGGCTTTGGCTGGGCTATGGTATTTTATTTAACAGCTTTAGAAAAGGTACCAAGCCATTTATATGAAGCGGCAGCGATTGATGGAGCTAATAATTGGAATAAGTTTGTAAGTATAACTCTACCACTTATATCACCAACTACATTTTTCTTAAGTATAATAACAACAATTAATTCACTTCAAGCCTATGATCAAATTCAGGTTTTGACGCAAGGGGGGCCAGCAGGAAGTACAAGAACTATACTATATATGTACTATCAAACTGCTTTTGAAAATTTTAATATGGGTCAGGCAACTGCTATGGCAACTGTGATATTAATTATAATAGCTATGCTTGCAGGAATTCAATTTATTGCTTCAAAGAAATGGGTTCATTATTAAATTTAATAGAATAATAAGTAGAAAATATTTATTTAGATTTAAAGAGAGGGAATATAAAGTAGTGGATATAAATGTTAAAAAGAATCTTGAAGAAATAGAAGATTTAGAGATGAATTTAGAAATTATAAATAAACCAAGTGCATCAGAGATTATAGCAAATGGTATAAGACATTGTATATTAATTGGTATAAGTATTATTACATTTTTCCCTTTTCTATGGATGATAAGCAGTGCACTAAAAACAAAGGATGAAGTATTTAATTTTCCTCCAGTATTAATTCCAGCAGTACCGCAATGGAATAATTTTATACAGGTATTTAAAGAAGCACCTTTTGCAGTATATCTTGGAAATAGCTTTTTTGTTGCATCTATAGAGGTTATATTTCAGATTATAAGTGCAGCTATGATTGCATATGCTTTAACTCAATTCAAATTTAAAGGCAAGAAAATTTTATTTGCAGTAGTAATGGGGACATATATGCTGCCTTCAGCAGTAACATATGTTCCATGTTACATGATACTTGCAGATATAAATTTAATTGATACATTAACTGGACTTATAATAAGCAATTTAGCAAATGTATTTGGAATATTCTTAATAAGACAGGCATTTATGCAAATAGATAGAAGTTTAGTAGAAGCAGCAAGAATGGATGGTGCCTCTCACTTGAAAATATTATTAAAGATTATGTTCCCATTAACGAAACCAACTTTTATAACATTTGGATTGATTAGTTTTGTAACATATTATAATGAATATATGTATCCATCTCTAATAACTAAAAGTCCAGAAAAGTTTTTAGTTTCAGCGGGGCTTAGGCAGTTTTTTATACAAGGAGGAGCCTATGGAATAAAGTGGCCAGAGATAATGGCTGCAAGCACACTTACTGTATTGCCTCTATTAATTTTATTTTTAATTGCCCAGAAGTGGTTTATGCAAGGTGTGAATGATAGTGGTGTAAAAGGATAGATAAATAGAAAATAATTTGAATAATATATAAACTGTCTTAAATTTAGATGAATTTCTAAGGAGAGACAGTTTTTTTGTGGTATAATTAAACAAGGATTTATTGTATTAATATGTATTATAAAATAATAAGCCAATATGTTTAATTATTTGGTATATTATTTTATTTGATGTGCGCATAATTTGAAAGGAATGACTAAATATGGATTTTAAGGTTAGTGTTATTGTTCCGGTTTATAAGGTTAGAGACAGAATTTTAAGAACATTAGATTGTTTAAAAGCACAAACCCTTAAAGAATTTGAAGTTTTATTTATTGATGATGGATCTCCAGATGATAGTAGTGAGTTCGCTAATAATTATTTGAAAGACTCACATGTTATCTATAAGATAATAAAAAAGGAAAATGGTGGGGTCAGTTCAGCTCGAAATTTAGGAATTGAGAAGGCAAAAGGTGAATATATTCAATTCTTAGATTCAGATGATTATATAGATAAAGATATGCTTAAGGATTTGTATAATGCAGCAGATAAGACAAATAGTGATGTCGTTTATTCTGGGTATGTGTTTGAAGAAAGTAACAGAAAAGAAATTTCTAATAATATAGATAGCTTAAAAAATGGTGAATTTACTGGAAAAGAATCTGCTCTTGGGCTCATATATGGGATTTCACATACTCATATAATGGCTAATTTATTTAAACGTTCACTTTTGATGGAGAAAAATATAAGGTTTGATGAAAATAGAAAATTTGCAGAAGATATAGCTTTTGAGATTAAAGCTTATGCTCATGCTAGAAAAGTATGCTGTGTAAAAAAAATATATTCACATTATGTTAAATGGGGAGAATCTGTTACAAATAATGTGTCTCTAAATTTTTTAGATATCTACTATTCTAACATTGAAACTTTAGATTACCTAAAGGTTCGGATTAAGGATAAAGATTTAGAAAAAGCAATGATTCAAAGCAGAATACCAGCGGCGATAGTTAATATAGTTGCTGCATTTGCAAGTAAAAAAGAATTACGTGAAGAAATGTATAGATTTATTAAAGATCAAAATGTGAGAAATGATTTGAGTAAATATAAAATGTATAGATTAGAAAAGGATAGATTAAAGTACTTTATTTTAAGTAAAATGATTTTATTTAAACCAAGTATGATTGAAAAGTATTATGGAAAGAGATCTTAACCTAATTTAAAGGTATTGATAAATGAAAGGAATTTAGGTAATGAATAAAGATAATTGTACATATAAAAGAGAAGATTATGAAGATTTATCTTTGAGAGATGCTCAAATGATTATGGTTGATATTTTAGAAGAAGTTCATAAATTATGTGAAAAGCATGAACTCAAATATTTCCTTGATGCGGGAACGTTGATAGGAGCCGTTAGGCATAAAGGATTTATTCCTTGGGATGATGATGTTGATATTGGTATGCTAAGGGAAGATTTTAATAAGTTTTTAGAAATAGCTAAAAAGGAACTTCCAAAACATTTATTTCTGCAGACTTTTGAAACTGATGAGTATTATGATGTTTATCCTGTGCCATGTAAGATTAGGTATAATGATACAATGTTTCTAGAAGAAGGCGCAAAAGAAAACTATGAAATGCATAATGGTGTTTACATAGATATATTTCCTTATGACAGCTTGCCTAAACATAATTTTATATACAAGATTCAGAGAGCACTTAGCTTTAATATCTTAAAGAGTTATAAAAGACTTAGAGATATACCAGAGAAACTAAGCTTTAAAAATAAGATAACTTTCTCTTTTTATAAATTAGTTGTTAAGATGTTTCCTAATAAAAGAAGGTTGAAATTTTTTGAGTTTTTAGTTAAGTGGAATGATTCAAAGTCAGAATACATGGGATATGGTGTGGATACTTACTGGAGCGAATATGTATATAAAAAGTCTGATTACTTTGATCTGGCTAAGTTAGAGTTTGAAGGAAAGTTTTTTTATGCGCCAAAAAATTATCATGCCATTTTAACTCAGTTATATGGTGATTATATGACAATGCCAAAAGAGGAAGAGAGAGTATGGCATGCAAAAGAAATTAAAAAGCTAAAGGTGAAAAAAGTTATATAATCAAATAATTATTTCCTGAAAATTATTTAAAGGACTTGTAAGAAAACATAAAGTAATTCAATCAATGGTTATAAATATGAATTTTTGCTTAAGAAAAATGACTAATTATTGCATATAGCAAGCAATGTTAGTATAATTCAAAGAGAATATATATTTTAATTATTAGCAAATGAAATAGTGTTTAGAATTTGTTTAGATATTATTTTTTTAAGTGTGTTATCATTAAGTGTAAATGGCTAGACATCAGATAAAATTAGTAAAGGTAGTGAAAGAATTGGTAAATGTATCTATAATTACTCCTGTTTATAATGTGGAAAGATGCATTGAGAAGACAATAAGTTCAATTATAAATCAGAGTTCTAAAGATTTTGAATTTTTACTTATAGACGATGGTTCTGAAGATCTAAGTATTCAAATAGCAGAAAACTTACTTATAAACTCAGATGTAAATTATAGAATTATAAAACAAATAAATGGTGGAGTCAGTGTTGCAAGAAATAAGGGAATAGATGAAGCAAGGGGAGAATATATTTGCTTTTTAGATTCTGATGATTATATTCATGAAGATTATATTAAGCTTATGTATGAGAAAGCATCATCTTGCAATTGTGATTTGGTTTTTTGCGATTATGTTCAAGTTGATTCTAAAGATAAGATACTGGTTGAAAGTACCACTAGATTTTTAGAAAGCTACGTAAGTGGAAAAGAAGGTGCATTAAAACAGTTAAATTGTGATATTACTATTGGAATGGGAAGTGCATTATATAGAACTTCCATAATAAAAGAAAATAAATTATATTTTGACAGCAGTAGAAAATATGCTGAAGATGTTGTGTTTACAGTTAAAGCATTACTTAAGATGAATAAAATTATGTCTCTTAATGAAGCTTTAATGTTTTATGTAAGATGGGATTCGTCAGTCACTAATTCAGTTTCTTTGAGACATCTTGATTGCTATTACTCATATGTCGATTTATTGAAGTATTTAGATTCACAGGGTGAAGTTAAAGAAATAAAGAAATTTTTAGTTGAATATAAAATTCCATATGCAATTTCTCATGTTTTTTCTGTTTTATCAAAAGATAAGAGTTTTCATGAGCAGCTTTTTAATTTTTTAGGTAAGAATGATGTTAAAAATTATTTGAGGGCTTATAAAATTCAAAAAATTAATAAAAATTACATTAGATATCTAGTTCAATGTAAGGGAATACTATATTTTCCAAATATTTTATTTAGGATTTTTAGTAACAGAGTTTAAGATTTTAGTAAGGCACATTAGACTTGTTATTTTCTTTCATGTGCCTAAAATCTTTCCAGATTGGAGGAAAGTTATATTGAGAAGTTGGAAGACATTAATGATTATGTTAATTGATTTATTTATGGTTAATATGGCATACCTTTTTTCCATAAATATAACGCAAAGCGGTGCATTCACAGAAATAGCAAAGATATATACTCATGATTGTATAGCTTTGAGTTTAATTTATTTAATATGTTTCTATTTATTTAAAATGTATGAAAGTCTATGGCATCTAACAGGTACAGATGAATTCTTGTTAGGTGTGGGAGGAAATATTTTAGCAGGTGTATTATCGATTGGATATACTAGAATACTAGGAAATACTATTCCTTTAAACGTTTCTGTAGTAGGAATACTTTTAAGCATTTTCTTTGTATTAGGATATAGAATTCTTTATAGAGTTTATAGAAGAACGCTTTTGTACATACCATTTAAGTATTCATCAGATCAAAGGAGAGTAATGATAGTTGGGGCAGGTTCTGCTGGAACTATGATTATTAATGAGATGATGGCTAGAAGAGAACTAAAATACAATCCTATAGTTCTTATAGATGATGATAAGAATAAGCTTGGAAAGAGGATATCAGGTGTTAAGATTGAAGGTAACAGACATGATATACCATTTATTGCAGGGGAGCAGGAAATTGATTTAATTGTAATTGCTATTCCATCTCTTGATGCAAAAAACAAGGCTGAAATAATTGAAATCTGTAAAAATACTAACTGTAAACTGCAAATAATACCTGGAATGTATGAAATATTAAGTGGAGATGCAACTGTTAGTAGAATTAAGGATGTAGATTTAGAAGATTTACTTGGAAGAGATCCTATTCAATTAGATAATAAGGGGATTTCAGATTACATAGAAGGAAAAATTATATTAGTTACTGGGGGAGGAGGCTCTATTGGTTCTGAACTTTGCAGGCAGATAGCAGTATACAATCCTAAAAGGCTGATAATATTCGATATTTATGAGAATAATGTATATGATATTCAAAATGAACTTAGGGAAGAGTTTCCAGACATTAACCTTACTGTATTAATAGGATCAGTTAGAGATAGAAAAAGACTACATGAGATATTTACTAGATATAAGGTTAATGTAGTATTCCATGCTGCAGCGCATAAACATGTACCTTTAATGGAAGATAGTCCTAAGGAAGCTATTAAAAATAATGTATTTGGAACACTGAATTTAGCACTAGAGGCTAGTGAAGCCGGAGTTGAGAGATTTGTTATGATCTCAACAGATAAAGCTGTCAATCCAACCAATATTATGGGAGCAACAAAGAGATTGTGCGAAATGATAATCCAGGCTATGGATAAGCAATCTAAAACAGAGTTTGTTGCAGTTAGATTTGGTAACGTACTTGGTAGTAATGGTTCAGTAATACCACTATTTAAGAGACAAATTGCTAATGGTGGGCCTGTAACTGTAACGCATAAGAAAATTATTAGATATTTTATGCTGATTCCAGAAGCAGCTCAATTAGTGCTTCAAGCAGGTGAATTTGCAAAAGGTGGAGAAATATTCGTTTTAGATATGGGAAAACCAGTTAAGATTTATGACTTGGCATGTGATTTAATAAAGCTTTCAGGTCTTGAACCAAATAAAGATATAAAGATTGTATTTACTGGACTTAGACCAGGAGAAAAATTATTTGAAGAACTTTTAATGAGTGAAGAAGGTTTAGAAAACACAGTTCATAATAAGATATATGTAGGAAAACCTACTTTTGAAGATATGCACAGCTTAACAACTAAACTTGAACAACTACAAAATTTATTAGAGCTTAATGATATAGGGGAAATTAAGCACCAAATGCAAAAAATTGTGCCAACATATCATTATAAGAATCAAGATGAAGTGGCGGCAGAGAATGCAGATAAGGAGTAGTCATGACGAAAGAAGACATAATTAGAAACAGTGTTTTGGCAATAGTATTTGCTATCAGCGGATTTATAGGGATAGCAAGTGGAAATTATTTAATAACTGCGATGTATATATTGACGGTGGCAGGAGCAGTAATTTTTGTACTTAGAGAAAAAGATTTATACAGCATACTCTATGCTGTACTTCTTGTATCTGCATTTTATGACTATTCTTTATACGTTCCCGGGATTGAGAATGTATATATGTTTCATATAGTTTTAGGTGTTTTTTCACTTTTGTCATTATACAAAGCATTTAAGGATAGAGATGTCTTAATGACATTAGATAAAAAGGTTTTGGCAATATATGTGATTTGGTTTGTTTATGCATGTGCTAGTATCACATGGGCTTTAAACAGGAGTTTATCTATTAAATATATAGCAATATATTTAATGATGTTTGCATTTATTGTTGATATGATGATTTATAACATAAATGGCGAGAGAATCAAGAAGACGATTAATCTATTACTATTTTTAATTTCCCTGGTAATTATTATTGGAATAGTAGAGGTTCTTTTAGGGCAACAGTTACCTATAAAGCACTACTATGACAGTTTCAGAGAGAGTTTGCCACAATGGCAGATTAACACTGTTGAAGCAAGACCAATAGCATTTTCCTTTAATACGAATAACTTGACAGCTACATTAGCAATAATGGCACCAATTTCTTTATTTGCAATTTACAAGTTCGAGAATATATTTGCAAAATTGTGGTTTACATTGGTCTCGTGTATTGCGTTCTCATTAGTTGTTGTAACTACATCAAGGACAGGTTTTTTTGCATTTTTATTTGGATTTGCAGTGTTTATAATTTACTCAATATTAAGTGTAAAAAAACTGGGGATAAGGCAAATGATTTTTCCAATTATATTAGTGGCAGGATTTGCATTAGCGTATAATTATAGTACTTTACTATTACATATAAAGCCAGTAGAGGGCAATGAAAATCTATCAACTAGTTTATCAGGTAAACTACAATCGTTAGAAGGATTTACTGAAGGAGAAATAACTTCAGAAGGGTCTACATTGCATAGAATGGAAATTATAAAGACTGTAGTAAATGGTGTAATAAAAGATAAGAAATATCAAGGTTATAGTGTTGGTAATGTGGAGCAGCTTTTAAAAGAGAGAGGAAATACTGGATCAATATATAGTCCACATGCTTATCCAATTGAAATACTAGGTGATTTTGGATTGCCTGGTATAGCGTTATACGGAATATACTATTTGTATCTTCTTATAGGAAATTTAATTACAGGAATAAAGAAAAAGAGCGTTATGTGTTTTGCAGCAGTTGCCGGATTAATAGCATTTGCACCTGCAAGTTTTGGTCCTAGTTCGATTACATATGTCTTCTCGCATTGGATATTGATGGGATTTGCAGTGTCTTGTATGCAGGCATATAGAAAAGAAGGTAACGGATTTAAACCAACATCATCAATGAAAGAATATAGAATGATATAGATGCATAGTATTAGTTTTTAATAGTTAGAATGACAAAATACCGTATTATCCACGAGGATGTGATTTTCCTTAAAGTAAGACTTTAAAGGGATTCATATTATAAATGGATTTGCGGTATTTTTTATATTAATTTCGATTCAATTTATGTAATCTCATTTAGGATAATGTGGTATAATTACAAATGATTAGTGAATTTTAATAAGAGGGGAATTCAATAAAGAAGGGTGAAGAAATTTACTATGAAAAATTATATTAAAGTTAAGAATACTAAAGAATCGAAAATGAAAGTGGAATCAGGAGAAAGATTAATTGGCGCTGATGGATTGCGTGCTATTGCATGCTTATCAGTAATCATTCACCATTTATCTCAACAGTTAATTCCAAATAATCAGCCAAAAATAATTCAAGAACTTCAGAAATTTGGAATCATGGGGAATACAGGTGTAAGTATTTTCTTTATCTTAAGTGGCTTTTTACTTTCTTATCCTTTTTGGAGAAGTTATCTCAATAATTCCAATTACCCAAGCCTTAAAGCGTACTCATTGAGACGTGCAGCACGTATAATTCCTGGATATTATATTGCCATAGCCGTATCAGCATATATTATTATCGCGAATAATGTGACTGCTCAATATTTTTGGATGCGTGTAATTGCCGGAGTGACCTTTACATCCTGCTTTAATTATAAAACTTTCTTTCCATCAGAAATAAATGGTCCTTTATGGTCCATTAGTTTTGAAGTTTTTTGCTATTTTTTAATGCCTATATTTATGTATGGATTATTTAGGATTTATGGGAAAAAGAGAACGTTTTTCAAGGCATTTTCTTATTGGATGGGAGCTTTAGCCATTATTGTAGTTTTAAATAGATTTGTTCACTTACTATTTACTCCAGATAATGTAGAACGTGGATGGCAATATGGAATTGTTGGAGGAGCAAAATACTGGATGCCGAATTATAATCCAATAGCTCTATTTGGACATTTTTACTTTGGAATAATGGCTGCTGGTATCACAAATGCTTTATATAAATATTCTAATAAAATAGAAAAATATAAACAATCATATATATTTGACATAATTGGAATCATGGCTTTAGTAGTTGCGTTTATATTTCTTTGGGTCATGAGGGATAAACCTGAGTTTTCTTTCAGTATTCAGAATCAACCATACTTTTACCCTTTCTATCAAATACTAATAGCTGGAGCTTTAGCAATATTACCTCACACTAAATTTGTGGGAGGAATTGTTGATAATATATTTTTCCGCTATACAGCGAAGGTATCTTTCGGACTTTATCTTTGGCACTATATCTATATTACAATAGTCAAGAGTGTATTTATGAATACAAATGGTATGCCAATTACTAGTTTGGAGAAATGGGGCACTATGTCAATAATGGTACTTCTTATGTCTTATATCACGGCAACTATATCTTATAAATTTATTGAAATGCCAGTTGTAAATTTTGCCAATAGAAGAATATTGATGGCTAGAAGCCAAAATAATAATATGTCTGCTTAATTCTTAGATGGAATTCTCATTATAAGCGAATCATAAAGCGGCTTATGTCAATAATATATTAGTGAGTTAGGAATTTTTATTTTCAATTATTAAAGTAGGTATGCGCTATTATAGGTGCATACCATTTTATTTTTAGATTGTATATATATTCATAGAGATATTGGTTTTACTATAATTAGAATAAAAAAATAAAATTTGTATTTGCAATGCAGTATTTTATTATTATATAGGGTATTAGTTATGAAGGGAGTTTGGGTATGTGCAATGAATTATTATTAACAGATGATGAAGTCTTAACTAAATATTCGGATATGGTATATAAACTTGCATTGTCACGAACTAGGAATATAGCTAATGCAGAGGATGTATTTCAAGAAGTTTTCTTAAGATATGTAAAAGTTAAAAACACATTTAGAAGTAACGAACATATTAAAGCTTGGCTTATAAGAGTGACTATTAATTGTAGTAAAAAAATTTGGAGTTCTGCTTGGTTTCGCCATACAGTTTCATTAGAAGAAAATATACAGTTCACAAGTGAAGAAAAAAGTTATGTATATTATGCTGTAATAAAATTACCTTTAAAATATAGGACAGTAATTCACTTATATTATTATGAAGACATGTCTATTAGAGAGATTAGTAAGGTATTGAATAAAAAAGAATCTACAATTACTTCGCAATTGTGCAGAGCGAGAAAGAATTTAAAGGAGCTTTTAAAAGGAGAATATTGCTATGATTAAAAAAATATATACTGAAAGTTGTGATGAAATACCAATAAAATCTGAACTTATAAAAGAGACCTTAATTAAAATGCAAAAAGATCAAGTATTATTATTTAGCTATACAAAATATTTACAATATGTAGGAGTTATTTCTGTAATAGGATTATTAATATTAGCAATATTAATATCGCCTAATTTATTTGGAAATAAGAATACATTTACTGTAACTGCGTATGCCAATGAAAGTGCCGAGTCAGAATATCAAAGTGTTAATATAACAAAAAGGGAAAGCCCAAAAATAAAATTAAAGAATGAATTTGATATGGCAGAGACTAGCAACGTTGATGAATATTGGAATGTATATACTGATTTAAGATTTAAGTGTGAAGGGGAAAATATAGAGACTATAACTCTTTCTACAGATAAGGGTGAGTTTATTAATAAAATAGCATTATCAAAAGATGATAATATAGATGGAACAGGCACTAAACAAGCAATGTGGCCTATTGACAAAGATGGTAGTGTTGGGGAGGGAACTGGATATATTCCACTAGGAAAAAGCTATACAGTTTCATATTCAGAGCAAAATAACAAACAGTATGGATTTGAATTTAAGATTAAGAAATCGAAACAACAGTTAGATAACAGTAAGGGAGAGGATATATATAATATGGCGCAGAAATCAAAAAATACTATTAGTATTATAGCAACATTCTCTGATGGGACTAAGCTGTCAAAGAAGGTAGAACTTACAATAGATGGGCAGAACCTATATTTTATTGAAAAATAATTATATGTGAAATACTTAAAGTGAAGCTATGAAGAACCTTACATTAAGATATTCCAGCAGCCTATTTTTCAATGTTAGCTTCACATATATGTATTCTATTTTTTGCCTTGGTATCACTTTAGGCATTTTACAATAGTTGGTATAGATAAGCAAGAAGATATATCTGTATCAAAAATTGCAAATATACTTGATTAAGCGTAATGTTACCACATAAATATAGCCTTACTTTAGGTTTACAGTTAAACAAAGAAATGGAATATATGTTTTTACGAAGCGTTCATTTAGAAGAATTTGCTGTCTATGATTCTTAGAATCATCCAGCAAGTTCTTCAAGGAACCGGAGTAAACACATATATTCCATTTCGATTATTTAGCTGTAAACTTAAAACATCCTCTCAACGCAAGTATTTTTATTTTTTAAGTTCTAGGAAATATCTTTATTTTAAGTACGCTTCAATGATGTCTGTGATTATTGAAGAAGAATCTCCATTTCCGAAAGCAGAAGCTGGAGTACCAGTTGGATTGAAGTTTTCTATGGCATGCATAATCTTATTTGAATCACTTCCTACTATAACATTCCATCCATTATTGACAGTTTCAACCCATTCAGTTTCATCTCTCATAGTTATACATGGTTTCTTCAAGAAGTAAGCTTCTTTTTGAACTCCGCCGCTATCTGTAACTATTTTTAGAGAATTTTCTTGTAGTGAAAGCATATCTAAATACCCGACAGGATCTATGATATTAATATTTTCTCCAACGTGTAAGTTATATTCTTCAATAAATTTTTTTGTTCTTGGGTGAAGAGGAAGTAAAATTCTTTTTCCAGAATTACTTAGAGCGTTTATTATTGAAGTTAATCGTTCTATGCTATTTGTATTTTCAGCACGATGTATTGTTGAAAGTATATAGCTGTTAGGAGCCATATCTAGTTTTTCGAGAATAGTCGATACTTGTTTAGCTCTCTTCTTGAAAAGATTAACAGCATCATACATAACATCCCCAACATTGTGAACACCTTTGGTGATATTTTCATTTTTTAAGTTATTGACAGCAGTTAATGTTGGTGTAAATAATAAATCAGAAATATGATCGGTTAATATTCTATTTTGTTCTTCAGGCATAGCCTTGTTGAAGCTTCTAAGTCCTGCTTCTACGTGAGCAACAGGAATAAGCAACTTACTAGCACAAAGACTTCCAGCAAGAGTTGAATTTGTATCTCCATAAACTAAAACTATATCTGGTTTTTCTTTTAAATATATTTCTTCAAGAGCTATCAACATACTGCCAGTTTGATGGCCATGATTTGATGAACCAGTGCTTAGGTTATAGTCAGGCTTTGGAATCCCAAGCTCTTCAAAAAATATATCAGACATGTTATTGTCATAATGTTGTCCTGTATGTACTAAAATTTCACTATTTTCATTTCTTCTAATCTTGTTTGATACTGTTGCAGCTTTAATAAACTGTGGTCTAGCTCCTATAACAGTTAGTACCTTCATGTACTATTCCTCCTTAAATTTGAAAAAGTTATTAAACTAATTATATTACTTATTTTGTATACCTTTAAGCATTTGGCTAGGATACAGTATTATTTTAGCATATTATATGTATTAATCATACACCTGTAATTTATATGTAATAATCAATCTAGCAGCTATAAAATTTGAAGAACGTCTCTTTCCTGCTTTGTACTAACTGACAAGGTAAACAAGGGTCAAAATAATAGATAAATATTGAACTTGAGGAAGTATGAAAAAACAAACTTAGAGGAAACTTCAATTTTATCTTTTAAAAAGAAATCCGACTCACTACGTTCGCTGGATAAGTGATTCACACCAAATCAGAGATTTGGGTTCTCAACTTAAGGAAACTCGACTCACGTTCGTTCGCTGAGTAAGTTCGGTTACCAAAATCATAGAGAAATTTATACTGAAATTTAGTAATTATGAAAAAAAATATATAAGGAATACCTATAGTTCTTTTTTAAAAGGAAACTCGACTCGCATGCGCTCGCTGAGTAAGTTCGACTAGCAAAATCGTAGATTTTGAGTCTCACTTATGTTATAATCTATAAAGTTAATTAGCATTATAATGTAAAAAAGGAGTAAATTAAGATGAATATCTTACTTATAAATCACTATGCAGGGTCTGATTATCATGGGATGGAATTTAGGCCTTATTATATGGCTAGGGAATGGGTTAATATGGGGCACAATGTAACTATACTTGCTGCTGACTTTTCTCATTTAAGAAAAAAGAACCCAGAGATAAAAGAGAATATTCAAGAAGAAATAATAGATGGAATTACATATGTGTGGGTTAAAACTCCTGAATATCATGGAAATGGTGTTGGAAGAATTAAAAATATATCAACATTTATGTACAAATTAAGAATGAATTATAAAAGAATTGCAGATAAGTATAAACCTAATGCAGTTATAGCGTCTTCTACTTATCCTTTGGATATTTATCCAGCTCATAGGATAGCAAAGAGATCTAAAGCTAAGCTATTTTTTGAAATACATGATCTGTGGCCGCTTACACCAATGGAAATAGGCGGATACTCTAAGAATAATCCGGCTATAGTAATACTTCAGAGAGCTGAAGACTTTGCATTTAAATATAGTGACAAGATTATTTCAATTTTACCAAATGCAGATAGGCATATGAAGAATAGGGGATTTAACACACATAATTACGTTCACGTTCCTAATGGAATAATTGTCGGAGAAAAGAAAAAGGCTCCTATGGAAAAGACAATTGAAAGGCTGCAGGAACTAAAAGAGCAAGGATATTTTTTAGTAGGATATACAGGAAATCATTCACCTGCTAATGTGTTGGACACTATGATTGATGCAGCTAAAATAACAAATGATGAAAAGATAAAGTATGTAATGGTGGGCAATGGTAATGTAAAGAACCAACTAATGGAGTATGCCAAAACAAATAATGTAAATAATGTGGAGTTTTTAGATCCAGTATTAAAAGATAATATGGATAATGTACTTGAATTATTGGATATATGTTATATAGGTCTCAAAAAGCAAAATTTATTTAATTATGGAGTAAGTCCTAATAAGCTATTTGATTATATGATGGCAGGAAGACCTGTAATATATGCAGTAGAGGCTTCAAATGATCCAGTCAAAGATTCAAATTGTGGTATTACAGTCCCAGCAGAGGATCCGGAAGCTGTGGTTAATGCTGTTATGGAGATTAAAGGTTTGAGTGAGGAAGAAAAAAATAGAATGGGGCAAAACGGTAAGGACTATGTATTAGAAAATCATACTTATCATGGATTAGCAGTAAAGTTTTTAGATGCATTGAAATAATAGGCACAAACTTATACTTTTATGGGTTAAATTGATTAAAAAGCTTTAAAAAAGTTAATATAATAAGTATGTTTTTAAATAATTTTTAGGAGTAGATATATGAATAAATTTAACAAGGTAGTTAAAAGAATATTTGATTTAGTTTGTTCTACTTTAGGGCTTATAGTCTTAAGTCCAGTATTTATTTTTATTTCAATAAGGATAAAATCCGGATCTGATGGCCCAATATTTTTTAAACAAATTAGAGTTGGTGAAAAAAGTAAAGAATTTGAGATTCTTAAATTTAGAACTATGGTTGTAGATGCAGAAAAATTAGGAAGGCAGATTACTGTCGGAAATGATAGCAGAATCACTAAAATTGGAGCATTTTTGAGAAAATATAAGCTAGATGAGCTGCCACAACTAATAAATGTCTTTAAAGGAGATATGAGCCTAGTGGGACCAAGGCCAGAAGTGCCAAGATATGTTAAACTATATGATGAGAAACAAATAAAAGTTTTGGAAGTTAAGCCAGGAATAACTGATTTGGCATCTATTAGATATAGAGATGAGAATGAGTTACTTGGGGAAGCAGAGAATCCAGATGAATTTTACATAAATACAATTATGCCGGATAAATTGGCATTAAACTTAGAGTATATAAGTCGAAATAATATATTTTTAGATATTTATATAATACTTCAAACAATAATAAAATGTCTTTAATTAAGGTGAAATGGCAATTTAGATTTTTATTCTAGAGTATAGGATTATAAAATATAAGAAAAGAAGGTTGAAGAACGTTATGAAAAAATTAAAATTTGCTATTATAGGTTGTGGAAGAATTTCTTATAAGCATGTTGAAGCTTTAGCAAAAAATACTGGAGAATCAGAATTAGTTGCAACTTGTGATGTGATTTTAGAAAAGGCTGAAGCGAAGAAATTAGAGTATATTGAAAAAACTGGAGCTTCTGAGGACTCGATTCACGCATATTCTGATTATAAAGAAATGTTGGAAAAAGAAGATATTGATGTAGTAACCATAGCTACAGAAAGTGGATATCATGCTGAAATTGCTATTTATTCTATGAAAAAGGGAGCAAGTGCATTAGTTGAGAAACCAATGGCTATGTCTATTGACGATGCTAACGAAATGATTAAAGTGGCCGAAGAAAATAAGGTGAAACTTGCAGTGTGTCATCAAAATAGGTTTAATAAGCCTATACAAAAACTAAGAGAAGCTATTGAAGATAATAAGTTTGGAAAGTTAGTTAATGGTACAGCGAGAATACTTTGGAATAGAAACATGGGCTATTATGAACAAGCTCCTTGGAGAGGAACATGGGCACTTGATGGTGGTACGCTTATGAATCAATGTATACACAATATTGATTTACTTCAATGGATGATGGGTGGAGAAGTTGAACGAGTGTATGCAGAATGTGATACATATTTAAGAGATATTGAAGCTGAAGATTTTGGCGCAGTAATAATAAGATTTAAAAACGGTGCTATTGGAATCGTTGAAGGATCAGCTTGCGTTTATCCTAAAAATTTAGAAGAAACTTTAAGTATTTTTGGTGAAAGTGGAGCAGTATCTATAGGTGGTCTTGCCGTAAATGAGCTTGAAACATGGAGATTTAATGGCGAGAATGAGGAAGATGTTAAACAATCAGTAAATGTTAAAATAGATAATGTTTACGGGGAAGGACATACACCTTTATTTAAAGATGTGATTGATGCTATAAATGATAATAGAGAACCTTTAATATCAGGTGAAGAGGGGAAAAAAGCGATATCTATAATACTTGCGGCTTATAAATCAAGAAAGACAGGAATACCTGTAAAATTTCCACTAACAGATTTTAAGACACTAGATATGAAAGATGAGTTCAGTGGAAGAAAATAATCTTTAAATGAGGATGTTTAAGATCCAGTAAAGATAAATTTATATATTATTGTAAATTCACATATAATATATAAGGATTTAAGGTATTTAGCACAATCAAAAAAATAATATAACAGTATGCTCGCCTATTTTTTTATATTATTTTTTCATGTGCCTTAGATAAGTAATATATAAGTTGAGAGGATGATATGAGATGAAAGTAAAGAAGGCTATTATACCTGCAGCAGGACTTGGAACAAGATTCTTGCCAGCAACTAAAGCTCAGCCAAAGGAAATGCTTCCGGTAGTTGACAAACCAACAATTCAATATATTGTTGAAGAGGCAATCGCATCAGGAATAGAAGAAATTTTAATTATTACTGGTAGAAATAAAAAGTCTATAGAGGATCACTTTGACAAATCAATAGAATTAGAGCTTGAATTGGAGAAGTCAGGAAAATCAGAGCTGCTTGAGTTAGTTAGAGATATTTCTGATATGGTTGATATACACTATATAAGGCAAAAGGAACCAAGAGGGTTAGGTCATGCAATTCATTGTGCTAAAACATTTGTTGGGAATGAACCTTTCGCTGTCTTATTAGGTGATGATATAGTGGATAGTGAGACCCCAACATTAAAACAGCTAATAGATTGTTATAGTGAGTATAAAACCACTATTTTAGGAGTTCAAACTGTAGCACAGGAGAATGTTTCTAAGTATGGTATTGTAGATGGAATTCACATAGAAGATAGGGTCTATAAAGTTAAAGATTTAGTAGAAAAGCCTAGTATTGAGGAAGCACCAAGCAATGTGGCAATACTGGGAAGATATATTATAACACCAGAAATATTTAATATATTAGAAAATACTAAGCCAGGAAAAGGTGGAGAAATTCAATTAACTGATGCATTAAAGACTTTAATTAGTAAAGAAGCTATGTATGCATATAATTTTGAAGGTAAAAGATATGATGTTGGAGATAAATTAGGATTCCTACAAGCAACTATAGAATTTGCTTTGAAGAAGGATGAATTAAGAAACGAATTTGTAAATTACTTAAATACAAAGCCTTGGGAGCAAATATAGGAAAAATTTGAAATTATTTTGATATAAGGCACAATGAAAATATGGAGGCCAAAGTTTTATGAAAATATGCTATTTAGCAGATATTAATAGTGCTCATACTCATAAATGGTTAAATTATTTTGTTCATAAAGGGTATGATATTCATGTTATATCCCTAGGAAAGGGCGAATATGAAGGGGTTACTGTATACTCTTTAGACGTACACGATAATGTAATGAAGAAAAATTCAGATAAGGGCAAGTTAGCGTATTTAAAAAAAATAAGAAGAGTAAGAGCGTTGATAAGAGAAATTAATCCCGATATAGTTCATGCGCACTATGCAAGTAGTTATGGATTATTAGGAGCTATTGCAAATTATCATCCTTATATTATTTCAGTATGGGGTAGTGATGTTTATGATTTTCCAGTTAAATCGCCTGTACATAAATTTATAATAAAATATAACTTGAAAAAAGCAGATTATATTTTATCGACAAGTAAGGTTATGAAGATGGAAACTCAAAAATATACAAATAAACCTATACAGGTGACCCCTTTTGGCGTTGACATTAATAAATTTACTCCTAATAAAGTTGAAAAAGAAGAAATCGTTATAGGAACGATTAAGACTTTAGAAGAAAAGTATGGAATAAAGTATTTAATTAAGGCATTTAAGGAGATTAAGGAACGAAACAAAGATTTGAAACTTAAGCTCAGGATAGGTGGGAAAGGCAGTCAGGAAGATTATTTAAAAGAATTAGCGAAAGAGCTTTCTATAGATAAGGATGTTGATTTCCTAGGATTTGTGAAACCAAATGATGTAATAGAAGAATTCCAGAACTTTGATGTAGCAGTTTTCCCTTCAATCCTTGACAGTGAAAGTTTCGGAGTGGCAGCAGTTGAGGCGGAAGCCTGTGGAACTCCAGTAGTTGTGACAGATGTAGGTGGACTTATGGAATCAACTAAACCTAACGTAACAAGTTTAGTTGTTAAAAAGAACTCAGTAGAGGATTTAGCAGAAAAAATAGAAACTTTAGTTAAAGATTCAAATCTAAGAATAAAAATGGGTATAAATGCAAGAAAATTTGTTGAAGAAAATTATAGTCTGGAAGACAATTTTAAGAATGTAGATGAGATTTATAGAAATATAGTCAAGAATATTTAGCATATATTTAAAAAATAACAAGTCAACCGTATTTGTGACTTGTTATTTTATTTCATATATTTGTGTTTAATTTAATAAGTTTTTAATTATTATTCATAGGGAGTTACACAAAATCTGCAAAGCAGATTTTGTTTCAATGTTAATAATGATTTGTATACTTTTGAATTAGAAATTTTATACCAAAGGTAACTAGTGAAATTAGTAAAATTACGTTTAATATCGAATTACCAAATTGTATAAACAGTACACATATGAATAAAAATATGAATAGGCTTAATAGCCATTGTATATATCTCATTATTTTATCTCCTTGTAAAATTTTGATTTATCATTGTTTATTGTAACCTAAATTATAAAATCAAATTCATAAAATATGAGTATGATTTTATACATATATTTGAATAATTAAGAAAAGATTCATATAATAATATAGTTAACATTAATAAATACCATATCAAATTGTATTCAATTATTTTATTAGTTGTAGTATAATTGATATAAGCATAAAATAATTACTAGGTGTTTATGGTTAGAGGATGGTGGGAGTAGATGCAGGATTATGAGAAACTATATAATTCTTTAAGAACAGAGTATGAAACCTATCAAAAATTTTCAGAACAACATATACAAGAACTAAATGAAAAAAACGTTAAATTAGAGAAAAGCATAGATTCTTTATCTAATATAATAGAAGTAAGTAAATATATAAACACTTTTTTTAGCAGTGATAACTTAATATCAATGATTAACGATATGATTCTGGGGATATTAGGAGTCACATATTCAACTATATTTCTAATTGAAAATGGAGAACTAACTATAAAAGCAAGTAATATTGAAGAGATGAATATAAACTTAACTTCTAAAGAGTTTACGTATATAAATCAGGGTGAAGAATTTCTAATAAATTCAAAAGAGCCGCTAAAACAAACTGGAGAGCATAAGGTAGATATACATTCTATTATGGGATCACCGATCAAAGTTAGAGAGAAATTTATTGGATACATAATAGTAGAACATAATTTATATAAATTTATGACCACAGAATTAAAGCTTTTCCTTAGATCTATAGCAAATCAGATTGCAATTGCCATAGAGAATTCTTTATTGTATAAGGAGTTAGAACAATTAAATCAAAAAGATTCACTTCTTGGAATATATAATAGAAAATACTTTTATGAACGCATAGAAAGAAAAGAAATTAATAACGAAAACGATAAATTCGCTATAGTGATGATAGATATCGATAATTTTAAAAAGATTAATGATACATATGGTCATCAATTTGGAGATAAAGTTTTGATTAATACTGCAAATATTGTTAAGAATGGTATAGATAAAAATGACATATTTGCTAGATATGGAGGAGAAGAATTTATTTTATATATTTCAGACTTTACGAATGAGGATGTTGTATATAATAAAATAGAGTCAATAAGACGTACGCTTGAAAAGAGTCAAGTGTATTTTAATGGTGAATCTAAATATGTAACTGCTAGTTTTGGAGTTTCATTCTTCCCTCTAAATGGTACAGATTTAAATGAACTGATAAATAAAGCGGATGATTTACTATATAAAGCTAAGAAAACAGGAAAAAATAGAGTATTGAGCGGAAACATATTTAAAATTTAATAATAATATATAAAGCAAGCTTATTTAATTTAATAAGAGTGCTTTTTTATTCTTTAATAAACAAGGAGGATTATATATGGATAGTAAAAAATTACTATCTTTGATAAAGAGAGAAGAAGGTACTAAGTTAGATTTTAAGTTACGACTAGAACTTTTTTATGAGACGGGAAAAAAGGAATTGACCAAAGATATATGTGCTATAGCTAATTCAGGTGGTGGAAGAGGCTATATAGTAGTTGGAGTTGAGGATAAAACAAAAAAAATAGTAGGACTTGAAGATGAAGATTTATTTAAAGAAGAGCAGATACAACAAATTATTTCTACAAGATGTGAGCCCCCTATCCCAATAGAAGTAGATTTAATTGAAATTAAAAATAAAAGGATAGGTGTAATATCAATATACGATGGAGGGCAAAAACCTTACCAAGTTAGAGAAAATGGAGCTTTTTATATAAGGCGAGGATCCACAACAGATGTAATGAGAAAGCAGGAGTTAATAACATTATTTGAGGAAAATTTGAGTTTAACTATAGAAACTTGCCCATTAATAAAGAGTAGTGTTGATATATTAAATATGGAATTGGTTAATAAGTATTTTGATAAGAAAGGAATAAAAATCAATAACGAAAATAAAAGGTTTTTATTATTGAGCGCAGGAATTGCGTTTGAACATAAAGAAGGAGCCTCTTTAAAGTGTACCTATGGAGGATTGCTTGTATTTTCTGATGATAATTATATATATATACCTAATAACATGATAAAGATCGTTAATAAGTTAACTGATGATAATGGTGAATTACACATAATTCAGGGTAATCTTTTATCAATGGTTGATAAAGCAGAAGAGAAAGTTAGAGAAATTTTACCAAAGAGCTATCCAATTCAGGCAGTTGTTGAAGCTATAAAAAATGCGGTTCTTTACAGAGAGTATTTTGATTTAAACAAAATAATTGAAATAGTTATAGATAAAAATAAAATTATAATATCAAGTCCAGGTGAATTAATAGATGAGAACATAAAAGGGCAGAGAACAAATTATAATAAAAGAAATATTTGGCTCTATGAAAAGTTGATTTCTATAGATGAAGAAAAGAGATTCTTAAACAGTGGAATAGGTTTTACAATAATTAAGAATGCTTTTAAGGGAAAAGGTAAAGTGAAATTTATTAACTCCAGAGCAGAACACTGTTTTAAAGTAATCTTACCAGGACCATCAGCACTTAATAATGAAGACAATAATCTGCAGAACCTAAATTAAGGCAATGAACAACCGAAATATAAAATTTCGGTTGTTTACCACGTCACTTTAAGTTCTTTATAATACCTTGATATGAACTGTTGCCAAAATTTAATGTTGAGGATATACTATAATAAGTGATTTGAAAAACATAATGTTTTAAATAAATTGATTTACAAACATACTTATTTTATTGGAATAAGTTATTTTAAATAAGAAAATTTTTAGGAGGTACTATATAATGGCAAGTGTATTAGATGAGCTATTAGAAAGAGGATACATAAAACAGTTTACTCATGAAGATGAAACAAGAAAGTTATTAGAAAATGAGAAGATAACTTTTTATATAGGCTTTGATCCAACAGCTGATAGTTTACACGTTGGTCACTTCATAGCTATGATGTTTATGGCGCATATGCAAAGAGCTGGACATAGACCAATAGCTTTAATTGGTGGTGGAACTGCTATGGTTGGAGATCCAAGTGGTAAGACTGATATGAGAAAAATGCTTACAAAAGAAGATATTCAGCACAATGTTGACTCTATCAAGAAGCAAATGGAGAAATTTATAGATTTCACAGATGGTAAGGCGATATTAGCAAATAATGCTGATTGGTTATTAAATCTTAACTATGTTGATTTCTTAAGAGAAGTTGGAGTTCATTTTTCAGTAAACAGAATGTTAAGTGCTGAATGTTTTAAGCAGAGATTAGAAAAAGGTTTATCATTCTTAGAATTTAACTATATGTTAATGCAAGGATATGATTTCTATGAATTAAATCAAAAATATAATTGTAAAATGCAGCTTGGTGGAGATGACCAATGGTCTAATATGATAGCTGGAGTTGAACTAGTAAGAAGAAAAGCTCAAGGTGAAGCAATGGCTATGACTTGCACACTACTTACAAACAGCCAAGGGCAAAAGATGGGTAAAACTGTAGGAGGAGCATTATGGCTTAATCCAGAGAAAACTTCCCCATATGATTTCTATCAATATTGGAGAAATGTAGATGATGCAGACGTTGAAAAATGTTTAGCGTTACTAACATTCTTACCAATTGATGAAGTGAGAAAACTTGGAAGCTTAGAAGGTGCTGAAATAAATAATGCAAAGAAAGTACTTGCATATGAAATAACTAAACTTGTTCATGGTGAAGAAGAAGCTAAAAAAGCTGAAGAAGCAGCAACTGCATTATTTGCAGGCGGAGCTGATATGTCAAATGTACCAACAGTGACGATCACTAAAGAAGAAATTGGTCTTCCAATCTTAGATATCATGGCAAGCACTAAAATTGTTCCATCTAAAAAAGAAGGCAGAAGATTAATTGAACAAGGTGGATTATCTATTAACGGAGTTAAAGTTGAAGATATGACTAGAACTCTAAATGAAGATGATTTTCAAGATGGCGCTGTTTTAATCAAAAGAGGTAAGAAAAATTATAACAAAATAGAAGTTAAATAATAGAAAATATATAATTAAATCCATAATAATGCTTATTGTGAGTATTATTGTGGATTTTTTATATTTATAAACTTTAACTGTGGATTAAAATTTATGAAATTAAAGGTACTAAACACTCAAGTTGTGATGCTTAGCGCTATTTTTATTACCATATTAGAATTATAACTGAAGCTGAGACGTAAACAATTGATTTAGGTTTTAGGTGTATTTTTAAATCAATTATGTATCTACTAGTAATTAAGAGTATATATTAAGTCAAAAACATACCATATTTATGTCAATATACATACTTAAGAGAAAACGTTGGATTTGTTAAGATTAGTATTGTAAATGATATTAAAAGTAAACTTTTATATTAAGGGTATATAAAAATATAAGTCAGAAACTTCAGGAGGGATTAGAGTGAGCACAGTTAAACATATTTATAGCGCTGATAAAACTTATTGGCAAGAGGGACAGATACAGAATGCAGAATATGAAGATACTTTAGAGATAACAAATGAAATCAAGCAGACGGTAAAAGGCTTTGGTGGCTGTTTTAACGAAATTAGTTGGGATATCTTAAAGAGAGTAGATGAAAATGAGAGAAGAGAAATTATAGATAATTTATTTACACAGAAAGGTTTGAATTTTAATATTGGACGTTTACCAATAGGGGCTAGTGATTATGCATTAGCATGGCATAGCTATGATGAGACAGATGGAGATTACGAATTAAAAGATTTTTCAATAAAAAGAGATGAAGAATATTTACTACCATATTTAAGAGAAGCATTAAATCGTAAGCCTGATTTATCATTATTTGCTTCACCTTGGAGTCCGCCAACATGGATGAAAACCAAGAAAGTATATAATTTTGGAACATTACTTTGGGAAGATAAGAATTTACAAGCTTATGCAGATTACTTTGTAAAATATGTAGAGGAATATAAAAAAGCTGGGGTAAAAATCGAACAGATCCATATTCAAAATGAACCTCATGCTGATCAAAAATTCCCATCATGTATGTGGACAGGCAAAGAAATGAGGGATTTTATAAAAAACTATCTTGGGCCAGTGTTTGATGAGAAAGGAATAGATGCAGAAATTTGGCTTGGAACGATTAACGGTCCATTTGTAGATTTTCAGCTTCCGGGTTATGGCGCACCATTTTCTGAGTTTTATGATCAATGTGTAAATACTGTGTTATCTGATAAAGAAGCAAGAAAATATATAACAGGAGCAGGTTTCCAATGGGGAGGAAAACATGTAATTGAGCAAGTTGCATTAAGCTATCCTGAAATAAGACTTATGCAGACTGAAAATGAATGTGGAGATGGTAAAAATACCTGGACACATGCAGAATATGTTTTTGGACTTTTTTGGCATTACTTCACTCACAATGTTGAAAGTTATGTTTACTGGAATATGGTTCTTCCTAAAGGAGGAGTAAGTACTTGGGGATGGGAGCAAAATACAATGATAACAATTGATTCAGAAACAAAGGAAGTTATATATGAACCAGAATTTTATATCATGAAACATTTTTCGCATTTTGTAAAACCAGGCGCAAAGAGAATAGTAACTAAGGGGCACTGGACCTCAAATTCTATCGTATTTAAAAATCCTAATGGTGAAATTATAGTTGTTGTTGGCAATGCAATGGATAATGATAGGGAATTTACATTCAAGTATAGTGGAAGAAGTTTCTCTACAGTAATAAAAGCACACTCTGTTAATACTTTTTGTGTAGAAGATTAACTAAAAGTAGGTATAAAATAAGGCATCTAAAATAAATTTGAAATTATTTTGGATGTCTTATTTTATATGGAATTTTAGGTTTAAATTAAATTTGAGTATACATAAATTTAATGTATTGACAAAATAAAAAAATGTAAATATAATAAAGAGGTAAATTAAATTTAAAACAATTAAATTTGCTAAAATAATATTTGTAAAAATATAAAATAACAAGTATAAATAACTACAAAAAATTAAACTTGTAATCTATAGAATGAATTAAAAAATTAAGTAAATATACAAAGTACAAGAAATTTATAATATAAGAGGAGAAATGAAAATGATGTATGATTTTAAGGCAAAAGAAGTAAACGGTACTGAAGTGTCAATGGAAAATTACAAAGGAAAAGTATTATTAATAGTTAATACTGCAACTGGATGCGGTTATACACCACAATATGAAGGATTGCAAAAAATATATGAAAAATACAAAGATAAAGGATTCGAAATATTAGATTTTCCATGCAATCAGTTTTTTGAACAGGCACCAGGAAGTGATGAAGAAATAGTAAGTTTCTGTCAGTTAAGGTATAATACTACATTTAAGACATTTTCAAAAATTGATGTAAATGGAGAGAGCGCTAGCGAACTATATAAATATTTAAGAAAACAAGCACCAAAGGCTGCAGAAGATGAAGCATCAGAAGGTCTTTATAATCTACTTAAAGGACATGGATTTACTACAGATGGTGATGAAATTAAATGGAACTTTACTAAATTTCTTATAGATAAAGAAGGTAACGTTGTTGAAAGATTTGCCCCAACATATGAACCAGAAAGAATAGGAGAAAAAATTGAAGAACTACTTGAAGAATAGCATTCAAAGAAAAGGATCTAATTAATGCACGAGTAGTATTTTCGATAGGTGAACTTTATATAATTTGAGTCTTATTATTATTTATGAACTAATGATTAAGTTAGAGGCTAAAAGCAGATATATCTAGCTTTTGGCCTTTAACCATTAGAAATATAATATATTGAAAAGTATAACGAACTTTATGATGAATTCCCTTTTTATAGCATAAAGTTATCATGATAAAACTGATACTAATTTAAAGGTAATTTTAATCTATTTGTTGAAATACTTTAGTTTTTTATATTAAATCCCAATAACCGCCTGCGCATTTCACTTGGTGTACATCCATAAGTATCCTTAAATAACTTCATAAACATTTTATAATTAGTAAAGCCATTTTTTTCAATAAGTTCAGTGACACTATAATCAGTGTTCACTAAATCAGTATAAAAGTGCTCCAATCGAATACTATTTAAATACTTTAAAAAGGTTGTGCCCATATATTTTTTGAAAAACCTTGAAAAATATTCTGGGTTTAATCTGACTTGGGCAGATATATCATCTAAGCTTATACACTCAGTATAATGCTTTTTAACATATTTTGTTATTAATTCTAATCTATTTAAATAACGAACTATTTTTTTTATATGTAATTTTGTTAAAGATGTGCTAAAGTTATTTACTAAAATAAATAATAAATCATAAATTAAACTATTAACTTTAAGTTTATAACCAAGGGATTTAGTTTTATAAATTTCTGCAAAAGATTTTAATAATGTTTTTATATCGTTTTGATAAGAAATCTTTTGTATATCTTTCGTATAAGGGTTGCATTCAAAGTAAATATTTTGAACATCCTCTATATTGTCTTCCAAAAGTTCATAGGGGATCTGTAACAAGATTGATGTATTGAAGTTTTTATTAGCTGTTGAGTGAATATCTCTTGGATTAATGACTATTAACTGGTCTTTTCCTATTAGATACTCAGAATTATTTATAGCTACTTCAAGATAACCATCTAAAATATAAATAATCTCCAGATGACTATGCCAATGCTTGGGAACAATTCTAGTGTCATCAGTTATATTAGCAAACATAACGCTAATGTCTTCATTTAGTTTAACTAATTCATGTTTAAATTTCATAAAAGCACCTACAATTTTTTTTATTTGAATGTTTATCTTATAACATACTGATAAATTCCATTAATTTCAGGATGAAAGTCAATTGCTTATTTAATTTATTATAGGTTGTGGGTAAACAAAGTTTTTAAAAAATAAATAAGACATTCTTTTGTGATATAATAATTTCGCTAAAAACATAAACACATCACATAAGGAATGACTCAAATATGATTATATCACCAAAGATTAAAAACGAAAATAATAATTATATATTTATTCAAATTATATAATTGACAAAATAAAAAGTGAGATATATAATAGGTACAAATATTGAAACGGCATTCCATATGTGGAATAATAAGGAGGAGATTGCTTGAATACAGCAATTTTAAGAGGAATAGAAATTCTAAAGTTTGTTGGACAAAGTGAGGAACCTGTAACAATAGCTGAAATAAGCAAATATCTTGATATACCTAAAACAAGTGTATTTAATATAGTTAATGCATTAGTAAGTGAAAAGTTTTTGTCAATAAGTAACATGAAATTAAAGAACTACGAATTAGGAGTAGGAGCTTTTGAGCTCGGAAGTTTATATTTAAATAAAATGGAATTAACTAAGATAGCTAGTACTACATTAGAACAATTATCTGATCAGGTAGGAGAAACAGTGTTTCTAGCAGTTGTAAACGATGATGAACTTGTATATTTGGATAAACGAGAGTCAAAAGGCACTTTAAGAACAACTGGTAATTTAGGATCTAGGACATCAATGTATTCAACAAGTTTAGGCAAGGCTATTTTAGCAACATATAATAATGTGCAGTTAAACAAATATTTTGAGCAAGTTACATTTGTTCCTAAAACTAAAAATACAATAATAGATAAAGAATGTTTGATAAAAAATTTAGATTTGATTAGAGAAAGAGGATATTCTATTTCTAATGAGGAAAATGAAGAAGGGTTATTTTGTATAGCTGTACCTATATATAATAGAGTTGGACATGCAATAGCAGCTGTATCTATTTCAACATTAAAGATAAAAATTAATGATGAACGAATTCGTATGTATGAGGAGTATATAACTAAGGCTGCTTTAGATATTTCTAAAAAATTAGGTTACGTAAAAGAGAGTCTGTTTTAATTTTTAAGATGATTTTATAGATCATCTTAAAAAAATGATTCAAATATAGAACGCTGTTTCAAATATGGAATGAATAAAGGAGGATTTTTATGTTTAAAGGAATTTATACACCATTAGTTACCATTTTTGATGAAAATGGAGGTATTGATAAAGAAAATTCAAAGGTATTAATTGAAAAATTAATCAATAATGGAGTTGATGGAATTGTTGTGCTTGGATCTGTTGGAGAATTTTTTAATTTTTCTTTAGAAGAAAAGAAAGATTATATTAAATTTGTGTCTGAAGTTATGAATGGAAGAACAAAATTAATAATCGGTACAGGAAGCAATAATATAGAAGAAGTTATAGAATTAAATAAATGTTCTAAAGAAGTAAATGCTAATGGTGTTTTGATTATAACTCCATACTTCTTTGGTCTAGATGAAAATTATATATATGAATACTATTCAACAGTAGCTAAAAATACGGAATTACCTATTATAATTTATAATTTTCCAGCTAGAACATCTATAAACGTATCGTATGAATTAGTACTTAGGTTAGCTAGTGAATTTAAAAATATTGTTGGTATAAAGGACACAACAGATTCTATAAGCAATGTTAGAAAATTTGTTCAAAAAATAAAGAAAGTTCACAAAGAGTTCTGTGTAATTTCCGGATTTGATGAATACTTAGTACCTAACTTATTATCAGGTGGTGACGGTATTATAGGTGGGTTAACAAATATAGATGCAAAGCTATTTATAGATACATATAAAGCTTTTTTAGATAAAGATTTTGAAAAATTATTAATTCTTCAAGATAAAATAAATAAATTAACTGAATTATATGACTTAACTAATCCATTTATAGTAGGACTTAAAGAAGCCGTTAAGATATCTTTAAAATTAGATATAAACACATCCCTTAGAAATTATGGCATCAAAGTTAATGAAGAGAGTAAAGAAAAAATAAAAGAACTTGTGCAAGGTTAAATAAATAATCACGAATAGATTTTAATTTTGAAATAATAACTATTTGAAAGGAGTTTTATAATGTTAGACGATTTTATGACACCTAAAAGTGCTTCTGAACGTAAGTTGTGGTCACAATTTGATTCCCTTCAAATGGGAATGGATTGGGATGAAGAAGACATAAAAAAACCTCAAATACTTATTGATGATGTATTTGGTGATAGTCACCCAGGAAGTTCTCATCTTATGGGATTAACACATCAAGTAAGTATTGGTGTGTATGAAAAAGGAGGGCGTCCAGGAGAATTTCATGTTACAGATGTTTGTGATGGATGCGCTCAAGGGCATAATGGAATGAATTTTGTATTAGCTTCAAGGGAAGTTATTGCAGATATGGTAGAAATTCATGGATCATTTGTTTCATGGGATGGAATGGTATTGATTTCTTCATGCGATAAATCAATTCCAGCTCATCTTAAAGCAGCCGCACGTATGGATATGCCAGCTATATTTGTTCCAGGTGGGAGTATGAGACCAGCGCCAGATATGTCTACATCTATTAAAGCTGGAGATATTTCATTAAGGGAAAAGAAAAAAGATGCCATAACTGCTCAAGAAGTTCGTGATTTTAAGTTGACTGGATGTCCGTCTGTGGGAGCTTGCCAATTTCTTGGTACTGCAAGCACTATGCAGTGTATGGCTGAAGCGTTGGGGTTAGCGTTACCAGGAAGTGCACTTGCTCCTGCAACAATGCGAGATATAACAGCTATGGCTAGAAAAGCCGGAAAGCAAATCATGAATTTAGTTAAAGCTAATATTACTACAAAGGATATACTTACTCCAGAAGCATTTTATAATGCAATTGTTATCCATGCGGCTATAGGTGGATCAACTAATGCAATGTTGCACCTCCCAGCTATAGCTCATGAACTTGACATAGAATTAAAGCCAGAACTATTTGATGAGATTAATCATAAAATCCCACATATAGGAAACATATATCCTAGTGGAGAGTATCCAACTGAAGCCTTTTGGTTTGCTGGAGGTATTCCTATGGTGCAGTGGTTGTTAAAGGATTATTTGAATTTAGATGTGCTAACAGTAACAGGTAAGACCCTAAGAGAAAATCTTGAGGATATAAAAAATGATGGTTTCTTTGACAGAATAGAAGGATATCTTCATAATTATGGATTAAATCGTGAGCAGTTAATAAAACCAGTTGAAACAACAAAGGAAATGGGATCTATTGCAGTTCTGAAAGGAAATTTAGCGCCAGAAGGTGCAGTGATCAAATATGCAGCAGTATCAGAAAATATGATGTATCATGTTGGAGCTGCAAGAGTATTCGATTGTGAAGAAGATTGTCATAATGCTGTAATTGAAGACAAGATTAATCCAGGAGAAGTCTTAATTATACGCTATGAGGGGCCAAGGGGATCTGGAATGCCAGAGATGCTTATGACAACAGAGGCTATAGTATGTGATAGTAGATTAAATGGATCAACAGTTTTATTAACAGATGGGCGGTTTTCAGGAGCCACAAGAGGACCATGTGTTGGACATATATCGCCTGAAGCAGCAACAGGAGGGCCAATTGCGTTAGTAAAAGATGGAGATTTAATTGAGCTTGATATAAAGGAACGAAAGTTAAATATTGTTGGAGTCAAGGAAAAATTATATGAATTGGAAGAGATAGATAAAATATTAGAAGAACGAAAAGCAAATTGGAGTATTCCTAAAGTAGAACCAAGAAAAGGGATATTTGGACGCTATACAAGGGGAGCAGTATCAGCAATGAAGGGTGCTTATTTAGAGTAATTTATACAATAATAAGTACTTTGTAAACGATTATTGATAAACGGCTAATTTAGTAAAAATATCTAAATTTTATAGGGAAAAATTAAAAATCAAAGTTCGCTTAAAGGATATTTATGACAAATGCAATTATATCAGGAGTTTATTAATTTTTATGATTTAGATAAAAATTATAAATAAATATTTAATCAGTTAAAGGAGAGAAGTTTACGATGAAAATTAAAAATCCAATATTAAGAGGATTTAATCCAGACCCGAGTATTTGTAGGGTAGGTGAGGACTATTATATTGCAGTATCCACTTTTGAATGGTTTCCTGGAGTGCAAATTTATCATTCTAAAGATTTAATTAATTGGAATTTAGTTGCTCGCCCTCTAAATAGAATTTCACAACTTGATATGAAAGGAAATGCTGATTCGGGTGGTATATGGGCTCCTTGTTTGAGCTATAGTGACAATAAATTTTGGCTGATATATACAGATGTAAAAGTTACAAAAGGAATTTGGAAAGATTGCTACAATTATTTAGTTACTTGTGAAACTATTGATGGAGATTGGAGTGAGCCAGTTAAGTTAAATGGTTCAGGTTTTGATCCTTCTTTATTCCATGATAACAATGGAAAAAAATATTTATTGAATATGCTGTTTGATAATAGGGTATATAACCATAGATTTGCAGGTATTGTAATGCAAGAATATTCTCCAGAAGAAGAAAAATTAATTGGGGAATCTAAACTGATTTTTAAGGGTACAGATCTTAAATTAACAGAAGGACCTCACTTATATCAGATTGGTGATTATTATTATCTTTTAACAGCTGAAGGTGGAACAAAATATGAGCATGCTGCTACACTAGCACGTTCTAAAAATATAGAAGGACCTTACGAAATACATCCAGATAATCCTATTCTTACTGCGTGGGACAAGCCTAGAAATGAATTACAAAAATGTGGTCATGCATCTATTGTACACACACATACTGATGAATGGTACTTAGTTCATTTAACAGGAAGGCCGCTTCCATCAGATGAAGTTCCTGGCACTGAAGTGAGAGGATATGATAAAGAAACTGGGAAACCACTTCCACATACAGCACCAAGAGGATATTGTCCACTTGGAAGAGAAACAGCTATCCAAAAACTTGAGTGGATTGATGGATGGCCATATGTAGTAGGTGGGAAGGAAGGTTCAATAGAAATTGATGCTCCTAACATGAAAGAAGTAAAATGGGAACCTAGTTTTAAGGAATTAGATCATTTTGACAATGATAAATTGAACATTAATTTTCAATCACTACGTATCCCATTAACTGAGGATATTATGTCTTTAACAGAAAACCCAGGAAACCTGAGATTATACGGAAAAGAATCATTAATATCTAAATTTACACAGGCTTTAGTAGCTAGAAGGTGGCAATCTTTTAATTTTGATGCGGGAACAAGTGTGTCATTCGATCCAGATACTTTTCAGCAATCAGCGGGTCTTGTATGCTACTACAACACAGAAAATTGGACAACAATTGATGTAACTTGGGATGAAGAAAAAGGAAGAGTAATTGATATTATTTCTTGTGATAACTTTGAATTTTCACAACCGCTAGCTCAAAATATGATACCTGTGCCAGAAAATGTTGAATATGTGCACTTAAAAGTAGAAGTAAGAGTTGAGGAGTATAAGTTCTTTTATTCATTTGATGGATCAGAATGGAATGAAATACCTATAAGTTTTGAATCTAAAAAATTATCAGATGATTATGTAGGTGGAGGAGCATGCTTTACAGGAGCATTTGTAGGTATGCACTGTAACGACGCTAGTGGAAACAGCAAACCAGCTGATTTTGATTACTTCATGTATAAAGAATTCTAATAGAAATCAAAAATTATATATTAAATATTAATAAGTAAACGATATTACTTATTAATATTTGCCTTGTGCTTCAAGTTTTTATCAATATTTAAATATATTGGATGAAAATATGAACACTTGACTTGAAAAGATTAGAAGACCAATGCTTGCGAAATTCCGCAAGCAACTATATAAACACTATTTATAATGGGGACAACTATGTCAAGAATATTAACGCTTACGCGGATATATGAAGCAGAGCATCAGTATTGTAAATTAAGAATCGAGGAGGAATTTTAAATGAACATTAGTCAAGCAAAAACTAAGATCTCAGAAAAAATTGGCATTAAAGAAAAGGTGGGATATGCTACAGGTGATTTAGCATGTAACTTTATTTATCAAACAGTAAGCAGTTACTTGCTATTCTTCTATACAGACGTTTTTGGAATTTCAGCTGCAGCAGCTGGATTCATGTTTCTAATTGTGAGAATGTTTGATGCTGTAATGGATCCACTTATTGGAACAGCAATTGATAAAACAAATACAAAATACGGAAGATTTCGTCCATACATTTTATATGGTGCCTTTCCGTTTGCGGGGGTAGCGATTCTTTGTTTCACAACTCCAGCATTCTCAGATCCTATGAAATTAGTATATGCCTATGTTACTTATATCTTATTATCAATAACCTATTCAGTAGTTAACATTCCTTATGCAGCACTTACTTCAGCAATTACTCAAGATAACAAGGAAGTTGTAAGCCTAACTTCAATTAGAATGCTATTTTCAAATACCGGGGGATTAATTGTTTCTTTTGGCGTACCGCTTTTAGCTGGAATATTTACAAATATGACTGGAAAAACAAGCACAGGATGGCAAATTACTATGTCAATAATGGGAGTTTTAGGTGCACTTTTACTAATATTTTGCTTCTTGAATACTCAAGAGCGTGTTGAAATCGATCACTCCGAAGATGCAAAAATCAATGTTAAAGATATTTTTATTCAGTTAAAGTCAAATCGTCCACTAGTTATCATATGTATGTTCTTCATTCTTAATTTTGGCGTTAACTCAATAGTTAATTCTGTTGGAATTTATTATGTTACTTATAATGTTGCAAGACCAGATTTAGTAAAATGGTATGGTTTAATGGGAACCCTACCCGCACTAATACTTATGCCGTTAATGCCATCAATGTATAAATGGATGGGTAAGAAAAAATTATTATTTACTGCTTTATCTTTGAAGGCAATTGGATTAATAGCTTTATTTGTTATTCCTGCAACAATGGTTCCACTTGTATTTACAGGACGATTAATCGCAGCATTGGGTACCATCACTGCGGGTGCATTCACATGGGCGCTAATTCCTGAAACTATCGATTATGGCCAATATAAGACAGGTAAACGTGCAAGTGGTGTTATTTATGCGTTAGTTGGATTCTTCTTCAAATTCGGTATGGCAATTGGAGGAATTGTTCCAGGGTTAATTTTAGCAAAATTCGGTTATGTTGCAAATCATGCTCAAACTGCGACAGCATTACATGGTATTTTAATTACAATGACTGCAATTCCAGTAGTATTTGTAATCATTGAGCTTGTTGCAATATTCTTCTATAACTTGGATGAAAAAGAACATAAAAGAGTACTTAATGAATTAAGTGCAAGAATGTAATTTTATATAATCCATGGTATTATAATGCTCAGTAATTGAGTCAAAACATTTATATAAAAGTCTCGGCGTTAATAGCCGAGGCTTTTTATGATGGTGTGTCGAGCACTTGGAGATAAGTAATGGTGAGCTTTTCAATGTGCCTAAGGAGCTTAAGTGTATCAGCAAATAAGCATCTACAGCAGACTAAATAGTTAATCAATTTCCATAATTTCATTAATTACTCATGATAGTTTTGAAACTGTCACTCTAGTTCATATGCTTAAGTGGAACTAGATGGAAAATTAACTATATGAAATCAATCAATAAAAAGATTGACATAAGAGGTAAATCTCAATATAATAATTGATAATGAGTATCAATACTAAGAGAAAAGAAAATTCAATAAGTTGTAATGATTTTAGAGTTAATGCAATATCATTACAAAAATATACTACAACACTTAGAGGGCAAATAATTAAGCAAATAGCCATATTAAAGCATCGGGGGCCTCAATTCAAATCTAAAAATTTCCTAATAATATTTTTAAAAGAAAATAAATTTTATACTAACAAGATAAAAGGAGAATAAGAAATGAGCGAAATTAAAGTTGTAACAAACATACTTCAAACAAATGAGGAGATAACTGCAAAAAATAAAAAAATGCTAGATGAAAAGGGGATTTTTGTAGTCAATCTTATGAGCTCACCAGGTTCTGGAAAGACTTCAATTTTAGAAAAGATGATCTCAAAATTAAAGGATGAAATTAATATTGCGGTTATAGAAGGTGATATATACACTACAAAAGATGCAGAAAGAATTGAGGCTCAAGGAGTTCCAGTTGTACAAATAAATACTGGCGGGGCTTGTCATCTTGATGGAGAAATGATTAAGGGAGCACTAAATTCATTAGATTTAGAAGCTATAGACTTATTAGTCATCGAAAATGTTGGGAATTTAGTTTGCCCAGCAGAGTTTGAAATTGGAGAAGATATAAAGGTATCTGTATTAAGTACTACAGAAGGTAATGATAAGCCTTTAAAATACCCATTAATGTTTGAAAAAAGTGGAGTAGTAATTTTAAATAAAACTGATCTTATAGAATTTACAAACTTTAATAAAGAAGAGTTTTATGAAGATATAAAATCTTTAAATGCAAATGCTCTAATATTTGAAACTTCTTGTACAAAGGATGAGGGAGTAAATGAAATATGCAACTGGGTTAAAGAAAAAGTAGAAAATAAAAGAAATTCATATATTAAGGAGTGAATAATATGCCAAGTTTAGGTTTTCCAGAATTAATATTAATTTTAGTTATTGCTTTGATTATATTTGGTCCAGGTAAGTTGCCTTCTGTTGGGGCATCTATTGGGAAAGCATTAAATGAATTTAAAAAAGCTTCAAGAGAACTGACTAAGGATGATGTGGATGAGAAGATAAGCCAAGAAGAAAAAGCAGTTAAATAGTGTTTTGAGGTATTGAAATGATTAATAGTGAACAAATTGTTGGTGCTGTACAAGTACTTAATAAATACAGAACGGAGATAGTAAGACAGGTTATTTTGTTAATACTTATAATGATAGTGGTTTATTTTAGTTCAGGGTATGTAATAAATATTCTGACTAAGCCATTAAATGATCTTCCACTATTTTTTCTAACACCAATGGAAGGTGTTATGGTAAAAATGAAAATAGCCATTGTAGGTGGAATAATATTATTTCTGCCTTTGGTCACATATAGAATTATATTTCTTGCTTCAGCTAAAATATCTGCGAAAAATAGGAGAATGCTTTACTTCTTAATAATCCCTTTTGCAATTATAGCTTTTATTGGGGGAGTAGTATTTACATATACCTTAGTTCTTCCTGCTGCCATTGATTTTTTACTTAGCAGTGGAAATGAATTTATGAGTGCTACAATAAGCGGTGGCAGCTATTTTTCATTTGTCACTATATTTCTTGTGGCCATAGGTGCAGTATTTGAATTACCACTGGTATTTGTAGTACTTGCGAAATTTGGAATAGTTACATATAAATTTCTTTCAGAAAAAAGGAAAATGTCTATTTTACTTATTTCTATAGTAGCTGCAATAATTACCCCAACACCAGATATATTTTCTATGATAATTGTAGCTTTACCTATGATGGTATTGTATGAAATTAGTATATGGTGGATTTTTATTCTTGAAAAAAGTAATAAAAACAAAACTTATTTAGTAAATTAAACTGGAGAGTGTAAGTTTGAACGAAAAGGAAATAGCAGTAACTGAGCATTTAGAAGAATTGAGAAAAAGAATAATAATATCATTAGTTTCAATAACAGTTGCTTCAGCAATTGCCTATAGCAAAATTATACTTTTAATTGAATTTATGATGAAGCCTTTAAGAGGTTTGAATCTAGAACTAGTATTTTTTTCGCTGACAGAAGGCTTTATAACTCGATTTAAATTAGCCGTACTTGTAGGTATAGTTTGTATGAGCCCTATAATATTTTATGAAATTATAGCGTTCATAATACCAGGTTTGAAGAAGAAGGAAAAAGTGCTTCTATATTGTAGTATATTTTTTTTATGCGTATTTTTCATTTCGGGAATATTATTTGGGTACATTATTCTTTTGCCTTATGTATTAAATTTTTTAATGAATTATAGTCAAAGTTATTTGAATCCAATTTTATCAGGAAGCATGTATTTAGGTTTTATCGGTGCTTTTTGCTTAGTGATGGGTTTTATATTTATAATTCCTTTACTCCTGTTAATCTTAGGTTTGGTTGGAGTTATAAATTCTAAGATTTTGAGGAAAAGCAGAAGATATATGATATTAGGACTAGCAGCAATTGAACTTAGCTTTATTCCAGCGACGGATATGCTTACTTTTTTTGTTGTTATTTTACCTGTTTTAGTAATTTATGAAATAGCCATATGGATTATATATTTTATTGAAAAAAGAAAAATGAAAAAGATTGATTTAGAATAGGAGGTAAAGAAATGTGTCTTGCAGTTCCAGGAAAGGTTATAGAAATAAACGATACAAAGGCTTCTATTGAGGTTGGAAATGTTAAAAGAGAAGTTTATGTTCAGCTCGTACCAGAAGTTAAGTTAGGAGATTATGTTCTTGTACATGCTGGCTGTGCTATTGAAATTGTAGATGAAGAAGAGGCTTTGAAGACTCTTGAGATACTAAAGGAGTTTGCAGAAGATGAAATTTGTTGAGGAATTTAGAAATGAGGAATTAGCCAAGAGTCTTGTGAAGAAATTGCAAGAGTTTACTGATGTAAATGTAAATATAATGGAGGTATGTGGAACCCATACAATGTCTATATTCAGATATGGCATTAGAAGTATATTGCCAAAGAATATAAATCTAATATCTGGGCCTGGATGTCCTGTATGTGTTACTCCTCAAAGTTACATGGATGCAGCAATTGAATTAGCTTCTAGGAAAGATGTAATAATAACTACTTTTGGAGATATGATGAGAGTTCCAGGTAAAAAAGGTTCTTTGCTTAAGAAAAAAGCTGAAGGAGCAGATGTAAGAATCGTTTATTCACCAATGGATTCCATAACAATTGCACAAAATAATCCTAGTAAAAAAGTTATTTTCTTATCTGTAGGTTTTGAGACTACAACACCAATGACAGCACTTACTGCTATGGAAGCAAAGAAGAAAAATGTGGGGAATTTATTATTTTTAACGGCTCATAAAATAGTGCCTCCAGCAATGGAAGCTCTTGTTCAAGATAAAGAGTTAAAACTTGATGGATTTTTGTTACCTGGACATGTAAGCGCAATAATAGGCACTAAGCCCTATGAATTTTTAAGTGAAAAGCATGGAATTCCAGCTGTAGTTACAGGGTTTGAACCGACTGATATACTGCAAGGAATAAATACTTTGATTACAATGATTCATAAAAAGGAGCATAAAATAACAAACGAATATAAGAGGATTGTTAGAGCTGATGGAAATGCTGTTGCAATGCAATATTTAGATCAAGTGTTTGATGTGGTTGATTCTAGATGGAGAGGGATTGGCCTAATACCCGGCAGTGGATATATATTTAACAAGAACTTTGAGGAATTTGATGCTTTAAAACATTTTAAAATTGAGTATGAAGAGTATGATGGAAGCCCAGGATGTAGATGTGGAGAAATACTTAAAGGAAAAATAACGCCACTTCAATGTCCTTTATTTAAAAAAGCATGTACACCAGAAAACCCTATTGGTTCTTGTATGGTTTCTTCAGAAGGTACTTGTGCGGCTTTCTATAGATATCACAGTGTATAAGATACAATGAATAAAATATAAATCAAGCGTGGAGGTAAATTTGTAGATGAGTGATAATCAGATATTATTAAGTCATGGAAGTGGTGGCAAACAAACTAATAGCTTAATTAGTGATTTGTTTCTTAAATATTTTAATAATTCTATAATTAGCGAAATGAACGATGCAGCGCAGCTTACCCTAGAAGGTAATAAGATTGCCTTTACTACAGATTCATTCGTTGTAAATCCAATCTTCTTTAATGGAGGAAACATAGGGAAACTTGCAGTTTGTGGAACTGTTAATGATATAGCGGTAAGTGGAGCTAAACCTTTATTTCTAAGCAGTGCTTTTATCATAGAAGAAGGATTTGAAAAGGACAAGCTCGAAGAAATTGTAAAAGCAATGGCAGAAGAGGCGGAAAAGGCAGGAATTAAGATTGTAGCTGGTGATACAAAAGTAGTTGAAAAGGGAAGTGCAGATGGGATATTCATAAATACCACTGGCATTGGAACTATTAGAGATAATGTAAATATTAAGGCATGTAATGCAATGCCTGGAGATGTAGTAATAGTTAATGGAACTCTTGGTGACCATGGAATAACAATTATGTGTGAAAGAAATGGACTCGGTTTTGATGGAGATATTAAGAGTGATTGTGCATCATTAAATGGATTAATAGAATCAATGCTGGAAGTTTGTCCTAGTATACATGTATTAAGAGATGCTACAAGGGGAGGCGTAGCAGCAGTTTTAAATGAAATAGCAGAAGCGAGCAATGTTTCAATTAGACTGAGGGAAAAAAGTATACCTGTAAAAAATGAAATTTTAGGAGTATGCGAATTTTTAGGATTAGATCCTCTGTACATCGCTAATGAAGGAAAGCTTTGTGTATTTGTGCCTGAAGAATATGCAGATGAGGTTCTAGAGATAATGAAAAAGCATCCATTAGGTACTGATTCTTCTATAATAGGCAAAGTGGTTGAAAGCGGCAATAGCAAAGTCTATATTGATACAGTAGTAGGGGGGCAGCGAATTGTTGATATGCCTTCAGGGCAGCAGCTTCCTAGAATCTGTTAATTAGAAAAACATAAGATATTTTTTAGTAGAGGAGAATGAAGAAAATGCATATGGCAGATGCCTTAATTTCCCCAGCAGTTGGAGGAGCAATGTTTGCAGCAACAGCTGGAGTTTATACATATTCTGTAAGGAAAATAAAAACTGAATTAGATAATAAAAAAATACCTTTAATGGGGGTCATGGGGGCCTTCGTATTTGCAGCTCAAATGATTAATTTCTCCATTCCTGGTACTGGTTCAAGTGGTCATATTGGAGGAGGATTATTGCTTTCAATTATACTTGGGCCTTATGCTGCATTTTTAACAATGGCTTCAATACTTTTAATTCAAGCACTTTTCTTTGCAGATGGAGGATTGTTAGCTTACGGGGCTAATGTTTTTAACCTCGGATTCTATACATGTTTTATTGCATACCCTTTAATTTATAAGTTTCTTACTAGGAGTAACGATTCAACTAAAAGAATTTTTATTGCATCTACAGCTGCAGCGTTATTTGGATTGCAGGCGGGAGCTTTTAGCATTGTAATTGAAACTCTTCTTTCTGGAAGAAGTGAGCTACCTTTTACTACATTCCTTCTTTTAATGCAACCAATTCATCTTGTAATTGGAATTGTGGAAGGTCTTTTGACAGGAGCAGTTATTTCCTTTGTACTCAAGGCGAGTCCAGAAGTTATAGAAAAAGCTGAAAAGGGTGAGGCATTAGGAAGTATTTCGGTTAAAAAGGTTTTTGTGAGCACTATAATAGCCATTTTCTTAATAGGAGGAATTTTTTCTTGGTTTGCGTCTAGTAATCCAGATGGGCTAGAGTGGTCAATATTTAAGGTAACTGGCCAAACTGAGTTGAAAACAGAAGATAGTATTTACTCAGAATTGTCGCAATTACAGAGCAAGGTTGCTGTTTTTCCTGATTATAGTTTTAAGGAGTCAAAAGAAACGCAAAAAGAAGATAAAAATTTAACAGAAATAACACCAAGCATAGTTAATGTTGGAACAAGCATCTCAGGAATTCTAGGTGGAATTGTTACGTTGATAATAGCCGGAGGAACGGGAGTTATTATAAGTATATTTAAAAATAAAAAAGAAAAGATGCCTACAAGTTAAAATGGGAAATATATCTAATATTTATTATAAGGATTGATTTAATATATGGAGAGTATAAACAATTCGATTTATAACTTACGTTTTCTTGATGAAACAGCTTATAAAAAGTCATTAGTTCATAGCATAAACCCTGTTGCAAAATTGTTTGTTACTTTATTATATTCAATGATTGTAATATCTTTTGATAAATATGATATTTCAGGAGTAGTACCATTTGTTTTTTATCCTATTATCATTTTTGTATTATCAGGTGTACCTTACTCACCTGTACTCAAGAGAATGTTTGTTGCAATGCCATTTGTTCTTGGAGTAGGTATACTTAATCCGATTTTTGATACAAGAATACACATAGAAATATTAGGTATTGGTATCTTTGGTGGATGGATTTCTTTTGTTTCATTAATAATAAAATCTAGCTTGACTATTTTAGCAGGATTATTATTAATTTCTACTACTAAGGCTCATGAAATAGCATGGGCACTTAGAAAAATCGGAGTACCAAAAATATTTGTTATTCAATTTCTTTTAACATACAGGTATATTTTTATACTTTCAGAAGAGGTATTAAAAATAATAAAAGCTTATAATTTAAGGTCTCCTTTTAAAAATACAGTGACTCTTAAAGTATCAGGATCTCTTTTAGGACAAATGCTTATGAGATCAATTGATAGGGCAAATAGGGTATATAATGCAATGATATTAAGAGGCTTTGATGGTGAATACTTTTATAATCACAAAAATAAATTATTAATTGCTTCTTTGACATATTTTTTTCTATGGACAATATTTATTATAACTTTAAGGTTTGTTAATATTTCTGAATTATTAGGTAATCTTTTAATGGGGGTGCTTAGATGAGTCATCATTTTGTAGAATGTAAAGACATATATTACTCATATCCAGATGGGAAAAAAGCTATTAATGGAATTAATTTTAGGATAAATCATGGTGAATCAGTTGGTATAGTTGGAGCAAATGGAGCAGGTAAATCAACTCTTTTAAATTTGCTATTTGGAATAGTGAGTCCTATGAAAGGTTCAATAAACATCGGAGATATCCCAATGACTAAAAAAACACTGCCAATTATTCGTCAAAGGATGGGGCTTGTATTTCAAGATGTAGATAATCAACTGTTCATGCCATCGGTTTATGATGATGTAGCTTTTGGTGCTAGAAATTACAAATTTGATGAAGATGAAGTAAAAAGAAGAGTTTTAAAAGCTCTTGAGACTGTTGGATGCCTGCATCTTAAAGATAAGCCACCTTATAGACTTTCTGGAGGAGAAAAAAGATCAGTAGCAATAGCGACAGTATTATCCATGGAACCAGATATTCTTGTTATGGATGAGCCTACTGCAGAGCTAGATCCCAAATCAAGAAGAAATTTAATGAAACTTCTAAAGGAGCTTAATCACACAAGGATTATTACTACCCACGATATGGATATGGTTTGGGAAACTTGTGAGAGAACAATCATAATTAAGGATGGCACTATTATTGCTGACGGATTAACAAAGGAAATTTTATGCAACAAAGAATTGCTAGAGAGTAGTTGCTTGGAGATGCCTTTATGTATCCAAAATTAAGAAGCTTTTCAAGCAATGATAGAAGAATGAGAATTATATAAATAATAGATGATTTACAAATTATTTTTAGTAAGTGAGTTGAAGTTAAGTGCATGAAGTTTCAATTATAAATGGGGTTATTGATATAGTATTAGAAAAAGCCCGTGAAAATAAATTAAAAAATATTAATAAAATAACTTTAAAAATAGGAGATTTCTCTGGAGTTATGAAAGATTCTCTTATGTTTGCCTTTCAGAGTGCTTCAAAGGAAACTGCATTAGATAATACAGAATTAATAATTGAAAGAGTTAAAGCCACAGGAGAGTGCAGCAATTGTAATATTATATTCGAAATTGAGCATTTTAATAAGTTATGCCCAAAATGCAATGAATTTTGCTGCAATATATTAACAGGATATGAATTATATATAGATACAATCGATGGAGATGAATACGACTCTTGAATAAAGGTTTAACTATTAAATTCATATTAAAACTTAAATAATATGAATAAACATAAGGTTATTGAATTTAAAGAGATTTAACTAGAGAGAGTAAATAAAAAATTGTATTAACAGTACATAAATTAGGGGGAAGAAAAGTATGCCAAGTTTAGGATTTCCTGAATTGATTTTAATTTTAGTAATTGCCTTAATTATATTTGGACCTGGTAAATTACCTTCAGTAGGTTCAGCCATAGGAAAGGCATTAAGTGAGTTTAAAAAATCATCTAGAGATTTGATGAATGATGAACCAAATAGTAAAGACACAAAAATATAAAGCAAATAATAATATAGTGAACTCAGAGGTGAAATTATACATACTTCTTGGTGGCTCAATAAATATATGGATAAGAAAGTTTTTGAAAATACGCTAAATTATATATTTGTATTGATGATCAATATGAATATATTTTTTAAATATACTAAGCTGATAATGAATATCAGTATTAAGAAAAAAGGAGGAAACAAGTTGATTTTTAAAAAGAAAGTCAAAAAACTTTCAACATCTTTTATCGCATTTATTTGCGTTATAACATTTTTGTTTCCAAGCAAAATGGCGCTGGCAGAGAACTCAACAATACCAGTAATTACTTTGCTTGGAGATAAGACAGTATATGTAGCAACTGGAGCTATTTATGATGATCCAGGAGTAACCATTACTGATGATAAAGATACTAATTTGACCGCGACAATAACTGTAACAAACGTGGCAATAACGACTGGATCTGCAGTTACATATGAAGAAGGAGCTTATATGGTGTTCAATAAAGAGGGAACCTATGAATTACAATATAATGTTACTGATTCAGATAAGAATGTAGCAGCTAAAGCCACAAGAACCGTAGAAGTAAATACCATGGATGATGAAATCATCGATGATGATTACAATGTTGATGGTTACAATACTGATTTAAGCTTCCAACTTTTAAGTGATTCAGAAATTGAGAATCTATTAGTAGGAGCAATAACCACACCAGCAGCAGTAGAGGTCACAAGAAAAGATGACACTCTAATAGCTGAAATAGTGAAATCTAATGGAAAGGAATTTACTACAAGTGCAGCTATAACATATGAGTGGTACAGAAATGATGAATTAGTCAAAAAGGGAAAAAATGATACTTATTCAATATCAAATGATGATAAAGGTAATAGTATTAAAGTAAAAGTAGAAGATTATAATTTAGAATCTGTACCTTTCTATATTTCTGAAGATGAATTACCAGTAACAACACCAGCATCAGTTTCAATAGCAATTAAAGGAACTGAAAAAGTTGGTTATACATTAACTGGTGAACTTATAGTAGAAGATGAGAGTGAAGTTACTACAGATTCAGCAGTAACCTATGAGTGGTATAGATTACCTAGCAAGGATTCTGAAAGTGGCACATTAGTAGGAGAAAACAAGACTTATAAGCTAGTTAGCAGTGATAATGGTATGTATATTAAATTGCTAATTACTTATGCAGGTGATGTTTATGAAGCTATCACTTCAAAGATTACTAAAAAGTCATCAAGTAGCAGTTCTAGCTCATCATCAAGTAGTGGTTCAAGTAATTCAAAAGATAATGAATCTACTACTAGCAATACTCAAGCTGATGCAACAAACAATAATCAAACTGGTACAACTAATAATACCTCTGCGGTACTAGTTAGGAGTTGGAGTCAAGTAGATGGTTATTGGTACTTAAAGGATGCAAGTGGTACTCCTTTAACAGGCTGGCAGCAAATAAGCGGAACTTGGTATTTATTAAACAGTAATGGAGCAATGGCAACAGGCTGGCAGCAAGTAAATGGAACTTGGTATTTATTAAATAGTGATGGAGCAATGGCAACAGGCTGGAAACAAGTAAATGGAGCTTGGTACCTATTAAACAGTAATGGAGCGATGGCGACAGGCTGGAAACAAGTAAATGGAACTTGGTATTTATTAAATAGTGATGGAGCAATGGCAACAGGCTGGAAACAAGTAAATGGAACTTGGTACTTCTTAAACAGTGATGGGTCACTTGCAGAATAGTCATACTAAATAATCAATAAAAACAGCTTGTCTGAATTATTATCAGACAAGCTGAAATATAATAAGGATTTATTCGATAGCTAGCATCCGTAGAACTTCCACTTCTTTGATATGGAAGTTAACGGCTACAAGCTCCTGGACTAGGTACCCCTTGAGGGTATAAGTTCAACTAAAATTCAGATGGGGATTAAACCCTACCTGAATCAAGTTTCACTTGATTAGTTCTATTAAGAATTCATTAAAATTTTAATGAGGAGGTAAATATACACATGAAAATGACAAGAAGAGATTTTCTAAAATGGATGGTAGCATCTGGTGTAGCTTTAGGAATGGGAAAGATGGATATTGCTAAGGCAGAAGAAATTATAAATTCAGCAACCTCTACACCTGTAATTTGGCTTCAGGCAGCAGGTTGTTCAGGCTGTACTTTATCATTTTTAGATATGGTTGAAAATGAGACATATGATAAGACAGTTGCATGTTATAACGCAGAAGATGTTTTAATGAATACAATAGATTTAAAATATCACAGCACCCTAATGGCTTCAGCTGCCAGCGAGTGTATGGAGGTACTTAACTCTGAATATAAGGAAAGTGGTTATATCCTTGTTGTTGAAGGAGGAATACCAACAGGGGAAAGCGGTAATTACTGTATAGTAGGAGAAAGAGATGGTAAGCCATTAACAGCAATGCAGGCACTAAAAGACTTTGCAGTAAATGCTAAATATATAATTGCAGCAGGAACTTGCTCTGCATTTAGAGGGGTTTCAGGAGCTGGAGATAATCTTACAGAAGTTAAAGCTGTAGATCAAATTCTTACTGAGTATGATAAGAAGATAATAAACTTACCAGGATGCCCAGTACACCCTTATATTCTTGGGGGGACTATAGTTAAGCTGTTATTAGGTGAAACTTTAGAAATGTTTACGGATACAGCAAGGACAAGTGGGGGTGATTCAACTCTTATGAATACAAAGAGACCAAAATATTTTTATCCAGCAGTTCTACATGGAAGTACTACTTGTCCGCTGTTAAAGTTTAACAAGAGCACGACCCTTGGAACTTGCAGGCAATGCTTCGAGAGAATGGGATGCAGAGGACATGATGCGAATACAATTGTCAGCTGCTATACAAAACTATGGGGCGTAGATTGGATGAATAAAAAAGGCTGTTTAGGAGCAGGAAGCATGTGTATAGGGTGTTCGAATCCTAGTTTCCCATTTACTACCAAAACAAATGGTGTTGCTACATCTAGCAGTATATATAACTTTAAGTAATAAAAAAATGTATTAGTGTATAATTAAAACTATAAAAAAGGATGGGATATTATGGCGACTATTAAACTTGATCCTATTACAAGACTAGAAGGACATATGAAAGTTGAAGTTGAAATAGATGATGATAACAAAGTTATTGAAGCAAGAAGCTCAGGGAATATGTTTAGAGGCTTTGAATCAATGCTAAAAAATAGAGATCCAAGGGATGCAGTACATATTACTCAAAGAATATGTGGACTATGTCCTATATCTCACGGAATAGCAGCAGTTAAAGCAATAGAGGCATCTAAAGGATTTACTCCTTCAAGCCAAGCTACATTAATTAGAAATTTAATCGAAGGTGGTAACTTTCTTTCAGATCATATACTACATTTTTATCATCTGTCACTTTTAGATTATGTTAAGGGTCCAGATAAATCACCTTGGAAGACCAATTTCAATACAGATATGAGATTCTCTGAGGCAGAAAGTAAGAAAATTTTTGAACATTATGTTAAAGCGTTAGATATAAGACGTAAAGGACACCAAATGGTTGCATTATTTGGGGGAAGAATGCCTCATGTAAGATCTATAATGCCAGGTGGAGTAACAAAAGTACCAAGCGCAAATGAAATTAATCAATATAAAGCTCTTCTTTCAGAAGTTAGTGATTTTATAAATAATGAATATTATGAAGATGTACAAAAAGTTGCATCAGTTTATAATGATTATTTTAATATTGGTAAAGGTTATGGAAACTTAATTTCCTTTGGAGCCTTTGAAGTAGAAGCCGGTGGCAGCAAGCAAGACTTATTTAGAAGTGGAAGATATACTGATGGAGAATTATTAAGTGTAGATTTTACAAAAATTAAGGAATCTACAAGATATTCTTGGTATAAAGGAAGTTCAGCCCAAGGTATAACGTCGAATAGTTCAACTCCTGATATTAATAAATCTGGTGCATACTCATGGATAAAATCAACGAGATATGAAGATACCCCTCATGAAGCAGGTCCTATTGCTAGAATGTGGATAAATGGAGATTATAGAAACGGTATTTCTGTTATGGATAGACATATAGCTAAAATGCTCGAAGCTAAAAAATTAGCAAATGCATTATCTATTTGGGTTGATAACTTAAAGTCTTATGAAATAGACCCACTAGGATATGGAAGTAGCACTAGCAAATTAGGATACGCGAACAATACGGATTTATACGATTCTAAAATGCATAGTTTTAGTTATATAAATAATGGAGAAGGTGTTGGAGTTACTGAGGCTCCTAGAGGTGCACTGCTTCATTATGTTAAATACGGTATAGATACTACTAATACAAGTACTACAAGTACTCGGAGCATAATTAGTAACTATCAAGTTATAACTCCAACTTGTTGGAATGCTTCACCTAAAGATACTAAAGGAAAAAGAGGTCCGCTTGAACAAGCTTTAATTGGTGTGAAAATTAGTGATGTAAATAATCCAGTTGAATTAATGAGAATTGTGCATTCCTTTGATCCATGTACTGCTTGTGCTGTTCACATAATGACACCAGATAAATCTGTGGATAAGAGCTTTATTGTTTCTACACCTAATCCTAATGGTATAATTTGATGGATAAAGTTACTATATTAGGTATTGGAAACTTATTACTAAAGGATGATGGTATAGGAGTTCATTTAATAGAGCATCTTAAAGAACTGGAATTTGAGAACACTCACAATGTAGAATTAATAGATGGAGGTACTTGTATTCCAAATCTGTTAGATGTATTTATGAAAAATGGGAGAATTATAGTTTTAGATAGTCTAAAAGGTGGATATGCACCTGGCACAATCTATAAACTTACTCCAGAAGAACTAGGAAATTGTATAAAAGAAACAACTTCTCTTCATGATGTACAAGTACTTGATATCATGAGAGATGCTGAGCTTTTAGGATTTAATCCAAAAGTAACTATAATAGGAGTAGAACCAGAAGAAATTATTTTTGATTTAGAATTATCTCCTATAATAAAAGAAACGATTCCTCAGATTACCAATATTATTGAAGAGGAATTAAAATAACACTATAAAGGTATTGCGAAGAACCGCAATATAAAAATACTTGCTATGTGATGATACCTTAAGTTTACTGACAAAAAACGAAATGACATAGATGTGTTTGCTTCTAATGAACACTGCGCAAAAGCATCTATTCAATTTCTTTGTTTAGTGTAAATTTAAAGCGAGTCATATTTAAGCAAGTATTTTTATATTTCTTAAGAATACCTTTAATGAAGAATGTTCAAGACTTTTCATGAGGTTTACATCTTTATAATACAATATTCATATATTCCTTAGCAGGTATCTGGGAAATACTTGAAGCAGCAGCAAAACAAAGGAATAGAATACATATATGTTCCTCAGGACTATGAAAAATTTCGCTGAGCATATCTAAACTGAAAGTTGTACCCACGTCTGCATGCTCCTGCGACAAGCGCATGACAAGCAGACGTGGAACAAGTTCCAGTTTAGATATGCAGCAGCTTATTTTTCAATGCCTGTTTCACATATATGTATTCTATTTCGGTTGTTCTCGCTTCACTTTAAGTTCTTTGCAATACCTTTATTTGAAGAAGCTAAGATGATGTATGTTGCTATTATCTTATTTTTGACTTTATTGTTTCATTTGCAATTACTATTTGACCTAAAGCTATTCCTCCATCATTTGTAGGAATTTTGCTATGACTAAAGACATTAAAACCTTCGTTTTTCAAGGCAGTTACAATGCCTATGAAAAGATAGTTGTTCTGAAATACACCACCACTTAACGCCACATCATTTATATTATAATATGTTCTTAACCTTTTACAGATATCAACTGAAAAAGAAATAACAGTATTATGAAAACGCTCAGAGATTTTACTTTTTGAAGTGCCTGTTTTTAAGTCATTAATTATACCATTGATGATTGGAGCTGTATTAATAATTAATTCATTATTTTGACTAAATATTTTATAGTCATAACAAGTATAGTCATTGGTATTTGAGTTAGTACTAATTAGTGCTTCTAGTTCCATAGAGGCTTGGCCTTCAAAAGTTACTTTTTGGCAAATATCAAGTATTGATGATACAGCATCAAAAAATCTTCCCATACTGGAGGCTTCAGTACAGTTTATATTTTTATCTATTATTTTAAGAAGCTTTTCTGCATTATTGCCATAAAACTCCTTGATATAAGTATTATCTTTAGAGAGGCTATGGTGTAGATATGATACACCCATCTTCCAAGGCTCTGATATTGCAGTGTCACCTCCTGGCATAATGACATAATCTAAATGAGCTGCACGATTGAAATTTTCATAATCACATATAAGGAATTCACTTCCCCATATTTTTCCATCAGTGCCATAGCCAGTTCCGTCAAATGATATGCCAATTACTTTGCTCGAAAGTCCATTTTCAACCATACAGCTAACTATATGAGCATGGTGATGCTGAACTTGTATTAACTCAGTATCACAGGACTGTGCATATTGAGTTGAATAATAGCCAGGATGCATATCTGAGACAATGTATCTAGGGTTAAAGGCAAAAATACTTTTAAAGTGCTCAATGTTAGATTTATAATGTTCATAGGTTTCTATATTTTCAAGATCTCCATTATGGGGACTAAGAAATAGAAAGCTATCTTTAGAAATACAAGTAGTATTTTTCATATTAGAGCCACAGGCAAGTATAGGAGTTGCAGTTTTAAAAGTAATAGGTTCAGGAGCATAGCCTCTAGCCCTTCTTATTATTCTTTCGCTACCTAGAACTACTTTTGAGACAGAATCATCTACAGGAATAAAGATATCTCTATCATGCATAAGGAAGTAGTCTACAATGCCGGCTAAATTTTCTACAGCAGTATCATTTATATGTTCTAAAGGAAGACCGTGAACATTAGCACTTGTCATTACGAGTATATTTAGATCCTTTAAAAATAAAAGTTCATGCAGTGGAGTAAATGGTAACATAACTCCAAGAGTGTTTTGATTCGGAGCTAAGGCTTCTGGCAAGCTATAATTATCTAACTTATTCAAAAGAACTATGGGTTTTCGTACTCCTGATAAAAGTTCTTCTTCCCTATTGCTAACAGAGCAATATTTTTTTACCATATTAATATCCTTCATCATAACCGCGAATGGTTTATCTGGACGATGCTTTCTTTTTCTTAAAAGGTCTAAAGCATTTGGATTTTCACCATCGCATACTAAATGAAAACCTGTTAGACCTTTGATTGCAAATATAAAGCCTTCTTTTAATTTTTTCTGAGTCCAATTTATTATTCTCTCATTAATATTAAATTTATTGCTTGCTAAATCAAAACTATCAGGTAACTCTTGGTTGTAAATAACATCTGTTAAAGGGATGTCAACACCTTTGCTATCAGTTAAATAAATATGAGGACCACAATTATGACAGGCATTTGGCTGCGCATGAAATCTTCTATTTAATGGATTATTATATTCTTCCGTACATTCTGGACACATTTCAAAATTTTCCATAGTAGTTTTGTTCCTGTCATATGGAATTTGCCTTATAATGGAGTATCTTGGACCACAATTAGTGCAGTTTGTAAAAGGATAAAAATATCTCCTATTATTAGGGTCTAAAATATCTTCACGGCAATCCTTACAGATAGAAATATCAGGGGAGATGAGAGTTATCTTATCTAAATGTTCTAGGCTTTCTTTTATTTCAAAATTATGAAAGTTAAAAGGATTTTTTTCAACTATGTTTATTTTTTCAACCCGAGAAAGAGGAGGCGGATTAAGCCGTAATTCATTTAAAAAATTATCTAAATTGTCATCATAACCTTCTATGTCAATGAACACTCCCTCAGAAGTATTATTAACCCACCCTTTCAAATTATTTAAAACAGCTGTATTATATACAAAAGGCCTAAAGCCAACACCTTGAACTATCCCTTCAACTTTTATAAATAATCTTTTTATCTTCATGTAAAAACTCCTATTACTATGTTATTTAGCTATCTATACATCATGATTTTTATGAACAATTAACTAGAAATTAGGCGATAAAAAAGTAGCTTTCTAATAATTTTTCATATTGTAATATATTTTAGGATTTTATGGTTTATAATATCTTTATTATAAACCATATTTATGTTGAACAGTACACTCAATAAAAGATAATAGTCACACATTATTTAAAAAGGTCATGTTATATGCATTTCTGAATTGGTTTGGAGTTAAATTCTCGTATTTTTTGAATAATTTAAGAAAATATTTTTCGTCGACGAATCCGAGTTTATGGGCGATTTCTTTTATGTTTAAATTTGAATTGCATAAAAGTTGTTTAGCATTAGACACTCTTAAATAATTTATATATTCCTGCATGCTCATTCCCATTCTTTTCTTAAAATAACGTGCTAAATATTCCTTTGTAAAATTAAACTCATAAGCCACATTTCGTAAGGATATATTTTGGGTTATGTGAATCTTTATCCACTGTAAAATTTGAGAAAGAATATCTTCTTTCTGAGTGGCTTCACCAATGGAAGTGTTGAAGTTTAGTATGACCTGTTCAGTAATTTCTATTAAAAGAGAAGTAAGAATATAGTTTACACTCTGACTAGTGTAGTAGGTTGATTGCGATAAGTGAAGTAATTGACGAAATAATACATTTATCCTGTCTAGATTTAAATTTTTAGATAGAGTAGGTATTAATATGCTTGAACTCAAGCCGTTAAAGTAAGGATTATTTTGAGCCATTGACAGTTCGGCCATAGCATCGGTGTGGTCATACATTACATTAAGATCATTGCAATAAAAATGAGCCCAATAAAAAGAAGTCCCTTTATCAGAGTAATCATAGCCTTTATGCTTACGTCCAGGCTCTAGTAAGAGAAGGTCTCCTTCTCCTATCTCATACTTTTCATCATCCTGCTGAATATGCATAGTTCCTTTATTCATTATAATAATTTCAAAATTATCTATAATCCTTTCCATATGTAGCCATTTACTATCAGCAGTAAAGTTTCCACAAATGGAAAATTGTAAGGGGAAATCAATATTAGCTTTAAGATATCTCATTGGTTAATATTCGCCACCTTTTGTTAATATAGTCTACCGACAAAGAAATTGTTTTGTGACATACTTATATTGTACAAAGTAATAATAAATAAGTAAATGCAATATATTACACTTTTATAATGGAAGGAATGGATAAGTTTATGGAAAAAGTGAAATTAATAGATGGTTTATTCAATGAATCACAAAAAAAGGGAAAAGAATATCTTGAATACTTGGATGCTGATAGACTTTTAGCACCTTGCTATGAAGCAATAGGTAAAACACCTAAAAAACCACGTTATGGTGGGTGGGAGTCAATGAAGATAAGTGGACATTCTTTAGGCCATTTTTTATCAGCTTTAGCTGCTATGTATGTTGCTGAAAAAGATGAAAAATTAAAGGAAAAGCTTGATTACGCAGTATCAGAGCTTGCATATCTTCAAAGTTTAGACGGCAGGGGGTATGTAAGTGGATTTCCCAGGGAATGTTTTGATAAAGTTTTTAGTGGAGATTTTAATGTTACTAGATTTGAGCTAGGAGACAGCTGGGTTCCATGGTATAGCATTCACAAAATTTTTGCAGGACTTATTGATGCATATGTTCTTACTGGAAATGAAGAAGCATTCGAAGTTGTTAAAAAACTTTCTGATTGGGCTAAAAAGGGAACAGATAATTTAACGGAAGAACAATTTGATAAAATGCTTTATTGTGAACATGGCGGTATGTGTGAAGCTATGGCAAATCTTTATGAAATCACTAAGAATAATGATTACTTAGAGTTATCAAAAAGATTTTATCATAAAGAAACATTAGCACCATTAACAAAACATGAGGATGAACTTGAAGGTAAACATGCAAATACTCAAATACCAAAGGTGATTGGGGCTGCAAGGCTTTATGAAGTTTTAGGTATCGAAGAATATAAAGAAGCAGCTAAATTTTTCTGGAACATGGTTACTAAGAGACGTTCATATGCTATAGGAGGAAATAGCAGAGATGAACATTTTGGAAAAATAAATACTGAAAAGTTAGGAGTTACTACAGCAGAAACCTGTAATACTTACAATATGTTAAAACTTACAGAACATTTATATAAGTGGGATCATAATTCAGACTATATGGATTACTATGAGAATGCACTATATAACCATATACTTGCGTCACAGGATCCAGAGTCTGGAATGAAAACTTATTTTGTTTCAACACAGCCTGGACATTTCAAGATTTACTGTTCACCTGATAATTCTTTCTGGTGCTGCACAGGTACTGGAATGGAGAATCCAGGAAGGTATATAAGAAACATTTATTACAGGGATGAAGATAACCTATTTGTTAATCTTTTCATAGATTCAGAAATTCAATTAGATGATAAAGGTATAATCTTAAGGCAAGAAACAAAATTCCCAGAAACAGATAAGACAAAACTTATCTTTGAACAAGCAGAAGAAAAATTTATGACCATAAATATAAGAATACCATATTGGGTAAATGGAGAAGTTAAGGTGGTTGTAAATGGAAAAGAAGAATATTCAAAAGCAGACAGAGGATATATAGTGCTAGAAGACAGTTGGAGAAAAGGCGATGTTATAGATGTAACTCTTCCAATGAATATACATGTTTATAAATCTAAAGAAGATTCACATAAAATTGCATTTATGTATGGACCATTAGTTCTTGCGGGAGCTCTTGGAAGGGAAAACTTCCCACAAACTGATATTCTAGAAGATCAGTTAAAATTAAATCACTATCCAGGAATTGTAGTTCCAACCTTAGTAACAGATAATTCGAAACTTGAAGAGTGCATTAAACCAGTTGAAGATTCTATATTAACTTTCGAAACACAAGCAATAGGGGAGCCAGGGAAGGTAAAATGCACATTAATCCCGTTTTATAAACTACATCATCAAAGATATACAATTTATTGGACAAAGATGACTAGTGAAGAATATAAGCAAAACGAATTAACTAGTATTGATTATCAAGAAAAGTTAGACAAAATAACTATAGATTTAGTTAATCCAAATGAACAGCAGCCAGAAATAGAACATAAGATGAAGTCTGGAAATTCACATTCTGACTACTCAGGTGAAGCTGGAAAGGGTTGGCGTGAAGTTATAGGCGAAGGATATTTTAGTTATGAAATCAATGTAGATCCTGATAATGAAGCGTATCTAGCTGTAACTTATTGGGGAAGTGATAAAGAGTGTTTTATTGAAGGTCAAAGATGTGTAAGAGAATTTAATATTTATGTTGATGATAATTTAATTTCAGAAGAATTATTAAACGAGAATAAACCTTATGCATTATTTGATAAGTTCTATAAAATACCTAAGGAATTAACTAGTGGTAAATCAAAAGTTGTGGTGAAATTTACTTCAATTAAAGACAAAATTGCAGGAAGGGTATTTGGAGTAAGAATTACAACAGAATGCTTGTAATTATAATAACTAACCGAAAATAGAAACGTGAAGTGTATATTTTCGGTTAAGGAATATATTTCATGCAACTTTTCTAATAGTTTATGAGACTTTATTACTCTTGTAATTAAAACGTATCCCATAAAGATACAAACATCTATGTAATCTGGTTAATTATCATTTAAGTAGAATAATTACAATGTTTGTCGGTGATAATATTTTTTCACTATTTTAAGAAGTTCGTTAATCCCGTTTTCTATTTCTGATATTCTAGAGCTTCCAACACTTATCTTCAAAAAGTCATTATTAAAGTAGTCTTTTAAATAATTCTCATGCATCTCTTTGATAATAATATCTTTTTTACCACATTCTTTAACTAACCAATCAAGATTAAGTTTATCTAAAAATTCAATACATCCATAAAATCCAGTGTCAGGAATGTGCCATTTTATATTTGGAATATCAAATTTATGCGATGCACTTTTCAAAGAAGACATTCTTTTACTATATATTGTTTTTATGCGATTTCTATTTGCCTTAAACATTCCACTCTTGATATAGATATCTAAAGCACCTTGTGATAATACAGATGTATTTAAATCCATCCATTTCTTATATTCTTCAAAGGTATTCCTTAATACTTTAGGAAGAACTACAGCAGCAACTCTGAGACCGGGAAGCAAAACCTTTGAGAAACTTTTTATATAAGCAACTTTAGAGGAGATATCATAATAATACATTGGAAATTCATTGTTTTTGATTTCTAACTCACCAAGATAATCATCTTCTATTATATAAACATCGTATTTTTCAGCTAATTTTACGATTTGCTTTTTTTCCTCAACTGCATAACTTATTCCAAGAGGATTACTAAAACGCGGGATTGTATAAAAACATTTTATATTGCCATAAGCAAACTTTTTTTCAAGCTCCTCCAAATTCAATCCATTAAAGTTCCTTTCAATTCCAATAACAGAAGTTTTTGTAGTTTCTAGAGCTTTCAATGTACCATGATAAGTTGGCTGTTCTACAAGAACAGTGCTCTTTCCATTTGGAAATGGCATACTGCAAAGTATATTAATTGCTTGCTGAGAACCAGAAGTTATAAATATATCATTTGTTGAACAGAATATTTGATAATCCTCAAAATAGTTTTTTAAAGTACTAATTAACTCGGAAAGCCCTTTTGGATCAGAATAATTAAAAAGAGTGGCTTTATGTATATCTATGGCTTGATTTAAGCAATGTTGAAATTCCTCATAGGCTAATATACTTTCATCAGGAGAGCCAGTTGAAAAATCTATAATTTTTTTTGTCTTATCTATATGAAGATCTTTTTTATCAACTAAATAATATCCACTTTGCGGTATTGAATAGACAATATGATCTTTTTGAAGTTTATCATAAGCATGCACAACAGTTTGTTTGCTACAGCTAAATTTATGGGATAACTCTCTAATGGTAGGCATTTTCTCACCATGTTTTATACTACCGTTATCAATTTCGGTACTAATGAAATCAACTATATCACTATATTTACTCATATATCTCCCTTTGTACTAGTACAATATGATTTTTTACAAATTGAACAAGTAGGTTTTATAATTTACAATTTAATTGTACCATAACCATATTATACGAGGGAGAGAAATGTTATGTTTATAATTGTTTTAGAATATGAGAAACCAATGGAGGATGTCATAAATCATTTGGATGGACACAATATTTTTCTAAAGAAATATTATGACTTAAATAAATTCATATGTTCAGGAAGACAAGAACCAAGAGTAGGTGGAGTAATACTATGTAATGGTAGCGACAAGGTGGAAATAAACTCAATAATTAAAGAAGATCCTTTCTACAAAAATGGGGTTGCTAAATACAAAATTATAGAGTTTATACCAACTAAATACATAGATAGTTTTAGAGAATTTATTATATAAAGTAAAAAATGCTAATGTATTAGGAGGTTCAAAATGATAAGAAAGATGGAACTTAGAGATATTGAAGAAATAAAAGAAATAGATAGGCTATGTTTTAAAATTGATACTAAAAGAACAACAGAGGGAATACGTGGATATATGGAAGCAAGTAATAATTCAAGCATTGTGTATGAAATAAATGATAAAGTCGTAGGATTTAATTTTATACATATTTGGGGAGAATTTGGTTGGTTTGGTCCTTTTGGGGTTCATCCCGAATATCAGGGAAGAGGTATCGGAAGAGCGTTAATAAATGAAACAATAAGAATTTTAAAAGAAGAGTATAAGGTATCTACAATAGGCCTTAATACTATGCCTGAATCTCAATATAACGTAGGGTTCTATATGGGATTAGATTTTGCACCACTTAAACTCTCATTAGGTCTAAAAAAGGAAATTACTTCTTTAGAAGTGAAGCGATATGTTTCTTTGAATAATATTAATGTTAATGAGATAGATATAAGTAATGAAAAAAGCTATTTAATTATAGAAGAATATTTAAAATCTCTATCAGATTATATATGTAGAAACTTTGATCTGACTTCTGAACTGCACTTAATAAGGGAAGAAGCCTTTGGAACTATTTTCACATTAGAAAGTGATGAGAAAATCTATGGAATTATAATATGTTATACGAAAGCAGTAAGAGAAGTTTTATCTGAAAATTTACAGATAAAACTAGCAGTTATAGATGGGAATGTAAATTATAAAGAGGCATTAGATATCACTATAGATTTCTGTACCAAGTATGCTCAAAAGAACAATTATAAAAGCATATCGATAGATTGTAATACTTATAACTCGGTAATTTGCAATTATCTAATGGCAGAACATAAATTCAAAATAGAAAAAACTCAGGTTATGATGCTCATGGGAGAAATTAATCCATTTGAAAGTGAAAAAGTATTATTATTGACACGTTTAGCCGGATAGAGGTTGGAAGAGTATTTCTTACTGAAGAAAATTATATAATCAAATGGCTTCAGATACTTTTGCATTGTAATAAAAAGCTAGAGTATACTCTATACTCTAACTTTTGCATGCATTTTAGGAATTTAAACTTTGAGAATTCTCGTACTCATTTCGTAATTGTTCCATTGGATCATCTTGTGCTGGATACCAGCCTTTATTTACCGCTATATCTGATAATTCAAAGTGCTCAGTTACAGCTTTATCTAATTGTCCTCTTAACATTTCTCTTAACTCTGGGTTAACAGCTTCTGCTGCTGAAGCGGATAAAGAAGTTACAGCAAATTTAGAATCTTTAAGCATATCTATAACTATATCCTTATCAGCTAGGGCCGTATCATCATTTCCTAATAACTTATCTAAAAAAGACATAAGAAATACCTCCTATTTTTATTGCATATTTATTTTATTTTCTATAAAAGTTTGCATTGAATTTATGTTATCCTTTTTGCTATCTAAGCATCTTTCCATAAAAGATTTTAATTCATCATCTTCTACCATAGGCATGCTAGCTTGTATTTTTTTAACACCTATAACATTAGTATCTAGTAATTCTCTTAGTTCAAGCATTTCGTGTGGAGCTAAGCCAACATTATTAGAATTATTATTGTTCATAATTTCACCTCCGAATTTAAAGTACAAATTTATTTAATGCAAAATAATGTCTTAAGAATTAGATTGATTCATAGAGGTCATGGAGTTAATAGAGTTTATACTTGATAATTCTTGTTGAAGCTGCTGTTGAGGATCTTGTTGTGCATTGTACCAGCCCTTATTCATTGCTATATCAGATAATCTATAGTGAGAGTTAACGCAAGCGCTTAATTGACCTTTAAGCGTATCTCTTATTTGTGCATTTGTTGTTTCAGTTAATACTTTTGCTAGAGTTGTTATTGTTGCTTTTGAACTTGTAATTAAGTCTAGAGCAATATCTTTTTCTGATAATTGGTTATTTTGTTCCATAGAAACTCGCTCCTTTCTATAAAGTAATTTTTTATGATAATGCAGATTGGATGTTTTGTAGGGAAGCTTTTTTAGCATTTAGAGAATCTTGCATAAAGCTTTTTAATTCACTATCTTGAACCAAACTCATACTTGCATTGATTTTTTTAATTCCTAACATTTCTTGACTTATGAGTGCTCTAATTTCAATTGCTTCATGTGGCGCTAATTGAGTATTCATAATAATCACCTCCTGACTATTATAGTATTGCTCTCATAATTACATTAATGTGTGGAAAATAAAGCTATTAATGAAAATTAACTAGCATAATATTTAAAAAGAAAATTAAAAATTATTATATGTATTGTATAGTATTTTTTACATCTTTTATTCCTTCTATTTCCCATTAAAGTATATAGTCTCTTATTTTCAATTTTATATATAAGATGTTTGTACATAATAATTATAGTTTTGCAAATAATAAACAGGAAAAGTGCTTATGGTAAGTACACTTAAAATATAAAACAAAGGAGAGATGCAATTATGAAAAACAAACAGGATGATAGAACAGATAATATAGATAGAATTCAATATAACATTGATAGAACTATTTTAAACTGTGAACTTGCAGATGAAATGATAGCAAAAACAGATGATTCTAAGATGAAACAAGCGCTAGAAGATAAGAATGAAAGAAGATTAGAATCACTTCAAGCTATGAGATGTGAGATAAGGGACGAAGCATTAGACAAGGAAAAAGGATATAAATAAAAATAGTTCAACTAAGATTTAGGTGGAGCTTACGCACTCAGCCTAAGTCAAGTTTCACTTGATATAGCATTTAACATATTAAATAAATTTGTGACATTGCACATTGAATTATGATATGAAAAATTAAAATATAAAATCACTTGTGAAATATAAGTAATATCACAAGTGATTTTATATTTTAATAATTAAATGAATATGACATCTTAAAAATAATCATACTAGATAATGGGAAAAAGCATAATATTCTATAAGTAAAAAATAATTTGACTTATTTGAGAAATTATTTCTTGTAACTATTCCGTAAGTATCATATAATATTATCGCCAGTATATCCCTAAATTCTACAAAATTTTTGAATTTTGTAGTAAAAAAAGTATTGATTTTTTAATTGTTTTATGGTTTAATTTTACAATCATAGGGAATAGTGAAAATAAAAATTTAAGGAGGAAAAAGTGTGAGTTATAAATTATTAATAATAAATCCAGGCTCTACATCAACAAAAATTTCTGTATTCGAGGATGAAAAAGAGATATTCGGAGAAACTTTAAGACATTCTTCAGAAGAAATAGGAAAGTTTAAGCATATTTCTGATCAACAGAACTTTAGAACAGAAGTCATATTGAAGATACTTAAAGATAATAACATAGATATAAAAGAGTTAGATGCAGTAGTTGGAAGAGGTGGACTTTTAAAACCAATCCTTAGTGGAACTTACAAAGTAAACGATACAATGCTAAAAGATTTAAAGGAAAGTGTTCAGGGAGAACATGCATCTAATCTTGGAGCTATAATAGCGAATGAAATTGCAAATTCTATTGGTAAATCAGCATTCATAGTAGATCCAGTAGTAGTAGACGAATTAGAAGAAATAGCAAGATTATCAGGTATTCCAGAACTTCCTAGAAAAAGTATTTTTCATGCATTAAATCAAAAAGCAGTGGCAAAGAGATATGCAAAAGAAAATTCGAAAAATTATGAAGATATAAATGTTATCGTAGCACATATGGGTGGCGGAGTTTCTGTAGGTGCACATAGGAATGGAAAGATAGTTGATGTAAATAATGCACTTGATGGTGAAGGAGCTTTTTCACCGGAAAGAAGTGGAGGAGTTCCATCAGGTGATTTAGCTAGAATGTGTTTTAGTGGAAAGTATACTCTTGAAGAAATTTTAAAGAAGATAACTGGAAAAGGTGGTTTTGTAGCTTACCTTGATACAAATGATGCAAGAGTAGTAGAAAATGCAGCACTTGAAGGAGATCCAAAAGCTAAATTAATACACGATGCAATGGGATATCAAGTGTCAAAAGATATTGGTGCGGCAGCAGCGGTACTTAATGGTCAAGTAGATGCAATAATATTAACTGGTGGTATGGCTTACGGAAAACCAATGGTTAATCTAATAAGTGAAAAAGTGTCATTTATAGCACCTATAGTGGTTTATCCAGGCGAAGATGAAATGCTTGCCTTAGCTCAAGGGGTTATTAGGGTATTAAAAGGAGAAGAAGAATCTAAGGAATATAAATAATTTTCTTCAGTATATTGTCACCTATATAGGTGACAATATACTATATAAATTAATATGAATAATTCAAAAGAATTTTACTTATCAAATCTTTATATAGAAATCGTCCAACACATCTAGAAATCTATTCTGTGAAGAAAATACATATACTATTTTTATTAATATTTTTAGTTTAAATTAACAGAGTTAGTATTTGTACGTACCCTTATCATACTACAAATCATTGGAAGCAATGAATCTCCTATTCATGATAGAAAACCATTTATTACAATCATTGTTAATATATTGTTGTTATTCGTGTACTTGTTGAGGTACTTTGAGACATAAGTATTTATTTCATTTAATTTAGTTGTTATTTATAGTACACTAAGAATATATAAAGCAGAGAATTACATGAAATTAGATATTAATAATAGTTAACTTAAACTCTTCTTATACGATAAATATATTAAGAGTATGCTTAAGTAATAGTTTAGTAGGGGAGAAGATGATATGCCAGGAATTTGGAATGTAAACAATGGATATAATGTAAATACGAAGAAAATTTCTAGCAAGTTAACTTTTGAGGTAGGGGAACGCTTTACAGGAAGAGTGGTCGCAAAAGGGGACGGAAAAGATGTTTCAATAAGGCTAGCGGATGGATGGCAATTTATTGCTGAAATTGAGGAGAAGGTTAATTTAGATGATATTAAATTGCTTAAGTTTCAAGTAGATGGATTCGAAAATGGAAAATTGAAACTTAAGCTAGTTAAAGGAGCTGGAAGTGAAGAAACCACTGAAGATGATAATTTTAGAGAAATTATTGAAAAAGAAGGTCTCTCTAAAGAAGATATTGATCTTTTGAAGAAAATGGTAAGGCGTAATATTCCTCTTACTAGAGAAAATATAAATCAAATAAGAGGATTGCTTCAATTTAATGGAAAGATGAGTGATAATCCTAAGGAAATGGAGTCTTTTATTCAAACGTATCTTCAAAGTAAGAATATATCATCTGGTAGCGCTGAAGGCCAAGCTATAAAGGAAATGTTAACAAAATTTTTAAATGAATTTAAGAATATGGGATCTGATGATATACTCACATTTATAGAGAATAACTTAGATTTTTCTGAAGAAAATATAAATAGTTTCAATAAACTATTTAAAGGAGATTCTTCAATAGAGGAAATTCTTAAAAAAATAAGTAATTCTTTAAGCTCTCTAGAGAATTTCACAAATTCATTAGAGAATGATATTGAAACTATATTTAGAAATAAAATAGTAAACAAGGAAGCGGAATTAACTAAAAATCCTATAGATTCAACTACAGCTTTAGCATCCAAAAGATATAATGAAAATGATCCAACGACTAAGAAGATAAATGTATTAGACGTACTAAAAACATTAGCAGGAAGTGAAGATAGTGAATTAGATATTGTCCAAAAAAATGCTGTAAGGGAAAGTATAAGTACTAATAATGAAAAGGTAGAACTTCGTGAATCTTTAGTTAAAAAGTTAGAGGATAAAGAAATAGTAAAATTAATAAAAGATACTATAGGAGAGAGTATTGCAACAAATGATGGACCTAAAACTCAAGCTGAACGACTTGTTGAGTCAACAGCTAAGCATAAATTAGAGTTATTGCTTAGCAATATAGATGGTGAGAAAGTTGAAATTACAGATAATGAATTTAGAGATTTCACTAAATTATTAAATGATAAAAGTACTATCCATCCTAAAGAAGCATCTATAGGTACAATTAAGGATGAAGTTGTAACTAAAGATAATTTTAATTTAGGAAAACTAAATTCTGGTGATTTATTTGAAAGAAGTAATATAGATAATAAAGAAGCCATAAAAACGGAAATGAAGGAAAGAATTGATAATGTAAGAGATATAGTTAAAAATATATTAGCACAAACAGATTTAAAAGATTCTGGATATGAGAAGATTATGAATCTAGTTAAAGCTAATATTAATGATATAAAGATGTTTAATTCTATTAGCAATGAATATTATTATTTAAATGTTCCTATAACTGCAAACAACCAAGAATATCCTTGTAAGCTTATAATTAAGGATAATAGAAAAGATGGAAAAAAAATCGATACAACCAATGCTAAAATGGTTGTTAGTGTTAGAACAGTAAACTTAGGCGAGATAGACGGATATTTAACTTTAAGGGAAAATAGAATTGATGTAAATTTGAAATGTGATAATAAATTTACATCTACCCTAAATAATAATAAGTCAAAGCTAGCGGATGGATTATCAACTCTTGGATTATTTGTTAATATAAGTGTAGCGACTAAAGATAAACCTGTAGATCTGGCTAGTTGTAGAAATTTCTTTAACGATTTAACTATTTCTACTATCGATATTAAGGTATAATTAGTATTGATATCTTAATATATTTAATTTGACGAATTAGCTATTATGTGCAATGAAAGATTTTGAAATTATAATATTTTTTTAAGTCGTAAGAGATTTCATCTTAAATTGTACATTTTAATATATGTGAAATATTGATTAGGAGTGTACAAAATATGAATCACAGGAAAAGAGCAGCAGCATTAAAATACGAATTTAATAGCGACGCTCCAATTGTTACAGCAGCTGGAATGGGGCATATTGCAGATAAAATAATAGAAAAAGCAGCAGAAAATGAAGTACCAATAGTCTATAATAAGGAATTAACTGATTTATTATGCAATGTAGATGTTGGAGATGAAATTCCTGCGGAATTATATGAATCGGTAGCACATGTAATAGCTTTTCTTACGGATTTAGATAAGAAGAGATGACTTACATACGGATAATAGAAAGGTGATAAACAAATGGCACTTTATACAATTTCAGATTTGCACTTAGGTTTTAATGTTGAGAAACCAATGGATATTTTTGGAGATAAATGGAAAGATCATTGTGATAAAATAAAAGTAAATTGGGTTAGCAAAATAACTGAAGAAGATATGGTGCTTATAGCTGGAGATATATCTTGGTCTTTAAAAGAACAAGATAGTAAGTACGACTTAGATTGGATTAATGAATTGCCAGGGAAAAAGATTATAAGTAAGGGTAATCATGATTACTGGTGGGTAAGTATTTCAAAGCTAAATAGAAAATACGAAAATACTAAATTTCTTCAAAATAATTTTTATAGTTATGAAGACTATGCTATATGTGGAACACGAGGATGGATGTGTCCAAGTGGAGAAAAGTATAGCGATAAGGATAAAAAAATATATGATAGAGAGCAGATACGATTAAGACTTTCTCTAGATGCAGCGAAGAAAAACGGTTTTGAGAAGATAATTGTCATGCTTCATTATCCTCCAACAAATGAGAAATTTGAGGAGTCTGAATTTACTAAAATAATAAAAGAATATAATGTAGAAAAGGTTGTATATGGGCATTTACACGGACCAGTATTATTGGGGAAGGTGTTAGATGGGTATCTTGACGGCATTGAATACATATTAACCTCAGCAGATTATCTTGATTTTAATCCTAAAAGAATTCTTTAAGCTGATATAATTATATAATTAATCTTTGGAGGGAAAGTTTTATGATTTATTCTTTAGAAAATGAAAAAATAAAAATTGCTGCCGGTACTCATGGGGGAGAATTGCATTCTATAACTGGTAAAAAAGAAGGAACAGAATATCTTTGGAGTGGAGATCCAGAGTACTGGAGATATCATTCACCACACTTATTTCCAATAGTGGGGAACCTTAAGGATTCTAAGTACAGGATTGATGGCAAAGAATACGAACTTCAATCTCATGGGTTTGCTAGGATATCAGAGTTTACATTGTTATCTCAAAGTAAAGATAGTATTACTTTTGAATTAAGATATTCCGATAAAACTCTAGAGATCTATCCTTATAAATTTTCTTTACAAGTTACATACACGCTTGACGAAAGTTGTGTAGTAGTAAGCTATAAAGTAATTAATTTAGATAATAAAGTAATCTATTTTTCGTTGGGTGCTCATCCTGCATTTATGTGCCCAATTGAAAAAGACGAAGTTTTAGAGGACTATTATCTCAAATTTAACCAAATTGAAAATAGCTCAATTATGTGTTTTGATGAGAATGTACGTTTTACTCATGATAAGAAGGCATATTTAATCAATAGTAATATAATTGAACTTAATAAAGAAGTTTTTAAAAATGATGCATTAGTGTTTAATGATTTAAAATCAGATAAGATTACAATTAAATCAAGAAATCACAATAAATCTATAAGTGTGGAATTTAAAGGCTTTCCATACATGGGTATATGGGCGCCATCAAAAGGTGCACCGTTCGTATGTATCGAACCTTGGTTTGGTCATGCAGATTATGGAGATTTCACCGGAGAATTCAAAGAAAAGGAAGGCGTACTTCCATTAGAAATAGGGAAAGAATTTAACTGTAGCTATAAGATATTTATTGAGCAATAGTGATTTTATTTTGAACGCTAAATAATGAATGTTAGTTAATATAAAGCTTACTTATAAAAAAAGAGGATATCTAATTATAGAAGTTAGATATCCTTTATTTTTATGTAACAAACAATAAAATTTTTAGAGTAGATTATCTATTGATTTGTTAATTTTTCCTATAGCATTTTCTTGAGTATTGAGATCCACGGCAATTTCCTTAGATAAAGCTTCGTGTTCTTCAAATGCAACACTGATGTTGTCAATTGTTGAAATAACATTATCTTTTGTTTCAGAAGCAGTAGTCAAATTTTCTATACAAGTATTGATTTCATCAGTAGCTTCCTCAATAGAAGATTTTATATTAGAGAAACTATCTTTAGCTTCTTCCAATGAATTGTGTTGAGTAACTAAAGCTGAATTACCAGAATTCATTGCATTGGATGCTTTTAAAATATCAACTTTGATTTCTTCCAATATGCTTGTTATACTTTGAACAGCAAGCTTTGAATTTTCAGCAAGTTTTCTAACTTCACCAGCAACAACTGAAAATCCTTTACCAGCTTCACCGGCTCTAGCAGCCTCTATAGCTGCATTTAGAGATAGTAGGTTAGTTTGACTTGCTATTTGACTTATAGAATCAGTTATACTATTTACAGATTCAAGCTTTGATACTAGGGCATTAACAGTCGAAGTTGAAACAGTAAATGCATCTTCAAGGTCAGTTAACGATGTATCTAAATGGTCAATTGTATTTAAACCATTATCGGCTAATTTATCTGTATCTAATACTTTAATATGGACATTAGTTATATTAATTGCTAAATCTTCCATATTCGATCTAAAATTAGATAACATATTTTTAGCATTTCGTATTTCTTTTGTTTGAGTTTCAGCAGAAGATACTAATGACGAAACAGATGATGTAATATCCTTAATAGAATTATCCATAGTCTCAACATTACCTTTTATGTCATTAATTTTACTTAAATCCTTTTCAATTATATTACTGCTATTTTCTGCAACTTGAGTAACTTGTGAAGTTTTGTTATCAGAAGCAGCTTTATTATTATTTTTGAAAAATCCCATGTTATATCCCCCTTAGTAATAAATTAAAAATATTTCTAATTGTTTGTATTTTTAATTAAATCTTTACCGATTCTAGCCATTTCTTTAACCTTAGCAGAAGAGTTCGTACTAACAATCGTTCTAGAGAACCATAATAATGCATCTTGAGAATTATCTAACTTTCTGTTTAATTCACCAAGTAAATACATTAAAGAATCTCTTTGTAATCCGTAAATAGGAAAAATTTCATTGGTATATGCAGAGTTAAAACCATCAAGAGCTTGCTTCAAGAAAAGGTTCTCTTGCTCATCATTATTAAGTAATCTATACATCCAAGCAATTTTTAGCGAAATCATACCTTTTGTACTTTCTGGAAGGCCAATAAGTACAGCATTTAATAAAGATAATTTATAGCGCTCAATTGCTGATTTTTCGTCCAAAATAATAGGGTATTCCCTTGGTTTCCATTTTGGAGTTACATTACTTAAAACAAGTTCTTTTTTATGAGATTTAATCTTTTCAAAGTCTGATTTCATTGCAGCATAACCACAAGAATTACATATTATAACATCATAAAAATATGGATTTATTACTGAGTACCTAATAAAAAAATCTGAATCCTTGGAAGTAACTCTCGGTGACTTAGATTTTACAGTTTTGACCTTGAAATGCGAATCACAAACAGGACAAACTGTTTGTTTATCAAATAAATGGTTTAGAATATTAGTATCGTTCATTTTAGTCACCCCATTAAAAGTACATAACTTAAAAAATATTTTTTTGTATCCTCAATATAAATTATATCATATTAAATAAATTCATAAATAGATTATGAAAATTTTTTAGGTACTTTATATATTATTATTTACACTAATTTTAAAGTTTTTGATATAATAGATAAGGACGATATTGAGGAATGAAGTTATTAAAGGGTGGTAGCAATGGCAATAAGTGATTGGAAGGTTTTTTTAATGCCTTACGAGCAAGCGGTAGATGAGCTTAAAGTTAAATTAAAATCAATTAGAAAAGAATATAGAAGAAAAAATGAATACTCACCTATAGAATTTGTAACTGGAAGAGTGAAGGAAGTTTCGAGCATGTTAGAAAAAGCTAACAAGTTTGAAATTCCAATAGATAGAATTAGGTATGAACTTGAAGATATTGCAGGCATAAGAATCATGTGTCAGTTTGTTGATGATATAGATACTGTGGTGGAAATATTAAGGGGCCGTAAGGATATGCAGATTCTTTATGAGAAGGATTATGTAAGAAATGTTAAGGAAAGCGGCTATAGAAGTTACCACATGATAATAAAGTATCCAGTTAATATGGCAGAAGGTTTAGTAGAAATTTTGGCAGAATTTCAAATAAGAACACTGGCAATGAATTTTTGGGCAACAATCGAACATTCCTTAAATTATAAATATAAACAGCACATACCAGAACAATTAAAAGCAAAACTTAAGAGATCTGCGGATGCAGCATTTAGATTAGATGAAGAAATGCTTGAGATTAAAGATGAAATAAAGGATGCTCAAAAGCTATTTGAAGTTAAATCCCACTTAATCTCGAATATAATGAATTCACTGTTGACCCTTATTTCATTAGGTAAAGAGGTAGAAGCATCTAGATATCAAAAAACTTTAAACAAGTTAATTGAAGACGGTGAAGTGTGGGAATTAAATAGTTTATTATTTTCTGTTAAGAAGGAAATTGAAAGATATAAAGATTAATTAAAGCTATGTTTGATAGTTACAATCAAACATAGCTTTATGGTGTTTCTCAATGATAATTAAACTTAAACAATTAAGCTCTATATATTATCTGTTTTATATAAGCCTTTTATAGTATATAATAATTAATATTAGGTAAATAAAATTATAAATAGAAAGTAAAGGAGAAATTATGAATAAGGAAGAATTATTATTAAAATTAAAAAATCATCCTGAGTATATTCGTGAATTAGATGAAGTAAGTGAAGAATTACAATTATTTGTTGTGAAAAATAATGGAAACAACATAAAATATATAGAGAATCCTAGTAAAGAAGTTCAAAAACAGGCTATTAAGAGCACTCCTTTGAACGTTAAATATATTAAAGATCTTGATGAGGAAATTGGTATAATATGTGTTAAAAGCTTGTGGAATTCATTGGAGCTAATCGATAATCCTGGTGAGAAAATTATTGAGGAAGCTATCAAAGCTAAGGGATGGGCAATACAATTTGTAAAAAATCCTAGTGAAGAATTACAGCTTTTAGCAGTAAGTAAAGATTATGATGCAATCAAGTATATAGAAAGTCCTTCAGAAGAAGTTCAGCTTGCAGCTATAGAAAATTATTATGGAGCTATTAGATTTATAAAAAATCCTAGTTTGAGGGCTAAGGTCAGAGCGGTGAAACTAAACGGTGAAGCCATTAATTATATTTCTAACTATGATTTAGACGATATAAAAGTATTCATTCATGAAAATATAAACGTAGTTAAATATATTTATGAGAGTGTTGATGTGGAGTTAGTAGTTGAGATTCTTCAAGAGAAAATTAAGGATGAAAATATCGAGAAAAAATACATCGAAGATTTCATAGAATTAGAGATTTTAGAAATGGATAAAATTAATTTCGTTAGAGAATTTGGAAGTAACAATGCAAAAAAATTACTTGTAGATTATAAATTATCAATATAAGACAGGAGGTGAAAATTTTGAATTATTCAGAATGTTTAAAAACAGTAGATTTAATAGTAGCGGCAAATGATGTTCCTTTGATTATAGGTGAAAGTGGAATTGGAAAGACTTCTTTAGTTAAGCGTATAGCAAGAGATAATGGACATTATTTAGTTACAATTGATGCTAATTTATTAAAAGAAGGGGAAATAGGAGGCTTACCAGTAGTTGAAAATAGAGTTACAATGTACGCTACCCATAGCAAATTAATTGAAATTGAAAAAGCCATAAAAGAAGATCAAAATAGAGATGTTATTCTATTTATAGATGAGTTAAATAGGTGTGATCATGCAGTTGCTCAAGAGCTTATGAACTTAATTTTGAATAGAGAAATTAATGGATATATATTGAGTGAAAGAGTAAAGGTAATAGCAGCAATGAATCCTTCCAATAGAAATGATGGATTTCATAATAGTAAATATGATGTTGTAGATATGGATCCAGCTCAGGAAGATAGGTTTGTTTGGGTAAAGCTCGATTCAGATATCAAGGAATGGATTAAATGGGGAATGAGCGAAAACGGAAACATAGACGAGCATATTATAGAATTTTTATCTACGTTTCCGGAATATCTACATATGTCTGAATCAGATGAAACTATAAAGGCTACGCCAAGAAGCTGGGAAAGGATATCAAAAGCATATAAAATATATTTAAATAACAAAGATAAATATCCATTAGATATATTTTTGAATGCTGTAAGAGGAAACGTTGGAGTTAATATAGCTAATGACTTTGCTAATTTTCTCGTCAATCTAAAAAAGCCTTTAATAAGAACAGAAGATGTATTTAATAATGATATCTTAAGCTTTGATTTAAAAGAAAAGGTACAAGATGAAAATCACTCAAGGTTATATATATTAGCAAAAAATTCATTAAGATATTTGGAAAGTGTTCCTATTGAAAAGAATTTTAGATTATTCTCAGAACTCTTAAATTTATATCCAAGAGATTTAAGACTCGGAATAATGAAAGAAATTAAGAGAGATTATAAAGGTGGAATATATGAAAGACTGCTTGAAAATGATGAATTCATTGAAGCATTTTTCAATATTTTTAGCCGATAAGAAGATACAAAATCTTATAGATATATAGATATTCAATTTAAGTATATTATCTATAGATAAAGACATTTCCATTCTTACTAAACCTTAAGTGTACAACTTTACTAGAAACCGAAACACAATATGTTACTTATTTCGGCAAGTTAACACATAAGTTTAAGTCACATGATGTTTATTTATGGTAAAAGAGGTGAATAGTTTTTGGATTTTGAAGATAGAAGACAGCAGCTTCTAAAAGAGGCATATTTACTAGAGGAAAAAGTTAAATTTAATGATGATTATAGAAGAAATTTTTTCGAATTAGTTGAAAGTGTTATTTTATATTTATTGCAAACTCAGGATGTTTTTTTTGGACAATTTATGCTCAGAGTGAGAAGAGATATAAGTGTTAATTTAACAGTTCCAATTGCTACTATTCCTAGACGTGACGGCTTTAATATGTACTTTAATCCATTTTTATTTTTGGAATGTAATAGGAAAGAAATGGCAGCGTTATTTAAACACGAAATATATCATATAATGAACTCCCATTTTGAAAGGGAAAAAAGATTAAAGAATAGATTTAGCAAAGAGGCAATAAATGTTGCGTTAGATATTTCAATTAATCAGTATATAAAAGATTTACCAGGTTCAAGTAAAAGGCTTAGTGCTGTAAATATGGAGTATAATTTATTACTTGGAGAAAATAGAAGTATTGAGGAATACGCCGAAGAAATATATAAGTCCATTAAATCTAGAATAAAAAAGGATAAAATAAGTAAGGATTTAGGACGTGAGATCGATATAACTAAAGCTCACGATTTATGGGAAGAAATTGAAATAAGTGAAGAAGATATAAAAAGCTTAACAAAGAAAACAGCTATAAGTGCTTATACAAAGAATACACCTAAAGGATTAGAGAATATAATTTTAGCATATAGTGAAACTGCTGAAATACCTTGGCAGGTGGTTTTGAAGAATATATTACCAACAGTAAAATCAGGATATAAGAAAACTATAACAAGAAGAGATAGAAGACAATCAGAAAGGCTGGATCTACGAGGAAGATTACCTAAAAATGAATCCGAATTAATTGTTGCAATTGATATAAGTGCTAGTATGAAAGATGATGATATGCATAAAATTTTAGTCGAAATACTATCAATAACTGCTAATGCAAAAAATAGCATTACAATTATTGAATGTGATAATGAAATTAGAAGTGTATATAAGCTTACCAGTGAGAAGGATATTCGCAAAAGAGCTAGGAATAACGGCTCAACAAAATTTACTCCAGTATTTCAATATATTTTAGATAATAATTTGAGAAATTCAGTACTAATATATTTTACTGATGGGGTGGGGGAAAATGAACTAGGCGTGAAACCAATTAATAAAAAAATAATATGGGTTGTGTCTGGAAATGAAGAGCTATCTCTAAAAACTCCATATGGAGAGGTAAAAAGAATAAATACAGAAGTAAAAGAAATTATCGAAGGTAATATAGGCTTGAAAATGGTTAATGAAGCTATACATGATTGGGCTAGATGATAAATTTTAGAAGAACAATATAGATATCTAACATGTACCTTAGAACTAAAAATATAAAAAAATGGAATAAGTAGTATACTTTCAGAGTTGGTCTATTATTTTCGTGAAATAACTTTAAATATGCAAATATAAGCTTCTATGTTAGAATAGATTATAACAAAGGAGGTGTATTCTTGGTTAAAGGAATAAAAAATATAGATTATTTAATGTTATTATCTGTACTTCTTGTAATAAGCATAATATTTAATTTATATACATTTTTTAAATTAAATAATTATAAATATAAAATTGAACAGCAATCATATACTAAGATAGAAGATTTTAAACAAAGAAATGAAAGTAATATGGATATTTTATCTAAGAGTGTAGAAGAAAAAAGTATAAAAAATGAAGATTTGTTAAAACTATATAAAAACTACGATGTTATGTCTAGTGACACAATGGAGCTTTGGCAACAATATGGCTCTTATATGCAAAATGCAATACCTCTGTTTTCTAAGAATATAAAAACTAAAAAAATAATGGAAAATGATATACACGGAAGAATAAAGGAATACATGTTATCTGTATTAAATAAAGAAATGAAAAATGAAAGAGACAAATTTATATTAGAAAGCGAAGATTTGGAATCCTTTAAATCTATGCATGAAATTTCTTCTAAATTATATGAGTATTTTAATGATTTTAATGAAAAAACATTAAATGGAGTAACAGGAGAAGCTAAAGAAAAGAAAGTTATAAAGGAACATTATTGGATAGATATGCTTGAAGGTATCTATGATATAAGCGATAGTTATGTAAATTTACAGTGGAAGATAGAAGAAACAAAAAATACGAATTCATAAGGGGCATATTTAAATGCTATAAGGGCAAAAATTAAATTAAGTCTTATAAGAGATGTTTATAAATAAAAAATGTAGAATAAATATGTATATATTTATTCTACATCTTATTATTTTAGTGGCATCCAGCACAAGAGCCGCCACATCCACCTTCAGGTGCGATAACAGGCTTAAGACTTAATCCATTGCCTTCATTTTCTTCAGAAGAAAGAATTATGAATCCACCGAATTGTTCTGCTAAAGTTTTTTCGAACATAAATGTAATATCATTTATTTTTTCCACTTCATCATCATCAGTAGCTTCTGAAAGAGATATATTGAAAACTGGGCCACTACATGAATTACCAGCGAAATTTATTCTAATATTGAAGTCGGTTATTTTATTTTCTTCTAAAAAGCCTTTAAATTCATTATATGCTTCTTCACTTATAGTAACATTTTTCATATAAACACCTACCTTAATAAAATATTGATTTAATGATATTCAATCATTAAAGATAGTATAGCACATATATATTCAAATAAAAAGTTTATAATAACAGTTATATTATGTCTAATAATGTGATATTATATTATGGTTTATTAAATATATTAATTTAATAAAAAGTATGGTAAAATTATACATGTAATTTAAAAGTGCTAATGGAATATATGAAATCTTGGCTATAGATTTCAAGCCAAATATTAGAAGAAAGGGAATTAACTATGAAACCATATAATAAAAAGTTTGTGTTCCAAGAGATAAAAAAATATGCTGAAATAATTAATCAAGGAACTTGTGGTGACTATAGAATAGTTAAAAATACCATGCTAGAACAAGGTCTAGAAGGATATATGTATGAGAATAAAGAAAAAGTTGATATAGATATAGTTCAATTATATAAGAATGATACTAATTTGATGAAACTTACTCCTAAAGAGGTAGAAAGTTCATATGGGCCTATTTCTTTTGCATATGGAAGAGTTGGGATAGTTGGGCTTGGAATTGGATATATAGTTCAAGAGATAGCGAAGAAATCAAAAGTAAAAGAAGTTATCGTATATGAGATAAGTGAAGAAGTCATAAGTTTATATAAGCAAAATTTTAAAGAAAATAAAAAGATTAAAATAATAAATGGTGATGCTTTTAAGGCTGAAAAAGAGGTATTTGATTTTTTTTATGTAGATATATATAGATACCAATTAACCTCTCAAGTTGTAACAGATTATAAGCGTTTTAATGAATTACACGAGATTGAAGAATATGCATTTTGGGGGTTAGAGCATTTTCTATTAAGTTGCAAATATGAAGATATAGTATGGGTATATATACCAGAAAATTGGATTTCGATGAGTAAGAAAGCTTATGAAGCGCTTGACGCGTCTGGATATATAAAAAGTTATAAACCTTTAGATGAAGAAAAAGTTAGGACTATATTGTTAGAATTTAAAGAGATTTTAAATGAATAAGAATATATGAATAAATATTAAATAAAATGATATTTGGTAAGTATCTTTTATATATTGATGTAGTGATTGATTATTTACAACAGAGATTATTTGTTATGAATTGAAAGAACGAGGGGGATAAATTAATGATATTATCAGGAAAAGAGATATTAAAAGATATCGGTAATGATATAATAATTGAACCATTCGATGAAAAAAGAATAAATCCTAATAGTTATAATTTATCTTTACATAATGAATTATTGATATATGAAAATGATGTCTTGGATATGAAAGTTCCAAATAAAACAAAGAAAATAATTATTCCAGAGGAAGGTTTGCTATTAGAACCAGGAAAATTATACTTAGGCAGGACAAATGAGTTTACTAGTACAAGTAAATATGTTCCAATGCTTGAAGGACGATCTTCTACAGGGAGACTTGGGCTATTTATTCATGTAACAGCAGGCTTTGGTGATATTGGATTTTCAGGATATTGGACATTAGAAATTTTCTGCGTTCAACCTATACGAATTTACCCTAATGTAGAAATATGCCAAATCTATTATCACGACATACACGGAGAATATGATTTATACGATAGCGGAAAATATCAAAATAATACGGGAATTCAGCCAAGTTTGATGTATAAGGATTTTGAAAAATAATTACGAGTAAAGGTAATGAACAACCGAAAGAGAATACATATATGTTCCGCAGGACTATGAAAATTTTCGCTGAGCATATCTAAAGGTCAAGTTGTACCCACATCTGCATGCTCTTGCGGTCAAGCGGACATGGAACAATTTCTCAGTAAGATATGCAGCAGCTTATTTTTCAATGCCTGCTCCACATATATGTATTCTTTTTATTTGTTTTGTTATCACTTTAAGAGTTTCACGGATACCCTTTCCAATTTCATATGTTTCGTGTATTAAAAGTATGTAAATTTCTTTTAAAGACTATAAATACCCTTCATTAAAGATACTACTAACCCAAAATACTTGCATTAATATAGAACTTATTTTAAGCTTACTGCTAGACTAGAAAGGGAATATATGTTTTTGCGCAGTGTTCATAAGAAGATTTTGCTGGTTATGATTCTAGATTATAAGTTGTTCCGAATGTGCTTGTTCAATGCGCAGCCATTGAAGCAAGCACTTTGGGTACAACTTGTAATCTTAGAATAATCCAGTAAAATCTTCAAGGAACCGAAGCAAACACATATATTCCCTTTCGGTTGTTTAGCAGTAAACTTAAAATAACCTCTTAAAGCAAGTGTTTTTATATTTTGAGTTCTTAGCAATACATTTATATTCTGTAATTTATAGCAATGCATATGTTAGTTTATAGTTAAGAAATTTTATATATAGGCAACTCAATTATAAATAATGCACCCAGATATGAATTCTCGGCAGTGATTTTTCCATTTAATTTTTCAATTATGTTTTTACTTATAGATAGTCCAAGTCCGAAATTGCCTTTGGTTCCTTTATAGAATCTTTCAAATATATTAGGAAGTTCATTATTTTTGAAACCTGGTCCATCGTCTGAAATTATTAGTTTTACTATTGAGCCATCTACAATTTGTAATTTTACTGAAACAATATTGTCTGCATATCTTATACAATTACTAATAATATTTGTAATTGCTCGGGAAAGTTTTTCTTCATCTCCATATATTTTCGATATTTCTTTTGGAAGATCGATCTTTAGTGCTATATTATTTTTTTCGGCCAATAGATCCAATCGTTGAACACACTCATATATTAATTCATTTAAATTTAAATCTTCATAATTATAATTCTCTTCAATTGAATCAAGTCGAGACAGGTATAACAAATCCGCCACTAAATTCGTCATTCGGTTTATTTCCGAAAGTATAATTGGGACAGCACTATCTATGTCGACAACACCGTATTTTATACCTTCAGCATAGCTTTGAATCGACATGAGCGGAGTTCTAAACTCGTGCGATGCATTTTGTAAAAAGGTTTTTTGAGCCTTATCATGTATTTCAAGTTTCTCAGACATAGTATTAATATTGTGTACGAAATCACGCAACTCATCATATACAGGTACTTCAATCTTTCTACCAAAGTTTCTCTCTGAAATATAACTTATATATTCATTAAGATGAGAAAAAGGTTCGGTTATTTTTTTCGATACACGTGAGGAAAAGACAACTGTTATTAATGCAGAAAAAATAAGTATGAAAAAAAGAATGCAGTTTATCACTAATTGAAGTTGATTTATTTTTTCAACATTTGAATATATAATTATCCACCCTAAACCAAAAGAATTTTTATCAGATACTGGTTTTATAATAGCGATGTATTCAGTATCGTGTACATTAAGATTTACTTCTAATTGTGTATCAATATCTTTAGCACCGTTAATTTTATCTATAATCAGTTTTGTAAGATCAATGTGGGTAGAAGTAGATCTGTCTGGAAAAGGATTAATCCTACTTTTATCTTTATCTAGCAAGATAAAATCTGAATTTAATAAAGAAAAGGGCTCTTTAAGTGAATGATCTAACAAAAAATAATATCTGTAGGGATCAGTAACATCTTTTGCATCGATATGTGGCCCATTATCATATAAATCTTCAGGAAGATGAGGTTGTGGTTTCTTTGGGAAAAAATCGGGACCATGCTGAAGTGCAGTTTGTTCAGCGTTTGATGCAATTCTCTCTAATTGTTCTATGGTATTATTTTCCATGTACATTCGGACAGTAACATTAAATATTACTGTAGTTAATATTGCCAGCATAAAAATTACAATAATATTATATTTAAATATTCTCCATTTTATTGTCTCTCTTTTCATAATATCATCCAGTCTATAGGTATTTAGAATAAAGTTATAAATTTATGTATTGGTTATTTAAGAATTTATTTATCGTATACTGTAAAGCCAAATCCCCATACTGTATGAATTTTCAACTCTGAATTTAAATCGGAAAGCTTTTTACGTATTCTTTTTATCATATCATCAGTAGCTCTAGTTTCTACTCTATTTTCAAATCCCCAAACTTTATCTAAGAGTTCACTTCGGCTGACAGCTCTGTTTTTATTTTCTATGAGGTAGTTAAGGAGTGATAATTCCATTACAGTAAGACCTAGGGGGGATCCATTCACCTGGGCTTGTTTGGTATCAAGGTTTATTAATACATCTGATATTTTAATAATTTTAGTATCAGCCGCTGGGGTTTTGTCTAAATCTATTCTTCTAAAAATACTATGAATTCTTGCAATGAGTTCTAAAGGACTAAAAGGCTTTGTAAGATAATCGTCACTACCTAACTTAAGACCTGTTATTTTATCAAATTCTGTATCCTTTGCTGAAACAATTATAATAGGGACACAACTTTTATGTCTTATTAAAGAGCAAAGCGCATATCCATCTATTTCAGGCATCATAATATCTAATATAAGCATATCAGCCTGCCTTTCCTTAAAAGCTTTAAGAATGGCATGTCCATCGACAAAAGTTTCTACATCAAAACCCTCTCTTACGAGAAAAGATTTTATGATGCTGCTTATATTTACTTCATCGTCAGCAATATATATAAGTTTCCTATTCATGAAATTAGTTCACCTCAAGATATATTCTACCATATAGTTATCTTAAATATTATTGTAAATTTGTAGATGTATTTATTTGCCACAAATTTGCCACAAAGCTGCCACAGCATTACGTTAGATTTTTAATGATTTATTTCGATGAAATATGTATAGGAGAAAATAATTGCAGGGAAGCAGGTCGAAGGAGAGAATTATAGCATGAATACGATAAGTAGTAATCAAAACAATATGGAGGTGTATCTTCAAAAAAGGTTACAGGAAGCAAGGGTTTTACAGCAGACTAAATTAGAACAGAAAAAAAATCAAGAAGATAATAATTTTGTTTCAATAAGTCAGCAAGGTCTTCAAGCATTAGAAAATTCTGCTCAAAATATATCTAGTAATAATCCTTTAGCTAGTTTAGTGGAAGCTGGAACCATCACTCAAGACCAAGCAGATGCTGTTCAAAGCGTATTTCAATCTAGAGGAAAAGAAATTCAATCTTCTGGAATATATAGTAATAACGCTAAACCTCAAAACCCTTTACAAAGCTTAATAACTGCAGGAACTATTACTCAGGATCAAGCAGATGCTGTTAAAAGTACATTAGAAGAAACTATGAAAGCAAATAGAACAAGTGCATCAGCGACAAGTAATAATGTAAGATCAAATCCACTAGATAGTTTGGTATCAGCAGGAACAATAACTCAAGAGCAGGAAGATTCAATTAAGAGCGCATTTGAAGCAAATAGACCAAGCAGAGGTGCATCATCAACTAATACCCAAACAGACCCGTTAGACAGCTTGGTGTCAGCAGGCACAATAACTCAGGAGCAAGAAGATGCAATTAAGGGCGCACTTGAAGCGAATAGACCCAATAGAGGTGTATCATCAACTAGTACACCAGAAGATCCATTAGATAGCTTAGTATCATCTGGGACAATAACAGAGGATCAAGAGAATGCTATTAAAACTGCATTTGAAGAGGCAATGAAAGCAAATGGACCAAGCAGAAATGCTTCATCAACTAGTACACAAGTAGATCCATTAGACAGCCTAGTATCAGCAGGGACTATAACTCAAGAGCAAGAAGATGTTATTGAAAGTGCGTTCGAAGAAGCCATGAACTTAAATAAATTAAGTATGTAATAAATAAATATGACTCAAATAAATCCATTAGATGGCTTGGTATCGGCTGGAACAATAACATAAAATCAGGAAGATAAGATTCAAGATAGTCTCCAAGTTAAACTATAGGAGACTATTTTAAATAAGAAATATTTTGGAGGTATATATAATGACAACTAATACTAATTCCACAATGGCTAGTGCACTTACTCAATCAGCTAATGCGCTTAAGCAGTCAGGCACTTCGAGTAAGACTTCAAGTACATCCAGTAGTTCGAGTAGCTCAAGTAGTTCGGGGGGGACAGATGTTAGTTCACTTGAAGCACAATTATCAAGTCTTCAATCAGAATTGGCGAAAGTTAATTCTGATTCTAGCTTAGACACAAAAACAAAACAAGCTAAAGCGGCAGAGATACAATCTCAGATTCAAGCAGTTCAAGCAGAAATACAAACAGCAAGAGCTCAAGAAAACCAGAAGGCTCAGGAAGTTCAAAACGCTAAGAGTGCCGATAAGGCATCTAGTTCAACAAAAGATTCCGATAATAGCAGCACTAGTGCTACAAATTACAATTCTAATGCAGTAGTCTCAAGCACAAAAATTGATGTTTATGCATAAATTAAAAGTTAGACTTATGTGTAACTTACGGAAATAAGTAACATATTGTGTTTCGGTTTCTAGGAATTTTGACGGATGATTCTACGACTAGAAGTTGTACCCACTCTACTTGCTTCAACGGTAAGCGTCGAACAAGCAGAGTGGAACAACTTCTAGTCAAGAATCGTTATCGTTAAAATTCCAATTAAACACTACAAACAATATGTTACTGATTTCTAGTATAGTGATACTCTCAAATTTAACAAGTATAGACAGTTATTCTAACTAGAAGTCTAATTTTTAAATTGGGTATCTATAGAATGAATCAAAGACAGTGGAAAGTTTTGAATTAAAAACTCTACTGTCTTTTATTAATTTATAAAACTAAGATATGCTAGTATGCATTCGATTTCATATGTATAAATAGTAAATTTGAGTTTTACTTAGCTACTAAATTAAAATATAATCTCTATAATCACAATTACTTTTACTATAATCTTATCTGTAAGGTTTTTGTGGTTTTATTTTTTAGATAATAACAGGTATAATAAAAAGTGCTAGATATATTAATTGTAAAGTAAATATATTTAATAAAATAGGCATAAAATTGCAATCATAGAAGTGAAAAATTGTTAGAGCGCTTCTATTTGTAATAATGTTAGTGAATTATAAGTTGGCAAAATGAGATAAAGTATTATAAATATAAAAGATAAAGGAGAACAAAGAAAATGAAATTAGTAATTTTAGAACCATTAGGTATCGATAAAGATAAATTATTAGGTATGGCAAAAGACACTTTAGGAAATGAAATAGAAATAATATATTATGACACCAGAGTAGAAGAGACTGAAACTTTAATAGAAAGAAGTAAAGATGCTGATGTTGTAGTACTTTCTAATTTACCATACAAGAAAGAAGTAATAGAAAACTGTCCTAATTTAAAAATGATATGTGTTGCATTTACTGGAGTAGATCATGTTGCTATGGATTACTGCAAAGAAAAAGATATTATGGTATGTAATTGTGCTGGGTATTCAACTGTTGCAGTTGCAGACTTAGTATTTGGTATGGTTATTTCTCTTTATAGAAATATTATATCTTGTGATAAGGTAACAAGAGAAGGTGGAACTAAAAATGGGCTTGTTGGGTTCGAACTTGAAGGTAAGAAATTTGGAGTAGTGGGCGCAGGAGCAATAGGGATGAGAACTGCAAGGATTGCTAAAGCATTTGGCTGCGAAGTATATGCTTATAGCAGAACTAAAAAAGAAGTTGAAGGAATTCAATTTGTAGATTTAGATACTTTAATGTCAACTTGCGATATTATATCACTTCATGTCCCACTAAATGAAAATACAAAAGGATTAATAAACAGTGAAAAGTTATTATTAATGAAAGAAAGTGCAATTTTAATTAACACAGCAAGAGGTCCTGTTGTAGATAGTGCTGCACTTGCAGAAGCGCTGAACAGTGGAAAAATAGCAGGCGCTGGTGTAGATGTATTTGAAGTTGAACCACCAATACCAGTTAATCATGTATTGTTTGGAGCAAAGAATTTATTAGTAACACCTCATGTTGCATTTGCAACAGCGGAAGCTTTTGAAAAGAGAGCTGTTATTGTTTTTGATAATATTGAAAAATGGTTAAAAGGAACTCCACAAAATGTAATGTAACATAGGGCACATTCAAATAAATAACAAGTTCATTTGCTGCAAATTAGAATTGTTATTTAATTTCATGCGACTAAGTTTATAAAAGGTAAAAACAAAATATTGAAATTTATAAATGATATCTATAGATTTAGCACTTTTTGTGCTAAAACATAGGTATCATTTTTGTATTTAGAATACCACCGGTTAGACCGGTGGTTCCGGAAAGCTTTTAGCTATGAGTAGAAAAAACAATACCTCCAATGTAAGATAGTAGTAGGTTTGCCGACCACAACTAAAATACATAGGAGGTGTGTCCGAAATGGACAATAGTAGTTTAGCACATACCAAATGGAATTGTAAATATCACATAGTTTTTGCACCAAAGTTTAGAAGACAAATAATATATGGGAAGATAAAGCAGATATTGGAGTAATACTTAGGAAATTGTGTGATCACAAAGGAGTAGAAATTATAGAAGCAAATGCATGTAAAGATCATATACACATGCTTGTAAGTATACCACCTAAATTAAGTGTTTCAGCATTCGTGGGATATCTCAAAGGTAAGAGTTCATTGATGATTTTTGATAGACATGCAAATCTAAAATACAAGTATGGCAATAGACAGTTTTGGTGCAGAGGATATTATGTTGATACTGTAGGAAGAAATAAAAAGATTATAGAAGAGTATATAAAGAATCAAATTCAAGAGGATATAGCATATGAACAAATGAGTCTGAAAGAATATATTGACCCGTTTACGGGTGAGCCAGTAAATAAAGGCAAAAAATAGAGCACCTTTTAGGTGCAGCCAGTAAAAATATGCGGTTGGCAAACCGTTCAACGTGCGAGTAGCACTGCCAGTAACAAAGCCTTATAGGCGCAGAGCAAGCCACCCGTTTTACGGGTGGTCCTGACTATATACTCTCGTCTTTTGTATTATTTTAAAATTGTTTATAAAATTTTTAAAATTGCTTTAAAGGATTTTTAAAATTGGATTTTATAATGAATTCATAACAAGCAAGGAAATAAATCCTTGAAAATATTAGGAGGCGTTATAAATGAATAAAATTAAAGTACTATATGATGTTTTTAAAACTATGAAGGACAAAGAAGTGTTTAAAGGAAATATAAAATTGGAAGCAGCTAAAGGGGATGTGAAAGTATTATCATTTTCTAATGAATTTGAAACTAATACTAAAAGTGGAGAAACAAAAGCTAATATAAATGTTGATTTAGATGCTGAAGGTAAAAAAGTAAAACATGAAAGCAATTCAGAATTTAATATAAAAGATTGCTCACATCATGGGTTCCATAGAGGAATGCATATGCATAATCATGGGATGAATATGCACGGAATGCGTGGTCATGGTGGAATAAAGGGAGGTCTTTCAAAAGTTACATTTATGTTAAATTTATTAAATAATGTACAAGTAGAAGAGAAGGATGAAAAAGCTATTATTTCATTGGAATTGAAAGAAGTATTTAAAGAAATCAAGGACATGCATAAAGAATTCCATAAAGGAATAGATGAAGAAAAGATAATGGAGCATATAAAACAAATGAAGGAAAGTGATGATAGAGGTTTTCATAAACATCATAAGTTTATAAAAGAATTATTAAGTTCTGAAAATAGCGATGCTGTATTAAAAATATATGCAAATAAAAACAATGAAGTTGAAAAAGTAGAAATTTCCTCTAAGGGTGAAAATACTGTAAATGGATCATTAGATTTAGTTTGGTAAATTAATTGAGTTAGGAGTTAGTAATGCCAAAGTATATTATTTGCAATAACACTAGAAAATATAATGAATTAACCGAAGCTTTAAAAAATAAAGGGATTGAATTTGAGACAACACATTGTGATAATAAATGTTTTAAATGTTGCACCAGAGTAATGATTAGAGAAGATGATAAATATATATATGCAACTGATGTTAAAAATCTGCTAAGAAAAATAAATATTGGTTAATATTAAATAGACTTTTAAATTTGGAAATCTCTAAATATATTGATGTAAAAAGTCAATTATTTAGAGATTTCTATTTCTAAATTAAAAGGAGCATTGATCTTGATTTAAAATTAGTAATATGTGAGTTTATTTTATAAAAAGTTAATTTGTAATGTTATAATCATTATGATAGTCAAAATTAATTTTAAGGTGGTGGAAAGCATTAGAAGGTTTAGAGGAAAAATTCATTCTCATTTTCATAATAAATTCGAAAAAGAACATCAGGAGTATTTTGAAAAACTCAAAGAATTAAATAAAATGCGTTATGAATTAGTTTATGAGCATCAAAAATTGCATCATAAATCTCATCATAAACAATTTAATGAATTTAATAGGATACATAGATATTTAAGATGGATGCGTCCAACTGGAATTTTAATAAGCATACTGCTTGTTTTTTCTATATTTAAATTTGTAGATGTAAAGGCAGTTACTATATTTTTTGCTATGATTTTTGTTATTTATCAAAGTTCTCATATATATATCACCATGAGGATGGAGAAAAGAATTATGAAACCTATAGAGAAATTAAAAGACGGTGTTGAACAGATAGCCAGAGGTAATTATGATGTAAATATTGATAATGACGTATATAATGAAATTGGAATTTTAATATATGATTTTAATAAAATGGCTGAAACTCTAAAAAAATCTGAAAAGATGAAACTGGAGTATGAAGAAAATAGAAAAGCTCTCATAGCAAATATCTCTCATGATTTAAAAACACCTATTACTTCAATTAACGGGTATATTGAAGCATTAGTAGATGGGGTTGTTACTTCACCAGATAAGGTAAACAATTATTTAAGTATAATTCATAATAATACTATCTATATAAATAATCTTATTGATGATTTGTTTTTATTTTCAAAATTAGATATGCAGAAATTAGATTTTAACTTCGAGACGATTAAATTTGGACCATTTATGAGTGATCTTATGGAAGAATTCAATTTTGTTCTTAAAGAAAAAAATATTAAATTTAAATTTGAAGATGGGTTGTTAGAAGAATTAGAGGTTAATATAGATGGAAAAAGAATATATCAAGTGATTAGAAATGTTATAGGAAATGCTATAAAATATGGAAGGCAAGAAGATGCAATAATAGAAGTAGAATTAAGTAATAATAATGAATGGATTAAGATAGAAATTAAAGATAATGGGCCTGGAATTCCAGAAGATAAGCTTTCAAATATATTTAATAGATTTTACCGCATAGATACAGAACGTACAAAAGATTTTATGAGTACAGGTTTAGGACTCGCAATTGCAAAGGAAATGGTAGAAGCTCATGGAGGAAAAATTTATGCATCTAGCATCATGGGAAAAGGAAGTAAGTTTACTATAGAGATCCCAATAAATAATAATGAGGAGGAAACACAAGCGCATGAAACAAATATTAATTATTGAAGATGATATAAATATTGCAGAATTAGAAAAAGAATATCTTCAATTAAATGGTTATAAAGTAGAAATAGTTCAAGATGGAAGCCAAGGCTTAAAAAGAGCCCTTATGGGGATATTTGATCTTATTATTGTTGATTTAATGCTTCCAGGTAAAGATGGATATTCAATAGTAGAAGAGATTAGAAAAAAATATGAAATACCTGTAATAATTGTGTCAGCAAGAAGTGATGATATTGATAAGATAAAAGGCTTAGGATTTGGAGCCGATGATTATCTAACCAAACCCTTTAGTCCGGCAGAATTAGTAGCCAGAATAAAATCTCATATAATCAGATATGAAAGGTTATCTGGAAATAAAACTCAAGTTAGTGTTATTATTCATAAGGCGTTAGAGATAATGACAGATTCTCATAAGGTTTTCGTAAATGGAAAAGAAGTTATTCTAACAACAAAAGAATATGAACTTTTAGTTTTCTTAGCTTCTAATCCTAATATAGTTTTTACTAAAGATCAGTTATTTGATAACATATGGGGTGAAGAATATTATGGAGATACAGCCACTGTTGCAGTTCATATACAGAAGCTAAGAAAGAAGATTGAGAAAGACCCTGGAAATCCCGATTATATTGAGACTCTTTGGGGTACGGGATATAGGTTTAATTCCTAGCATTTTTTAGGAGTAGCAATGATGTCCATTTGAAGCAAGGTGATTCTAAAATTATTCCAAAGCAGGTAAAGTATCTTGTGACCGTAGTTAAGTGCAATAGTTCTACAGAGGCAACAGCAAAATGTTATATTAAAAATTGTTAAAGCAATACTATTGGCAGAAGGTTGGATTTGGTATAAAATAGATAATATATGTAGTATATGTATATTAATAATTTAAACGAGATATGAGGTATAATTACTTTGGATATAAAAAACGACATTCCTCAAGAAGAGAATAAAGATAGAGATGAAACTGAAGAAGTATTAATAAGCGGTGAAAAAGAAGATAATGAAAACTTTAATGATAATATAGCTTTTAAATATTTGAAAGAACTATCAAGTCATATGGAGTTAGAAAATGAAGATGGCGAAGTAAAAAGTTCGTTTCAATTTATAGAAGAGGTAGATCATAATAGTGTTTTAGCAAATTACTTAAATAAAAAGCCAGCAGAAAAAGATGAAGATCATAACTTTAAAATAATTCCTTTCGGATTTAATCTTAGTCAAAAAGAAGCAGTACAGACTGCTTTTGACAATAAAATCAGTATTATTGAGGGATCGTCCGTATCTAGTAGTACAGATGCCATATTAAATATTGTTTTAAATGCAGTAATAAATGATAAAACAGTTGCAATTATATCTGAGAGCGATTTTTTTGCTTTAAAATTTGTTGAAATTCTTAATAAAGTTGATATGGATTTTATTATAGATAATATAATTGATAATGAAAGTGATTATAGTAAAGATAAAATAGAGCAGTGGCTTTCTTTAAAAAGAAGCCAATTTGAAAAAAGAAATTTGCATAAGGAAAGAGGAGAACTTAAAGATATCCAAAATACTTTGAGAGAAATGTTAGAAAATGAGGATAAGCTGTCCTTAATACAAATGGAAAAAGCAAATTTACTTAATGAGATTTCAATTCCTGATAATGGAAAAAAGATGACTCTTCCGGCCTCAATATTAGTCCAAAGCGCAGATAAAATCATGTTACTGTTGGAAGAATACACGATGCTCATTAAAAAGGATAAATACATAAAATTTTTGAATAAGATTAGATTTTTGTTTAAATATGGTATTTCTGAATTTGGATTCTATAACAACAAATTTGAAAATGTAAAAAAGTTGCTTATTAATAGATATAATCAGTTGAAAATATCGGAATTAGATGTAGAAATTGAAAGCTTAAAAAATAAGCTGGATCGATATATTATTGAAGATGAAATAATATATCATAAAGAAAATTCTTTAAGTATATTAAAAGGAATTCTATATGAAAGATATAGTAAGAAAACAGATGCTGAAATATTAGAAAATGAGGAAGGTAATAATTCAGAGGATACAATTAAAAAAAATAAAGCTGTGATAACGTCAATTAATTCCTTTAAAAAGAGTATGAATGGTTGGAAATTATTTGATTACGTAATTATAGATGAAGCTGAAAAAATAGATATTTTTTCAGGGGCTCTAATTTTGGCATGCGCTCGGAATATTGTACTTATGAGTGACCCTAATCAAGTTTTTGATGGACCATATGATAAAACAAATAATGTGTGGAATGAAATTTATAAGGAATATTCGCCAGATGAATATTATGATTATTTAAATAATAGTCTGTTGTCTTCAATAACTAAGATATTTCCAGATACTCCTAAAACAGTACTTGTGAAAAAGTATAGAGGTTCTAGGAATCCAGTAAATTTATATAATTAAAAGTAAATATAAAATATTTTAAAGAGAAACTTAAGTTATAAAAAATGATAGAGTGGCCAATTGGCCACTCTATTATTTTACAACTATATTAACAAGTCTTCCTTTAATTACGATAACTTTAACTATAGTTTTACCTTCAGTATTTTCTTTAATAGTTTCATTTTCTAATGAAGCAGCTTTTATTCCTTCTTCATCTAAATTAGAAGCTACCATAATTTTAGCTTTTATTTTACCATTGATTTGAATTGCGATTTCAACTTCATCTTTAACTAAAGCTGAAGGATCAAATTCAGGCCATTTTTCATTAAAGATTGTTGAATTATTTCCAAGTAAGCTCCATTGTTCTTCAGCAAAGTGAGGCGCAAATGGTGCAAGTAGTTTTACAAAATCAGTTATAGTTTCTTTCAAGAAGTTTGTATTTTTAACATTCTCCTGATTATATTTATTAAGAGCATTTGTAAGCTCCATAAGCCTTGCTATTGCAGTGTTAAATTGCATTTTATCGCCATCTTCAGTAACACCTTTTATTGCTGTATGCTTCCAGAAGTTTAGTTCTTTTTCAGCTGAATCAATAGAATCTTTAGTATTTTCATTTGAATTTATTATATTTCGGCATGTTTCTAGAATTCTTTCAATTCTATCTACGAATTTACCAACAGATTTTATTCCATCATCACTCCATGCTCCACCTTCAGTATACCCAAATCCAAACATTAAGTACATTCTAAATACGTCAGCGCCATATTCTTTGATGTAGTCATCAGGAGAAATTGTATTTCCCTTTGATTTACTCATCTTAAGTCCATCTGGTCCTAAGATCAATCCTTGGTGAGTTAAGCTTAAGAATGGTTCATCAAAGTTTAAGTATCCCATGTCTCTTAAAGCTTTTGTTACAAATCTTGCATATAGTAAATGCATACAGGCATGCTCTGGTCCACCAACATATTTATCTACAGGAAGTATTTTATTGATCTTTTCAGGATCAAAAGGTGCATCTTCATTTTTATTATCTGCATATCTTAAATAGTAGAAAGATGAACATACAAAAGTGTCTAAAGTATCAGCTTCTCTCTTTGCATGACCTCCACAAACAGGACAAGTAGTGTTTATAAAATCTTCAGATTTACTTAATGGTGATTTACCATCTGGAGTAAATTCAACATCATAAGGAAGTTTTACTGGAAGATCCTTTTCTGGTACTGGAACTATTCCGCAATCATCACAGTATATAACTGGAATTGGAGCACCCCAATATCTTTGTCTTGAAACTAACCAGTCTCTTAGTCTAAAGTTTACCTTCATTGAACCTAATTTATCTTTTTCTAATTCTTCAACAATCTTTTTCTTAGCGTCATCAGTTGTTAATCCATCAAATTTTCCTGAGTTAACAAGTATTCCATATTCACAGTATGGAAGCTCTGGATCAGTATTATCTTTATTTGTTATAACTCTTTCAATTGGTAAATTAAATTTAGTTGCAAAAGCAAAATCTCTTTCATCATGAGCAGGAACAGCCATAACGCATCCTGTACCATAAGTAGCCAACACGTAATCAGAAATCCAAATAGGAACTTCTCTTCCATTGATAGGATTTATAGCATAAGATCCAGTGAATACACCTGTTTTTTCTCTTGAAACTGATTGTCTTTCAATGTCAGATTGTTTAGCAGCAGCTTCTTTATAGCTTTCCACAGCTTCTTTATATTCTGGAAGTGTTAGTTGATCAACTAACTGATTTTCAGGGGCTAAAACTACATAAGTTACACCATTTAAAGTATCAACTCTTGTAGTGAATACATCAAAATCTAAAATTGAATCTTTAACCTTAAAAGTAACTTGTGCACCATAAGATCTTCCAATCCAATGCTTTTGCATAGATTTAGTTTTTTCAGGCCAATCTAAACCATCTAATTTATCAAGTAATTCATCAGCGTAATCAGTTATTTTAAAGAACCATTGAGTAAGGTCTTTTTTCATAACTTCAGTGCTGCATCTTTCGCAGGTTCCTTCAACAACTTGCTCATTAGCTAAAACTGTATTACAAGATGGACACCAATTTACAGGAGCTTTTTTTCTGTAAGCTAAACCTTTTTCATAAAGTTTTAGGAATAACCATTGAGTCCATTTATAATAATCAGGAAGACAAGTAACTACTTCATTTTCCCAGTTAAACATAGCCCCCATAGATTTTAATTGTTTCTCCATAGTTTCTATGTTTTTTAAAGTAGAATCTTGTGGGTGTATTCCAGTTTTTATTGCATAGTTTTCAGCTGGCAATCCGAATGCATCAAAGCCCATTGGTTGGAATACATTATAGCCTTGCATTCTTTTAAGTCTTGCCCATGAATCAGTTGGACCATAGTTAAACCAGTGCCCTGCGTGAAGTTGAGCTCCTGATGGATAAGAGAACATTTCTAAAGTATAGAGCTTTTTATCTAAATTTTCAGGATTAAATTTATAAACCTCATTTTCTTCCCAAAACTTTTGCCATTTTTCATCAATCTTAGTTCCGTAATTTGCCATTGTTATCCTCCTTAAATTTAACATTATAAGTTAGCTGTTATATATTAACTGTTAACTAAAAAAAGCCTCCGTCTCTAAACTAAAGAGACGAAAGCGCAATTTCCGTGGTACCACTCTTAATTAGAAGAAATAGAATAAATCAAATCTTCTCACTTAATATTTTAACGGTATTACCGTACTTGCTTTAACAAGTAAGCTCCTAGGCAAGTTCATAATAATATAACACTGTTTTACAGCTACCAACAGCTCTCTTATAGATATAACTATTACTAATACTCCTATTCATCGCATGATATAAAATTTTAATAATATTATATATTAAAAAATCTAAAAAAGTCAAGAAGTTGACTTTTTAGGTAGTGATTTGATAAGTTAGATATCAAGCAAGGTTATGGGAGGATTAGTGATGTTTTTTATTAAATATTGGAATAATATTATTATAATATGTTAAAAGTTAAAGTGATTTAAAGATATTAAGTTCGATGAAAAGTAAATATTATCTTCCTAGAATCAGTTATTATGATAAAATACTTATAGTAGATATATGTGTGTAATAAATTTTATTGTAGATAGGAATTTAATTAATACGATACCATATATAGATAAGAGTTTAATATAGAGGGAAGTGAATCTATATGAATATACTGTTAGGCTTGACAGTCATAATATTAGTACTGAATATTCTTTTTTCGTTATCACTAATTTTTATAGAGAGAAAAGACCCAACTACAACATGGGCGTGGCTTCTAATATTAATGATTTTACCAGGTCTTGGATTTATTATTTATATTTTGTTTGGGCAGAACTTAAGTAGGCAAAAGATCTTTAAAGAGAAAATAAAGTTTGATGAGAAGAAGAGAAAAAAATTAAATGATAAATATAATTTAAGTAATCATTGCCACGATGGTGGAGAAAAATTTGCGGACTTGAGAAGATTAAACTTTAACCATTCAGGTGCAAAATATACAACTAATAATAAAGTTAATGTTTATGTAAACGGAAAAGAAAAATTTAAACAATTAATTGAAGATATAAAAAATGCAAAGAAGTTCATTCATGTAGAATATTATATTTTTAGAGGAGACACCTTAGGTAAAAAGATAATTGATGAATTAACTAAAAAAGTTAAAAGCGGTTTAGAAGTCAGATTATTGGTAGATAGCATGGGGTCACGCATGTTAACCAAAAAAGTACTTAAAGAATATATAGAGGCTGGCGGAAAATTTTCATTATTCTTTCCGGGAATTTTACCACATATAAATACCCGTATAAACTATAGAAATCACAGAAAGATAGTAGTGATTGATGGGAGATACGGATATGTTGGAGGATTTAATGTTGGTAAAGAATACATAAATGAGGATCCAGAGTTTGGGTTTTGGAGAGATACACATGTGAGAATTGAGGGAGATGCAGTTAATGCTTTGAATGAAAGGTTTTTGCTTGATTGGGGGCATGCATCTGGTGAAGAAATAAATGACTACAATAGGTATTCAGAAGGGTTTAATAAAAATTTAGGAGATGTGGGGATACAAATTGTAACTAGTGGTCCAGACCATAAAGAAGAGTATATTAGAAATTCCTATTTGAAGCTAATAAATAATGCAAAGAAGAATTTATATATAGAAACTCCTTATTTAGTACCTGATTCTCCTATATTAGAAGCTCTAAAAATATCTGCTTTATCAGGAATAGATGTTCAAATAATAATACCTGGAAAACCAGATCATTTCTTTATGCAATGGGCAGCGAGTTCTTATGTGGGCGAATTACTCGAAGCGGGTGTAAAATTATATAGTTATCAAAATGGATTTATTCATGCGAAGACAATAGTTGCGGATGGGACGGTGATGAGCATTGGGACTGCTAATTTAGATATCAGAAGTTTTAAACTTAATTTTGAAGTAAATGCATTCATTTATGATGATAGAATTGCGAAAGCTGGCGAATTACAATTTATGGAGGATATTAGCGTTTCGGAGGAAATAACAAAGGAAATTTATGACGGGAGAAGTTTTTCTCTTAGAATTAAGGAATCTTTAATTAGATTGGTATCACCAATACTATAAAACTAATCATAAACGAATGGAGTATCATATGAAAAGCAAGGATAAATTTTATTACTCACTAACTACGTATATGAATTACGGAGTGATGAGTATAGTGACAACATTTTATGTGCCTTATTTAAATCAAATAATTGGATTATCATTAAGCGAAGTTGGGAATGTAGTATCCATAGGAGCACTGTTTGCAATTATTTCTCAACAATTCTTAGTAAATAAATTGTCTTTAAGAAAAAATAAGAAACTACATATAATTACGCACTTGTGCGCATTAGTTGGAATGATAATATTTCTAATGTTCGTTAACAAATCTATTATATATTTTTATGCTGTCCTTTATGGGATTATAGTGCAAACAGTTGGAACTGTATATGAAATATATGTTGAAGAAATATCAGTAAATCATAATATTGAGTATTCTGAAATAAGGAAGTGGGGATCAATTGGATTTGGGTGCGTAGTTTTACTAAGTGGCACTATAATTTTAAGATATGGTTTTAGGACTATTCATGTAATTGGAATTTTAATGACAGGCATAGTTATAAGTTTAATAGCTATAAAGTTTAAGAATAATAAATCGGATACAAATAAGAAAAAAGCAAGGCTAAGTGCTGTATTTAAAAATAAAAACTCAATAATTCTTGGAGTGATTAACATCTTGATTATTGGAACTTATACAGCAATAGAATTTGCATATTCAACTTATTTAATAAAGATAACTGGAAATGCAGATTTGGCTAACTCTATATATAGTAAATCTATATTTTCAAGAGTTTTTGTTGAATTTATATCATTTATTCTTGTTGGAAAGTATTTAAAAGATAAAGATCCTAAAAAATATTTAATAATAGCTTTTCTTATAGGAACCATTAGAATATTGATGTTTTCAACATCATCTTTAATTTTAGTTGTTTTAGGAGATCAATTGCACGGATTAATGTATGGATGTTATTTAACATTTTTATTTAAATATATTAGAGAAGTCGTTGATGAAGAATTAGTTGCAGGTACATTTTCTTTTGTAAGCGTACTAGGATCTGCAGGAGCTAATTTTATATATCCACGAATGTTTAGTACAATTCAAGAAAACTTTGGATATACACCTATGTATTTGGTTGCATTCTCAATAATGTTGATTTCAGCCTTAATTGCCATTAAGATTCTTCCGGGAAAAAAGCAATCTATTGGCGTTTTATAAATTGATAGCCAGTCCATAAATGAGACGTTTGTAAATATATAGGCTTTTGCATGAGAAAAACTGTATGAATAGGGAAATATCTTGAATTCATACAGTTTTTTATAAACATTATTAATATAAGTTTTATATAACCATTTGTGTACCTACCTTGTTCGTTAGAGTATATATTTATTATTTGTATTTAAATTTTTTTTATTAATATAATTTGAATTAAGCAATGAGATTTAAATTTGTATATTTTAGTAATAATTATGTGGGGCGTTTTTTGATAAAATATCAAAAAAAGTTAGATATATTTGTTTTGTTGATAAAAAAGCATTTGTGTTATTATTTTATCATCATTAAATAAATGTAAAAAATGAAAAGGCGTCAATTTGTATTGACAATTAAATATAGTTTGCTATAATGATTAAAAGATAAATTTTAAAAGAAAATTTTATATTAATATTCGTAAAAAATAATTATTAATTTAGAAATGGAGAAAATCATGGAAAAGGATATTGTAAAATCAGTTATGCAAAAATTTTATAGCTTTTTTTATTTTACATTCTGGGGCTTTTATTTTAGCGCTGGCTATTTATTTTGCAGAAAACTGAATAATTCCTTTTTAATGAGTGTTTAATATTTATATAAATTTTTTTAGGCTTAGGTAAATAATTATTGATATTTTATGGAACTCATTATACATGAGTTCCATTTTTTTACGCAAATAATCAAATATATGCAAGGGGGCAATATAAAATGGTGGTAATATTAAAGCAAAAAGCTAAACAGGAAGAAATTGAAATATTAACAAAGCAAATTGAAGCAAAGGGCGTTTCAGTAAGTTTAGTGGTTGGATCAGATGTAAATATCTTAGGATTAGTTGGAGATACAAGTACAATAGATCCTTCGGTTATTGAAGCCAACAGAATAGTTGAACGAGTTATGAAGGTACAGGAACCTTTCAAGAAGGCAAATAGAATGTTTCATCCAGAAGACACAATAGTAGATATTAATGGGGCCAAAATCGGCGGAAAGAAAATAGCAATGATTGCAGGACCGTGTTCGGTTGAAAGTGAAGAGCAAATCACTGAAATAGCTAAAGAAGTTAAAAAAATCGGGGCAAACTTTTTAAGAGGCGGTGCATTTAAGCCAAGAACTTCACCATATGCGTTCCAAGGAATGAAATATGAAGGGTTAGAACTTTTAAAGAAGGCAAGAGAAAATACAGGATTACCAATAGTTACAGAGCTTATGTCTCCTTATGATATAGAAACATTTGTTGAAAATGTAGATGTAATTCAAGTTGGTGCTAGAAATATGCAGAACTTTGATTTACTTAAGGAACTTGGGAAAACAAATAAACCAATATTATTAAAGAGAGGTTTATCAGCGACTATAGAGGAATGGTTAATGTCAGCAGAATACATTATGGCTGGAGGAAATGAAAATGTAATTCTTTGTGAAAGAGGAATAAGAACCTTTGAAAATTACACAAGAAATACCTTAGACTTAAGTGCAGTGCCTGCTGTTAAGAAATTAAGTCACTTACCCATAGTTATTGATCCAAGTCATTCTGCTGGAAAGTACTGGATGGTTGAACCATTAGCAAAGGCTGCAGTTGCAGTTGGAGCAGACGGACTTATTATTGAAGTTCATAATGATCCAGCAAATGCATTATGCGATGGACCACAATCAATTAAACCAAGTAAGTTCGCAAAACTTATGGAAGAATTAAGAGTTATTGCAGCCGCTGTTGGAAGAGAAATATAAATTTATTTAATAAAGGGCAGTTAGCACTGACAATCATTTCTTATATAAAATAAAAAGAGTTATAACGTAGTCTTAGTCATGATGCTAACTGTTTAATGAAAAGAGGAGTGTTGATAAATGGAAGATTTAGTTGTTGAACTTGGTGAAAGAAGTTATCCGATCGTAATTAAAAAAGGATTAATTGACGAAGTGAATCTGGAAATTAAAAAAATCTTTAAAGGTAAAAAGATATTTATATTAACTGATAAAAATGTAGGTTCCCATTATGGAGATAGGATAAAATCATGTTTAATTAACTCAGGATATGATGTTAAGCTAATGGAATTAGAACCAGGCGAAGAAACTAAAGCGTTTAGTACCCTTCCTTCAATATATAATGAACTATTAGATTTTAAAATTACAAGAAGTGACTTAATTATAACTTTAGGGGGAGGAGTAATTGGAGATCTTGGAGGTTTTGTTGCATCAACGTTCTTAAGAGGTGTTGATTTCGTTCAAATGCCGACTTCATTACTTGCTCAAGTTGATAGCAGCGTTGGTGGAAAGGTTGCAGTAGATTTAGAAAGAGGTAAAAATTTAGTAGGAAGTTTTTATCATCCTAAATTAGTTTTAATAGATCCAAAGGTACTTGAAACTTTAAGTGAAAGATTTTTCAGAGATGGAATGGCTGAAGTTATTAAGTATGGATGCATAAAGGATAAGGAATTCTTTTATTTCTTAAAAACCATGAAAAACAAAGAAGAGGTTATGCACAATATAGAAAATATTATCCACAGATGTTGCTTTATAAAAAAATGTGTTGTGGAAAATGATGAGAAAGATACTGGAGAAAGAATGTTGTTAAACTTTGGACATACGTTAGGCCATGCCATAGAAACATACTATAACTTTAAAAAGTTTACACACGGGGAAGCAGTAGCTATAGGAATGTATGAAATAAGTAAGATTGCAGAAAATAAAGGTTTAACTGATCAAGGCGTAAGTGAAGAGATAAAAGATATATTGATGCAATATAATCTTCCTTATGAAGTTGAAATAGAAGAAAGCTCAGAAATTTTAGATACTATAGCTTTAGATAAGAAAAATATTGATAATGTTCTGAAGGTTGTATTACTAAAAGGCATTGGAGAATCATACTTAGAAAAGACTAATGTAGAATTTTTTAGTTAATGACGGATATGAAAGAAAATAGACTGGAATGCTGATGTGTTATTTATTAGTATATGTTAAGCAATGAATAAAGAAAAGTGAGGTAAAATCATGGGGAACTTGAAAATTTATCCTAGAAAATTAAGTGGAGAAGTTAAGATACCACCATCTAAAAGTATGGCACATAGAGCAGTAATTTGTGCAGCTCTTGGAGATGGTATTAGCAAGGTTACTAATATAGATTATTCTGATGATATTATTGCTACAATTGAAGCAATGTCATCATTGGGGGCTAAAATAACAAAAAAGGAAGATTATCTTGAGGTTTATGGAATTAACAGCCCAGAAAATATTGAAGCTATTTCAGTTAAAGATGAAAGAACTATAGATTGTAATGAATCAGGATCAACTCTTAGATTTTTAGTACCTATAGCAGCGTTATTTGAAGGCGTTAACAGATTTGTTGGAAGAGGAAATTTAGGAAAGAGACCACTGGACACTTATTATAAAATTTTTGACGAACAAGGAATTAAATATTCTTATAAAGAGGGAATACTAGATTTAAAGACTGAAGGGAAATTAAAAGCTGGAGAATTCAAGATGGAAGGGAATATTAGCTCACAGTTTATAACAGGATTATTATTTACGCTTCCTCTTTTAGATGGAGATTCCAAGATTATAATTACTACAGAAATGGAATCAAAAGGATACATTGATTTAACTTTAAGTGCTATTAAAGATTTTGGTGTAGAAATTATAAACAATAATTATGAAGAATTTATAATAAAGGGAAATCAAATTTATAAGAGTATAGATTACAGAGTTGAGGGAGACTACTCACAAGCAGCGTTCTTCTTCTGTGCTGATGCACTTTCAAATGATGTTGTTCTTAATGATTTAAAATTAGATTCTCTTCAAGGCGATAAAGAAGTAATTGATATATTAGAGAGAATGGGATTAAAATTAAATAGTAAAAATGATGGTTTAATTGGAAATGTCAGTGACGGTCTAAAAGCAACTGTAATTGATGGTTCTCAATGTCCAGATATAATCCCTGTAGTATCTTTGGTTGCTGCATTAAGTCAAGGTACTACAGAAATAATAAATGCAGGAAGACTTAGAATTAAAGAATGTGATAGATTAGCGGCAGTAACTTCTGAACTTAATAAATTAGGCGCTAAGATTACAGAAAAAGAAGACGGGTTGATAATTGAAGGAGTAAAGGAACTTAAAGGCAACGTCGAAGTTTGGAGTCATAAGGATCATAGAATAGCAATGACTATAGCTATAGCATCAACTATGTGCAGCGAACCAATAGTACTTAAAGATTATGAGTGTGTTTCAAAATCTTATCCAGAGTTTTGGAATGATTTTAAGAATGTAGGAGGTGTATTTGATGAGTGGAATGTGGGGAAATAAATTAAAAGTTTCTATTTTTGGTGAATCTCATGGAGTTGGGATAGGTATTACAATTGATGGACTTCCCTCAGGAGTTGAGATTGATCTTGAAGAAGTCATGAAAGAAATGGCAAGACGTGCGCCAGGAAAAAGTAATTTATCAACAGCGAGAAAAGAAGCAGATGCTCCAGAAATTTTAAGTGGATTTTTTGAAGGAAAGACTACAGGTACTCCTCTTTGTGCAGTAATTAGAAATGCAGATATGCGCTCTAAGGATTATGGAAAGCTTAAAGATTTAATGAGGCCGGGTCATGCGGATTATCCAGGTTTTGTTAGGTATAATGGATTTAATGATTATAGAGGTGGTGGCTCGTTCTCAGGAAGAATTACTGCACCATTGGTATTTGCAGGAGCTGTATGTAAGCAAGTATTAGAAAGTAAAGGGATTAATATAGGCGCTCATGTTAAGAGTATTGAAAATATTCAAGATAAGAGTTTTTACGATGTAGAATTAAGCAAAGAACTTTTAGCGGAATTAAAAACAAAGGAATTACCACTTTTAATTTCAGAAAAAGAAGAAGAAATGAGAAATACAATTCTGAAAGCAAAAAAGGAACAAGATTCTGTAGGTGGAACTATTGAATGCACTGTTCTTGGAATAAATCCGGGAATCGGTAATCCGTTTTTTGATTCAGTTGAATCAACTCTAGCTCATCTGATGTTTTCTGTCCCAGCAGTTAAGGGAATAGAATTTGGAAAAGGCTTTGATATGAGCAGACTTAGAGGTTCTGATTGTAATGATGAATACTATTATGATGGAGAAAATGTTAAGACATATACCAATAATAATGGTGGGATTACAGGTGGAATAACTAATGGAATGCCAATACTATTTAAGGTTGGAATAAAGCCTACACCATCAATATCAAAGACTCAAAGAACAATAGACATTGTAGAAAAGAAAGAAGCAGATCTTGTTATTGAAGGACGTCATGATCCTTGCATAGTGCAAAGAGCTGTTCCAGTAATTGAAGCTGTAACAGCGATTGGAATACTTGATTTAGTACTTTAACAGCAAATAATTCACAATGCTAAGTGTGGACACTTGGAACCTTCATTATAAATGTTGTGTTAGTAATTATGAAATTTATATTAAAAAGCAAAGAGTGAATTTGAACTAGTTGAGTAAGGAGAGTTAAAATGGCGGAAATAGATGATTATAGAAAGAAGATTGATGAAATAGATAAAGAGATAACCAGGCTTTTTGAAGAAAGAATGGATGTAGTTATTAAGGTCGGAGAATATAAAAAACAAAATAATTTACCTGTTTTTAATAAAGCTAGGGAAGATGAAGTTATTGCAAAGAATATAGAGTATCTTAATAATAAAGATTATGCTGAAGGATTAAAAGACTTTTTTATTAATATTATGAATATTGCCAAGGATTTTGAAGATAAAAAATTAGTGGAAGATGCAAGAACTAAAACTGAATGCAGATCAGAATCAGGGAATGAGAAAAGCAATATCAAAGTTGGATTTTATGGTGTTTCAGGATCGTTTTCTGAAGAAGCAATGATTAAGCATTTTGGAAAAAAAGATGATGCTAAGGCATATGATGAATTTGAAGATGTATTCTTAGCAGTGAAAAATGGAGAAATTGATTATGGAGTTTTACCAATAGAGAATTCCTCAACAGGTGCTATTTCACAGGTTTACGACCTTTTATATAAGTATGGGTTCTATATAGTTGGAGAAGAATGTATTAAGATAGACCAAAATTTAATTGGAATTCAAGGAACAAAATTAGATAATGTTAAGGAAGTATATTCACATCCACAGGGATTTGAACAAAGTACTGATTTCTTGAAGGGATATAACTATTGGAAAAGGATTCCGTTTCATAGCACTGCAGACAGCGTTAAACTTGTTAGCGATTTGCAAGATATGTCAAAGGTAGCTATTGCAAGTAAAAGAGCAGCTGATATATATAATTTAAGTATAATAAAAGAAAATATAAATAATAGAAGTGAAAATTCTACAAGATTTATAGTTATATCAAAAGAATTAGAATTAAACGAAGATTGCGATAAAGTAAGTGTTGTATTTTCTCTTGAACATAAGGCAGGTACTTTGTATAAATTATTAAGACATTTTGCAGAAAATAATATAAACATGATGAAAATAGAATCGAGACCTATGGAAAAAGGAGCTTGGAAGTATTTCTTATACGTAGATTTTGAGGGGAATCTAGAAGATGAACAAGTTAAAAAAGCATTAAATTTAATTGAACAAAGCAGTGCATACTTTAAACTTATTGGTGGATACAGAAAGTACACACCTTAGAAAAAGTGCGAAGCACAACTGAGATCATCTCACCTTAGAAAAAGTGCGAAGCACAATTAAGAACAGTTTGCCTTAGAATAAAGTGCGCACATATAAAAAGGGCACGAAGTGCAATTAAGAACTTATTAAGCACAACTAAGTACAGTTCACTTTAGAAAATGTGCGATGTAAAATCAGGAACCACTATTAAGTGCAGTTAAGAAATTGGCAATTAAAACTAGTAACTTTTAACCTTATAGAAATTGAGATAAGAGTAAAAAGGGGGCATTAATTTGGAATTTTACGGATTAATAGGAGAGAAATTATCACATAGTCTTTCACCTAAAATTCATAATACGCTTTTCAAAGCTTTAGAAATAGAAGGAGCGTATAAGCTCTTTGAAGTTGAAAAAGAAAATTTAGGTAAACTTATAGAATCAATAAAACTTCTTAGAATAAAAGGAGTTAATGTAACTATTCCCTATAAGCAAGATGTAATGGAATATTTAGATTTTATATCAGACGAAGCCCAAAAAATAGGGGCAGTAAATACTATTTATTTAAAAGATAATAAGTTATATGGGCACAATACAGATTACTATGGCTTTGGAACTATTTTAAATAATAATGATATTGTTATAAGAGATAAGATTGCCATGGTTCTCGGAAATGGTGGAGCGGCTAAAGCTGTTATTACCTATCTTTTAGATCGAGGTATTAAAAAGATTTATTTGGTTTCAAGAAAAATCAAAGGTAATTCTGGATATGAAGATGAAAGAATAGAATGCAAAACGTATGAAGAAATAGCAGACATAAATGGAGATGTTTTAATTAATACGACTCCGCTTGGTATGTATCCACATATGGATGAAACACCTGTTGATGAAGGGATAATAAGAAATTTTGAAGCGTTAGTTGATATAATTTATAATCCCAAGGAAACAAAGTTTTTAAAGATAGGAAAGATTCTAAATAAAAAAGTATGTGGTGGTATTGAAATGCTAGTAGGGCAAGCTATAAAGGCAGAAGAAATATGGCAAGGACGTATATTAGATAAAGAAGTGACTCAAAGTTTATATTCAATGTTTGAAGATGAATTTAAGTAGGGGGCATGTATGAAAAATAAAGTAGTGTTCATTGGAATGCCTGGATGCGGTAAAAGCACAATTGGTAGATTGATAAGCAAGGAATTAAATATTAAATTTGTTGATATGGATAAGTATATTGAGGACATGACATCTAAAACCATACCTGAACTTTTTGAAGTTGGAGAAGAGAATTTTAGAAATTTTGAATCTTTAGCCTGTAAGAAATTAGCAGAGGAGAGTAACATTATAATTTCTTCTGGCGGTGGAGTAGTAAAAAGAAAAGAAAATATAGATGTATTAAAAGAAGAATCGTTTATTATTTTTATTGATAGACCATTAGAAGATCTTTTAGGAGATATTGATATTTCGAAAAGACCTTTGCTTAAAGATGGCAGGGATAAGCTAGTTAGATTATATGAAGAACGTTATGAATTATATAGAACATCCGCAGATGAAATAATTAAAAACGATAGAGAGCTAAAGAATACAATTAACATAGTAAAAGAAGTTATCATAGCTAATTTGAATATAGATTAATAAAGAAATGAAAAATTTAAAGTAAAGCTAATTATATGATAATAAAATTTTAACCTACAAGGTTAACTGTATACTGTATTTAATATAGTAATTATATACACATGAAGCTTGAAAGGAGTGATTATTGATGAAGATTATGGTTATTAATGGACCAAACCTAAATATGGTTGGTGTAAGGGAAAAAGGCATATATGGCACAAAATCTTTTGGAGATATATGTGAATATATTAAAGAAGAGGGGAAAAAAAGGTGTCATGAGATAACTCTATTTCAAAGCAATTGTGAAGGTGAAATAATTGATGAACTTCAAAAGGCGTATTTCGAGAATTATGATGGAATAATTATAAATCCTGGAGCCTATACTCATTATAGTTATGCAATTCACGATGCGATAAAAGGAATTAATATAGATACAGTTGAAGTACATTTATCAAATGTACATGCAAGAGAAGAATTTAGAGCAAAATCCGTGACTGCACCAGCATGTATAGGGCAAATGTGTGGTTTTGGAGAACATGGTTATGTATTAGCTATGAAGGCATTAGAATTGAAAAAGATGTCGGAATAGTTTATATTATATATAGATAAACAAAATTAAAATATACTTTTGTGGTAATATATTTCAAAAGTACAATTTAGTCTATAAATTGTTTATCTAAAATAGAAAATTCGATTCACTGTATAGTTATTTGTACTAAATCGTAGATTCGAGTTATCTATATGTAGGACAGAAGTACAGTAGTAAAAAGAAAAAAATAAAGTAGTAGTACAGGAGGAAATTAAAATGATAATTATTATGAACCCAAAAGCAAGTGAAGAAGATGTAAGAAAAGTAAAGGCGGTAGTTGAGGCAAAAGGATTAGAAACTCATCTTTCTAAAGGAGACACATACTACATAGTAGGTGCAGTAGGAGATACTTCTATATTGGACCCTAAAAAATTGCAAGTACTTAAAGGTGTAGATAGAGTTATGAAGGTTCAAGAACCTTTTAAAAAAGCTAATAGAATATTCAAACCAGAAGATACAGTAGTTAATGTTGAGGGATCAGTAGTTGGTGGTGGAAGACTTGGAATAATGGCTGGACCATGTTCAGTAGAAAGTGAAGAACAAATTATTGAAGTTGCTAAGAGAGTAAAAGCAGCTGGAGCTAACTTCTTAAGAGGGGGAGCATTTAAGCCAAGGACGTCACCTTATAGTTTCCAAGGATTAGAACTTGAAGGATTAAAACTTCTAAAGGCGGCAAAACAAGAAACAGGGCTTCCAATAGTAACAGAGCTTATGTCTACAGATTATTTAGATGCTTTTGTTGAAGAAGTAGATATGATTCAAATCGGTGCTAGAAATATGCAAAACTTTGACTTATTAAAACAAATTGGTAGAACTAAAACTCCAATTTTATTAAAGAGAGGTTTATCTGCAACTATAGAGGAATGGCTTATGTCAGCGGAATACATTATGGCAGGTGGGAATGAGAATGTAATTCTCTGCGAAAGAGGAGTAAGAACTTTCGAAACAATTACAAGAAATACATTAGACTTACAAGCAGTTCCAGTTATTAAGAGATTATCACATTTACCTATAATTGTTGATCCAAGTCATGCAGGAGGTTATGCTTACTTGGTAGAACCAATGGCTAAAGCAGCAATTATGTCAGGTGCTGATGGACTTATGATAGAAGTTCATAATGATCCTGAAAATGCATTAAGTGACGGACAACAATCACTTACTCCAGATCAATTTGATGTGTTAATGAGCAAAGTTAAAGCCGTGGCAAAAATAGAAGATAAAGAAATTTAATCTTAAAATAAGGGAGCTATAAATATGAGAATAGTAGTTGTAGGTCTTGGAGTAATTGGAGGATCATTTACTATGGCTTTGAAAGAAGCAGGGTATAATGATGTTTATGGTATAGATATTAACGAAGAATCTTTAGAAAAGGCTAAGAAACTTGGATTGATAAAAGATGGATGCACAAATGGACAAGAAATAATTAAAAATGCAGATTTTATAATTATCTCCTTATATCCAAGACTCGTTAAACAGTTCATAATAGATAATAAGGATAATTTCAAAGATGGTGCAGTAATAACAGATGCAACTGGAATTAAAAAGATGTTTATTGAGGACATAGTAAATATATTACCTGAAAATATAGATTTTGTTTTTGGGCATCCAATGGCAGGAAGAGAAAAGAAGGGAATTGATTTTGCTAGCAGCTCTGTTTTTAAAGGTGCAAATTATATTTTAACGCCAGTAGCCAGAAATAAGGAAGAAAACTTAAAAATGATAGAGGATTTAGTTCACAAGATTGGATTTAAAAGAGTTAAGAGAATAACTCCTGAATATCATGATGAAATGATTGGATATACAAGCCAGCTTCCGCATTCTTTAGCTGTAGCATTAGTTAACAGTGATGTGGAAGGAAGAGAAACTGGAAGTTTCATCGGTGATAGTTACAGAGATTTAACAAGAATAGCTAATATAAATGAAGACCTTTGGAGTGAACTTTTCCTGGGAAATAAAGAAAATTTGCTTGCAAGCATAGAAAATTTTGAAATTGAACTTGATAAGATAAAACATGCTATAGAAAATGATGATAAAGATGCGTTGAAAGAAATCTTTATAAAGTCTACTAAGAGGCGTGAAAAATTATAATCTTAAGTTTAAATTAGAAACAGTAAATAATTTTGTATAAAAACAAAGTTATCTACTGTTTTTATATTTACTAGATTTAATGTTGAAGAATTTGCCACTTAGTAGACTTTTTTAAAGCTTAACTTTACCACATATTATCTTTTACATATTGTCCCCACCAAGTGTAACTTGTCCAAGAATTAGTCATATCTAACCATGAATTTGCAGAATCGTTTCCTGACCAAGACCAAGCGATAAATCCAATTTTATTTTGTTTGCAATAACTTATTAAATGAGCAACATCTACTTTGCAACCTAGATTATTATTGCCATTGCTGTAGTTGTAACCAAATTCACCTACTATAATAGGGATGCCTTTATTCTTACAGTTGCTTAAAAATGAATCTATGTCTGAATTACTATTCCAAGAACCATACATGTGTATGCTAAAAATAACGTTTTTATTAGTATTAGAATTATAAACATCATTAGCATAATTTAGGATATCGCTGCTATCTTGTCCCCAACCACCTGAATCGATTACAATAGTACCCGTATAACCTGCTGCACGTATTTTACTTATTGCATTTTTATATCCGTCTCTCCAAACAGTACTGTTAGCTGGGCCCCATTCGTTAGCGATATTTAACCAAGCTTTAGGATGATTGTGCATTATGGATGATATACTGCTTTGAGTCCAATAACTCACACAAGTATCCAAAGAACTTGTAGTAGATCCACCAGTAGCATCGTGGAGTTCGACGATTGCTTTAAGACCTAAGTTATCACATTTAGTAAGAAAATCATTTAATCTGGAAGATGAACCACTTGTTTGCCAAACTAAACGAACAGTATTGAAGCCGTCACTTTTAATTTTGTCAAGAGCAGAATATGATTGGCTATCATACCAAATTGCAGGAACATTTACGCCTCTTATCCATGAAGAGTCTTCTGCTGCATTGGCGCGTTGTGGTGATAAAATGGAAAAGAACAATAGAAGTAATAAAATAGATTTGTTTTTAAAGAATTTGGACATAACTTTACCTCCTTAAATGTATATTGTTTACAGATTAAGTATAATAAGTTGTATTAAGGAAGTCAATATAAGAAACTAAAAAAAATATAACGATAAGCTAAAATTATATTCTAAATCATTAGTGATCTAGGTACTATAAAAAACTTCTTATTAGGAGATAAGGTAAATAAATATCATATATTATTTTGATCTAGGAAAAATCAGCGAGAATCATAGTAGAATTATAAAATTAACTTAAAAAATATACAAAAATACCGAAAAATAAACTATTATTACTATAACATTGACGTAGGTTAATAGAAGAAATAAACTTATAATAAGAAAACGTTTAATAAAAGCGATAGCTCAAAATAATATAGTAAATAATAAAAATTTATAATTAAAATACAACTAAAAACTTCAAAAAAATAGTATTTTAAATCTTGTAAGTATCAAAAAACAATGATATATTATATATATTCTTAAGATTAACGTTAACCTAAATAATAACTAAAAATATAACTGTATGAATAAACAAGGAGGCGTAATATGGCTGGTATTTCACTTAAAAATATAGAAAAAATTTATCCTGGCAATGTAACCGTTGTGGAGGGATTGAATTTAGAAATTAATGATGGTGAATTTATTGTTCTTGTAGGACCATCTGGATGTGGTAAATCTACTACATTAAGAATGATAGCGGGATTAGAAGATATAAGCGGAGGAGAATTATATATTGGAGACAATTTAGTTAACGATGTTTCGCCTAAGGATAGAGATATTTCAATGGTATTTCAAAATTATGCATTATATCCTCATATGACTGTATATAAAAACATTGGATTTGGGCTAAATTTGCGGAAAGAAGATAAAAAATTAATAGATAAAAAGACTAGAGAAGTAGCTAAAATATTAGATATAGAGTATTTGCTTAATCGTAAGCCTAAGGAGCTTTCAGGAGGGCAAAGACAGCGTGTAGCTTTAGGACGAGCTATGGTTAGAGAACCAGCCGTTTTTCTTTTGGATGAACCACTTTCGAATTTAGACGCAAAGCTTCGTGCTGAAATGAGAGGTGAGATAACTAAACTTCATAGACGACTAGGTATTACGTTTGTATATGTTACTCATGATCAAATTGAAGCAATGACAATGGGAGATAGGATTGTAGTCATGAAAGATGGGTACATACAACAAGTAGATAAGCCAATGGCATTGTATGATTCACCAGCAAATTTATTTGTTGCTGGATTTATCGGATCACCACAAATGAACTTTATAGATTCTACAATTGAAAAGAAAAATGACCAGTACTATGTTAAATTCAATGATTATAGTATTCCAATCCCTAAAAGTAAGGGGGGAGAGAAAATTTTTGAATCATATATTGGGAAAAATGTTGTTCTTGGAATTAGACCGGAGCATATCTGCATAGAAAAAGATTTCTTAGAAAAACATGAAGAAAGTACAATATATACTCAAGTATCTCTTCAAGAGTTGATGGGAGCAGAGGTATACCTATATGTCAATTGTAATGATAAAAAGTTAACTGTTCGTGCATCAGCAGATACTATGGTAGAATCTGGAGATATGATTAAGATAGGAATTGATGAAGACAAAATGCATTTGTTTGATAAAGAAACGGGAAAAACAATTTGTAATTGATTTAGTTAAAAAGAGTTATAGAGTACTTTAGCAAATCTAAAAATATACAGATTAGTTAATGTAAAATTTTCGTTACTGCTAATAATTTTGTTTTAGAAAGTATCTTAGAAAGTTAATAAAGAATCTTTGATAGTGTTAAATTTGTGGAAGGAAATGCTGTTTTAACTATAACCAATACTTTAAGGTGAGGAATTTAACTTGGAGGTGTACTATGAGATTATTTTTCTTTGATTATAATAAAGAAGGGGCGGGGGTTTCTAAAGACGCACCACCAAAAGAAGGGATAGCCTTATTTGGGGATATATTTGCACGTGAGTTTACAACACTGATTAAACTAAATTTGCTGTTTATAGTTGGCTGTATTCCTATTATTACTATTGGTCCTGCAATTGGTGCAATGACATCTGTGACGGTTAAAATGGTACAGGATAAACCTTCAGATTTGCTTTATGATTTTAAAGAGGCTTTTAAGAAAAATTGGAAAACGGCATTTCTTATTTGGCTTTTTGCAATTATATTCATGGTGCTTTTGGGAAAGTTGTTGGCTTTTTGTATTACAACAGAAGGAGTAACTTATAATATAGCAACTTCAATTATAATTATTATAGGTATATTATTCTGCATTATATTAATGTACATATATCCAATGAGTGCAAGTATTAATTTATCGTTAAGGATGATTATTAAAAATTCTCTCTTGCTAAGTATTCTATATATAAAATATTCGTTTATAACATTCATATTATGTATTGCTCTAATAGAAGCAAGTATTTTATTCTTCCCATTCACTATACCTGTTATTTTATTTTTTACATTTTCTTTTTGTAGTTTTTTGAGCAGTTTTTGTGCCTGGAGCGGAATAAAGAAATATATATTAAAAAGTGAAGAGTGAATATACAGTAGCAATCTAGAGTTGCAAAATAAACTGAGTAAAAAATTAAGTAAACTTAGCTAAAAAATAAGTAAAATTATAATTAATATTATTGACAACGATTTGATTAAAGTATATACTAAAATTGGTTAAACGTTAACTTAAAATTTAAAAAAGAGGGGTATGAAAAATGAAAATTCGTAAACAATTAGCAGTATTAATTGCTGGAGCATTAGCTGTTGGAACTCTAACTGGATGTGGAAGTAGTAGTACAAGCACATCAGAAAAAAGCGATGGAAAATCAGGTGGAACTCTTACAGTATTAACGCATAGAACTGATATGGATGCAGTTTTCGCAAAATATAAAGAAGAATTTGAATCAAAACATTCTGGAGTTACAGTTAATTTTGAATCATTAAATGATTATCAAAATACAATGAATACTAGAATGGGAACAGAAGATTATGGTGACGTTTTAATGATGCCAGCTAATATCACTAAGAATCAATATAAAGATTTCTATGAACCAATGGGAACTGAGTCTGAACTTAAAGATAAATATGGGTTCCTTGATAATGCGAATGTAGATGGAACAATTTATGGGTTATCAACTGGAGCTAATGCTAACGGTTTTGTATACAATGAAAAGGTTTTGAAAGATGCTGGAATCACACAAGTTCCAACAACTCCGGAGGAATTCCAAGCAGCATTAAAAGCTATAAAAGAAAAGACATCTGCAGTTCCGTTATATACTAACTATGTAGCAGACTGGTCTTTAACTAACTGGACTAATGCACAATTTGTTAATATGTCAGGTGATGTAGATTACCCAAATAAAGTGATTTATGATAAAAATGCATTTGGAAAAGGATCTCCGCTTTATACATCATTAAAATTATTGAATGATGCAGTAGCTAGTAAATATGTTGAAGAAGATCCGATGACATCAGATTGGGAAAAATCAAAACAAGATATGGCAGATAATAAAATTGGTATAATGGCTTTAGGTTCTTGGGCAATAGGTCAAATTCAAGCTAAATCTCAAACTCCTGAAAGCATTAAGTTTATGAGTGCACCTGTAAATAATAATGGTAAGCAAGTTATTCAAATTGCTTCAGATTACATGATGGGTGTAAATATTCACAGTAAAAACAAAGATCTTGCAAAAGAATTTGTTAGATTCTTCGTAGAAAAGTATCCAAATGATTCTAACATGATATCTTCTATTGTTGGTGCAAAATTACCAGATTACTTATCGGGATCTAAGGCAGAATTAGTTCAACAAAAGATGGGTACTACACAAAGCACAGTTGATTTAGATAAAGTTCAAAAAGAATCATTAATTAATCTTAACGACAGCAAATGGGTTAAAACTGTAATAGAAATTGGATTAGGTAATGGTAAACAAAATTTTGATGAATATATGGCTTCATTAAATAAAAGCTGGAATACTGGAATAGACTCTATCGGTAAATAGTATTTTAATGTAGTTGTTTGATTGCAAGAAGGCGATATCAACTAAAATATAGATATCGCCTTTTTAATTTAAGAGTAAAGGAGTGTTATTATGATAACAAATGCTGAAAATGCTGCAGCAAATACTAAAAAGGTAACAACCAGCACTAGCAATGTAAAGAAAAGATTGAGTTTCTCTTCCTTGCCTTACAAGAAACAAAAAATTATAATTTCTGCATTATTTTTAATGGTTCCAGTAGTATTATTAGCAGTGTTCACATATTTGCCAGCAATAGCGATGGCAGGATATAGTTTTACGGATTGGGATGGTGTAAGTAAAACTAAGAATTTTGTGGGACTTAAAAATTATAAGACTATAGTTAGTGATATTAAATACTTTGAACCTTTATTTGTAAGTTTATATTATTTTGTTGCATCATTTGTTCAAATTGGATTAGGAATTGTAATTGCTTATCTAGTTTCTTTTGGGTGCAAATTTTCTAATTTATTTAAGGGCGTATACTTTTTCCCATCACTAATAAATAGTGTGGCTATAAGTTTCGTATTTATATTCTTTTTCCAACCTGGCAGCACATTAGATACTATTTTAAATGCTCTAGGTTTAGGTGGACTTATAAAGTATTGGCTACAAGATCCGGGCATGGTTAACATATCGTTAGCATCTGTATCTGTATGGAGATTCATTGGATATAATATTGTAATGTTTTCTGCTGCAATGGCTTCAATTTCATCCGATGTTTTAGAAGCAGCAAGAGTAGATGGAGCTAATAAATTTCAACAACTTAGATATATAATAATACCAGGTATTTCAACGATTTTAGGATTACAATTGTTCTTAGCCCTAACAGGTGCGTTATCTGCATTTGAAACACCATACATTATGACAGCAGGTGGAAATGGAAGTATGACTTTCATAATTCAAACTGTACAATATGCATTCCAAAATCATAGAGTTGGACTTGCGTCGGCAATGGCAATGGTATTATTGGCTATGTGCATTATTATTACTAGCATACAAAATATAGTTATGAAGAGGAAAGGATGATTAGAGCATGAGTAAAAGAAAGTTAAGCGGAAAAGAGATTGTTTATGAAACAATTAAATATGCAGTATTAATCTTTTTTGTACTAGTATTCATTATTCCTATCATAAGTGTATTTTTTACAGCCTTTAAAACAGGTGCTGAATATACTACAACCAATCCATTACAATTACCAAAGTCTTTTCTAAACTTTGAAAATTTCAAAACTGTATTTGATCAAGGTAATATGATTAATGGTTTTAAAAATACGTTAATTGTCTTAGTATTCTCACTATTAGGTTCTGTGCTTACTGGATCTATGGCAGCGTATATTTTTAGCAGATTTAAAACAAAGTTTAGTAAATTCGTAAATGGAATGTTTTTGGTTGCAGTTATGATTCCAGGTATCGCAACACAAGTTGCCACATTCCAAATAGTATCTGGATTAGGTTTATTTAATACTAGGCTAGCACCCATTATATTGTATTGTGGTACAGACATAATGACGATTTATATATTCTTGCAATTCCTAGAGAATATTTCTGTGTCATTAGATGAATCTGCAATAATTGATGGAGCGAATTATTTTCAAATATTTTACAAGATTATTCTTCCATTACTTTCACCTGCGATTGTAACTGTGTTAATTACAAAAGGTGTTGGTGTTTATAATGACTTCTATACTCCGTATTTATATACTCCAAAGGCAGAGTTGTTAACATTATCAACAACGCTATTTAAGTTTAGAGGGCCATATGGTGCTCATTGGGAAATAATAGCTGCAGGTATAGTTCTAATTATGATTCCAACATTCCTTGTATTCGTTACATTACAAAAGTATATTTATAGCGGATTAGTATCAGGATCGGTAAAAGAATAATTGAATAATATTTATAACGAAGTTAACCAAATTAATAAAAGTAATAAAATATGTAGCAAGAAATACTTTTAAATTATGTATTTTCAAAATTTATAAAATTCGATGCATAAAATTAGTTATTTCTTAAGAAAGGTGAATTAATATGAGTAAAATTTTAGGCGAAAATCTAGCGAACATTCCATGGCAAGAAAAACCAGATAATTTTAATGGACCAATTTGGAGACATACTGAGAATCCGATTATTGGAAGAAATCCCGTAGAAGGCGTAGCAAGAATATTTAATAGTGCAGTTATGCCTTATGGAGATGAGTTTATTGGGGTATTCCGTGGTGAAACTATAAATGGAAGACCACATATATATTTAGGCTATAGTAAAGATGCTATTCATTGGGAATTTGAGAAAGAAAAAATAAGGTTTGTAGATGAAGAAGGGAATGATTATCAACCACTTTATGCATATGATCCAAGATTATTAAAAATCGAAGATACATACTATATCATTTGGTGTGGAGATTTTGATGGAGCTGCGATTGGACTAGCTAAAACAACTGATTTTAAAACATTCACAAGATTAGAAAATCCATTTTTACCATTTAACCGTAACGGAGTTTTATTCCCTAAGAAAATTGATGGAAAATTCCTTATGTTATCTAGACCAAGTGATAACGGACATACACCATTTGGAGATGTTTTCTTAAGCAAAAGTCCTGATTTAAAGTATTGGGGTGAACATAGAATAGTAATGCAAAAAGGCGGATCAGGATGGTGGCAGTCAATTAAAATTGGATGTGGGCCTGCGCCAATTGAAACAGATGAAGGATGGTTAATGTTCTATCATGGTGTAACTGGAACATGCAACGGTTTGGTTTACTCTATGAGTGCAGCAATCTTAGATAAGGATTGTCCATCTAAAGTGTTATATAGAGCGGGAAGTATAATGTTAACACCAGAAGAATGGTATGAAGAACGTGGATTTGTAGCAAATGTTGTATTCCCATGTGCGGCATTAACTGATGCTGAAACAGGAAGAATTGCTATTTATTATGGTGCTGCAGATACTTATGTAGGGTTAGCATACACTACCATTGATGAAACTGTTAAATTTATTAAAGAACATAATGAACTTGGAGCTATAGATGGACAAGAAGGAAAATTATAATATCTTTATATATTTTAACTAATCGTTAACTTTAGAAAATAAAGTAAAAACATAAAAAAATACAATTATTGAGCTGTATTTTAGCTAAAATTTAAAACTCTTTTGGAGTATATACTAATAGCGAAATACAGCTTTTTATTGTATAATATTAAGGAATAATCAGAACTAACCGTTTATTATACATAATTAAGTATACGTAAAATTTTTTAAAATAAAATAAAATTTTAATTATCAATATAATTATTTTTTAAAAATATTTTTGTTATATGAAATTATTAAATGGTATAAACCATTTAGTGGTTATACTTTAAACATATATGTGTAATGTCACAAAATTTATTAAAAGGATTAGTTTAACAGAAGTATTGAGATTTCTGATAATTTGGTATGTTATCATAGTTAATAAACAAGCATCTATGATGGTTAGTTTTACGTATAATAAGAAGGGAATGAATGATATGGCAAAAGCAATTAAACTTGCTGATATTGCTGAAGCTTTAAATGTAAGTAAAGTAACAGTTTCTAAAGCTCTATCTGATAAGGAAGGAGTTAGTGATGAATTAAGAGAAAAGATTAAAAAAGTTGCAGCTGAAATGGGATATCGTCAAAATTCTATTGCACGATCTCTAAGAGATGGTTATACCTATAACATAGGGGTTTTAATTCCTGAAGGATTTGTTGAAATGTATCATTCTTTCTATTGGGAATTATATCAAAATGTATTGAATGCATTAACTAGAAAATCCTATTATGGGATTATGGAAATAATAAATAAGGATGATGAAAATAACAAGGTTGTTCCTAGAATGATACAAGACAGCAAGGTAGATGGGATCATTGTTATGGGAGAATTAAAAAAAGAATATATAGAGTACCTAAATACTCTTAATGATGTTCCTTTAGTAATGTTAGATACATATGATAAAAATAGTAGTTACGATACTGTAACTTCTGATAACTATTATGGAATGTATTTATTAACTGACTACTTGATTGAAATGGGGCATAGAAATATTGCTTTTGTGGGAAATCCTCGTGCTACTAGCAGCATTCAAGATCGTTTTTTAGGTTTTACTAAAGCTCTGCTTGAAAATGGGATTGATTATTCTTCTAATAGCTACATTTCTGATAGAGAGATTGGTAAAAAAGAAATAAATTTTGAATTACCAGAGAAAATACCGACTGCTTTTGCGTGTAATTGTGATTCGGTAGCATATATTCTAATTAAGAAGCTACAAGATAAAGGATATAAAGTACCGGAGGATATTTCAGTAGTTGGATTTGATAACTATTTAATTACAGAATTATCAGAACTAGGAATTACAACATTTGAAGTAGATATGAAAGCAATGGCGGAAACAGCTGTTGATGCTATAATAAAGAAAGTTCATAAAAGTGATTATAAACCAGCAAGAAGAGTTATAAGTGGAAAAATAGTTATAAAAGATACTGTTAAAAAAATAGAAGAAAACTCATAAGGAAATTATTATGTTATTATTAATTTCCTTATGAGTAAATATGAGATAAATGAATGTTAATTTTGTTATATTTATTCAGTAGATAGTTTTATGGTTAATTAAGACTATCTACTGTCTTTATATTTTATTTAGGATTTAAGCTTAAATTGATCTATCATTATGTTTAAAGTTTCAGCTTGGGCTGTTAGCTCCTGGCTAGAAGCTGCACTTTCTTCAGCTATTGCTGAGTTTGATTGAACAACATCGGATATTTTTAAAATACCATGATGTATTTGACTGATTGAATCAGCCTGATCCTTTGATACGGCTGTAATATTTGATATTATGCCAGAAACATTATTCACACTAGTAACTAATTCTAGTAATGTTTGTGCAGTATTATTAGCTAAAGTTTTACCCTGATTTACAGCATTAATAGAGTCATTTATAAGTAATGATGTTTGTTTCGCTGCATCTGAGCTTTGGAAAGATAATTTTCTTACTTCATCAGCTACTACTGAGAATCCTTTACCTGCTTCTCCTGCCCTTGCAGCTTCTATTGCTGCATTTAATGCAAGTAGATTAGTTTCTGTGGCTATATCAGTAATGGCTTTAATTATATTGTTTATATCTTTAGATGATTTTTCTATATAATTCATGGCAGAAAGCATTTCGTTCATTTTGGTATTACTGTTTTGTATGTCTTTAACTAAATTCATAGTAATTAAATTCGTATTATCCGCATTGGTAACAGTAAGTTGAAGTTGTTCATGAAATTTTTCTATAGACGTAGATAATTCTTCAATAGAATTAGCCTGATCAGTTGCTCCTTCAGATATAATCTGCGAAGTGCTAGCTACTTGACTAGCTCCATTATTAACTTGTGTGGTTGCATCTTTAATTTCTAAGAATACATTACTTAGAGAATGAACTATATTATCTAGTGAACTTTTTATTTGCACAAAATTTCCTTTATAATCCTCTACAATATGAATATTAAAATTTCCATTAGAAATACTGCCTAAAACAGTAGATATTTCATTAATATAATTTTTTAGGGTTGTAATCATTTGAGAAAAAGATGAAGCTAATGCACCTATTTCGTCATTTGAAGATATATCTATTGAAACTTCAAGATTGCCATTAGCCATTTCGCTTGCGACGTTTTTCATATGGTCAATAGGGTTACTTATTGATTTTGTAATATTTTTAGCTAAGAAAATACCAAGAATTAAAGAACCTATCATGCTTGCAATAACAATTGTTATACTAACAAATTTTAAAATATTTAGCTTTGTGGAGAGTAAATTACATGTATCTATTTTAGTTTGTAATAATAGTGAAATATCAGAGCTAATTTTATTCATCAAAACTGTCCCATCAGATTTGAAGATTTTTAGTCCGGATTCTTTATCATTTGCTAAACCTTTTACAACGACGGTAGTTCTAATTTGTTTATATGCTGCTAGATTAATTTTGATTCTGTTTAAGATTTCCTTTTCCTCATTTGAAGTTATGGATTTTGTAACAGTATTTAATAACCCTTCAATTTCATCTAAAGATTTATTAAGAGAATTCTTAGCATCCTTTTGTTCATTAGCATCAGTTAAAAATAAAGTATCTCTAACTAAAGAATTAGACTTTTCTATTTCAATTCCAAGCTTTCCTATATCTCCTTGAGAAAAGCCGTAATTTATTAAGGCAGAATTATAATCACTGGTTGTTTTTTGTATAAATGTTAAACCTATTAACCCAGAAAAGATTCCGATAAATGATATTAACATAAAAGAGTAGAATAATTTTTTACGTATAGGTAAATTTTCAAATTGCTCTTTTATAAACTTTAACTTAAAAGAGTTAATTTTTATTCGCTTAAATTTAGATAGATTTACTTTCCTTTCTTGTAGTTTTGTGCTTTTTACTATCATTTGTTTTGTCCCCCTTTATATTCACAGTAAGATACTATACTCAAGTGTTATGAAAGTTTAATGCCTTTCTTATTATAAATATATTATTAAGTTAGTTAATTAAAATAATAGTTAACGTTTAGTTTATATAATAAATAATAACATAATTGTGTAAATAATTACAATATATCTTTAAAAAAAGTTATAGTTAATTATTTATTCTTTTTCTAAATTCAGAGGGTGTAAAACCAGTATTTTTTTTAAAAATATTTATAAAATAGCTAAGACTATTGAAGCCAACATCCATGCTGATTTCTAAGATTTTTTTATCACTATTTATTAGAAATTCTTGTGCTTTTGTTGTTCTATAGTAGTTAAGGTAATCAATAGGAGTTTTAAAAGTAAAAGCTTTAAAGGTACGGCAGAAATGTCCTTCGCTCATGTTAAGTTGCAGAGATAGCTCATTTATTGTAAGGGGCTTATTATAATTAATGTGAATGTAGTTAAGAATATGTTTAAAGTTATCTATCTTATTTGAACTATTAACATTTAATAACTCATTAGTATTTTTATAAGTAACCATAAGCATGATTTTTGAAAAAATCATGTATAAATAAGATTTCGCTGCTAATTCAAAGTTACTTTCTTTATAATTTAGTGTAGATATTAATTCCAGTAAAAAGGATCTTATCGTTATTTCATTTTCGCTACTACATTTTAGATGATGAGGCAGGTTTAGTTGATTATTTATTAATGGATTAATAAATTTAATTTGAATCGCATCACTACTTTTACTGCTTAACATATCGCAATTAAAAGCCAAGGACTTACATGTGCACAAATCACTAGAACTTTGACTATAAGCAGAATGAAGTTCTCCAGATCCAATGATAATGATATCACCTTTATTTACTTCGTAAGAGGAATTTTCTATTTGAAATATCGCTTTTCCTGAAGTTATTAAAATAAACTCAATTTCATCATGCCAGTGGCAATTCAGCAGGTTTGTTTTATTTCCAATTTTAATATCAGAACTATACAAGGGGAACATAAAATCACTAGAAGGGATAGTCTCTTTTAAAATATTTTTATTCATAAATAATACCTCTTTATTATAAATTTAATTTAATATCAAAATAGTGTTACTATCTGCTGAAATAATGCAAGTTTAAGTTTGTAAAAATCATTATACTTATATTAACTAAATTATTCAATTGTTATTTAAACGATTAGGTTAAAGTATAATTAAATATCTTGATTGGGAGGAAGATGGATGGAATTTAAAATAACAGAAGAAATGTTAAAAAGTTCATTAGTTAATAAAGGGGATATAAGTAGAATATTAAAGTTAATTAAAAAAGCTCAAAGGGGAGAAGATTTAACAGTAGCATTTTTAGGTGGGTCTATAACTCAAGGCTGCAACTCAACAGTTCCGGAAAAATGTTATGTTGAATTAACTTATGCTTGGTTAAAAGAAAAATTCAATAAGGTAAATGTTAGGCATATAAATGCAGGGGTCGGGGCAACGGGATCTGTAATAGGAGTTCACAGAGTAGAAAAGCAGGTAATAAGTCAAAGTCCAGATATAGTTTTTGTTGATGCTGCCGTTAATGATGATGAAGATTATTCGTGTAAGGTTGCTTACGAAAGTTTAATTAGAAAATTATTAGCTAGTGAAAGTAAACCGGCAGTAGTAGAAGTGTTTATGACAATGGATACAGGGCTTAATGTTCAAGAACAACAAATTGAAATAGGTAAGAGATATAATGTGCCAATGATAAGCTTTAGAGATGCTCTTAAGTGTGAGGTTGTGGAAAATAAAATGAAATTTGCTGACGTATTGACTGATGAAGTTCATCCAAATGATGATGGTCATTATATAATATCTCAATTACTTGTTAATTTTATTAATAATATCTATGAAAATGACTATAAGGGAGGAGATGATATAAAAATCATAGATAATGTTTCAAATACTCCTTGTGTGTTTGAAGAAAGATATGCAAATGGAACAATAGTTAATAATATTAATATTCAACCAAAAGAAATATTAGGATTCAGTAACTATGATGAAGGATTTCAAGTGTTTCAAAATGGGTGGAAATATAATGGGGAAGAAAATAAAGACGGAAAACTAGTTTTTGAGTTAGAGGCGAGAAATATTATTTTACTATATAAAAAGAGTATTTCTATAAACTCGGGAAAAATCAATATAAGCGTAAATGGTAAGAAGAAGGTATTTTTAGACACTTATTTTAAAGGTGGATGGGGAGATTATTCAGCAACAGAAATATTAGAATTGAATGATGAAGTTAGGAAATATAAGATTGAAATTGATGTAGTTAAAGAAAATATTGCTAAAGAAATAACTATTTTAGGAATTTTAGTATCATAAAGATAGAATATAAGGTATTACAGTTACGTATGAAGGTGGCTGTAATGCCTTATTTTAGTTAAAGTAAAATAATTACTAATCTATAGGTAAACAATGCCCCACTTAAAATTGTGAAATGATTTATCAAAGCTATAAATTTTTTGTTATGAAAGCTATTAAAATATTATATGGGAATATTTGCAGAATAGATTTGTTCTATTTTTAGTAAGTTGTGTTATATCGTGTTGATAGTTAAATTGATATAGTATATGTACATAAAAGTATAACTGAAAAAATAACAAGGCATTATTTTTCGAGGATTACAAGATTATATTGAGATAGTATTGCCAGAAAGATGTAAAGAAATATATTGTGAGACAATTTTTAATATCGTAATTTAAGACAGAATATTAAAGTATAAAACAACAGATACCATGAAAGCAGTGACTATTCTGGTCAAGTAGTAAAATAAATAAAATTTAAGGAGAGATTTTATGCCTATTAATTTTAATGAAGAAAGTAAAATATTACATTTATACAATGATAAAACAAGTTATGTAATGCAGATAATTGATGATGGATATTTAGCTCATAGATACTATGGAAAAAGAGTTAATAGCTATGAATTAATTAATTCATCTAGTGTTGAAGAAACTAATTTGGATGTAATACCACAGGAATTTTCGGCATTTGGTTCAGGAGATTTTAGAACACCGAGTTATGAAATAGTTCTTGAGAATGGAGCTAGTACCAGCGAATTAAAATACGTAAAACATGAGATTATACCTGGTAAACCTAAAATGAATTCTTTACCTGCAACTTATGTTAATAGTGAAGAGGAAGCTAAAACACTGGAAGTAACATTAAGTGATGATACAGCAGGTCTTACTATTATCTTATCTTATACTATTTACAATAATTATAATGTGATAACTAGGTATGCTAAGTTTATAAATAATAACTCTAATGGAGAGAAAGTAAATTTACGAAAAGCTTTAAGTTTTAGCATTGATTTAGAACATTCCAATTTTGATTTGTTACAATTATCAGGTGCATGGTGCCGTGAGAAGCATATTTATAAGAGAGCATTGGTACCAGGTATGCAGTCTATAGATAGTAAGAAGGGTATAAGCAGTCACCAGCAGAATCCGTTCTTGGCTCTTTTAACAAAGAATGCACATGAAGATAACGGTGAAGTATATGGTTTTAGCTTAGTATATAGTGGAAACTTTTTGGCAGAAGTAGAGGTTGATCAATTTAGCTGTACAAGAGTACAAATGGGAATAAATCCATTTGATTTCAATTGGGAATTAAATGCTGGGGAAATTTTAGAAACACCAGAAGTTGTTATGGTATATACCGATTTGGGATTAGGTGATATGTCAAGAACATATCATAAATTATATAGAGAAAGATTATGCCGAGGCAGATATCAATTTAAAGAAAGACCAATACTTATTAATAATTGGGAAGCTACCTATTTTGATTTTACAGCTGAAAAAATTGAAGAAATCGCTATGGCAGGGAAAGAACTTGGGATGGAGCTGTTTGTATTAGATGATGGCTGGTTTGGAAAAAGAGATTCAGATAACTGTTCTTTAGGTGATTGGGTAGTAGATAAGAGAAAATTGCCAGATGGGTTAGATACTCTTGTAAATAAGATCACTGATAAAGGTATCCGTTTTGGATTATGGTTTGAACCAGAAATGGTATCTCCTGATAGTGATTTATATCGCGCGCATCCGGATTGGTGTATTCATGTACCAAATAGAGAACCAAAACAATCAAGAGCTCAAAGGTCTCAACTTGTTCTTGATTTAAGTAGAGAAGATGTATGTAATGAAATTATAAAAATGCTTTCTAATATATTAGAAAGTGCACCTATATCTTATGTTAAGTGGGATATGAATAGGGGGATATCTGATTTAGGGTCAGCCAAACTTCCTAGTAACAAGCAAAGGGAAATATCTCATAGATATGTACTAGGGCTTTATTATATTCTTGAGACCATAACAAGTAAGTTCTCTGAAGTATTATTTGAAAGCTGTGCTTCTGGAGGTGGAAGATTTGATCCAGGAATGCTATATTATATGCCGCAAACTTGGGCTAGTGATGACACAGATGCGATAGAAAGATTGAAAATTCAATACGGGACAAGTTTAGTATACCCAGCAAGTTCAATGGGATCCCATATATCAGCATGTCCTAATCACCAAGTTGGAAGAACAACAAGTTTGGAAACTAGAGGTAATGTGGCTATGTCGGGAAATTTTGGGTACGAGCTTGATTTAACAAAGTTTTCAGACGAGGAAAAAGAAAACGTTAAAGCTCAAGTAGCTCGCTATAAAGAAATACGTCATATTATTCAATACGGAGAATTTTATAGAATTCTAAGCCCGTTTGAGGGGAATGAAACGGCTTGGATTTATGTTACAGAAGATAAGACTGAAGCGGTTGCATTCTATTTTAAAGACTTGGAAGTACCTAATAGATTTCCGAAAAAAATAAGATTTAAGGGACTGAATCCAGAATATACTTATACAATTGAAGGCGCTGATATTGTGGCAGGTGGAGATGAGTTGATGTACTCTGGACTTGATACTATAGGAATTACAGGAGATTTTTCATCTAGGTCATGGACGCTTAAGGCAATAATATAGAGTGATGCAGAAAATGTTAATATACGAAATTTAAAGGCATTGTGAAGAAACTGAAATATAAAAATACTTGCATTGTGGTGACTTAAAAGTTGTTGCTTTAAAGTAAACATATTTAAGCAAGCATCTTTATATTTCTTCTGTTAGCAATCCCTTTAATTATGTATATTTATAATTTCGGTTAATCATTGGTTCGCATTAAGTTTTTCATAATACCTTTGCATTGTGCCGGATTCTAAACTGTTTTGGTGTTATACCTGTCTTTTTTTTGAAGGTTCTAATTAAATGACTGCAATCCGCAAATCCCGTCTCTTGACTGATATAATTTAAATCAAAATTAGTAAATAATAATAAATCTTTAACTTTACTTAATCTTATAAATTCAATATAGTCCTTACAGGATTGACCGTATAATTCATGAAATTTTTTTGCAAAATACGAATAACTCATATGGCATTTTTCGGCAAGGTCTTCTACTTTGATTGATTCATGTGAATGCTCATCTATATATTGTAATATAGTATGTAACGAATCAGTATCGTAGGGCATTAAAGTAATGTTATTTGTATCAAATCCATTTTTTCTCCATATTCTAAGAATTTCTATCAATAGAGATGAAACTAAAGACTGAAAATGAATGTCATAACCATAATCTTTAATTATTACTTCTTCAATACAGCTATTAAATAAACTTTCTAGTGAATTTTTAAATAATCTTGATGGAAGTAATATAGGTGCACAAGGATCATCTATTGCACATTTAAAGATTGAACCTAATTTTGGAGTATAGTTACTATTTATATGAAGGTTGTTTATATCAAATTTAAGTACCCCATATTTTAAAGGTTCGCTTGAGGCTGAAAAAATTGAATGTACTGCTTGTGGATGGAATAAAATTAAATCTCCAGGTTCGAGAATATATTCTCTATTATTACAATTTATAAGTGAAGTTCCTTTAAGAATAAAAATAATTTCCATATAATAATGCCAGTGAGCCTTTATTGGGAAACCGCCATGCTTAGTGCCAGCTAAAAAGGCTTCATAGGGTGAAGTTAAAACATTGATTTCTTCAAATAAATAATTCATAATAACCTCCATAAAATAGATTTGTTCTATTTTTAAACAATTGTATTATATCAGATAAAAAATGAAATTGGTATAGTATATGTAAACAGGGGCGCAATGAAAAAAATAATAGATCAGCATGTTTTTGTTTATTTAATATCATACTACGTCAGTTATTTCTTATATTAAATCTGCTGCAAACTAAATTTACCTTATCCTGCTTGGCGTATAGTAAAACTTCCTACAAGAGTTTAACAAAGATTTTAACTAAATAATGAGAAAAAGGTTAGCTTGTTTTAGGTTAAAATATGCATCACATTTTGGTCTGTTATTTTCTTCATTGCGCTTAACTAAAGAAAGGAATGGAATTTATGAAATTTATTAAAGGATTTACTTTTGCACCCTTTGCGAGAAATGGAAGCTATTTAAAAAAAGAAACGTATAGGAGTTTGGATAATCTAAAAGAAAGGGTTGGAATTAATTTTATAATACTTGTACCAAATGGACTGCAGGATACTCCTCAATCAGAAGAGATTTGTTATACTTCTAATTCTACTATTTCAGATACAGAATTAGAAGATATCATAAATTATGCAAAGAATATTGGTCTTAGAGTGGCAATTAAGCCGACTGTAAATTGTAAAAACGGAACTTGGAGAGCGCATATCAACTTTTTCGATGAAGACGTTCACTGTGAGCCAAAATGGAGTAAATGGTTTGCTTCCTACACAGATTTTCAACTTCATTATGCTAGCATAGCTGAAAGAACAGGTTGTGAAATGTTTATTGCAGGTTGTGAAATGGTTATGGCAGAGCGTAGAGAAAATGAATGGCGCAAGCTTATTTCCGACATCAGGAGTGTTTATCGTGGGGTTGTATCTTATAATACTGATAAATATCAAGAGCATAATATAAAATGGTGGGACTGCGTAGATGTTATATCTTCAAGTGGTTATTATCCAATTAAGGATTGGGAAAAAGAACTAGACCGTATTGAAAAAGTCGTTAAGCACTTTGATAAGCCATTTTTCTTTGCAGAAGCTGGCTGTATGTCTACTAAAGGCTCGTCAGCAGTTCCGAATGATTGGAGTCTTGAGGGCGGCATAGATTTGAATGAACAAGCGGAGTGGTACAGGGTTATGTTTGAATCTTCGCTAAAACGTGAATGGGTATCTGGTTTTGCTATGTGGGATTGGGCGTGGAATCAATATTCTCTAAATAGAGCTGAAAATGATAAAGGTTATGATGTATATGGAAAACCAGCAGAAAAAGTTATAAAGAAGTATTATGATATGGTGGTGGAAAAGTGATAGGTGAAGAAAATAAAACAAATGACAAATTAGAACCAGACGAAGAAGATCTTTTGAAAATTTTTAAACAGAATGAAAATAGTACTTTAAAAACTCTTGTTGGCATATATAAAGGACATTACTTAAAGTTATTTCTTTCAATAATATTTTTCCTATTAAAAAGTTCTCCTGTATGGGTTCTGCCAGTTGTATCCGCGAATATTATCAATGCAGCAACTGATAAAGGTGATAATGCAGTTCATATTATTGTAATTAATATTATAATAATTCTTGTTATGGTACTGCAAAATATACCGACAAATTATGTACATACAGTGCTATATGCAAAAACTATTCGAAGTGTAGAAAGAGAACTTAGAAGTACTCTTGTAAAAAAACTTCAGCAGCTTTCTATTGCATATCATAATCAAATGCAATCAGGAAGATTACAGTCGAAGATTATGCGTGATGTTGAGCAGATTGAGAATCTATCATCTCAAGTTTTTATAACAATATTAGGTATTGTATTAAATATTGTAGCAGCTTTAGGAGTTGTTATTTTTAAGAGTTTTACAGTGTTTGTATTTTTTCTTGCAACCATACCTGTAGCAGTACTTATTATAGTTGCTTTTGGAGGAAAGATAAAAAGGTATAACACAGACTACAGGAAAGAAATGGAAGAGACTTCGGTTCGTGTAATGGAAATGGTGGAATTAATTCCTGTTACAAGGGCTCATGCGTTAGAAAAGCAAGAAACAAAGAAAATAGATAGTCAGTTGGTGAATGTTGCTAAAAAAGGTTTGAAGTTAGATCTTATTCAGGCATACTTCTCATCTATAAGCTGGGTTTCATTTCAGGTGTTTCAAATAATTTGTCTTGGTTTTACAGGTTATATAGCATTAAAAGGAAATATTACAATTGGTGAAGTTGTATTATATCAAACTTATTTTGGATCTATAGTAGCACAAATCTCGGGTATTATTACACTATTGCCGACTATTGCAAAAGGATTGGAATCTGTGGCTTCAGTTGGAGATATACTACTTTCTGATGATGTGGAAAATAACCGTAAGAAAAAGAAGATTAAGGATGTAGAAGGGAAAATTACATTTAGGGATGTTGAATTTCAGTACAAAGATAGTACTGCTCCAATTTTAAAAAATCTAAATTTTTCTATAAATCCAGGAGAAACAGTAGCATTTGTAGGCGCTTCAGGAGCCGGAAAATCGACAATTCTGAATCTAGTAATAGGATTTTTCCAAGCCACAGGTGGACAAGTGCTGATTGATAATCAAGATATTAAAAGTATTAATCTTCAAAGTTATCGTTCCCATATTGCGGTTGTACCACAAAATTCAATATTATTTTCTGATACTATTCGGGAAAATATCCTTTATGGAATAAAAAACATTTCTGATGAAGAGCTAAGTAAAATAATTAAAGCGGCAAATTTGGAGGAGTTAATTGAATCGCTTCCAGATGGGTTAGATACGAGAATTACTGAACATGGAAGCAATCTCTCTGGGGGACAACGTCAGAGGATATCAATTGCAAGGGCTTTTGTGAGAAACCCTAAAATATTGGTCCTTGATGAGGCAACATCTGCTTTAGATAGCGTTTCAGAAAAAAAGATACAAGAATCAATTGAAAGCTTAGTGAAAGATAGAACCACCTTAGTAGTTGCACATAGATTATCTACAATTAGAAATGCAGATAAGATTGCAGTTATAGGAAATGGTGGATTAGAAGAGTTTGGTACTTATGATGAACTGATGGAGAAAAAAGGTGAGTTCTATAAATTAAAGAAATTACAAATGTAATATAAAAGTAATGAAGATGGATTACTAGAAATAAAAAGTGATTAGTAGCCAGGGAGAGTAAGTAAAAAATAAATTTATTTTAAATTAGAATGAGGGTTAATAAAAATATAGTTTAAATATTGAAAACTTGTGGGAGGAAAAATAATGAGAGAAAATGAAAAACAAAAAATATACCCGTTAGCAGATATTGAGAATTTAAAAGTTCATGGGAGAACGACTGGATGTCTTTCGCCACTAACAGTATTTTGGACAGGAAGTGGTATTGAGTTAAATTCCAAAGGTTCTGAACTTTGGGTTGAGGTAGAAGTAGATTATGATATGTATGAACCTTGGATTAGTGTAGTTATTAATTCTGCTACTGTAAGCAGACAAATGTTAACTGCAGGAAGGTATTGGGTCTGTATATTTAGAGGCATGACTGAGCATGAAGTGAAAAATGTCAAAATTATAAGAGATGTTCAGGCTATGAATGGAGATCCTGAAAGTTATATGCAGGTACATGCGGTGAAATTTGATGGAGAATTTTTACCTATCGAAGAAAAACCATACAAGATTGAATTTATTGGAGACAGCATTACATCAGGAGAAGGAGTAATAGGTGCTAAAAAAGAAGAAGATTGGATTTCTATGTGGTTTAGCGCGATAGATAATTATAGTACAATGACTGCGGAAGCCTTGAATGCAGAACATAGAATTATTTCTCAAAGTGGATGGGGAGTGCTTACAAGTTGGGATAACAATCCTCATTATAATATTCCACAGTATTATGAAAAGGTATGTGGGCTTCTTACTGGAGATAAAAATGAATCTCTAGGAGCATTTAAAGAGAATGACTTTGAATCTTGGCAACCAGATGTTGTAGTAGTTAACCTTGGAACGAATGATGGAGGAGCTTTTACTTCACCTGAATGGAAAGATGAAGTTACAGGAGAGACTCATAAACAGAGATTAAATGAGGATGGTACGTTTAATGTAGAAGATTTAGAAGCTTTTGAAAAGGCGGTTTATAATTTTCTTGTTAAACTTAGAAAATGCAATAAAAATGCTAATATAGTATGGGTATATGGAATGTTAGGTATTCCGATGCTTCCATATATTTATCGTGCTGTGGATTCGTATATTAAAGAGACTGGTGATAAAAAGGTTTCTGTATTCCAGCTTCCCAATACGACAGAAGAAACGGTTGGATCAAGGCAGCATCCTGGAATTTTATCTCACAAAAGAGCAGCAAAAGAATTGACTGAGTATTTAAAAGGAATTTTATAAAATAATCGGTAGTTACATTAGAGGTTCAAATTGAGTGCGAGCGTTCTTTAGGTCTAGTGAAACAATAATTATTTAAGTCATTTCGTATTTTATGCGGATTTAGAAAGAATCTTCATAATGAGGGAATGGCTTATTTTACATTTTATCATTATCTTAAGTTATAAATAATTAGCTATTGGCTCATCTAATTAAAAAAAATCTATTGAGTGTTTCTAATATGTTTTCTATGCTGGAATAATAGATATTTTGATGAAAAGGTTAGCTTTGCAATTATTATATGTGCTTGTGCGCTTGACGGAGTATTGCAAGATGGTATATCTGGAAGAGTAGGAGGAGATGAATTTGTGGCAATTATAGTTTATGATAAGGGCTGAAAGAACAAGATTTTGTGGAAAAAGTAAACCAGTATATGAATCATATTAAATTATGCAATAGAAGTTTTGAATGTTCTATACGAAGAAAAGAAAAATATGCCAAATTTCTTATCTAATGCTTAGACACTGCAGTACTATTAACATATCTAATATAATAATGGAATTATATATTCTTGAGTAGAATAAATTAATATTGAGTGAATAATAAAAAGGTGTAAAATATGTATTTATCTATGCCACGTAGTTTTTTAGTTCGAGTTTCCTATGCAGAAGATGTTTTAAATATAGAAAAAACAGTTGAATTACAAAAATTTATAAATAATAGTTATTCTACAAATAAACTGGTAAGTAGAAAGGATCTAGTAATAGGTATATCTTTACCTAACCAGAGAGAGGAGAGGTGGATAAGGGATAGGGAAGCTATGGAAGCATATGCTAAAGAGAAAAAGGTTACTTTAAAGATAGAAAATGCTGAGTATGATGTAAATAAACAGATTTCACAAGTAGATAATCTAATATCTCAGGGTATAGATGTATTGATTTTAGTAGCTATAGATGTATATACAGCAGGAAGTATGGTTGAGAAAGCTAAGCAAGCAGGAGTTAAGGTGGTAGCCTATGAGGCACGGATACTAAATACTGATTTAGAGATATTTGTTACATTCAATCACTTAATGGCTGGAGAGCTTCAAGGACGATTCCTTATTACTAGGGTTCCAATAGGAAACTACATTATTATGTATGCAGATCTTCCGTATGATTCTTCGTTAAGAGATGGGGCGATGGAATATATAGACCCTTTAGTTATTATAGGAAATATAAGAATTATTGCAGAAAAAGCAATTGAAAATTGGGATCCAAAGATTGCTTTTGAGGCGATGAGAGAGGTTTTAGCTGCTAATAATAAAATTGATGCTATATTAGCGCCAAATGATTCAACGGCTGGAGCCGCAATCGAAGTATTAAAATCACAAGGTTTAGCAGGCAAGGTAGTCGTGACTGGGCAGGATGCAGAATTGGCTGCCATTCACAGAATAATCCAAGGGACTCAATCAATGACACTATTTAAAGATACTAGAGAATCTGCAAAGAAGACTATAGATGTTGCAATACAACTAGCGAATGAGGAAACTGTGTTAACTGATACAGCATTATTTAATGGTAAAATGTATGTTCCAACAGTACTTATTTCACCAATTCTTGTAGATAAGAGTAATATAGATGAGGTTCTTATAAAGAGTGGATACTATAAGAAAGAGGATGTATATAGAAGTTAATACTGAATAAGGTGACTTCACAAGGAATTTTTAATTCCCTGCAACAGGATATGTTGTGGGGAATTGAATATGTTGGAATCTAAGAGAGATAGAAGAACAAAAATGCCTAAATATAAAGAAGTGTTAAGATTGGTTTTTTAAGTATTCATGGGAGAGATGAATGTTGTAGTCAAATGATGAAGGGAGTGGTTGAGGCCGCAAAAGCATGCAATGCCAGCGTGATTAGATTGGCTTACAATACTAACGAGGGAGATATGAGAAAAGTACCATGTAACTATTATTATTTTTAAGGAGTTATTCACTTAACATATATTACAGTTGGATAAAGTAGAGAAGGATTGAAAATAGTTTGTATTTGTATATATATTGGTAAATATTTAAGTTAAATAAAGGGGAAGATTGTGACCTATTTAACTTAGTAATAAATAAATTCAAAAATTATATATTAATGAAAATAATGTGGGAGATTGTGAAGTGAATAAAAAAGGTATGAAATATATTGAAAAAAATAATAATATGAGATACAATGTAAATGTTTTAAATAATCGTTAAGGTAAAATTAATTAACTTTTAGTTTATTTCTTTAAAATAATTTGTAAAATTATATATTTAATGCTAACGTTTAACCGACTGTTACGCATAAATGCTGAACAGTTTTATTATTAAAGATATCTAAAAGTTTATGATTTACCTGTATAAAGGTACAATAATTTAAGTAAACGTTAAATAAATTTGGGAGGAAGATTAATGAGAACAAAGAAACTTAAAAAACTATTAGCGACAGCTATAGTAATTTCAACGTCAACTACTATTTTACCTGTTTCAACCATAGCGATGGCTGCAGATATAGCTACTACTAGTACTAATAATTCAATTTCTGATATCGATTCAGTATCACTAGAAACTCCTGTAGAGTCAGCTGGCATTACTAGTACAACCTCTTCGGCTGTTTATTATAATGATTTTGAAAATGATGAATTACCAGATAAAGTTAATTGGAACACAAATTTATCAAGTGTTGCTATAGAAGACATAAATGGGAATAAAGCGTTAGGATTTAATGCAAGCTTTGATCCAGCAGGCACATGGAGTAACGAAACTTCTGTATGTTTTTTTACTAATAGTACAGAAATAATTAAAGCAAACTCTGTGATTAAATTTGATATTTTAATTCCAAAAGCAAGTGCTAACAACTTCACGGGCGAAATTAAATTTGGAGGTTTATTACAAGGTAATTGGAGTGATAAAGGTCAGGGTTATGGATCAGTATCTTTGAATGATTTTGAAGATGACGGCGATTATTTAAGAAAACCTGTATCTGTAAAAACTGACATTGATACTGAGGAATTGTCTGATTTAGTTATTAAAATAGCAGGATACCAATGTAATTATGCAGGGAAAATATATTTAGATAATATCAAACTTGTTGCAGCTAGAGCTCAAGATGGTACTACACCACTTCCAACTGTTTCAGACATGGAATGGAATTTTGATACAGATGCTCAAGGATGGGGGTATGGAGGAAACTGGACTTATAACGGACCAACTGATAACGTTGTAAATTATGATTCTTCAGCAATTGGTAGTGGAGCGTTAAAGCTTTCTGTTGATTATTCTAATAATTCTAGCGATTCATGGAGCGAGTTTAAAATTAACAAAGATTTAGGTACAACAACTTCATTTAATGGATACAATATATTAACATATGATTTTATTTATGATCCAAGTAAAATGGCTGCTGGGGGATTCCAAACTAAGTTATTTGTTACAGATAGCTTAAATACTTATGGTGCTATTGACTTAACTAATGAAGTGGATATTGGTGGTGGATTAAAGAAAGCACATGTAACACTTAAATTTACTTCTAAAGATGTAAGCGCAAATTCAATCATTCTTGGGATCATAGGTTCAAATACTGACTATAAAGGTGATATATATATAGATAATATCAAACTTAGTCAGGAACAAGTAGCAGATAAGTATGTGGAGAAGACTTCTACTACTACACAACAAAATAAAATTGATGTAAGCAATTTAATGCCTTCACAAGTTAAATTAGTTGACTCAAGCGCCACTTCGCAAGTAGCAGACCTATATGCGTATCTAAAGGGAGTAGGTAAATCAAATTATGTTTTATATGGACATCAAAATGATACTCATCATAAAGCATTTTTGCAAGATAGCGGAACTGATTCGGATACAAAGGATGTAACAGGATCTATTGCAGCAATTTGCGGAATTGATGCTCTTTCCTTAACAGGTTCTGAATTATCATTAACTGCTGCTGAAAAAGCTAATGGTGAAGATTTAATTTCAAAAGCAGCTAAATTAAGTATAGATACTTCAAATGAAGGTGGAATAGTAACCTTATCTGCCCATATGCCAAATTTTGAATTAGTTAAAGAAAAAGGAAAAGATGCTAATGGACATTATGATTATTCAGGATATACGCCAGGAACTACTACAGGCAATATAGTTTCAAGAATCATGCCTGGTGGTGATTTAAATGATGCATATGATGGGTATTTAGATATGATTTCAGATTATGCACATCAATTAGAGGCAGCTGGAGTTCCGGTATTATTTAGACCTTTTCATGAAAATAATGGAAGCTGGTTCTGGTGGGGAAAAGCATATTGTGATGCAGCTGCTTATAAAAATATGTATCGTTATACTGTTCAATATTTAAAAGATACTAAGAATGTTCACAATTTCTTATATGTATATTCGCCAAATGGTCCTTTTGAAGATGAAACTGATTATTTATCACGTTATCCAGGAGATGAGTTTATTGATATTTTAGCATTTGATTATTACGATGATAATCCTACAGCAGATGCGGCTACAGATCCATGGATGAAGAGTTTTAAGGATACAATTGGTTTAGTTCAAGGAATTGCGAACTCAAGAGAAAAACTTTCAGCAGTTTCTGAAGTGGGAACACGTGTTGGAAATGGAGGGTTAGCTGTATCAGGAAATCTAGATAAGGATTGGTTTAGTCACGTATCTAATATAGTAAAAGACTCAGATATGCCATATTATATGGTTTGGGCAAATTTTGATGAAACGAACTTCTTTGCTCCATATATGGTAAGTGATACTAAGGGTCATGAAATAATTAACCAATTTATAAATTATTATAATGAGGAAGAATCAGTATTTGCTGATGGCGTAGAAGATTACGCTAGCGCAGCTACAGGTATAGATTCTGAATATTCTTATGGATTTATAACAGGACCAACTTCAGGGGGCCGTATTCTTTCACCAATTACAATAACAGCAAGTGTAAAAGGATACAATGGACAAGTTAAATTTGTTTTGAAGAATAAAAATGGAGAAAGCGTTGAAACTCTGAATTCGGTTTCAAACAATGGTGAATATTCTGCTGATATCACACAATCTATTCTTGACAAAATAGGCCAGACAGTAGGAACAATTGAATTATATTCGGATGATACTAAACTGGATACTATAAAAGAAATCTTTAATATAAAGGAAGCGATAAAAGATCCAAAGGCAGTAGATGATTTTGAATCATATTCTGGGGAAGACGCAATATTGCAAAATGCTTGGGCTACTAATTATGGAGCAGGTTGTAGTGTTACACCAAAGCTAGATATAACTAATAAAAACAGTGGGGATTATGGACTAGCATTTAATTATAAAATTGAGCCAAACGGATGGGCTGGTATTACACAAGCATTAAATGCAAATTGGTCCGGTTGTGATGCGCTACAAATTTGGGTTAAGCCAGATGGTAAAGGACAAAAACTTGTTATTCAGCTTGTATCAAATGGTAAAAGATTTGAAGTTTGGATGAACGATTTTGCAGCAACAACTGAAGCTAAGCTTCTTACTATACCTTTTAGCGAATTTAAAAATATAGATAATGGAACATTTGACCTAGCGTATATAGACAAGATGGGAATATGGTGCAATACAATTGGGTCGGATACTGTTAATTCAGTACTGTATTTTGATGATATTAAGGCTATAAACACTAAAACTCCTGAAATAGCAATGCCATCAACAGTTGTAATTAATGGAACTCAAAAAGCTGGTAGTATTTTAACAGCTGAATTATTAAAAGCAGATTCAACAGAGTTTATTCCATCTGAAAATGTAACATACGCATGGTATAGATTATCTAATAAAGATGATAGCATCGCCAATGGTACGTTAGTGGGAGCTGATAAAACTTATAAGTTGATCGGCAGCGATAAAGGCTATTATATTAAGTTAGTAGTTACCTATAATGATAAAGCGTTTGAAAGTATTTCGTCTTTTATTGCAAGAAATTCATCAAGCAGCTCTTCAGGTAGTAGTTCAAGCTCATCATTAGGTAGTAGTTCATCAAATAATGTTTTAGCTCCAACAGCTACAACAACCTCAGTATCCGTAGTAACTAATGCAGATGGTATTGTAAAATTAGTTGATAACAACGGAAAAGCTTTAACAGGCTGGCAACAAGTAAATGATGCTTGGTATCTAGCTGATACAATAGGTGTAGCACAAAAAGGATGGCAGCAAGTGAATGGTACTTGGTATTTGCTTGCTCAAAATGGGGCTATGCAAACAGGGTGGCAGCAAGTAAACGGGAAATGGTACTTATTGGCTTCATCTGGCGAAATGCAAACAGGGTGGCAAAAAGTAGATGATAAATGGTACTATTTATATAGTGATGGATCTATGGCTAGTGATACATTTATTGATGGTTATAGAGTAGATACAAGCGGGGCTTGGGTTAAATAAAATATAAAGATTAAAAGAAGGAGTTTAGAACCTGTTTTCAAGAGAAAGTTTAAATTAAGAAAATATTTGACTTTCTCTTTTTTTGTACGAAATTATAGACTCTTCGGTGTATTAAGATATAACTATAAAATTAAGAGATTTAAAGATGAAAAACGGAAAATGAAGAAAATACTAGAAGATTATTGGCATAGCTTTATGAAAAAGTATGGAAAAGCAAATATCTATAGTTTTGATTTATATTTTATAGTATATTTCTCCTAAGGAGCGTGACAAAGCCACTTTTTTTATAAGGACACTGTTATGAGCACAGGTCATGTAATTATCTGAGAGCGAACAATATAAATAACGATTTAAGCATATGAGGGTGGGATCGATTAATAATTTATATTTAGACAACTGTTAATATATAGATGTTTAAAGAAACAGGATTGAATGTAAAAGTATTTAAAATTATAAGAAAGAGGTTAGCAATTATGAATTCAACGCATTTTTTTGTAAAGGAAATAGGTAAGAAAACGTATTTAATTGATGATAAAGGAAATGCTACAGCATATTTAGTAATCGGAAGAACAAAGGCTCTGTTGATTGACACAGGGACAGGAGTTAATGATTTATTATCATTCGTAAAAACTTTTACTAAGTTACCACTAATTGTTGTAAATACTCATGGACATAGTGATCATGTATGGGGAAATTATCAATTTGAAGAGGCATATATATCAATGGCTGATAAAGATTTGTATTATGAAGCTTATTCAGTAGACGAAAGAAGAAACTTTATAGATATGTTCAAATATATGATTCCTCAAGAGGTTACTTCAGAGGAAATTGAAAATTGGATTCATATAAATCCATGTGAAGTATTATCTATAAATCATGGAGATAGAGTAGATATAGGTGAAAGAGTGTTAGAAGTTATTGAATTGCCTGGTCATACAAAAGGAAGTATTGTATTGTTAGATGAAAAGGAAAAAATATTATTTTCTGGTGATAGTATAATCGGAAGGTTATGGATGCATTTATCTGAATCTACATCATTAGAAGTTTATTTAAACAGTATGAAAAGACTGAGACGATATTGTAATAAATTTGAAAAGATATATTGTGGACATACTAAATATAATGAGGAGGGTTTTGAAGTAAAATTTATAAATGAAATTATCACTGATGTTTCAAAAATTATTGATGGAGAACTAACAGGGACTTATTTAAAAGATAAGTCAGGAGAATGTTTGGTGTGTGATTTTGATTATTGGAGTATTTGGTACAAAATTCATAAAGAAGATGTAAGTTGTTAAATAAATATTAAGGTATTTATTTAATTAAAGGTATAATAATATTATTACTACGAAGTAAGAAAAATACATTATTTTGAACAGCTCCTTTTCAAGTTAACAGGGGAAATAATAAAAAATTATACTGATAAGGTGTGGCTTGGATATTCGATTGGAGCCATGCCTTTTAATTTTTATGGAATGTTAAACTAAAGAATATATTCAGGGGGGTGTAGAATATTTTGATGAAATGGCTTACTAAAATTTAATCAGAAGATTATTGGCTAGTGAAAAATAAGTCGGCGTAATAGGTGCATATATGATAATGGATAAAGGGTTTAATATTAAATGTTGTTTTATAATAAAAGATTAGTGTTTAAAGAAAATAAAACTCTGAATAATATTACTTAAACACTATATATATTGGTTTAAACACTGTATGTTTTAATCAAACACTATATGTATATGTTAAAAGAATCATTCTTGTTGAAAAAATGTATATTTGCATTTTGATTAAAAGTATATACTTATGTTATTGTATGTATATATATTTTATTTTATTGTATATACAATAAAACAAAACTTTAAAAATAAAAATTATAAAATCTTAAATAATTAACAGTGTTTGGCACGTTTATTGCTATATATAATTCCATAAAGAAATAATACACAAATTGGAGGAGTAGAAATGGATCAACTAGAAATGGCAATAATGAATATTATAATTAACGCAGGAGATTGTAAAAATCATGCTTATATGGCACTTGGAATGGTAAACGAAGGTAAGTATGAAGAAGCTGAAGAAGAAATGAAGTTAGCTAATGATGCTTTAGCAAAGGCACATGATGCACAAACAGAAATGCTTCAAAAGGAAGCTGCTGGAGAAAAAATAGAATTATCAGTTTTGTTTGTTCACGCGCAAGACCATTTAATGACAGCTATATCAGAAAAAACTTTAATAACACAAATTATAGAGTTAAGAAAAGTGGTAAATACTTTACTTAAATAGTAATTTGAAGATTACCGATACATATGTTATTTATTAATTAACATAATAATAACATGACAATATAAATACGATTTAGTATTTAATACAGTTTTAGTCTATAGAAAGATTTTAAGGAGGAAAAAATATGATTACAATTAAATTATTTTGTGCATCAGGAATGTCAACAAGTGTTTTAGTTAATAAAATGAAAGAGGCCGCTAAAGCTAAAGGTGTAGATGCAGAAATTATTGCATACCCAGAATCTCAAATGGATAGACACCTAGATAGCATGGATGTTGCACTTTTAGGACCACAAGTTGGATATACTTTAGGAAAAGCAAAGAGCCTTTGTGAACCCAAAGGAGTCCCAGTAGAAGTAATACCTATGGTTGATTATGGAATGATGAATGGAGCTAAAGTATTAGAATTAGCATTAAGCTTAATTAAGAGATAATACTTAAATTTGTTTGATTTACCTAAATTAGTATTAACATTATTTGTTAATACTACAAGTAATGAAAAGGATAACAGACTATAGATTACTTAAATAATATTAAGTTAAAAACCACGAATATAGTAAAGAATTAGACAAGGTAATAATAGCAAATTTATATTTGTAATTATTTATATTATATTTTAATTTTAAGGAGGAATAATTATGTCATTTAATCAAACACTTAACGAAAAAGTAGTTCCAGTAATTATGAAATTCGTTAATCTTAAAGGTGTCCAAGCGTTAAAAGATGGTATGATGTTTACTTTACCATTAAACATTATTGGATCAATATTCTTATTAATAGCAGCTTTCCCAGTAAAAGCATTTACAGATTTTATGGCTGCAACTTTTGGAGCAGGTTGGAATGATCCGTTATACAAAGTACAAGGTTCAACAATGGGTATTATGGCATTGGTAGGAGTTATGGGTATGACTTACTCTTACTGTAAAAATGAAGGCATAGAGGCATTTTCACCATCAGTAATTGCCTTAAGTGTATTCGTTATAGTTACTAATAATTTTGTTACTTATCAACCAACACCAGATGCTGCTCCTATTCAAGTAGGTGGAGCTATTCCTACAACTTGGATTGGTGGAGCTGGTATGATTACTGCAATAGTAGTAAGTTTAATTGTTTCGTTTGTTTATAGTGGAATGGTTAAGAGAAATATTACAATCAAAATGCCAGAAGGTGTTCCTCAAGGTGTTGTAAACGCATTCTCAGCTTTAATTCCAGCTGCTATTATATTTACAGGAGCAGCGGCTATATACGCAATATGTAAATTTGGATTCCAAACTTCTTTTGTAGAAATTATTTATAAAGTTGTTCAAACACCATTACAAGCTGCATCAGATTCATTACCAGGAGCTATACTTATTGCTTTTGCAGTACCATTCTTATGGTTCTTCGGTATTCATGGAGGTCTTACAGTTGGAGGTATGGTAGGTCCATTATTAACTGCTAACACTGCATTCAATGCAGAGTTACAAAAAGCAGGAACTTTAGACCTTGCTCATGGTGCACATATTGTAACTCAACAATTCTACGATAACTTCATTAATTTAACAGGTAGTGGTCAAACTCTTGGACTTACATTATTGCTATTATTCCTTGCAAAATCTGCTCAATATAAACAATTAGGTAAATTAGCACTTACTCCTAACTTATTTAATATTAATGAGCCAATATTGTTTGGTATTCCAGTAGTAATGAATCCAATCATGGGTGTACCATTTATACTTGGACCAGTACTAAATGCAATATTACTTTACTTTGCAATTGCATCAGGATTACTTGCGCCAATGGGGGCACAATTACCACCTTGGACAGTTCCAACTGTAATTTCAGGATTTATTATTGGTGGACCTAGTTATGCTTTAGCACAATTTGTATTCTTAATAGTTTCTACTGTAATTTACTTCCCATTCTTTAAGAAAGCAGATGCTATGGCTTATGCTGACGAGTTGGCAGCTCAACAAAATCAGTAAGAAGATTTGTAACATAAATTAAAGTATCCCCTATAAAATAGATTTAATATAAATCTATTTTATAGGGGATTTAACATAGTTTTAAAAGATTTTTGTTAAATAGCTAAAAAATAGAAGTGACAAAGAATAGGATGGTATTAATCAATCTATTCTTTATTTATTGGTGAGATAAACAAGTCTTAAATAAAAGTATAGACAGGGATGCGTGAAAGACATATATTATATATTAAGGGTACAGTATATATGTGCGCAGGTTATATAAGAATTATATAGAATATAATATAAGGGGAATTTTCAGTAAAATGGTCAATAATCACTGATAAAGAAAGTTGTATAGGAAATAATAATTTATAATTGCAAATACAATGAAAAATAAATATAAGAATTACATAATTTCTTTCAAGTTACGATAGTATCAGATATTGAAACATTTAAGAAAATTGAATTATAGGTTTGTATAATAATGAAAATTAGACATGAAAGGAATAGGTATGATAAAGTATCAGCAAATAGCATCCCATATTAAAGAACATATATTAAGTGGCGAGTACAAGCCCAATGAGCAATTACCGTTTGAAAAAGAACTATGCGAAAGATTTAGTGCTAGTAGAATGACGGTTAAAAAAGCGTTAGACTTGTTAGTGGCAGAAGGATTAGTTGTAAAGAGAAGAGGATCAGGAAGTTTTATAAAGGATATAACTGAGGGGGAGATTCAAGAGATTATTCGAAAAAAACAGTTTTCGGGATTAACTAATACTAGTTTAGGACATGAGGTAACAAGCAAAGTCTTAGAATTTAAAATTATTAATGCCGATGAGAAAATTGCAAGAACATTCAAGATAGATAACGGTGATTTTGTATATTTTATACATAGAGTAAGATATGTAGATAAGGAACCTATTGTAATAGAGAAAACTTATATGCCTCTATCAATTGCAGAGGGAATAAAAAAGGAAGACGTTAATGGATCTATATATAATTTTTTACAGAAAAAATTAGGATTAAAAATTCAAAGTGCTCATTCCACTGTTAGAGTTAGTAAGGCAGATGAATTCGATAAAGAATATTTATTGCTAATGGATGGAGATCCAATAGCAGAAGTAGAAAAAGTTGTATATTTAGAAAATGGAAGAGCATTCGAATACTCGTTTTCTAGACATAGATATGATAACTTTGAATTTAAAGCTATAACAGTTATATAAATAAATTAAAGGTGTTGCAGAAATATAAAAAATTATTGCAGCAGCTTTTTTTGTTGAATGGGGTTTTGAGGAAAGAATAACTAATTCATATGAGTGCATAAGTTGACTTATCTTATGGAAATAAAACATATTTTTGAATTTAAAAGTATAGACAAGTTATTGAAAAGAATATATATTTAAAGTATAGTTTTTAATATATCGAGTAAGGGAGTAGAGGAAATATGTATCCAATAAGATTTGAAAATTTATACTACGAAAGAATATGGGGAGGAAGAGATTTAATAGATTTTAGGGATAATCTTCCAGATGGTAATATAGGGGAGAGCTGGGATATAGCTTGTCATCCTAATGGTACAGGAATTGTAGCAAATGGTGAATTTAAAGGAATCAGATTTGATAAACTGATAAAAGAATACGGAACTAGCGTCGTTGGTACTAAGGTAAGCCTAGAAAAGTTACCTTTACTAGTGAAATTAATTAATTCAAGAGAAAAACTTTCAGTACAAGTTCATCCTGGAGATGAATATGCTGCTAAATATGAAGGTGATTATGGTAAGACAGAAGCATGGTATGTTGTAGATGCAAAACCAGATGCCACTTTGATAGTTGGTACTAAGGATTGCACAAAGGAAGAATTTGAAGAAGCAATAAAATTAGGAGAAGTTGAAAAATATTTAAATAAGATAGAGGTAAAAAAAGGTGATTGTTTTTTAATAAATAGTGGACTTATTCATGCTATTTGTGAAGGGGTTATTATAGCTGAAATACAACAAAATAGCGATGTAACCTATAGAGTATATGATTACGGCAGACCAAGAGAAATACATGTAGAAAAAGCATTAGCTGTAACAAATTTTGAACTTCAATGTGAAAATCTTAAAGGAGAAGAAATTGCATTTGATGGATATAAAAAGAGTTTACTATGCAAAAATGAATATTTCGGAATAGAAAAATTAACTATAGCAGAAACGTTAGAAGACAGCAGTGATTCAGATAAATTTGCCATCTTAACTTGCGTAGAGGGAGAAGGAATTATAGAAGGAAATGGATATTCAGAAAAGATAAAAATTGGAGACAGCTATTTAATACCTGCAGCACTTGGAACTTATGAAATAAAAGGAAAACTTACAGTTTTGAAAAGCTATCCTGTAGTTTAAATTAAAAATAAATATTCTGAAGAATATTAAAATATATATTCTTCAGAATATGCACATTTAAAAAAGTGCGTCAGCACAATTATGTTAAATTTCAATTTGTATAGTTGAGTAAAATGAGCATAGCTTAAAGTTATATTATAATCTTTCTACTAAATAGCAGTTATAAGGAGCGTATTAATGGAAGAAATATTTATTCCAATGCAAGATGGTAAAAGAATCTATACAAGAATTTATAATAATAATTATAAGCAAACAGTATTGTATTTACATGGAGGGCCAGGAGCAAGTTGTTCAACATTCCAATATGCAGCATACAAACTATCAAAGTATATAAATGTAGTATTGATAGATCAGAGAGGTGTTTTGCGTTCTGATAAATTGGAAAAAGAGGATAAATGTAATATAAATATGTTAATTGATGATTGTGAAAGCATTAGGAAGTTTTTGGATATACAGAAGTTTATAGTGATTGGGCACTCATTTGGTGGATTTCTCGCTTTATTATATTCAATTAGATATCCTAATTCAGTAGAAAAAGTCATATTTGAAAATCCAAGCTTTGATTTTATTGATTCAATAAAGTTAATTCAGTCAAAAGCAATTAATATTTTGGAAAAGGATTGCGATCATAAACTTTTAGAAAATATTAAAGATATAGATGATGTCAAACAATTTATTTATAAGTGGTTAGAAACTCCAGAAGAAATTAGAAATCAAGTGTATTACTTAAAGCCGTATGAAGAGTATTCCCAAGAGAAAAAGAATATTATGAAAGTTGATGTTGATTCTGACGAGCGGTGGCAGTATTCATTTATACATTTTGACAAAATAATAAAAGATAAAAATACTTACAAAAATATAATTAAACTAATCCCAGATTTGAGTTGTAAGTCTTTGTTAATTTGTGGTGAGTACGATCCAGTACTTAGTAAGAAATATATAAATTATTATAAATGTAATTCAGCTAGTGGCGAAGTATTTATCGTAAAAGATTGTGGTCATTTTATTCATACAGAAAAAGTGGGAGAATATTTGAAAAAAATATTGGGGTTTGTTAGGCACAAATGATATGATTTACTGAATAATATTACCCAATAACATTATTACAGGAATTTATACTAAATACATAAGATTAAAGTTATTTCGTGAATAGGGAAGGAGAATAATAAAAAATGGGAATTAAGTTTAATGAAAGCACAAGGGAGTTTCATCTTTATAATAATAATATGAGTTATATTCTTAGAGTAATTGATGGAATAGAACAGATGGAAAATGTTTATTATGGTAAACGATTAAGGCATAGAGATTCATTTAAACACATAATGGAAAGAGAACTTAAGCCTTCATGTAATATGTTTGAGGGAAATCATACTTCATCATTAGAACATATAAAGCAAGAATATCCAAGCTACGGAACTACAGACTACAGATATCCTGCTCATACTATTACAAGTAAGAATGGAAGTAGAATTAGCAACTATAAATATGCTGGATATAAAATATTTGATGGAAAGAATAAGTTAAATGGATTACCATCGACTTATATTGAAGCAGCTTCAGAAGCTCAAACATTAGAAATTACATTATTTGATGAGATATTAAATAGCAAATTAATATTAAGTTATACAATATATAAAGATCTTGATGCAATATGCAGAAATGCAAAAATAACTAATGAAGGAGAAGAGGCGTTTTATATAGATAATGCTATGAGTTGTAGTGTTGATTTAGCAGATTCAGATTTTGAAATGATTCATACCTCAGGTGCTTGGGCTAGAGAGTGTCACCTTAAAAAGAGAAAGTTAACAGAAGGTGTGCAATCTATACACAGTTTAAGAGGTGCAAGCAGTCATGTTCATAATCCGTTTATGATATTAAAGCGTCCTGATGCAACTGAGCATGTAGGAGAAGTTTATGGTTTTAGTTTAGTATACAGTGGGAATTTTTTAGGACAAGTTGAAGTTGATTCGTATGGAGTTTCAAGAGTTATGATGGGTATTAATCCTTATGAGTTCAAATGGAAACTTGATTCAAAAGAAGAGTTTCAAACACCAGAATGTGTAATGGTCTACACTAATGATGGCTTAAATGCAATGAGCCAAACTTACCATAAACTCTATAGAACAAGACTTGCAAGAGGAAAATGGAGAGATAAAGAACGCCCTATTCTTGTAAACAATTGGGAAGCAACATATTTTGACTTTGATGAAGAAAAGATACTTTCTATAGTAAGGGCTGCAAAGGACCTAGGAATAGAGTTATTTGTGCTTGATGATGGTTGGTTCGGGAAAAGAAACGATGATACAAGCTCTCTTGGAGATTGGTTCGAAAACAAAGAAAAGCTTCCTAATGGAATAGCTGGTTTATCTAAAAAAGTAGAAGAAATAGGACTTAAATTTGGATTGTGGTTTGAGCCAGAAATGGTATGTAAGGATACTAAATTATTTAAAGAACATCCAGAATGGGCTATTCAAACACCTAATAGAAACATGTCTCATGGAAGAAACCAATTTATATTAGATTTTTCTAGGGATGAAGTTGTTGAACATGTATTTAGTTTGATGGATAACATAATAGGGAATTCTAAGATTTCATATATTAAGTGGGATATGAACAGATATATAACAGAACCTTATTCATTAGCACTAGAAGAAGATAGGCAAGGTGAAGTATTCCATAGATATATTCTTGGAGTATATAAGTTGGCTGAAAAGATAATAACTAAATACCCAGAGCTTTTAATTGAATCATGCGCAGGCGGCGGGGCTAGATTTGATCCTGGAATGCTATACTATGCGCCACAAACTTGGGCAAGTGATGATACCGATGCTATAGAAAGATTAAAGATACAATATGGTACTTCAATGATTTATCCATTAAGTGCAATAGGAAGCCATGTATCAGCAGTCCCAAATCATCAAGTAGGAAGACTTACTCCGCTTAACACAAGAGCCAATGTGGCGTATTTTGGAACTTTTGGGTATGAGCTTAATGTTAATACTATGAGTGATGAGGAAAAAGAAATAGTTAAGGAACAAGTTAAATTCTTTAAAAAAAATAAATCATTGGTTCAAAAAGGTGATTTTTACAGAATGCTAAATCCTTTTGAAAGCAATGAAACTTCATGGATGGTAGTGTCTGAGGATAAGTCACAAGCCATTGTGGGCTATTATCAAGCTTTATGCAGACCAAATGAAAAATATAATCGTATAAAATTACAGGGACTAGACTCGGATAAACTATACTCAATAGAAGGTAGAGAAGGAAATTACTACGGTGATGAACTTATGAATTTAGGGATAATTTTATCAAAGGATTATACAGAAAACGCTAGTGAATATTGGTCGAGGAAACGTGAAGATTTTATGTCACAATTATTTGTAATAAATGAAGTAAAATAAGAATTTGCTGACTATGCCCATACTTAAGTAAAAGGTTATATAAAGTTTATTTATATCCTAGGAATACTTATTTTGTTATCAGATTCTTATAAGTTAGAAGAATTTTTATATTATTTTTGACATGGGTGCATAAATAGGAAATTATTAGCAAATAAAGTAAAACTAAATCCATAGAGTTTTATCTCTATGGATTTAGTTTTACTTCACAATGTATGGTAGAGTCAGCACCATAGATGTTCCTTCACCGAGAATACTATGAATCTCCAATCCGTAATGATCACCGTAATTTAGCTTTAATCTTTTATTTATATTTCTCAAAGCAGTACTATTAAAATCATTATTTCTATCATTGACAAAGTCATTCAATTTTTTTAATTTTATACTATCAATGCCTATACCGTTATCAGAGATAGTTAGTGTTAAATTGTCATTTATATGTTCACCTTGAATTATTATCTTTCCATCGCTACTACATTCACTTAAGCCGTGATAGATAGAGTTTTCAATTAATGGCTGAATTATCATTTTAATTATTTCACAGTCTAGAACCTCAGGGTTAATCAAGTTTTCGATTGTAAATAGTTGGTCGAATCTAATTTTTTGAAGGTAAATATAATTTTCAATAATGCTTATTTCTTCATTTAATAAGACTGTGTTTATTTTTCTATTCATACTGTACCTTATAATAGAGCCAAAATACTCAGACATGGTTGAAGTTTCTAGATCATCATTTATTTCTGCCATCATACGAATAGACTCCAAGGTATTATATATAAAATGAGGATTAATTTGATTTTGTAGCTGTCTAAGTTCTAATTCTTTTTGTTCAATTTGGCTTTTATAGTTAATATTAATTAAATCGCTTATTCTGCTTTTCATCTCATTATAGGACTTTACTAATATTCCAATCTCATCATTTTTATTATAAGAAACTTTATAATCTAAATTGCTTTCAACATTGCTCTCCATATTCTTGATTAAAAACTTTAAAGGATTAAATATTCTTTTAATAAAAAACATATATAAAACTATAAATAAAATTAAAAAGAAAGTTATATTAATAATAAACGAAAAAATGTATAAGCTGTCTATATGATATGCATTTGATTTAGGGATTGAATTTACAATTATCCAGTTTGTTGAAGGTATAGTGTTATAGGAAACTATATATTCAGTATTATTAAAGATATACTGTATGTTAGGATCAGGGGTTGCGTTATGTAACTGGTCATAAGAAGGAATAAATGAATGAGATTCCTCACTTGTAGTTAAAATTAATTTTCCATTAATATCATAGATGGAAACTATCTGATTGCTAAATGGAAGATGATCTTTTACTAGTAAATTACGTATCTCATCTATTGATATAGTAATCAATAATATTCCAGTTACTTTCTTTGTTTTAATATCTATTATTTTTCTAGTAAGAGCTATTAATTGTTTAGAGTTCTGAGAAGTGAATTCAAAAATATCGCTTGCATTTATATTAGGAAAAATTGATGTAAAATCATTAGAGCTTAATGAATCTATAAACCATTTTTCTGATTTTGGATTTTTAAGTTTATCATTAGAACTATTACGTGTGCTTGATGCACCTCTTCCGCTTAAATCATATATATAAGCACCATTTATTGAAGTATTTTGAATCAGCATCATATCGCAAAGATATTTTAAATAATTGTAATTACTTATATCATAAGGTTTATCAGCGGAAAGAATAGAATATAAGGTTTCTACTTCAGGAATAAGTAATGGATATTTTGATACATCAGAGATATTGTTTAATTTTTCCACAACTTGCTGACTCAAACTGACATTGAAATTTTCTATAAGTCTTTCTGTTTTATTAAATTCGTATTCTGAGTACGAGTATAAATTTAAGCTTGTTATTATAAAAAATATAATATACATAATTGTAAAAATAAGCAGTGTTAATTTTTTTATTGATATATTATTATTAAAATTCATAAAGCCACCTAACTATAAATTCAATTATTAAATTTAAGAAAAATAGTAAAAGGATTTATCAAAATACTAAAGTAGTTTGAATAGTGAGATATAGTAAATTTGAGCAATTAAATCTTTAGTATTAGACAAATCAAGAAAATTAACTCTATTAAAAAGTACATTTCGAATATAAGCAAACTAATGTATAATTTAAATATATAGTAACTTAAATGAATATTCAATATGGAGGAAAAATGAAAATAATAGTAGTTGATGACGATAAAATCATAAGAATAGGATTAAGCAAAATAATAAAAAGATTATTTAGTGAATATGAAGTTATTAACGAATTTCAAAATGGATTAATGGCATTACAATATCTTAAAGAAAATGAGGAAAATGTTGATTTAGTAATAACGGATATAAAGATGCCAGTAATGACAGGGATAGAATTAATAGAAAGAGCTAAAAAAGAATTGAGTAAACCTCCTTTATTTGTAGTTTTGAGCGGATATGATGAGTTTAATTACGTTAGAGATACCATGAAAGCTGGGGCCCTAAATTATTTATTAAAGCCAATTAAACAAGATGATTTGAAGAATGTTATGAAAGAAGCAGAAATTAAAATAAAAGATAACGAAAAAAATCATAGGCTGCTAAATAAATCAATTGAGGTACTAAAAAAAGACTTTTTTAAGTATATTTTATTTACCAATAAAGATATTAAACTTAAAACAAATGAATTGCTATTAGAAAATATGCAGTTAAATGAGGAATATATCTATAAAATGATTATTGTTCAAAGAAAAGAAGATAATACCAATACTCTAAGAGGATTTATAAATTCTATACAAACCGAATATAACAAAATAGAATATGCAGTTTTTAATTTAGAAGATAATATTTACATAATTTTTTATTTTGATAAAAACCAATATAAGAGTATAGATTTAATAAATGAAAAAATAGAAAGTGAAACGGGGGTCTTTGTAAATAATAGCAGAAATGTTTATATATTAAGATATACAGATAAGGTGTGGAAATTAAGAGAGTACTATAAACTTGTAAAAAAACTTAAGGAAAATATGAATTATGATATTAGTTCTAAAAAATATTTCGTAAAAGAATCAGATAAATTATTTGAAACATTAAATAATGAAGATAACAATCCAAATGCCGTAGCAATAAATTTAGCTAAACAATATATAATCAATAATTTTAATAAAAATATAACATTAAAAGATGTAGCAAATGAGGTACTTCTAAGTCAAAATTATTTATCGGAATTATTTAAGAAAGAAATAGGGGAAGGTTTCTATGAATTTTTATCAAGTTATAGGATTAAAAAAGCAAAAGAATTGTTGTTAACTACAAATTTGAAAATTTATGAGATAGGACAAAAGGTTGGATATAATGATGCAATAACATTTGGGAGAGCATTTAAAAAGATAACTGGAACTACTCCTAATAATTTTAGAAACAATAAAGAAGAGGATTAATAGAGCAATGGTCTTTCATTTTTAAGTTACAAGAGAGAAGGGAAGTTTTGTGAGGAAGTATAATAAACTTATTAAAATTGTGACTTTATTTTTATTAGTAATTTTGGCGAGTATATTTGGATTTAATTCTTTTAAAAAATATATAGTGGGTTCCCGTCAGAATAATGAAAATAGTAGAGAGCTTGAAGGTTCTATTACTTTTGTAAGTAATAGAACAGATAAGAGTGAAGAGTTAAACTCGATGATAAAAGAGTTTGGGCAAATACATCCTAAGGTTAAAATAAATTTAGAATTAATAGGTGATGTTGAAGAGATATTAGAAAGAAGGGCAGCAGCTGGAGAGCTGCCAGACGTAACCTTAGTACCTGGAGCTATAGATACAATAGAATATAGTAAATATTTTTTGCCAATAGATGATCTAGGATTTAATGATGAAAATATATACAATTACACATTAGGAACAGATAATAAGTTATATACACTTTCTACATCTATGTTATGGGAAGGAGTAATTTATAACGAAGAAATATTTAAGGCTGCAAATATAAAAGAGATTCCTAGAACAAAAAAAGAATTTTTTGAAGCCTGTCAAAAAATTAAGGGAATAGGGGTTACGCCAATTGCTTTGAATTACAAACAGCAATGGGTAATGAGCATGTGGTCTGATAGCATTCCGTATTTATTTGATACAAACCTTGAAGATAATACAATAACAAATTCAAAAGATATATTAAATGATTCAAGTGGAGTACATAAATCTTTAGAATTAATACGAGAAATTGTTAAGAATAAATATTGTGAAGCGGATTTGTTTAACTATGATTGGCAGCAATGCAAAAATGATCTTAAGGATAAAAAAGTTGCAATGATTATATGGAATTCTGATTTTAAGTATCAGTTAGAAGACATGGGGGCATCTAAAGAAGAGTTTGGAATGTTTCCAATTCCAGAAAGTAAAATGATTAATATTGTTGGAGATTATAAGTTTGCAATTAGCAAAAATACTAAATATCCAGACATATCCAAAGAGTTTTTAAAGTTCATGTTTAGTGATGATAGGTACGCTAAAGCGGTAAATATAATGTCTTCATTAAAAAACAGTGAGAAAAATATTCAAATGCTCAGGGAACTAGAAGAGTTTAATTTACCTATACAAATGCAAGCCAATGTTGTAAAAAATCAAACTAACGAGGAATTAGAAATTCACAATAAGTATTCTAATACTAAGAATGAAATTGGATTGAATAGTAGTTTTGTGCAAAGATATGTAATAGCATCTGATACTAAGCCGATTATAGAAGAAGTTAATAAAAAGTGGAGAGAAAGCCGAGCTAAAATCCAGTAATAATTAGTTAGAATTACCTATGGATAATAAACATAATTTATGTGTTTATTATCTATTTTTTATATATTGATTTAATTAATAAAACTAAAAATATATTTTTATTAATAAAAATATAGACATTTAATTAATAAAGATATATATTTATTATATGGAAGTAATATAAAGATTTAAAAATGTAGTTTGCATTTGATAAATCTTTATAGAAAATGTTGAAATATGGTATAGTCACATAAATTGATAACTTTAAGAATTAGGTTTAAAAAATTTTGAAATTACTTTGTATATGTCAGGAGGTTATTAAATAATGTATTTAGTCGGAATTGATATTGGTGGGACAAACTTAAGGGCTGCAGTAATATCTAAAGAAGGAAATATGGTAGAAATATTCAAAGTTGAAAACGAAGTACAAAAAGGTGCTGCTTACAACTTAGATAAATTAGTTAGTCAAATAAAGGAACAATGGAGTAATTATCAAATAGATAAGGTTGGAGTGGGAGCACCTGGTCCTTTAGATTTGAAAGTAGGTAAACTATTAAATCCAGTTAACTTGAAAGGATGGGAAAACTTTAATATAAAAGAATACTTAAAAGAAAAGTTAGGTGTCCCAGTTAAAGTTAATAACGATGCCAATGTAGCAGGGCTTGCAGAAAGTTTAGTTGGAAGTGCAAAGGACTGTGAATCAGTATTTTATATAACCGTTTCCACTGGAGTGGGAGGTGCTTTAATTCTTGATAAGAAGATTATCAATGGAGCACACAGTCAAGCAGCAGAAATTTACAATATGATAATTAATGAAGATAAATATAGTCACGCAGGTACAAATAAGGGTGGCCTTGAAGGGCAATGCAGCGGTGTAAATATAGCTAGAATAGCATCAGAAGTCTATGGAAAAGCATTAAGAACAAAAGAAGTGTTTGATTTATATGAAAATAACGATGAAAAAGCGGTTCAAGTAATAGAAAAGTGGATTGATAATATTTCAATTGGAATAGCAAACATAATATCTGTGATAGATCCAGAAACTGTAGTTATTGGTGGAGCAGTACTAATATATAATACTTACTTATTACCTAAGATTATTGAATGTACTAAAACTAAGGTTGCAGATCCATCTATGGTAGACATAAGAATAGCACAAATTGGTGATAATGCCGGCCTTATTGGAGCAGCGATGTTATAGTAAAAATTTGAAATGAAAATATATATTCATTTTATTTTAAATATATACAATAGTTTATAAAAACAACATAATTAAAATAAAGAAATCTAGGAGGCATAATATGAGTATACAATTTAAATTTCCAGAAAATTTTTGGTGGGGGTCAGCAACATCAGGTCCTCAAAGTGAAGGAAGATTTAATAAAAAACATGATAGCGTATTTGATCATTGGTTTGACATAGAGCCAGAAGCATTTTTTGACGGAGTTGGTCCTAATGTAGCTTCAAATTTCTATAATAGCCATAAAGATGACTTAGCATTAGTTAAAGAAACAGGATTAAATAGTTTTAGAACATCAATTCAATGGACAAGACTTATAAAAGATTTTGAAACTGGAGAAGTTGATGAAGATGGAGTTAGATTCTACAATGAGGTAATTGATGAATGTATTGAAAATGGACTTCTTCCAGTTATGAATTTACATCATTTTGATTTACCGGTTGAGTTATATGATCAATATGGTGGATGGGAATCTAAACATGTAGTAGATTTATTTGTAGTATTTGCAAAAAAGTGCTTTGAGCTGTTTGGTGATAGAGTTAAGTATTGGACTACATTTAATGAACCTATAGTTGTAGTTGAAGGAGAATATTTATATCAATTTCACTATCCAAAATTAGTTGATGGTAAAAAAGCTGTACAAGTATTATATAATTTAAATTTAGCATCAGCAAAAGTTATAGAAGAATTTAGAGCTATGGGATGTGATAAAGATGGTGGAAAAATAGGAATAGTTCTTAATTTAACACCTGCATATCCAAGATCAAACAGTGAAGAAGATGTAAGAGCAGCTCAAATAGGGGATAGTTTCTTTAATACTTCATTCTTAGACCCTGCAATTAAAGGACATTTTCCAGAAATACTTCTTGAAATATTAGAGAAAGATAATGTAATGTGGGAATCAACAGAAGAAGAATTAGAAATAATTAAAAACAATACAGTTGATTTCTTAGGAGTAAACTACTACCAACCTAGAAGAGTTAAAGCTAAAGAATCACTATTAGATGAATCAAAAGGCTGGATGCCAGACAAATACTTCGATAATTACGAAATGCCAGGAAGAAGAATGAATCCATACAGAGGATGGGAGATATATCCAGAGTGTATGTATGACATTGCGATAAATATAAGAGATAATTATAACAATATTCCTTGGTATATCTCTGAAAATGGCATGGGTGTTGAAGGCGAAGAAAAATATATAAATGCTGACGGTATAATAGAAGATGATTACAGAATAGATTTCTATAAAGAACATTTAGAGTATCTTCATAAAGGCATAAGCGAAGGATCTAACTGTTTTGGATATCATACATGGACTCCTATTGATTGCTGGTCATGGAGTAATGCATATAAAAACAGATACGGGTTTATTGCTGTAGATTTAGCAACTCAAAAGAAAACTATTAAGAAATCAGGAAGATGGATTAAAGAAGTTGTAGAAAACAACGGATTCTAGTTGAAAATCAGTAATTAATAAATAATAAGCTGTCTCAAAAGTTAAAATTTGAGACGGCTATTTGAATTATATAAGGAGGATCATAAATGAGAAATTTTATGGTTTTTGATGTAGGTGGAACTTCTACTAAGTGGTCTGTAATAGATGAAGCAGGTGATTTTAAAGAAAGTGATAAGTTTACCTGCCCTGAAACAGCAGAAGAGTTTTTTGATGAAATAACAAATATAACAGATAAAATGAAATTAAAGTATGATGTTAAAGGTGTTGCAATAAGTGCGCCAGGGGCTGTAGATAGTGATACAGGATTAATTGGCGGAATAACTGCTATACCTTACATACACGGACCAAATTTTAAAGAAATAATAGGTAAGGCTACAAATTTGAATGTAGAACTTGAAAATGATGCTAATTGCGCAGCACTTGGAGAGTGCTGGCTTGGAGCAGGTAAAGATAATAATGATTTAGCATTTGTAGTTTGTGGAACAGGAATAGGCGGGGCTATAGTTAAGGATAAAAAAGTCCATGTTGGAGTGCATAAGCATGGTGGAGAATTTGGTTATTGCTCAATAAATTTCGATTTAGATAAAACTAAAGCAACAAATTGGAGTCATTCAGGATCTACTATAGCATTAGCAAGAAATGTTGCTCAGCTAAAAGGTTTAGATGAAGATAGCATTAATGGAATTGAAGTCTTTGAAATGTGCAGTAAAGGCGATGAAATTGCGATTCAGGAAGTAAATAAATATTATTTTACAATGGCAGTGGGCATATACAATATTCAGTATATCTTTGATCCGGAGGTTATTATATTGGGTGGAGCAATAAGTGAAAGAACAGAATACTTAGAAGAAATAAATAGAAGACTTGATATTATGATGAATAGCGACTTAGAAGGAACAATAAGACCAGTTATTAAAAGGTGCAAATTTGGAAACGATGCGAATAAGCTTGGAGCATTATATAACTATTTGCAAAGAGAGAAATAGAAAGATTATATAAGTAAATTTTGATATAGAGGTGATTTAGATGAGAAAATTCATGGTTTTTGATATCGGTGGAAGTGCTGTTAAGTGGTCTGTAATTAATGAAGATGGTAGTTTTGTAGAAAGTGGTAAATTCAATGTTTCAAGTAATAGAGAAGAGTTTTTTTCAGAATTAGCAAAAACAACTAACGAAATGAAAGATAAATATGATGTTAAAGGAATTGCAATAAGTGCTCCAGGGGCGGTGGACAGTGAAACTGGAGTAATTGGAGGTATAAGTGCTATTCCATATATACACGGACCTAATTTTAAAGAAATTTTAAAAGAAGCTACAGGTTTGGATGCAGAGCTTGAAAATGATGCGAATTGTGCAGCTCTTGGAGAGTGCTGGCTTGGTGCTGGAAAGGACAATAAGGATTTAGCATTTGTTGTATGTGGATCAGGAATAGGTGGAGCTATAGTTAAAGATAAGAAGATTCATGGCGGAATTCATAAGCATGGAGGAGAATTTGGTTATTGCTCAATAACATGTGAGTTAGATGGAGAACCTAAATTCACAAGCTGGAGTCAAGCAGGATCTACTACAGCATTAGCAAGAAAGGTTGCAAAATTAAAAGGACTAGAAGAAGGAAGTCTTGATGGTGTTCAAGTTTTTGACCTATGTAATAAAGGTGATGAAATAGCAATTAATGAAGTGAATAAGTACTATTTCATTATGGCAGTAGGAATATACAATATTCAATATACTTATGATCCAGAAGTTATTATTTTAGGTGGGGCTATAAGCGAAAGGCCAGAATATGTTGATGAAATAAACAAGAGATTGGATGCGCTTATGAATAGTGACTTGGAAGGGACAATAAAACCAGTTCTAAAAACATGTGTATTTGGAAATGATGCTAACAAATTAGGTTCATTATGTAATTATCTTCAAAGAGAAAAGCAATAGCAAATTGTGAGATATAAAGGTATTGTGAAGCATCCGAAATATAAAAATACTTGCATTAGAGGTTATTTATAGTTTACTTCTAAGCAACCGAAATGGAATATATGTGTTTGCTTCGGTTCTTAGAAGATTTTACTGGGTGATTCTAAGAACATAAGTTGCATCCAAAGTGCTTGCTTCAAAGACTATGCTTTTGAACAAGCACATTTGGAACAACTTATATTCTAAGAATCACGACCAGTAAAATCTCCTTATGAACACTGCGCAAAAACATATATTCCATTTCTTTGTTTAATAGTAAGCTTAAATAGCAATATATTTATACAAGTATTTTTATATATATCTGGTTATAATACCTTTAATGGATGGATATTCAAGACTTTTCATACAGTTTATATATTTATAATACAATACTCATATATTCTTTGTTATGTATATGTGAAATAATTAAAGTTATAGCAAAACAAAGAAATAGAATACATATATGTGGAGTCAGGCATTGAAAAATAAGCTGCTAGAATATCTTAATGGGAAGTTGTTCCACTTTTGCTTGTCCTGTGCTTGTCACAGGAACACGCAGAAGTGGTGCAACTTTCCGTTTAGATATCACCAGCGAAATTTTTCACAGTCCTGCAGAACATATATGTATTCTATTTCGGTTGTTTATTGCTTCACTTTAAGTGCTTTACAACCCTTATAGCAAGAACAAATGCATGATATTTTATTACTTAGAATATACTTCTTTTCCTAAGATAAATACTTTCTTGATATTTATATCATCATCAAACAAAATCAAATCTGCATCATAACCTTCCTTAATCTGTCCTTTATGATCATGAACTTTACAGTGTTTAGCACCATTATAAGAAGCCATTTTTATTACTTCATAAAGTGGAAGATCAGAATTTTTATATACATTTCTAATTGCTTTATCAAGAGTAAGGACGGAACCAGCTAAAGCGCCATTCCTTAGGCGTGCTTCACCATTATTTACAACAACATCCTGACCTCCTAGTGAATAGTCGCCATTAGGCATGCAGCAAGCCATCATTGCATCAGATATTAATAAAACATTATCAGTACCTTTTTGTTTATACGCAATTCTTAAAACTGGATAAGAAATATGAACTCCATCTGAAATTGTTTCAGTTGTTATATTACTATCAAATATAGCACCAACTACACCAGGGTTTCTGTGATTTAAAGGTGTCATAGCATTAAAAAGGTGAGTAGAGTGACAAGCACCACATTCAATAGCTTCTATAGCCTCTTCATAAGTCGCGCTGGTATGACCCAGTGAGCAAACTATACCCTTTGAAGACAGATACTTAATAAGTTCTTTTGCACCTTCGACTTCTGGAGCTAGTGTTATTGATACAATAATATCTTCATAGTCTTTAACTATTTCATTATATGTTGAAATAGATGGAGTTAAAATATAATTTGGGTTTTGCGCTCCAATTGCTTTTGGACTTACAAATGGACCTTCTAAATGAACTCCAAGGACATGAGCTCCCCCTTCGCCTTTTACCTTAACATTTTTAATTGCATCCAGAGATTTTCTTATATCGTCTATAGAAACAGTCATGGTTGTAGGAGTGAAAGAAGTTGTTCCATGTTCAACTATAGTTTTAGAAATGGTATTGATTGATTCACTGGTACCGTCCATTGTGTCGCAGCCTCCTGCACCATGTATATGCACATCAATAAATCCAGGTGAAATATATAAGCCTTTTGCATCAAGTATATTTTCATCAGAACAATTGGTAGGATTAATCTCCTTTATGCAGCCATTTTCAATAAGTATAGAGCCAGTTTCTATTTTATCTAAATAAATAATATTACAGTTTTTTATTAACATATTATCGCTCTCCTAAAAAAATTATAATATATAAGTGGATATTATCAGTTTCTTATATCTAGTATAATGCATTATTAAAGAATTTTTCAAGTGTATATTGACATATTTAAAAGAATAAATTATACTTTTGTTAAAGTGGTAGTTACCACTAAATGAATTTGTTATTTTGAATTTATATGCAGGAGTGTTGATTTGTATCATATATTAGCTTATTTATATTTTCTTTTGTACAGAGAAATAGTATAATTGGTAATAAACTGCTAGAACTAAAAGAGGTGCACTTATGAATACAATAAACAAAAATTCTAATACTCCTTTATATATTCAATTAATGAATATTCTTATTGATCAAATAGAAAATCATATGAAAGAAAATGACAAATTAGATTCAGAAAGAGAAATTTGTAAAAAATATGGCCTTAGTAGAACTACTGTAAGAGAAGCCTTAGACGAATTAGAAAAAAACAAATATATTTATAAAGTTCAAGGAAAGGGAAATTTTATTTCTCCTAAGGTAGTTGAGCAAGATTTGATTAAGGTTTCTTCTTTTACAGAGGAGATGAAGAAGCATGGAAAGAATCCTACTTCTAGGTTATTAAATTTTGAGGTTATAGAAGCCAGCACCAAAATAGCTGGAAAACTAAAAATAGAAGAGAATGAACTTGCATTTAAAATATCAAGAATAAGAATTGCCGATGATATACCAATGATATATGAAATTACGTATTTACCATATGAAAGATTCAAAGGTCTTGCAAAAGAAATGATTGAGGGCAATCCTTTATATGAGATATTTAAAAGTTCTTTCGATGCATATATTACGTCTGCTGAGGAAGTCATAGAAAGTGTTCTGATAAATAAACTTGAAAGTGTCTACCTTGAGGTTCCACAAGGACAAGCGGGACTTAAATTTGAAAGAATAGCATATGAGCAGACTGATATTATTGAATATACAATTACAATTGCTAGAGGAGATAAATATAGATATAGAGTTTGTTTGAAAAATTAAAGATAAAGGGGAGTATTAACAATGAAGTTACTAGTAGTTAAAAATTATGAAGAAATGAGCGAAGTTGCAGCAAAGATATTTAAAGATGTTATTACTGAAAAATCAAATGCCATCTTAGGACTTGCAACAGGAAGCACCCCTGTTGGATTATATCAGGAACTTATAGAAATGAATAAAAATGATGAAATAGATTTCTCTAATGTGAAGACTGTAAATTTAGATGAGTATGTTGGACTTGGAGAAGAGGATACTCAAAGTTATAGATATTTTATGAATGAGCACCTATTTAATCATATAAATATAAACAAGTCTAATACTTTTGTTCCAAATGGTTTAGCAAAAGATTTAGATGAGGAAGCTAAAAGCTATGATAAAAAAATAGAAGAATTAGGTGGAATTGATATACAAATTCTTGGCATTGGCGGAAATGGGCATATTGCATTCAATGAGCCAAGTGACTTTTTAATTGAAGGCACTCATGTAACTAATTTAGCTGAAAGTACTATTGAAGCAAACGCTAGATTCTTCAATTCAAAAGATGAAGTGCCTACAAAGGCTTTATCTATGGGAATTGGACAAATAATGAAATCAAAGAAAATATTATTATTAGTAAAGGGCCAGGACAAAGTTGATGCCGTAAAAGGATTATTAAATGGAAATATAACAACACATAATCCGGCATCAGTACTACAAATGCATAAGGATGTAACTGTAATAATTGATGAAGAAATGGCGAATGCAATTAAATAGAAAAAGCTTATAATTAAATTACATCAGAAGTAGAATTCAAAAGTTATATCAAAATATTAAATTATTTTGATATAGCTTTTTTATTATACATAACATTTAGCAGAGAAGTTATTTTTATTGGATTATAATAAAATTAAGATATTACATATAAAACTTATAAAGTTGAAAAATAAGTAGATTTATGTATATAATAAGGGATATAAATGATATAATCAATGTATAAATAAGGTATGTTGTAAGAAGGGGCGGAAAGCATAATGGCGAAATATGAAGAAATAGCTGAAGACATAAGGAACGGAATATTAAGCGGTAAATATAATCCTAATGAGCAGCTACCGTTAGAAAAAGAAATGTGCGAATATTATGGGGTTAGTAGAATTACAATAAAAAAAGCTGTCGATGAACTTGTATTTCAAGGGTTAGTAATAAAAAGAAGAGGATCAGGAACTTTTGTAAAGGCACTTGATGATAACGATGTTCAAGAATTAAGCTTAGCAAGACAATTTGAAGGGTTTTCTGAAAATCATAAAGATAGAAAAGTGACATCTGAAGTTATAAAATTTGAGGTGGTTCATCCAACAGAGGAAATTACAACAAAACTAAAAATTACATGTGATGACTTTGTTTACTATGTCGTAAGGGCTAGATTTGCAGATGGTGAACCATATGTAATAGATTATACATATATGCCGATAGGTCTTGTACCAGGAATGAAGAAGGATGTTTTATTAAAGTCAATTTACGGTTATATTGAGAACGATCTTGGGTTTAAAATAAAGAGTGCACATAGATTAATTAGGGCAATTTTACCTAGTGAATTAGAGCAAAAATGGCTAGAGATAGATAGTAATTTCCCAATATTAGAGGTTGAACAAGTAGGATTCTTAGACAATGGTCAGCCTTTTGAATACTCAAAAGCACACCATAGAAGCGATAGAATTGAGTTTAGAACTGTAAGCATTAAATAGATTTTTGGATTATACTAAATAACCGAAATGGAATATATGTGTTTGCTCCGGTTCCTTGAAGATTTTGCCGGGAGATTCTAAGAATATAAGTTGTGCCCAAAATGCTAGCCTCAAATACAAGATTTGAACTAGCATATTTGGAACAACTTATATTCTAAGAATCACGACCAGCAAAATCTTCTAATGAACACTTCGCAAAAACATATATTCCATTTCTTTGTTTAGTGTAATTTTAAAGCACAGCATACTTAGGCAAGTATTTATATATTTCTTTGGGTTCTATGTGCAAGATACTTAAAGTAATTGCGATACAAAGAAAGAGAATACATATATGTGAAGCAGGCATTGAAAAATAAGCTGCTGCATATCTTAATAGAAAGTTGTTCCACTCTTGCTTGTCCTGTGCTTGGCACAGGAGCATGCAGGAGTGGTGCAACTTTTTATTTAGATATGCTCAGCGAAATTTTTCACAGCCCTGCGGAACATATATGTATTCTCTTTCGGTTGTTCATCGCATTACTTTAAGTTCTTCACCATACCGTATTTATTGTTCCTCGTTTATTAAGCCTTTTCTGTAAGCTCTGAGTAATAATTTTAAATCTTTAATTTGGTTTTTAAGTTCTTTACCAATATCGGTATCCCCAACTTTTTTTCTATCTGTCTTTTCAACAATTTGCCTTGAGGATAAAATATCTGTTTCTTTACTGAATGCATCTTCAAGTGATTTAAATGGTTGATGAGATATAAGCTGTAAACCATATGAATTGTAAGTTAAAGTATAGCCAGCTAAGCCTGTTTGACTTCTATAAGCTTTTGCAAAGCCGCCATCAATTACAATTAATTTTCCATTGCATTTTATTGGATTTTCACCAAACTTATTTTTTACTGGAACATGTCCATTTATTATCTTTGATTCAGTTGGCTCTAAACCAAATTCTTTAAAAATCAAATTACACATTTCTTCAGAGTCTCTAAAGTCGTAATAAGGATTTTTCTTTTCCTTATGAGTGCTTTTATCTTTAATAAAATATCTTTCAAATGTAGTCATGTCTTCTTTTCCAAATAAAGAGGAGCAGGCGCCAGTCCATAAGTACCACATTATGTCCATACCATATAACTTTTCTTCACTGCCTCTATTATTAAAATATCCCTCTCTAGCTAAAGAGTCGAATTTATCGAGAAGCCTTTTTCCTCTATATTCTTCACCATTTATTATCATACTTTTAAAGGTCTTATCTTTATTTAAAGGAATGCATCCATGAAATAAAAGATTAGAGTTATAAGTTAGATAGATTCGTCCTTTATTAAATAGGAACAAAACATGCTTTTGCAGCTTATCGCTATTTACAAATGAACTTTTCAGCTTATCCATTAATTTTCTTTCGTCGCAGGTAAGCTCAAAAGGTTTATTAGTGTTAATTGTAGGGAAATTTATATCATTGAGTTCATAAGTAACATTATTTAAGGTTATAGTTTCATCGCTATAGTTAATTTTGTCAAGGAGTAATCTATGATTCATATTGAATTCAGGTCTTCTTTTTATTATTTCATACTCAAGTTTAAACTGAATAATAGTTATTGCTTTATGCATTTTTGAAATTAGCTCTATTTCAGAAGTTCCATAGACGCTTGCTTCATCATTATTCTTAGGGATAAAAGCATTACAATTATCATCCTTGTAATGTTTAAGGGCAAAGGTTGCAAGAGGTAATAAATTTATTCCATAAATATCTTCAATAACATCTAAATTTGAATATCTAGCTGCAATTCTCAAAACATTTGCTATACATGTAGCATTTCCCGCGGCAGCTCCCATCCATAGAATATCATGATTACCCCATTGTATATCCACTGAGTGATAATCAATAAGCGTATCAATTATGATATCAGGTCTTGGACCTCTATCATAGATATCTCCAATTATGTGCAATCTATCTATTACCAATCTTTGAATTAAATTTGATAAGGCCACTATAAACTCGGGTGCTCTTTCAATCTCTATGATAGTCTTTATAATTCCATCATAATAACCTTGTTTGTCATGATTTTCGGATTCTTCGTGTAGTAATTCCTCAATAATATAACTAAAATCTTTAGGAAGAGCTTTTCTCACTTTAGATCTTGTATATTTTGAAGATACATGTCTGCATAATTCAATTAGCCTATATAAATTAATCCTATACCAATCGTTTATATCTTTCTCTTCCTTTTGAACAATTTCTAGTTTTTGTTCAGGGTAGTATACTAATGTAGCCAGACTTTTTTTCTCGCAATCCATCAAAGAGTTCCCAAAAACATCTTGAATCTTTATTTTTACAGCACCAGAACCATTTTTTAATACATGGACGAAAGGTTCGTATTCGCCGTGAAGGTCAGCTAAAAAATGCTCAGTACCTTTAGGTAAGTTTAAGATTGCCTCTAAATTTATTATTTCAGTAGAGGCGGCTGCTATAGTAGGGTATTGCTTAGCTAATAATTTCAAATATTTTATGCTCTCATCATAATTCTCCATGAGGTCCTCCTTTTATAAATAAAAATGTTTAGATTTAATAAACTAAACATTTTTAATCTTTAAAAGTATATCCTATCTCTATATATATTCTACATTATATTTATTAAGAATACTATAAAACAATGAAGAATTTACAATTAATGTAATTATAAACTGTAGGCTATAAACTAGACTAAATATCAGATATCTAGTATGCTATATTCCTTTAGGAGTATTATTTAGTAATCCTCTTTCAGATAAAATATCATAAATAGTTTGAGAAGTAGTATCTTCTAAAGTATAACCAAGTAACTTTACTATGTTTTCTAATTTTTCTTCAGAATCAGTTTCAATCTCTAAATAAGGGAAAGGACAAAAAATTTTATCATTAATATCTATTTCAATTAAACAATCATGCAATTTATAGCTTTCTCTATATTTTTTATTGGACTCTTTAAGTATTAGTCCGAGTGATTTAAATATACCTTCTCCCATTTGTTTATTGTCAATTATAACTTCATTTTCTTCCATAACTTTAAATCTTTCTTGAGACAACATTTTTTTTGTAGTCATGAAATAAACAACCTTATTATTCAGCATATCATTTACAGTCCTTATACGTGCATAACCTTTCTTTGCTAAAAGTCTTCCGTCTTCAAAATCATATATGTCGTTTATTTGATCCTCAACTTTAACTTTTTGAGCACCATTTGATAGTAAAGTTTTTCTTGTATTTTCAACATCAATATCAACAATTCTAGTTTCTAGTTCTTGCATAATGATTATCTCCTTCTTATAAATTATGATTTATATTACAATGAACTTTATTTGAGTTGTCTACATATAAAATTCATTAATACTATATACAAATTCATATAATATTATAATATAGCAGATCAGGATTACGCTAGATTAATTACATAATGAAGTGAGAAATAAGGAAAAATTTAAATAAAATAAATATACTTGCAGAAATTGGTAGTATTAATATATAATAAAAACAAAATTGGTAATGTCCAGTTGATAGTCTGTATAAATGTCAGTAGAAACATTATATTAGTGTCTTATGTTTATGCTTTTAATGAATTTGAATAAAGATCATTTTATGATTGGGGGAAAATTTTATGGAAGGGTCAACAAGGGAAGATGAGGTTATAAAATGTCTAATTGAATTAGAAATAAAAAATAAAAGAGGTATAACAGCAGCTGAATTAGGTTCATTTATGGGATTAGATCGCACTAATATAAGCAGATATTTGAATAAGCTATATAAAGAAAATAGAGTAACTAGGAAAGAAGGAAGACCAGTTGCATTTAGCAGTATTAAAGATGAAAAGCAAGAGAAAAGTTTAAATAAAGATAAACAAGATGGTATAAGAAATAATAATGATAGCTTAGAGGTTCTGGTAGGTTCGGAACAATCATTAAAGTTACCAATACAACAGGCTAAAGCGGCAATATTATACCCTCCAAGAGGGCTTCATACTCTTATACTAGGAGAAACTGGTGTGGGAAAATCATTGTTTGCTGAGGCGATGTATCGTTTTGCAAAAGAGTCAAATATGATATATCAGAATGCGCCTTTTGTTAGATTTAATTGCGCTGATTATGCAGATAATCCACAATTGGTTGTAGCACAGATATTTGGAGTAAAAAAGGGAGCTTTTACAGGAGCAGATAGTGAGAAAGAAGGATTATTAAAGAAAGCTGATGGTGGGATCTTTTTCTTAGATGAAATACATAGATTATCTCCACAAGGACAAGAAATGTTATTCACTTTTATAGATAAAGGATATTTTAGACAGCTAGGAGATACGGAAAAGAAAATTAAAGCTGAAGTACAAATTATAGCTGCAACTACTGAACAACCTCAATCATTTTTATTAAAAACCTTCACAAGAAGAATTCCAATGACAATCGTTCTACCACCTTTACGTGAAAGGAAGTTAGAGGAACGATACTATCTTTTAAATGAATTTATAATAGCAGAATCATTGAGACTGGGACAGAGCATATATATAAGCAAAAATGCAGTAATATCATTTCTATTATATGATTGTCCTAATAACATAGGTCAATTAAAAAGCGATATTCAGCTTTCTTGTGCAAAAGCATTTCTAAATTATAAAGTAAACAAGGGGAATTTTATTCTAGTTGATCAGGCCGATTTACAGCCTAGAGTTCAAAAGGGATTAATGAAAATTCGTGAATATAGAAAAGAGATAGATAGCATAGCTAAAAACATGACGGATATATTAAGATTTTCTAATGAGGATAAGTTATTAAAGAAGCTTGAATTCGAGGTGAATCAAGAGGAAACATCTGAAAGCAAAAGTTTTTATTCCATTGTAGAAAGTAAAATGGAAGATCTAAAGAATAAAGGAATTGATCAATCAAGAATTAATGATATTTTAAATATTGATTTAGAAAAGTATTTTAAAAAGTATATTAGAACAATATCAAAAAGTTTTAAAAAGGATGAGATTGCTAAAGTTGTTGATTTTAAAGTAGCAACAGTTGTTGAGAATATGTTAGCGGTAGCATCTGAAAAACTACATAGAGAATTTGAACAAAAAGTTTTCTTTGGATTATCTCTACACTTACAGGGAAGTATCGAAAGAATCACTTTAGGGAAAAAAATATATCATCCGAAGCTTAATGTTATTAGAGTTCAGTACAGAGAAGAATTTAGTGTGGCAATGGAGATAATTAAGCTAGTTGAAAAGGAATTTAATTTAGATGTTCCGTTAGATGAAATAGGTTATATAACTATGTTTTTATCGGAATGTGATGATGATAGTAATGAGCAATTGGAAGAAAAAGTCGGCATATTAGTAATGATGCATGGAATTAGTACGGCTAGTAGTATGGCAGAAGTAGCTAATTCTCTTATAGGGGAAGAATATGTACAAGCGTTGGATATGCCTTTAACAATGAAGGCAGAAAGTATGCTAGAGAAAGCTAAAGAAAAAGTTAGAGAAATGAATAATGAAAAAGGCATATTGTTATTAGTAGATATGGGCTCATTAATTAATTTTGGAAATATTATTAGCAATGAATTAGGAATTAAAATTAAAACTATTGATATGATAACCACATTAACTGTTATTGAAGCAGGAAGTAAAGCATTAAATGGAAGAAATTTAGATTCAATATATAACTCATGCAGAGATATAGGAAGAGCATCTATACAGATAGCTAAAGAAGATTATAAGGAGGATAAGGATCTTATTATAATTACCACATGCTTTACAGGAGAAGGCGCGGCAGAAAGAATAAAAGAAAGATTAAGTTTTAATTTAAAGAATATTGAAAAGGTGAAAATCGTACCATTAGATATCCTAGATAAGGAAGATTTTTTGGCCAAAGTAAGTAAATTAAAAGAAAGGTATATAATATTAGCGGTTGTAGGTACAATGAATATTTTTATTGAAGGGGTACCATTTATACCAGCGCAAGACGTATTTGTAGAGCAAGGAATAGGTTGTTTAGATCAGTTAATTAATTGTGAATATGATTTTCTAAAAGTACAGAAAGCACTAATAAATGAGATAAAGAATTTGAATTGCATAAAATTAGTATCTTGCATTAGAGAGGTAATAGAAAAAATTCAAGAAAGTTTAGAAATTAAAGTTCAACACGATGCCCAAGTAGGAATGTTAATTCATATGAGTTTTCTTGTAGATAGGCTGAAAAATGGAGGGAAAGAAATTCTATTTAAAAATTTGAAGGGTTACAAGGAAGAGAATAGTAAAGAATTTTCAGAAATAAAAAAGGCATTGAAAGCTTTTGAAGAAACTTATGATATAAAAATAGGAGATGATGAGGTAGCATATATAGTTAGAATGGTTAAAGAAAATATAGTTTAGTGTGTAATGATAAAAAAGTGTGCAGAATGAATTGCACACTTTTTTTATAAATTTGCACAATTAAACAGAACTATATTATAGAAATAAAGCCATTTAAATTTCTTTATTTGATGGATAGGTATTGGCATGACAATTGCTTAATATATTTGTGTAAAGAAAATAAAAATAAATGATATGGTAGAGGAGGTTTTTTATGAAAAATATATTATTAGTTTGCTCGGCTGGAATGTCTACAAGCTTGCTAGTTTCAAAAATGCAGAAGGCAGCAGATGAAAAAGGAATAGAGTGTAGTATACAGGCTGTTGGAGAATCAGAAGTGAAAGATTATATAGATAATGCTGATGTTTTATTATTAGGGCCACAAGTTAGATTTTTACTTACAAAGTTCAAAAAGAGTCTAGTGGATAAAAACATAGAAGTAGAAGTTATAAATACAGTTCACTATGGAACAATGAATGGGGAAAAAGTTTTAGAAAGAGCTTTGGAACTAATAAAAAATAAGTAGTTAAAAGGAGCAAAACATAATGGAAGAAATAATAATGAATCTTATAGTGCATAGTGGGGAAGTTAGAAGTTATTCTATGGAAGCAATTCAATGTGCGAAAAAGGGAGAGATTGATGAAGCTAAAGAACTAATAGAAAAAGCTTCTGCTGAGCTTTCTGAGGCGCATAATGTTCAAACAAGCTTAATTCAAAAAGAAGCATCTGGAGAAAAAACGGAAGTTTCATTACTTATGGTACATGCACAAGATCATTTAATGACAAGTATGACATTAAAATATCTTGCATCTGAAATTATAGAGATACATGAAGAATTACGTAAAAGATAGAGTTTATGTATTTCTTATTTTAAGAAGAAGGTGGTTATGATATGAAATATGTTATAGGTGTTGATGGCGGAGGAACAAAAACAGAAGCTACAGCCTATGATTTAGCTGGAAAAGCTATAAGAACTTCAATAAAAGGTTTTGCGAACTTGTTAAATAATAAGGAAAAGGCTTTAGAAAATATAATAACTGCTATAAAAGAAATAATAGATGAATTAGAAAATCATGAGCTTTGTGGCGTATATCTAGGCATCTCAGGATCAGAAGTTGGAAATAATGCAGCAATAATAAGAGAAAATATAAAAGATAGGTTAGGAATTGAAAGTGTAGTTATGCATGATTCTGAAATAGCCCTTAAGGCTATGCTCAAAGGGAAAGATGGAATATTAGTTATAGCTGGTACTGGTTCGGTAGCATTTGGAGTTAATAATAATTTAACTGCAAGATGCGGGGGATGGGGAAACCTGTTAGGAGATGAAGGCAGCGGATATAAAATTGCGATAGACGCTATAAAGAGAATGATATTTGAAGAAGAAAATGATTTGTCTCCATCTGAATTAAGTAGAGAAATTATGAATAAATTGCAGATTAGTTCAGTTGATGAAATAACAAGATTTGTATATTCATCTACTAAAGATAAAATTGCATCATTAGCAGAAATAGTTGCAAGGCTAGGTGAGTCAGGGGATGAGATAGCATATGAAATACTAACTAATGAGGGAATAGAACTGGCGAAGACAGTCAGCAATGTGTATAAAAAATTAGGCTTTAAAAGCTGCTCTATTGCGCTAGTTGGAGGCGTTATTAAAAAGGCAAAAGTAGTTAGAAAGGCCTTTGAAGATTATATCAAAGAAAAAATAGTTGTCGAAGAGTTCGTAGATGAGGAAATTTCACCGACAATAGGAGCTTACTATATGAATAAGATTAAGGATGAAAGTGAGGTGTAGAAGGATATGAAAAGATTAGGGATTTCAGTTTATCCAAATGAGAATAACATAGAAGAAATAATTGAATATATACATCTAGCTGGAAGATATGGATTTAGAAGAATATTTACATGCTTGATTTCAGTTGGAGATAGAGATTTAGATGATATAGTAAATGACTTTAAAAAAGTTACGGAAGCAGCAAAAGAAGAAAATATGGAAGTTATAGCAGATTTGGACCCTACAGTATTTAAGAAACTAAATGCATCAATATATCACCTAAAGATATTTAATGAAATTGGACTCGATGGAATAAGGCTTGATATTGGTTTTAGCGGGCAAGAAGAAGCTATTATGAGTTTTAATGAATATGGACTAAAAGTAGAACTAAACATGAGTAATGGAACTAAGTACATTAATAATATTTTGTCTTATAAAGCCAATATTAATAATTTGTATGGATGCCATAATTTCTATCCTCACATATATACAGGTCTTTCACTTGAACATTTTATTAAATGTTCAAAACAATTTAGAGAACTGGGATTAAATACTGCAGCCTTTATAAATTCACAAAGAGCAGAGTATGGTCCTTGGCCAGTTTCAGAAGGTTTATGCACACTAGAAATGCATAGAAATCTGCCTATAGATGTACAAGCTAAGCATTTATTAATAACAGGATTAATTGATGATGTAATAATAGCAAATCAATTTGCGTCTGAGGATGAGCTTAAATTATTAAGTGAATTAAATAAAGAAAAGATAACTTTTAAGGTGGAATTGGCTGGAAGTGCATCTAAATTAGATAAGAAAATTATTCTGGAAGAGTTCCACTACAATAGGGGGGATGTTTCAGAATATATGCTAAGATCAACTCAAAGTAGGGTTAAGTATAAAGGTGAAAGCTTCCCAGCAGTTAATACTCCAGATATTAAAAGAGGTGATATATTAATAGATTCGGATTTGTACACTAGGTATGCAGGTGAGCTTCAAGTTGCTCTGAAAGATATGAAGAACACTGGCAAAACAAATGTAGTAGGCAAGATAGTCGATGAAGAAATGTTTTTACTCGACTATATAGAGCCATGGATGAGCTTTGGTTTTAATTTAAATATTTCTAAATAAAAGGGGGAAAATTTAATTATGAATAAGTTTTTTGAATGGATGGAAGAACATTTTGTACCAATCGCATCGAGGATTGGATCACAAAGACACTTAGTAGCAATTCGTGATGGATTTGCTACAATTATGCCTATTATTATGGCAGGAGCTTTTGCAGTTTTATTTAACAATTTGGGTTTTGAGTGGTATCAAAATTTTATGAATTGGCTGCTCCCAGCCTCTTGGAAAAACTGGGGAGGAGCTGTTTGGACTGGATCCTTTGCAATTATGTCAGTATTGGTTGTTTTCACCATATCATATCATTTAGCGAGGTCTTATAATAAGGATGGATTAGCAGCAGGAATAGTATCAGTTGCAGCATCAATTATATTATATTCAACAACTCAGGATGGAGCATTACCAATGACATTTTTAGGCGCTCAAGGTCTATTTATTTCGTTAATAGTAGCATTGATAGCTACCGAGATTTTTGTGAAATTAATAGGTAATCCTAGACTTGTAATAAAAATGCCTAATGGAGTACCACCAGCAGTTTCAAAATCTTTCGCAGCTTTATTACCATCGATTATAGTTCTAGCATTGGCGGCAGGAATTAAGGAATTATTTATGTTTATGAGTGTACCTGATATACATCAAGCTTTATTCTTTACATTACAAAAACCACTACAAGGTATTGCAGGAAGTTTAGGTGGAGTACTTGTAATAGTTTTTTTAGTACAATTATTATGGTTCTTTGGTTTACATGGTTCAAATATACTTGCACCAGTTATAAATGCATTATTACTACCATTGCTTCTAGCTAATACAGATGCAGTAAAAAATGGGCTAGCACCTGAATATATATTAAACAGTCAATTTTTAGATTCATATGTAAACATGGGAGGAGCAGGAACCACAATTGCTTTATTGATTGCAATATTTATTTTAGGTAAAAAATCAGGTGCTCAGCAAAAGGTAATTGCGAGCTTAGGAATAGCCCCAGGATGTTTCAATATAAATGAACCAATAATATTCGGTATGCCAATAGTTTTAAATCCAATTTATTTTATTCCATTTATACTAGCTCCAATAGCGTCATTATTAATAGCATATACATTAACTGTTATAGGATTCGTACCAAAAGTATCAATACTTGCAGCGTGGACTACACCACCAATCTTAGGTGCAATTATATCTACAAATTCAATTATGGGTGGAGTTACAGCTCTTATATGTTTAATTGTAAGTGTAATAATATATCTTCCATTTGTAGCTATAGCAGGTAAGCAAATATCAAATGACTAATAAATATAGATAAACAAACTGAAACTGCAAACAATATGTTACTTATTTCTATTAAAGTGATACAATCAAAGTTAACAAGTGTGGATATTTATTCTAATTATAAGTTTCACATATGCTTCGAAATAAATACAATTACGGAAATTAGACACATTTTTGTTCAGCAGGAATTTTCATAGCCTGCGAAACAACAATGTGTCTATTTTCGGTTGATTATAGCATAAGTTTAAGTTGAGTATTGGATATCTATAAATTTTACATAGTTTATAATTTCATTTATTCTTAAATCTGGGCTTTACAATAAATAATAGATTAAGTTAAAATTAGTATAATAAATTCGGATAATATAAATAAAATATATTGATGTACTATAAATAAGATAAAGTGACTCATGAATAACGAGTATGACTTTCTCTATAAGATATGATTTTAATTGAAAGTAAAAGGGTGATAATATGAGTATAACCATGGATTCGGCAGTCGTAATAAAGTCTTATAATAACAATATAGTCTCTGTAGAAATGAACGGACAAGAAAGAATACTTTTTGCAAAAGGTATTGGATTTGGAAAAAAAACTGGAGATAAGATTGAAAAAGGCACCGAAGTTGAAAAGGTATTCCTTATTGAAAATGAAGATAACTTAAGAAATTTCAAGCAAGTTATTGAAAATGTTGATGAAGAATTTTTTGAATTATGTGAAAGGATGATATCTTTTATTGCAGATGAATTACAAGAAAAATTAGATGAGAGGATCCACGTTGCACTAGTAGATCACTTGAATTTTGCTGTCAAGAGAATTGCTGATAGTGAAGAAATAGAAAATCCATTTCTTATTGAGATTAAAGCTTTATATTCAACAGAATATTCATTAGCAGAAAGAGTTGCAAAAAAACTGCAAGATGAGATAAATATAAATATACCATTAGGTGAAATCGGCTTTATAGCTTTGCATATTCATTCGGCTAGGAACTCAGGAGTAATATCTAACTCTATAAAGAACACGTATATGATAAACTCAATAATTGAGTATATAGAGGAAAAGATGTCAATAAAAATTGATAAAACATCACTAGATTATGCTAGATTTTTAACACATCTGAAATTTGCTATAAAAAGAATATCAACAAACATATCTATAAAGAATGATTTTATTAAAGAAATAAAATCTAAATATAAAATATCTTATAAGATAGCCAAAGGCGTGTCAAAAATATTGGTTGAAAAGTTAGAAAAAGATGTTGTCGACGATGAAATAGCTTACTTAGCAATGCATATAGAGAGATTTAGAAGGGCCACTTTAGAAAGTTAAAGTTTTTTAATAAATATGAGAGCTGTCGCATAAAAGAAATTGATACGGTATATTAATTAAGTGACTAAATTGAAAATTAATACATTGCATTAAAATATTCTTTCTTGTGACAGCTCTTGTTGTTTATATAGTAAAGTTAATTACTTCATCCTGTCCTGCTGTAACATTTTTACCAACAGCAGTATTTAATCCTTTTACTAAATCCATATTAGTAATCAAAACAGGAGTAACTAGTGAAAAACCTTTATTTAGAATAAATTCTCTATCTATTTTTATTATCGGTGTTCCAGCTTTAACTTTAGTTCCAGCTTCAATTAGCTGCTCAAATCCCTCGCCATCTAAAGAAACTGTATCAATTCCTATATGAACCAATAATTCAACTCCATTGCTTAAAGTTATTGCAAAAGCATGTTTTGTATTAAATACTAGTGTTAATTCTCCATCAGCAGGTGCAACTACAATATCACCAACTGGATCTATAGCAATTCCATCACCAGCTAATTTTTCGGCAAATACTTTGTCGGGTACCTCAGATAAATCTATTGTTTTACCAGTTATAGGGGCAAGAAGTTTTATTTCCGTGATTAAATTCTTTTTAAAAAAATTAAACATATTTATATTCCTGAGCAGTCAGGAATGGTCACATCCTTTCATTCTAATATTTATATTTACAACAGAAAAAAGCATAAGTTTTCCGTACGACGTAAACTCATGCCTGATTTAACAGTTACACATTTATGACTTAATTATATTATTTTAAATTATTGGTGTCAATAATAAAAAAATTTAAATAGGTATTGACTAAAGGATAAAAGTAGAATAATATGATGGTATAAGATACGTTGTTTGGCGTGTAACCGATTAGATTTGGGCATTAGCTGAAAAGGATAATTATTAATTTATCCTTTTCAGCTTTTTTATTTGCTAAAAACAATGATTAATTATATGTTTTCTTAATAAACTTATAGTGTATTTAAGGATTAAAATATCCTTAAAATAAATTAATAATATGGAGGGAGAACTTTATTATGATGAAGTATCTACAAAAACTAGGGAAATCTTTAATGCTCCCAGTAGCTTGTCTACCTGTTGCAAGTATTTTAATGGGGATAGGTTATTGGATTGACCCTACTGGCTGGGGAGCTAACAATGTAGTTTCAGCGTTCCTATTAAAGGCAGGTGGTGCACTAATTGATAATATGCCAATTTTATTCGCAATTGGTGTTGGTGTTGGTATGTCAGATGATAATGATGGAACATCTGGACTTGCTGGACTTGTTTCATGGCTTATGATTACAACTTTATTAGCACCAGGAGCTGTCGCAATGTTTAAAGGCATTGATGTTAAAGAAGTTCCAGCCGCTTTTGGTCATATTCAAACACAATTTATCGGTATTTTATCAGGTTTAATCGGAGCAGCATGTTATAACAGATTTAAAGGTACTAAATTACCAGATGCATTAGGCTTCTTTAGTGGTAAAAGATGTGTTGCAATAGTAACAGCAGCAGCATCAATTTTCGCAGCACTTATATTATTCTTTATATGGCCTGTTGTTTATGGAGCTTTAGTAGCTTTTGGTGAATCAATTGTATCTACAGGTGCTATCGGTTCAGGTATTTATGCATTCTTTAATAGATTATTAATACCATTTGGACTTCACCACGCACTTAACTCAGTATTCTGGTTTGATGTAGCTGGAATCAATGATCTTGGTAACTTCTGGTCAGGTAAAGGAACACTTGGAACTACAGGTATGTACATGACTGGATTCTTCCCAGTAATGATGTTTGGATTACCAGCAGGTGCATTAGCTATGTATCATACAGCTAAAGATAAGAGAAAGAAAGCAGTTTATGGTCTATTATTAGCAGCAGCAATATCTTCTTTCTTCACAGGTGTTACAGAACCATTAGAATTTGCATTCATGTTCTTAGCTCCTAGCTTATACTTAATCCACGCTGGATTAACAGGAATTTCAGCGGTTGTATGTACATTACTACCAGTGAGATCTGGATTTAACTTTAGTGCAGGTTTTGTAGACTGGTTCTTAAGTTTTAAAGCGCCAATGGCTGAAAATCCACTTATGATAATTCCAATAGGATTAGTATTTGGTGTAATTTATTATGTAGTATTCCGTTTTGCTATAACTAAATTTAACTTAAAAACTCCAGGTAGAGAAGATGAAGATAGTGAAGAAATCAATGTAAAACTTGCAAATAATGATTATACACAAGTAGCAGCTATCATCTTAAAAGGTGTTGGGGGAAAAGAAAACGTAGTTTCAATTGATAATTGTGTAACTAGATTACGTTTAGAAATTAAAGACCAAGCAGTTGTAGATGAAAAAGTTATTAAATCTGCAGGTGTATCAGGAGTAATAAGACCTGGAAAAACAAGCTTACAAGTTGTTGTAGGAACACAAGTACAATTTGTAGCAGATGAATTCAAAAAATTATGCAAATAGAAACTAAGCCTCACAATTCCAATTTATATACAACAATTTAAATTTTATACTCATTAAACCTAACAAGAAAAAGGGCACTCCATTGCAAAGTATTGAGTTACAGAGATATTCTCTAAAAACTGAGCAATAGAGTGCTTTTTTGTATAAACCTCATATTAAGTATTAAATATATTTATAGGCAAGCATACTAAACTAGAATGTATATTTAGACACTAGAAAGGGAAGGTATTCTTTTGCGGAGTGTTGCATTGAGAAGACAGCTGCAGATATTTCTTAATTAAAAGTTGTTCCGTTCACGCTTGTCCTGAGTTTTAGCTCAGGAGCAAGCATGAATGGGTGCAACTTTTACTGCTAGAAATTCGCAGCTATCTTCTCAAGCAACCGAGCAAAAGAATACCTTCCCTTTCGGTTGATTAAATTACAATTCTAGTTTCTAAGTTTAAAGTCTTTTTTTTGATTTCATTAAAGTTTATAATATCTAATGTACAAATATAAGTGGATGGTGAAAACATATGGAGTATATAAATGATATTAATATAAACGAGGCAGTAATTCATATATTAGATAGTAATGGAGAAGAACCTATTTTAAATGAATATAGTTTAGAATTAGATGAGGATATCTACGCTTTTTTATATAAACACCTAGAAAAATGTTTAAAAGATGAAGAGCTAAAGTATGGAAGATTTAATTTAGAAAGAAATATAGTTAAGGAAATTGCGCAAGATTATTTGAACGGAGTAGATAATAATTTAGTGAACTTATCTAAGGAACTAGCAAGACAACTGTTTATTATAATGAAGAGCAATGTGAATATTCCATCTGGAGATCTAATCATAGCATCAATAACTACGGATCAAGGCCCTATGATAGCTATACTTAAGATGGATTATGTTAAAAACTTTACCCATGAAGTACAATTTAAAGATGACAAAATTGGAATAGGCATAGTACCTCAGATAGCTGGTCTTCCAGGTAGTGGTCAAAAAATACAAAAGGCCGCTTTTATAAAACCTATTATAGAAGATGAAAAATATAATCTAATGATTTTAGATAAACAAAAAAGTAGCAAAGAAGATGAATATGGAGCCAATTATTTTATAAATACTTTCTTGGGAGCAAGTATAATTACAAATGAGAGAGATATGACAAGAACATTCGTGAAAGCAGCTGAAAACTGGACTAGAAAGAATATCACGGAAAATGCAGAAAAAGCAGAAGAAATTAGAACTGCTATTAAGACCAAGTTAAAAAAGGAAGATACTATAAATATCGATAATTTCTCAGCAGAACTATTCACGGAACAGCCACATGTAAAGGAAGACTTTTCTAATTATATAAAGCAGCAAGGATTAGATGAAGAGGTAGCAGTTGATAAAACTTGGGTAGAGAAAAAATTAAAAAGAGTTAGACTTAATATCGATAAGCAGATTGATCTATATATTAATGAAGATACTTACCATGATTTAAGTAAATTTGAGATCCAAAGAAATGGCGATGGAACAATAAACCTAATAGTAAAGAATGTAATTAATTATATAGAAAAGTAGTATAATCTATTAGATTATAAAGTTAAATTATTAAAATGAAAGTATACTTATATTTTCTGAGCAATGTTTATTTTGAAATTATCTCTATAATGAGTATTAATTCAAGAGTTATTGTATTTTTAAAACTTTCTAAGTAAGGCTAAGAGGTTAAAAAATACAATAACTTTTTATTATGTAATTATAATTGAAATGTGTAACTTTAGTGTTTGACTATATGGCCAAACTTTGAAAAAATTGGTTTTGAAGTTAAATCGTCATCAGTAATTAATTGACAAGGCTTAGAGTATACAGGAACCCTTAATTTATCATATAGATATTTATCGATATCTTCTTTAGCAAAATTTAATGATGAATGCTTTCGGCTCAATTGATATTCAAAAATTAAGTTATCATCATAAACATGAATTTTCCATATAAATGGGACTATTGGCATAGAGTAAACTATATCTTGTATATCTGCAAGAGTAAATTCCATGCCTTTAATATTTAGTACATTATCATCCCTGCCATAATGAATAAGAATAGGTGAATTATCTCCGCAATCACAATTAAAATTGTCCTTAATCTCAACTATATCGTGATTAAAATATTTTAGTAAAGGCATTCCCTCTCTTGCAGAAGAAAGTATGCAATGACCTTTTAGGTTATGACCTAGTGGTTTAAAATTGGAGTCTACAACTTCTACTTTCAAGTTAGGATGATTTATATGGTGTTGTCCATTTTTGCAGGTCATAAATAAACCTCCAGTTTCTGTAGATCCAAAGAGATCAAAAACTTGAACGCCCCAAAGTTTCTCTAAATATTTTCGTCTAGTGGAAGTAGATAAATCTCCAGCTATAATCAAAGCTCTTAAGTTTGGAGTTGGTAATGTAATACCTTTTCGAAATGCTGATTCTGCAAGAATTTCAGCTTCAGCAGGTGGGAGAGCGATAATAGAAGGATTAGATCGTTGAATTATCTCAATAACTCTGGCAATGGGAGTAATAGAAGAAGCTTTATCTACGGCAATATGTCCTGCATTAACTTTTTGACACGCCCAAAAAAGAATAAATGGTGGCAATGCTATTGCGAATGGAAATCTATTTAACAATAAGTCGTTAGATGAAAGATTAATATGAGAATTAATAATAACTTTTGCTTCTTGATCAGAATCTTTGAAACTGTACCAGCTTGAAGTAGGAGTGCCTGTAGTTCCACTTGTTTCATGATAAGTAGCTATCTTCTTAAAATCTGTTCCTATTAAATCGTAAGCATCACATTTCCGAAGTTCTTCTTTAGTAGTAATTGGAATACCACTCCAATCATTTAAATTTAATCCATAAAATTTATTTTGATAGAATTTTGAGTTTAATGCTATTTTTATAAAATCTTCATTTTTCATATAAAATGTAACCTCCAAATAGAATATAAAAGTATATACAGTAAATTATAGTATAATATGGATAAAAAGGTCAATAAATGAGACAATATAAAATATTAGATGTGGAGATACACTGCATGTAAAATTGATTTATTTAATTTATGAAATATTGAAGAATGTATTTTGAATTTTGAGGAATAATATTCAAGAAGTTATTTAAGACATCATTAAGAGAATATATTAATATTTTTAATTTTTTCTATAGATGTTTCAGTACGGAGGAGAATATTATGAAGAAAAAAAACAAAGGATTATCTGCATGGCAGATTGCAATGATGGCGCTGGGAAGCATAATAGGAGGGTCATTTTTTCTTGGTTCAGCTGTAGCCATTAATGCGGCAGGACCATCGATTTTAATATCGTACATATTGGCAGGAGTAATGGTATATTTTATACTTTATGCTTTATCAGAAATGACTGTTGCAAATCCTCATTCTGGATCTTTTAGAACTTTTGCAACACAAGCTTTTGGGCCAGGGGCTGGATTTGTTGTTGGATGGGTTTATTGGGTTGGAATGGTTCTTTCAATGTCTAGTGAAGCCACTGCTGTATCAATTTTATTAAATGAATGGATTCCTAATATATCTATAGCTATAGGTGGAACTATAATTATAGTAAGTGTAACTTTACTTAATCTTTTAGGAGCTGATAAATTAAGCAAGTTGACTAGTGGTCTTTCAGCTATAAAGTTACTGGCAATAGTTTCATTTATAATCATATCCTTTTTATTAATTATCGGAATAATTCCAGGGAGAGCAGCTATAGGGGCTGGAGAATTAATTAGAGAGCCTTTTATGCCGCGTGGAGTAAGTGGTATTGCTGGAGGGATGCTTATAGTAGTATTTGCTTATGCAGGTTTTGAGATAATTGGATTAGCAGCTTCAGAAGCACATAATCCTACAGAAACAATTCCAAAAGCAATTAACTATACTGTTATAGGACTTGTAGGTTTATATATACTTTCCCTTCTCGCATTACTTCCATTAATTCCAACATCTGAGTTAAGTGAAAATATAAGTCCAATGGTTGCGGCACTTGATAGAATAGGAATTACATGGGTTGGTAATATTATAAACTTAGTACTAATTACAGCTATACTTTCAGCATCTCTTGCATCTATGTTTGGTATTGCAAGAATGTTAAGATCTCTTGCAGATGAGGGTGATGCGCCTAAATGGCTAAAAGATAAAAATGATATTCCTTATAAGGCTATAGTATTTTCGGGTTTGTCTATGCTTTTAGGACTAGGTTTTGGATTATTATTTCCTAGAATTTATCTGTTTTTAGTTACTTCCAGTGGATTTGCATTACTTTTTACTTATGCAGTAATTATGGCTACACATATACGATTTCGTAAAGAAAATGGATGTCCTCCAAACGGAAAATGTCAGATGCGTGGATATCCATACACATCTTGGATCGGTCTGATAAGCATGATTGTTGTTATTTTTAGTATGCCTCTTATCTCTGATCAGGCACCAGGTCTTATAGTAGGGTTGATAATGGTAGCATTATTTTCACTAATATATTTAGGAATGAGGTTTTTTAGAAGTTCAGAAAATAATAAGAATAGATACACAAATGTGAATACCAAATTATATAAATCTAGGTTATCAACAGAATTCTCAGAAGAGTTGACTAGTGAGAGTACGAAACAAGAAAAGGATAAATCTTGTGAAAATCAATGTAACAAGTGCAACAAAAATTGACGGGGATTGAAGGTTTAAATGTATTATTTATAGGATCTGTTAAAAAAGGCTGATTGTAGAGAGCGTATAATGACTAATTTTAATTTATAAATAAGTAAGAGACCTGATATAAAGTAAAAACATTATATCAGGTCTCTTTATCATATTTATTTTAATTAAAATTACTAAGTACTTGCCTCATCTATTATTTACGAAATAATGATGAGTGGAATTAATGTATAAAACTAAGTCAAACTTAATTATAACTGCTATCTAATGAAGTTAGTAGCAACCCTTGGTTCTCTATAAGGCAATGACAATCCAGAATTTTTACCTGCTTGTATGGATTTTAAAAGCCATGCCATATTTTTTCCAAGCAGTCTCATTGTTTGCATTCCTTCTAAATCCTGTTTTACTTCTTCAGGAGTATTCCCGTGAACCATGTTCCAATATTGAGAGGATACAACTGGCATATTTGAAATAGTGAAATATTTGTTTAACTGATCAAAAGCAGCTGTTGAACCACCACGACGACAACTCACAATTGCAGCTCCAGGTTTATACGCCAAAGAACCTGCACTAGCATAAAAGAGTCTATCTAAGAAAGAAGTGATTGAACCTGAAGGTGCTGCATAATGTACAGGGGAACCAAAGATCAAACCATCAACCTCTTTAGCTTTTTCTAAAGCTACATTTACAATATCATCACTATATACACACTTACCAGCGCCACTTTTATGACATCCGCCACAGCCAATGCATCCACTGATAGGTTTATTTCCAATTTGGAAAATCTCTGTTTCGATATTTTCTTTTTCTAATTCATTTGCTATTTCACATAAAGCAGTATAAGTACATCCTTTAGCTTTTGGACTTCCATTAATTAATAATACTTTCATTTTCTTACACCTCATTATAATTATATATTTATAAATACTTGTTATTAATAATATACAATAATGTAATAGAAAAAGATAGAACTCAACTTAATGTATGATTCTATCCTTAAATGAGAGTTAGCTTAGTATTTTTCATATAAAGCGTGTTCGTCACTTTTGAGAAATATATAAAATATTTGTGAATGTTGTAATATTCATATTTTCTCAGGTTTATAATCTTAATGAAAGGATAATAAATTTGCTATTACATTATCAATATTGTCTGGTGAATTTAACAACTCATCTGAAATTACAGCATAATTGCAGTCATTAGTTTTACTTTTAAGATATGTATATATTATCTGAGATTGATCAATCTCTTCTTTCCCAATATCGATAGGATAATTAATGTTTTCATGATTAAAGCAACGAACAACTTCGTTTATTAAGAGTGATTTCAAGTCTTTTGAATCAGCATCCTTTATAAAATACTTCTTTTTAAAAAGCATGTTATTTCCTTTAATGAGAAAAAATTTAAAGCTATTATTATCTAAATATTCTAGCAAAGCAATATTTGTGTTGTTTTCAGTAAATTTAACAACATTAATTCTATCAATTAGATAATTTACTGCATTTATATAATCTCTATATTTAGCAGCATTTTCAAAATCAAATTTTTCTGATGAATTCTTCATGATACATTCCATTTCGTCAAGAATACTGCTATCTGTTCCATTGAGGAGTTTAACTATTTTATTTAATATATTTAAGTATTCCTCTAAAGCTGAGTGGTTAAAACACATCCCTATACATAAGCCTAAAGAATGATTGATGCAAGAGGATGAATTTTTTGAATTGTTATTACAAAGTATTTTGAAATATTCTTTTAATCCATAAATTCCTCTTTCAACGAGGTTTCTTCTTGAATATGGTCCAAAATAAATATTTCCATCAGTTTTACTAGATTCATGAGAGGTTTCAATACTCGGAAAATTTTCGTTTAGAATTATTTTAATATAAGAGTAAGATTTTGGATTTTTCATTAACCTATTATAAGCAGGCTTAATTTCTTTTATTAATTCACATTCAAGTAAGAAAGCCTCAAATTCTGTATCAGTGGTTCTATACTCGAAATCCTTAAGATTTTGAACTAACTTTATAATTTTAGGAGAATGAGATTTCGAGTTTATGAAATATGATCCAACTCTATTTTTTAAGTTTTTTGACTTACCAACATAAATAATGTTATTAAGAGAATCTTTCATTAGATATACACCAGGGCTAGAAGGAAGTTCTTTTACTTTCTCTTTTAAATTCATATTATACACTCCTAAAAACTAATATAGAGAAATTATTTAGTTATTATATTTTATCATGGTATATATCTAATTAATAATAAATTTTATTACCATTAAATTATGTAATAATATATGATTTAAGCAGATGTCTAATTTGACAAAAAGTGAAAATATACTATAATTATTATTAATTGTAAATAAATGGATTTGATATGGAGTAAACTATCCTTTGGAAAATGTAGCTTGTGATAATCTTAACCTTATATAGATCTTATAAGGGACAAGCAATAAAATAATACTGTTTTTTAGAAGGTATATATGAAAATAATTAAGGAGAATAGTAGAGGTGAAACGGTGAGAAGGAGTACTAATAGGACTTTAGAGTTAAGAAAATCATTAAATAATAACTCTAGAAAAAAGGCAAGAGTAAGAGCATCTAATAGTAATTTTTTTAGGGAATGGGTATTACCAACAGTTTCTGCGCTTACACTTGCGTTGCTAATAAATAAATTTATATATTTTAATGTATATATCCCCAGTGGGTCAATGATACCAACTTTGAATATTGATGATAAGTTGATTGTAACAAAAGTGTATGATAAGCAGAATCTAAAAGAAGGCGATATTATTGTATTTTATTCAGATGAGTATAAGGAAAGGTTAGTAAAGAGGTTAATAGGACTTCCGGGAGATAAAATAGAAATAAAAGATGGTATTGTATTTAGAAATGGTGAACAACTTAAAGAGAATTATTTGAAAAATAAAGATAAATACAATGGAACTTTTGAAGTACCTAAGGGAGAATACTTTTTCTTAGGAGATAATAGACCAGATTCAATAGATTCAAGACGTTGGGAAAAGCCATATATAGATGGTTCTGATATAGAAGGAAAAGTTCAGTTTAGATTTTACCCAATTAAGGATTTGGGGACAGTTAAATAACGATAAATGTGCATAGATATCCAATACAAAACTTAGATTTATGATATAGCCAACCGAAAGAGAAGGTACTCTGTTTCTCGGTTGCTAGAAAAGATAACTGTGGATTTCTATCAGTAAAAGTTGCACCAGTCCTGCTTGTTCCTTAGGCAAGCTAATGACAAGCAGGACTGGAACAACTTTTACTGAAGAAATACCTACAGCTATTTTTTCAATGCAACACTACGAAAAAGAGTACCTTCTCTTTCTGGTCTGGAAAGTATTTCAAAGCATAGATCAAATTAATGGTTTGGATATCTATATACAGAATGTGATAAAGATATTTTTGATTATATCCCTATACTAGAAATAAGTAACATATTGTTTGCAGTGTTTCATTGGAATTTTGATGGTAATGATTCTCGGCTAGAAGTTGTTCCGAATATGCTGAAACTTTAGGTTTATATCTTTACTAGAAATTATAAATATTTTCATAGCTTTTCGGAACAAAAATACTTATAATTTCGATAAGTTATAGATATAAACTAAGTTATTTCATTAATTTAACAAGCACAGCTTTTTGAGCATGTAATCTATTTTCTGATTCATCAAAGATTGAATTCGCATGTTCCTCTAAAACTTCAGCTGATATTTCTTCACCTCTATGGGCTGGAAGACAGTGAAGTACCATGGCACTTTTATCAGCAACTTCCATTAGTTCCTTATTAACTTGGAAGCCTTCAAAGGCTTTAAGTCTTTCAGCAGATTCATCTTCTCTTCCCATACTAGCCCAGACATCAGTAATCACTACATCGGCATTTTTAGCAGCTTCAGACGGGGAAGTAGTGATTGTAAATTGAACTCCTTCTTTTTCTGCAATTTCCTTAGCTCTGCTTAAGTATTTTTCAGAGGCTGTGTAGTTTTTTGGAGATGCGATTGAGAAGTTCATTCCAACTTTTAGACATCCAATCATCAAAGAGTTTGCCATATTATGACCATCACCAATGAATGCAACTTTCAAACCTTCAAGTATGTTTTTGTTCTCCCTTATTGTCATTAAATCAGCTAATACTTGGCATGGGTGTTCTTCATCTGTTAATCCGTTTATAATCGGAATTGATGCGTATTTAGCTAATTTTTCAACTTCGTCTTGAGAGAAAGTTCTAATCATTATTCCTTGTATGAATCTAGAGAGAACTCTTGCTGTATCTTCGATTGGTTCGCCACGACCAATTTGTAAATCTCTATCAGTTAAAAAAAGTGAATTTCCACCTAATTGATACATACCTGTTTCAAAAGAAACTCTAGTTCTAGTAGATGATTTTTCAAATATCATTCCTAAACTTTTACCTTTTAAATGAGGATGTTCTATGCCATGTTTTTGTTCATATTTTAATTGATCCGCTAAGTTCAAAATATCTAAAATTTCTTCTTTAGAAAGATCATCCATTTTTAATAAATCTTTTTTCATACATATGCCTCCAAACAATAAAAATAAACAACGAACAATTAATGAGAAATTTTCAAAGAAATATTTAATCTTAAAAGGTTACTCTATAAATGTTCGTCGTTCATTAATAAACTCTATTCTACAATATTAGATAAAATCTCAAGAATAATATCTATACCAGTCTTTAATTCTTTCTCAGTTATAACAAGTGGTGGGAGAAGTCTTACTACATCTTTTCCAGCTGTTAATACTAATAACCCCTTTTTTATGGCTTCCTTTTGAACTAATCCTGGATCACATTTAACTTTTATTCCAAGCATTAATCCCATACCACGTACATCTACAACTTGAGGATTCTGAGCTTCATCTACAAGCTCTTTTACATAAGCACCTCTTTTAGATATCTTTTCTAAATATTCTTCGTTGCATATTTCTTCAAGAACAACTAAAGCACCAGAGCATGAAACTGGATTAGCTCCAAAAGTTGAACCATGATCACCAGGCTGAAATACATCTGCAACTTTTGATGAACAAAGTATTCCACCAATAGGAAGTCCAGCACCAAGGCCTTTAGCTACAGAAACTATATCAGCTTCTACATCGAAATTATTATATCCGAACATTTTACCTGTTCTACCTATACCGCATTGAACTTCATCGAAGATAACAAGTACATCTTTTTCATTACATATTTTAACTACTTCTTGAACAAAGTCCTTATTAAGTGGAATAACTCCACCTTCACCTTGGATAGCTTCAAGCATTATGGCACAAACATCATTTGTAAGTTTTGCTTTAAAATCTTCTAAATCATTTGCTTTTACATAATCAAAGCCTTCTGTGAAAGGGAAGAAGTATTTGTGGAACTTTTCTTGTCCTGTAGCTTTTAAAGTTGTAATAGTTCTTCCATGAAAAGAATCTATTAATGTAAGAATTTTATTTCTATCAGCCCCATATTTTTCATAACTATACTTTCTTGCGAGTTTTATTGAACCTTCATTAGCTTCAGCACCAGAGTTAGCAAAAAATACTTTGCTCATGTTAGCTTTTTCGGTTAATTCTTTAGCTAATTTTAAACTTGGTTCAGTATGGAAAATGTTTGAAGTATGAGCAACAGTGTTTAATTGAGTACTAGTAGCTTTAACCCATTTTTCATGTCCATATCCTAAGCTGCTAACGCCAATACCGCTAGTAAAATCTAAATATTTATTTTCATCCTGATCGTAAAGGTAAACACCTTCACCATGAGTAAGTATTAGATCTAAACGTCCATAACTATTTACAACATGTTCTTTTGCTTCATTAAAATCGTATGACATAAAATTACCTCCCAATATAAAATCAGTTGACAATTTATAATTAACAATGAGCAGTTAAGAAAGAAACTCTTTTTGGGAATTTGGACCGTGAGTTTCATTCTTAATTGTTCACAGGATGCAAAGAATTAGCATCAATATACATTGTCAATTGTTAATTATTAATAAATCATTGTTCCGATCCCTTCATTAGAGAATAACTCTAAAAGAATAGAATGAGGTACACGTCCATCAAGGATAGTTGCTTTTTCAACACCCATTCTAATTGCTTCAACACAACAATCAATTTTAGGAATCATTCCACCTTTTATTATACCTTCAAGGCATAATTTAGGTATTTGATGTAATCGTAACGTACTAATTAGAGTAGAAATATCTTTTGGATCTTTCATAACTCCTGGCACATCAGTAAGTAGTATCAATCTTTCAGCTTTTAATGCAGATGCAATTTTTGCTGCGCAAGTATCAGCATTTATATTATATGCTTTATTATCATCTTCACCTAAAGCTACACTTCCAACAACGGGTATATATCCTGAACTAATAGTAGTTTTTAATATTTCCGCGTTAACTTTAGTTATTTCACCTACATAACCTAAGTCATTTTCTGATTCTATTTTTTTAGCTTTTAAAAGAGAGCCATCCATTCCACATAAGCCAATAGCTTTTCCGCCAAATTTTTCTATTAAAGAAACTAAATTTTTGTTTACTTTTCCGCCTAAAACCATTTGAACTACTTCAATGGTGATATCATCAGTATATCTTAATCCATTAATAAATTCACTTTTGTGATTTAATCTATTTAATAAATCTGAAATATCAGGACCGCCACCGTGCACTACGATTGGTTCAATTCCAACACATTTCATTAATATAATATCGTTTATTACTGTTTCTCTAAGTTCATCACTTATCATTGCATTTCCACCGTATTTCACTACTATTATTTTTCCACGGTAGCGTTGAATATAAGGTAGTGCGTGAACTAAGACCTCAGCTCTTTCTGTCTGATTCAAGTTAATACCCCCAGTCAATTTAGAATGTACAGTTCATAATTAAAAAATTATGAACTGTACATTAAAATAAATCTAAAATTTATTAATCTATAATTTAGGATTAACTCCTATAGTCGCCATTTATTTTCACATATTCATAGCTTAGATCGCAACCCCAAACATAAGCGCTGTAACCACCTAATGATAAGTTAATTTTAATAATTACTTCATTTTCACTAAGAACTTTCTTTGCAATATCTTCATCGAAAGGTAAAGAGCTACCTGCTTCGCAAACTTTTATTGAGCCAGCCGTACTTTCGAAGGCAACATCAACTTTTTCAGGATCGAAATCAATATTTGCATATCCAAGTGCACAAAGAATTCTTCCCCAGTTTGCATCACTACCAAACATTGCAGTCTTTACTAAACTAGAATTGATAACACTTTTACCTAGAACAACAGCATCTTTTTCATTCTTTGCACCGATTATTTGACATTCTAATAGTTTTGTAGCACCTTCACCATCTTTAGCTATATTTTTAGCCATAATTGTATTTAATTCAGTAAGGGCACTTAAGAAAGTATTATAGCTTTCATCTTTTTCAGTTATAGTAGGATTTTCAGCTAAACCATTAGCTAAAATTAATACCATATCATTAGTACTTGTATCTCCATCAACGCTGACTCTGTTATAAGTTAAACCAACACTTGATTGGAGCGCTTCATGCAGCAATTCTGGAGCGATAGAAAGATCAGTTGTAATAAAAGAAAGCATTGTTCCCATATTTGGCTCAATCATACCAGAGCCTTTTGCCATTGAACCAATAGTGATTTTTTTATCTCCTAAATAAAATTCTAAAGCTAATTGCTTTTGAAAAGTATCTGTTGTCATTATAGCTAAAGATGCATCATTAGATCCATCTTTAGATAGATTTTTAGTAAGCATTGGAATACCATTTTTAATAGCATCTATATTTAAAGGAACCCCAATTACCCCTGTAGATGCAACTAAAACTTCATCTGTTTTTAAGTTTAATTCTTTAGCTTGTAGAGATGTCATCTTCTTAGCTTTATGTAATCCATCATCACCATTACAAGTGTTTGCATTACCACTATTTATTATTATTGCTTGCGCCTTTTTGTTTGATAAATGCTCTTTTGTAATATAAATAGGAGCACCTTTAACTTTATTTTTAGTATACATTCCTGCTGCTGCAGCAGGGATTTCTGAATAAATCAGAGCTAAATCCTTTTTTAAGCTTCCTGGCTTTAATCCACAGTGTATACCAGAAGCTAAGAAACCGTTAGGAGCTGTAACTCCACCATCTATATATTTTATATCCAAATTTATAACCCCCTTTAATTGACTAAAATGCCGGTGCAATTAGATTTAATCCTTCTGCTTCATCAAAACCTAAAATTATATTCATGTTTTGAATTGCTTGTCCGGAAGCGCCTTTAACCATATTATCTATTGTACTAATAACAATGATTTGATCTTCCCTATGATTTAAGTGTAGAGATATATGACAATCATTTGTTAATCGTACATTTTTTATTGAAGCTGTATCACCAAGTGGAAGTACATTTACGAAAGGTTCATCTTTATAAAACTCTGTATATAATTTATGAATTTCTTCAAGATTTACTTTATCTTTTGGAATGCAATAAATCGTTGAAACTATGCCTCTATTAATTGGAAGTAGGTGAGGAGTAAATGTTATATTCACTTTATCTTCTGCCATAGCAGATAATGTTTCTTCAATTTCAGGTGTATGTCTATGAGCTCCTACTTTATAAGGTGCAAAAGTTTCATTTTCTTCTGGAAAGTGAGTATTTAAGGTTAAGCCTCTTCCAGCACCTGTAGTTCCAGATTTAGAATCACAAATAATGTTATCTAATTTTATTAATGAGTTCTTAAGTAATGGCATTAATCCTAATTCTATAGTTGTTGGATAGCAACCAGGATTAGCAACTAAAGAACATTCCTTGATCTTATCTCTATTTAATTCTGGAAGGCCATAAACACTGTCTGAATGTATTTCAGGTTGTGTGAATTTTTTTCCATACCATTTTTCGTATTCTTCTTCGCTGGATAATCTGAAATCGGCACCCATATCAATACAGATTTTTTTATTATCTAGTGCTTTTTTAGCAATATCTTCACTTAATCCATGAGGTAGGGCAGTGAAGATCACATCGCACTTTTCAACAACATCATCAGCAGATTCACAAATTAAATTTGTTTTACTTAAGAAATTTTTATATATATTGCTAATCTCTTGACCCTCAAAGGAAACTGAGCTTAAAGCTGCAACTTCAACCTTTGGGTGAGATAATAATAATCTTAAAAGTTCAGCACCTACATATCCTGTAGCACCAATTATTCCGATTTTAATCACTTTTAAATAGCCCCCTTTTTATTAAATTACAGAGTGAATAATAGTATATTATTTTTCTGCATCTTAATTTTTAACAATAATATTTCAATTGTCTATAAAATTTCATGTTAGAAATTTCATAGACAATTGAAAGTTCTTATTAAAGAAGAAACCTTAAATAAATTTCTTCTTTAATAAGTAATCATATTTATTAAACTTCTTTATGTTCAGCTATAAAATTTTCTAATGCAGTAATTTGCATTTTTACTGATTCTGTAGAAGGACCTCCGATAACTTTACGTTCTTCTACACAAGTTAGTAAATCTATAGCATGATAGATATCTTCTTCAAAGATAGGAGAGAAGTTTTTAAATTCTTCCATAGTTAGTTCTTCAATCATCTTATTATCTTTTATGCATTGTAGAACTATTTCCCCAACGATTTCATGAGCGTTTCTAAATGCCATACCTTTTTTTACTAGGTAGTCAGCTACGTCAGTAGCATTAGTAAATCCAAGACCAGCACCTTTTCTCATATTTTCTTTCTTAACTTTCATTGTTTTAATCATTCCGCAGAAAGTTTTAAGTGAAAGAACAACTGTATCTAATCCATCAAATAGAGCTTCTTTATCTTCTTGCATATCTTTATTATAAGCAAGAGGAATTCCTTTCATAACAGTAAGTAAAGTCATAAGATCTCCGTAAACTCTACCAGTCTTACCTCTAACTAATTCTGCAACATCAGGATTCTTCTTTTGAGGCATAATGCTACTTCCAGTACTATAACCATCATCAAGTTCGATAAAGCTAAACTCATTAGTACACCAAAGAATTATTTCCTCTGAAAATCTTGATAAATGCATCATTATCATTGAAAGACATGAAAGTGTTTCAATAGCGTAATCTCTATCAGATACAGAATCTAAACTGTTTAGTGTAACTTTTGAAAAACCAAGATCACGAGCAACAGCTTCTCTATCAATAGGGTATGTAGATGTTGCTAGTGCGCCAGATCCAAGCGGCATCTCATCAACACGTTTATAGCAATCAGAAAGCCTTCCTAGATCTCTTTTAAACATTTCAGCATAAGCTAAAAGATGATGAGCAAATGTAATTGGCTGAGCCTTTTGCATATGAGTATATCCAGGCATTATTGTACCTATGTTTTCCGTAGCTTTTTCCAAAAGAACTTCTTCCAAAGCTATGATATCTTGGTTTAATGACTTTATAGCTTTCTTTAAATATAATCTTAAATCTAAAGTTACTTGGTCGTTTCTACTTCTGCCAGTATGAAGCATTTTTCCATATTCACCAATGTAATATGTTAAAGTACCTTCAACAAAGCTATGGATATCTTCCGAAGTTTCATCAATTTCTATAACTCCATTATCCATTCTTTTTAATATTTCTAGAAGACCAGAAGTAATCCTATCACTAGCTTCTTTAGAAATTATATTTTGATTCCCAAGCATCGAAGCATGAGCAAGACTTCCTTCAATATCTTCTTTATACATTCTGCTATCAACATTTATAGAAGAATTAAAATCATTAACTAATTTGTCAGTGCCTTTTTTGAATCGTCCGCCCCAAAGCTTCATTACATTTCCTCTTTCTTAATTTTTTCTTGCATTTTAGCTCTTACAACTGTTGGAAGACCATATAGATTTATGAATCCAGCAGAATCCTTTTGATCGTATACTCCATCTTCTCCAAAAGTTGCATATTCTTCACTATATAATGAATAAGGTGAAGTCATTCCGGCATTGACAATATTTCCTTTATATAATTTTAATTTAATTTCTCCTGTAACTGTTTCTTGAGTTTTATTAATGAATTCAGTTAATGCTTCTCTAAGAGGAGTAAACCATTGACCGTTATACACTAAATCAGCAAATTTCAGAGCTATTTGCTCTTTATAATGAGCAGTTTCTCTATCTAGGCAAAGTTCTTCTAAGTCTTTGTGAGCTTTGTAAAGAATAGTTCCACCTGGAGTTTCATAAACACCTCTTGATTTCATACCAACAAGTCTGTTTTCTACCATGTCAGTAATACCAATAGCATTTTCTCCACCAATTTTGTTTAATTCATCTAGTAATTCAACACTGTTCATTTTTTTACCATTTAAGCTAACTGCAATTCCTTTTTCAAAAGACAATGTAATATAAGTTGCTTCGTTTGGAGCAGCTTCTAATGACTTACAAAGTTCTAAAATCTTTTCATATTGTGGTTCATTTTCAGGAAACTCTAAATCTAAACCTTCATGGCTTAAATGCCAGATGTTTTTATCTTTACTATAGTTTGTTTCACGATTTATTTTTAATGGAACATTTTTAGCTTCTGCATATTCAATTTCATCTTCTCTTGATTTAATGTCCCAAATTCTCCATGGAGCTATTATTGGCATTTCTGGAGCAAATGCTTTAACTGCCATTTCAAATCTTACTTGGTCATTTCCTTTACCTGTGCATCCGTGGCAAATTGCATCTGCTCCTTCTGCTTTAGCAATTTCAACTAACCTTTTCCCTATTATTGGTCTAGCGAATGAAGTTCCAAGAAGGTATTTTCCTTCATATATAGCACCAGCTTGAATTGTAGGGAAGATATAATCATCAACAAATTCTTGAGTTAAATCTTCTATATATAATTTTGATGCCCCTGTTTTTATTGCTTTTTCTTCTAATCCGTCCAATTCATCCTTTTGACCTACATTACCGCATACTGCTATAACTTCGCATCCGTAATTTTCTTTAAGCCATGGAATAATAATAGATGTATCTAAGCCTCCTGAATAAGCTAAAACTACTTTGTTATACTTTGTCATTTTAAAAGCCCTCCTCAATATAATAGAAAATATCAGGCATATAAGATAAAATAACAGTCCCCCAAATATACAAACATGCTGGGCTGTTATTTTTGGAATACACCTGGATAAATTAATATAATTTTCTAATCTCATTTGATGTTTATAATTATACAGTTTTATGAAAAAATAATCAAGTGAAAAAAGAAAAAATATTCATAAAAACATTAAAAATATACATAATAAAATAAATACAATGCATAATGAATAAAAAATATGCATAAAATTTTAATTTTTATGCATGAAATTAAATCGTGCATAAGGATATGCAGAAACTGCATATTTATATAGGAATATATTCTTTAAATTAATTTCGGATAAAATTATAAAAACACCAATTTAAAGTATATTCTCGAAGTTTGGCATTTGCAGCTTCTTTATATGCTCGATACTGTGTTTTACTAAATGTAAAGATGTATGCGCATCTGTTGCATTTTCATGAACTAGGTATGTACATAATCTTACAGATTCATCTAATAAATTATCAAACTCTTGATGACTAAGATAAATAGAAGTTATATTATTATTTTCTTCAATAAAGTTTAATAATTCAAGAGATTGAGAATAAGCCTCTTCCATTTTATCACTGGTGATTTTAGATTCTATATCTTCAGCTTGTGAGCTGATATTATCACATAATTTGAGAATTGAATTATTTAAAAAATAAACACAGGTAATTGTTAAGATAAATATAAGGATTGATAATATTGCATTTCTCATTTTTTAGCCTCCTTCTCATATTCATCAAAAAGTTGGTATTTAAAATTGCCTTCAGTATCATATGAAGCAATAAGTACATGTTTTATTGAAGAAATATTATATTTTTTTAATAAAACATTTATCCATTTTTCATCTTTATTCATAGAAATAATAGAGTTTTTATGTATTTTACCATCAGAAATTAATATTCTAGGTAATTTAACTTCAGAATTTTTAGAGTTATTTCCAGAAGTTGAGTTGGATTTTTTAGAAGAATTATAATCCATGGGAAGTATCGATATTTGTCCATCGTTTTCTAGTATTGCGTATTGAATTTCATCAAGATTAAAATAATTTAAAAGGCGTAATTCTTCTAATAATTCATCTATGTTTAATTGCTGCTTCTTAAGGGTTTGATAATTGATTTTCCCTTTGTTTATTAAGATGCATGGCTCACCATCAACAAGTTTTCTTGTACTTTGAAATTTCAATCCCAGCTGAGTCAGAATTGTTTTTAAAAACAATAAAGTTATGATAGGGATAATTCCTAGTAATAATGGCAATCTCGTATCTTGCATAGGCAAGGATGCTAAATCTGAAATCATAATTGTTATTACGAACTCATATGGTTGAAGTTCGCCTATCTGTCGTTTACCCATTAATCGCATCGTTACTACAACTAGCAAGTATAAAATCGCAGTTCTAATTGATACCACAAACATTAAAAAATCACCTCGAAAATAATATCTGCAAAAAATAAATTAATATACACACCTTAGAAAAGAGCAGCTATGCTGCAATTCGGATCATTTCGCCTTAGAAAAAGCAGCCATGCTGCAATCAGGATTATTTCACCTATAAAAAAGCAGCTATATTACATACAAGAATATTTCTTGGTAAGTTTTGAATTGCTAGTCTCTTACATAGACCTAATAAAAAAGTTTATCCTTTTTATTAAAAATGTATATAATATATTTGAAACCATTAATTTGGTGCTGAAAACTTAAAAAAATTAAGAATTTAAAATTAATAATTGAGAGTAACATATATTTTAGTGAAGAAAATTAAATTAATTAGGTACTCATAAAATTAATTTGTTGAAAGGAAAGGTTTGGATAATATGATTGATAAAGGGATTGAACTAAAAGATTTGAATATTAAAGCCAAAAAAGGATTAACATTTTATGAGTTAATTATTGATAGCTATAAAGGTATAGCCAAAGACGTAGCTATATGTAAGCTAAACGGGAAATATCATGAATTAACTGAAGTGATAGAAGATGATGGAGATGTAGAGCTAATAGGATTTGAAACTGAACTAGGAATGAAAATTTATACTAGGACACTACAATTTATTTTTATAAAAGTAGCCTTAGATTTATTCCCGGGATCAAAAATAACTATTGACCATGCTATAAGTGATGCTGTTTATGGAGAAGTCCATAAAGAGAAGATGTTAAGTAAAGGTGATATAGACAAAATAAAAGTAAAAATGCAGGAAATAATAAATAAGGATATTCCAATAAAAAGCTTTAGGACTTCTAAGGAAGAAGCGATAAATATTTTTACAGGATATAAAATGGAGGATAAAGTTAAACTTTTAAAATATCATGACATACAATATGTTCATCTTTATGAACTGGAGGGAAGGTATGACTATTTTTATGGTCCTATGGGCTATTCTACAGGAATAATAAATATTTTTGATGTATTTAAATACGAATCAGGCTTCATTCTGCAAATACCAGAAAGAAAAAATTTAAGTGAACTTGCTGAGTTTAGAGAAGAGAAAAGCCTAACGAAGATTTTCATAGAAACACAAAGATGGTTAAATATATTAGGAATAGAAGATGTCGGAACTTTAAATGAAAAAGTCAAAAATAATGAATTAAGAGATATAATAATGATTTCAGAAGGGCTACATGAAAAGAAGATTGCCAATATTGCTGATGAAATATTAAATCGAAAAGATGTAAAAATTATATTTATTGCAGGACCATCCTCTTCGGGGAAAACTACTTTTGCAAATAGATTGAGCATACAGCTCAAGGTAAATGGCCTAATACCTATACCATTATCTTTGGATAATTACTTTGTTAACCGAGTGGATACTCCTAAGGATGAAAATGGTGAATATGATTACGAATCAATTGATGCTTTAGATTTAGAACTACTAAATAAGAACCTAGAAGGATTAATGAGAGGGGAAGATGTAGATCTTCCTATTTATAATTTTAAAACTGGAGAAAAGGAATGGAAAGACTATAAAGTTAAAGTTCCTAAAAATGGTGTATTAATTCTTGAAGGAATTCATGGATTAAATCCAGCATTAATTTCAAACAATTTAAATAGTAAGGTTTTTAAAATATATATATCTGCACTAACTCAATTAAATATAGATAACCATAATAGAATTTCAACGACAGATGTAAGAAAGGTTAGGAGAATCGTTAGGGATTCCTTATCAAGGGGATATAAAGCAGAAGATACATTAAAGATGTGGAAATCTATAAAAAGAGGCGAAAAAAATAATATATTTGTTTATCAAGAGGAAGCCGATGTTGCCTTTAATTCTACGTTAGTTTATGAACTTGGGGTGTTGAAGCCTTATGCATTAGAAGAATTAAATAAAATAGGTGAAGAAAGTTCTGTATATTCAGAGGCAATAAGATTGAAGTCTTTCCTAAGTTTCTTTAAAGAAATTAATGTTGATGAGGTGCCAAAGAATTCTCTTTTAAGAGAATTTATAGGTGGATCAGTTTTCTACGAGTATTAAAGGTATTGTGTATTAGCAAAATATAAAAATACTTGCAGTAAACTTAAATTAAGACTATATTCATGCAAGTATTTTTATTTTTCTTCGATTATCAATATCCTTGATGGATGATATTTACAATATTGAATATAATTGATATGCTTGAAATACAAGAAACATCTGAAATCACAAAAGGTATCTGTGAAACTCTTAAAGTAATCGCAATACATAGAAATAGAATACATATATGTATTCTATTTCTGTTGTTCATTGCTTCACTTTAAGTGCTTCACAATACCTTTAATTTGTGATTTAATAAATGTAAAATCACCCAAACTAAAGATAGAATATACCTAGAAAAGAAAAGGGAGTAGTAAGTTAATGAAAAACGTAGGAGTTTTTGATATATTAGGGCCAATAATGATAGGACCATCAAGTTCACATACAGCAGGAGCTGCAAGACTTGGGAAAATAGCTAGGAGTATTGCTGGTGGAGACATAGCAGAGGTAACGTTTTTATTACATGGTTCTTTTGCCAAGACATATAAAGGGCATGGAACAGATAGGGCATTAGTTGCAGGTATTCTAGGAATGGAACCAAGTGATGAAAAGCTTAGATATTCAATTGATATAGCAAAAGAAAAGAACATTAATTTCTTATTTAAAGAAATGGATTTAGGGGATGTACACCCTAATACAGTGAAATTTATTATGCGTACTACAAATGATAAATATTGTGAGGTTATGGGATCATCTATAGGTGGAGGGAATATTAAAATTACTAGAGTGAATGATAATGAAGTAGATTTTACTGGAATGTATGAGACTTTGATTATAGCCCATAAAGATGCACCAGGAGCAATTAATAAAGTGACAAGTATACTTTATTGTGAAAACATAAATGTAGCTTTTATGAGAGTCTTTAGACACCAAAGAGGTGAAGAGGCTATAATGATTTTTGAGATGGATAACAAAGTAAGTGATAACGTAATAAAACAAATTGAAAATATTGAGTTAGTACATAAGGTGATTTCAATAAGCCCGGCAAAGGAAGTGGAGTAATAATGATCGCAAAAACAGGAGAAGAATTATTAGAGATATGTAATAAATATAATATTTCATTAGGTGAATATGCATTGAGATTTGAGATAGAGGAAAAAGGATTAACAAGAGAAGAAGTAGTTGAGAAAATGAGAAAAAACTTAAAAGTTATGATTTCAGCAGCTAATGAAGGTATGGAGAAAGAAGTTTATTCAGTAAGCGGACTTATTGGTGGAGACGCTTTTAAAATACATAACTACATTAAAAAAGGTGGCGCTCTAACTGGAGATGTAACTAATATGGCCATGGCTATGGCGCTCTCATCCTCAGAAGTTAATGCGTCAATGGGAAAAATTGTTGCATGTCCAACAGCAGGGTCCTGCGGGATATTGCCCGCAGTGATTTTAAGTGCGGGCAATAAGCTTGGTTTAGATGAAGATGGGCTTATAAATGGTTTATTTGCAGCTACATCAGTTGGAATGATAATAGCATTAAACGCAACATTAGCAGGTGCAGAAGGTGGATGCCAAGCAGAATGTGGATCAGCATCTGCCATGGGAGCAGCCGCTGTAGTAGAAATGATGGGTGGAACTCCGGAAATGAGTTTAAACGCAGCCGCTATAGTAATAAAGAATGTTCTAGGCCTTGTCTGTGATCCAGTAGCAGGACTTGTTGAAATTCCTTGTGCTAAGAGAAATGCCCAAGGAGCTATAACAGCATTATGCATGGCGGATATGGTGATGGCAGGAGTAGCATCCAAAATACCATTTGATGATACAGTGAGCGCAATGTATAAAGTTGGAAAGAGCTTGCCAGAATCTCTTAGAGAAACGGCTTTAGGTGGAATAGCTATAACTAAAGAAGGCCTAAAATTGAAAGAGCAAGTTTTTGGGAAAGAAAAATAATACATTTACTAAAGGTATTGAGAAGAACTTAATGTGAAGCGAGAACAACCGAAATAGAAGACATATATGTTCCTCAGGACTATGAAAAATCTCGCTGGGAATATCTAAATTAAAAGTTGCACCACTTCTGCATGCTCCTGCGGCAAGCGCATGACAAGCAAAAGCGGAACAACTTTTAATTAAGATATTCCAGCAGCTTATTTTTCAATGCCTGCTTCACATATATGTCTTCTATTTCTTTGTTTTGCTATCACTTTAAGTACTTCACAATACCTTTATGATGTGTATTATAGCGATTGGCATTCTATATTTCCTTATATAGATTTACTTCTCCGTTACCAATACGATATTCACCTAATAAAGGAACTATTCTTTTAAAATGTTCACTACTATTATGTAACTCGATTGCTTTCTGATCTTGCCATTCTTCTATGAAGGTAATTACGGATTCATCATTTATATCTTGAAATAGGCTATAAGAGATACAGCCAGATTCTTGTCTACTTTTATCAATTAAATCTTTCGCTAATTGAAGGTAGTTGTCTTTTTCTTCAGTTTTAATAACACTCTTTGCTACTATTTTTATCATAGTAATTTCCCCATTTCTATTTTTTTATATAGTTTAGTATATCATTTGATAACAATTTGTGTAACTAATATATGGAATAATGACCATAGATTAATTAGCATTATATTAAGTCATAAAGTAACTAATTATTGTTTAGGTATCTTAATTTGTATATAATTAACTATAAAATTGCCGATTTTATTCAGTATATAAGCCATAATATTTTTAGAAGAGGAGTTAATATGAATTTGATGGGAAGAGAGCAAATTACTATTCTTGTAGTAGACGATGAAAAAAGTATAATTGATTTTATACAAATGGGATTAGAATCAGAGGGATACATAGTGTACACAGCCTTAAATGGAAATGATGCAATTGAACTAGCTAATAAAGTAAATCCTAATATCGTTATATTAGATGTCATGTTACCAGGAATGGATGGATATGAAGTATGTTCTATTATAAAAAGGTCTACAAAAGCATCGATCATTATGCTTACAGCTTTAGATGAAGTAGATGATAAGGTAAAAGGATTAGATATTGGGGCTGATGATTATATGGCAAAGCCTTTTAGCTTTAAGGAACTTCTAGCACGTATTAATGCAAGAATAAGGAATAGTTTTCCTGAGTTAAATAGTATTACAAGTGTTGGGAATTTTACTATAGATGATAAGGCTCATGAAATGACTTATTGCGGAAGAATCTTAGAACTACCCCCAACACAATATAATTTATTGAAGTTTTTGATTATGAATAATGGAATGGCTTTAAGTAAATCATTAATACTTGAAAAGGTATGGGGATATGACTTTAATGGAGAAGAGAACATTGTTGAAGTATATATTAGATACTTAAGAGATAAGATAGATGATAAGGAGCATAATATTATAAGGACGGTGCGTGGCGTAGGGTATAAAATGGTGGCACAATGAAGAAAGTAAGAAATAAACTGAAAATAAAAAGTTTGAAATGGCAATTGCTATTTCGTTTCCTCATTATATTATTAATTTTATTAAGTGTAATGGGGATTTTCCAGTATATAAGCATGAGAGAATACTTATATGGGAGTAAACTTCAACTTTTACAGCAAAAATTTCATGAATTAGATTTAAAGAATTTATCAGAGGAAGATATAGAAGATATAGTTGAAGATAATCCAGAAGAAGTTTTAAAGAGGTTAGAAGATAAACACATGAGCATAGCGCTAATAAATAAGAGTGGAGAACCATTTTTGAAAATTAGAAACACAGATATTATCCATTCTTCAATTTCTGAAGATGATGATGATGGCGATGATGATAGCAAAGACGATGATTATAAAGATTTACTTGACAAGAAAATAGTAGAAATACCAGTACCAGTACTTTCTCCAAAAGATTATATTAGTATTTCTAACGAAAGTGGAAATTTAGAACATACATACAGAGTTGTAAAAGATCCTAATAATAAGTTGCAATTAGTTGCATTTAGGAAGGTTGGGGATTTGAATTCATCTTCAGGACTAATACAATTGAGTACACCAATAGAGGATATTACAAGTATTTTAGACAGACAGGAGTATGTACACATTAGTCTTTCCATCATGATTCTTATAATGGGAACAATACTTGGAATTACTATTTTTAATCGAACATTGAAGCCGTTATATAAGATAACTGAGACTGTGGAAGGAATAAGTGTAACTGATCTACATACAAGACTTGCTGAAGAAAATGGTCAACTAGAAATTGATAGATTATCAAAATCTTTTAATATTATGCTGGAAAGAATAGAGATATCATTTGAAAAAGAACAGTTTATAAAGGAAAAAATGAGACGTTTTGTATCTGATGCATCACATGAATTACGTACGCCACTAACCTCAATTCATGGCTTTGTTGAAGTATTGTTAAGAGGAGCAGCAAAAAATCAGGAAAAACTAGATTTAGCTCTAAACAGTATATTGATGGAAAGCGAAAGGCTTGCAAAATTGGTAAATGATCTTTTGGTGTTAACAAAGTTAGATCAACAGCCAGTTGTTGAAATAAACAAGGAAAATTTAAATGATATTATAAATGAAATAATCCCTCAACTCCAGATACTTTCTAAAGATCGAACTTTAAACTTAAAATTGAAGGACGATATATATGTATATATAAATAAAAATCAAATTAAACAGGTCATATTCAACATAACCCAAAATGCTGTGATTCATACTGATAAAGAAAAAGGTGTTATAACAATTTCTACAGATATTGAAAATTACAAAAATAAAACCTTCGCAGTTTTAAAGATATCCGATAATGGGACTGGTATACCTAAAGAGCATTTAGATAAAATATATGATAGATTTTTCAGAAGTGATTCTCACAGATCTAGGGAACAAGGAGGATATGGGTTAGGGCTTTCTATAGTAAAATCAATAATTGATAGCAATCGTGGGGAAATCAGCGTAGAAAGCGAGCTTGGAGTTGGGACAACATTTTCAATATATTTAAGATTACAAAATAAGGCAGATATATTTAATATTTTTTGATTGTGTCTAAAATTTAGAAAGGATGTTACAAAATAAGTTTATTATATTATTTTGCAACATCTTTTTTAGTATATTTAGTTATTCTATTGATTAAAATATCAACGCATCTCTAGATTAAGACGTTGTCAAGGAAAATCTGGGTCTGGAATTTTATATAATTCTCAGCAAATTCTAAGCTTGCACTAAGGATACATTAAGACTCTTTTGTTATAATTTCAACAATGAGGAGATTCATATATAGTTTAGGTAGGTGAGTATTATAAGTATAGTAAGTATTTTCATAGTGATGATTGGAATAATAATAGCTATTTTATTTTTTGTATTTGTGACGGGTAAATATGAAAAACATGAAGTAGCTAATAGTAGTTATGCTCTTGGAACTTTGATTAATTTAAGAGCAAGTGGAAATAAAGCTCAAATGGCAATAGATAAAGCGACAGAAAGGCTAAACGAAATTGATGATAGAATGTCAGCTTTTAAAGAAAGTAGTGACATATCAAAAGTAAATTTGAGTGCAGGAACTATGGCAGAGAAAGTAAATAGTGATACTTATTTTGTAGTTAAAAAGGCTATAGAGTACAGTGAAATTTTAGAAGGTACTTTTGATCCAACAATAAGACCATTAGTAACGTTATGGAGCATAGGTACAAAAGAAGAAAAAATTCCGGAAAAGTCGCAAATAGAGAAGACGTTAAAACTTGTAAACTATAATGATGTTATTTTTGATGAAGAAAATAATTCAATAATGCTAAAAAATAATAATCAGGCTTTAGATGTTGGGGGAATAGCAAAAGGATTTGCAGCTGATGAAGTAAGAGATATTTTTTACCAGCATAATATTAAAAGTGCATTAATTGATTTAGGTGGAAACATTTTTGCTCTCGGAAGTAAGGAGGATGGTTCAGATTGGAAGGTTGGAATTCAAAGCCCATTTAAATCTAGGGGAGAATATGTGGGAATATTAAGTGTAAAGAATAAATCAATAGTTACCTCAGGTAATTATGAAAGATATTTTATGAAAGATAGAAAGAGATTTCATCATATAATTGATCCTAAAACAGGATATCCATCTGAAAGCAAAATCATAAGTGCAACTATTATATCTGATAATTCAATTGACGGAGATGGCTTATCAACTGGTGTTTATATAATTGGCATTGATAAAGCTATGAAGATTATAGAGACTATAGAGGGGATTGACGCTATATTTATTACAGAAGATAAGAAAGTATATAAAACATCAGGCATTGATGAAAGTATTTTTACATTAACAGATAGCGAATTTTTTGAAGAACTATAGCATAAGAGAAGGAGTAATAAGTATGGCTAAGAAAATAAAGAAATCCCAGGTTTTAAGATATTGTGTTCAATTAATATTATTTTTATTATTACCAGGTTTATATGCAATGACTTTTAGTGAATTAAGAACAGTATATGAAATGATTATTAAAGGGAACTTTAATTTCCTTCAAGCATTACCAAGCTTAGTAGAATTTGTGGCAGTAATGTTTTTAACCATAATAGCAGGAAGATGGTTTTGTGGCTGGATGTGTGCTTTTGGGGCTTATAATGATTTAATATACTTTATATCAAAAAAGATATTTAAAGGTAAATTTAAAGTAAATGAAAAAGTTGATTCTATACTTAAATATGTAAAATATGTGGTATTAATATTCATAATAATTATTTCATGGACAATAGGAAGTAATATTTTAGAAAGCACAAGTCCTTGGGATGTATTTGGACAAATAACTAATATATCAACTGTTCTTTCTAATTTGCTTATTGGACTTGTATTATTAGTTTTAATTACTATAGGAGCATTTTTTATTGAAAGATTTTTCTGCAGATATTTATGTCCTTTAGGTGCTGTATTTTCAATAATTTCTAAGGTTGGAATAACAAAAATTAATAAGCCAAAAGCTGATTGTGGTAAATGTAGAGCGTGTACAATGAATTGTTCAATGGGATTACAACTTTATAAGGTTGATAAAGTTAAAGGTGGAGATTGCATAAACTGCCTAAAGTGTACAGAGGTTTGCCCTAGAAATAATGCTAATGCGAATATACTAGGACAAGATCTGAATGCTGCATTAACTGGTTCTGTGGCAATGGCTGCAATGTTAGGTGTTTATGGATTTACAAACTTCGGAGTTGACGCTTTAACTAAGGCAGGGATAATTTCTAGTGATAGTGCAGTTTCTAGTAGTGAATATTCAAGTAATCCAACTTTAGCTAATGATTCACAAAAGTATAAAGATGGGATATATACTGGAAGTGGTCAAGGGTTTAATGGAGGAACAACTAAAGTTTCCATCACAATAGCTGATGGAAAAATATCAAAGATCGATATTTTATCAAATGGGGATGATCGTCAATATTTTGAGAGAGCATCAGGAATAATAACAAAAGAAATACTATCAAAGCAATCAACAGATGTTGATGTAGTATCAGGAGCGACTTATAGTTCTAAAGGAATCCTAAGTGCAGTTAAGGACGCGTTAGGAAAAGCATCTGGTACTGATTCAGACAGTGATGCTTCAAACAATAGTAATGAAACTAAAGATCAAGCAGCAGCTTCAGTTCCAGCTCCAGAAGCAAGCTCGAAAAATAAAATCTTAGATACAGGAGATAGTGTTAAGGTAACCGCTTCGAAATTTAAAGATGGAACATATATAGGAACTGGAACAGGATTTGAAGGTGCAACAACTAAAATATCCGTTACTATAGCTAATGGAAAAATGAATAGTATTAAAACTTCATCTTATGGGGACACTCCAGAGTTTTATCAAAAGGCTTCAGGTGTTCTAATAAATAAAATGCTTTCAAGTCAATCAACAGTTGTAGATACAGTTTCGGGGGCCACTTTTAGTTCAAGGGGAATTATAGATGCAGTTAAAAATGCATTGAATCAAGCAGGTGTTCCTGATTCAGGCAGCAATGCTAGTAGTGCTGTTTCTAGCGATAATACGTCTAAGGGCGGACCACCAACACCACCAGTGGCAAACTCAAAAAGTACTCCACCGCCAGTTTCAGAGCAAACAGGTGCAACACCACCGCCAGTGGTAAATCAAAAGGGTACATCTTCTAACTCAACAGCAAGCCAAGGAGTCACAGGTTCAAGTGGAAGTACTAGTGGAGGAACAACTAGTAAGGGGAAATATAAAGATGGAACTTATGCAGGTAGTGGATCAGGCTTTGGAGGAACAACTAAAATTTCTGTTGCTATAACTAACGGAAAGATAGTAAGTATAAGTACTATATCAAATGAAGATACTTCAAGATATTATAATAGAGCTATAGGAACAATAACAAACAGTGTGATTTCAAAGCAGTCAGCTTCTGTAGACACCGTGTCTGGTGCAACATATAGCAGTAACGGTATAATTGAGGCAATAAGAAATGCTTTAAGTCAAGCAAAATAATAAAAAGAGATAGTACAGTTTGAACTAAACCTCGTTAAGTAGATATATAAATTACTTAACAAGGATAAATTCAACATGTACTATCTTTTTCGTTGGCTTTTATCTTCACTGATATAGTAGCTTTGATAGCTAATTCTCAGTCAATTCTCAGTTTGGATTAAGGGAGTATTAAGGTTGTGTTGCTATAATTCAATTAATGAAGAAATTAAAATATAGAAGATAATGAAGTGAAAATAATATTTCTATTAAAACTTAATCGTAAAAATTTGATTAATGGTAATTAACATAAAAATTCATTATCGCTAAAGATATAGAGCTAGAAAAGGAGAAGGAAATATGGCAAGTAAGATAAAAAGATCGCAGATCATAAGGCATGTTGTACAATTGATTTCATTTATTCTGTTACCAGGTCTTTATTCAATGACATTTAGTGAAGTAAAAACAGTATATCAAATGATTATCAATGGCAATTTTAACTTTTTTACAGCATTACCAAGTTTAATGGAATTTATAGCTATTATGCTTTTGACAATAGTATTAGGGAGATGGTTCTGTGGATGGATATGTGCATTTGGTGCGTATAATGATTTAATATATTTTATATCAAGAAAAGTATTCAAGATAAAATTTAGAGTAGATGAAAAAGTTGATTATGTACTTAAGTACGTTAAGTACATAGTATTAGTTTTTATAATAGCTATTTCATGGACTATGGGAAGCAGTATACTAGAAAGCACAAGTCCTTGGGATGCTTTTGGTCAAATAACTGATATATCTACTATTTTTTCAAGCTTACTTATTGGATTGATATTTTTAATATTAATCACAATAGGATCAGCATTTATTGAGAGATTTTTCTGTAGATACCTATGTCCTTTAGGTGCAATATTCTCCATTACTTCTAAAATTGGAATAGTTAAGATTAATAAGCCCAAAGCTGATTGCGGTAAATGTAGAGCATGCACAATGAATTGTTCGATGGGGTTACCACTTTATAATGTAGATTGTGTCAAGGGTGGCGATTGTATTAACTGCTTAAAATGTACTGAAGTATGTTATAGAAATAATGCTAATGTAAATGTAGCTAGTAGAGATTTAGATGCAAAGTTAACAGGATCAGTGGCAATGGCTACATTTTTAGGTGTATATGGACTTACTAGCTTCGCTGGAAATGCAGTAACTAAATCTGGAATTTCAGTTAATAGCAATACAATTCCAAGTAGTGAAAACTTAGAAAATAGTTCTTCACAAACTTATAAAGATGGAACAACTGCAATTTCAAATGCAGCTCAAAATACTACAAGTGAATATAAAGATGGTACATACACAGGAAGTGGAACTGGATATAGAGGAGGAACAACTAAGGTTTCTGTTACTGTATTAGATGGAAAAATATCAAATATAAAAACTATATCTAATCAAGATACTCCAAAGTTTTATAAAAGAGTAGAAGGAACTATAATAAAGAGCATAATTTCAAAACAATCAACCTCAGTAGATACAATTTCAGGTGCAACTTATAGCTCAAAAGGGATTATGAGTGCCGTAGCAAATGCTTTGACTCAAGCAAAATAATTAAAATAGTCTAATTTATCTTAAGTTGTATATAATCTGTAGTTTGTTTTAGTATTTAAAGTACTAGAATTGAATAATGAGAAATTAGAGTAATAAATAGAAATTTTTTTATGACACTATATAGAATTAAATTTATAGGTTCAGAGTAACACATTTAGAGAAAAAAGTTAATATAATAATTTCAAGATTATAATATTAGCAGGAGTATGAGATAAAATGCCAACTAAAAGCAGAAATAATGCAGTTAAAAAAACTACTTTTGTACCAACAAAACGAGTTAAAGAGAAGAAGAAAACCATATTAATTGAAGTTGCAAAAGATCAAGTCATAGGAGAATTTGTTAATGGTTTTGAGGTAATAAAACCAGTTAAAAGATATGGTAAATACTATGTACAAGTTAAAAATAAATAATATTCAAGTGAGTGAAAATCTCACATGAAGAATTTGCCTTCTACATTATCATAGATATCAAATTTAAGATTTAGATTTATGTGTAACTTACCCAAATAAGTAACATATTGTGTTTTGGTTTCTAGGAATTTTGATGGTAATGATTCCAAAGAAAAACTAAAAACAAAATGTTTCTACTTTCGGTGGATTATCGCATAAGTCTAAGCTTTGTATTAAATATCTATATCGAATTTTAAATAATAAGTTATTATATACTTGACGATTTGCAATTAATGGTATAATCTTTATCTTGTGAAAGATAATTTTATAATTGAATAACTAGGGGAGCTAATATTTTGGCTGAGATTGGAAAGATTGATTTCCTAGACTCTTATAACCTGATTTGGTTAATACCAACGTAGGGAAGTATATTGATATTTTTTGTGCACATGTTTATTAATGTATCCCTTTGGATACATTTTTTTTGCTTAAAAATAATTAACTTCTTTCAAAGTTAATCATTTAATCACAGTAAGATGTGGTTTAATAAAATTTTATTTCACAAAGTTTTATTAATTTATTGATTTAAGGAGGTTTTTTAATGAAAGAAAAAAGTAAAGCACAAAAAATTGCATTAAGCGGTGTTTTAATTGGTATTTCAGTAATTTTTGGAACTTTTTCAATACCAATTTTAGGCGCTAAAATTTCTCCGATACAACACTTTGTAAATGTAGTTGGGGCAATAACATTAGGTCCAATTTATGCACTTTTAAATGCGCTTATTGCATCACTAATTAGAAATATTATGGGAACTGGTACTTTGTTGGCATTTCCAGGAAGTATGGTAGGAGCACTGCTTGCAGGTATTCTTTATAAGAAATTTAGGAAGCCAAGTATAGCTGTAATTGGAGAATTAATTGGAACTGGAATATTAGGAGCATTATTGGCTTATCCTATAGCTGTACTGCTTTTAGGTAAAAAGGCAGCACTTTTTGCATATGTGACTCCATTTATATCTAGCTGTAGTGTAGGATCTGTTATAGCATATTTCTTTGTAAAAGTTCCGGTGATAAGTAAAATACTAATAGATAATGAAGTATCAACATATGATAATGATTTAAAAAACACACATAAAGTTTAGAGATAAATATACAGAAATAATTTAACTATAGAATAAGACGAAAGGGTGATTTTATGTTTAGAGCATTAACTATTGCAGGTTCAGATTCATGTGGAGGAGCAGGAATTCAAGCGGATTTAAAGGCATTTTCAGCTAACGGAGTTTATGGGATGAGTGTAATTACTGCTGTAACTGCACAGAATACAATGGGTGTGTTTGGAATTCAAGATATAAATCCTGAGATGATTGAATCACAAATAAATGTTATTTTTGAGGATATAAGAGTAGATGCAATTAAGATAGGGATGGTTTCTAAAATTGAGTCTATACAAGCTATATCTAAAGCATTAAGAAAAGTTAAAGATTTACCAGTAATTGTTTTAGATCCTGTTATGATCTCTAAAAGTGGATTTAACTTATTGTCTAGAGATGCAAAGGATACTTTGGTTAAGGAATTATTTCCACTTGCAACATTAATCACTCCAAATTTACCAGAAGCAGAAGAAATTTTAGGGATAAAAATAGAAACTTTAGAAGAGATGAAAGAAGCAGCTTTAAAACTTAAAGAACTAGGGCCAAAATCCGTTTTGGTTAAGGGGGGACACCTAGAAGGTGAAGCAACTGATTTATTATTTGATGGAAAAGACTTTGTAATTTTGAAGCAAGAAAGAATTGATACTAAACATACCCATGGAACAGGTTGTACTTTATCATCTACTATAGCCGCAAATTTGGCTAAAAATATGACAGTAGAAGAAGCGGTTAGATGTGGTAAAAAGTATATAACATGTGCTATTGAACATGGATTTGAGCTTGGAAAAGGTGTAGGTCCGACTAATCATTTTTATGAGCTTTATAAGAAAGCGGGAATTGATATTAAGTAAAAAGAAGATAAGATATTCATTAAGAAATATATATCCAAGTTGTGACAACTTAGATACTTGAGACTTAAATATATAGATTAACCTTTAAATTAAATAATATTTTTTAAGGAGAGAAAAGAAATGAGTTATAAAACACAAATGGAAGCAGCAAAAAAGGGTATAGTTACTAAAGAGATGAAGATAGTAGCTGAAAAAGAAAGAATTTCAGAAGAGAAGTTAATGAAACTCGTTGCAGAAGGTAAGGTTGCTATACCAGCAAATATTAATCATAAATCTCTTAGTCCAGAAGGTATTGGTGATGGATTAAGAACAAAAATAAATGTAAACTTAGGGATTTCAGGAGATTCAGTTGATTATTGCAGAGAAATGGAAAAAGTGAAAATGGCAATCGACTTCGGGGCTGAAGCGATAATGGATTTAAGTAACTACGGAAAGACTCAAGAGTTTAGAGAAAAACTTATTGATTATTCTCCAGCTATGATAGGTACAGTTCCAATGTATGATGCAATTGGATATCTTGAAAAAGATCTATTAGATATAAAAGCAAAGGATTTTCTTGATGTAGTTTTAGCTCATGCAAAGGCTGGAGTTGATTTTGTTACTATTCACGCCGGAATTAATAAGAGAACTGTTGCATTATTTAAAGAAGATAAAAGAAGATTAAATATAGTATCTAGAGGAGGGTCTTTATTATTTGCTTGGATGGAAATGACAGGCAATGAAAACCCATTCTACGAATATTATGATGAGTTACTTGATATCCTTAGAGAATACGATGTAACAATAAGTCTTGGAGATGCAATGAGACCAGGATGTCTGGATGATTCAACTGACGCTGGACAAATTACTGAACTTATAGAATTAGGTTTGTTAACAAAGAGAGCTTGGTCGAAAGATGTACAAGTTATGATAGAAGGACCAGGACATATGGCTATGAATGAAATAGCAGCTAATATGCAAATTGAAAAAAGATTATGCCATGGCGCACCTTTCTATGTACTTGGACCTCTTGTCACAGATATTGCACCAGGATATGACCATATTACTTCAGCTATAGGTGGAGCTATTGCTGCAACACATGGGGCTAATTTCCTTTGCTATGTAACACCAGCTGAGCATTTAAGACTTCCAGATTTATCGGATGTTAGAGAGGGAATTATTGCATCAAAAATTGCAGCACACGCAGCAGATATAGCTAATGGACTTCCAGGAGCAAGAGATAGAGATAATGCTATGGCAGATGCGCGTCAAAAACTTGATTGGGAAGAGATGTTTAAGATTGCTATTGATGGAAAGAAAGCTAGAGAATATTTTGAAAGTGTACCGCCAGAAGATATGCATAGCTGTTCTATGTGTGGAAAAATGTGCGCAGTAAGAACTACTAATAGAATCTTAAATGGTGATAAAGTAGAACTTTTTGATAAAAAATAAAATCAATGATATACGGCCAATAAACCGAAATTAGATACATATTAGTTGCATAGGACTAATAAAAATTTCGCTGGAATGTTCTAAATAGAAGGTTGCATCCATTTATGCATGCTCCTAATATTCATTAAGACAAGCAAAAATGGAACAACCTTCTATTAAGAACATTCGGCAGCTTATTTTTATATGCCTATTTCACTAATATGTATCTAATTTCTTTGTTTGGGTATACATATAAGTATCGTTTGGTTATATATCAAATATAAAAGGGTATTGCATAATTTATATAGTTTAGAGGAGCTATTTATTAACAAAGAATGACAATGTGAATATTAAAATGTGTTTAATTTTTCTAGAATTTGTTGTAAGCTTTTAGATGAAAGTATACAAGTTTTGTTTTGATAAAATTTGATGTTTATTTTGAAAGGAGGTATTTTGGTAAGAATGATTAAAAGCTAAATTCTTACTAAAAGGTATTTATGAATAATAATGAAATATCAATTAAAATAGGAAATCTACTAGATGAGGTTAGGAATAAGAAACCACTTGTACATAATATAACAAATTATGTTACGGTTAATGATTGCGCGAATATTTTGCTTGCAATAGGAGCATCACCAATTATGGCTGATGATATTAAGGAAGCAGCAGATATTACTAAAATTTCATCTGCACTTGTAATAAATATTGGCACATTAAATGAAAGAACTATTGAATCGATGATTGTATCAGGAAAAAAAGCAAATGAATTAAATATGCCAGTTGTTTTTGATCCAGTGGGAGCAGGTGCATCAGAATTTAGAAATGCAACTACTAAGAGAATATTGGATGAAGTTAAGATAAGTGTGTTACGTGGAAATATGTCTGAAATTAAATTTATAAGTGGACTAGAATCTTCAACTAAAGGCGTAGATGCATCTGAAAGCGATGTAAAAACAGGTAGTGATGAAGGAATTGATGTTGCAAAGAATCTATCTAATAAGCTTAATTGTACTGTAGCTATTACAGGCGCAACAGACATTGTATCTGATGGAGAAAGAGTTGCTATACTTGAAAACGGGACTAAAATGCTATCAAATGTTACAGGAACAGGCTGCATGACAACTTCATTAATTGGAGCATTCTGTGGTGCAGGGTCAGATTATTTCCTTGGAGCAGTTTCAGGCATTACGTCCATGGGAATAGCAGGGGAAATTGCATTTGAAAAAGCAGGGCAAATTGGAACGGGAAGCTTTCATATAGCAATTATAGATGCTATAAGTAATTTAACTTCAGAAGTAATTAAGAATATGGCTAAGGCTACAGAAATATAAAAAAACTGGAGGAAATTTTTATGAAAACTAAAATAGATTATAGTATTTATCTTGTAACGGATAGAGATTTAATGAGTACAGAAACTTTAGAAGAAGCCATAGAACAAGCTATACTTGGAGGATGTACATTAGTTCAATTAAGGGAAAAAGATTGTTCATCTCTTGATTTTTATATTACAGCTGTAAGAGTAAAAGAAATTACTGATAAGTACAATGTGCCACTAATAATAAATGATAGACTAGATATTGCACTTGCAGTAGATGCTGCAGGAGTCCATGTTGGTCAAAGTGATATGCCAGCGACTATTGTAAGAAAAATTATAGGTGAAGATAAGATAATTGGAGTTTCAACAGGATCATTAGAACAAGCGCTAAAAGCACAAGAAGATGGGGCAGATTATATAGGGGTTGGAGCTATGTATGCAACAGGAACAAAGAAAGATGCTAACCCAACTAGTATGGAAGAATTAAAGAAAATAAGAGAAAACATATCCATTCCTATAGTAGTGATAGGTGGAATAAATAAAGATAGAGTTAGAGATTTTGAAAATATGGGAATCGATGGTCTTGCAATAGTTTCAGCAATTATAGCCCAAAAAGATATTACTGAGGCAACTAAAGAATTAAAGAATATTTTTATAAGTTATAGAGAAGCATAGTTATTTTCAGATATAATCAAAATGAATTTATCAATTCAACCTCATATATTTATATAAAATTTATGGAGTAAGTAAAATAAAGAATGAATTTAATTTTTATATGACCAATTAATATGCAAGTCCATGTTTAGGTGAGGCTTATTTTGGTTAAAAAAATTTTTATAATAAGGTAGGTATAATAATTATTAATTCTATCATGATTATTTGTAATAAATTGAATTAAAATATCAAGAATAAGCATATTAAAATAGCTTTATAATTGTGGAGGTATAATATGAAGTTTGATATTTATAAAATTGCTGATAATTATAAGCTCTCAGAAACAGAGAGACAGGTCTTGCAATACATATTGACTAATATCGATTCTGTTTTAACTAAAGGGGTAAGAGATGTTGCCACAATTAACTATACATCGGCAGCAACAATAATAAAGCTATCAAAGAAGCTAGGTTATACAGGTTATGTGGATATGATATATCGCTTAAACTTTATAATAAAAAATCATGAGAATAATCAAGAACATACCTCCGATATAACTAGCTTTATATCGGAAATTGAGAATAAGAAAATAGAAGATTTCATTTCTATGCTAATTAAACATAGAGAAGATATAATTTTAATAACGGCCACTGGATTCTCTGATTCAATTGCAGATTTCTTTTGGAGAAAGATGTTAGTGCTTGGATTTAAATGCATCAAAACAAATTCCTATGGAGTATATGACAGCAATCAAATAGGAGGGGCCTTAGTTATTGGAATATCTAAAAGTGGAGAAACAGAAAGTATAACAAAAGTGATTGATTATGCATCAAAAAATGAACTAGATATTATAACATTTACTGGCAAGTCAGAGAATCATATGGCTAAGAAAGCAACCTTAAATTTTATGATATTAGATGATAAAGAATTAGATGATAGAAATCTTACTGCAAACTATTTTTATGCTAGGGTAATGATTGTAATGGAATATTTGCTAGACAAGGTAATGAGTAATTTATAAAATATGTAGAAAGCTATCTCAAGGTTAACTAGTGAGATAGCTTTTTTTGATGTAAAGGTAAACATGTTTACTTTTGAGTCAACATGTTGCTGAAACGTCTAAAACTATTAACAATAGCTATTAATAATGATATTCTATTCTCACAGGTAATTACCAAAGAAAATTATAAATAGTGAAGGGGAATATTTAAATGAAAGATAAGATTTTAAATAGTATGCAGAAATTTGCCAAAGCTATGATTGGACCGGTCTTATTCTTACCTATTGTTGGTATGTTGATTGCACTGACAGCAGTTTTTACTAATAAAACATTCGTAACGGAAGGTGGAGTAATTTGGGTAACAGGAAAATTCTTTAATGGAATGTTATCACCGATTATGGGGAACTTGAGTATTTTGTTTTGTGTCGGAATAGCGATGGGGATGTCAAAGAAGAAAAAAGCGGAAGCAGCATTCATTTCTATTATGTCATATATTCTATTTTTAGGTGCGAATAGTAAGTGGTTAGAGCTATCTGGAAAAATAATTAAAGGTGATACAGCATCAGCTTTATATGGAACAGGACAAACAATCCAACTAGGATTTCATGTGACAGATATGGGAGTATTTCTAGGGATGATTCTAGGAGTGCTAGTAGCTGTAGTGCATAATAAATATATAGATAAGGAGTTTCGTGGTGCTATGGCTCCATATGGTAATAGTAAATTTGTATTCGTTATCATGATTCCAGTAGTAGCGATATTAAGCATTGGTACTACATATATCTGGCCTACAATAGCTGCTGGAATTACAGCTCTTACTGGATTTATGAGTTCTGCAGGGGCAGCTGGAGTATTTGTTTATGGATTTCTAAATAGATTCTTAGTTCCAACAGGCTTACATCATTTAATTTGGTCTCCATTCCTATATTCAGCAGTTGGTGATCAGATGATAATAAATGGCCAAAATGTAATTGGAGCAAAGCCAGTTTTTCTAGCATTGCTTAATGATTCAACAATCTCTATTATGCCTGATTCAGCAAGATTTTTAACATACGGATTAGTTAAAACTTTTGGTGTAATTGGAGTTGCCTTAGCATTTTACTTCACTGCTAAAAAAGCAAAGCGTAGTAATTTAAAAGCACAATTAATACCATCAACATTAACAGCAGTAATTGCAGGTATTACAGAACCATTAGAATTTACATTTATTTTTGCGGCACCATTATTATGGTTTGTTTATTCAGTGATTGATGGATTATTCCAAATGTTTGTATACCTATTAAATGTAAGAGTATGTGCAACTAATGGAATATTAGATTTTCTAGTAATAAACTTGCCAGCGGGTATAGGCAAAACTCATTGGCCTGTGTATATATTAGTGGGATTAGTTGAAATAGTTGTGATTTTCCTAGTGTTCAAATTTATGATTGAGAAGATGAATTTAAGAACACCTGGAAGAGAAGAGAATGGTACAGATGCTGTAATTGATTTAAATGAAAATGCAGCAAAAGTTAAGCAAGATATGAAATCGGAAAATAAAAATAATAGTAAAGCTAATAACGATGATGAAAAAGCACTAACAATAATTAAAGCATTAGGTGGAAAAGCAAATATAGTAACAGTAGAAAATTGTTTTTCAAGGCTTAGAGTAGATGTTGTAGATAATAGCCTAATTGATGAAGAAGCTTTAAAAGGAACAGGTGCAGCAGGTGTTGTGAAAAAAGGAAATAATATACAAGTTGTATATGGCCTTTCAATTAATAAAATTAGAACAATAGTAGATGAAGCATTAGACAGAGTAGAATAAAATCAAGGAGGAATCATTAAAATGAAAAAATTTAAATTAGTAATAGTAGGTGGAGGAAGCACATATACACCAGGGATTGTAAAGAGTTTACTTTCAAAGAAAGAGGAGTTTAAAATATCAGAATTAAGATTATATGATATAAATGCGGAACGTCAAAATAAAGTAGGAGTGATAGTAAAGAAAGTAGTAGAAATGTTTGATCCAGAGGTAAAACTTGTTCTTGCAACTGATCCAGAAGAAGGATTTAAAGATGCAGATTTTGTTTTTGCTCAAATGCGTGTTGGATTATATAAAATGAGAGAACAAGACGAAAAAATTCCACTAAAATATGATGTGGTTGGTCAAGAAACATGTGGTCCTGGAGGACTAGCGTATGGATTAAGAACAATATATCCCATGGTGGAAATGATAGATTTTTGTGAAAAATATGCAAATAAAAATTATTGGATTGTTAATTATTCTAATCCAGCAGCTATTGTAGCAAAAGCTATGTATAAGTTAAGACCAAATGCAAGGATTTTAAATATCTGTGATATGCCAGTTGCAATTATGAGAAATATGGCTAATATCTTAGATTGTGATAGACATGATATAGAGGCAGATTATTTTGGATTAAATCACTTTGGGTGGTTTACAAAAATTAGAGTTAGTGGTGAAGATAAAACTGAGGAATTAAAAGCATATGTAAAGGAATATGGTTATATTCCTCCAGATTCAAGAAGTGAAGTAAGACATAATGATGCATCATGGCTTCATACATTTGAGAATGCTAAACATATAATGCAAATGTTCCCTAAATATCTTCCAAATACGTATATGCAATATTATCTTTTAGGAGATAGAATTGTAAAAGAAGCAGATAAAAATCATACTAGAGCTAATGAAGTAATGGAAGGAAGAGAGAAGAAGATATTTGATGCTGTAGATCAATATAATGCTACAGGGCAAATTGATCTTACACAATTCTTTACTGGAGTGCATGGAGAATTTATCGTTGAAGTTGCTATGAGCTTAGCTTTTGATTCAAGAAAGAGACATTTAGTTATGGTAGAAAACAATGGGGCAATAAAAAACTTACCTGACGATGCTATGGTAGAAGTACCTGCATATATAACTAAAGATGGACCAGAACCAATACGTGTAGGAGAAATACCAACTTTCTATAAAGGAATAATTGAACAACAAGAAGCATCAGAAAAACTGGTAGTTGAGGCGGCTATTGAAGGCTCATATGAAAAAGCACTTATGGCATTTACTATGAACAAAACAATTCCATCTGCATTTGTAGCAAAACAGATTTTAGATGATATGATTGAGGCTAATAAAGAATATTGGCCAGATTTAAAATAGGAGAATGTATGTTTAATATATTTAGTAAAAAAAAGAATAAAAGGTTGTATGCATTTGCTAATGGTGTAAGTGTAGATTTAAAAGATGTAAAGGATGAAGTATTTTCACAGAAGATGATGGGGGATGGTATAGCAATTAAGCCCAATGACAATAAAATTTTTTCACCATGTGATGGAGATATAGTTACGATAATGAAAGAAAGTAAGCATGCAATAGGAATTAAAACAGATGATAATATGGAAATTCTCATACATGTTGGACTTGATACAGTACATTTAAAAGGGGAAGGATTCATTTTGCACTGTGAAGAAGAAAAACGAGTAAAAAAGGGAGACCTTCTTCTAGAGTTTAACAAGGAGTCACTAAAAGAAAAATCAATAGATGATATTACGATGCTTATCATCACGAACTCCAATGAACATGAAGTCTTAAACTCTCATATTGGAAAAGTTATGAAAGTAGAAGAAAGTATTTTACTAGAATATAAGTAGTTAATTAATAAGCAAGCTCTTCTTTTTTGGGGGGCTTGTTTTTATAAATAGATTTTACATTATATTATTATGTAAAAGTTAAGTTAAAACCTATTAATAGTACGATTAAAGTATTTTAAATAATTTATTTTTTAGCACAAGCAACATAAGCAATAGGTTATATAAGATTGGAGACTATGAAAAATTAACTTTAATTTGCGAAAATAAAACAAGTGAACTTAATTCAAGAAAAAACCATTATAAAAATAATTTCAATATATAAAAAAACAGAAAATATTGAAATAGTTAATAACAATATAGCAAATGATATACAAGAGACGAGTGCAGCATCAGAAAAAATAAGTGCTCCAGCACAAGAGGTAGATCCTGGTATAAACGTATTATCTAATAAAGCATTAGAAGGAAGGAATGTTGCAAGTAAATCAAAGGAAAGAGCCATAGAAGTTAGAAATAAAGGAATTACATGAACAGATGAAACAAAAAAACTATATAGTGAGGAAAAAGAAAAAGGATTAAAATCAATTTAAGATGGAAAGATAATAAATAACATAAAAGTAATAGCTGATACTATTTTTAGAGCGAACTAATCTGTTAGTTCTTAATGCAGCTATTGATGTAGCTAAAGCTGGAGAAAAATATTATGAAGATGCAGATTGTGTTACAAAGATATCTGATGAAATAGCATCTATGACAGAAGAACTTACAGCAACAATGACACAAGTAAGTGAAGCAGTTCAAAATACTGCAGAGACAGCACAAAAGTTTTCTGAGAATACTGAGACAATTAGAGAAAGAATCTGTTAAACAACAAGATCTATAGAGCAAGTATCAAAAATTGCATGAAATCAATCTGAAATTGCTAAGCAGCTAAATCACATTGTAAATAGGTTTAGAATCTAAGAAGATAGTAAATTATTAAAATGTTTTTGTGAAAAATTTAACCTGTTTATGCTAAAAAGATGTATAATATTTTCATGTGGATTAATTATACTAGGAGGGATTTTAGATGGAAATATTGGAGCTAAAAAAGAATCTATACTGGACAGGGGTATTAGATGCTAATTTAAGAGTTTTTGACATTATAATGGAAACAGAATTTGGGACTTCTTATAATTCATATTTACTTAAAACAAGTGAAAAGACAGTGCTATTTGAAACAGCAAAGGTAAAATTCTTTGATGGATATTTAAAAGCGTTAAGTCAATTAGTTGATGTCAAAGATATTGATTATATTGTGGTAAATCATACTGAGCCAGATCATGCAGGAAGCATAGAAAAGCTTATTGAAATAAATCCTAATATCGAGATTATTGGAAGTCAAGTTGCTATAGGATTCTTAAAGAATATAGTAAATAGAGATTTTAAAAACAGAATAGTAAAAGAAAATGAAACATTAGATTTAGGTGATAGGACTTTACGTTTCATGTCAGTACCAAATTTACACTGGCCTGATACAATGTATACATACATAGAAGAAGATAAAACTTTAGTTACGTGTGACTCTTTCGGTTCTCACTATAGTTTTGATGGAATTTTATTAAGTAAGCTTGAAGATAATGATGGATATTTAAGAGCTCTTAAGTATTACTTTGATTGCATTATTGGGCCGTTCAAAAATCCATTTATGATTAAAGCTTTAGATAGAATTAAAGATTTAGAAATTAATATGATTTGTACAGGACACGGTCCAGTAGTTGACTGCAGAATAGATGAAATAATAGAATACTATAAGAAATGGTCTAACGTTCCTAATCCAAATCCAAGAAAAACTGTTATCATCCCATATGTAAGCGCTTATGGATATACGAAGGAATTAGCATTCAAGATAGCTGAAGGAATTAAGGCTAGTGGAGATGTAGATGTTAGACTTTACGATATGGTAGAGTCTGATCAAGAAAAAGTACTTGAAGAACTTGAATTTGCAGATGGTATTTTATTTGGTACTCCAACAATAGTAGGTGAAGCATTAAAGCCAATTTGGGATTTAACTACTTCCATCTTTGCAAGAACTCATGCTAATAAACTTGCAAGTGCTTTTGGAAGCTATGGATGGAGCGGAGAAGGTGTTCCTCATATTATAGAAAGACTAAAACAACTTAGAATGAAGGTTGTTGATGAAGGATTCAGAGTTAAATTTAAACCAAGTGATAATGAATTAACAGAGGCTTATGAGTATGGTTATAATTTTGGATTCTTACTTCTAAATAAGGAGAATCTGAGTAAAAATTAATAGTGATTGCTATTTATGTTAGGACTTATTATATAAGTCCTAATTTTAATTGTGGTAAAATTAAAAAAATATAGAGGTGAAGTTATGTTTGAAATATCATTTCCAGTAAATTATTCTGAAATTGAAACTGTATTAGATAAGCTTATAACAATAGGTTTAGTCTCAACTTATTATGATGCACCTTATCAGGTAACTGTTGATTCTAATGGTTATGGGTTTTATGAAAAAGAAAATGAATTTGTAGACTTAAAGGTTTATCCAGAAATCGAAAGTATAGATGAATGTAATAGATGTATTGATAAAATTAGAGAAGTCCTAGATATAGAAGAAAATATAACTTTATCTGAGTTAAAAGAAGATAATTGGCAGCAGCCTTTTGAGCCTGTTGATTTAAATAATGGATGGATAATTGCTGAACCTAATGAAATTGTTGATGATAATAAGATGAAAATTAATTTTGAGTCTCAAGGGTCCTTTGGTACAGGGTTACATGAAACAACACAGGATTTACTTAGATATATATTAGAAAAAGACTTTTCAGGTAAGACCATACTTGATTTAGGTACAGGATCAGGGATATTAAGTATAGCTGCTGGATTAAAGAATTCAGAACATATAGTAGCGCTGGACATAAGAGATGTGGCTGCTGAGGTTTTACATAATGCACGCCTTAATAATATTGACAATATAGAAGTTGTTGTAGCAGATGTTACTTCCAAGAATTCAGGTGTTAATGATAAATTCGACGTAGTATTTATTAATATTGGTGGAGAGGAAACATTATCATCTATGGAGCTAATTAATAATGTTATAAAAGATAGTGGGACGTTATTTGTATCTGGATTAGTGGAATGGAGCAGTGACAAGGTGCTTCATGAACTTGAAGTTCAAGGATATAATCTTTTAAAGAGTACTAAAACGAATGAATGGGTAACTATGATTCTAAAAAAAGGAGCTTAAAAATGAGTATAGGATACGCATGTTTAACAATTGGAGTTCCAGGTACAAACTTAAAAAGCTGTACCGCTAAAAATGTAACAGAAGAAAAGTTATTAGAAATAATATCATATAATTTAAAATCTATTGAAAATATCATTGATTATAATATTCAAAATAATATAAAACTTTTTAGGATTACTTCTGACTTAATACCATTTGGATCTAGCCCATTAAACAAATTATCTTGGTGGGAAATATTTTCACAAGAATTTTTGGCTATAGGAAAGAAAATTAGAGAGAATAACATAAGGGTATCGATGCATCCAGGTCAATATACAGTTCTTAATTCTCCGAGTGAAGAAGTTGTGAGTAGAGCAATTGAAGATTTGAATTATCATACCAAGGTTTTAGATAGCCTTGGAGTTGAGGGAGAGCATAAAATTATATTACATATTGGTGGAGTCTATAACGATAAAGAACAAGCGGTAAATAGATTTGTTGATAATTATAAGCAGTTAGATGACGCCGTAAAGCAAAGACTTGTTATTGAAAATGATGATAAGTCCTATAATATAAACGATGTTCTTAAAATAGGAACGAAATTAAACATCCCAGTCGTTTTTGATAATCTTCATAATGAAATAAATTGTTATGATAAAGAAAAAAGCGATTTATATTTGATAAATGAATGCAAAAAGACTTGGAAAGAAAAAGATGGGAATCAGAAAATGCACTACTCTCAGCAAGATCCGTTAAAGAAAGCTGGTTCCCATTCAAATACAATAAGAATAAGTAAATTTCTAGATTTCTATGAAAGTATAGAAAGACAAGATATAGATATAATGCTTGAAGTTAAAGATAAAAATCTTTCAGCAGTAAAATGTATAAATTCTGTTAATAAAAATAATAAGATAATAAAACTTGAAGAAGAATGGGGAAGATATAAGTATAAAGTTCTAGAGGATTCTCCTTCACATTATTTAGAGATAAGAAATTTACTTAAAAATAAAAATAAATATCCTGTAGTTCAGTTTTATAATTGTGTTGAGGATGCGATGGAAACTGAAACTAAAGTTGGCAACTCAATAAATGCGGCATTGCATATTTGGGGATATTTTAAAAATGTAGCAGATAATAAGGAAAAAAATAGTTTCTTAAAGAGTATCGAAGATCATAAGCAAGGTAAAGTTTCTATAAATTCAATAAAAAATAAATTATTTAAGATGGCTGTAAAATATAATGAACAATATCTTTTAGATTCTTATTACTTTTTTCTTTAAACAATAATTAAAGTTCTTAGTTATGCGATAACTTACCGAAATTATAAACATTTTTGCTCCGAAAAACTATGAAAATATTTATAATTTCTAGTGAAGATATTAACTTTAAGCTTTAGCAAATTTGTAAATATGCTTATATAATAAAATGATTATTTTTTCTAGCAACCGAGTAACAGAGCACCTTCTCTTTCTGTAAGTTACACATAAGTCTAAGTTACATGCTGTTTATTTAGAATAAAACAATGTATAATATTTTCATATAGATGAAAATTATAGGGAGGAATTTTATATGGAGATATTAGAATTAAAAAAGAGTTTCTATTGGACAGGAGTATTAGATCCAGATTTAAAAGTATTTGATATAGTTATGGAAACAGAATTTGGAACATCATATAATTCTTATTTACTTAAGACAAGTGAAAAAACTGTATTATTTGAAACTGCAAAGGTTAAATTCTTTGATGGATATTTGAAAGCATTAAATAAATTAGTTGATATTAAAGAGATTGACTATATTATAGTAAATCATACAGAACCTGACCATGCAGGAAGTATAGAAAAACTAATCGAAATAAACCCTAATATCAAAATTGTTGGAACTCAAGTTGCTATAGGCTTCTTAAAGAATATTGTTAATCGTGATTTTTATAGTATAGCGGTAAAAGAAAACGATATTTTGGAATTAGGTGACAAAACTTTACGTTTTATGCTTTTACCAAATTTACATTGGCCTGATACAATGTATACATATATTGAGGAAGATAAAACCTTAGTTACTTGTGATTCTTTTGGTTCTCATTATAGTTTTGATGAAGTTTTGTTGAGTAAAGTGACAGATAACGAAGGATATTTAAGAGCAACTAAGTACTATTTTGATTGTATTATAGGGCCTTTTAAGAATCCGTTTATGACTAAGGCTTTAGATAGAATTAAAGATTTAGATATAAATATGATATGTACAGGGCATGGTCCAGTTATAGACTGTAGGATAGATGAAATCATAGAGCTTTATAAGAAATGGTGTACTGTAGTTAATCCAAATCCAAGAAAAACAGTAATTATACCTTATGTAAGTGCCTATGGGTATACAAAGGAATTAGCAAATAAGATAACCGAAGGGATTAAAGACAGTGGAGATATAGATGTAAGATCTTATGATTTAGTTGAAGAAGATAAAGCAAAAGTTATTGAGGAATTAGCATTTGCAGATGGTATCTTATTTGGTACTCCTACTATTGTAGGGGAAGCGTTAGAACCAATTTGGGACTTGACTATAAAAATGTTTGCAAGAACCCATGGCGGAAAACTTGCTAGTGCGTTTGGAAGCTATGGTTGGAGTGGAGAAGGTGTTCCTCATATTATAGAAAGATTAAAACAACTTAAATTGAAGGTCGTTGATGATGGATTCCGTATTAAATTTAAGCCTAGTAACAGTGAATTAAGTGAGGCTTATGATTATGGATATAATTTTGGATGCGTTTTGCAAAATAAAGAAAATGCAAAGAAGAAATCTGCAAAAAGAACATTAGTTAAATGTTTAGTATGTGGTGAAATATTTGATTCTAGTCTTGAAATATGTCCAGTTTGTGGTGTTGGAAAGGAAAATTTCATACCAGTAGAAGTAGATGATTCAGATTACAAGAAAAATACAAATGAAATATATTTGATTCTTGGAAACGGTGCAGCTGGTATTAGTGCCGCAACAGCTATAAGGGAAAGAAATGAGACATGCTCAATAGTTTTAGTTTCAAATGAAAATGTCCTTGGATATAACCGTCCAATGTTAACAAAATCAATGATAGCCAAATTTAATTCTAAGCAAATAGCAGTACATGATGAAGAGTGGTATAAAGAAAATAATATTACAAATGTACTTGATAGAGAATTAATTAAGATTAATACAAGGGAAAAAGAAGCACTTTTTAAAGATGGAATTAGATTAAAATATGATAAATGTATTTATGCATTAGGTGCAGAATGTTTTGTTCCACCAATTCCAGGAAAAGACAAAAAAGAGGTTATAGCAATCCGAAGGATTTCTGATACAGATAAAATTACAGAATTGCTACCAAAAGTAAAAAATGCAGTTATAATAGGTGGAGGAGTTCTTGGGCTTGAAGCTGCATGGGAGTTAGCAAAAGCAAAATGTAAAGTAACAGTGTTAGAATTAGCAGATAAATTAATGGGTCGCCAATTAGATTATGAAGGTGGAAAATTCTTAGAGCAAATAATTAAAGATGCTGGAATTGACGTAAGATTAAATGTGAAAATCGATGAAATAGAAGGTGAAAATTCAGTTACCGGAGTTAGAATTAATGGTGGAGAAGTTATTGCTGCAGATTTAGTTGTTGTATCTTGCGGAATTACGCCTAACTCTAGGATAGCTCAAGAAGCAGGAATTAATATTAATAGAGCGATAGTTGTAAATGAAAATATGGAAACTAATGTATCAGACATCTATGCATGTGGAGACTGTGCAGAGTATAATGGAATAAATTATGGAATATGGCCGCAAGCTTTGGAAATGGGAAAAGTAGCTGGCGCTAATGCAACAGGTGATTCATTAGTTTATGAAACAGTAGATGCAGCATTAACATTTAATGGAGCTAATACTTCATTGTATGCAATTGGTGATAGTGGTAAAAACCCAGAAATTCAATATAAAACAGTAGAACTTAAAGATCCAGTTAAAAAGACATATACAAAATACTATTTTGCAAATAATCGTTTATGTGGAGCTATCTTGATTGGAGATACTAGCAATATTGCTAAGATAACACAAGACGTAAAAGAGAATAGATTATTCAAGGAAATGTTTTAAGTTAAACTTATATAACTAAAAATAAATATATTAAAATAAAGATTAGGGTTTAATTCACAAACCCTAATCTTTATTTTAATATGACATAATGTTGTCTAGTTATATAGATTATAATATATATAAAACAATAAATTATATAAAAAGGAGAAATTTATGGCGGATGCTTTAAAGGATATATATAGTAAAGAATTTTTAGAGAGTTTTGCAGGGAAGGTGCAATCGACTTACAATATTTTTGATGAAAAAGGGTTTGTAGATGATGTTATAGATAATAAATGGCAGGAACTTAAACTGAAAGAAAGAATTAGAAGAATTTCTGAAATACTCGGGAGATATTTGCCAGAAAAATATGGGGATGCTTTAGAAGTATTATTTTCAATTGATGAAGAGTGTATCGGATTTCCTTATCTGTTCTTTCCTGATTTTGTAGTGGTATATGGCAGTAAATTTGAACATTGGGAACTTTCAATGAAAGCAATAGAACGTTTTACAATGAGATCTTCTTCCGAATTTGCGGTTAGACCATTTATAATATCTGATCCAGAATTTATGATGCAGCAAATGCTTAGATGGTCTAAAAGTGATAATGAACACGTAAGAAGATTGGCAAGCGAGGGATGTCGCCCACGACTTCCATGGGGAGAAGGAATTCCAGTATTTAAAAAAGATCCAAAACCAGTGATTTCTGTTTTAGAACAATTAAAAGAAGATCAATCAGTTTATGTTCGGAAGAGTGTCGCTAATAATTTAAATGATATTTCTAAAGATAATCCAGAAACAATTATAGAAATAATAAAAAAATGGAAAGGTAAAAATTCTTATACAGATTGGATATTAAGACATGGAGCTAGGACATTAATTCGTAAGGCTGATCCAGAAGTTATGAGATTATTTGGATATGGAGATGTTCAAGGTAACTCCATTGTAACTAGTGCTAATTTATCCGTAGATCTAAAAACAGTAAAAATAGGAGAAAATTCTACTTTTACATACGAAGTTTATGTTCGTAATGGGGAGCGTGTACATATTAGGATTGAGTATGGAATTGATTTTGTGAAGGCGAGAGGAAATGTTTCGCGTAAATTATTTTTATTGTCTGATAAGACGGTACTAGGTGGCGAGCATATTACTGGAGCTAGAACTCATAGTTGGAAGAATCTCACTACACGCCGTCATTATGAAGGAGAGCATAAAATTGTACTGTTAGTAAATGGCTGTGAAGTTTCTAACACTATCATTAACCTCGAAAAGTAGAGAAAAGTAGCACAAAGTACATTGGCAGCGTATTAGAATCTCAGGCCTCGTTATGCTACGAATCTGTAGACTAATATTATAGACCTATAATTTCGTCTTTTATGGAATCATAAATTTATTAAAAAATAACATAACGATTTTAGAAACCTGCTATTAGTTGCAATAGCAGGTTTCTTTAACGTTTACTAAGTAAATAAGATAAAAATGTAGTAGTATTTGTTTTAGATAATATATTGACTACATGGTCAGTAGGGAGCATAATAACAATATATTGACCTGATGGTCAAAAGTGTAGAGTGGGGGGATTTTAATGAAAGATCCTATTGTTATAGTAAAAGATGTTACAAAGGAATATAACATGGGAGAGGTGACTGTAAAGGCATCTGATGAAATGAATTTTGAAATTTTTGAAGGAGAATTTGTTGTTGTACTAGGGCCCAGTGGATCAGGGAAAAGTACTGTTTTAAATATGGTTGGAGGCATGGACAGGCCGACTTCGGGTGAAGTAATTATAGATGGAGAAAATATAACAAAGTATTCTGATAATGAACTTACTATGTACAGACGAAAAAAAGTAGGTTTTGTGTTTCAATTTTATAACTTAATGTCAAATCTCACAGCTCTTGAAAATGTAGAATTAGTAAGATCTCTTAGTGATAATCCTTTAAATGCTAATGATATTATGAGGGATGTTGGATTAAGTGACAGAGCTCATAATTTTCCAGCGCAGCTATCAGGTGGTGAGCAGCAAAGAGTGGCTATAGCAAGAGCTTTAGTAAAGAATCCACTTCTGCTTTTATGTGATGAACCTACTGGAGCTTTAGACTATGTTACAGGAAAGTTGATTTTAAAATTACTCTATGATATTAATAAAAATTCTAATAAGACAATAGTAGTTATTACTCATAATGCAGCTATAGCTGCGATGGCTGACAGGGTTATAAAAGTAAAAAGTGGTACTGTTGAGTCAATTACAATTAATGAAAACCCTGAGTCACCTGAAAGGATAGAATGGTAATGAAAATTTTATTTAGAAATTTACTTAGAGATTTAAAAAAATCAAAAGGCCAGTTTATTTCTATTTTAATAATTGTTATTCTAGGAGTTGCATTTTATACATCATTAAATTCTGTATTCAAAAATCTATCTAATTCAAGTACTCAATATTACGAGGAATATAGATTAGCTGATATTTGGGTGGATCTTTATAAAGCACCAGCAAGTGCAAAAGACAAGATAGAAATTTTACCATATGTAAAGATGAGTACTGAAAGAATTATTAATGATGCCAGCATAAGCTTATCAGAAGAAAATGCAACCTTGAGGTTTATAACTCTTCCAGATGCAAAGAGAGAGATTGTAAATGATATTGTAATAAAATCAGGAAGATATTTTTCAGAAGAAGATAATAACCAATGTATTCTAGACGAAGATTTTCTAAAGGCTAATAACTTAAATTTAGGAGAATATATTTATCCGGTCATTAATGGAAATAAGGTAAAACTTAAAATTGTTGGTTCAGCCAAAAGTCCTGAATTTGTATATACATTAAAGGATTCAAGCGAGATAATGGTGGATAATAAGAAGTTCGGAATAATTTATATAAAGCAATCTTTTGGAGAAGCAATTTTTGATTCTAAGGGATTTATAAATAATATTTCTATTAATCTTTCTAATGGGACTAGCATAGAAACAGCTAAAGATGACATAAGGAAGATTTTAAAGAATTATGGTGTGAAAAGTGTTATGGATAGAGATGAGCAAATAAGCAGTAAGATGATAAGTGAAGAAATAAAGCAATTGAAGTCTACGGGAGGTAGTTTCCCTATTGTATTTTTTTTGGTTTCTTCAATTATTATATATATTATGATGGGAAGAATGGTAGAAAATCAAAGAGTGCAGATTGGAGTATTAAAGGCTTTGGGATTCACCAATGTTCAAGTACTTACCTATTATATGAGCTTTTCTATGATTATTGCTGTTATTGGCAGCTTAATAGGATCGGTAGTAGGAACATACATGGGGGTAGGGTTAACAAAAATGTATAACCAATATTTCAGTTTACCCCTTAGTGAAATTAGGATTTATGGAGAATTCGTAATTCCAGCCTTCGTATTGACATTAGCTTTTAGTTTGTTTGCTGGGTATAATTCTTGCAAGGTCATTTTTAAAATTATGCCTAGCGAAGCCATGAGAGAGAAATCCCCTGAAGTTGGTAAGAAAATACTTTTTGAGAAAATAGAATTTATATGGAGCAATATCAGTAATTTGGGAAAGATTATACTTCGAAACTTATTTAGATATAAAAGAAGAGCATTATTAACTTCACTAGGAATTATTTTTTCGTCAGCATTACTTTTAGTTGCTTTAAGTATGAGTGATTCCATGAACTTTATGATAGAAGAACAATATGGAAATATTCAAAATTATGATATCAAGGTAAAGTTCCCTAAAATAATGAGTGTAGAGGAATTAAGCAGCGTTAAAAATATTGAGCACGTAACGGAATTAGAGCCAGTATTAGAAACAGGTGTTGAAATATCAAATGGATGGAGAAGTAAAGATGTTGGTTTTACAGCACTTATAGAAGAACCACAAATATATCGAGTTGAAGATACTAGTGGTAATAAAATAAATCTTCCGAACAATGGAATACTTATATCTGAAAAACTTGCCAATGTGCTTGGAGTAAAAGTAAATGATAAAGTTAATATTAAGTTTTTCTTCCCAGGAAAAGAAAAACGGGAAGCAGTTGTTAAGGGAATTATAGTTCAATATATAGGTTTGAGTGCCTATACTTCTATGGATGGATTAAATAATATGCTTGGTGAAGGAATGATTGCAAGTTCTGCTGTATTAAAGCTTGATAATAGTAAATTTGAAAATGAGGTTGAAAATAAACTTAAAGATATGCCTGGAATTACATCTGTAGAATCAAAATCAGATTCACTTAATGCTCTTTTAAAGAATATGGGAGCCATGAAATCGTCCGTGGGAGCAATGATTGTGCTTGCAGCAATTTTGCTTATAGCAGTTTTATATAATATTGCCACAATCAATATATTTGAAAGACAAAGAGAATTAGCTACTTTAAAAGTATTGGGGTTTACAAATAATGAAATTAAAAAACTAATTTTTAATGAAAATTATATAATCTCAACATTTGGTATCATTATTGGCTTACCATTTGGAAAGTGGCTTGGCAGTGCTATGATGGCAAATAGTAGCACAGATTCTTACAGTATACCTTATGTTGTAGAATTTAGGAGTTATATTATAACTGTAATACTTACTCTTATTTTTACGCTTGTAACTAATTTAATGTTAATGAGAAAAATTAAGTTAATTGATATGTTAGAAGTTTTGAAGAATAAAGAATAGAAAGCTGATTGATAAATCTATCTAAGATTTTATAGAGGAGATGTATTATATATGAAAAAGAAGAAATTACTTTGGATAGGAATTATAGCAGTAATAAGCACAATAAGTATATCTGGATACATAGTTACGCAACAGGGACAAGCAGTGGAGACTTCAATAGTTGAAAAGGGAGAAATAAAACAATTTATTGAAGACACAGCTACAGTTCAAAGTACTAAGAAGCAGACAGTCTATGTTGAGGGGACAGGAAAAATCGATAGCATAAAAGTTAAGGTAGGTGACACTGTAAAAAAAGATGATATCTTGCTTACAATGGATAAGAAAGACTTAGAATTAAAACTCCAAGATGCGAATTCTAAAATTAAAGCAGCTCAATCACAGCTTTCAGGTACTGATATCTCTAACTATGTAAATAAGATTGAAATTTCAGAGGCAGAGGTTGATAAGGCTAAAGTTTCCTATGAATCAGCATCAAGAAGTTTGAATAATTCAAAAGTACTCTATGAATCCGGTGCCATAAGTAAACAGGAACTAGATAATGTGGAAGATACTTATAAAAATGCAGAAGCTGTTTTGAAATCTTCAAGTAATCAATTAGAAGAGATAAAAAAGGGAACACCTGATTACGTTAAAAATGGTTATGAAGCTGGTGTTGAACAAGCTGTGATTTTAAGGAACAGTATAATGAGAGAGATTGATAAGCAGCAAGTATTATCACCAATTGATGGAATTGTTGTTGAGAATCTTTTGGAGGAAAATGCTATAGTAGTGCCAGGTACAACAGCATTTCTAATAGATAATACTAAAAATTTAGAATTAGAAGCTAACATATTGTCGGATGATATTTATAAGGTTAAAATAGGTAATGAAGTTGAAGTGAGCGGAAAGGCAATAGGAAACTCACTATTAAAAGGCAAAATTATAAAAATAGCACCAGAGGCTAAAAATATAACTTCTTCTTTAGGTGTAAATCAAAAGCGAGTAATGGTCACTATTGAAATTAATGATGATACAGATTTATTAAAGCCTGGCTATGATTTAGACATTAAAATTATCACTGAAATAAAAAGTGATACTTTAGTAATACCTGATAGTTCTGTATTTGATTATAAAGGAGATCCTTGTGTATTTGCTGTAGTTGACGGAAAAACTGTTATAAGGCAAATCAAAAAAGGTATAGAAAGTGAGAAGACAATTGAAGTATTAGGTGGTTTAGAAGAAGGTGAAAGGATAGTATTAAAACCTGATAACAATACAAAAGAGGGAATGAAAGTCAGGGGTTAGAGAGCTATTATTTTAAAGAAAGTGAGGAACATTAGAGTTGTGATAGATAAGTTTGAAAATTTACCAGAAGATAAGAAAAAAAGAATATTAGATTCTGCCATTGAAGAATTTGCAGTGAATGGATATGATAAAGCATCTACAAATTCCATTGTGAAAAAAGCTGATATTTCCAAGGGAATACTATTTCATTATTTTGGGAGCAAGAAGAATCTATTTTTATATCTCTTTGATTATTGTATAAATACTTTGATTGACAAGTATTATTTACTAGATGATATTGAAGCGGAGGATATATTTGAAAGATTCATGAGAGTGAGCATAAAAAAGATGAAAGTAATTCAAGATGAACCTCTTATGAATAAATTAGTATTTTCAGCTATTACTAATATGCCTAAAGATTTAAAGGAAGAGCTTACAGTGAGACATAATAATTATACTTCTAAATACTTACCAGAGTTTTTTGAGAAGGTAGATACAACAAACTTTAAAGAAGGAATTGATTCACAGAAAGCTATAGAGTTAATGATGATGTGTATGGATGGGCTTTCTAGCAAATACATACAGAGGTATAAGGATGTCTCAATGGATGAGGTTATGAATAATTACGATGAGATTATGGAAGACTTTAATAAGTATCTAGATATTTTGAAATTTGGAATTTATAAAAGCGGCGAATCTAAATAATAATTATTAAACGAAGCTTAATATAACTTATTCTTATTAAAGGAATTATTATAATTTATTTTATGACTGGATGGTAAAAATGAAGATTAATGTTAAGGAACTTATATTATTTGGAATATTAGGAGGATTTATTGCAGCGTCTCAGTTTGCGCTAAGTTTTCTTCCTAATATCGAAGTTGTAAGTCTATTCATTATAGTATTTTCATTAATATATAGGAAAAGAACTCTTTATATTGTTTATACTTATGTAGCCATTATGGGAGTCATTTATGGGTTTGGGCTTTGGTGGTTGGGCTATGCAATAATATGGCCACTTCTTAGTGTAATAACTTTTACTTTTATAAATTTCTTTATGGAAAAATATTTAGCGCTAGCTATTTATTCGGGAATTTTTGGATTATCATTTGGATTATTTTTTGCTATTCCTTATGTGATTTTTAGTGGAGTGAATTCTGGGGTGGCATATTGGACAGCAGGACTTCAATTTGACTTAATTCATGGAATAGGAAATTATTTTATTATGATAATTTTAGGGAAAAAGATATATAATTTATTAAATATGTTAAATCACAAATATTTTTTTACATATGTATAGAAAACTTATTGGACTATAAGTACTCAAGGATGGAAACGGAATGGTAAATGTTTATGAATAATTTGATAATATCTTTTAATGTAATAATGCCTTTATTTATTAATATAATATTAGGATATTTTATAAGGAAAATTGGACATTTTCATGGTGATACTGTAAAGAAAATGAATAATGTTACATTCAAAACATTTTTCCCCATATTATTATTCAATAACGTGTATAGTACAAGCTTTAAAGGAACATTTAATTCTAGGCTGATGATTTTTGCAATTAGTATTGTATTAATAAGTTGCGTTTCTCTATGCATCATTATTCCGTTAATCGAGAAAGATAATAGGAAACGAGGAGTTATAATTCAAACAATATTTAGAAGTAATTTTATTCTATTCGCATTACCAATTACTATATCTTTATTTGGAGAGGAAAGTTCTGGTGTTGCAGCATTATTAATTGCAGTAATAATTCCACTATTTAATTTTTTAGCAGTAGTTGTTTTAGAAATTTTTAGAGGTGGAGATATAAATATTAGAAAGATTATCGTGAGTATAATAACTAATCCTCTTATACTAGGATGTTTCGCGGGGATAATTGCAATGGTTATAGGAATCAAATTACCACAAGTACTGGAAAAAACAATTGATGATCTTTCTAAAGTAGCAACTCCGCTAGCACTTATCATTTTAGGTGCATCGTTTAGATTAAATAAAATTAAGAAATATACAAGACAATTACTAATCGGCGCTATAGGAAGATTAATTTTAATCCCAGGTATATTTTTACCTATTGCAATAGGATTAGGTTTTAGAAACGTAGAACTAGCTAATATAATGGTTTTAGTTTCGGCGCCAACGGCTACATCAGCATTTATAATGGCTGAAGAAATGGGAGGGGATGGTGAATTAGCTGGGCAGCTCATCGTATTTACATCTGCATTTTCAATGCTCACCATGTTTTTATGGATATTTCTAATAAAAGAATGTGGCTACATATAATTTAGTTTCAGAATTTAATTATAGTTCCGATTTTACATAAAATAATGATGTGGTAAATATTACTTTATGGTGTTTTTTTATTTGCCACAGTTATTATAGAAAATACATATAAAATGTTTTTATATAAAAGTTTAAAATTATGAAAAGGATAGAAATCCGACTCAATGTTTCCAAGAGAAATATACTTGACATTAAATTATTATGTGATTTAATATGAAGTAAGCATCGTTAGATATGTGGTATACAGTTATTATTAGATTTAATATTTGAAGGTCATAGAAATATGAAAGGTTACTTGAATACGATATTGTTCACGTTAACAATGATGGGAGTTTGAATATTTAAGGTTAAAAGAATATTTAAAAAGCTATAGTGAAAAATATTATTAATATCAATACTTTATTGTTAAATATAAGGTGTTTTATGAGCAAGAATTTATGTTATGGAGGATGAATAATATGTTTTTATTAGATGAAGCAAATAAATGCTTTTTATGCAAAAATTCAAAGTGCAAGGCGAATTGTCCTATTAGTACTCCAATTCCAGAAATTATAGCACTCTATAAAGATGGAAAACTTAAAGAAGCAGGGGAAATATTATTTAATAATAATCCTCTTTCAGTTGTATGTTCAATAGTTTGTCCTCACGAAAATCAATGCGCAGGAAATTGCATAAGAGGGATAAAGCAAGAACCTGTAAAATTTTATGAGATTGAAAAAGAAGTATCAGAAGCATACTTGGATTCAATAAAATTTGAGAATTTACCAAAGAATAAAGATAGAATTGCTATTATAGGTGGTGGACCAGCGGGAATAACAATTGCTTTTTTATTAGCTAAAAGAGGTTTTAAAATAACAATTTTTGATTCCAATGAAAAAATTGGAGGAGTATTAAGGTATGGAATTCCTGAATATAGATTACCTAAGTATTTAATAGATAAGTTGGAAGACAAGCTTATAGAACTAGGAGTAATGATTAGACCTAATACTTTAATAGGACCTGTTGTTAGTATTGATAGATTATTCGAAGAAGGCTATAAGTCAATATTTATTGGAACAGGAGTATGGAACCCTAAAACTTTAAATATCAAAGGGGAGACCTTAGGAAATGCCCATTTCGCTATAGATTATCTTAAATCGCCAGGCGTGTATAGGTTAGGCAAAAGAGTTGCAGTAATAGGTGCAGGAAATGTTGCCATGGACGCAGCTAGAACAGCAAAAAGAAATGGTTGTGAAGAAGTTACAATTATCTATAGAGGTGACTTTGAAAAGATGAGTGCTACCAATAAAGAAATCGAAGAAGCTAGGGAAGACGGAATTAAGTTTAAGTTGTTTAGGTCTCCAATTGAAATAATAGAAAATGGAGTGAAATTAATTAATAAAGAAGAGCAGAGTGAGGGTGTTGAAGAATTTTTTGAGTGCGATTCTACTATTGTTGCAATAAGTCAAACACCTAAAACAAATATAGTTTCTAATACAACAAAACTTGAAACTAATAACTCAGGACTTATCATTGCCGATGAAAGAGGCAATACTACAAGAGCAGGAGTATTTAGTTCTGGAGATGTAGTTACAGGAGCTAAGACTGTGGTTGAAGCAGTAGCATATGCTAAGATAGTTGCTGATGCTATGGAAGAGTATTGTGAGTCACAAAATTCATAGTTTACTACAATAAGGTATTGAGAAGAACCAGAAATACCTTTGATAATATTTAATTAGGTTATCCATGAAATACTTAAAGTGTCATCAATACAAAGAAAGAGAATACATATATGTGGAGCAGGCATTGAAAAATAAGCTGCTACATATCTTAACAGAAAGTTGTTCCACTTTCGCTTGTCCTGTGCTTGTCACAGGAACATGCAGAAGTGGGCGCAACTTTCTGTTTAGATATGTTCAGCGAAATTTTTCACAGTCCTGAGGAACATATATGCATTCTCTTTCGTTTGCTTATTGCCTCACTTTAAGTTCTTCGCAATACATTTATATAGCTAAATGGACTTATACATATGAAAATTTAAGGAAAAATTAATATTGTTTGCATAATCATTAAATTGTAATTATAAACAAATATTGCTAAAATATAGAATGGAAGGAAGGGATAGTTATTATGTATATTAAAAAGAAGCTTACTACCTTTATTTTTTCTATAGTAATAGTATTGAGTTTATTTACAACTTTAGGTGTACAAGCAGCAACTGATGACATAAGAATAGTATCAGATAGTCAAGTCACTGCAAAGCAAGCTAAAGAGTGGGCAAAGTCTAAGGGATCAACAGAACAATTTGTTGATTTAGCAGATCTTTATTTTAAATATTACTCTAGCCATGGAGGGATTAACCCTGCAATTGCTTATGTGCAAGCAGCGAAAGAGACATGCTATGGTAAATTTGGTGGAGTATTAGATGAAAGCTTTCATAACCCTTGCGGGCTAAAGATAGCAACTGGAGGTTCAGATACTGATAAGAGTGCTCATAAAAAATTTAATAGCTGGGATGAAGGTGTAAAAGCACATTTAGATCATCTAGCATTATATGCAGGAGTTAGCGGATACCCAACAAGTAATTCTTATGATGAAAGGCAATTTATAACTATTAAAGGTAAAGCTGAAACAGTAAACTCATTAGGTGGAAACTGGGCACCAAGTCCAACCTATGGTGAAGAGGTAAATCAGTTATATAATGATTTACTTTCATATTCTGGTATAAAAAGTGCAATTGATGCAACAACACAAAATTCTGTAGCTAATAATTCAGGAAAGACAAGTTCAAGTAACACATCCAATGCAAACCCAGGAGTGCCTGAAGTTAAACCAAGTGCATTGAATGCAATTAAAGCTATTGAAGTAAATAGTGCTGACAATAATACAGTAAATATTATGTCAAACATTGGTTGGAAGAATCAAAATGGAGAATGGTATTATTATAGATCAGATAATACAAAGGCTACTGGATGGATAAAACCTGATAATAATTGGTATTATTTAAAGGATAATGGTTCAATGGCTACAGGTTGGATAAATGATAATGGAACATGGTATTATCTAAATGACTCAGGAGCAATTACTAAGGGATGGCTAAGAACAAATAATGATTGTTATTTCCTTCAAGGTGATGGAAGTATGGTTACTGGTCTTGAAGTAATAGACAACAGAATATATTCATTCAATAATAATGGTAATATGGAAAAGGGATGGAAAAGTATCAATGGACATTCATATTATTTTAGCTTAGATGGAAGTATGGCTACTGGCTGGATAAATGATAGTGGTAATAAGTATTATTTGTATGATACAGGAGCTATGGCTAGAGGTTGGGTTAATCTTGATAGCGCATGGTATTATTTTAAGGAAAGCGGAATTATGGCAACTGGATGGATAACATCTGGAAAGGATACATACTATCTTGATATATCAACTGGAAAAATGCTTACTAGTACCACAATAGAAGGCTATAAGATCGGAGCTGACGGGAAGAGGCAAACCTCGTCTAATCAAAATGATAAATATGATCCAAAATCTAATGGTTCAACAAATAATAATTCGTCAGATGACAAAATAACAATAACAGTAGATGCAGGGCACGATTATGGTACTCATAGTGATGGTGGAACTGTAACTACAATAGACGGAATAACATATAGTGAATCAGATTTAGATATTCAGGTGGCAGTTAAGTTAAAAAATGAACTTAAAAAGAGAGGATATAATGTCGTAATGACAAGGGAAAAAGGAGAGAAACCTGATTATGGTTCGATAAATAATAGCCTTGCTCACAGAGTAGAGGTTGCGAATAAGTCAAATTCAAGTTTCTTTATCAGCATACATCATAATGCAGTAGATGGTATACCAACAGTAAAAGGGGTTGAAACTTATTATAGTGTGAAATCTAAAGATACCGAATATGGTGGAGGCATAGATTATGAGAGATTAGAGAAATCTAAAAAAATGGCTAAGGCAATAAATGACAGTATTGCTGAAAAGATTGATACAAATAATAGAGGAGCTAAAAGTGATGAAAGCTCTGCAGTTGGAACTTTGTTTGTACTTAGAAATACTAATATGCCAGCTGTTTTAGTTGAAACAGGATTTATAACAAATGAAGAGGAAGCAAAAAGATGTGCATCTTCTGATGAACAACAAAAGGTGGCAGAAGCTATCGCAGAAGCTATAGAAAGTAACCTTTCATAAAAAATAGTTTAAATCAATAAAACAGTGGTTAGTTCTTATATTTTAAGAATTAAACCGCTGTTTTGTGTTTAAGATTTCAAACTTGTGGTATATACTATATATTAGAAACGAACTTATAGTAATTTTGTTATTACATAAAAGAAAGGTATTTTAGTATGGATAATAAACAGAAGATATTTTATGTTTTAAAAAAATATTATGGTTTTGATACTTTAAGAAGAGGTCAATTTGAGATTATAAATAGTATTTTAAGTGGCTTAGATACATTTTGCCTTATGCCAACAGGTGCCGGAAAATCTATTTGTTATCAAGTACCGGCTATAATTATGCAAGGTGTAACCATAGTAATATCACCTCTAATATCTCTTATGAAAGATCAAGTGGACAATCTACTTGGAGTTGGAATTAAGGCAGCATACATTAACAGTACTCAAAATATGGATACAATTAAAAATATATTAATGGAAGCCTCTTTAGGGGAATATAAGATAATTTATATTTCACCCGAGCGACTTGAGTCTAGAATATTTAAAGATATGATTAAGGATCTTCATATATGTCAAATTGCAATTGATGAGGCACATTGTGTATCACAGTGGGGTCATGATTTTAGGCAAAGTTATTTAGAAATTTCAAGTTTTTATAAAAGTCTAAAGAACAAGCCGGTGATATCAGCATTTACTGCAACAGCTACAAGTGAGGTTAGAGAAGATTCTATAAAGCTTTTAGGCTTAGAAAATCCATATGTATATAGAGGAGATATTAATAGAGACAATTTAAATATTAATATACTCAAGGAAGTGGATAAGCTTGAAACTCTTAAGGATATAATAAGGGAAAATGAAGGGCAGTCAGGAATAGTCTACTGTGCATCACGAAAAGAAGTGGATTATTTACATTACCATTTAAAAGATTTAGGATATAACGTTGGAAAATATCATGGTGGACTTAAAGACGATGAAAAGGAAAAATTCCAGGAAGAATTTTTATACGAAAATTTAGATATAATAATTGCAACTAATGCTTTTGGCATGGGAATAGATAAGTCTAATATTAGGTTTATTATTCATTTTACTTTTCCTCAAAATATAGAATCTTATTACCAAGAAATAGGTAGAGGTGGCAGAGATGGAGAAAAGTGCGATTGTTATTTATTTTATAGTGAATCTGATATAAGTAGGGTCGAATATATAATTAACAAGAGTTCAACGATGAGTAGAAGAGAAATTCAACTTAGGAAATTTCAACTCATGATTGATTATTGCAACTTAAAAGAGTGTTATAGAAAATATATATTAAATTATTTTGGAAATGACAGGAGATTGAGCTATTGCAATAATTGCAGTAATTGTTTGAATGACGATGAATTAAAAGATTTTACTAAGGAAAGCCAGATGATATTATCTACAGTTTTTAGAACAAAGGAGCAATATGGTGTATCAGTTCTTGTGGATATTCTAAAGGGATTTAAGGGGCCAAAGATAATACAAAATAATCTAGATAAGATAACAACTTACGGACTAATGAAAGAATATGGGAATAACTTCATAAAAGATTTAATCAAAAGCTTATTAAATGAAGGATATGTTGACTTAAAAGAAGGTACTTATTCAATGTTAAAGCTAAATGCTAGGTCAATGAGAGTACTGAAAAGTAAAGAAACAGTATTATTTAAAATATTAGATAGCAGAGAGGATATTTTAAATAAAGAGCTATTTGAAGCACTAAAATCATGGAGAAAAGACAAGGCATATAAAGAAAGAATAAAACCATATATAATATTCTCTGATACAAGTTTAATTTCTATCTCCAATAGCAAGCCAAAAACTTTAGATGAATTATTAGAAATCAGAGGAGTTGGAACTAAAAAGATCGAAGCTTATGGAAAAGAATTATTAAGCATAATAAAAAAATGGTGAAAAGGAAGTTAAGCAGTAAAATGTTTAACTTCCTTTTTATTTTATCTTTAAACAATATCGATATTGTGTTCTAAAACCATGTCTACTTAATTAACTACATCACACTATTTAGTTATATTTAATAAGAGAAATAACAATACAACAACTTGTTATTTTTAATTTAATAAAAAATAAATTACGCTAATATTTTGTGAAATTTGTATTAATTTTAATATAATATAAATAATTTTAATTTATATTAAAATAAAATATTGATAAAAATATACGATCAGTATATAATTTAATCATAAAACATAGGTGTATATAAGGAAATAATGAAAAAATTTGTGGGTTTTATTAGATTAAAGAATTTTGTTAAATTAAGCATACATGATTTTGTTTATGAATTACTAAAATATATAAGGAATTATTATTTATATTATTTTTAGATAAGGAGTTTTTTTATGGCAGAAAAAGGTTATATAAATCCAATAGTTATTCAAAGAGCAGATCCATTTGTACATAAACATACTGATGGATATTATTATTTCACGGCATCAGTTCCAGAATATGATCGCATTGAAATAAGAAGATCAAAAACTTTACAAGGCTTAGGAGATGCAGAAGTTTTTACAGCTTGGACTAAACATAACGAAGGTGAAATGAGTCATTTAATATGGGCGCCAGAAATTCATTTTATTAAAGGTAAGTGGTATATATACTTTGCAGCTGCAGGAAATGGAGAAGTTACTGGAATTACATTTAATCATCGTATGTATGTAATTGAAAATGATAATGCTGACCCATTTACTTATAATTGGGTAGAAAAGGGACAGGTTAAGACTGGTTGGGAAACTTTTTCTCTTGATGCAACAACATTTGAACATAAAGACAAGCTATATTATGTATGGGCGCAAGAAGAAGCAGAAGTAGAACCCAAGTCACATTCTAATTTGTATATTGCTGAAATGGAAAATCCATGGACATTAAAGACAAAACCTGTACTTTTGTCAAGACCAGAATTAGAGTGGGAAATAGCAAGATTTTGGGTTAATGAAGGTCCGGCTATATTAAAGAAAAGTGGGAAGATATTTTTAACTTATTCTGCAAGTGCAACTGATGAAAATTATTGTATGGGAATGCTTACGGCATATGAAAACAGCAATCTACTAGATGCTTCCTCTTGGGCAAAGAACCAAGAACCAGTATTTAAAACAGCTTGGGAAAATGGTCAATATGGGCCAGGCCATAATTGTTTTACAGTTTCAGAAGATGGGACTGAAGATATTATAGTATATCATGCTAGAAACTACACTGAAATTGTAGGTGATCCATTGTATGATCCTAATAGACATGCAAGAGTTGAAGTGATTAAGTGGAATGAAGATGGAACACCAAACTTTGGAGTTCCATCAAAAGATGAAAATATTTCAGAACTTCAAAAGATAACTTGCAGAGAAATGAGTCTAGTATAAATATAAAGGTACTGTGTATCACTGAAATATAAAAATACTTGCAGTAAGAGATTAATTTAAGTTTATTTCTAAAAAACGAAATGGAATAAATGTGTTTGCTTCGGTTCCTTGAAGATTTTGCTGGGTGATTCTAATACCACAAGTTGTACCCAAAATGCTTCCCTCAAAACAAGTTCTGAACAAGCATATTTGGAACAACTTATGGTATAAGAATCACAGCCAGCGAAATCTTCTAATGAACACTCCGCAAAAACATTTATTCCATTTCTTTGTTTAGTGTAACTTTAAAACATATCATACTTAAGCAAATATTTTTATATTTCTCTAGTTAGCAATACTTTTAGTGAAGGGATATTCAGGATACTTAATACAATATACATGTAATTTTTAGGCGGATATCTGTGAAATACTTAAAGTTGTAGCAAAACAAAGAAATAGAATACATATATGTATTCTATTTCGTTTGTTGATTGCCTCACTTTAAGTTCTTAGAAATACCTTTAAAGTTAGTATAAATAAAATAAAAAATGTGATAAAATAGTTACTGTTGTATTCAAAATGGTTTATAATAAACATGTAAAGTGGTAGTCAATACTTAAGTTAACTTAATATTGACTATATTTTATGCTAAAATGCATGAATAATTTTTAGTTTTTATTTAAAGAATTTATGTGATAAGTAAAAGGAGTATACAGTTAATGAAATATTTCAATGAGGATATAGAGTCAGTTCTAAAAAAATTAGATGTTAATTTAGATGATGGCTTAAAAGATTCAACAATTAAAGAGAGAACTGAAAAGTATGGAAAAAATGAGTTTACACATAAAAAAGAGGAAAGTATCTTTGTTAATATAAAGAATGCTTTGTTAGAGCCAATGATGCTTATACTTTTAATTGCCGCTTTGGTTAGTGCAATTATTGGAGAATACTATGATGCTATTGGGATTGTATGTGCAGTAGCAATTGGGATAACAATTGGAATAATTACAGAGGGAAAGTCTAAAAAAGCAGCTGAAGCCTTAGCTAAGATGACAGAAGATATCGTTGTAAAAGTTCTAAGAAATGGTACTGTAACTCAAGTTAGTAAAAGTGATTTAGTTCCGGGAGACGTTGTTTATCTAGAAACAGGAGATATGATACCAGCTGATGGAAGATTTATAGAAACAACAGATTTAAAAGTTAGAGAAGACATGCTAACAGGTGAATCTGATGATGTTAAAAAGGATGCTGAAATCATAGTTAACTTAGAAGAAATACAGATTAGTGAAGGCAAAATGGTTCAAGAGCCAATCCCAGCAAAACAAATTAATATGGGATTTGGAGGAACATTAATTGCTTATGGTAAAGCTGTAATGGTCGTAACAGGTATTGGTGATGATACAGAAATGGGAAAAATAGCCCAAACACTTCAAGTTGAGGAAGAAGAAACCCCTCTTCAAAGAAAATTAGGAGACCTAGGTAAAACAATTACTAAAATATCCAGTGTTATAGCAGGTTTACTGTTCATTTTCATGGTAATGAAAATGGTTTTTTCCAATGAATTAGACATAAATACATCAGGAATAATTTCGTTCTTAAATTCTATAGATCCTATTAAAACGGCGTTTGTTGTTTGTATTGCATTAATAGTGGCGGCTGTACCAGAAGGTTTGCCAACTATGATTAATATGACGTTAGCAATTACAATGCAGAAGATGGCCAAAATCAATGCTTTGGTAACCAAAAAGGAAGCCTGTGAAACTATCGGCTCTGTAAGCGTAATTTGTTCAGATAAAACTGGAACTCTAACACAAAATAGAATGACTGTTGAGAATCTATACTTAAATGGAAAATTCTTTGATGACAAGCAAGACATAGATGACTATTTTATAAAGAATTGTCTTGTAAATTCAACAGCTCACATAAGTTTTGAAGAAGATAAGTGGACCTATCTAGGTAATTCAACAGAATGTGCTTTGCTTTCCTATTTGGAAGAATATGATTATAAACAAGAAAGAAAAGAGAGTGAAGTCATCCATCAAATACCTTTTAACTCTAAGAATAAGTTTATGGCAACTATTATGAAAATTAAAGGTATGAATGTAGTGCTGGTAAAGGGGGCTCCAGAGATTCTTTTATCTAATGCTGCCAGTGAAGTTATAAATGAAAAATTTATTCCTTTAGAAGAGAGTAGAAAAAAGGAAATAATGAAAGAAATACAAAAACTGCAAGCTAAGTCTATGAGAATTCTTGGGTTTGGATTTAGAATAATTGATGAAATAGAAGCGGAAGTGGCAATTACAAGTGAAGTGAGTATCTTAGGATCAAATTCATTAAATAGTGATAATAGTTTTGTGTTTAGTGGATTTGTTGCTATAAGGGATCCATTAAGACCGGATGTGGCTAAGGCTATCAATACAGCTAAAATAGCTGGAATTGAAACGAAGATGCTGACCGGAGATAATATTAATACTGCAATTGCAATAGGTGACGAACTAGGAATGTTGAAGAATGGAAAGAAAGCAGTAGAAGCAACGTATATTGATGGATTAAGCGATGACCAATTGAAAAAGGAAATAAAAGATATAGCTATTGTTGCTAGAAGTAAGCCAGAAACAAAGATGAGAATAGTTGAGGCCCTTCAAAGGAATGGAGAAGTAGTTGGAGTAACCGGTGATGGAATAAATGATGCACCTGCATTGACTAAAGCTGATGTGGGAATTGCAATGGGAATATCGGGGTCAGAAGTTTCTAAAAATGCTGCTGATATAATATTAACAGATGATAATTTTACTACGATTATTCATGGAATTAAATGGGGTAGAGGAGTATATCAAAATTTCCAAAGGTTTATACAGTTCCAAATTACAGTAAATATAGTCGCATTTTTAGTTGCAATAATATCTCAAATATTGAATTTTGAAATGCCGTTTACTACAATTCAGTTATTATGGATTAACATAATTATGGATGGGCCTCCAGCATTAGTTTTAGGTTTAGAACCAATTAGGAATAATGTATTTAATAAAAAACCAGTGGACAGAAACTCAAGTATAATTACAAAAACTATGATAACATCCATAATTTTAAATGCTATATACATAACTTTAATTCTGCTTTTACAAATGAAATTCAATATTTTAGGAGCTTCAACAGAAAAAGTAGGAACAGCTAGTGAAATGGAAACTGTCCTATTCGGATTGTTTGCGTTCAGTGCATTATTTAACGCTTTTAATTGCAGAGAATTTGGTATAGATAGCATGTTGCCTAATTTCTTTAAAAATACAATAGCAATAAAGGTGATAATAATAACAGGTTTAGCACAAATATTATTTACACAAATGTTTACTACTTTTTTCAACTCAGTAGCATTATCACCACTAATGTGGGGGAAGGTATTGGGATTAGCTTTTATAATAATAATAATAAATGAAATTGTAAAATTTGTGTTGAGACTAATAAATAAATAATAAAGATCGTAAAAGTATGATATGCTCCCTTCTAGGTAGACAGTTGAAATAATAAAACTGTTTTACTTAGAAGGGAGTAATTTTATGTCTAGAAATATCTTACCTAAAGAAAAACTTCAGGCAGTAAAAGAACATTTAGATGGAAAAGGTAGCTATGATTCTATTGCAAAGAAATATGGGGTGACCAGCGCACCTTTTAGAAAGTGGATTGCTAAATATCGGACTTTCGGAGAAAGCGCATTTATCCGAACTGGACATAATGCATGCTATAGCTCAGCCTTTAAACATAAGGTTGTTAATGCTTATATTTGTGGAGAAGGTTCATTGCAAGAATTAGCCGTAAAATACAAAATTCCATCAAATGATACTATATCTAAATGGGTTTTGAAGTATAATGGTCATGAGAAGCTGAAAGCTTATGGAGCAGGAGGGAAAACGATCATGATCAAAGGAAGAAAAACCACATTTGAAGAACGAGTTGAAATTGTACAATACTGCATTGCACATGAACATAATTATAAAGAAACATCAGAAAAATACCAGATTTCATATCAACAGGCTAGAGGCTATACTGTGAAATATGAAAAGGTTGGAATAGATGGCCTTCAAGACAGGCGCGGGAAGTGTAAACCCGAAGCTGAGATGAATGAATTGGAAAAATTGCGAGCAGAGAACAAGATTTTACGTGCTGAAAAGGAACGAGCTGAAATGGAGGTTTCCTTCTTAAAAAAACTCGAGGAGATAGAAAGGAGGCGGGGCTAAGCCGAGTTCGCCATGAATATATTTATCAGGCAATCAAAGAAGAAAATGCAAAATATAATTATCCTGTGCAAGCCTTATGCAAACTTGGTCGGGTTTCAAGAGCTGGTTACTATAAGTGGCTAAAAAGAGATGTTACCTTGAATGAAAGTGAAAATAGGCTCATTGCTGACAAGATTGAAAAGATTCACGAGAAGAGTCCAGACAAAGGGTATCGACGAATTCGAGATGACCTAGAACGCTATCATGATATCAAAGTGAATGATAAGCGTGTATTGCGTATTTGTCGTAAACTAGATATTCAATCTACCATAAAATATAAGAATAACGGTTGTACTAGACAGGCTAAGAATCCTCAATATATTGCGGAGAACCTTTTAAATCGAGAATTCAGTGCTTCCGCTCCGAATGAAAAATGGCTTACTGATGTAACAGAATTCAAGTATTATGTTCATGGTGAGAAGCGTAAAGTTTACTTAAGTGCTATTTTGGATCTTTATGATCGCCGAATCGTATCTTATGTTATTCGAGATACTAACAATAACTCATTGGTATTTGATACTATAGATGATGCTATTGCGAAAGAACCGAAGGCTCATCCCCTTTTTCATAGTGACAGGGGTTTTCAATATACCAACCGTGTATTTCATCAAAAGCTTACAGATGCAGGAATGACACAAAGTATGTCAAGAGTTGGAAAATGTATTGATAACGGACCGATGGAAGGTTTTTGGGGAATTATCAAGAGAGAGCGATACTACGGAAAACAATTTACAGATAAGATGTCTTTAGTAAAGATGATTGAAGAATATATCGATTATTACAACAATATACGCTTGCAGAGAAATCTTGGTGTATTAACACCGATGGAAAAGCATGAAATATATTTACATGCAGCATAAAAACTGCCAGCAGGTTAGACCCACTGGCAGAAAATTTTTTTATTTTTTTAATTGTCTACTTGACGGGAAGCAGTTCAGTAGAGGTGTTCTTTTTATGTGATGATGCATAAAAGAACACCTTTATTATTGAAGTCAGGAGTTTTCTAAGAAAAAAGTAATAGGCTAATATAAAAGCCATGTTGATTAATAGAATAAATAAGATATAATATAATTGATAATGATTTTCAGTGCAAGTTTAATTAGGTAATTTTAATATAAATAAGTAATAAGAACTAGAAGTTAGAACTAATTCTAGCTAAAATTAAAAGTGAAAACAGTTTTTAAAAACATTATTTCGTGGAGGGGTAAAAGATGAGTAATATATTTAATAGGGATATTTATCATGACATAATAGAAAGTATGACTGCTGCACTTGATGCAAAAGATATTTATACAGCAGGTCATTCAACTAGGGTCGGAAATATGGCTCATAAGTTAGGAGAATTCCTAGGAATAAAATATGAAAAATTGGAAATATTACATATATCAGGACATTTACATGATATCGGAAAAATTGGAGTTCCTGATAATGTTTTAAATAAAACTGGAAAACTTGATTTAGAAGAGTGGGAACTTATGAAGAAACATCCTGAAATTGGGTATAATATCTTAAGTAAGGTAAAAAGTTTGGAGGATATATCTCAAATAGTGTTACATCATCATGAAAAGTGGAATGGAGAAGGTTATCCTGCTGGGTTAAAAAAAGAAGAGATACCAATGTGTTCTAGAATAATATCTGTTTGTGATTCCATAGATGCAATGAGAAGCGATAGACCTTATAGAAAATTAATAAGTGATAGAGATTGCCGTGGCGAAATTATTAAAAATAGTGGAATAATGTATGACCCTAATATAGTTGATTGTATTATTGAGAATTGGGATAGGATAGTAGTAGTACATTATCCAATGGATGTTCAATATTAAATTAAAAAAACGTTAAGTCAGTGATTAGTTAAAATGATAAATTTAAATACTTATATATTTAATACAAGTAAGATATTAAAATCAGTTTAATTTTAATTAATAGTTGTTTAAACAGTATTGAGATTATGGTAATATATGAAATAAGAAACACAAAATAAGTCAATTAGAGGGTGAAAAGAGATGCTTGAAGAAAAAAATAATGATATACGTAGGGAAATTATAAATAGCATGTTTGCTAAATTGGAAGCAAAGGATCTTTATACATATGGTCATTCTACTAGAGTAGGAGATATGGCGTATAATCTTGGAAAAGTTTTGGGAGTAAAAGAAAGAGATTTAAACATAATTCATATTGCAGGCGACTTGCATGATATAGGAAAGATAGGAATTCCAGATAATGTTTTAAATAAACCAGATAGGTTAGAATCCGATGAATGGGAAATGATGAAAAAACATTCTGATATTGGATATGATATTTTAAGCAAGACAAACGCTTTTGAAATTATATCTAAAATAGTTTTATATCATCATGAAAGATGGGATGGAAAGGGATATCCAGAGGGATTAAAGGAAGAAGAGATACCTTTTGCATCAAGAATATTATTAATTTGCGACTCCATAGATGCAATGAAAAGCGATAGGCCTTATCGAAAATCGATTAATGATGAAATATGCATAGAAGAAATAAGAAAAAACAAAGGAATAATGTATGACGCTAAGATAGCGGAATGTATACTCGAAAATTGGGATAGTATAGTAACGAAGCATTATAATTAGAATTGTAGCTATATATAGATTTATCTATAGTATAGTTACAATTTTTTTTATATTAATTTATTTAATATAATAGATTTTTAAGTTATAATCAAATTATTAAATGTTAAAATTTTGAAGTGTGTATTTATATAATCAAAATACTTTATTTAAATATTAAGAGAGAGGATGAGGGAATTATATGATTGAATTTAAAAAAGAAATAATAAATGGTTCATTTATTAAAATCAATAAGCCAAGCAAAAATAATGACTGCATAAATGTGAAAATTAGGTCAAATGATAAAAATGTTAATATAAAATGTACAGGTAAGGGGATTTGGGCGGCTGGAATTATTGTAGCAGTACCGACTGTTGCATGTGTATTGTGTGCTACGGCATCGGTATATCTAGTAGCCCAAATGATATCAAAAAAGAAAAAAGACAAAGAGGAAGATCAAAGTTTAATTAAATAACTTGGTTATCTTATATTATTAGATATATATTTACAAGATAGTAACAAAGATAATTAGGTTTTACAGGGACTTATAATATTTATTATCACGTAAATATATATCTAATTTTAGTATCATAACTTGAGAAATAATCTTTATACATGTAATAAGTTCCCTTGAACCAAGAAATTTAATATTTCTTGTTCGTTTAGAAATATATCACCTATCATTCCGTGAGCTCTGAAAGGTTCGCTGCAACTATGAAAGTCTGAACCAGCCGTGTAAATCCAATTTCTATTTCTAGCCACTTCTAAGAAGTATTCTGTATCTTCATCTGTATTACTGAAATATTTTGCTTCTAAACCATCAAAATTTAATTTTACTATTTCTTGAAAATGATTTTTAGTTAAAAGGACAGGATGTGCTAATATGACCGTAGCTCCAAAAAACTTTAAAATTTCAATTCCAGTTTCCACAGATAACACATCCTTTTTAGATTCAAAATTTATAGATTTTCCTAATAAGCGTTTGATAGATGAGATTTTGTGCCTCTTAACATTTCTTAATATCTCTATGAGAAGTTCATTTTTATAACTATCATCCTTAAAATATCCTAAAACATGTACTCGAGAGTCATTATATCTAGTAGAAAGTTCTACTCCAGGAATGACTTTTATTCCAAGTTGTTTTCCAGATGAAATAGCTTCGTCTATACCATCAGTATTATTATGATCGGTCAACGCAATAATATCCACATTCCTTTTTTTAGATAACATTACTATTTCTTTAGGATTATGTCCTCCATCTGAGAAAGTGGAGTGGATATGAAAATCACCTTTTTTATACATTATAACTCCTATTCAATATTATCTACCCTTCAGTATATGGATTTTTATATTAATTGTTAAACTATATATTTAGTAGATCTAATTTATTATAGAAATAAAAAACAGTTCGGTTTTTTTGAGATAGGGGGAGGCTAATATAGGATAGTAAATGAGGGAAATAGCATAGGATTTCAGAGAAAAGTATAGTTAATTTAAACTATTACATTGTGAAAAGTGGAAGTGAAGTTGTAAAATGTCGAAAATGTGCTAAAATTGTTATAGGGATAAATGTTATAAGTCTTTTAGAATGTGAAAACAATTTTGAAAGGCAACCTTGAATTAAAACTGTAAAAAAGAATTAAATAACAAGGTAAAGGGGATAAACTAATGAAAAAAGCTTTTTTAACGAAGACAATGAGTGCAATTATTGTTGCTACAATTACTACTATATTACCGTTAGGAGTATCGGCCGAATGGAAACAAAACATTGATAAAACGTGGAGCTATACTGAGAGAAATACAATAGCAAAAGGCTGGAGATATATTTCAGGTGAATGGTATTACTTTAATTCAGATGGAAATATGAAGACAGGATGGACTTATGACAGAGGACAATGGTACTATTTAGATAGTTCAGGTGCAATGGAAGAAGGCTGGGTTAATATTAAAGGCACTTGGTATTATTTTGATAGTACTGGTGCAATGAAGACCGGGTGGATTAAGGAAAATGGATACTGGTATTACTTGGATTATCAGGATGGAATGAAAACAGGGACTGTTGAGCTTGGTAGCAGAACATATTATTTTGATAACTCAGGTAGACTACGAAATTATGCTACTGTAAGTGAAGTAACAACATCAACTACTTCAGGCAGCAATCAGCAGACTACACAAACTAGTAATTCTACTAGTTCAGGAGCGACAATATCAGTAAGTGGATTACCGAATTTACCTAAAAATTATTCAGTAAGTGTACAAGCAGCAGCTGAAAATAAAATTCTTGAATTAATGAATCAAAAAAGGACTGAAGCGGGATTGAAAGCATTAGTTATGGATAATACCTTATTACAGGTTGCGAGGTATAAGAGTAATCACATGATACAGTATAACTATTTTGATCATACAACTCCGCAGGGGAATAACTGGACAAGCTGGTTACAAGCAATTGGGTATAAATATACTGCAACTGGAGAAAATATTGCATACAATACTTATGATGCGGTTTATCTATTTACACAATGGTGGAATTCAACAGGCCATAGAGCAAATATGATGAATCCTTCTTACAATAGAGTGGGTATAGGAGTTTTAAATGGAAATGGTAAGTACATGGGAACACAAACTTTTTCAAATTAAGTATTAAGCAGAATAATACATATAATAAATATAATTAAAAAGGTTTGAGTGAGAGTGAAAACTGCTAATTTTTTAAATTAGCAGTTTTTAATTACTCAAAATATAGTATAAAAAATTAAAATAAATAAAGCAAATCTAAACATTTACAAAAGGGGGAGAGGTATTATATAATGAATTCATGCCAATCAATTCATTATGTGTTTCTAGGAGGGATATGTTATGTTAACAATAAGATTATTTTGTGCAGCAGGAATGTCTACAAGCCTTTTGGTTAGTAAAATGAAAGAGGCTGCAAAAAATAAGGGGATTGAAGTTGATATTGAGGCTTTTCCAGAAAGCCAAATGGATAAACATTTAGATAATGTAGATGTTGCATTATTAGGACCACAGGTTGGATACACAATTGCAAAAGCAAGAAGAGTATGTGAACCTAAAGGAATCCCAGTAGATATTATACCAATGGTTGATTACGGAATGATGAATGGTGCGAAAGTACTAGATTTTGCATTAAAATTAGCTAACAAATAGAAAATAAGAAGAGAAAATTAAAAGCATTATTCAAAACACTTTATGAAGAATTTGCATAATTAATAAGAATTATTGTGCAAGATTCCATGTGGTTATAAAGGTAGTAGTATCAAAACCACATGGAAGATTGTAGCTTAAAAAAATAAAATGAAAATGTTAACCCAATATTTCCAAATGATTTTTGCGAAATATTGGGTTTATTAATACAAAAGTAATATATAACAATGTATATCAAATATTAAGTATTGTTGTTTGTTAGTCAAATGCCTCAGGGACTAGATTTATGATTTTTAGTGAATATATTACCTCAAAGCTTTAGCAGATTTGACAATATGTATGTCTATTAAATTAAATATTTATATTGGTTATATTTCTTTATGAAAAAATTATATAAGTTCTTTAATTAACCAACTTTAAAGGTTGACAATTAAAGTATGAAGTGGTAAATTATAAAACAATATAAAGTGAAATTGAATAATTAATATATTAGAGGATATAAAAAGATAGATATAACTAAATACATTATTTTAAATCGTTGAAAAGGAGATAAAACTATATGCGCACTTACAGAGAATCGACGGTGCTGAAAAGTTGATAGAAAGCGGTATAGTAAAAGTAGCCTTTGAGAGTGTGGGTAAAAGGAATTCATAATGATTTTTCTGAGCAAAATTTTTTGTGTAATGGATAAATATTATTTGAAGTTCTCAGTAATTCACAACGTTTGGATTGCGTTATAAATCCGGAATGTGTTTGCATTCTTATAAAGTGGGTGTATTTTCATCAATTAAGGTGGTACCGCAGGAATTAGAATCCTGTCCTTTGCATTAATCAGAGGACAGGATTCTTTATTTTATAAAAATTAAGGAGGGGAAAATTATGAATTTTAATTATGCTGAAAGAATGTCTAATTTAAAGGCTTCAGAAATTAGAGAAATATTAAAGGTTACTCAAAGACCAGAGGTGATATCTTTTGCCGGAGGTCTTCCAGCACCAGAGTTATTTCCTATTGATGAAATAAAGGAAGTTAATAGAATTGTTCTTGAAGAAGATGGAGAAAGTGTTCTTCAATATACAACAACGGAAGGGTATAATCCTTTAAGAGAATGGTGCGCTGATAGAATGAATAAAAGATTGGGGACAAATTTTGAATATGACCACATATTAATTACCCATGGTTCTCAGCAGGCTTTAGACCTTTCGGGAAAAGTATTTCTAAACAAAGGAGATATCGTTTTATGTGAGAGCCCAACATATCTTGCAGCAATAAGTGCATTTAAAGCTTATGAATGTAATTTTATAGAAGTTCCAACAGATGATGATGGCATGATTATCAGTGAATTAGAAGATTTATTAAAAACTACTAAAAATGTTAAAATGATTTATGTTATTCCGGAATTCCAAAACCCAACAGGTAGAACGTGGAGTATTGCAAGAAGAAAAGCCATTGCTGAACTTGTATCAAAATATAATGTAATTGTCCTTGAAGATAATCCGTATGGAGAATTAAGATTTGAAGGAAAAACTCTACCGTCTATAAAATCTTTTGACAATAGTGGACAAGTATTGTGTATGGGAACATTTTCTAAGATATTCTGTCCAGGATATAGGATTGGATGGATTGCAGGGCATAAAGAATTAATACAAAAATATATACTAGTAAAACAATGCACTGATCTTCAATGCAATACTATAGCTCAAAGAGATATAGCTAAATATCTTGAACTTTATGATATTGATAAACATATAGAAAAAATCCGTGAAGTTTATAGGGAACGATGTGATTTGGCATTTAATACAATGGAAAGAGAATTTCCTAAAGAAGTTAAATTTAAAAAGCCTCAAGGTGGATTATTTATGTGGATTGAGCTTCCAAATAAAATAAATGCGAGAGATGTACTTGAAAAGTGTCTTGAAAGGAATGTTGCTTTTGTTCCGGGAGGTTCATTCTTTCCAAATGGTGGGCATGAAAATACTTTCAGAATTAATTTTTCTAATATGCCTAATGAAAGAATTGTTGAAGGAATAAAATGTATTGGAGAAGTTTTGAAAGAGTATATTTAATTTTATAAATATTTATAGTCTATCTTATTAGGAATCATCTTTAGATAAATTTATAGAACATATTAAGGGTATACTAAATATTGTGTAGCGGTTAAATTTATCTAAATTTAAGACTTACTTATAGTCAGTATAACAAGAAAAGATGTTTTATATATAAGCTTATGTAGGATAATGATTGTATATAAGTATATAAGTATATAAGTATAGAAAATAGAGGTTTTATAATAATGAAAGATTGATATTAAGACTAACTTAGCATTATTGGTTTAATTTTGCTATAATAGATAGTATGGGAAGTTTAATAAAAAAGATCAAGGGGATGATTCCAGATGATAAAACTTATCGCATCAGATATGGATGGGACATTGTTAAATGAAAAACATAAAATAGATAAGGAAACAGTTGAAGCTATAAGGAAGGCAGAAGAGTCAGGCATAGTTTTTGCTATTTCTACAGGAAGAGAATATGATACTGTTGAACCGCTTTTAAAAGAGAATAATATAAGATGCCAATGTGTTCTTATGAATGGTGCTGAGTATAGGGATGAAGATGGTAATATATTAGAAGATATAAATATAGAGCTTGAAACTGCGACTAAAATAATAGGAATACTTCAAAAAGAAAAAGTTTCAGCAAGAATATTTACTAATAAAGGAATATATACTACAGATACTAAAGAAGAAGCATTAAAAGAAATGGTATATAGGACATTATCTTTTGAGCCTAATCTTACTTACGAAGAAGCAGAGAAAATTGCCAAAACTCAGCCATATTTTGTACAGCTTAAGTATATTTCGAATTTGGATGAGTTTTTAAAGAGTGGTATGGAAATTAGAAAATTCGTAGCTTTTCATAAAGATGTAGAACTTATAAATAAGATGAAAAAGGTAATAGGACAAATAGAAAGAATTGCTGTATCATCTTCTTTCAGGGATAATATAGAGGTAACTCATATTACTGCACAAAAGGGAATAATACTTGCTAAAGTATCTGAAAAAATGGGATTTAAAAGAGATGAAGTATTAGTACTAGGGGATAGTTTTAATGACTATTCGATGTTTACAGAATTTACGGAATCAGTGGCCATGGGTAATGCAATCCCAGAAATAAAAGAAATTGCAAAGTACATTACTGATACTAATGATAACCTTGGAGTAGCAAAGGCTATCTACAGAGTTTTAGAGGAACAGAAATAAAAAATATACATTTCACTTAAGCGATAATTAATTTATACTTTATAAAATAGATTATTCAAGGCAACAGATTCTATAGGTTAAATCTGTTGCCTTAATATAGTTACATTTTGTAAGATAAGAATTTGGTGTCAATACCTTTTAAATTTATACTTATCCATTTCGCTTTCTATAAGCTGAGTTTGAGATACCAATTCTTCAGTGGATGCTGCTAGTTCCTCCGCTGTTGCTGAATTTGTTTGAACTACTTGAGATATTTGATCAACTCCAGAAGTCATTTCAGTTATTGCTTCAGTTTGATTTTCGGAGGCTATAGTTATTTGTCTTACTAATTCAGCTGTATCATCAACATTTTTAACTATTGTGTCCAGAGAGGCAGCAGTTTCTTCAGCTAGTTTTTCACCACTAGATATTAGCGATAACGAGCTTTCTATTATCTTTGTAGTATTATATACAGCTTGAGAGGATTGTTCAGCAAGATGTCTTACTTCTTCTGCAACAACTGCAAAACCTTTTCCGGCTTCGCCGGCTCTAGCAGCTTCTATAGCAGCATTTAATGCCAGTAAATTAGTTTGTTCAGAAATTTCCTCGATTGCACTAATAATTTCATAAATTTGCTTTGACGATATACTTATCTGTTTCATAGAACTCATTAGTTCTTGCATCTTACTATTTCCATTTTCTACGATTGATTTTGTGTTTTTTGAAAATTCATTAGCTTTCTCAGCATTTATTGTATTTTTCTTAACTTGACTAAGTATTTCTTTAAAATTCATTAAAAGTTCTTCAACTGTTTCGGCCTGGTCGTTAGAACCCTGAGAAAGTATTTGTGTGGTTAAAGATATTTGTTCTGAGCCGTTAGAGATTGAGGAAATTGATTCGTTCATATTATAAAATATAGAGTTTAAAGAATATATTATATTTTTTATAGATTTTTGAATAGGAGCAAAGTCCCCAACATATTCAATAGATGTATCTAAGTTTACATCAAGAATGCCACTTGATAATTTTTCTAGGGTATTTGTTATGTCGCATATATAAGAAACTAGCATTTCTATAGAGTTAGTCAAATCGTTAGACATCTCTCCCATTTCATCATCTGAGTTGTATGAAGTATCTATTTTGAGATTTCCTGAAGCTATATTTTTAGCTATATCTTTAACATGATTAATACCCTCGAGTAATACATCACTTAATGTTCTAGTTAAGAAAAGTGATATAACAATTAAAAGAAGCATAATAATAATAATAAATACTAATGAAATATTTTTATAAGAGTTTGAACTGGTAACAAAAGATTTAGCATTTTCCTGAGATGCCTTAAAAAGCTTAAGTATACTGTCTTCAGATTGCTTTATTTGTGAAGAATAGGTATCTTGACTTACTTTCATTACTGACTGATTAGTCTTAGATTTAAGCAATTCGCTTAATTTTGCTCTTTTTTCTTCTGAATTTTTCACACTTGATAGAAATTCATCTAATAACCCAGTATCACCCTTATAGATTTCTTTTAAGATTTCTATATTTTTAGTGAGACTTACAGATTCAGTATCGGCTTGTTCTAAATAAACAATTTTTATTTGTGAATCTGTTTCAGTAATAGATCTAAACATGTCCATTTTTATTGATTGTAGATTAACTCTAATATTAGAAATAGTTTCAGAAACTTTATATGGTCCATCATATAGTGAATTTGTACGTGATGAAATAAAAAATATAACACAAATGGCAACTGTCATAAGAAAAAAAGTAAGTCCTAAAATTGATGCAAATGTAATTTTTAATTTATTACGAATTGAACAATTCCTGATAATCTTTGCGAATTTATTATACATATACTCCCTCCTTCGATAGAAAATACCAATGATCGATAAGGCTGTTAAGCTCAAATAGCACTTAAACGTTTTCTTGAATTTAAATATTATAACAATTTAAAAATATGTATAAATTGATACAGTTAACATTTGTTGTTAACTACCAAATTTGTCTTAAAAATATTTTAAAGCAAATTTGGTAGTTGTTTTAAATATCAATCACTAATATTTAAAATATAATAGATATTAGTACATTAAAAGTATATCTTCACTTTTAAATATATAAAGGCTATAAAATAGAGAATTTATAAACTGTTTTGTGATTATATTCTTCACCGGCCTTAAGTATTGGAGATTCAAATTTATCACAATTTATAGAATTCGGGAAATATTGAGTTTCGAGGCAGAAGCCATTTCTAATATTATAGATAGCGCTGTTTTTACCTGCACCTAATCCATCAAGAAAATTTCCGCTATAAAATTGTATACCAGGAGTACTAGTAAATACATCCATTACAATACCTGAATTTTCATCTATTGCTTGAGCAGCTTTTACTTCAAGTGAGCCATTAGCATTTAATACCCAGTTATGATCATAGCCTTTTCCAAAGATAATTTGATCATAGTCGCTATTTATATTTTTACCAATAGGAGTTAATGTTTTAAAGTCCATAGGTGTTCCTGAAACTTCTTTTATTTCTCCCGTAGGAATTGAGTACTGATCATTTACTGTAAATTTATCAGCATTTATCATTAATTTTTGATTAAGAACATCTCCGGAAGAATGTCCAGAAAGGTTAAAATAAGCATGATTTGTAAGGTTTACAACCGTATCTTTATCGGAAGTTGCATTGTAATTTATTTCAATTGCATTATCTTCAGTAAGAACATATGTAACCTTAACATTAAGATTACCAGGATATCCTTCTTCACCATCTTTACTAAAATAAGAAAGTTGTAATTCATTCGAAGAAGCATTAGATATTTCCGCTTCCCATACTACTTTATCAAAACCTTTTATTCCACCATGAAGATGATTTTCACCATCGTTTTGTGCTACAGTATACTCTTGTCCATTAAGAGTGAATTTACCATTTTGTATTCTATTTCCGAAACGGCCTATTAATGCGCCAAAAAACTTATCGCCCTTTAAATAGCCTTCTAAATTATCATATCCTAGCATTACATCAATAAATTCACCATTTTTACTCGGAACTAGTGATGTGACAATTATACCGCCGTAATTAGTGATATCAACTGTCATTCCATTATTATTTTTTAGAGTATAAATATAAATTTCTTTCCCATCAGGCATTGTTCCAAAAACTTTTTTTTCTATTGCCATACTAAACACCTCCAAATTAAATCAAACAATGTCTTATTATTAAGTATACATTTACATATGATTGACATTGTTTTCATGTATGCACAAGTATATTATAATACAATGACGTTGTACATACAATTATTTTGAAAAATAATTCCGAAATATATTGAAATAATATAAATATGTAACTAATATAGTATTATTAGGAAAAGTAACGAATTAAAACATTGGAGATATCACTGAAAGCTAATAAGTATAAAAAATGGAGGGTTTTATGTGGAAATTGGTTGTTGCTGATGATGAACCTAAAATTAGACGAGGAATCGAGAAAGTTTTGGAATGGAGTGGATTTAATATTGAGATTGTAGGAGAGGCAGAAGATGGAGAAATTGCATTAGAAATAATACAGAAGAAAAATCCAGATATTATTTTGTTAGATATAAATATGCCATTTCTAAATGGGCTGAATCTTTTACAGAAATTAAAGGAAATTAACAATAAAAGCATTGTTATAATAATAAGTGGGTATGATGATTTTTCCTATGCACAGAAAGCATTGCAATTTAATGTCTTTGATTACATCTTAAAACCAGTAAGTAAAAAAAATATTGAAGAAGTAATAATCAAAGCAGTTTACAAACTTAATGAAAGAGAAAAGGAAGATAATTATTTAGAATGGGTTAAAGAACAGCTAACTGAAAATAAAGATATGCTTCAAAAGACTTTTTTTAGTGAATGGTTTAATAATAAATTATCTGATGAACAGGTTTTAAAAGAGATAAAGTTTTTCGGTATTGAATTCGGAAAGAACGTTGGAATTATAGTTATAAAGCTTATGGAAAAACTAAATATCGAGAGTATAGGAGAGAAATGGGACTCAGAATTATTGGAATTTGCAATTGCGAATCTATTAAAAGATAAATTCAAAGAATTAAATTCAAATTTTATTTTTTCTGATGAAAAACATAATATAGTACTAATAAGCAAAATAAACGATATGTTGGAATGGGTTGCTGTAAGCAGTAGTATAGAAGCAGATATATCAAAATATTTAAAGTGTAATGTTATAATTGAACAAGCCAATGTCTCTGAGGGTGTATTAAAAATAAAAGCGGAATATATAAAGATTAGAAATAGCGTAAGTGAAAAAAAGAAATGTACTCCTATTGTGTTACTAACAATCAAGCATATAGAAGATAGTTATTATTCTAATGATATAAACATCAACGATATATCAGAAAAATTGGAAGTAACTTCATCATATTTAAGTAAGTTATTAAAAAAAGAAACAGGATTATCTTTTATTGATTATTTAACAAATATAAGAATAAAGAAAGCAATGTATATCATGGAAGATCCAACAATAAAAATTTATGATGTAGCTGAATTAGTTGGGTATAGTAACCAACATTATTTCTGTAGAGCCTTTAAAAAAGTAGTTGGAATATCACCGACAGATTATAAGAGGGGAAAATAGAATGAAAAATAGAAGAAAAACTTTCTATATATCTGTAATTATAATTTTTATATTTATATTAATGTTTTTTTCAGTTTACTTATATAAGACAAGCACTGAAAAGAAGGATACGTTTATAATCGGAATGTCTCAAGCTAATCTATACGAGCCTTGGAGAATATATATGAATAAGGAGATACAAGAGGAGGCTAAAAAACATAGTAATATAAAAATAATTTTCAAAGATGCAGGCGGAGATGTAGAAAAACAGAAAAAGGATATCGAGGATCTAATAAATTTTGGTGCAGATCTACTTATTGTCTCAATTAATGACTCCAAAGAGTTAACATCTACAGTAAGAAAGGCATATAAATCCATTCCGGTAATATTGTTAGATAGGGCGGTAGATGGATACGATTACAGCTTGTATATAGGTGCTGATACAAAATCTATTGGCGTTCAAGCCGGGGAGTTCATAGGAGAATTATCGGGAAATGATAAAGTTAATGTTATTGAAGTTCAGGGAATACTAGATTCAAGTACGGATAAGGAAATAACTAGCGGTTTTAAAGAGGCAATTAGTAAATATAAAAATATTTCTATAGATAGGACTATTGTTGGAAATTGGAAGAAGAATGAGACTCAGGATAAGTTAGAAGAAATTCTGAAGGAAGATAAAAGTGTAAATATAATTTTTGCTCATAGTGATTACATGGCACTTGGAGCATATTATGCAATAGTGAGTACTAACTCAAAGGATATTAAGATAATTGGAGTGGATGGACTTGAAGGACCACAGGGCGGAATAGAATTAGTTAAGAACGGGGTATTACAAGGAACATTTACATGTAGAACTGGAGGGAAAGAGGCAATAGAATATGCCCTAAAAATGTTGAATAAGGAAGACGATATTCCTAAGAAGATAATATTAGAATGTAATAAAATAGTCAAAGATACCTTGAGTAATTAAAAAAAGAATTTCCAAAATTCGTAAAAGTATAAAAAAGTGCTGATTAATGCAAATACAATTTTAAACTGAGGATATATAATGAACTCATGAAAACGAAATCATAAAATACAGGGGGAATTAATTATGAAGTTAAAAAAGATGATCGCATTAATGGCAAGTACAGTTATATGTATTGGAATGCTTGCAGGATGTGGAGGTTCAGCAGGCGGAAATGGATCAGCACAGACATCAAATGAAAAATCTTCAGGTAAAAAGGTAATCGGATTTGCACAAGTTGGTGCAGAAAGTGGTTGGAGAACAGCAGAAACTGATTCCATAAAATCAATTCCAACTTTAGATTCAAATTTTGATTTGAAATTCTCAGATGGTCAACAAAAGCAAGAAAATCAAATAAAAGCAATAAGATCATTTATTGCTCAAAAAGTAGATTTAATAGCTTTAGACCCAGTTGTTGAAACAGGTTGGGATACTGTACTTAAAGAAGCTAAGGATGCTAAAATTCCAGTAGTAATTGTTGATAGAAAAGTTACAGTTTCAGATGATTCACTCTATAAATGTTTCTTAGGTTCAGATATGGTTGCAGAAGGTAAAAAGGCTGCACAAATACTAATAGATCAATTCGGTAAAGATGCAAAGCTTAATATAGCAGAGCTTCAAGGAACAGTTGGATCAACTGCAATGGTTGGAAGACAACAAGGATTTAATGATGCAATAAAAGATTGTCCTAATTATAAGATAATAAAATCACAAACTGGTGACTTTACTCGTGCAAAAGGTAAAGAAGTTATGGAAGCTTTCTTAAAATCTGACGGAGATAAGATAAATGTATTATGGTCTCATAATGATGATATGGCAATGGGAGCTATTCAAGCAATTGAAGAATATGGTAAGAAACCAGGAAAAGATATATTTATACTATCAGTTGATGGAATTAAGGATATATTCCAAGCAATGGTTGATGGAAAAGCTAATGCAACAGTTGAATGTAACCCACTACTAGGACCACAATTGTTAGAAGTTGCTAAAAACATATTAGATGGAAAAGAAGTAGAAAGAACTATAAACTCAAAAGAAAGCCAATTCTTACAAAAGGATGCAGCTGCAGAATTACCAAATAGAAAATACTAGTAGTAACAAACATAAGAGCTTGGTTTTAGTCCATGCTCTTATGTTAAAAAAAAGGTAGTACGTACATGTTTGGAGTTGTGTGAAAACAAGAGGAGTGATATAAATGAGCGATTCTAATATAGTTTTAGAAATGAAAAATATTAGTAAATTCTTTCCTGGTGTTAGAGCTCTCTCAAAGGTTGATTTTACTCTTAGAAAGGGTGAAATTCATACACTGATGGGAGAAAATGGAGCAGGAAAATCAACATTAATAAAAGTACTTACGGGTGTTTATGAAGTAGATGAGGGTACAATTACATTGAGAGGTAAAGACATAAAGATTTCATCTACGCAGGAAGCTCAAAATCATGGTATTAGTACAGTATATCAGGAAGTAAACTTATGTCCCAATTTAACTGTTGCAGAGAACATATATATTGGACGTGAACCTAAGAAAAATGGCGGTATTGATTGGAAAAAGATGAATAGTGATGCAGAAAAGTTATTGGAAGAAAGGTTAAATTTAAAAGTTGATGTAAAAAAAGCTTTAAATAATTATTCAGTCGCAGTTCAACAAATGGTAGCTATTGCACGTGCGGTGGATATCTCACAAGGTATACTAATCCTTGATGAACCTACATCAAGCTTAGATGATAAAGAAGTAAAGCAATTATTTAAAATTATGAAAAAGTTTAGAGAAGAAGGAATGTCAATAATATTTGTTACTCACTTTTTAGATCAGGTATATGAGGTTTCAGATAAACTTACAGTACTTAGAAATGGAGAATTGGTTGGAACATATGATGCTGATAAGCTTTCAAGAATTGAATTGGTTTCTAAAATGATAGGTAAAGATTATGGTGAAATAGAAAAAAGCACTAGAATTAAAAAAGAAACATCTAAGGTAAAGAGAGTAAATTTTATATCCACAAATAAATTCGGTAGATCTGGAACTATTAGTCCGTTTAACATAGAAATTAAAAAGGGCGAAATTCTTGGTTTTGCTGGACTTCTTGGATCTGGAAGAAGTGAATGTGCAAGAGCAATATTTGGCATAGATAAATCTACAAGTGGAAATATAACTATAAATGGAAAGACATATTCATATATTTATCCTAAAAAAGCAATAGAAGAAGGACTGGGGTTCTGCCCTGAAGATAGAAAGATTGAGGGAATAGTTGGAGATTTAACCATAAGAGAGAATATAATATTGGCTCTTCAAGCAAACAAAGGTGTATTTAAATATTTGCCAATGAAAAAACAACAAGAAATCTCACAAAAATATATTGATTTGCTTAGAATTAAAACACCAAGTATGGAGCAGAAAATTAGTAATCTGAGTGGAGGCAATCAACAAAAAGTAATACTATCAAGATGGCTGGCTACAGAACCTGAATTATTAATATTAGATGAACCAACAAGAGGTATTGATATAGGAGCAAAAGGTGAAATAACAGAATTAATTTTAGCTTTAGCTAAGCAAGGTATGACCATTTTATTTATTTCATCTGAACTTCCAGAGGTAGTTAAATGCTGCGATAGAGTAATAGTACTTAGAGATAGAAATGTTATTGGAGAATTAGTTGGAGATGAAATAGAGGAGTCAAATATTATGAAAACTATAGCGGGAGGTGCTAGGTAGTATGGAAAATAGAAAAGAAATAAGTATTTTTCATAAAATTTATAACGCTAAAATATTTTGGCCATTAACAAGCTTAATTATATTGCTGTTATTTAATTTTATAATGACACCAAGCTTCTTAAGCGTAAGTATGAAAGATGGACATTTATTTGGTAATACTATTGATATATTAAATCGTGCAGCACCATTAATCTTAATATCACTTGGAATGACTCTTGTAATAGCAACTCAAGGTATAGATATTTCTGTTGGATCTATAATTGCAATAAGTGCAGCTCTATCAGCAACTGTAATAGTTGATGGAGGCTCTGTTCCATTAGCAGTTGCGATAGGTATAGTTAGTGGATTAGCTTGTGGAATATGGAATGGTTTTTTGGTTTCATATATAGGCGTTCAGCCAATGGTTGGAACACTAATTCTTTATATAGTTGGAAGAGGAATCGCTCAACTTATAACAGGAGGGCAAATACTAACTTTTAATAATAAAGATTTTATTTTTATAGGAACTGGATATATACTACTTCCAGTAGCTATATTCATTGCACTAATAGTAGCTCTTATTATGTATGTTTTAATTAGAAGAACTGCATTAGGATTATTTATTGAGTCAATCGGAGTTAATAATAATTCATGTAGGTTTGCAGGTATTCAGTCAAGGAAAGTTGTATTTTCACTTTATGTTATATGTGGAGTACTTGCTGGAATAGCAGGAATAATATTATGCTCAAATATTAAGAGCGCTGATGCTAATAACGTAGGATTATGGTTAGAGCTTGATGCAATACTTGCAACTGTTATTGGAGGAACTTCTATGTCTGGAGGCAGGTTCTATCTTTCAGGAACTGTTGTTGGAGCGTTATTTATTCAAACATTAACAACAACTATATATAGTTTAGGAGTTGCGCCAGAAATTACACTAGTTGTAAAAGCAATTGTTGTTATTGTTGTATGCATTATTCAATCTCCAGAATTCAGAAAAATGCTGAAAGTAAAGAAAACTGCAAAAGCTCCGGTAAATGAAAAAGAGGTGATTAGAGCATGAATAAATCCATAGAAAAAAAGAATATATTTAAATTAAACAAAGATTATATTGCAATTTATGCGACAATCGCATTGTTTATAGGATTATTTCTGATTGGTTCAGTTTTATATAGAGGATTTTTATCACCTCAAGTATTTACTAACCTATTTATTGATAATGCGTATTTAATAGTAGTAGCAATTGGTGAGGCAGTAGCAATATTAACTGGTGGAATTGATCTTTCAGTGGGCTCCATGATTGCTTTTATAAGCATGATTACTGCAAGTTTACTGCAAAAAGGAGTAAATCCAGTTCTTGTAATCTTAATAGCGCTTTTTGTAGGAATAATTTTTGGAACAGTACAAGGCCTTTTGATTCAAAAGTTTAAGTTACATCCATGGATTGTAACCCTTGCGGGGATGTTTTTTGCAAGAGGAGCAAGTTATATTATAAGCATTGATACAATTACAATTGATAATCCTTTTTTCACGGCCATTTCATCATATAGAATTGCAATATTACCAGATGCATTTATTTCAATTAATGTTGTTGTAAGTCTAATAGTTGTAGCAGCAGCATTTTATATGCTAAAGTTCACAAGATTTGGAAGGACAGTATATGCAATTGGTGGTAATGAAAATTCTGCAAAGTTAATGGGACTACCTGTAGAAAGAACAAAAGTACTTGTATATACATTTTCTGGATTTTGTTCGTCTTTAGGTGGATTGTTATTTACAATATACACGCTTTCAGGTTATGGGCTTCATTGCAACGGAATGGAGATGGATGCTATAGCAGCATGCGTAATTGGCGGGATATTGTTAACTGGAGGATACGGAAGTATCATAGGGCCATTATTTGGAGTACTTACAACAGGAATAATTCAAAGCCTTATAATGTTCGATGGGACATTAAATTCCTGGTGGACTAAAATAGCTGTTGGAATGCTATTATTCCTGTTTATTGTGTTACAAAGGATTATAGTTATTAGAGATGAAAGACGTAAAAGTGTAATATCATAAATATGCAATTTATGGTTTTGGTAGAGTATAGAGTTCCGCAATGAGAACTTGAAGTATGCTTAATCTAGAAATTGGATATATATTTGTGAAATAGGCCTTTAAAATAGGCTAATTAGGTTCTTGATGGATGGTTGTTCCATTTACTGCTTGCCACAATGAAATTGGGAGCATGCAGAAATGGAATAACCATACATTTAGAACCTTTTATCATTATTGCTTTTAAAGTGACTCTTAGAAAGTTTTTATTTAACGGTAAGATCATACAAATTACACTTAACTACTTAATAATCGAGAAATGTAAAATAAACCACATAAAATGACAAAAATTATGAAAAAAATAATTTATTATGTTGATGTAGTGTTAAAATAATGTTAAAATTAAACTATAATTTAATATATTGATAAAAATTAAAAGCCCATTATGTAAATGAAGCTTGAATTACTAAGTTTATGTGTTATCAACATGTGTTTTAGTAAAATTGTAGAGTATATTCATGCGTGTTTAGATGATATTTGTAAGTTACATTAAAAAAGGGCTTTTTTTTTGTTTTTACATGTATTTTAGGAGGAGATTTTTATGGAGAAGAAACTTGCAAAACCAACTACAACGCTTAATAAGGAAGCTAAAAGTGAAAGGGCAGGATCAGTAACTACAAGGAGCAGCACAAAAAGAACTTCACTGGAACATAGTGCTGATGCCATGGAAAAGAAAAGAGAGATAGCAAGAAAGCAAGCTCAAGAAAAGATGAGATCAAGAACTTTGGCAAAACAACAACAAATGGCTGAAAGGATATCAACTGCAACAGAGCAATTGGCAGCAGGTATTGAAGAAGCAAGTGCAGCATCTAGGGAACTTGGAGCTACAATGACTCAAATAGCTGCTGGAGCAGTCCAAGCATCATCAGCTGCAGAAGAATCAAGGGCAGCGGTAAATCAGATAGATAAGGCTTCTATTATAGCTATGGAAAGAGCAAAAGAATCATTGGATAAAATGAATGAGGCTCAGACATTAATAAGAGCAACGGCAAAGGATACAGAACAGCTTATATTAGGGATTAGAGAAGCAGCTAAGACAAATCTTGAATCTGTCAAGTTAATTAATGAGCTTGAAAAACAATCTGATGAGATAGGTAATATTGTACAAGCAGTGGTACGAATAGCTGATCAGACAAATTTACTTGCCCTGAATGCAGCAATTGAGGCAGCAAGAGCAGGGGAACATGGAAGAGGTTTTGCAGTAGTAGCAGATGAAGTGAGAAATTTAGCAGAAATATCTGAAAAATCTGCTCGTAATATAACAGAACTAGTAAACGAAATACAAAAAAATGTTAAAGTTGTTGTAATTGATATAGAAGCTTCAGGAAAGGCAGCAAATGAAGAAGTAGAAAAAGCTAAAAAAATTACTGAGGATTTAGTGAAAGTTGAAGAAGATGTTATTGTAGTACAAAGTGGCATAAATGAAATAGAAGAAAATTCTGCAGATGCAAATAAGGGAGCTTCAGAATTTTTAGAAATATCTGAACAAATAGCTGCAGCAGCAGAAGAGCAAACCAGTGCAGCAGAAGAAGTGGAAAGGTCAATAGAAGAACAAAATAGAGCGTTTGAAGAATTAAATATAGCGTCTTCTGAACTTTCCCAGTTATCAGAAGAATTAAAAGTGTCAACGGATACACAAAAATCATCAGAAATACTTGCATCTACTGCTGAAGAGCTATCTTCAAATGTCGAAGAGGCAAATTCGGTCGCGACAGAGATAATGAGAGCCATTGAGCAAGTTGCAATAGGAGCAGAAGCACAGGCAAACTTGACAGATAAAGCAGCAGCAATTAGTGAAAGATTAGCAGCTGGAGCAACACAGATGAATTCAAGATCAATTGAATCAGCAGAAAAAGTTACAGAACTTCAGAATTTACTTGATGAAAATAAACAAGGAATAGATGTAATGATAGAAGGAATTAGTTCCTCTGCTGAAGCTAGTACTTTAGCTGCAAAGAATATCAAAAATTTAGAGGAAACTACTAGAAAAATTGATAAAATTGTAGATGCCATTGTAAATGTGACAATTCAAACTAATATGTTAGCAGTTAATGGATCAATAGAAGCAGCTAGAGCAGGTGAATTTGGAAGAGGTTTCTCAGTAGTAGCGGGAGATATAAGAACATTAGCAAATGAATCAGCTGAAAATACAGATAAGATAAAAGACCTAGTGAGAGGAATTCAAAGTCAGATCACAAGAGTTGCTACAGACATAGAATTATCTAGTAAGACCTCTTTTGCGGAAGTTGAAAAAGCAAAAACAATAACAGATAATTTAAATTTAATTCAAGATGGAATGAATGTTATTTTAACTGGGACAAACGATATTTCTAGAGGGTCTGAAGAAACTATGGTTGCACTTGAACAAGCTAAAAAGGGAGTTGAACAAATTTCATCTGCAGCTCAAGAAACTTCTGCAGCTACAGAAGAAGCGAGCAATGTGGCAACAGAACAATCTAAAGGAATGCAAGAACTTGCAGAAGCTATAGAGGAGATAGCAGGGCTTGCAGATGAATTACAAAATATGTAATAAATGGAGGGATAGCAAATGGCTCTTATAGAAAACAATTTGAGTTTAGCAGAAAGACAGTTGGTAACCTTCCACCTTGGAAATGATGAGTTCGGAGCAGATATAATGAATGTAAAAGAAATAGTCAGAGTTTTCGAAATTACAAAAGTACCTAATGTACCATTCTATGTAGAAGGTGTATGCAATCTTAGAGGAAATGTACTTCCAATTATAGATGGCAGAACAAGATTTAACATGGAAAAAAAGGACAAAGATGAGAATAGCAGAGTACTTGTAATTGATATAAATGGCAGGGCTACAGGTGTAATAGTAGACAGAGTGTCAGAAGTGATGAGAATAAATTCTTCAGAAATTGAAGCTACTCCAAGTATAATGAGAACAGAAAATATGGATTATTTAAGCGGAGTATTGAAACTTGATAATGGTAATCGTATCATATTACTTTTAGATTTATTAAAAGTTCTAAATGCTCCGGAAGTTCAAAATATTGATCTAAACGATTTTGGTGGAGATTTAGAAAAGTTTGATAATTTAATAGAAAAAGAAAAAATAAATGAGGAACAGCTAGTTTCTTTTATGGTGGATAAAGAAGAATATGCAATAAATATAATGCAAGTAAAAGAAATAATAAGAGTAATTGAAATAGCAAAAGTTCCGAGTACTGAAGATTACATTGAAGGTGTAGTATCTATAAGAAATAATCTGTTACCAATTTTAAATTTACGAAAATATTTTGGATTAGAGGTTTCAGAAATCAATGATCATACTAGAATTTTGATAGTTGATATGGGGAAAATAACTTGTGGAATAATGGTGGACAAAGTTTCTGAGGTGAAAAGAGTTCCAGAAAGCATTATACAGCCACCGCCAAGCATTTTTTCTAATGAAGAAGAGCCTCTTAAGGGTGTAGCTAAATTAGATGATGGAAAAAGACTTGTTATGATTTTAGAACCAACCAAGTTAATAGCTCTAGAAAAACTTGAAAAAATTTCAGGGATAGATACAAACAAAGAAGAAAATTTTAAAACTATCGAAAAACAATTGCTAGATGAAGAACAATTAGTAACTTTTAAAATAGATCGAGAAGAATATGCCATAAAAATAAATTTCGTTCAAGAAATAACACGAATGACAGAAATAACAAGAATTCCAAGAGCTCCATATTTTATTGATGGAATTGTAAATCTAAGAGGAAATATAATACCAGCACTAGATTTAAGAAAATTATTTGAAATGGATGAAAAACAAGTAACAGATTCTACACGAATTATTATTGTAGATCTAAATAATAAAAAAACAGGAATAATTGTTGATGAAGTTTCTGAAGTATTAAGATTTGAAAAGAATCTTATAGAAAGTTCACCAGATATATTAAGTCAGGGTAAAACCAATAAATATATTGATGGGGTTGGAAAGATAGATAATGGAAATAGAATGGTTATAATACTAAAATTGGATCAGATACTGAATTTTAATAATATATAAATTATAAATAGTTCCATTTAGGTGACTCACAGTTCAAAATCTAAATGGAACTTTATAGAATAATTAATTAAGTATTAATTTAATATCTAAAAAGGTGATTATAATGGTGCAAAAAATAAGAGTATTAATAGTTGATGATTCTGCTTTAATGAGAAGAGTAATAAAAGAAATTTTACTTACAGACGACAAATTAGAAGTTGTTGGAATAGCCAAGGATGGAGAAGATGCCATAGAAAAAGTAAGATTATTAAATCCAGATGTAGTAACAATGGATATTAATATGCCTGTAATGGATGGGTTAACTTCTATGCAGTATATTTTAGAAGAATTTTCTGAAGTGGCTGTTCTTATTTTGAGTTCTCTTACACAAGAAGGTGCATTAAAGACATTTGAGGCACTTGAGTTAGGTGCTTTTGATTATGTTAGTAAACCATCTGGAACGGTATCTTCAAACTTGTATATAGTCGGAAAAGAAATAATAGAAAAAGTGAAGGCAGCTTATAAATATATTCAAAAAAGAAATAGACGTAAAAGAATTATGAATAATAATTCTACAGCTATTGGTGAAAGAAGTCAGAGTTTTTATAAAAAATCTGATGTTAATGAAAGAAATATTGTGATGAGTGATAATCTTTCAAAAGTTGTAGTTATTGGGATATCAACGGGAGGGCCAAGTACACTTATGGAGGTACTTCCACAAATACCGAGAAATTTAAAAGCATCTATAATAGTGGTCCAGCATATGCCTCCATCATTTACAAACCAATTTGCTAAAAGAATTGATTCAGCAACTGAAATTAATTTTAAGGAAGCTGAAGCTGGTGACATCATTACTGATGGAAGAGGATTTTTAGCGCCGGGAGGTTATCAGCTTTTAGTAAGAAGCAGCAGTATAAGGGGTGGCAATTTAATAAGATTAACTAAGCAGCCGCAAACTCTTTTTATGCCTTCTGTTAATATAACAATGGAATCAGTGCTTGAATGTTTCGGTCCTAAAAGAACCATAGGAGTCCTAATGACTGGAATGGGAGATGATGGAGCAGATGCAATGGTTAAAATAAAAAAAGCAGGCGGAATAACTATAGCTGAAGATGAATCTACTGCAATTGTATATGGCATGCCAAGAGAAGCTATAGAAAGAGGCGGAGCTGATATAGTAGTTCCTTCACATAATATAGCGAGGGAAATAATAAAAGCAGTAAATATAAGAAAATAATCCAATCCTATTTTTCTAGAAAGGTGCTGATTGAGATAGATTTTTATGAACTTCAAGAAATGGATGAAAGTAATGTTGAGTATCTTATAAGTAAACTTCAAAATGAAAAAGATAAATACACTCAAGAAATGATCGCAAATAGGATTGGGCAATTTAAAACTGAATATACTGCAAATTTAGTAGGAAAAATGCTTGAAATAGATGACACTCGCATCCGAAATATCGCTATAGAAATATTACAAGATATGGGTGAAGTATGTATTAATACTATAAGTAAAATGGTTTATCATGAGGATAAAAATATAAGGAAATTCATATTAGATATAGCAAAGGAAATTAGAACTGAGAAAAGCAGTTTGATTGCTGTAGCAGCTTTGAATGATGTGGAGGACAATATAGTTCAGATAGCTATAGAAATACTAAATTATCATAAATACATTCCTGCTGCTCCTAAGTTATTAAACATTTTAAAAGCATCTAACAATATATGGATAATTGTAGCTTTAATCAATACATTTGCATCCCTTGGGGAAGCCTCTGCTGCGGAGAATATTGAAGATAAATTTAATGAAACTAACTTATCAATATTAGAGAAAAATATTATTATTAATTCTTATATTAAAGCTTTAGGCGATATTGGTTTAATTTCTCATTTAGAGAAAGTTATTACAGTATATAGAATTGGGTTTCAAATTGATGAGAATAATTTAAACTACTGTATTAATGGGATAATTGCTAGAAATGAAGTGAATACGTTATGTACAGAAGTGAAAAACTTGCTTAAAAATTATTATGAAGAAAAAATTGGTTCTAAAAATTTCAAGTCGGATTTAGATAGTATTAGAACAGCAGTAAAATTAGGAGTTATATTTTCAATAAATGATATAGAGCTTTTAAATAAATTAATAATAAATTCTCAAGATGAAGAGTATTTTGAAGATTTATTTGAAATAGTAGTAAATCAAAAGGATATATCGAAAGAGATTATTTCAGAAATTATAAAAGATAATAATATTAAGATAAATATATTTGTTTTACGAATTATTAGAAGAAGGCAGATTTTGGGATTTAACGAATATGTTAATGGTTTTTTATATGGTGAAACAGAGAATACGATAAGAGTAGAAGCACTAAGGATTATTGCAGAAATTGAAAGTTATTATGATAAAAATATTTTAAATCAATTTATAAACTCTAATAACCATGAATTAAGTGAGATTGCAATACAGGGGATAAAACTTGAAAATAATAATGATATCAAGCCTCTGATAAAAATATTTAGAGACCCTAATATTAATTTGAGGAAAATTATTGCACAAAAGTTTATGGAAAATAGTAAATTTATAGATACTAATAATATTATAGAAATAATTAGAGAAGCGAAAGATTTTGTCATAGTAGAAGCATTAGAAATTTTGTTTTACTTAGATAGTAAAAAAGCAGAAGAAATTATTGGTGAAACTTTAGATAATGAAGATAAAGAAGTAAGAAAAGAAATAGTTAAAATAATGAAATTAATTAAAAATGATGATAAATTCTATAGATATATGTATATTATGGCTCAAGATTGCGAGGCAGAAGTAAGAAGAATCGTTATAAGAGAAATATGTAAAGAAAATAAATATGAAGAATTCCTTTTTCTTAAGGGACTTTTAGAAAGCGAAAATGAATTACAAAATAAATATGAAATTATATGCAGTCTTTATAAGTATAAATTTGAGGATTGTTATAAATTAATAGTCCAAAATTTAGATAGCACTACCCTTCTTTTAAAAGTTGCAGCTATTACAAGTTTAGGAGCATACGGTGATAAACGAGCAATAGAGAATTTGAATAAGCTAATTAAGGATATAAATCCTGATGTTAGAGAGTGTGCACAAGAGGCCCTTTATAGATTGGAAGTGGTTAAGTGATATTATCTGAGAGTTTATATGAAAAGTTCACAGAATTAGTTTATAGGAAAACGGGATTATATTATGAACTGAATAAGAAATATTTTGTAGAAAAAAGACTTGAAAGTCGCATTATTGAATTAGGTTTTTCAGACTATAAAGAATATTATAATCTTATAAAGTTTTCTGTTGATGAAACCGAATTTTATAAATTTATTAATGATTTAACAGTAAATGAAACTTATTTTTTTCGTGATTTTCCACAACTTCAGAATTTTGCGGAAGAGGTTTTACCACTTATAGTAAAGGAAAAGGAACAAAACAATGATTATACCTTAAATATATGGAGTGCAGCGTGTTCTAGAGGGGACGAGCCATATACGTTATCTATAATATTATATGAGATGCTAGATGAACCAGAAAAATGGGATATTAAGATAACTGCATCCGATATTAATAATGAAGTTCTTAATTATGCCAAGATAGGAGTATATGACAACAGGTCAGTAAAGGATGTGCCGCCGGAGTATCTTAGCAAATATTTCGTGAAGAGAAATGAGAAATATTTAGTAAATTTAAAGCTTAGAAAGCCATTAGAATTTAAAAAATTAAACTTTTTTGATTTTAATGAAATGAAAAAGATGATAAATTATGATGTTATTTTTTGCAGAAACGCTCTAATTTACTTTAATGACCAATCTAGAAAGACAGTAATAGATAGTTTTTACTATAGCTTAAATCCAGGAGGATTCATATTTCTTGGTCATTCAGAGTCTATAGGGAGAATAAGTTCTGCTTTCAAAGCTCAAAGAATTGGAGGCAGCATAGTTTATTCAAAACCTTTTAGAAAGGATTTGTAAGTATGAAAAAGATATTGATTGTTGATGATTCAGAAATGGTTAGAAATTTTTACAGCTATATTTTAAAAGTTTTTTCTTTTGAATCAGATACGGCAGAAAATGGCTTAGTGGCTTATGAAAAAATATTAAATAATGAGTTCAGTATTATTATTACTGATATAAATATGCCAAAGATGAACGGTTATGAATTAATAGAAGAAATAAGAAAGCTAGGAATAAAGACTCCTATAATAGTAGTATCAACTCAGGATGAGCAAAAAGAAATATCAAAAGGAATGAAAGCTGGCGCAGATATATTTCTCATTAAACCTACAGAACCTGATAAATTTATACTCATAGTTAAAGAAATCCTTAGAAAAGAGAGTGTGTAGATATGAGCTATACGTTTGAAAGTCAAGATTTAGAAATATTAAATTTATTTATAGAAGAAGCTGTTGAGTCTTCAAATCAAGTTGAAAAGGAAATATTGAAGCTTGAAACAAATGCAGAGAAAAGTGAATTAATTAATGATGTTTTTAGAGCTATTCATAGTATAAAAGGTGGTTCATCATTTTTAGGTCTTGTAGGAATTACAAAATTAAGTCACAGTCTGGAGACTGCATTAGATAGTTTAAGGAAAGAAAAAATTGAGATAAGTACTGAATTTGTGGATTGTTTTATAGAAGGCTTAGATTTGTTAAGCAGCTTTATATATGATATACAAGATAAAGTTAATATTATTAATTCTGAAGGAATAGATGGAAAATTTGAAATAGAGTTAAAAGATGAAGATAAAGTTGAAGAAATTCTGGTTAAAGTCCAAAATATTATAGGTAATGAAGAGAAGAAGATTGAAGAAGAAGCAAAAGATAATGAAAATCAAGATGAGTTCTTTTTTGAAATTGATCCTAAAGTTTTAGGTGAATTTAAAGAACAATTTATAACTGAATCGTTAGAACATATAGAAAGAGTAGAGAACGAGTATTTAGTTAAACTAGATAAAAACGGAAATGATGTATCTACAATAAATGAGCTATTTAGAAGTTTCCATAGTATAAAAGGTGTTGCAGGAGTATTACTAGGAGTATTAAAAGAAGATGATCATTGCTTGGCTTGTGCAAAAGACATATCATTAGTATCTCACTCTTTTGAGACGTTATTATCAATTCTTAGAGATAAAAATATAAATTTTAATAAGGAAAATATTGACTTAAGTTATGAAATTGTAGATTATTTAAAAGCTTGTATAAGTGTAATTAGTGGAATTAGTGAAGTCATTATACCTGCTCAGGCAATTCGTGAAAAAATTAATAAAGAAATTGAAAGTTTATCAAATGATTTATTATATAGTGTAAAAGAATGTTCAGAAACGAGAAATATAAAAAGTGACAGTAAACCTGATGTTAATAATGAAATATTAAAGGAAGCACTAAAAAAAGAAACTCAATTGCAGAGCATACGAGTAAACCAAGAAAAATTAGATAAGATGATGAATACTATTGCTGAACTCATGGTGACAAAGAATGCTTTTATGCATGTTGCTAAGAGATTGAGCTTAGAGTATGATATTCCAGATCTTGCGAAAGAAGTAAAGGAAATTGGTGCATCAGTAAATAGAATTTCAGACGAACTTCAAAATTCTATGATGTCTATACGAATGGTAGAAGTAAAAACAGTATTTCAAAAAATGCCAAGAATTATAAGAGATGTATCTCAAATTACTAATAAAAAAGTCAATTTAATAATTGAGGGAGAAAGTACTGAAATAGATAAAACCATAATAGAGAGAATTAGTGATCCATTGGTACATATAATAAGAAATGCTGTAGATCATGGAATTGAGGATCCTAAGACTAGAATTAAAAAAGGTAAAAATGAAATTGGTACAATATATTTGCGTGCTTATAATAAAAATAAAAATGTATATATTGAAGTTCAGGATGATGGTAAAGGCATTGACAGTGAAGAAATAAGAAAAAAAGTTATAGATAAGGGTTTTATAGATCCTGGAATGTTAAATAGTATGAGCAAGAAACAGATATTAAATTTAATTTTTCTACCTGGTTTTAGTACCGCTAAAAAGATAACAGAAGTATCAGGCCGTGGCGTGGGCATGGATATAGTTAAAAGTAACATAAACAAAATAAATGGGATTGTTGATATTGATAGTGAGGTTAATAAAGGCACAAAAATGACAATTCAACTACCTCTTACTTTAGCCGTATCAAGAGGTTTGTTAGTCAAGAGTGTGGAAGAAAATTATATTATACCAATAGATAATATAATTGAAACTGTGAAGATTCCTAAAGATAATGTTTATGAATTTAACAATAAACATTTTGCTCATTTAAGAGGAGAAATAATAGGCATAGAATGGTTAAGTAAATTTTTATTAATAGACAGGTTGGAAAATAATATATCAAAAGCAGAAGAATTAAATATAGTCACAATTACTAACGGAGTTGAAAAGTTAGGATTAGTAGTGGACAAACTATTAAATGAACAAGAATTTGTAATTAAAGCATTAAGTGATTCTCTTGGAGAAATACCTGGAATATCTGGGTCCACTTTGCTTGGAGATGGGAAAGTGGTTTTGATATTAAATTCTGGAGATATAATAAAAATGACAAAGAGATAAAGTTAAGAGTTTTAATTTGAGATAAGTACATAATGAATTAGAATGATTTAGAAGGAAGGGAAAATTATGAATAATATGAATCAGAATGCTAAAATTATAGAAAGTAGAGAAAAAATTTTAGAAAAATGGCTACATGAATTAAATTCGCACAAACTCATAGGCAATGGAATTTTTAGAGAAAAAGAAATAGAAGAAATGGGAAGAAAGATTTTTAATACTTTTCTGACAATGCTGCAGTTAAATAGTGAGATAAACTGGGAGAATGGAGAACTTATGGAAGCGAGTCGGATAGTTGAAGAATTTTCTAAAAAAATGGCTACAAGAGGACAGACTCCAACTGTAGCAACTAATTTTATTTATTCTTTAAAGAGGATTGTATTCGAATTTCTTCAAGACTGCTATAAGGATTCTCAAGACTTATTAAACAAAGAAATTCTTAGGGTATCGGATATATTAGATAAGATTGGTTTGCACTCATTCAATTATTTTGTGCATGAAAGAGAAGAAATTATTAAAGTGCAACAAGAAGATATGATGGAGTTATCTACCCCTGTAATAAAAATATGGGATGGAATATTAGCAGTACCACTTATAGGAACACTAGATAGTAAGAGGACACAGCTAGTAATGGAGAAATTACTAGAAACTATAGTTAATACATCTTCAAAAGTAGCCATTGTTGATATTACAGGTGTTGGAACTGTGGATACGTTAGTTGCAAATCATCTAATAAAAACAGCGGCAGCCACAAAGCTTATTGGTGCAGAGATAATAATTACAGGAATTAGCCCTGTAATAGCTCAAACTGTAGTACATTTAGGTGTTGATTTATCAGGAATTATAACAAGGGCAATTATGGAAGATGGAATAAAACTAGCGATGGAAATGTGTAGTTATAAAGTTGTTAAAGAAATAAATAGTATTTAAATGGAGAGTAGTCATGGGAAAAATTCCAATTATAAAAATAAAAAAATTTTTAATTGTGTCACTTGATAGTGATTTAACAGATAAATCAGCTATTGAACTACAATCTGATATACTTAATAAGGTTTACGAAAATAAAGTGGGGGGTGTTTTAATAGACATCTCAGTATTAGATATGGTGGATTCGTATCTAGGCAAAATTATAGCTGATATGTCAGCTATGATTAGATTATTAGGTGCAGAAACAGTCCTTGTAGGCATGAAGCCCAACGTGGCTATAACTCTTGTAGAGATGGGATTTAATATAGATGGAATTACTACTTCAATGAATGTTGAAACTGGAATAGAGATGTTAGAGAATATAATAAAATCAAATGCAATTCAGGAAGTTTTTAAAGATGAATTGATGAAAGTGAGAAATGATGATATGTAGTGAAATTTCTATTGAGTATGAAAATGATATAGTCATTGCTAGGCAAAAGGCAAGAGAAGTATCCAAACTTCTAGAATTCGGAATTGTAGATCAAACAAGAATTATTACTGCTGTTAGTGAACTCGCAAGAAATATATTTCTATATGCACAAAAAGGGAATGTTTTATTTGAAGAAATTTTTGAAGGAAGAAAACATGGACTGAAAATTTCTTTTAGAGACAATGGACCTGGAATTGAAGATGTAGAATTTGCAATGCAGGGTGGATATTCTAAAGGCCGAAGTATGGGGCTTGGAATGTCAGGAAGTAAAAGGCTGATGGATGAATTTTACGTAACTTCAATATTAGGGAAGGGAACAGAAATCATAATAAAAAAATGGTTATGATATTTATTTGATTTCGCATGGTGAAATATTTAGATGGAGATATTTGAAATAAGAAACGATTGGGATATAGGTCAAGTTAGAAGATACATAGCAGAAAAAAGCAAAGAAATTGGATTTTCTAGTATTGAAATAGGTGAGATATCTATTGTAGTTAATGAACTTTGTACAAATTTAATAAAGCATCATTCAATTGAAGGTAAGATAATATTTAAGAAAATAGAGATGAACGGAAAGAATGGAATTGAAATTATATCTGAGGATAAAGGACCAGGTATTATTAATGTAGATGAAGTTATAAAAGATGGAATATCTACAAAGGGTACAATGGGAGGAGGCCTTGGAGCAATTAAAAGATTAATGGATAGTTTTGAAATTTATTCTAGAACAGGCATTAATTTAGGAAAGCATATCGGATATGGGCATTTGCTTGAAAATAATGGCATTGGAACTATAGTAGTAACGCATAAATGGCTTAAAAGCAGTTTAGATATAGGTAATAAAGAAGTGAAAATAAGTGTGATGAGTAGACCTTATATTGGATGTAAGGTAAATGGAGATTTATATTACATTAAAGAATTTAATAATAAAGTTATTCTTGCACTTATAGATGGGTTAGGACACGGAACAGAGGCTAATAAAGCTGCAATTAAAGCAAAGGAACTTTTGGAGGAAAACAATTATAAACCATTAAAAGAATTACTTTATAGTATTGATTCGGGAATGAAATATACAAGAGGAGCAGTAATTGGTATATGTATAATTGATAAAGAGAGAAAAACATTTGAATATGGAAGTATTGGTAATGTTCAGCTAAGATACATTATAAACAACAAAGACAAAAAATTTATAGCTACTAATGGTACTTTAGGAGTTTCTTTTAATACGAAAGTTAATGTGCAGCAAAGCTCATATGAAAATGGAGGAATTATAGTCATGAACACAGATGGTATATCTAACAAATGGGAATATGATGAGTACTCATGTATACCAACACATAATCCAGCGGTGCTTTCTAATATGATTTTTAGGGATTTTGCAAAAGATAATGATGATGCGACTGTCTTGGTGGCAGTTATTTAGAGGATGTTATATGAGTGAAGAGAAAGAATATTTAATTAGAAGAAACATTGAGTTAGAGGAACAAGTTGGGAATTTGACAAAGGAACTTATTGAGACCAATCACGAAGTACTAAATATTTTACAAGCTTTTGAAGATTTAAATAAAGATATGCTGATTAATGATAAAGAGAAAAATGATTTTTTGGCCAAACTTAAGAGTTCTAACAAAGAACAATTAGAAAAAATTAAAATGCAGGAAAATGCGCTTATTCAAGCTGATAAATTAGCATCCCTAGGCCAGCTTATTGCAGGAATAGCTCATGAAATCAATAATCCTAATACATATATAAGAGCAAATATAGAGCTTTTACAAAAATATTGGAGATTATTAGAAAAGAAAATAAGTGTAGATGAAGGAAATTTTTATGCATCTATTGTAAGTGATATTCCGAGTGTTATGAATTCAATGTACAAAGGAACAGAAAGAATTATGGAAATAATAAGTGCACTTAAGGCTTTTGCGAAGGAAGAAAAGTTATTTTATGAGAAAATAAATATAAATGAATGTATAGAAGAAGCTTACAAATTAGTTAAGGTTGAACTAACAAAGAATAAGATAATATTTCTGAATAAAGTTTCGCAAGTAGGATACGAAATTAATGCATCAAAGCAGAAAGTAGAGCAAGTTCTAATTAACTTATTTTTAAATTCAATTAAAGCAATAAAATTTAAAAGAGAAGAAAATGGTCAAATTGTTATATTTACATCAGAAGATAAAGATAATTTTAATATTTCCATAAAGGACAATGGTTGTGGAATAAAAAAGGAACATTTAGATATGATTTTTAATCCATTTTTCACTACTCATCAAGAGGAGGGGGGAACAGGACTCGGATTATCTATAGTGCATGGAATTATGAAAGAGCATGGGGGAAGTATTAAAGTAATGAGTACTGAAAATGAGGGGACAGAGTTCACACTTGTATTTCCTAAGGGGAGATGATAAAAATATGAATCAAAATGAATTGTTAGAAGTTTATTTTGAAGAAACTAGTGAAAATTTAGAAGAAGCAGAAAGATGTATGATAAGTTTAGAAAAGTCATTTTCGATGGAAGAACTTAACACCCTTTTTAGATGTATTCATACAATTAAAGGTAGTTCAGCAGCTGTAGAATTTAATGAGATTTCAAGTCTAGCTCATAAATTAGAAGATATTTTAAACCATGTGCGTGATGGAAATTTAGAATTTAATACGGACAATTCTAACCTTTGCTTTAATTCTATAGACAAGCTTGTAGAATTATTTCGTTTTCGCAGGCAACATAAAAATAATGATATGGATTATGACATAATAAACAATACTTTAGATATTGAAGTAAACATGGATGAACTAATAAATAGTTTAAAGAAAAATTTTGAAGATATAAAGGAAGAGCAACCAAGTATTGTAGTAAACACGCATAAGGAGGATAATGGTGAATTTTCACAGACATATTTTATAAATATAGTATTTGATGTTGAAGATATAATGCAATCAATAACAAGATTTATGATTATTAATTCAATGAATGAAAGTGGAAATATATGTTACTCGTATCCAAATGTGGATTTTATGATATCAATGGATGTTGCGGATCCGGTTTATGAATATGAATGTTTATTTAAAACAAATCTTGATAGTGAACAATTGTTTAATAAATTAGATATTCCATTTGTTAAAAAAATTAAGGTTACTAATGTGACTAATGAAATATCATCCAAACAAGAATTAAAAGACTGTGTTGAAAAGATAGATGTTTTATTTGAGTTAATAAACAGTTTTTTATCAATAGAAAAATATTATAGGAATGTTTCTTGGAGTCAAGAAGCAAAGAATAATGTAAATAACTTAACTAGAAAAATTGAAAATATTTTAGAATTCGACGAGATTAGCGAAGAGGTATTATTACTGATTAAAGAAATGAGTGGATTTCTAAATGTTCAGGTATCCATGATAGATAATAATGTGCCTATAGAATTATTTCATAGCACTCATAGTTTATATGAATGTTTAATTTATAATATATATTATAATTTTAAGAATAAAATAATTTTTAAATACCTTGAACTTCAAATAGATAAAGAAAATATAGAGAGATTAGATAATATATCTAGTAAACTCAATAAAAAAATCTTTAGATATGTATTTCTTGATGTAAGTAAAGTAGAAATACTCGAAAGTGATGAAATTAAAAAAATTATTAAAGTTAATAATTTCTTGAAAGAAGAAGGTGTTGAGCTGATTATTATCAACGGCGGAAAATATAAAAAAAGATTGTACAATATATTTGAAGCAATAAGAGACTTTAATAATATCAAGCAATGTAATGATGAAATAAACGCAGCTTTACTTCTAAAAAAATAATAAGGAGAGGTATATAAAGTTATGAAGAAAGAATATAAAATACTAATAATAGATGATGAAGAAGAGATTTTATTATCATTAAAAAAGAATCTTATACTTGAAGGATATAATGTAGAGACGTGCAATGATTCAGTAGAAGCACTAGAAATGATAAAAAACAATAAGTTGCATATTGTAATTACTGATATTGTAATGCCTAATATGAATGGTATAGATCTTTTGAAAGCAGCTAAAGCTTATGATGCATTGACACAAGTAATAATGATGACTGGATATTCAACAATGGAAATAACAATACAATCTTTAGAATTTGGAGCAAATGATTATATTCTTAAACCTTTTAAAAGCATTGAATATATTATTGAAATTATAGATTATTCTATACAGAAGTTAGAAAGATGGAGAGAGTCCATAAGAGGTCTTGTATCAAAATAGAATAATAAAAAAATAAAAATCAATTGCAGAGCATAAAGGAGAAGAAATATGACTCAGTTTGATGATGAAGATTTATTAAAATTATTAAAAACTAGTGATACAGAAATGTATACATTGGCAGAAATTCATAAAATAGTATTACAAAACGATATTAAATGCAGGATAGAAGAAATTAGAAAAAGAATTCATACTTTGCTGTGCGATGGATATTTAGGTGTTGAGTTAACAGGTGATGGTATTCAAATGTATTTTATGATTTTTTATCCGGAATATTAATTTTAATAAGTATATTTTTGCAAGGAGGTTATTATGGTTAATGAACCTTTAAAATATGCTGTACTCAATAATAAAGGCGGCGTAGGGAAAAGTACAATTTCTGTACATATTGCACATGGACTTGCCCTTTTAGGGAATAAAGTATTATTAATAGATTTGGATGGACAAAATGATTCGAGTTTATTTCTCGGAATTTATGATCAAGACTATAAAAAGACATTTTATGATTTAATCAATAAGAGAGAGTGTATAGAACTTTCAGAGTGTATTATTAATGCAAGAGAGAATTTGGATTTACTTCCATCAAGGCGCATAGATATTATAAATACAGAATTTTATAGGGAAGCAAGAATTGATTTGATCTTAAAAGAGAGACTAAAAGGAATAGATAATATGAATTATAACTATGTTATCATTGATTGTGGTCCTCAGCGAAGCAAGGTTAATGATGCTGTTTTATGTTTTATTGATAAAATTATAGTTCCGGTTCAAGTAGAATCAGCATCTGTTAGAGCCATTGGAAATATATATGAGTATCTATCTGATTTAAGATTGGATCCAGAGATGATAGAGTTAATAGTGCCTAATATGTATGATCAAAGAACAAGTGAATCTAGGGAGAATATGGAGTTGCTTGAGGAATTGTTTTTAGAAAATAACTCTATGACTGATCCAATCAACAGGAGAGTGAAGATCACAGAAGCTGGAAAATTAGGGAAGACCGTATATGAATATGATAAAGATTCTGCAAAACAATTTTTTAAGATAGTTGAAAGGTTGGTAAGCAGAAATGCCTAGAAGCAAAGTGAATAAAGAGGTAATAAATAGTATTGATAAAATAAAACATGAAATCAATCAAAAAAAACAAAAGGCAATAAAAATGCATAATTCTAAAAAGCTTATATCTGAAAAAGATAAAGATATTAGTGAAGAAAATTTAAGTGACGTAATTGAAAGATTTGATAAAAGTGAAATTGATGAAACTATTAATAAAGCTAAGTATATCGTTTTTATGCTTAACAATGAGGAATACGCAATAGAATTAATCAACGTAAAAGAGATAATTAGGGTGCCAGAAGTTAAGAAAGTACCAAATTCTATGCATATTGAAGGTTTATGTAATCTAAGAGGAGAGCTTGTCACCATAATTGATATTCATAAGAGATACAACATATCTCAAAGTGAACATAACGATAATAGCAGAATTATAGTTATGGAGTTTAATGGGTGTGTTGTAGGAATAATTGTTGATAAAGTTTTACAAGTTTTAGATATCCATAAATCATATATAAAATTAATATGTGAAAATAGTAATGATACTAAAGAAGGATGCATTGATGGCTTTATAATGATTGAAAACGGAAAAAGGCTAATTATGATTATGGATGCACAAAGCATTGTAAATATAAATGGCCTTGGAGGAAGTTTAACAAGTGTACATAAACAAGAACATCGAAAAATATCAGCTTTTATCACTGAGAATGAGGAAAGTACTCAACTGATAATTTTCAGTATAAATGGTGTTGAGTATGCATTTCATATATCTGAAGTCAAAGAAATTATCAGAATTCCAAAGATTGCAAAACCACCAAATGTTTCTAGCTGTATAGAAGGTGTTATTTCATTAAGAGATGAACTCATAGGAGTAATAAATCTTTCTAAAATTATAAATATGAATAGTGAAAGAATAAACGAGGATGGAAGTATTCTAATAGTTGATATAGGAACTTTAGCTTATGGGGTAATCGTTGATAAAGTCTCAGAAGTAAAACTGATCTATAAAAAAGATTTATTAAAGCCCTCACAAGTTGTTGGAAATATTGCTGTGGAAATAGTGAAAGAGTTTGCAAATATAGATAATGGTAAAAGGGTAGTTACAGTATTAGATCCAAATAATCTTATGGATTTAAAGGAATTGCAATGCAATTTCAAGGTTAATAATAAAGAAGAGGTTTTAAATAACCTTGATAAAGACCTGTCGGTTTCTAAAAAAACAACAGAAAGTATTGTGATTTTCAAAATAGAAAATGAAGAATATGGAATTAGAATTGATTTTGTTGAAGAAATAAATACAATCAGTAAAATCACGGGCTTTCCAAATGAAGAAAATTTCGTTGAAGGATTGGTAAATTTAAGAGGAGATATGATTCCAATGATAAATCTGAGAAGATTTTTCGGTTTGGATTTCCAGGATAACGATTCTAATTGTAAAATTTTAATAGTTAGAATAAAGAATAAAAAAGCGGGAATTCGCATTGATTCCGCATCAGAAGTTTTGAGTCTTTCAAAGGATATATTTCAAAAGTATCCTGATGGTTTAAATTCCGAGAATAATAAAAGATGTATAGATGGAATCATAAACCTTAATGATGGCAGCCGAATTGTCCTTTATTTAAATTTGGATGAAATTTTTAATTTCATGTAAAATGGTATAAACTTTATTTATATAGTATTAATTTTAAATTAAAAAAGTATTTTTATTAAAGGGGAAAAATGAAATGAAAAAGGTTTTAATTGTTGATGATGCAGTATATATGAGACTTTCTTTAAAGGAGATTCTTGAAAGAAATGGATTTGAAGTTATAGGTGATGCTGAAAATGGAATTGAAGCGATTAATAAATATAAGATGTTATCACCAGATATAGTAACTATGGATATTACAATGCCAGAAATGGATGGTGTTCAAGCATTAACAGAAATAAAAAAAATAGATTCAAATGCTAAGGTTGTTATGATATCAGCAATGGGTCAAGAATCTATTGTTAGAGAATCAATAATGAATGGCGCTAAAGGTTTTATAGTGAAACCTTTTAAAGAAGAAAATGTTATTAAATCATTAAGTAAGATATAAGATTTTAAGTGCGAAGATAACTAATAAATGCCATTGTATATAGAATTAAAGACTACTATATATAACATATAAATATATTTTTGTATCGTAAGAAAATATATTTATACTAAACAGTTACATAAAATCTGACTATGTCTATTAATTGAAAATAAGCAAGATGTAAAGTGTATGAAATTGGATAGAGGGAAACAGAATGAGAAAAGAAAAGATGGAAATATTTAAGTGCAAACCAGGTATGCTTTTAGCTGAGGATGTAATATGCAATGGTTCTAAATTAGTTTCAAAGAATACAGTATTGAATTCGTATATTATTGATAAGTTAATTAGTTTAGGGGAATATAGCATTTACATATTTGTTTTAGAGAACAATGATTATCTAAATAGGTATGATAATACTAGAGAAAATTTCAAAACTGATTATAAGTTAAATATTAATATGATTAAAAAATTAATAAACAAATTAACTTCTACAAATGAAGTTATGCAGATATCAGAGTCTATAGTTAAGTATTTAGATGAACCTAATGTTATAATAGAATGTCTTAATTCTTTAAAAAAATCAGACGAATATACTTATACACACTGCATAAATGTAGGAATATATTCAATGCTTATAGCAAAGTGGATGAATTTATCTTTGGACTTAATAAGAGAAGCTATTCAATCTGGACTTCTTCATGATATTGGAAAGATAAAAATAGATCTTGAGATTTTAAATAAGCCAGGCAAATTGACAAATGAAGAATTTTATGAAATTAAAAAGCATACTATTTGGGGATATGATTTAGTTAATCAGAATAATAATTTGAGTAAAAATATAAAAGACGCAGTACTTATGCATCACGAAAGAGCTGATGGATCTGGATATCCATTTGGTGTAAATGGAACGGATATTACATTAATCGCAAAGATTGTTTCAGTAGCAGATACATTTGATGCTATGACTTCAAATAGGGTTTATAAAAAAGGCACAACCCCATTTAAAGCTTTCGAAATGTTTATGGTTGAAGGTGTAAAACAATATGATGTTTCTATCATTTTTAGCCTTTTAGAAAATATATATCCATATTATATAGGGATGAATGCAATGCTTGAAGATGGTAGAATAGGTGAAATTGTATATATATCGCCTAATGATTTGATGAATCCTATAATAAAAGTTAATAATGAACTTATTGATATGTCAAAAGAGAACAATTTAAGTATAGTAAATATTTTTGTTTAATTTAAACATAAAAAAATAAATGGATAGATAAATGTAAACTAAATATTGAATAAGCCCTTGATCTTCAACTTTTATAAGTTTGAGAATTGAGGGCTTTGTGATAATATATGCCTATACTTGTTGTGATGTATAGGAATGGAGATTTTAGATTTGGTAGATCAACTTGATAAAAAACAAAATTATTGATTTTATAAGAGTAGAATATATATTTGATTAATAGTAAAATAAAAGTATAAATATAGACAGGCAATACTATATTTGGTTTATATTAGGGAAAATACACTTGTAAAAATTTCTTAAAAACTGGAATAAAAGAATGATTAGTATTTCGGTGAGTGTAATGTCGTAATATTTTACATTATAAGTTTAGCGAGTTCATTGGGGGGAGATCTAATTGAAGAACATAAAGAGATATTTTATGAATAAGAGTATAGGGGACAAGCTTATATTTTATTTTTTTGGAGTAATTTTGGTTGTGACTATCACAATAACTACTCTAGGAAATTTATTATATAAAAATTCAATTAATTTCTCACAAAATGAAAATACAAATCAAATAATAAAGCAAATAAATAGCAATATAGAATCTTATGTTAAAATTACTGAGAATATTATTAATTACATGTCATGTGATCCTAGAATAATAAAGTTCTTAAATGATAATAAGCCAGAAAATAATGATATGGAAGATGAAGCATATAAGTCAATTTATAATTTTATAAAATTTAATCCGGAAATAGCTGGGATAATGGTAGTGAATAATAACGGTGGTTATATAAGCGATGTTATGAATAAAGTATCAAGAGATTCCTTAACTAACGAAGACTGGTATTCTAAGGCATGCAATAAGCCGGAGAATATACACCTATTTACTAAACCGATAGGACGGAATATTGATAACATTTTTAGGTATTCAGCAGATGAAGTTTTCTCAGTATCTAAGGCAGTTATTGATCAATCTACTGGGGAAACAAAAGGCGTGATTCTCATTGATATAAAATTAGATGCTATTAAAAACATTATTGAAAATTCAAAACCGGGAACAGCAGGATTTATTTATATTATGGATAATAATAAAGAAATAGTATACACGCCTGTAAATAATATAGTGTATAAGATTAAAACAGAATGGATTGAAAATAACAATGATGAAAAAATTATAAAAAATATAAATGGAGAAAATTATCAGTTAACAAAGGTAGATTCACAATATACAGGGTGGGAAACTGTTGGGGTGTTCCCAGAAAGTGAAAGCTTACAGGTAATTAAGTATACAAGATACTATTCGCTTGCCGTAGCGATTTTAGCATTAGTAATAGCTCAAATTTTAGTTATTATTTTTACAAGATCTATAGTCAATCCAATTCGAAAATTAAAAAAACTTATGAGGAAAGCTCAAGAAGGTGAGTTGACAGTTTCGTTTAATGCAAAATATAATGATGAAATTGGTGAGCTTGGTAATTCATTTAATACAATGGTAAAAGAAATAGATAACCTAATAAACTTAGTTCAAATAGAAGAAAAAAATAAGCGGATTGCAGAAATGAATGTTCTGCAAGCACAAATAAAACCACACTTTATGTATAATACACTCGATACAATAAGATGGATGGCAGAAGAACACAAGGAAGATAATATAGTAGAAATAATTGAAGCATTTACTAATCTATTAAGGATAAGTTTGAGTAAGGGAAAGGAAATAATAAGCGTTAAAGAAGAGCTAAGCCATGTGCAAAGCTACCTTACAATTCAAAAGATAAGATATGAAGATAAGTTAGATTATGAAATTAACTTTGATGAAAATATGTTAAATTATAAGTTGATAAAACTGATATTACAGCCTTTGGTAGAAAATGCAATTTATCACGGAATAAAAGAAAAAAGGGGAAATGGAAAAATTTTTATTACAGGTAAAATTGAGAATAATTCATTATGTTTTACTGTAGTTGATAATGGAAAGGGAATAGAGGAAGAAAAATTAAATAAAATAAATTGTATGTTGAAAAGTGGATTCGAAAAGAAAAATGAAATAGGTTACGGGATTTTTAATGTAAATGCAAGAATAAAGCTTATTTATGGTGAGGAATATGGATTGACCTATAAAAGTATTTATGAGGAAGGTACAATTGTTGAGCTTAAGCATCCAATAGTTGAGTTTAGCTAAAAATTTAACGCCTATATAAATATTGTTGTGAAAAAAAGATAAAGTCTGGGGAGCAGACTTTATCTTTTTTATTTTAATTAATGAGGGGGAATAGTAAATCTTAGAATTAATAGTGAGGATACTTGTTTTTAGAAATATAACGATTTGCATATTCTAAAATTAATAACTAAGATTTACTATTATATCTATATAAATAAGTTATAAGCATTTAACAATTATTTCCAAGCAGTGCTAGAAAATTTTAATTCATTTTTAAATGTTGAAAGTTTAGTATCATTATTTATTACTACACATTCGATTCCAACCAGATCAGCCCAATCTAATAATTGTTCTTCATCAACTATGAATGAGAAACTAGTATGGTGAGCTCCACCAGCCATGATCCATGCTTTAGCGCCTTCTTTTAATGATGGTTGTGGTTTCCAAAGAACGCTTGCTACTGGTAAGTTTGGCATATCTTCAGTCACTTCAACACAATCAACACTATTAACTATTAAACGGAATCTGTTACCCATATCTATTAATGAAGCAGCAACAGCAGGACCGGAAGCACCTTTAAATACTAAACGAGCTGGATCTTCTTTATCTCCAATTCCAAGTGGGTGCACTTCAATTACTGGTTTTGTTGCAGCAAGTGTTGGGCATATTTCAAGCATATGTGCTCCAAGAATTAATCCATTTTCTGAATCCATATTATAAGTGTAATCTTCCATTAAACCAGTGCCTTTTCCGCCTGCCATGATTTTCATAGCTCTAAGAAGTGCAGCAGTCTTCCAATCTCCTTCAGCACCAAAGCCATAACCTTCAGCCATTAAATGTTGAGCAGCAAGACCAGGAAGTTGTTTCATTCCATGAAGTGCTTGGAAGTTAGTTGTGAAAGCTGTATATCCTTTTGCATCTAAGAAAGTTCTTAGCCCAATTTCGATTTTAGCTTGTTCACGGATAGAGTCTATAGGAGCTTTAGGATCTATATCATATAATTTAGAATATTCAGCCATAAGTTCATCGATTTGACCTTCAGTAACTTTCTCCATTGATTTAACTAGGTCACCAACTCCATAATAATCAACTGTCCAACCAAACTTAATTTGAGCTTCAATTCTATCACCATCAGTAACGGCAACATCTCTCATGTTATCTCCGAAACGAGCCACTTTAATGCTACGTCCTTCGGTAAATGCTACTGCAGGAGCCATCCATTTAGCTATATCAGCAGCAACAGAAGAATCTGTCCAGTGACCAACTACTATTTTACGAGCTATATCAAGTCTAGCTCCAATATATCCAAATTCTCTATCTCCATGAGCTGCTTGGTTTAAGTTCATGAAGTCCATATCAATTGTTCCCCAAGGAATTTCTTTGTTAAATTGAGTATGAAGATGAAGTAATGGCTTTCTAAGTTCAGTTAAACCATGAATCCACATTTTTGCTGGTGAGAATGTATGCATCCAAGTAATTATACCAGCACAGTTCTCATCGTTATTAGCATCATTACATACTTTTCTGATTGAAGGAGAATCAGTAGCAACTGTTTTAAATACAATTTTATAAGGTAGATCTTTGGTATTTAATCCTTCAACGATTATCTTTGAGTTATCAGATACTTGATCTATTACTTCAGGACCATATAGAGGTTGACTTCCTGTAACAAACCAAAATTCATAATTTTTTACTTTTAACATTTAACATTCCTCCTAATATATAAAGTGAAACCTTTTGGGTGGAGTTTTAGCTCCAGCTAAATTTAGTTGAACTTATCCATGAGCGTGCAGCCGTTATCTTCCAGTTCATCTATTGTGGAATGCTACGAATGCTAGCTATCGGATAAATAAAAATACTTATCTAATTTCAGTATACCTTTTCATGAGTACAAACAAGCCTTATTGTATGTACAAGCTTATTATAATACAATAACGTTGTACATACAAGATGTAAAATTAAAAAAAATTAATATTTTTTTTTCCAGACAAATATTATTATGTCCTAAATTAGGTAAGGACACGTTTACAGTAAAATTATCATTTAGGATTAAGATAAAAATTATGAAAGTAGATGATGTGCATTAAGTTTAAAACCTAAATAAATTTAGAAAAAACTATTGATATATATAAGGAATAGATATATAATCAAATCATCAAGTGCGTACAACCCTTAAGAGATTATTTTAGAAGAATTAATTTGTAGATTATTCTTAAGAAGTTGTTGCATAGTAATTTGATGAAAGTAGTTGAGAAAGATGAAAGAAGCTGAAACAAAGCATGAACTAATTGAAAATTATTATATCAGCCTGATAGAAGAAAACAAGGTTTCAGCAGGAGACCAATTACCTTCTGAAAATGAAATAGCCAACTTATTCAATGTAAGTAGGCATACAGTAAGACAAGCTCTTACTTATTTGGTGCAAGAAGGCTGGATATATAAAGAAAGAGGAAAAGGAAGTTTTTACTCTAATAAAAAAGGTAATGAAATTAAAAAAAATGTTGCCGTTCTTACAACTTATATATCAGACTATATTTTTCCTAAAATTATATCAGGTATAGAGGAAGAATTAAGACGCAAGGGATATAATTTATTATTATTTAATAGTAATAACGACATTCAAAACGAAAGAAAATGTTTTGAGGATATCATAAACCAAGATATAGCAGGATTAATAGTTGAACCTGCACAAAGTACAATAAATAATCTGCATCATGACAGCATTAAGAAACTAGAAAAGAACAATATAAAATATATTGCAATAAATGCCAACTGTGATGAAGAAAATTCTGCATATATTGTAGTTGATGATGAACAAGGCGGATATAAGTTGACAAATTACTTATTAGAACTTGGTCATAGGAATATAGCTGCATTATTTAAAGCAGATGATTTACAAGGGGAAAAAAGGAGAAGAGGCTATATAAAGGCTCTTAAAGAATATGATTTGAGTTTTAACAAAAGCATAGTAGGGGAATACATAACTGATAATCAAGAAATGTATATAGATCAGTTTACAAAGAAGATTTTAAATCTTGAAGAAAAACCAACTGCAATTGTTTGCTATAATGATAAAGTTGCCTTGAAGGTAATAGATAATTGCAGAAGAGAAAATATAAAAATACCAAAAGATTTATCAATAGTAAGTTTCGATGATTCTAGTTTAGCAGTTTCATCAGATATTAAACTTACAACAATAAAGCATCCAAAAGAAGACATGGGAATAAGAGCTGCTAAATGTATTATAGATATGATTGAGGGAAGAATAGATAAACCTCAATATACATACAATGCAGAACTTATAGTTAGGGATTCTTGCTATAGAGTTTAAATTTTATCTTTGCTTTAGTGACTTGATTTGAAGTAACTGAAGCAAAGATGAATTTTAATGATATATACAATAAAGTATTTTTTTTATGTGCGCTTGTACGTACATATATACAACAAGGAAGTAGGGGTGTTTAAATGTTAGAGAAATTAAAAGAAAAAGTTTATGAAGCTAATATGGAACTTCAAAGAAAAGGTCTTGTAATCTATACTTGGGGAAATGTTAGTGAGATCGATAGAGAAACTGGATTAGTAGTCATAAAACCAAGTGGTGTTGATTATGATACTATGAAACCAGAAGACATGGTAGTTGTAGACTTAGAAGGAAATGTTGTAGAAGGAAAGTATAAACCTTCAACAGATACTCCAACTCATTTAGTTATGTATAAAACCTACCCTAATGTTGGAGGCGTTGTTCATACTCATTCAGATTGGGCAACAACTTTTGCTCAAGCAGGAATGTCTGTACCAGCTTTTGGTACAACTCATGCAGATTATTTTTATGGGGATATTCCTTGTACTCGTGACTTAACAGATGAAGAAATTAGCGGAGAATATGAAAAAGAAACAGGAAATGTAATAGTTGAAACTATTGGAGAAAAAGATCCATTAGAAATTCCGGCTATTGTTGTTAAAAATCATGGTCCTTTCGCTTGGGGAAAAGATGCTAATTCAGCAGTTTACAACGCAGTAGTACTAGATAAAGTTGCTGAAATGGCATATAAGACAATAACTTTAAATAAAGATGTAAAGGGTGTCAAGCAGCATCTTTTAGATAAACACTATCTTAGAAAACATGGTGCGAATGCATATTATGGTCAATAAGATAGTATGGTATAAACCTATTATATTTTGGAGGAGAATTTCAAAATTATGATTGGAACTCCTATTTTGAAATTCTCTTAAGTGCAAGCAATAGTTTGTTATATAATGACAAACAAAATATATAAAGAGGAGATGTTAAGGAAATGAGATTTTTTTTAGACACAGCAAACGTAGAACACATTAAAGAAGCAAATGAAATGGGAGTTATCTGTGGTGTTACAACTAACCCATCACTAGTAGCAAAAGAAGGAAGAGACTTCAATGAAGTTATTAAAGAAATAACAGAAATAGTTGATGGACCAATAAGTGGAGAAGTTGTAAGTGAAGATGCTGAAGGAATGATTAAAGAAGGAAGAGAAATAGCAGCAATTCATAAAAACATGATAGTAAAAATCCCAATGACAGTTGAAGGCTTAAAAGCTACAAAAGTTTTAGCTAGTGAAGGAATCAAAACAAACGTGACTTTAATATTCTCAGCAACACAAGCATTACTTGCAGCAAATGCAGGAGCAACATATGTAAGCCCATTCCTTGGAAGAGTAGATGATATTTCAATGATAGGTATGGATTTAGTTAGAGATATAGCAGAAATATTTGAAATTCATGGATTAGAAACAGAAATAATAGCAGCAAGCGTAAGAAATCCAATCCATGTAATTGAAGCAGCAAAAGCAGGAGCTCACATATCAACAGTTCCTCATAGCTTAATATTACAAATGGTAAAACATCCATTAACAGATCAAGGACTTGAAAAATTCAAAGCTGACTGGGCAGCAGCATTTGGAAAGTAGAAATAAATATAAAACTATTTAGATATGAAACTAGATAAAAATAAATCCAGGAAACGAGGAAGAAAATGAGTAGAGAATTAGATAAATTATCTATTAATGCAATAAGAGTATTATCAGCAGATGCTATCCAAAAATCAAATTCAGGACATCCAGGGTTACCTCTTGGTTCAGCTACTATGGCATTTACATTATGGTCAAAAATGAATCATAATGGAAAAAATCCAGAGTGGGATAACAGAGATAGATTTGTATTATCAGCAGGACATGGTTCGATGCTTGAATATTCATTATTACACTTATTCGGTTATGGAGTTACTGTTGAAGATATTAAAAACTTCAGACAAATCGGAAGTTTAACACCAGGACATCCAGAGTATGGCCACACTAAAGGTGTTGAAATTACAACAGGACCACTTGGACAAGGTATCTGTAATGCAGTAGGTTTTGCTATGGCAGAAGCGCATCTTGCAGAAAAATTTAACAAGCCAGATTACAGCGTAGTTGACCACTATACATATGCTATAGTTGGAGATGGATGTCTTATGGAAGGTATTTCAGGAGAAGCATCATCCCTTGCTGGAACTTTAGGTCTTGGTAAGTTAGTTGTATTATACGATTCAAATAACATTTCAATTGAAGGGCATACAGATATAGCATTTAGAGAAGATGTAGGAAGAAGATACGAAGCTTATGGATGGCAAGTATTAAATATAGCAGATGGAAATGATATAGATGCAATAGAAGCTGCAATAGAAGCTGCTAAAGCAGAAACTACAAAACCATCTATCATAATAGTTAAAAATCAAATTGGTTTTGGATGTCCTGCAAAACAAGGAAAAGCTTCAGCTCATGGTGAGCCTCTAGGAGCTGAAAATGTACTTGCTATGAAAGAAAACTTAGGTTGGAAAACAGAACCAGCATTCTACGTACCAGACGAAGTGTACACAAATATGGATACACATATAGAAAGTGGTATGGGTAAAGAAGCAGCTTGGAATGAATTATTTAGTAGCTATGAAAAATCTTATCCAGAATTAGCATCAGAATATGCTAAATGGATGAGCGGTGAAATTGATAAAGAAGCATTATTAAATAATGAAGAACTTTGGAGCTTTGACAAAGAAATGGCTACAAGAGATTCTTCAGGAATGATGATAAACAGATTAGCTGCACTTATTCCAAACTTTATTGGAGGATCAGCTGACCTTGCTCCTTCAAATAAAACTTACATGGCTGGAAAAGGAGATTTCTCAGCAGAAGACAGAAGTGGACAAAACCTTCACTTTGGAGTTAGAGAACATGCTATGGCAGCTATAGCCAATGCAATGTATGCTCACGGTGGACTTAAAGTATTCTGTGCAACATTCTTTGTATTCAGCGATTACATGAAAGGTGCCATGAGATTATCAGCTCTTATGAATCTTCCAATAGCTTATGTATTAACACATGACAGTATTGGTGTAGGAGAAGACGGTCCAACTCACCAACCAATAGAACAATTAGCAGCACTTAGAAGTATGCCAAACATGACAGTATTTAGACCAGCAGATTCAAAAGAAACTGCAGCAGCTTGGTATTATGCTGTAACTAACGGAACTACTCCAACATCATTAGTATTAACAAGACAAAAGTTACCACTATATGACGGATGCGCTAAGAGAGCTTTAAAGGGTGGGTATATCCTTAAAGATTCTAAGAAAGAAACTCCAGATGTACTTTTAATGGCATCAGGTTCAGAAGTGGAATTAATCTACAAAGCAGCTGATGAACTAGCAGCTAAAGGAATAGATGCAAGAGTTATAAGTATGCCTGCATTCGAATTATTCGAAGCTCAAGACGAAGCTTACAAAGAATCAGTAATGCCAAAATCAGTTAGAGCTAGAGTTGCAGTTGAAGCATTAACAAGCTTTGGATGGCACAAATATGTAGGTCTTGATGGAGAAGTTATATCATTAGATACTTTTGGAGCATCAGGAAATGCAGAAACATTATTTAAACAATTTGGATTCACAGTAGAAAATGTGGTAGAAAAAGCAGTTAAAGTTGCAGGAAAGTAGTTTAAATAAAAAAAACTAATAAATATAGCGAAGCGGATAATAATAATATAAACTAAGAAAAAGTGTGTGTGTAATAAAGAGAAGATAATATAATTATGAGGGCAAGTTTTGCATTTATTTAAATCATTTGCATGACTTGCTCTCATTAAAAAGTAGATTAATTTATTATTTAGTAAGTAAACGATTTAAAAAGTAGATATATTAATGGAGGTTTTTTTATGAATATAGAAATAAATGATATAAAAGATGCTATCATCAATGGTAAAACAGTGCTTGGGATTGAACTAGGTTCAACTAGAATTAAAGCGGTTTTAATCGATGAGGATAATACACCAATCGCTTCAGGAAGCCATGATTGGGAGAATCAATATATTAATAATATTTGGACTTATAGTTTAGATGATGTCTGGACTGGTGTTCAAGATAGTTACAAGAAGATGGCTGAGGATGTTAAAGAAAAATATGGAGTTACTATTCAAGCAATAGGTGCGATTGGGTTCAGCGCTATGATGCACGGATATATGGCTTTTAATAAAGACGGAGAGCTTTTAGTACCATTCCGTACATGGCGTAACACTATTACTGAAAAAGCATCCGAAGAATTAACAAAATTGTTTAACTACCATATTCCGCAAAGATGGAGTATTGCGCACCTTTATCAAGCTATTTTAAATGGAGAAGAACATGTAACTGATATAGACTTTCAAACAACTTTGGAAGGATATATACATTGGAAATTAACAGGTGAAAAGGTTATAGGTGTTGGAGAAGCATCTGGAATGTTCCCTATTGATATAGATACAAAGAACTATAATGCACATATGATTGAGCAGTTTGATGAATTGGTCGCTTCTAAGAATTTTTCATGGAAACTTGGAGATATTTTACCAAAGGTATTGTTAGCGGGAGAAAATGCAGGAGTACTTACTGAAGAAGGTGCAAAACTTTTAGATGTTACAGGACAATTAAAACCAGGCATTCCATTCTGCCCACCAGAAGGTGATGCAGGAACAGGAATGGTTGCAACTAACAGTATTGCAAAGCGTACTGGTAATGTATCAGCAGGAACATCTGTATTTGCAATGATCGTACTTGAAAAAGACTTGTCAAAAGCGTATGAAGAAATAGATTTAGTTACAACTCCTACTGGTAATCTAGTAGCTATGGTTCACTGTAATAATTGTACTTCTGACCTTAATGCTTGGGTTGGTTTATTTAAAGAATTTGCAGAGTCATTTGGCGTAGAAGTTGATATGAATAAGTTATTTGCAACTTTATATAATAAGGCACTTGAAGGAGATTCAGATTGTGGCGGCTTATTAGCCTATAATTACTTCTCAGGTGAGCATATAACAGGTTTTGAGGAAGGACGTCCACTATTTGTACGTACACCAGAAAGTAAATTTAACTTAGCTAATTTCATGCGTGTGCATTTATTTACATCATTAGGCGCGCTAAAAACAGGTTTAGATCTTCTTCTTAAAGAGGAAGGCGTTAAGGTTGATGAAATGTTAGGTCATGGCGGTTTGTTTAAAACTAAGGGTGTAGGACAAAAGATTATGGCAGCAGCTATAGATGCGCCAGTTTCTGTTATGGAAACAGCAGGAGAAGGCGGAGCATGGGGGATTGCGGTACTTGCGTCTTATATGATAAACAAAGTTGAAAATGAAACATTAGATGATTATCTTACAAATAAAGTATTTGCAGGAAAGATGGGTACAAGAATAGATCCAGATACAAAGGATGTTGAAGGATTTAATGAATTTATCAAACGTTATACTAAGGGACTTGCAATTGAAAGAGCAGCGGTGGATAGCCTTAGATAGAAAGTGTACCCAGGAAGATTGAGTCCGATAAAAAGGACTCAACTTCATTATTTATTTTCCATGAAAAAGGATGTTATAATGATTTTGATTAATATAAATACAAATTGTTATTAGATGTATGCACAACCATGATGAGATGTAACGGTATTGTACATACTATATAATAATAATTGCACATGTAGTACAAAAAAAAACGAAAAACTATAGATATTTTCACAAAAACTATTGATATTTTAATGAAAACGATATATAATAAAAACATCAAGTACGTACAACAAATTAACAAGTGTTATCTAGTAAAGATATAATTCATTAAGAGTTTACAATGATGCTTATGAAATACAAATTAAAAAAACAAGTTATCGCTTAACTTGTACAAGCAGATTAGATATATAAAGAAGGAGCTGGGAGGTTTTCGTGAGGTAAGAAAGAAGAATATTGATGTACTTACAAGATATATATCATAGAGCATATATAGAGAAAATGTATTTTCTATGATATATATTCGGATAATGCGAATATATATCAATTCGATATGAAACAATAATATCTATTAGGATGGGGGGAAGGATTTAATGAATGAAAAGAACATTACTTTATGTAACAAATTATTATATTATCTTATAGCTCCTGGCTTATTATTATATTTTATTTCCATTGATTCTGGGATAATTACTTCATCTTTTGGTGTACTGGCTATATTTGGATTAGCAATTTTGCTAGGGTTTGGAATACCAGCGGTTTATAAGAAGAAAAATCCGGATTATAAGTTCAATATTAGTAGTAAATATGCTAATGCTATGGCTATACTAGTTATTCTTGAATTAACTTATAATATGTCAAAATAAATATGAATGTAACTGAATTTGATGAAAACGTATTAATGAAGTTGGATTCGCGGTGATAAATATATGAACAAAGCTATATTGTCTTCAGTAATTTAGAATATTAGCTTTTAATCGAATTTAATTTATCAGAAGTGATAATTATTTAGTAGGTTAAAAGAAAATATAAATTAATAAAATGGGAAGTTGAAGGGAGAAAATATTATGAAGAAAAAATTAATGGCAATGTTATTATCAATGGCATTAGTAGGTTCCATAGCTGGATGTGGTGTAACAACTACTGCTCCAGGTGGAGATTCAGATGCTTCTAAAACAGAGTCACAAGGCAAAACTGATGGGGGATCAGGAAGCGGAAAAACAATTGGTATTTTAATGCCAACTAAATCATCTGAACGTTGGATAAATGATGGAAATGACATGGTAAAGAGCTTAAAGGAACTTGGATATAATACAGATCTTCAATATGCAGAAGACGTTGTAGAAACTCAAGTATCACAAGCTGAAAACTTAATTACAAAAGGTGTTAGTGGTTTAGTAATTGCAAATATCGACGGTGAATCTTTAACTGATGTTTGTCAAAAAGCTAAAGATGCAGGAATTCCTGTTATAGCTTATGACCGTTTAATTAAAAATACTGCAAATGTAGACTACTATATTTCTTTCGATAATAAACTTGTAGGAAACCAAATGGGTCAATATATAGAAAAGAAATTAGATTTAAAAAATGCACAAAAATCATATAACGTAGAATTATTTGCTGGGTCTCCAGATGACAATAATGCGCATATGTTCTTTGAAGGTGCAATGGAAGTACTTCAACCATATATAGACTCTAAGAAATTAACTGTAGTTTCAGGTCAAACTAAATTTGATGAAATCTGTACATTAAGATGGGATGGTGCTTTAGCACAAGCAAGAATGGAAAATATATTAACTGCTAACTACTCAGGTGGTAAAAAAGTTGATGCTGTATTATCTCCATATGATGGTATAAGCCGTGGTATTGTAGAAGCATTAAGAAGTGTTGGATATGGTTCGGGAGATCTTCCATGGCCAGTAATTACAGGTCAAGATGCCGAAACAGCTTCTATTAAATCTATAATTGCAGGTGAGCAAACATCAACAATCTTTAAAGATACAAGAAAACTATCAGCTCAAGCTGTTAAAACAATTGATGCAGCAATTAAAGGTCAAAAAGCTGAAGTTAATGATGAGAAAACTTACAACAATGGAGTAAAAGTTGTACCATCTTACTTATGTCAACCAGTATCTGTAGATAAATCAAATTACAAAGAAGTCCTAATTGATTCAGGATATTTAAAAGAAGAAAATCTTTCTAAATAAGACTAGTTACAGTAATGATAGTGGGCATACTGTCCGCTATCATTCAAATAAGGAGGGGCGTGGCGTATGTTAAAAGATAATGATATTATCCTTGAAATGATAAATATAACAAAGACATTTCCAGGTGTAAAAGCACTAGATAATGTTAATTTAAGAGTGCAATCAGGAGAAATTCATTCTCTTTGTGGAGAAAACGGAGCAGGTAAATCAACTTTAATGAAAGTACTAAGTGGAATATATCCTCATGGATCATACGAAGGTGCAATTCTATATAATGGGAAGGCATGTAAATACAAAGGCATAAAAGACAGTGAAGCTGATGGAATAGTTATTATACATCAAGAATTGGCTTTAAGTCCATATCTTAGCATAGGAGAAAATATATTTATAGGAAATGAACTTGCAAGTCATGGAGTTATTGACTGGCAAGAAGTAAGAATTAGGACTAAAGAATTACTTAAAAAAGTTGGATTAGATGAAGATCCAGATACTATTGTTAACACACTAGGTGTTGGTAAACAGCAATTAATTGAAATCGCAAAGGCATTATCAAAAAACGTAAAATTATTAATTCTAGACGAACCGACTGCCTCATTAAATGAGGACGATAGTGAGAATTTATTGAAATTAATGTTGGAGTTAAAATCACAAGGAATTACATGTATTTTGATTTCACATAAATTAAATGAGGTTTCAAGAGTATGTGACTCTATAACAGTACTACGTGATGGAGCTACCATTGAAACATTAGATGCCTCTGGAGGGCAAATATCAGAGGATAGAATTGTTAAAGGGATGGTTGGTCGTGAACTTACAGACCGTTATCCAAAAAGAACTCCTAAAATCGGAGATGTGATGTTTGAAATAAAGGATTGGAATGTATATCATCCAGATTATCCAGATAGAAAAATGGTTGATAATGTAAATATAAAAGTTAGAAAAGGCGAAGTACTTGGAATTGCTGGACTTATGGGTGCAGGAAGAACTGAACTTGCAATGAGCATTTTCGGTAGAACATATGGACAAAAGATTTCTGGTAGCATTTTAAAAGAAGGTAAAGAAATTCATCTTAAAACAGTTAAAGATGCTATTAATGCAGGTATTGCTTACGTAACTGAAGATAGAAAAGAAGCAGGTTTAAACCTAATTGATGATATACGTCATAATATTTCGATAGCTTCATTAGGTAAAATATCTAATAATGGTGTTATTAATGAACAAGTTGAGATTTTGGCGGCAGAAGAATTCAGAAAATCAATGAAAATCAAAACTCCGAGTATATTACAGCTTACTGGAAACTTAAGTGGTGGTAATCAACAAAAAGTAGTACTTTCAAGATGGGTTTATGCTGAACCAGATTTATTAATTCTTGATGAACCTACTAGAGGAATTGACGTTGGAGCAAAATATGAAATATATACAATTATAAATGATTTGGTAGCTCAAGGAAAAGCTGTTATTGTAATTTCATCTGAATTACCAGAGGTTCTTGGACTAAGTGACAGAATTTATGTTATGAATGAAGGGAAAATAATTGGAGAACTAGATAAAGAAAATGCAACTCAAGAAGTTATCATGAGTAAAATTGTTGCATCAAAATAGGGGGTAGTAAAATGAGTGAAGCAAAAGTTGTAGCAAACAATAACAACCAAGAAAAGGCAAAAGGTGAAAAAAGTACATTTAACAAATTTATGAAGGACAATGGTATGCTTGTTGCATTATTGGTAGTAGTACTTATATTTTCAGTCTTAACTAAGGGAATTATGTTAAAACCACTTAATATTACAAACCTAATTCAGCAAAATGGTTATGTACTTATTCTTGCTGTAGGTATGCTTTTAGTAGTTATCGTAGGTACTGTTGATCTTGCAGTTGGTTCGGTCTGTGCCTTTGTTGGAGCAATAGCAGGAGTTCTTATGGTTAATAAGGGAATGAATCCTGTGGTATCTGTTGTTTTATCACTTTTAGTAGGTGTAGCTGTTGGTGCAGTACAAGGATATTGGATTTCATATAAAGCAATTCCGGGATTTGTTGTAACATTAGCGGGACAATTAATCTTTAGAGGATTTTCAATGATAATGCTAAATGGTAAGACAATTGCACCATTTCCAAATGAATTTGCAAATCTAGGATCTGGATTTATACCGCCACTATTCTACTTTAAAATGGGAGACGTTTATTTAGTAGGATCAGCAATAATCGTTGGTGTGATACTATCAGTTATAATGGTATTTAACAATATACAAGGAAGAAAGAAACTTCAAAAGTATAATTTTAGTGTTGATAATAACTCAATGTTTTATGCTAAAAATATAATATCAGTTATAGTAATCATGGGTGGAACTTTCGTGCTAGCATCGTATAAAGGTATACCAAATATATTAATAATAGCAGGAATATTAATAGCAATTTACTCATTCATCACTACTAAAACAGTATTTGGTAGACAAGTGTATGCAGTTGGTGGTAATAAAAAAGCAGCAGCTTTATCAGGTGTAAATGTTGATAAAATTACATTCTTAGTATTTGTAAATATGGGATTAATGGCAGCATTAGCTGGATTAGCTTATGCAGCTCGTGTTAACTCAGCACAACCTAAAGCGGGTGTTAACTTCGAATTAGATGCTTTAGCAGCTTGTTACATCGGTGGAGCATCTACAGCAGGTGGTACTGGAAGAATTTTAGGAGCTGTTGTTGGGGGACTTGTAATGGGAGTACTTAATAATGGTATGTCATTAATGGGAGTTGATAATAACTGGCAACAAGCTATTAAAGGATTTGTATTATTATTCGCTGTAGTATTTGACTTATATTCAAAGAAAAAGAAATAACTCATAGTTTAGCTATAACTGCTTACATGCAGCTATAGGATAAGGGTGAAATTAAAACACAATACTTTGAATAATGATGTAAATTAATTAAGACAAGTTCTGTGCTATATAATTTATATATAGCACAGAACTTGTCTTTTATTATATAATATTTCGATATTCTGAATTAGAGGAATAGTTAGGTGTAAATATTAAATAGTGCTATAGTAATTAATTCTAGATGTGCATAGATTAATAAAAAAGAACTATTAATAATAGTAAAATTAATATATAATTTAGTGGATAATTATAATTAACTTAAATAAGTATTGTTAATTGAATAAACTGATAGATAAAATATTAAAACTACAAATGAAATAATATGGGGGAATAAAATGAATACTAGAATAATAGTAGACAGCTGTGTTGATTTTAATACTGAAGTTTTTGGAAATGAAGAGTATATGGAGAGAATTCCTTTCAAAATTATAATTGATGATGAAGAAATCATAGACCGAGAATTAGAGAGAAGCATATTACTTCAGAAAATGAAAAATAGCAAAAATAAGATAAAAACAGCTTGCCCATCTCCATACGATTTTTTAGAAGCTTTAAAAAGGTGTGAAAATAATTTTATAGTTACTATTTCAGGGAAACTAAGTGGTTCTTACAATAGTGCTATGATTGCTAAGGAAATGTTAGAAGAAGAGTTTACAGGTAGATTTGTTCATGTGTTTGACTGTAAGACAGCAGTATCTGGAGCGGATTTAGTTGTTTTAAAAGTAAAACAACTAATTGAAGAAAAAGTGCATAATACTCAAATTGTAGAGCAAGTTACTCAATACATAGAGAATATGAAGACGTTATTTGTTTTAGAAAAGTTGGACAATCTGGTTAAGAACGGAAGGATAAGCAGTGCTAAAGCACTAATGGGATCACTTCTGCAAATTGTTCCAATTATGACTGCAAAGGATGGTGAAATTATTCTCAAGGAACAAGTAAGAGGAAAGAAAAAAGCATTCAATAGGTTGATAGAAATAATAGGTGAAGAAGGTACTGATTTCAAAAATAAAATTCTTGGGATAGGGCATGTAAATGCAAAAGAAAAAGCAGAAAAGCTCAAAGATGAAATAGGAAGTAAGTATAACTTTAAAGATATTATTATCTTTGAAGGGGGCGGACTTAGTACAGTATATGCTGATGATGGCGGGATTGTAGTCTGCTATTAATTTTAATGGTAAAATAGCTGAGTTTATATAAAATAAAATTAGCTATTTTTATTTTTAAAGTAAAAATGATGCCTCACTCTAGATCATCAATTTCGCATCATTTAAAGATGTTAAAACAAGTTGGGATAGTAATTCACATTGATAATTTAAAGTATCATGGTTGTAATAACTATGATACTTTAAATTTTATGACTATTCTAAATAATCTTATTTTTTTGTAGGACGTTGAGAAAGCTTTGCTAAAGCATACCTTTGTGTTAAAATAAAATTATAGTCTGACTTTGAGGAGAATTCCAAGGAGAAAGACTTCAAAGAAATAATCGTTCTGAAATACATGAGGGTTCGTCCCAAATGACAAGGCGGTATTATAAGATAGAGATACACTATCCCTGCGCCTTTTTGGATGCAGGTTTTTATTTTTTCTATAACAATTAGATAGCAATAATTGTTAATTAGTACGTCAAAAACTAGAGATATTTTGTTCTTGAAAGGAATAATTAGCATGGAGACAAGAATTGCATTGATAGGGATTATAGTAGAAGATATGAATTCAACAGATAAGATTAATAGTATTTTGCATGAATATTCACAGTATATGGTTGGAAGAATGGGAATCCCTTATCGAGAGAAGAATGTGGGAATAATAAGTGTCGTAATAGATGCTACAAATGATGTGATCAGTTCATTATCAGGTAAGTTAGGCATGATTCCAGGTATAAATGTGAAAACAATGTATTCAAAAACTGGAAAGTAAAGTTTAGTCCTTGTCTAAGGCATAATGAAAAAAATAACAAGTCAATATTCTAGTCTATTTTGGAGTTGTTATTTTCTTTCATATGCCTAAATTGGATAAATAATCAGAACGAATCAAAATCCAATTAAAGAAAGAAGAGTTGAAAATGTATAATGTTAAGTCAAAAGTAGCAACAGAGTTTATTGATGATGGAGAAATATTAGAAAGTCTTGAATATGCTAAACAAAATAAGAATAATAAGAAACTAATTAATGAAATTTTAGAGAAAGCTAAAGAGTTTAAAGGCCTTTCTCATAGAGAAGCAGCAGTTTTACTTGAATGTGAACTAGATGAGGAAAACGAAAAAATATATAAGCTCGCTAAAGAAATTAAGCAAAAGTTTTATGGAAATAGAATAGTAATGTTTGCTCCTTTATATCTTTCAAATTACTGTGTAAATGGATGTACTTACTGTCCATACCACCATAAGAATAAGCATATAACAAGAAAAAAACTTACTCAGGAAGAAATTGAAAGGGAAGTTATTGCCCTTCAAGATCTTGGTCACAAAAGACTTGCATTAGAAGCAGGAGAAGATCCAGTAAATAATCCACTTGAGTATGTATTAGAAAGTATAAAGACAATTTATAGCATAAAACATAAAAATGGTGCCATACGACGCGTTAATGTAAATATAGCAGCCACAACTGTTGAGAATTATAGAAAACTAAAGGAAGCAGAGATTGGAACATACATCTTATTCCAAGAAACTTATCACAAAAAGACATATGAAGAACTTCACCCAACAGGGCCAAAGCACGATTATGCTTACCATACAGAAGCTATGGATAGAGCTATGGAAGGCGGAATTGATGATGTTGGACTTGGCGTATTGTATGGATTAAATATGTACAGATATGATTTTGTTGGTCTTTTAATGCATGCAGAGCATTTAGAAGCGGCTATGGGGGTTGGACCACATACTATAAGTGTGCCAAGAATAAGGCCAGCTGATGATATAAATCCAGATGAATTTACTAATGCAATTTCAGATGAGATATTTGCTAAAATAGTTGCAGTACTTAGAATTACAGTTCCATATACGGGCCTTATTGTTTCAACAAGAGAATCTCAAAAAACAAGAGAAAAAGTACTTGAATTAGGAGTTTCTCAAATAAGTGGAGGATCATCTACAAGTGTTGGAGGATATGCGGAAAAAGAAAAGGAAGAAGAGAATTCAGCCCAATTTGATGTAAGTGATACTAGAACTTTAGATGAAATAGTAAATTGGCTGCTTGAAAAGGGACATATCCCAAGTTTCTGCACTGCTTGCTACAGAGAAGGAAGAACTGGTGATAGATTTATGCAGCTTGTAAAGTCAGGCCAAATAGCAAACTGTTGTCAGCCTAATGCACTTATGACTTTAAAAGAGTACTTAGAGGATTATGCTTCGGAAGATACAAAGAAAAAAGGCGAAGAAGTAATTAAAAATGAAATCCCTAATATTCCAAATGAAAAAGTTAAAAAGATTGTAATAGAAAATCTTGAAAATTTAAATGAAGGAAAACGTGATTTTAGATTCTAATTTAGAATTTCCTTATCTTAATAAAGACAAGATTATTATAATAATTAGCTAAGAGATTGATTCATTTTTACATAATCACAAGAGTTATGCAAAAATGAATACAATCTCTTTCTTTTTAATTTTATTCATATTCTTAATTTGTATAATACTATCAGGTATGCGAAATACAGTACAATTATATATTGACAAATATATAAACTAAACACCAAAATATTAAGTAGAGTATTATTAAGTTACAATTTATATATAATTTATTCAGGTATATTATGAATTGATTTACACGTATTAATATATATAATATAATGAAATTATATATATTATTCGATTTAATTTTAATAAATGAAAAGTGCTTTTGGAGAAAATAGGCTAAATAATATTTAGTTTATAAAGTTAAATTACTAGGGAGAAGGTTGACAGAAATGAGCTTAAGAAAAAGTGTAAAGCTAAAAATAATCTTATCATTTTTAACTGTCGCAGTAGTTATCTGGATAGTTGGAAGTGTTGGATGTTTATCATTAAAAAAGGTAAATATTAGTGCTGAGGGAATGTATAGTAATAATTTACAAAGTGTTAGACAAAACTTATCCATAAAAGCAAATATGTCTGAAATCAAAGCGCAGATTTTAACTATAATGTATGAAGATGATAAAGCAAAAGTAGAACAGGCGAAGAAAACTGTTAATATATTGGTAGAAGAAGATAATAAGTATATAGAAGAATATGGAAAATTGGCGTCGACACCTGAGGAAGAGAGTGCTCTTTCACAATTTAAAAGTAATGTGGCCAAATACAGAGCAGCTAGAGACGGGATAATAAGGGCTGTAGATATTGATGATTTTAAAGAAGCCCAAAATCAATTTGTTGCAATGCAGCCAATAGAAGATGAGATGATGAATAGCCTTGATAAAATTATAGGGATAAATTTGACGGCGGCAGATGTAGCTAATAATGATATTTATTTAATATATCAAAATTCTAATACAACTATGACAATATTAACAATAGCAGGATTTGCAATTGCAATAGTACTTGGAATGTTTATATCAAAGAATATAACTGTGCCCCTTAATAAAATGAAGGAATATGCAGATAGATTAGCTAAATATGATTTTTCAATGCCAATAATGATTGCTAGAAAAGACGAATTTGGACAAACCGGTATTTCTTTAAATAAAGCTCAAGAAAATGTAAATATATTAGTTAAGGAAATTATGGAAAATTCACAGGATATAAGTGCATCAAGTGAAGAACTTTCAGCTACGGCAGAAGAATTAGCTTCTAAAGCTGTAAGTATAGATGGAGCTATAAATAAAATTGCAGCAGGTATGCAGGAATCAAGTGCGGCATCAGAAGAAATGAGTGCATCAGTGGAAGAAATAAACGCAAGTATAGTTGAACTATCAGAAAGAGCAGTGGAAGGCAGTGGCAATGCCAATAAATCTAAGGAAAAAGCCACTGAGGTTCAGATAGAGAGTAATAAGGCTTTACAACAAACAAAAGAATTATATGCTGAAAAAGAAAATAAGATGTTGCAAGTTATTGAAAATGGAAAAGTAGTAGATAGCATTAAAATCATGGCTGATACTATAGGTGGGATAGCAGAGCAAACTAATTTATTGGCCTTAAACGCTGCTATCGAGGCGGCTAGGGCAGGAGAACAAGGTAAAGGGTTTGCCGTTGTTGCTGAAGAAGTAAGAAAACTGGCAGAACAATCATCGCAAGCAGTTACTGCTATTCAAGAAACAATTGCAAAAGTTCAGGATGCGTTTAATAATAGTATTGACACTGGAAATGATATATTAAGATTTATAAATAATGAAGTTAATGAGCAATTTAATGCTTATAAGGAAACCGGAAATCAATATTATAATGATTCTAGCTTTGTTAGCACAATGTCAGAAGAAATTGCATCTATGTCAGAAGAAATTACGGCAACCATAGGGCAAGTTAGTGAAGTTGTACAGGAAGTTGCTGTTACAGCGCAAAAATCTAATGAACAAGTAGATACTATAAAAGAAAGTATGGATGAGACGACTAAGGGAATAGAGCAAGTGGCAGAAACAGCACATGCTCAAGCGGAACTTGCGCAAAGGCTTAATGAAATGGTACAGAAGTTTAAAGTTTAATAATAAAGATAATTTGAAGTATGAAGTTATCTTTTAAAATAAATATATATAATTATTGAAGAAAATATTGTGCTTTTTTAATTAAGAAAAACGTGATTTTTAGATTTCATATTTTCATATGAACATAATTATAGTTAAATGAATTCGAGACATATTTAGTTCTAAATATGTCTCGAATTCATTTAACTGTATTTGTGAAATTATACCATTTCGCTTTTGCCCTCAAGTTTAGCATACATTCTGTCCTGCTGTTTTGTAGTGAATTGAAAGTATATTTCTGTATTAGATACGGATTTATGTCCAAGCCACCATTGCAGTTCTTTAATATCCATATCGCATTCTGCAAGATGTACGGCTGTAGTGTGTTTTATAGCATGAAAATGATGTTTTGACCTGTCTTCTATTTGAGCCAATGAACAGTATTTTTTAGTAAGATAATCTAGTGTTTGTCGTGAGATTGGATTATCTTTTTGACTTTTAAAAATAGTTTGTGATTCAGACTTAATATTGGATTCATCTATATATTTATCTAAGGCGTTTTTTGTTCTTTTATCAAGTCTTATAGTATTATTTTTACTACCTTTTAATCTTTGGCAGTATATTTCTCCTTTAGGAGTATTGTAATTTTCTAATTTTAATAATGAAATTTCGGAAGCTCTAAGGCCACATCTATAAGCTAATCTAAATATTGCTAAATCACGTGTTGAATGTAGACTACCAGAAGTTTCTATTGCATTAAATAATGATATTGCTTCCTTTTGTGTTAAATATTTTATTTTAGTTTCGTTAGATGATCTCATTTATATTCCCCTTTGAAAAACAATAATACATTATAAATATTTTGTCCAATTTTATTATAATATACATTGCAAGATATGTAAATAATGTATAAAAAAGCGGAACTCGAATGTATGTTGTTAAATAAAGTCATATTTTAACGCTAAAAATGAGTGTAAATATGTCAGTTATGGTTAAAAGAGGAGAAAATCAAGTAGTTAAATTATACAAAATATTTATTATGTTCCAATAATTATTATAGTTGATTAATATAGAGAATCAAGAGGAAAAAAATTACATCAAACGTAGTCTGTTTTACTATTGTGAAATAAATAATATAAGTAAAATGAGGTGATGATTTTAGAACAGCGTACGTGATAATCTTAAATTAAAAGAGGAATTTATTTATGAATAGGGTCAAAGTATTAAATTTAAACAAACAGTATGGTTTTGAGCGAAATAAGGAAATCCTTTGTAAAACAAAAGGGAGAATAAATAATGAAAAAAGTAATATAGAGATAAAATATATTAACATGCTTAATAAATATGATGTACTTACCAAGCTTCCAAATAGCATGTATTTTTTTGAGAAGCTTAATTTAGCGTTAGAGAAGAATAAAATCAACCACAAAAAAGGAGCAGTTATCTACATTGATATTGATAATTGTAAAGTTATTAACGACAATTGGGGGTACAATGTAGGTGACGCAATCTTAAAGCTATTTTCTGAATTACTTTATAATTGCATTGGAAAAGAATCGGATTTAGCAAGACTAAATGGTGATGAGTTCGCGATTATAGTTTATGAATACAATTCAGAAGTAGAAATAGAGAACTTATGCCGAAGAATTTATAGAGAGTTAAAGAAGCCATTCAAAATACTCAATGAAAAAATACAGATTACTGTAAGTATGGGAATAGCAATATTTCCTAATAATAGTTTGAATGCTGATGAACTGCTAAAATTCTGCGATTTTGCAATGTACAAGTCCAAAAATATGGGAAAGTCTACGTATACTTTTTTTAGTAATGAAACATTAGATAGTTATTATAGAGAAGTATTAATAAAGAATGAATTAGAAAATGCAATTAATAAAGGAGAATTAGATATTTTTTACCAACCACAAATTAACATAGTAAGCAATGAGATCATAGGGATAGAAGCACTCTTAAGGTGGAATAATAAAAAACTTGGATCTGTTTCACCAGCAGAGTTTATCCCTATTGCTGAAGAGACCGGATACATAATTAAAATTGGTGATTGGGTAATAGATAAAGCATTGGAACAAGCATCTAAATGGAGAGAGAAAGGTTATAAATTTAATAATATTTCCGTTAATATATCGCCAATTCAAATGAGAGAAATAGATTTTAAAGATACTTTACTAAACTATTGTTTTAAACATAATATTCATCCTAACTTATTTGAAATAGAGATAACAGAAGGAACTTTGATAGATGTCTGCAAAGAAAGAGTACAGGTCTTAGATGAACTTATGAATAGTGGGGTTAATATAGCAATTGACGATTTTGGAACAGGATACTCTTCACTAAGTTACTTAGTTGATATTCCAATTAACACACTAAAAATAGATAAAACATTTATTGACAATATTGAGAACTATAAAAATAAAGTTTTGATAAAAAATATTGTTAACTTATCTAAAGATTTAAAGTATAAGATAATTACTGAAGGTGTGGAAACACGAGAGCAGATGAAGTTATTATTTGAGTTAGGATGCAACATATTTCAAGGGTTTTATTTTAGTAAACCACTTCCCTGGCAGCAAATGGAGGATTTATTGAAAAACCACAATAACTATATAAAGCGATATAGATAACAATTTCAACTAAAGGAGGAAATATTAGATGAACTTATTTAACAAAGTTAAAACTAAACTAGTTTTATCATTTCTAGTAGTAGCTGTGATTATTGGGATAGTGGGTTTAGTTGGAGGAATTTCATTAGGAAAGGTACATAATAATGCTGAAAGTATGTATAGTGATAACTTACAAAGTATTAGACAAAACTTATCTATAAAATCAAATATGTCTGAAATTAAGTCACAAATATTAACTATAATGTATGGAAAGGATAAGAATATAGTATCAGAAGCAGAAAAAAAAATTGCTAAAATGGTAGAGGACGATAATAAATATATCGCTGAGTATGAAAATTTGGCTACTACAGAGGATGAAAAAAAGGTTTTTACAGAATTCAGAAATAATGTGACAAAATATAGAGATGTAAGGCAAAAAATAATAAATGCAGCTAAGTCCAACGATTTTAATGAGGCACAAAACCAATTTGCAAAATTTCAACCAATAGAAAATGAGATGATGAACAGCCTTGATAAAATTATAGAAGCAAATTTTAATTTAGCAGATGAAGCTAATAATAATATTGACTCAATATATGAAAATTCAAGCACAACTATCCTAATATTAACCATATTAGGATTCATAATTGCAATGATGCTTGGTGTGTATATGTCAAGGCATATAAATGCACCTCTTAATAAGATAAAGGAATATGCAGAAAGACTAGCTAAATATGATTTTTCAACCTCAATCATTATTACAAGGAAAGATGAATTCGGACAAACTGGTGTATCTCTAAATAAAGCACAAGAAAATGTAAATATATTAGTTAAAGAAATAATGGGGAATTCACAGGATATAAGTGCATCAAGTGAAGAGCTATCAGCTACAGCAGAAGAACTGGCGTCTAAAGCCGTAAGCATAGATGATGCTATAAACCAAATTGCAGCAGGTATGCAGGAATCAAGCGCGGCATCAGAAGAAATGAGTGCATCAGTAGAAGAAATTAATGCAAGTATTATTGAGCTTTCAGAAAGAGCTATGGAAGGCAGCGGTAGTGCAAATAAATCTAAGGAAAGAGCTACGCAGGTTCAGTTAAAGAGCAAGAATGCACTAGAACAGACAAAAGAGCTATACTCTGAAAAAGAAAATAAGATGATGCAAGTTATTGAAAATGGAAAAGTTGTAGAAAGCATTAAAATTATGGCAGATACTATAGGTGGAATAGCTGAACAAACAAATTTATTAGCCTTAAACGCGGCTATTGAAGCTGCAAGAGCAGGAGAACAAGGTAAAGGCTTTGCGGTAGTTGCTGAAGAAGTAAGAAAACTAGCAGAACAGTCATCTCAGGCGGTAACTGCTATTCAAGAAACAATCGTAAAAGTTAGAGAGACGTTCAATAATAGTATTGATACTGGAAATGATATCTTAAGATTTATAAATAATGAAGTTAACGAGCAATTTAATGCTTATAGAGAGACTGGAAGCCAATACTATAATGATTCAAACTTTGTGAGCACTATGTCTGAAGAGATTGCATCTATGTCAGAAGAAATAACAGCGACTGTGGGGCAAGTTAGTGAAGTTGTACAAGAAGTTGCTACCGCAGCACAAAAATCTAACGAGCAAGCAGATAAAATAAAGGAAAGTATGGATGAAGCTACTATGGCAATAGGACAGGTAGCAGAGACAGCTCATAGCCAGGCTGAACTCGCGCAAAGACTTAATGAAATGGTACAAAAATTTAAAATATAAAGAATAAATTAAGAATAATGGTTAGAGATTTATATAGAGTTACTGAAGAAAGTATGAGCTTCTTAGCTTATGCTTTCTTCTAGGTTTTTAGAATATTTTAATAATTAATTGCTGGATAAAGAGAGGTTATTGGGATGTTTAATTTTAAGGAATTGATAAATATTGCTTCTATAAGAAAAATTGCTGAAAATATTTACGCAGTTGCAGGAATTCCAATAGGTATAATTGGGATAGATGGAAATATTGAAGTTGCAGTAGGATGGCAGGATATATGCACTAAATATCATATGGCACATAAAATAACTTGTAAAAATTGTGCTATTAGTAACGACTATATTAGATCACACATTAATAAAAATGATCATATAGCTTATAAATGTTTGAATAATATGTGGGATATAGCAATACCTATTATTTTATCAGATGTACATATAGCAACACTTTTCTTTGGACAATTTTTTTACGATGATGAAGTTATAAATAAAGAATATTTTCGCAAACAAGCACAAAAATACGGATTTAACGAAGAAGAATACCTAGATGCACTGAGTAGAGTTCCAACTTTTTCAAGAGAAAAAGTTGAACATATAATTGAGTATTATAAAGGACTTATTATGACTATGGTTGAAAGTGGGATGAGGCAACTAGAGTACGAAAATTCTCAAAAAAAGCTTCAAAAGAGTAAGAAATATTTAGATACAATATTTAATTTAGTTAATGATGCAATATATATTGGTGATTTAAATGGAAATATATTAGATGTAAATGAAACTGCCGTATCTATGTCTAGCTACAGCAAAGAAGAATTGCTAAATATAAATGTGGGACAAATTATTTGTTTTCAAGAGTCATGTAATTATGCTAATGTAAGTGAGATAGTTGCTGAGGTTAAGAAATTAGATAAATTGATTTTAGAAGTAATTTGTAGAAGAAAAGATGGCAGCAAATTGTGGGTAGAAGCAAGCGTTAGAGTAATAAATATAGATGGAGATGAGAGGATTTTAGGAACTGTTCGCAATATTACAGAAAGAAAGCAAGCAGAATTGACATTAAAAAATGAAGCTATAGAGCTTGAGAGAATAAGAACAGAATTTTTTGCGAATATTTCTCATGAATTAAAAACACCATTAAATCTCTTGCTTTGTACAACAAAAGTTATTAATATGAATGTACAAGAAAAAGTGATCAATAAGGAGAAAATAACCAATAATCTTAATATTCAAACTCAAAATTGTTATAGATTAATAAGATTAATTAATAATCTTATTGATTTTACGAAGTTGGATTCAGGGTTTCTTGAGATTAATATGGTAAATTGCAATATTATAAATGTAATAGAAGAAATAGTTCTATCTGTAGCAGAATATACGGAGTGTAATAACATAAATATCACATTTGATACTAATATAGAGGAAAAGGTAATAGCCTGTGATTTAGATAAAGTTGAAAGGATAATGCTTAATATTCTATCAAATGCTACAAAATTTACAGAACCTGGTGGGAGTATATTTGTACGCATAAAGGATGGTAAAGAATATATAACAATCTCAGTTGAAGATACTGGAATAGGTATACCACAAGATAAGGTAGACATAATATTTGACAGGTTTAGGCAGGTAGATAAATCATTTACAAGAAATCAGGAGGGAAGTGGAATAGGATTATCTCTTGCAAAATCATTATTAGAGATGCAAGGGGGGAGCATTTCGGCCGAAAGTAAGTACGGGATTGGAACTAAATTTATTTTGAAATTTCCAGTTAATGTTGTAGATAGTAGTAATAGTAGAGAAAATTTAAAATTAATTGATAATAATTTAAGTAATTATATTGAAAAGATAAGAATTGAATTTTCAGATATATATGCAAATTAGAAGAGAAAATAATACTGTTTGATTTTTTTGTTAGATTTCACTACAAATACATAAAATTATAGTTTAAAAGCTGTGGGGTTAGTACCATAGCTTTTTTTATTTATGCATTAGCGTTTAGAAAACCACCTGCTAAGCGCAAGATCATAAATTTAAAGAGATTCGGGGCGTTGTTCTCTTTGTACAAAAAATGTTTAATCCTTAATATATAAAGAGAATTTTAAAATAAGTAGTGTAAATACTTTGCACTAACATAATAAGTTAGGAGGTAATGATATGAGTAATGTAAAATTTATGGTACCTGAAATGTTTGCAGGAATACTTTTGCTATCAGTACTAGGAGTAGTTCTTAATTACTTTTGGTGTGGATTCAAAGGAGAGTAACTTATTGGAAAGGTGATGTTGACAATGCCATCAATGGTTTATTAACAAAGTATATGAAGAACAAGGCAAATAACTTGTAAGAAATAAACTTTTTCATAAATTAGCGAAGATGTTATTATAATTATAGTATATAAAGCATAATAAAAAGTAAGACCATGTAAGACTAGATTTACTAGTGTATATGGTCTTACTTTTTGTAAACACAATGCAACTATGCTTCAATTATAATATAGGTTTTATTAAATTAATTAGGTCAATATATGACATTATTTATATTTAACTATGTGAAAATATATATGTTAGTGTATATGAATTGACATTATGCACTGACCATCATAGAATTATATCATAGCAAACAGATATGAATAATGGATTATACTATTGCCTATTAATAATTAATTTTAAAGTTAATAAATAACGTTTAGAAATATCAGTAGGTTGACCAGAAAGGCTGGAGACTAATTATAAGATAAATAATAAATGCAATTCCGAAGATTTGCATAATAAGAATATTTTGTAATTAGTCTTTTTATTATCTCAAAATGAAAGGAAGATTTAAAATGAAAAAACTATTTACATCAGAATCGGTAACAGAAGGGCATCCAGATAAAATATGCGATCAAGTATCAGATGCTATTTTAGATGCTATTTTATCAGAAGATTCAGAAGGAAGAGTAGCTTGCGAAACATCAACTGGGACAGGCTTCATACATGTGTTTGGGGAAATTTCAACAAAAAGTTATGTAGATATTCCAAAGATAGTAAGAGAGACAATTAAGGAAATAGGATATACAAGTGGAGAATATGGATTTGATTATAAAACTTGTGCAGTTCAAACATCAATAGATGAACAATCAAGTGATATAGCAGTTGGAGTTGATACTGCAAAGGAAGTTAGAGATGGAGAAGATGATACTCTTTCATTAACAGGAGCCGGAGACCAAGGAATGATGTTTGGTTTTGCAACTAATGAAACAGATGAATACTTACCACTTCCAATAACACTCGCACAAAAGCTTGCAAGAAGACTTGCAGAAGTTAGAAAAAATGGTGAATTAGAATATTTAAGACCAGATGGTAAAACACAAGTAACTATAGAATATGAAGATGATAAGCCAGTAAGAGTTGATACGATTGTTATTTCGACACAACATGCACCAGAAGCTACTAATGATCAAATACACAATGACTTAATAGAAAAAGTAGTTAAAGCAGTTGTTCCATCAGAACTATTAGATGAAAATACAAAGTATTTTATTAATCCGACGGGAAGATTTGTTATAGGTGGACCACAAGGGGATGCTGGATTAACTGGTAGGAAGATAATTGTTGATACCTACGGTGGGTATTCAAGACACGGTGGAGGAGCTTTCTCAGGAAAAGATCCAACAAAGGTAGATAGATCAGGAGCTTATGTTTCAAGGTGGATTGCTAAAAATTTAGTTGCAGCAGGAGTTGCCAATAAGTTAGAAATACAAATTTCTTATGCAATTGGAGTTGCAAAGCCAGTATCAATAACTGTAGACACATTTGGAACCGGTAAGATTGACGAAGAAAAGATAGCAGAAATTATAGATAAAGAATTTGATTTAAGACCAGCTGCAATAATTAAGACATTAGATTTAAAGAGACCAATATATAAGCAAACAGCTGCTTATGGACATTTTGGAAGAACAGATCTTGATTTACCTTGGGAAAAATTGAATAAGGTTGATGATATAAAAAAGTATTTATAATTAAAAACTGACTAGATAGCTAGAGGTTTTAAGAAATAAAAAATTATTTCTTAAAGCCTTTTATATTAAGAAAAAGTATTAATAAAAAAGAGGAGGAATTATAATGCCAAATAAAAATAAGGAAATAAGTGAATATTTAGAAAGCAGTAAAACAGCTGTATTAGCAACAGTAGATTCTAATAATAATCCAAATATAAGAACAATTGGAGGCTTTGGTGTAAATGATATTACAATTTATTTTTCAACAGCTAAGAAAAGTAATAAAGTAGAAGAAATTGAAGGCAATAACAATGTGTCACTTTTATTTGAACATGAGAACCAAGAAAGATCTAAATTTGTAAATATTGAAGTAAAAGGAATAGCAGAAGAAGTTAAAGGTGAAGATCAATTTGATGAAGGACTTAAATATATTGCAAAGAGAAGACCTCAATTAAAGTTAGAAGGAGATACTCATAATATTTACAGAGTAGTACCTAAAGAGATAAAAGTTTTAGATTTTTCTAAAGAAAAACCAGAAGAAAGAATACAAAAGATTGAATTTTAGATTATACAAGGAGGTGTTAGTAATGAAAAAAAGACTACTTGGTGTTATTGCTATATTAGGAATATTTACATTGAATATTATAGCATGTGGAAGTAATAAAAAAGCAGAAGTAAAGGAAAAAAGTAGTGTTAATACGGTAAAATTTGGGTTCGTTGATGCTACTGGCACAGGGCAAATAACCGGTACTTTAGGTATTGCAAAAGATAAAGGTTATATTGATGAGGAGTTAAGTAAAATAAATGTAAAAGCAGAATTTGTTCCTATGACAGGTGCAGGACCAGCAATAAATGAATCACTAGCGGGTGGAAACTTAGATGTCGCAAATTTAGGAGATGTGCCAGCTGTTATTGGGAAAGCCGCAGGCATAGATACAGAACTAATAGCTACATCAGGACTTCGTAATGCTGCATCACTTATAGTCCCTAAAAATTCTAATATTAATTCAGTTAAAGATGTGAAAGGTAAGAAAATCGCAACTCAAAAGGGAGCATATATGCACGAGGTATTGCTAAATATATTGCAAAATGATGGACTTACAATAAATGATATTCAGTTTGTGAACATGAATTCTCAAAATTCAGCAGATGCATTAACGTCAGGAAATGTTGATGGAATTGTTATTGGTGGAGTATCTTTAGGAAAATTAGTGTTAAGTGGTTATGCTAAAGAAATAGTAGATTACAGACAAAATCCTCAATGGAATACTTCTTCTTATTATGTTGCAAGAACAGAATTTGCAAAGCAGAATCCAGAAATAATTAAAGCCATATTAAAAGGGTTAGTAAGAGCGAAGAAACTTTCTGAAGAAGATGAGCAAGCAAATTTGCAACAATGGGTTAAAGCTGGAAATTCAGAAGAAACTTATAAGTATTTGTATCCTAAAAATGATTATGTAGATGACATCACTATAAGTGATGAAGTTATTAATAGTGGAAAGTCTACTGTAGAGTTTTTAAAGAAAAATGATTTGATTAAGAATGATATAGATATAAATAAATGGATTAATACTAGTTATTATGATGCAGTAAAAAATAATTAATTATAAATTTAAATAATTTTTTAGATAATGAAGGAGGAAAAAATAAATGAGTAATATTAAAGAAATTCTTTATAAAGAATTAGAGCTTAAGGCAAAAGTAAATGTAGAAGGTGTTAATGCAAATCCAGCTATTTTTAAACATCTTGATTTAGGAGGGGAATATCAAGAGCAGATTCATTCACTTTTTGAAATGGATCATCATGATCATGTTGGAATTAGTTTTCCATGCGGATTTACATCACCAAATGGGTTGAGATATAACTTTAATTGGGATGTTAATTCTAGACTTTCAATTAAATATCATGATGACAAATATTATCTAGCAGAAAATGATAAGGAATTATTCCCAATAGAATTTGATAAAAGGCCTAATTACTATAAATTAAATACTTCTGATGGAACAGAGATGTCGCATGTTGCAAGCTTTACTCCAGGGGGAACTGTAGGTGTGGCTTATAGTAATGAATGTTCACTCAAGGAAAAGGGATTAGATTGCCTATTTTGTAATGCAAATGCAACAAAAGATACCTATGCAGAAAAAGAAAATATAAAATGGAAAAATCCGAAGCAAATAGGAGAAACAGTAGCAGCTGCATATAAGTATGATGGTGGGAAGCATGTTAATATTACAGGTGGATTTATACCTGAGAGAAGAGAAGTTGAATATTATATTGATGTCGCAGAAGCAATTCAAGAACATACAGGATTAGTAGATTTTAATGGTACAGCTGTAATAGGAGCTCCAGATGATTTTAGTGTTATAGATAAATATAAAGAAGCTGGGTATAGAACTATAGCTATCCAATTAGAAATATGGGATAAAAATATTTTTAAAACAATTTGTCCTGGTAAGGAAAAAGAATGCGGTGGATGGCAACATTGGGTAGACTTACTAGAATATGCAGTAAAAGTTTTTGGTTTTGGTAGGGTTAGAACAGGTTTTGTAACGGGAATAGAGCCAAAAGAAAAAACTCTTGAAGGAGTAGAATATTTGGCATCAAAAGGAATTATAAGTTTAACAAATCCTTGGAATCCAAATCCAGGATCTAAATTAGAAGGGCATAGAACACCAACTCCAGAATGGCATCTAGATATGGCTAAAAAAACTTATGCAATATTAAAGAAAGCTGGATTTACTTATGAGCAGTACTTTGATGCTTCACCTTCGCCTGATTTTTTTGTTCATGACATATATAGAATAGAAGAAGAGCGTCTGCCTATATTCAAGAAAAAGAATGATTAGAGAAATATTTTGTGATGATGTGAAAGCAAGAAAGTTATCAATAGATAAGAAATATATATTATTTGGATTTGTAACAATAAATATTTTAACAGGAATGTGCTGTGGGATAATTTCTATGGTATTACCTCTTTTTGCAATAAGTATGGGCGCAAGTACTAGTCAGGTTGGAATTATTAAAGGAATGTCAGGTATAGGTGCTTTGATAATGGTATTACCTTCAGGACTTTTAGTAGATAATTATGGCGCTAAGAGGTTATATGTTTTTGGAAGTATATTTAGTACTCTGACAACATTTATGTTAGCATTATCAACATCGCCAGAGGTAATAATTATTGCTATGGCACTTCAAGGATTCTCAAACTCTTTAAGATTTACATCACTAAATGCAGCATTTTTTAATAAATTAAATGAAATAGGTATTGAAAAATCAGGATGGTATAGGGGTGCAATGTCAATAGGTTTGACGTTTATTGGTCCTTTAGCAGGAGGATATTTAATAAGCATATTTAGTTACATCAACGTATTTAATATAACTGCAATATTAACTTTATTACCTATGATCCCATTATTGTTTTTTATATTTATGGAAAATAATAATGAAAAGAGTGTAAAAATTAAATTTAATATTGTAGAGCAGTTAAAGGAATTTAAGGAACTGTTAAAAGATAGTATTTTGAGGCAAACTGTAATAATTGAGGGTGTAAGTACTGCATGTTTCTCATCATTTGCAACTTTTATAGTTGTATATTTGGTTAATATATTAAATGTAAAAATTCAATATGCTTCATGGTTTTTGATAACAGAAGGAATTGCTTATGTAATAGTAGTATTTCTTGGTGGAGGATTATTATATAGATATAGTAGGAAGAATCTATATTTAACCAGTATTACTATAATGATGTTGGGATTATTAATAATAGCTGTTTACAAAAGTGTTTGGATAATAATATTTGGAACAAGCATACTTGGAGCAGGAACCGGATTATTAAATATAATAACCTATTCTAGCCTAGGGAGTGTTAAAGGTAAAAAGGGGAAAGTGTCAAGTGCGTTATCAGCTTGCACTGGAATGGGGTCAACCTTTGGTCCAATGTTTGGTGGATTTATAGGAGAGATTTTTAGTTATAGTGCAATATTTTTAGGGTATATACCAATACTTCTTATAGTTGGGATATATATATATATTAATATGGATAATAGAGTGTCTGACAATAAGTAAGTTGGTTTATTTATAAAATATTTGTTAGAACCAGCCATGTAATTATATCACAGATAATATTATTTTGAAGGAGGAGGTATCTATTGGAGATGACAAGAGTTTCACAATCGGCAAGGGCACTTTATAAAGAGTTTACCATGTTGGCAATTCCACTTGTGCTTACACGAGTAGTGGATACTTCTGTCAATCTCATCGCTGGTATCTTGGTGGGACAGCTTGGCGAAAAAGCAATTGCTGCGGTAACTTTATGCAACAACTTTTACTTTATGTTCTGTTTGCTTACATTTGGGATTTGCAATGGAACGGCGATTTTTACTGCACAGTATTGGGGAAAAAAGGATTTTAACGGTATCAGGCGAATGCTTTGTCTCAATATTCTTATTGGAGGCTGCATTGGAGTAATTTTTGCTGTTTTTTGTTTACTGTTACCCAAAAGTGTTATGCTTATGTTCACTGATGATAGTGCTGTTATCGATTTGGGGGTGCAGTATTTAAATGCCACGGCTATCAATTACATATTCTCAAGTGCAATATTTACATTTAGCAGCTTGCTCAAAAGTGTGGAACGGTCAAAATTCTCGCTTGTTGCATCCGTTGTATCTATTGGCATCAACATATTCCTTAATTTGGGTTTGATTTATGGTAAATTCGGTATGCCTGTGTTAGGTGTATATGGCTCAGGTATTGCAACAACAATTGCGCGAGGCATCGAGCTTTTACTACTGGTTATTCTCATGTTTGGAAGAATATCGTTTTTGCGTCATAGTTTTGAGGGGTATTTCAGCTGGGAAATTGGATTTATGAAGCATTATCTGAAAACTGTTCTTCCGGTGACTTTCAATCAAGGACTTTATGGTATTGGAACGATGCTGTATAGCACAATTTATGGGCGGATGGGCACATCAGCCGTTGCTGTGGTCAGCATCGTGTCTATAGTACAAAAATGTTCAAATGTATTTATGACGGGAGCTGCGGCATCAGCTAGCGTATTGACGGGTAGGGAAATCGGTGCAGGCAATATGGAGGGTACTTATCATAATTCCCGCAGACTGCACAGAATTGCACCGTTGGTAGGTATTCTTTGCAGTCTTATATTTTTGCTACTTACCCCTGTCATAATAAACTACTACAACGTTGATAATTACGTGAAGGTACAAGCATTCCATCTTACAATATTACTAGCAATATCAATCGTGTTTGAAGCGTGCAATCATATCGGCATCGTTGGAATATTAAACAGTGGTGGTGACACGCTCTACTGTTTTATGCTGGATACTATTGGTGTATGGTTAATTTCACTGCCGCTGCTTTTTATTTCTGGCATCATTTTGCATACAGGGATTGAGGTTGCTTTCGGGCTAACTCTTGTGGAGATAATTATAAAAAGCTTTTTTGTACGGTGGCGGATTAACAAATATGCATGGGCAAAAAATATTGTAAATAAAGTTCAGAAGGCATAAAGATATTATCAATAATATAAAATTTAAGATGAAGGAGAATTTATATGATAAAAATAGCATTAGTTGCCGCAATGGAACAAGAGATTATTCCATTATTCGAACAATTTGCTACGGACAGCGCATGGTATCAAAAAGATGAAAAAATATTTATAAATGATACATTGGGTATTTCTGTTTATGGAAGTGTCTTGGGAGTTGGAAAAGTAAACGCTGCATATCATACGGCTGAGATTTTGCTAGAATTTTCACCAAAGCTAGTTATTAATATTGGTTTTGCAGGTGGTATGCAGCATGGGGTATCAAGGGGAGATATCGTTATAGGAAACGACTATCGTCAAGTCGATTTTCAGGGATTTAATATGGGTAATGAAGCAGGTATAATACCAAAGTCAAAGCCATATGTTATTCCAGAAATTTTTATTAAGATACTTGTAGAAAAGAGTAAGGAATTGGGATATCCATGTCATGTTGGAAGGATTACTACAGGAGATTTTTTCCTGAGTGACAGTAAAAAAAAGCAGGAGATCAATGATAAATTTACACCTGTAGCTTTTGATATGGAGTCGGCAGCAGTAGCACATGTATGTGCTGAAAAGGGAGTTGCATTTGTTGCGGTGCGTACGCTTTCAGACCTTGCGGATGATCAAGCTGAGGCGACTATCAAGACTTCCAGTGATAATATTGAGCAGCGTCCAGTTAAGCTTGTGCTCAATACCCTAACTAGATCTTTAGCATCTATATGAGCAGGAGATACGTAAAAAAGTGTCATAAAATAAAAAACAAGACCATATACACCTATATTTTATTAGAGTATATGGTCCTACTTTTTATTGACACAATGCAATCAAGTCTCAATTAGAAAATTGGATTTTAATAAATATACATTGCTCACCATAAAATAATATAATATGAAACAGATAAGATTAAGAGCATATTATGAAATTATTTATATTTAACCATGTGAAAATATAGGTGTTAACGTATTGTAATTGACATCATAAATTAGTAATTATATGATTAAATCACACTAAACATATATGAATAATAAAATATGTATTTTAACTACTATTTAATTAAATGTTAAGTTAATTTTTTATATAACATTCAAAATAAATCTATAGGAAATAGTCAAAATGATAATACCCCAAAATGGGGTGCTAATGAAATATATATAATACACAAAATTATATTCGAGAGGAAGATTATTATGGGAAAGATAGGAAAACATATAGCGATTTATGGAAAAGGTGGTATTGGTAAATCAACTACTACATCAAATATAAGTGCAGCACTTGCAGAAGCAGGATATAGAGTTATTCAAATAGGATGTGATCCAAAGAGTGATTCAACTAACACACTTAGAGGAAATAGTTATTTGCCAACAGTTTTAGATAGTATGAGAGAAGGTAAAAAAGTTCATTTATCAGATGTATCTGCAACTGGATTTGGAGGAGTGCTTTGTATTGAATCAGGTGGACCAGTGCCAGGAGTAGGATGTGCAGGAAGAGGTATAAATGCAGCAGTAAATTTACTTCAAGATTTAAATCTTTTTGAAGAATATAAACCAGATTATGTTTTATATGATGTTTTAGGAGACGTAGTTTGTGGAGGATTTGCAGTTCCTATAAGAGATGGAATTACAGACAGAGCTTATGTTGTAAGTTCTTCTGACTTTATGGCAATCTATGCAGCAAATAATTTATTTAAAGCAATTAATAAATATGCACCATCAGGAGGAGCGAAGCTTGGGGGAATAATTGCTAATGGATTAACAGCAGGATATTCACAAGCAATAGTTGATGATTTTACATCAAGAACAGGAACTAAGGCAGTTGGATATGTGCCACGTTCATTAGTAGTATCTCAAAGTGAATTATTTGGTAAAACAGTTATAGAAGCAAATCCAACATCTGGGCATGCAGATATATATAGAGAGTTAGCAAAATATATTGCTGAAAGTGAAGATTTAGTTGTACCAAATCCATTAGGAGTAAGTGAACTTAGAGATTGGGCAAGAGAATGGGGAGATAGAATATACGATACTGAAACAGGAGTTGTTCAAGAAAGTCTTGGAATATAGGAAGGAGAGTTTTAATGGGAGCATTTGATGGTATTAAACTTCAGGGGAGAGAAAAGAGATTAAGCACTTTAAGTGCATATTTAGGAACGGCACATAATTTAGCTACAGAAGATCAAGACAGACAAAATATAAGAACATATTCTGAAGCTACATTTGATGAAGTAATATATGCTTTAAAAGCAGTTGGAGATATAGAGGATTCTATCACAGTAGTTCACAGTCCTTTGGGCTGTGGAAATGCGAAACTTCGTTTTTGGGCAGATGGAAGTAAATCAAGTTGGTACACTACTAATTTAAATGAAAGAGACACTATTTTAGGTGGAGATGATAAATTAAGAGAAACAATTCTAGAGGCTTATAAAAAACATGAACCCAAAATAATATTTGTAGTAGCAACGCCAGTTGTAGCAATTAATAATGATGATATAAGCGCGGTAGTATCAGAATTAGAAGAAGAGCTAAATACTAAAATAGTTCCTATTTTTACAGATGGTTTCAAATCCAAAGCTGCAATAAATGGATATGATTTAGTACTTCATGCTATAGGAAGATATTTAGTTAAAGGCGATGCAGAGGAAGAAAAGAGTAATGTTTTAAATTTGATTTCTTTATCAGAAAATAATGAAGATATAAAAGAGATTCTTTTGTTACTTAACGAATTAGAAATAAAAACTAATATTATTCCGAAGTTTGGTACTTATGAAGATATAAAGAATTCTTCAAAGGCAAAAGTATCTATTGCATTAAATCATGATGAAGGGTTTTTCTTAGGAAGAGGATTAGAAGAAAGTTATAATGTTCCATATATAAAAACTAATGTTCCAATAGGAAGTAAAAACACAGCTGAGTGGCTTCAACTAGTAGCAGAAGTATTTAATGTACAAGATAAAGCTGAGAAAATAATAGAAAGAGAAAATTTTAAGAAAAGAAAATTAATTGACAAATCACCTCTTTCAGGATTAAAGATATATATTGATTTAAAAACTTCTAAAGCAACTAGTTTGGTATCTTTGATAAAAAATCTAGGTGGAGAAGTTATAGGGATTACAATAGATGAAGTGGACAAAGTTAATAAAAATAAATTGGAAGAATTAAAATACGATCTTCCAGTTCATGTAGGAAGTGGACAGATATTTGAAATTGCAAATATTTTAAATAAATTAAAGCCAGACATCTATATTGGAGAAGCAAAAAAGACAGCATGGGTATCAAAGCTTGGAATTATACCAATATCTATAGGAAATGTGGCTCTTTATGGTTTTGATGGAGGCAAAAAATTAGTCGATTTAATTAATAAATCTATAAAAAATAGAGAACTAATTGATAGTGTTGCTGCAAATAGTGATTTACAGTATAAAGATGCTTGGTTAAAAAAGAGTACGAATTGGTACATAAAACAGGAGGTGAAATAATATGGCACAAGGAGTAGAAAAATCTCGTAATAGTTGCGCGCTTCAAGGAGCTATTAGTACTATATCAGAAATAAACAGAGTAGTGCCAATAGTTCATTCAACAGCAGGTTGTACAATTCAACAAGCTATGGTAAATAGTGTAAGTGGTTATAATGGCTTTGATATTCCTTCAACTAATGTAGCAGAAAAACATGTTATTTTTGGTGGAGGATCAAGATTAAGAGAACAAATAAAGAATACAGTTAAGGTTGTAGATGGAGACTTATATGTAGCATTAAGTGGATGTGCTCCAGAACTTGTTGGAGATGATGTAATCACAATGACTAATGAGGCTCAGGAACAAGGTGAACCTGTTATATATTATAAGGCACCAGGATTTAAAGGAAGATTTCACTTAGGGTATGAAGGTGTTGTAAATGCAATAATAAATCAACTTTCAACAATAACAGCTGTAAATACATCAAAACAAAATGATTTAGTAAACATATTTGGAATAATTCCTAATCAAGATGTACATTGGAGAGGTAACTTAGAAGAATTAAGAAGAATACTTGAAGGAATCGGATTAAAAGTTAATACTCTATTTGGATTTGGACAAGGAATAGAAGCGTGGAAGGATATTCCTTCAGCAGCACTAAATATAGTATTTTCAAAATGGGGAGTTAGTATTGCGGAAAATTTAAAAAATAAATATGAAACTCCGTTTTTAAACTTAGAATCTATTCCAGTAGGAGCTAAAGATACAACTAGTTTTATTAAAAAAGTTACTAACCTTTTAGTAATTGATTCAGAAGAGATAGAAGAATATATTAATGAAGAAAAAGAGAAAGAAAATTATTATCTTAATAATTTATTAAATTTATATGTTGATTATAATTTTCAAAAGAACTTTGGAATAGTTGGAGATGAAAGCACTGTTAATGGCATAAGTAGCTTTTTATCTAAAACATTTGGATTAATTTCAAAAGTGAATATTTATACAGATCCAATACAAGAAGAAGATGAGGTTCTTGGAGAAAATGTATATCGTACAGATGATTTAAATGAAATTCAAGAAATATTAAAAGACAATAAAGTTGAATTAATTTTAGGAAGTTCATTAGAAAAGGAAGTTTCAGAAGAATTAAATATTCCGCTACAAGTTATTTCATTCCCAGAAGTGGATAAAGTTATTTTAAATAAAAGTTATTTAGGATTTAATGGGGGAATTAATATACTTGAAGACTTAAGTACAGTGCTCTTAAATTATGAAAGAAAACTACAACAAAAAATTAGTGATGATATAAAGTCATTATTAGCAAAATAAGAACTACTAGAAAACTAGAGGTTTTAGGAAACAATTTTTCTTGTTTCTTAAGACCTTATTTATAGCGTTGAAGATGGTGGATATTCCAGCCTTTGAACTAATAATATTTTAGATACAAAGGTAGATGAGATCATTTGTAACCCCATAAAGAAATAAATTCATCAGTTTAATTACAAGTCATTTTAGCCTGTTTTAAATATTAAAAATAAATTGGTGGCCTCAGAATCGAAACAACCACTCTGTTTTTAGTGCCTAAATATATGAAATTATTTAGATATAACCATGTCAAAATATAGGCATTACTATATTTTAATTGACACCAAACAGTTAATAACATATCATGATATCATAGTAAACAGGTAGGGATAATTGGTTATGATTTTATGCAGAAACTAATATGATGAAGCTCGTAATAATATATGTCTAGTTTTTGAGTGATTAAGGTTATAAATTGCCACATCAAGTAAAGTTATAACAATCAACAAATTAAGTGAGGGGGAGTGTAAGATGGAAAAGGTGCAAGAAGGATTAGAGGTAAGAATTAAAAGTGAAAAATCACAAAAAAAGAATATTATTAATATAGGTGGTGAAGGAATAATTAATTATATTAATATTTCAATTTTACCAATATTAATATTAATACTTTGGATTGTAGCCACAAATCTAGAATTATTCTCAGCAGCAATATTACCATCTATATCTACAGTGTTTGATTCTTTAAAAAGTCAATTAAATTCGGGTCAGCTTTGGAAAGATATAAGTATTAGTTTAGTAAGAGTTTTGGAGGGATATTTAATTGCTGCAACTTTAGGAATTACGCTTGGAGTTCTTATGGGTATTAGTGAAAGAATAAATAAATTCTTTTTCTTAACTTTTACGTCTATAAGACAAATACCAATGCTAGCTTGGATTCCATTAATAGTTTTATGGTTTGGAATAGGAGAAAGTTCTAAAATAATAGTAATAGTTATTGCAGCTTATTTTCCAATTTTATTAAATACTATGAATGGAATAAAAAGAACTGATGCAAAATTAATAGAAGTAGGTAATATGTATAAGTTAAGTAAATGGAAGCTATTCACTAAAATATATTTTCCATCAGCATTGCCTTCAATATTTGTTGGATTAAAGCTTGGTCTTGGTATATCATGGATGGCAGTTGTAGGTGCAGAAATAATAGCTTCAAGTTCTGGAATAGGATATAGAATGAATGATGCAAGAAGCTTGATGCAACCAGAAGTTGTGTTTGTTGGAATGTTTGCAATTGCACTTATTGGAATTATAATGGATCAGATTTTATCTAGAATTTCTAAAAAAATTACTCCATGGGAAAATAATAAATAAGGAGGTCTGGTAATATGGGAGAACAAAAATTAACAATTGAACATCTTAATAAGAACTTCGAAGTAGATGGAAAAAGTGTAAATATATTAAATGATATTAATTTAAATATAAATGAAGGAGAATTCGTAGCAATTGTAGGGCACAGTGGATGTGGAAAGAGCACTTTGCTTAAGATTATTGCAGGACTTCTGGATTATGAGGAAGGAAGCGTTATTTTAGATAATAAAAAAATTACTAAACCAGATATTGATAGAGGTATGGTATTTCAAGAGCACAGATTGTTTCCATGGCTTACAATTAAAGAAAATTTAGCTATAGGTTTAGACCAATTAGATAAAAAAGAGAAAGAAGAAATTATATCTGACCATTTAAAGCTAGTTGATTTAGAAGACTTTGGAAATGTATATCCTCATCAGTTATCAGGAGGAATGTCCCAAAGAGCAGCTATAGCAAGAGCACTTGTAAATGCACCTAAGGTATTACTTTTGGATGAACCTTTTGGAGCGCTTGACGCCCTTACTAAGATTACATTGCAGGATGAAATATTAAAAATATGGGAAAAAGAAAAGACAACAATGATTATGGTTACTCATGATATAGAAGAAGCTGTATATTTAGCAGATAGAATTGTGGTCATGTCAGCAAGACCAGGTAGAATTAAAGAAATAGTTAATGTTAATTTAGGAAGAAGCAGAGACAGAGGTAGTGTTGATTTTGCTAGAATAAAAAAGAGAATTTTAGTGCATTTCTTTGAAGATAAAAGTCTTACATTAGAGTACAATATTTAGATAATTTATCGGTATTAATTTTTGTTTGTTTTCCTAGTATTTCGATAATAGAACTGAATAAAATGAATTTATAAATTTGAATTGGAGGGATTTACTTATGAAAAAGAAATTATTGTCAATGTTTTTAGCAGCAACCACGGTGTTTATGTTAGTTGGATGCGGAAATAGTAAACAAGCAGAAAATACAAAGAGCACTGAAAAGGTGGAAAAGGTAGTCAGAATTGGTTTTCCAGGAACTCAAAATTTTATCGGTGGAGTAGCTGGTGTAGCACAAGAAAAGAAGTATATAGATGATGAACTTAGCAAGGCAGGTTATAAAGTTGAGTACAAACCTTTTGCGGCGGCGGGTCCAGCTGTAAATGAAGCATTGACAGCAAAAGAAGTTGATATTGCAATATATGCAGATTTTCCAGGAATTTTAAGTAAATCAAAGGGGGTAGAAACTTCGTTAATAGGGATAGCGGATAATTATATAACTTCTGCAATTATTGTAAAAGCGGATTCAACTATAAGCTCGGTTAAAGATTTAAAAGGTAAAAAAATAGGATTTGCTAAGGGAACTTATATGCAAAAATATTTATATCAGATATTAGATGCTAATGGTATTGCACAAAGTGATGTTGAATTGATTAACACTACTGATTTTGATTCGGCACTTTACGGAGGTGCTATAGATGCATTGGTTGTAACGGATACTCAAGAAGCAATACAAGTTTTAAGTAAAAAGACAGCTAGAACAATTGATACTTCGAAAAATCATCCTGATATTACTGCACAGTCAGTAGTAATAGGAAATAGCAAATTTTTAGCGGAAAATAAGGAGGCAGCAGTCGCATTATTTAAAGCATTAAAAGAAGCTAAAACTTTAATGAAAGAAAATACAGGTGAAGCATATGACGTTTTGACTAAATCAGGCTTAGATAAAGAAGCAACAAAATCACTTTATGGCAAAGACAATGGAAAATTTGATTATGTTTCATTAAAGGTAGATGATGCAGCTAAAAAGAAGATTAATGATAGTAAAAAGTTTATGTTAGATAATAATTTAATTTCAAAGGATTATGATACAGATAAATGGGTAGATAATTCATTTTATGAAGAAGCAAATAAATAAAAGACAAAACAGCTAAGTTTAAAAAGCGTTAATAAATAAAAATATGAAGATATTTTAAGGAGGAAATTATTATGGGACATCCAACTATTTATCCAACAGGAGCAACACTTTATAATCCAAAGAAGGCTTGGAGTGGTTATACTATTTTTCAAGTAAAAGGACTAGGTGCATTATTAATCAATATGAATGGAAAGGAAGTTAAGCTATGGAAAGGCCTTCAAGGCTTTCCTAATAAAATACTTCCGGGTGGTTATGTTTTAGGAAGTACTGGTGAAAGAAATCCTAAATATGGAATGCAGGATATGATTGATTTGGTGCAAGTAGATTGGGACGGAAACATCGTTTGGAAATTTGATCATAACGAATTTATATCTGATGATGGTGAAGAACCTCAATGGATGGCAAGACAACATCATGATTATCAAAGGGAAGGCAGTACTACAGGTTATTATACACCAGGCTCAGAACCATTAGTAGATAAGGGAAATACTTTCATACTTACCCATGAAAATGTTAAAAATTCTAAAATAACTGAAAAATTACTTTTAGATGATAAGATTGTTGAAGTTACCTGGGATGGAAAGATTGTTTGGGAGTGGAGACCTAATGAGCATTTTGATGAACTTGGCTTTGATGAAAGTGCTAAAAATATACTTTATAGAGATCCTAATATGAGACCAGCAGGGGGTGGAATGGGAGATTGGCTCCATATAAATTCTATGTCACTGCTTGGGCCTAATAAGTGGTACGAGAGTGGCGATGAGAGATTTAATCCAGAAAATATTATTTGGGACAGCCGCGAAGCAAATATTTTAGCGATTATAGAAAAGAAGAGTGGCAAAATTGTTTGGAAGGTTGGTCCGTATTATGATCAAAGTGAAGAACTCAAGAAGTTAGACTGGATAATTGGACAACATCATGTACATATGATTCCAAAAGGTTTGCCAGGAGAAGGTAATATATTAATTTTTGATAATGGTGGATGGGCAGGATATGGAAGTCCAAATCCAGTAGCTCCAACAGGAAGACAAAATGCTCATAGAGATTATTCAAGAATATTAGAAATTAATCCAATTACCCTAGAAATAGTATGGCAATATACTCCAAAGGAAGCTGGCCTTATTGAGCCATTAGATTCAAGCAGATTTTATAGTCCATTTGTAAGTAGTGCTCAAAGATTACCAAACGGAAATACTTTAATAACAGAAGGTTCAGATGGTCGAATATTTGAAGTGACAGTAGATCATGAAATAGTTTGGGAATATATAAATCCATATAAAGGTGAGACTGAGATACCAAGTATGAATATGGTTTATAGGGCTTATAGAGTTCCTTATGAATGGATACCACAATTGGAGAAGCAGACTGAAGTTGAAATACAAAAAATTGATGTAAAGAATTTTAGAGTTAATGGATCAGAACCTATAGGAGCAGTAGAGGAAACAGAGGTTAAAGGGGCAAAAGGATATAATCAAAATGATGCTTTTTGCGTTATTTCTAATAGAGAATCACAATAGGTAAGTAAAAATTTAATTAAATTAACTTTAAGTACAAACTTAATTTGCATTTAAAGTTAGTTTTTTCATTAAGTTATTAATATATAGGTCACAATTTGAAATGCACATTTGACAACTCACGTATATCATTTTTAGTCAGTTCTGCTTCTTTTAGTGGACCTGACTATACCAAGTTCTTTAGCAGTTTTCATACTGGTCTATAATTTCCTGTATCATCAATATTTGAACCATCAAACACATAATTAATACCATTATCTAAGGCAATGGTATTAATCTTTGTGTATAGTTCTTTTTTGCAATAATAGCATCTATTTTTAGGATTGGCAGCAAAACCTTCGATTTCTAATCCTTCTGAAGAAATTATTATATGTTTTATTTTTTACAGATGATATTTTAGTCTCAATAGAGGTTATAACTTATTCAATCTTTTCATATTTTTCTCTAATAGCTATAGCAAGCTGATCAGTACAAGATGTACCCTTACTATTACAATTGATTCCTTTGAAGTTTTCTTCAATTTCTTCAACTGTCATTCCTTCAACGATTTTGCAGATAGCTTTAAGATTACCATTGCAGCCGCCTCCAATAAAAGTAACATTGTGAACAACATTATTATCTAAATCAAAGGATATTATTTTAGGACAAATACCGTTTGTTATATATTGATTAGACATATTAAGCCCTCCTAGCTCGTATAATTTAACATGAATATTAATTTTTTATTGAAAATAAGGATGTCTTTAAAATGATTTTTAATCATTTTAAGGCATCCATTTAAAATATAGAAGTGAATTACTTAGTTGTTTCCTCCACCCATATAGTAAAGAAATTCAACAGTATCGCCATCCTTTATAATATGTGTTCCATAATTAGCACTAGGGATGATATCTTCGTTGACTTGGACTGTTACATATTCTTGCATTTCAACGTATTCTTTTTGTAAAAGCTCGTTTACTGATACCTCGTTTTCCAAAACCGTTTCTTTTCCATTAATAATTATTTTCATAATAAATATGTCCTCCTAGAATTATTTCTTTGATTGTGCCTTAATGTACATAAAATAAATAATAGACAAGCATGCTGGCCTATTATTTTTTAATTTCGACTAAAATGTATTTCAATTTAGCCACAAACATTTAACTCATAATCAATTAATTTATTAATAGTTGGTGCTTCACCGCAAATTGCACAATTTTTATCATGATGAATATTAATTGTTCTAAAATTCATTTTTTTTGCATCAAATGTTAGCAGTTTTCCAGCTAATAAATCACCAACACCTGTAATATATTTCAAAGCTTCACTTGCTTGGATAGAACCAATTATACCACCCATAACTCCAAGAACCCCTGCTTGCTGGCAAGTTGGTACTACGTCTGGTGGCGGTGGGGTTTGGAAAACACAACGGTAGCAAGGACCTTGTCCTGGAACGTAGGTCATGGTTTGTCCTTGAAATCTAATGATTCCAGCATGTGAAAATGGTTTTTGAAGCATAACGCAAGCATCATTGATTAAAAATTTAACGGGAAAGTTATCTGTTCCGTCAATAATAAAATCATAATCTTTATCTTTTATAATATCTAAAATATTTGAAGCTGTAGCGCGTTCTTGATATGTAACCACATTAACATCTGGATTTATTGCATTAATAGTTTCTTTTCCAGAAATAACTTTTGGTTTTCCAACATCCTGAGTTGAATGAATAATTTGTCTTTGAAGATTAGATAAATCAACAGTATCAGCATCAACAAGTCCAATAGTTCCAACTCCAGCAGCTCCAAGATACATTGCAGCAGGTGCACCAAGTCCACCTGTACCAATGATTAGAACCTTACTATTTAATATTTTTTCTTGGCCTTTAACACTGACATCATCTAAAATGATTTGCCTTGAATATCTTTCAAGTTGTTCATTAGTAAAATTCATAGTTTACCACTCCTTGTAAATTTTTTACCTTGCTATAATGTTTCTGACTAAAATAGCAAGTTGATGTAAGTTTTCTTTTAAAAGATATGCACAACATCTGTTTTTCATTGCAAATTTAATACTTTCTGGTGAAACATCTTCTGACACAATGATAAAAGGTGTTTTAGGAGAAAGTTCATTTCTTATAAAAAGAGCTTGAATAGCATTAAAGTGAGGTGTTGAATTATCAGATAGAATAATATCAAATTTATTTTCTTTTAATGCATTCCTCATAGCTTCTTCACAGTATATATGCTGGCTATAAACCTCAAATCCCCCTCGTTTTAGTTCAAGAACATTTAAGTCAGCAATATATTTAAATTCTTCAATAATTAGAACACGTATATTTTTCATTATAATCTCCTTTTAGCATTTGAAAGAAAATAACTAGTCAAAGGTATCATGATATTGACTTGCTATTTTTAAATATGCCTTAACTAAATTTTACTGATTGTATTTTCAAAATCAGTAATTAAATCCTCAATATCCTCAAGTCCAACACTAATTCTAATTAAATCATCAAAAACTCCAGTATTTTCTTTGGCCATAGCTCTTATGGTTAAAATTGCACCAAAGTATCCATTAAATTGTTCAAGAGCTAAGCCATTTAAAAATTCATTAAAGGGAATAAGACAGGAACCTAGATTCTTAAATAATCCGCCTCTAAGCTTTGAATGGTAGGAAAACCTGCCAAATTTCTTCGATGTTGCTAAATTAGGATAGTGCTCAAAATCCCATTTGAAATTTCCACTATCAATAATAACTCCGCTAATTGAAATCCCACTTCCATTAATACATTTAGATGAGGAGTGAATTACTATATCAGCTCCTAATTCAGTTGGTCTAATAATAAATGGAGTTGCAAAAGTATTATCAACAATTAAAGGAATATTATAAGAATGGGCAATACGTGCAATTGCATTTATATCTACAACATTAAGTTTTGGATTACCTATGGTTTCAATAAAGATTGTTTTAGTATTTTCATTTATGAATTCTTCAAAATCCTGAAACAAAGCAATTGTTCCACCCAAAATTGCACTGCTTTAAATTATTTCATCGTCACTTTTTAGAATATTTAAATGTAAAAGAGCAGTATTATACTTCAAGCAAGCCACCCTTTACAACTGCAATGGTATATGTTCCATCTTCATTTTTATCTACACTCAAAATTTTATGTTTTTCATTTTTTAAGCTTCGAGGTACATTTTGAATTGGTTCTCCATCATTTAATTTTATTTCAAGAACTTGACCATTATTAAGATCTTCAAGTGCAACTTTTGCTTTTACAAAAGTTACAGGGCAGACTACATCAGTAATATCAACAAAGGAATCAGTTTTTATTTCACTCATTTTATAACCCCCTCTAGTTTTGCTTTAAGTTTGTCTATACCAACTCGGTCTAAAGTAAATTTAAATCTTTCACTTGCATTTCCATTTTCTTTGAAAAATTCCACGGTGGTATCAACAACTTTAAATAAAGTTTCCTTATCTGTGATTAAAGGGAGCAGGCTTTTTCCAGAAGCTATGTTATTTCCAAATAATCCACCAAATGAAATAATATATCCGATTTCTCCATTCCAAGCATCTGTAGGACAAGATTTAACGCATTTTCCGCAATATATACATTTATTTTCATCAAATTTAAGCTCGTTAGTTTCCTTATTAATTTCTATAGCCGTTGCAGGACATACAGCCTTACAAACCCCACAATATGTACAGGAATTTGTATCCCATTTAGGCTTTAATCCACCTTTTATACCTAGATCATTTTCTTCAGCTTTTAAGCAGTTATTTCTACAACCTGTAATGCCGATTTTAAATTTGTGAGGTAAATCCTTAGCAAAATATTTTTCATCAAGTTCCTTTGCTAAATTACTTGTTTCAATTAATCCACTTCCACAAATTGCATTACCTTGGCATGCCGTAATTGTTCGGACACGAGGACCACAAGCCCCTGGCTCTAAATTAACAGTGGCAAGTTCTGCTTTTACAGAATTAATATCCTTAAAATCTATGAATGGGATTTCAATACCTTGTCTTGATGTAAGATGAATGTAACCTTGACCATATTTATCAGCAATTTCACTTACTTTTTGAAGTTGGTTTGCATTAATTTGTCCTCCTACGCTTCGAAGTCTCAAGGAAAACTTTTCATTTTGCACTTGTCTCATAAAGCCGCCTTTTTTTAGTTCCTTATATATCAATTCGTCCATTTCGCTCCTCCTGAAATATTATCTTAGGCTTATGAATGAAAACAATAAGTCTATGATTTTATGAAGACTTATTATTTTTTTATGTGCCTAGTATACTACCAATTATAGAATGTAATAACTTTTAATTACAATAAGACTAAGTTTAGTATTATATTGGAATTTGTTTGGGAATGGATTTTTCTCAATTGACTTTAAATGGTCCTATGGTAAAATCTAATCAAATATTATAGAAAAACACTCACTAATGAACTTTGCACAAAAAAATGTAAGTTTTAGTAAAGAGTTTTTGACTAATAGAATAAATTGGTATATACTAAATTCATAGTAATCCTATTAGATTAATATGAATAAATTCAAAACAAATAATGGGAGGACGTAATTATGATTATATTTTCAAAGGATCAATTTAATGAGATTAGAGAGCATTGCATTAAAGTTTTGCCAAATGAAGCGTGTGGACTTTTGGCGGGAACTATTGATAATAGTAATAATAAAATTATTCAGAAAGTATATTTATTAAGAAATATTGATGAGAGTCCAGAACACTTTTCAATGGATATTAAAGAACAGTTTAAAGTAATAGCTGATATTAGAAGAAACGAATGGAGTTTAATTGGAAATTTTCACAGCCATCCTAAAACACCTTCAAGGCCATCAGAAGAGGATATTAGGTTAGCATTTGATCCAAATTTAAGTTATGCAATATTATCCTTAGCAGATAAAGAAGAAATTATTTTTAACAGTTTTATTATAAAAGATAATATAGTCTCAAAGGAGAAGTTAATAGTAATGGGGGGATAGCTATTAATACATCAAGCAAATCAAATAATATAGATGAGATTAAGGAAAAAACAAAACTACTTGAAAATGCAAATAATGAATTGATAGCTTTTAATTATACAATTTCACATGAGATAAAGGCTCCTGTACGTGCTATAGATGGTTATGCAAGAATTTTCATTGAGGATTATGGAAAAGAAGTTGATAGAGATGGAATTGAATTAATAAAAAGCATCAGACATATTTGTGGTGATACATTGCTGCTCATTAATAAACTTTTAGAATATATAAAGTTTGCAGATATGGAACCTAATAAAGAAACAATAGATTTAGAACAGTTGATACAATCTACCTTCAATGAATTGGTTGTTGGATATAAGGATAAGAAGAATATTCAATTAAAATTTGAGAGTAAGCTGCCAATTATATTAGGTGATAGCATATTAATGAAGCAGGTAATAATTAATTTAATTTCGAACTCACTAAAGTTTACTAGTAACAAGGATTCTGCAATTATTACGGTGGGGTATGATTTAGAAAATAACGAGAATGTATTTTATATTAATGATAATGGAGTTGGGTTTGATATGAAGTTTTCAGAAAATCTTTTTGGAATGTTTAAAAGGATGCATTCTGAAAGCGAGTTTGAAGGCAGTGGAGTTGGACTTGCTATTGTGAAGAAAATAATTCAAAAATTTGGCGGGAGAGTTTGGATTACAGGAGAAGTTGGGAAAGGTGCCTGCACATACTTTACCATCGGTGAAGAAAGCATTTTAAAATAAAATTATTAAGGCACATGAAAATAAATAACAAGTCCAAAGCTACTATGCATATTTTTCATCAGGCAAGGAAGCAAAGTGACATCATAGCAGATCTATTATGACATTTTGCTGACGCAGGATGATGGAAAATAGGCTAGCAGATAGACTTGTTATTTATTTGATTGTGCCTAAGGTAGGAGGTAAATATAAGTTGTATAAAATTCTTGCAGTTGATGATAGAGAAATATTTTTGACAGAATTAAAAAGACTTAAACTATGGGGTGAAAAAGCTGAATTTAAAATTATAGATACGGCTTCAAATGGTAAAGAAGCTCTTGAGTTATTACGTAGGAATTCATATGACCTAGTGCTTACTGATATCAGAATGCCAGTAATTGATGGATTGCAGTTACTTAGGGAAATTCAGAAAGATAAATTATGTCCATGTGTAGTGATTTTAAGTGAATATAGTGAATTTAATTATGCTAGGCAGGGTATTGTATTGGGTGCATTTGATTATCTTGTAAAGCCTGCAAATGAAGAAACTATGACTGAATTGCTTGAACGAACAAAAATATTCTTAGATAATACTAGAAATGAGACACAAAAATCATTAAGAAATATAAGAGATACGGCTGATTTAACAAAAGATAATTCAGAATGGATGTATTTAGCAGCTGATGAGAAGCAAATTATTAAGAAATTAATTAATAAAGAAGATTATGCTCTAAAATTATTTAGCATAACCACAGAAAATATTTATAAAGCTTTATCTAATAATATAATTAAAGCCGATATCATTATAAAAAAAATGTATCACAATATTATTGCAGGAGTATATGAAAATTTTAATTGGTTGAATGATTACATAGGTATTGAATATTTTGAAACAATAGATTATGTAAATGAAGAAGATTCAAGTAATTTTATAGAATTCTATTGCACAAAGATAACATATCTTTTAGATTTCTTAAAAAAATTTTATCTTGAAGCATCTGATGAATTAATAAAAAACATTTGTGAATATATATTAAAAAATCATAACGCAGATTTAAAGCTAAAAGTTATAGCTGAAAAATTTTATATAAATAATACTTATTTAAGTAATAATTTTGCTACAAAAACAGGCACACGATTTAATGATTATGTGACTATGGTTAAGATGGCAAGAGCCAGGTATTTGTTAATTAACACCCAGCTAAAGACTTATGAGGTTGGATATCAGCTTGGTTATCATGATATTAATTATTTCTCAAAATTATTTAAAAAATATTATGGAGAAAATCCATCAGAATATAGAGTTAATCTGAAAGATAAGGAAAATTAAGATAAGGACTAAAATAAGATTATAAGAATATAAATCTTATTTAGTCCTTATTTCTTCAGAAATAATACTAGCATATTAATACAATAAGATAAAATTACTGCTCTTCTAATTTGATTGTGGAAACAAATATCACCAATAATAAAAATGAAGGAATACATTGAAGTAAATCTTCATTTATTGTATTTAGAATACCACCCATTAGAACCAACATCATGAATTTAACCAGATCTGATATAGTTTTCAATGTTTCTAAGATTTTTCTACTAATTTATCCCTATTACTTAAGAAATTCGATAAAAGAGTGAAGAATTTCGTATGGAGACTCTTTAATAAAGTCTTTATAATTAATCATGTAAACGAAAAACAAATAAATCAATTAAATAATCTATTGATTTATTGATATTTGTTTAAGAGGATTTATATGAAATATGGAGGGGTAAAGATGAAAAGGTTTAAAAAATTATTACCAATAGTTATGTCAGTGGTAGTTGTAGCAGCTACAATGGCAGGATGTGGAGCAAGTAAAAGTGGTGGTTCTGGAGCTGATACAAGCAAAAAAGCAGACAGCTCAAAAGTTTTAGTTGGTTCTGCAATCTATAAGTTTGATGATACATTCATGACAGGTGTTCGTACTTCAATGGAAGGACAAGCAAAAGAAAAAGGGTCAACTATTGAATTAGTGGATTCACAAAATAAGCAACCTACTCAAAATGAGCAAGTTGATACATTTATTACAAAAGGTGTAAACGCTTTAGCTATAAATCCAGTTGATAGAACTGCAGCAGGTCCAATTATAGAAAAAGCTAAAGCTAAGAAACTTCCAGTGGTATTCTTAAACCGTGAACCAGAAAAGGCTGATATGGATAGCTATGATAAAGTTTGGTATGTAGGTGCTAAAGCTGAACAATCAGGAACTCAATCAGGTGAAATTATATCTGATTATTTCAAAGCACATCCAGAAGCTGATAAAAATAAAGATGGAGTAGTACAATATGTAATGCTTCAAGGTGAACCAGGACATCAAGATGCAACTCTTCGTACAGAATATTCTATAAAAGCTATAGAAGCTGCTGGACTTAAGACACAAAAGCTTGCAGCAGATACAGCAATGTGGGACAAAGCAAAAGCAACTGACCTTATGAAAGCATTTATTACAGGTCAGGGTATTGATAAGATAGAAGCTGTTCTTTGTAACAACGACGATATGGCTCTTGGAGCAGTAGAAGCTTTAAAAGCTGAAGGATATAATAAAGGTGATGCAGCTAAATACATCCCAGTAGTTGGAGTAGATGCAACAGCACCAGCATTACAAGCTATGAAAGAAGGATCACTTCTTGGAACAGTTTTAAATGATGCAGAAAACCAAGGTAAGGCTACTGTAAATATTGCTATAGCAGCAGCTCAAGGTAAAGAAATTAATAAAGAAAACATTGGTTATGATGTAACTGATGGAAAATATGTATGGATCAACTATGTAAAAGTTACTCAAGAAAACTACAAAAACTATATGAAATAAGCTATACCCAACATTAAAACTATATAGGGATGTGAAATTTTTAAAATTCTCATCCCTAATTTATTATTTGTAAAGGAGGATGGTTGTATGGGGGAATATGTACTGGAGATGAATAATATAACCAAGGTATTTCCAGGCGTAAAAGCATTAGATGGTGTTTCATTAAAAGTTCGTAAAGGTAGTGTCCATGCACTAATGGGAGAAAATGGTGCTGGAAAATCAACCTTAATGAAATGTCTTTTTGGTATTTATCATGAAGATGGTGGAGAGATCATATTAGACGGAAATAAAATGGAGATAAATAGTTCAAAACAGGCATTAGATTTAGGAGTATCAATGATACATCAAGAATTGCACCCAATTCGTTTCCGTCCAGTTATGGAAAACATTTGGCTAGGTAGATTTCCTATGAAGGGAATTGCAGTAGATAAGAAAACAATGATTAAAAAAACAAAGGAATTATTTAAGGAAATAGAACTTGATATTAATCCAGAAGTATTAGCTGGAACACTTTCATCATCAAGTCTTCAATTAGTTGAAATAGCTAAAGCTGTTAGTTATAATTCAAAAATTATTATTATGGATGAGCCAACCTCATCATTAACTGAAAATGAAACTAAGCATTTATTCAAGATAATAAAGCAATTACAAAATAAGGGATGTGCAATTATATATATATCCCATAAGATGGAAGAAATTCTTAAGATATCAGATGAAGTAACAATTATGAGAGATGGTCAATATGTGGGAACTTGGCCAGCCAAGGAACTTACAACGGACTTAATTATAAATCGTATGGTTGGTCGTGATATGACAAATAGATTTCCACCAAGAACATATACACCAAGTAAGGATGTAGTGCTAAAGGTAAAAGATCTTAGTTCTCCAGCTCCTAAATCCTTTCAAGATGTAAATTTTGAATTATGCAAAGGTGAGATATTGGGAATAGGTGGACTTGTTGGTGCGCAACGTACAGAATTAGTAGAAGCGTTATTCGGGCTTCGTGAAATACAATCCGGAACCATAGAGAAGGACGGAAAAATAATTAAAATTAAGACTCCAAGGGATGCAAAGGAAAATGGTTTAGCACTGTTAACTGAAGAAAGACGTGCAACTGGAATATTTGGAATACTTTCAGTATTAGATAATACCGTAATTGCAAGCCAAAAAGATTATGCAAAAGCGGGTGTACTGCAAGATAGTCCAAGGTACAAGGCAGCTAAAAAGTCTAATGAAGAATTAAGAACTAAAACACCAAGTATGGAACAATTAATTAAGAATCTTTCAGGAGGAAACCAACAAAAGGTTTTAATTGCACGTTGGCTTCTTACAAATCCAGATATTCTTATATTAGATGAGCCAACTAGAGGAATAGACGTTGGAGCTAAGTATGAAATTTATTCTATCATGCATGAATTGGTTAAGAAGGGTAAGTCGATTATAATGATTTCTTCTGAAATGCCTGAATTACTTGGAATGTCAGATAGAGTTATGGTTATGTGCGAAGGAAAGGTTACTGGAATTCTAAATCAAAGTGAAGCAGATTCAGTAAAGGTTATGAATCTTGCAACAAAATTTATGCAATAAAAGTTATCTCCTTTATCAAGTGAAGCTTGATTCAGGTGGGGAACCCACGGCTGAATCTTAGTTGAACTTATACCCTCAAGGGGTACAATGTACAGGAGCGTGCGGCTGTTAACGACTGCTTAAAGAAGTAGGAATATTACGGATGCTAGCAATCGGATCAATAGATTGTAGTAACAAATGATTTTTAGTAGGAGAAAGAAAGTGAGGTATATAATATGAATGGGGAAAAGATAGTTTCGCGAAAAGACTTTGGAAAAATATTTTTAGGTATTGGTGCTCTTTTTGTGGCTTTAGGAATTGTATTTAATTTTATTTTAGATCCAGATGTATTTTATGATTTACCAATTTACATAGATGGAATTGGTATAGCATTGCTTATATATGGAGGAAAACAGTTTTTGGATAAGAATAATGCAGATATGGAGGTTATTTTTTCTAATAAAACTGTAAAGAACTTTTTAACAGATAATGCAATTATTATAGCATTATTGCTACTAGTAGTGGTAATTATGGTAATCCAACCACGTTTTATGCAATATGCTGTATTTCTTGATATTTTAACACAATCATCAACAAGAATGATTGTTGCTCTTGGTATCTGTTTCACACTACTTATTGCAGGTACTGACTTATCAGCAGGACGTATGGTTGGACTCGCAGCTGTAGTATCAACTTCAATGTTACAAAACCCAGACTATGCTAATAGATTCTTCCCTGATATGCCACAATTAGCAGTTATTATCCCTATATTAATAGCAATAGCTGCATGTGCTATATTTGGAATACTTAATGGTTTCTTAGTTGCTAAATACGATATGCATCCATTTATAGCAACATTGGCATCGCAAGTTATAGTATATGGTGTGACTTCTTTATACTTCGATTTACCTCCAAATAAGTCACAACCTATTGGTGGTATCCGTCAAGATTTTATTGACATTGGACAAACAAAGTTATTTCAAATAGGAAGTTTTCCAGGAATATCAATTCTAGTTCCAATTGCGGTTGTATTCATAATTTTGGTTTGGTTTATTCTAAATAAAACTGTTTTTGGTAAGAATGTATATGCAATCGGAGGTAATCGTGAAGCAGCTGTAGTTTCTGGTGTTAATGTATTCGTAACTATCATGGGAATATTCATCTTTGCATCACTTTTATATGGTGTAGCAGGTGTACTTGAAGCAGCTAGAACGGCCGGTGCAACGAACAACTATGGTAATGGTTATGAACTTGATGCAATTGCAGCCTGCGTAGTTGGTGGTGTTTCACTAAATGGTGGTGTTGGTAAAGTAGGCGGAATCGTGGTCGGAGTATTAATCTTCACTGTTATTCAATATGGATTACAATTTATTGCAGTAAGTCCTATGTGGCAACAAGTTATCAAAGGTGTAATAATCGCAGTTGCAGTTGCAATTGACCTTGCAAAATATAGAAGAAAATAAAATTTAGAAATGTTTATATAAAGTACAGATAAATCTATGTGTTTAAAAGCAGAAGATTTGTCTGTATTTTTATTGTTTAAAATTAGCAAATGGAAATGTTTGCAATTACACTAGAAATAATATAATACTTAATGTATAATAGTATCTGAATCTTGTAAGATATTACTAATAATTTTGGTTATTATTATATTATAAAGTAAAACTTTTCGGGTAGAGTTTTGCACTCCAGCCGAATTTAGTCGAGTTTATGCCCTCAGAGGGTATCACATCTAGAAGCATGCAACCGTTATCTACCACTTAAGCAGATAAGTGAAAGTCCAAATTTATGATTTGATGATGGTCGTTTACTCTGTGAGTACTCATCTGACTTTAGTAAGAGGCGTTACATATATAGAGGGAATTCTTGGGTGACAAGTATTGAATAAAGGTAAAATCCTTACACAGCTAGTTTAGGTGATAATTATATTTATAATAGTTAATTCATCTATTTGGAGGAGATTAAATGAGCTTATATAGAATTATGATAGTAGATGATGAAGAAGAAATTAGACTTGGAATTATAAAAAAAATTGATTGGGAATCTAACGGATTTATAGTAGTTGGAGATGCAGAAAATGGACAAGATGCTCTCGAAAAAGCAGAGAAACTTCAGCCTGATGTTATAATGACTGACATAAAAATGCCTTTTATGGATGGCTTGGAACTAGGGAAGAAACTTGTAGAGTTAATGCCTTCTACAAAGATAATTGTATTTTCAGGGTGTGATGATTTCGAGTATGCACATAAAGCCATAAAAATTAATGTAGTAGAATATGTTCTGAAACCGATTAACTCCATTGAACTTACTGAAGTATTAGTAAGATTAAAAGAACAATTAGATCGTGAATATAATGAAAAAAGAAATCTCGAGACACTTTATAAGTATTATGTTAAAAGTTTGCCGGTAATTAGGGAGCAATTTCTAGTTGGGGCAATAGAAGGAAAAATAAATGAAGGCCAATGGAATGAACAGGCTGAAAATTTGGGGATAGATTTTAAGTATGAAAATTTTGCTGTAGCATTAATCCATGCTGATGGCAAAATAAATATTGAAGAAAGTGAAAGTAATATGTCAATTCAAAATGAATTAACATTAACACCTATTTCAATAAAAAAAATTATTGATGAGAATATGGACAAATACTGTAAGTTTGTCAGTTTCCTCTATTCTAATATGGTTGTAGTTATAGGGAATTTGCAAAATAAGGAAGATATATTGCTATTTATAAAAGGAATTAATGAAGTTTGTAAAATATATAAGCGTATTATGAATTTAACTATATCATCTGGAATAGGATACGTTTATAATAACACTTCAGAAATACGTTACTCCTATAGAAGTGCCCAAAGTGCTTTAGATTATAGGTTTGTTCTTGGCACAGGAAAAGCTATATATATTGATGATGTCGAGCCAGATAATTCGATTCAGCTTCAATTTGATGAGCAAGAAGAGCGAGCGATGCTAAATGCTATTAAGATATCCTCTGAGGATGAAATAGCAATAACAATCGAGAATTTATTTAAGAAGATAGAAGATTTGCTCTTACCATTTAATCAATATAGAATTTATTTTATGGAGATAATCACCTCTATTCTGAAACTTGTTCAAACATATAATTTAGATGTTGAAGAACTTTTTGGCAAGAATTTTGATTGTTACAGTTTCTTGGAAGGGTTTAATTCTATAAATGAAGTAAGAGAGTGGTTTGTCCAAAAAGCTGTTAAGGTGAATATTTATATAAAGAGAGAACGTATAAATTCATCAATGCTGCTTATTGAAAAGGCAAAGCAATATATAAAAGATAATTATAGTGATTATGATGTTTCAGTAGAGAAACTTTGTTCAGAGCTTCATGTTAGTCCAACGTATTTTTCCACAATATTTAAACGTGAAACAGGAATGAATTTTGTAAATTACCTCACGACGCTTCGTTTAGAAGAAGCAGTAAAACTTTTAAATACTACTGATGATAAAACATATATGATAGCGGAGAAAGTGGGATACCCAGAGGCTAACTATTTTAGTTATGTTTTTAAAAAGAAATTTGGAGTATCGCCATCAAAGTATAGAAAGAATTGAGTTGATTTACTATGCTTAAATTAATAAGAGCAAGTGTACAAAGGATTGTTGGATATTTTAAAAACGCAAGTATACAGCATATAATATCAATCTCATTTACAGGGATTGCAGTTATAGGAATGATTGTTGTTGGGGGGGCGCTATATTTACGTTTTATTAATTCTACTGAAGATATGGTATCAGAGAATAATAAGTCCATGTTGGATCAAGTGAACTTGAATTTAGATAACTATTTAAGAAATATGATGAAGGTATCAGATGCAACTTACTATAATGCAATAAAGAAGAAAGATTTGGCGTCTGATAGTATAGATAAAGAATTGGACTTATTGTATGAAACCAATAAAGATTCGCTTATCAGCATATGTGTTTTTTCACAAAATGGTGAAGTTGTAGCAGCATCTCCTGTTGGTCAGCTTAAAACCTCGGTTGATCCGAGGGAAAATGATTGGTTTACTATAGCAGGAAATAAGAAAGAAAATTTGCATTTTTCAACACCCCATGTCCAAAACCTATTTCAGGATCCAGACTCCAAGTATCGGTGGGTTGTATCGTTAAGCCGTGCGGTTGAGCTTACAAATAATAAGAAGACTACATCTGGTGTTTTATTAGTTGATATGAATTTTAGCGGAATTGAACAGATTTGCAAAAATGTAAATATGGGCAAGTCTGGATACGTATATTTAATTGATAGAGAAGGGGAAATAATATATCATCCTAGGCAACAGCTAATTTATTCTAATTTGATTGAAGAGAATAATAAAGCTGAGGCGGATTATGAGGATGGAAATCATGTAGAGACATTTCAAGGAGAAAAAAGGCTAGTTACAGTAAAAACTGTTGGTTATACAGGGTGGAGAATTGTAGGGATTACTCCGATGCTAGATATCACTTCAGATTATTCTCAGATGAGCATATTTGCAGTGTTTATTATGACTTTTGCTATTTTCATTCTTGTGTTTCTTAATATGTTTGTTTCTTCTCGTATTGCAAATCCTATAAGATCATTAGAGAAATGCGTGAAAAAACTTGAAAATGGTGTGAAAGATGTAGATATATCGGTTAGAGGTTCGTATGAAGTTCAACACTTGGGGAAAGCAATAAAATCTATGGTGAACCAGATGCATATACTTATGGAAAATATAATGATTCAACAAGAATCAAAAAGGAAAAGTGAACTGAATGCACTTCAAGCACAAATTAATCCACATTTTTTGTATAACACACTAGACTCTATTATATGGATGATAGAAAATGAAAATTATGATGGAGCTATTACAATGGTAACAGCTTTAGCTAAGCTTTTTAGAATAAGCTTAAGTAAAGGAAAAAATATAATAACAGTAAGAGATGAAATTGAACATGCCCGTAATTACTTAACAATTCAAAATATACGTTATAAAAATAAATTCACATATAGCATTGAGGTAGAGGAAGAGACTCTTGATTTGGCAAGTATTAAGTTGATAATTCAACCATTAATCGAAAATGCTATTTATCATGGAATGGAGTTTATGGGAGGCGATGGAGAAATTTTAATAAAAGCATATGCTAAGGAAGATAATCTATATATAGATGTAATAGATAATGGACTTGGTATGTTGCAGGAAGTAGCCGATACTCTTTTGACTAATGAAAGTAGGATCGAAAAGAAAAGTTCAGGTATTGGACTAAAGAATGTTCATGAAAGAATACAGTTATATTTTGGGACGAGCTATGGCCTTGAAATATACAGCGAACCAGATGAAGGCACAACAATTCGTATTCATATGCCAGTTAAGGAGTATAGTAAAATTAAAAAAGAGGAGGAATTAAGATAGTGAGAAAGAGAAGAAAGCAAACATTTTTTGTTGTGTTATTATTACTAATGCTATCATTCCTGCTCCTTTTAAGTGATACATTATGGCATGAAAAGGATAAAAAAATTTATAATATCTCAGTTGTAACTAGAGGGAAAAATAGTGAAAGTTTAATGATAATGAAACAAGGCATAGATCAAGCTGCTTCGGAGATGAATGTAAATATAAGTTTTATTACTCTATCAGAAGAAAATAGCACCCTTGAACAAACTGAACTTATTTCTCGGGAAATTAAAAATAAAGCAGATGCCATAATTATATCACCAGTAGATTATGAAAAAATGGCGGAACCTATAGAAGAGGCAATGAAGAAGGTACCAGTTATATTATTTGAATCATCTGTTAAATCGGACCAGATATTACCAAGCATTTCTTGTGATAATTATAAACTTGGAGTTAGTTTAGGTGAGGAAGTAACAAGGAATGGAAATGGCATTAGTACTATTGCTATCGTAAAAAATAATTTAGAGTGTAGCAGTATAAAGGAGCGATATGATGGATTTATGAGTGTCATGCAAAGAACAAAAAACAATTGTATGTTATGGGAAATATCTAATGATAAACAGCAGAACTATTATACTGGAGCTAAAAAATTATTAGAAGACAATAAGGTTGATGTAGTGGTGGCATTTGATACAGGTATATTAGAAAGTATTTCTCAAGTAAAAAAGGATTTAGCAAATACAAATAAAGAAAAGGCGAATATTGAAATCTATGGAACAGGAAGTACGAGTAAAATTATATCGTTTTTAGAAGATAGAGTGATTAATGCGACTGCTATTCAAAATGAATTTAATGTGGGGTATTTGAGCGTAAAAACGGCAGTAAATAAAATTAATGGAAATAAAATAGATAAAAATACTATTTCTTCTACCGTAATTAATAGGAATAATATGTATTCTGAAGAAAATCAAAGATTACTGTTCCCATTTGTTAGATAGATATTACTTCAAAGACTAATATTTTACCTTAATGTTTTAAATTTTGGTACCTAACAAGATCATATGGCGGGGGGATTTTGAGTGAAATTGATTAAGAGGTTATGTGGAATTTTGACAACGACATTAATTGTTAATTCATTAGCAGCATGTAATGTAAATGTAAATGTTGGAAATAAGAATACCTATATTAAAGAGATAAAAATAGGTGTAACGTTATATAAGCAGGATGATGTTTTTGTATCAACAATTACTAAAAATCTTGAGGAGATAGCAAAGGAAAAAGAGAATGAGGGGAAATATAAAATAATAATTAATATTGTAGATGCAAAGGGAAGCTTGATTAATCAAAGTAACCAAGTAGATAAATTTGTAGCGCAAAACTATGATGTTATTTGTGTTAATATGGTTGACAGAACGGCAGCCTCCATGATTATTGATAAAGCAAAGTCAGCAAACATTCCAGTTGTTTTTTTTAACAGAGAACCTGTGGAAGAAGACATGGAAAGGTGGAATAAGCTTTATTATGTTGGAGCTCAGGCAGAACAATCAGGTGAGTTACAAGCAGGAATAATAATGAATGCATATGAAAAAGATAATAGAATTGTAGATAAAAATGGAGATGGAAAAATTCAATACGTAATGCTTGAAGGAGAACCGGGTCATCAAGATGCTCTAATTAGAACAGAGTATTGTATAAAAACTTTAACTCAAAAGGGAATTGAGTTAGAAAAACTAGCTGATGACACAGCAAATTGGCAGAATGCTCAGGCAAATACAAAAATGACACAATGGATTAAAAATTTTGGTAATAAAATAGAAGTTGTTTTTTGTAATAACGACGATATGGCCCTTGGAGCTATACAGGCATTAGAAAATTCAGGTTTGACAGAAAAGCCGCTTGTTGTAGGAATTGATGGATTGCCTAAAGCGTTGGAAGCAGTGAAAAATGGATTAATGATTGGTACTATTATTAATGATTCGAAAAAACAGGCAAGTGCAATTTTTAATATTGCTTATACACTGGCTACCAATGGAGATGTGAATTCTGTAGAAGGATTAGAAAAAGGAAAATATATTAAAACCCCACATACTCAGGTTACAAGTGAAAATGTAGATTTATACTTAGAAAATAAGAAATAACTATAGATAAACAATACGAGACTTAGATTTATGAGGTAATTTGCCGAAAGGGAGTAGACTCTGTTATTCAATAGATTGAACGTCTGATTTTCCATATCTTGATGTATAAAAAAGAATTTATCACATCCTTCTATATATGTAGAAAGTTAAATAACGAACGATGATATCTAAATATAGAATTATACCTAGTTATTAAAGTTAAGGTTATATGAAATTTTTAAAATTTGTATAACTTTTACTTTTGGATTAGCGTATAGTTCTATTTTTTGGTTATGAGACTTAAATACTTGAGTCATTAGATAAACATGTCTGAAAATTTACGAAAACTTTAAATTGATATCTTAACTAAGAATTGTGCAATCTATTGGAATTTAGTATTAATGATAAGTATAAACTTATATATTAGATGCATAATAAAATTATAAGTAATTTAGAGAATCATAATACATGAGTTTAATAATTTATCCTAGTAAAAGAAGAAAATATGACTTATTCTGATCAAGTATATTTGACGAGACAGGAGTTTAAATTCGGATTCCTCATAAGGAGTATATGATAACTAATTAAATAATTAAATTCAAATCGCAAGATTTCGATTGAAAGATACTGGAGGGTAAGAATGAAGAAATTTATAAGAGTTTTAACATTCACTATATTTTTTATAATAATAACTAATATAACTAGTCATTATAAAATGACATATGGTAGCGTAAATGAGGAAAAGCCTGTTAGAATAAGTATATTAATACGTACTTTAGAGGATCCATACTCTGTATTGCTTAAACAAAGCTTTGAAGAAATTCAAAAGAAAAACGAAGGTAAAGTTGAAATGACTTTTTATGACTGTAAAGACAATCAAGCAATACAAAATCGAAACCTTGATTTAGTACTTAAAAGCGATAGTGCAGATTTAATACTATTAAATTTAGCAGATTCTAAAGGATCGCAATATATCATAGACAAGGCGAAGCAAAGCAATATGCCAATAGGTTTATTTAATATAGAGCCGCCTAGCATAGATGCTGTAAGATCTTATAACAAAGCTTATTTTGTGGGAACAAATTCAGCAGAAGCGGGAATACTTCAGGGAAAGATCCTTGTTAATGAATGGAATAAACGTAAAAAAGATATAGATAAAAACGGTGATAATATATTGCAATATGTTATGTTAACTGGACCTCGTGATAATTTGGAGGCAATTGGTAGAACCAAATATTCTGTTTTAACTTTAAATGATGCAGGTATAAGAACACAAGAAATTGCTTTAAGAGTATGTGATTGGAAGGAAGATTTAGCTAGAGATGCTATGGAACAAGTATTTTTACAAAATGGTGATAAAATTGAAGCGATAATAGCTAATAACGATGCGATGGCAATTGGTGCAATTGAAGTGTTACAAAAGTATGGTTATAATAAAGGCGGTAACAGTAAGATGATACCGGTTGTAGGTGTAGATGCTATTCCGGAAGCTCGTGAGTTAATTAAACAAGGTGTTATGACAGGCACTGTTTTGCAGGATGCTAATGAAATGGCTCAAGCGACTTATGATATTGGATTAAATCTAGTTTTTGGCAGACCACCACTTGAGGGCACTAAATATACATTTGATGAGACAGGAGTTGCAGTTCGTATACCTTATAAAGAATATATAGCGAGTAGTTAAAATATTATTAAGAATAATTATAGTAAAATTTTAAAATCATGTTTAGAAAAGTAAGGAGGGATTGAAGGAAGATGTTTAAAAAGGTATTAAAGTTTATTGGACTTTTCGTTATTATGGTTACAATAATGTTAAGCTATAGTGAAAATTTAGCGGAGGCTGATATGCGACTTACTGAGGGGAAAATTATTAATGTAGGAGTATTATTATATAGATTTGACGATGATTATATTTCTTTTGTGCGTCAAAGCCTAGAAAAAATTCAAAAGGAAAATGAAGGTAAAGTCCAATTTACTTTTTTTGATGGAAAAAATCAACAATCAATTCAAAATAAAACTCTTGATGTATTACTTGAAAAAAACAATATGGATCTTTTATTGGTAAACTTAGTAGATACTAATAGTACACGAGATGTAATAAATAAAATTAAAGAGAAAAATATTCCTGGAATTTTGTTTAACAGGGAACCAGTTTCTATAGAAGCTATTAAATCCTATAATAAATCGTACTACATAGGAACAGAAGTAGCTGAAGCTGGTGTGCTTCAAGGAAAAGTTATTACGAATGCTTGGAATAGCAACGAGCCACCAATAGATAAAAATAATGATGGAATATTACAATATATTATGTTGATGGGAGAAAGTGATAATCTTGAAGCAGTTACAAGGACAAAATATTCTATATTATCAATTAATAATTCAGGAATAAAAACACAAGAACTTGCTTTAAAGGTTTGTAATTGGAATAAAGATGAAGCTAAAAGTGCTACAAAAGCATTACTCTCACAACTTGGAAATAAAGTTGAAGCAATAATTGCGAATAATGATTCTATGGCAATAGGTGCAATTGAAGCGTTGCAAGAGTATGGTTATAACAAAGGGGATAAAACTCAAACAATAACAGTGGTTGGAGTGGATGCGATACCAGAAGCCCAAAAATTAATAAAGGAAGGGATTATGGCAGGTTCTGTACTTCAAGATCCTGATGCTTTAGCTAAAGCACTTTATAAAGTTGGAACTAATCTAGTTTATAATAGAAATTCTCTTTATGATACAGAATATAAATTTGATGAAACAGGAGTTTCAATCCGTCTTCCATATAAAAAATATATGCCTCAATAATTGTTTTTGTATAAAATGTAAAATAATTAGCTTTACAATATCATAAAGTTAAATTAGTATATAAATTAATAAAATATTCACAAATAAAAAGAGCAGCTATGCTGCAATCAAGAACTTTTCATAAATAAAATTATAAGGATGTGGGGCTAAAAATGAGTAAATTAGAACAAATAATTACGTATAACAAAAACTTTATACATAATAAAGAATATGAAGAATACGTAACAACTAAAATACCAAAAAAGAAAATGGTAATATTATCTTGCATGGATACTAGACTAACAGAATTATTACCAAAGGCAATGAACATTAAGAATGGTGATGCTAAAATCATCAAAGATGCAGGAGCGACTGTTATGCATCCATTTGGAGGGGTAATGAGAAGTATATTAGTTGCAGTGTATGAATTTGGAACAGAAGATGTTTTTGTAGTAGGACATCATGGTTGTGGAATGAGTAATTTAGACACAAAAAGTCTAGTTAATAAAATGATAGACAGGGGCATACAAGAAGAAACCATATCAACGTTAAACAATGCAGGTATAAATGTTGAAGGATGGCTTCATGGATTTGAATCAGTTGAAGAATCTATAAAAGAAAGTGTTAAGATGATTAAAAATCACCCATTAATGCCAAAGGATGTGAAAGTCCATGGTTTGATTATATCTCCAGATACAGGAGAATTAGAAATAATAATAAATGGTAGTGAGATTAAATAAAGTATTAAATGCCCTTAGATAATCTAAGGGCATTAATAATTAAATTTTAAGTTTCCAAGATGTGTTTCCAATATCTTTTAGGCATCATTCTAGACTGAAGTTTTAAATTTTTCCGTTCCTCAATAGTTGTTGATTTAAAGTAAGTTTTCCAAAGCGTTGAATATTCATCACTATGAGATTTAAGTTCCTCATAGCTTTGATTATCCATATGAATTATTTCATAGGAGGACTTATTGTATATTAAAGCCTTCTCTCTTGAAATATCATGAATTATAAAATATTCTTCTGGATATCTACTTTTAAAGTGGTCGCCAAGAAGTTCTAGAATGTCATTATCAGGCTCGATTGAAGAATATAAAAACTTATCATCTATATAATTAAATCTAACAAAGCCCTCAAATCTATGGCTTTCCAATGAAACTCGTCTATTTATATTATCTACGTGTCTTATTATATCTATATTAAGAAAACTATGAACATCATGCCCGAGTTTAAATGCTGCTTTCAAATATTTAAAAATAATCATAGCTTTTTCTTCAGTGCTACTTAAATATACTAGATATATCTTTTTTAAAGCTAGAAAATCTATTTTGTTTATTATTGCATCTTTTACTTTCTTAAATTTGTCTTTTTCAGTAGATATATCGATAATATTCCCAAGCAAAAGGGGAGTGTTCGATTCATTTCTTCCATAGATAGATGTAGGACTATCTTTAGAATAAAAACCATAATATATTGAAGTCAATAAACCTTCGAAAGTATCATCATATATGTAGATATTCATAATTAAAACTCTCCGCTTATAGAAGTAAATTTATCATTTATTAGTGAAATATTATGCTCAGGTAACAACAGATTAGGCTTATTAGATATATTATTTAATTTATCTAATGAAGTATTAATTTCTTTAGGAATTATAATGCCTGATGGCATAGTTTTTTCTTCTAAAGGATACATATCGAAAAAAGACAATTGATTAGGATTTAAATTTACACCTTTAGGAACATTTTGCTCTAGAAGTTTATTTTTTATTTTGATATCATCGAATAAAACATCACCATAATATTTCCCACTGCAAGTAATAAAGTATTTTGCTCTTTTGAGAGTCACTCGTATATTTCTCAAATCTTCAAAAGTTAAATTGTGAACTCTTCTGATTTTTAGAATCTTTTTGGCAGAAGTTACTCCTATACCAGGTATACGTAATAATTTTTCGTAGGAAGCTTTATTAATTTCTATTGGAAATTCGGTTAAATTTGACAAAGCCCAATGGGTTTTAGGATCAAAATTTAAATCAAAATTATCATTTTCGTTCTTTAAAAGTTCATCAGCTTTAAAACCATAATATCTAAGCAGCCAATCTGCTTGATATAATCTATGTTCTCGAAGCATAGGAGGATGAGTTATGTCAGGAAGAAGTTTATTATCTTTTATAACAGGAACGTAAGCAGAGTAATAAACCCTTTTTAAACTAAAGTTATTATAAAGAGCTTCAGAAAGCTTTATTATTTTTCTGTCACTTTCAGGAGTAGCTCCTACAATTAGTTGGGTGCTTTGACCGCCAGGAACAAACAAGGGAGTACTTTTTATACTTTTTTTCATCTCACCATAGTTAATTATGGAATTTTTAATAGTCTTCATGGGACTTAGAATTTTATCCTTACTTTTTTGAGGAGCTAAAAGTTTCAGGCTGTCACTTGATGGAAGCTCTATATTTACACTCATTCTATCTACATATGTACCAGCCTTTTCAATTAATACCTCATCTGCACCTGGAATCGCTTTAAGATGAATATATCCATTAAACTTTTTTTCTTCGCGCAGCTTTCTAACAGTTTGTAGTAAAAGTTCCATTGTATGATTGGGATTATTAACAATGGCAGAGCTTAAAAACAACCCTTCAATATAATTACGTTTATAAAAATTAACTGTAAGATCGCAAACTTCATCTGGGGTGAAACTGACTCTTAAGAAATCATGTGATAATCCGTTGATACAGTATTTGCAATCAAAAACGCAGTCGTTTGAAAGTAATATTTTAAGCAAAGAAATACAGCGTCCATCAGGGGTAAAGCTATGACAGATGCCGCTTTCAGATGCATTCCCAATTCCATTATTAGAATTTTTTCTCTTTGATCCAGAAGAAGAACAAGAGACATCATATTTCGCTGCATTAGATAAAATTTTTAATTTGCTCATTAAATCCATACATTACACTTCCTTGAAATAAAAAATATATAAGTTTTAAGGAATAGTATCCTCGAACATATATTCGTAATAATATTATATACGAATATATGTTCTAGTGCAACGGGGTATTAATATTTTGTGAAACTTTTAATAAAACTTAAGTGGTGTAAGACTTTTTTATTAAGACGCAAAATAAAATTAGATACATGCTTGCACAATAACATGTATCTAATTTATTTTGGTTCATACGTAAAATTAAGTTACGATAATTTATATTTATTTTAAGCAGGACCTACAGTATCACGCTCAATCAAGGAGTTCATAAGTATTATTCGCTTACTGTATGAATTGTCATACTCTATTTTTTCTATTAACAACATTGCGGCATTTGTTCCAAGAAGAAACATGTTTTGATCAATTGTAGTCAGTTTCGGTTCTACAAATTTACTTAAGTCAATATTATCAAATCCAATGATTGATAATTTTGAAGGCACGTCTAAATTCAATTTCTTACAAGCATTGAGAACACCAACAGCCATAAGATCATTACAGGCAAAAACTGCAGTTGCAGATGTAGTTTTTAGGATATCTAAGAACATATTAAGAGTATTATCCACAGTCTCGCTGCTATTACCATTGCCGATGTTGATAATATTTTCGGGTTTATAATTATTTAATTCTTGCATTATTTCTCTATAAACTTTTTCTTTTACATCGTAAGAATAACTATCTTTTCCTCTAACAAATAGGATGTCTTTGTGATTGTTATCTATGAGATGATTCAAAGCCATATTTGCACCCATAGCTTCATCATTAATCACTGATGAAATATTATTAGATACTGAGTACCCATTTACAAATACAAGGGGAGTTTGCTTTGAAATATTATGATAAAATTTAGATTTTACATTTTCTGTATTAGGGTCTATAACAATTATTCCAGATACATTCCTAGATAATAAATTATTTATACATGTTTGTTCATCATCTTTATCATTATTACTACAAGCTAAAACTAAAGACAAAGAGTTGAGTTTTAAGCTATTTTCAATGCCATTAATAACCTCAGGGAAAAACATATTATTAATACTAGGAACTACAACACCTATAGTAGCTGACTTTTGCTGCGTAAGTTCACGTGCCTGCATATTAGGAATATATTTTAGTTCATCTATTACTTCTAATACCTTTTTTTTGGTTTCTTCCTTTACAGGGTAGTTTCCATTCATTACTCTTGAAACTGTTGCCACAGATACGTTTGCTTTTTTAGCCACATCTACTATAGTTATCTTCATAATTATTCCACCTTACAATATATTTATAAATTTATCAAAAGCAGCTAATCCTAATTCATTCCTTTTGAAAACACCTGCATGACATAATACTTCCAAGAATTTTAAGCCGACTTCTTCTTTTAATAATTCATCAACATTTTCCTTGGATATGTTAACATGCTTTTGTAAAAGGTATTTATACCAATCAGAATGTTTTGCTACCATTTCATCATCTGAAATATCAGCTTTTCTATTAATTAAATAATCCTTTAGGGAATTTAATTCCTCCTTAAGTCTTGCAGGAAGAACTGCAAGCCCCATAACTTCTATTAATCCTATATTTTCTTTCTTAATATGATGTACTTCATCATGAGGATGGAAAATACCAAGAGGATGTTCATCGCTAGTTCTATTATTTCTTAAAACTAAATCAAGTTCATACTTACCATCTCTTTTTCTTGCAATAGGAGTTATAGTGTTATGTGGTTCTTCGTTTGAATGGCTCATTATATCTACAGATTCATCAGAATAACCTCTCCAAGAAGACAAAATATGTCCTGCTAAATCTAGTATTTTATCTTTATTAGTACCTGAAATTCTAACAACAGACATAGGCCACTTAACTCTTCCGACTTCAATATCTTCGTAATTTTTTATAGTATATGTCTTTTCTATAGGGGCTTCTTCCATGGCAAAAGTATAATGACCACCTTGGTAATGGTCGTGAGATAGTATTGAACCGCCCACAATAGGTAAATCAGCATTGGAACCAGCAAAATAATGAGGTAGTATATCAGTAAATACTAATAAATTCTTAAAAGTATCTTTGTTGATTTTCATAGGTATATGTTCGCTATTAAATATAATACAATGCTCATTATAATAAGTATAAGGGGAATACTGCAAGAAATATTTTTTTGTATCAAAATCCAGCGGTATAATCCTGTGAGTTTGTCTTGCGGGATGATTTATATGTCCATAAAACCCTTCATTTTCTTTACATAGTAAGCATTTTGGATATGAACTGGATTTTACTAATTTTGCTTTTGCAATATCTCTTGGATCTTTTTCAGGTTTTGATAAATTAATTGTGATATCTAGGTCTCCATATTCTGTAGGAGCTTTCCAAACTACGTTTTTATCAATTCTATCTTTTCTTATATAGTTTGAAGCAATGCTTAAAGCGTAGTAGTATTCAGTAGCTTTTTGTGGAGATTCTTTATATAATTCGTTGTATTTGCTAATAACTTCAGAAGGCCTTGGCATAACGCAATTCATTATAGCGGTATCAAATAAGTCTCTTTCAGTTACTGTATCTTCAATTAATTTATTTTCACAAGCATAATCTAAAATATTTTCTAAAATAGGAGTTGGAGTTTCAAGGTTGTCATTAACATTAGAAACTTCATACTCGTTTATATTTAAAGTGCCAAGTAACATATTTGTAGAATATATTACGTCATCAGTATTTATCAGTTCTTTTTTCAATGCAAAATTTATAAGTCTGCTTATCTCATGATTTATATTTATCATGTTAAAACCCCCGTAATTCTTAATGACAAGTAGCAAGTGAAAAGTGATAAGTTTAATGATGAAATCACTTCTGGTGATTTCTAAAAAAGTTCTTGAAAAAGTCAGTGGCTTTTATTTTTAAACTTATCACTTATAATTTTTAATTTGTCACTAAACTTTTATTTATCTTCATAGCCGTTTGGATTATTTTTATGCCATGTCCAAGCTGTTTTTATAATAGCTTTAACATCTGTATATTTAGGTGTCCATCCTAGAAGTTTTCGAGCTTTTTCATTTGAAGCTATTAACCTTGCAGGATCTCCAGCACGCCTTTCACCTACAACAACATTAATTTCTTCATTAGTAGTTTCTCTTGCTGAATCAATCATTTCTTTAACACTAAATCCAAATCCGTTACCTAGGTTGAAGATGTTACTTTCATTACCTTTTTGTAAATACTCAACAGCCTTTATATGTGCATCTGCTAAATCAAGTACATGAATATAATCTCTTATACAAGTACCGTCTGGAGTATCATAATCTTCCCCGAAAACAGTTATAGCATCTCTTTTTCCGAGTGGAACTTGAAGGATTAGTGGAATTAAGTGGCTTTCAGGTGAATGGTCTTCACCGATGCTTCCATCTTCTAGTGCACCAGCAGCATTAAAATATCTTAAAGAAACATAATTTATTCCGTTAGCTTTGTTAACCCATTTCATCATTTTTTCCATAGTTAGCTTTGTTTCACCATAAGTATTTGTTGGATTGGTTTCATCACCTTCAGAAATTGGAATTCTCTTTGGTTCTCCGTAAACTGCTGCTGTTGAAGAGAAAACTATATACTTAATATCATGTTTAACCATGCTTTCAAGTAATATCTGCATTCCATATACATTATTATTGAAGTAAAGCAGAGGTTTAACCATACTTTCACCAACTAAAGAATTAGCAGCAAAATGTATGATAGCTTCAACATTATTTTCAGAAAAAACTTTATCTAAGAATTCTGAATCACGGATATCACCTTTATAAAATTTTGCTTTTGGATGAACAGCCTTCAAATGGCCTGATTGTAGATTATCAACAATTATAACGTCTTTATTTTGTTTTATAAGCTCATGTACTGTATGTGAACCAATGTATCCAGCACCACCACAAACTAATATTGACATATTAACATCTCCTTCATTTAAAGAATATATATTCTAAAATTTGATTAGCTAAATCTATTTTTTAGTTCATAGCTATAAAAGCATTTCTATATATTAAAGTTTGAAAGTTTTAGAATACATTTATTATGATAAACTTAATTTGGTATAATTCCAATTAGTTTCTAAATAATTTTTCTAGTTCCATCTGAAATGCTAACTACATAGAAACTAGGTTCATGACCAATCTTATTAGTATATTCAGCTTTTACTTTTTCGATGAATGAGTCTATACAGTCTTCTTTTACAATATTAACTGTGCATCCTCCAAAACCAGCACCTGTCATACGAGCGCCAATTACTCCTTCGCTTTCCCAAGCAAGAGCAACTAAAGTATCTAATTCTAATCCAGTAACTTCGTAATCATCTCTTAGAGATACATGAGAGTCATTCATAAGTTTTCCAAATAGAGCTAAATCATTTTCTTCTAGAGCTTTTACAGCTTTCAAAGTTCTTCTGTTCTCGTATACTGCGTGTTTAGCTCTTTTTGCTTTAATAGGATCTGAAATACAAGATTTTATTTCTTCAAATTCTTCTTCCGTAAGTTCACCTAAAGCATTTATGTTTTTAACTTTTTGGATTTCAGCTAATGCAGTTTCGCATTCACTACGTCTTTCGTTGTATTTAGAATCAGCGAGTCCACGCTTCTTGTTTGTATTTGCAATTACTATTTTATATCCGTCCATAGCTAGCTTACTATAAGAATATTTTAAAGTGTTGCAATCTAAAAGAATTGCACAGTTTTCTTTTCCCATGCCAATAGCAAATTGATCCATAATACCACAATTTACTCCGATGAATTTATTTTCAGCTTCTTGGCACATTTTTACTATATCTACCATATTAATATTTAAATTGAATAAATCATTCAATATTGCACCAGTTAAAACTTCTATTGAAGCAGAAGAAGATAAACCAGAACCGTTAGGAATATTTCCATAGAATAGTATTTCAAAACCGTTAGGAATTTTATATCCATGATTCTCAAAAGTTTTAATTACACCCTTAGGATAATTAGCCCAATCATGCTGTTTTTCATATACCATATCTTCTAGATCAAATTCTAAGATGCCTAATTCTTTGAAATTTAAAGAGCTAACTAATACTTTTTTATCATCTCTTTGTTTTACCAAAGCATAAGTCCCTATAGTAAGAGCACAAGGAAAAACATTACCTCCATTATAATCAGTATGTTCACCAATTAAGTTAACTCTACCAGGCGAGAAGAAAACATTTTCAGAGTCCTTCTTAAATAGTTCACTAAAATTACCTTTTAATATATTGATATCTTCCATATTTCATTCCTCCTTCTTATATTTATAGTAAGCGATTACTATAAAAAAGTAAAGGGGGAATTTTATAAAATCATAATGATATTTTATGAATTTTCAGGGTGTAAAACATGAGTATTGCTGGAATGTATAAGGAGATGCTTGGTTTTAGCGGGTTTGAGGAAAATATGAAAAATTATCCTGTTCCTTCATAGAATTAAATTTTGTAGGAATGTACAAAAGATAATATAGAAAAGGCTTACTATAATCAAAGCACTAAGATTACTATAGATATTGAATCTATATGTCGATCTATTTATACAAAATTTAATAGGCAGCTTAATTTATAAGCTACCTATTTGGCATCCTTTTTACTTTTTTGAATGGCGAGAATTTCTGCCCATGTTATTCATATTATTCATGTTATTTGCATTACTATTCATGTTATTCATTCCCATGTTGTTTTGGTTGCCCATTAGCATGCTTAAAAGGGAATTAATATCATTCATATTATTTCCGGCATTACCATTATTGTTCATATTATTCATTGGATTATTATTGGCATTATTCATATTGTTCATTGGGTTATTATTAGGATTACCCATGTTACCCATGCCCATATTGCCCATTAGCATATTCATTAATGGATTACCATTCATATTACCCATACCGCCACCCATTGATCCCATGAGCATATTTAATAAAGGATTGCCACCCATCATATTGGGGTTCATACCGCCTGGGCTGTTGCCGCCATTTGGGTTAGGCATCATAGGATTGCCTCTCATGCCTCCACCCATACCGTTAAAAAATGAAGCTAGTAGCATATTTATTAATGGATTCATTTTAACCACCTTGCTATAAATTGTTTTAATATAGTTTATTGCAGTTAGGCATAAAAGGATACAAAAAAGAATAATTAACTATTATAAATATTATATAAAGTATCTTTAATGACAATAAACAAAGAATAAAAGAAAGAAAAATGAATAAAATAAATATAGAATCTAAGGCTGAGAAATATAACCTTAGTTCTTTTTTATTTTTTTGATTGCACATTAATGGAGAATAAAGAAAACTAGAGAATATAAGGTAAAAAACTTAGGAGAACTTTATGAGAATAGGAGAATTAGAATTAGCAATAATCGATATAATTACATTTATAGGTTTATTAATTACATTTTTAACTGGGGTATTAAACTTATTTCAAAATAAAAAGACACTTTATATAAATAATATTACAAGATTCAGAGTAATATGGATAACTACACTTAGAACCCATATTTCAAGTCTTAAGGAGTTAAGTAACATAACGAATTTATATGTAAGAACTAGAGATGGAAGAAATAAGATAGAATTTAGAAGGGAATTAGAAAGGGTTGTTTCTTTAATAAAGATGCAATTGAATTTTACAGGGACCCTTGATTGTCAGTTAATATGTAAGGTGGATGCATTAAAGGCAGCACTAAATAGTTATTTGTTAGCATACTATTGCAAGAACACTGTTAACAAGGCAGAAAATGATAATGAAGTCATTGATAAATTTAAAGAAGTTATTGATGTTATTACTGAAAAGAAGTTACTAGAGCAGCTTCTAAATATAGCCATAAGCAATAAAAAAATTGAAGCAATTAATAAGGCAGAAACTCCAAGTTTATTAGAATTAAAAAATGAAGTTAAGCTGGCTTACATGGGCGATTCAATATTAATTAAGCAAATGATTAAAGAAATTGACTATATGATAATAAATTATGAAAGTGAAATTGAATGTTTAAATTGTGATATAGATAAAATTGTACAGATATACTTAAAAGCCGAGTGGGTTAGATGTAAGATAGAAACTAAAATGTGGCCTTATAACAGGTATGATGAAGACAAGGTAATTAAAAGATTGCAAAAAGAATATGAAGATCATTGGAAATAAATGCAGGTTGTATGTTTAAATAAACCTGCATTTAGTTGTTAAATTAGTTGAATTTTTATACTTGATATGCCTTAACATAGAAAGGGTAAGTGAATTTACCAAAATGGATATTGATTGGAAAATACTATAGTGATATTATTTTATTTAAATAGGATATATAAAAACATAACTAGATATATCTTAAGGAGGTAATATATAATGGAAGAAAAAATAGATAGAGAAAAAGCGTGGGATCTTCTTTGTAAATATAATAAAAGTGATGCACTTAGAAAACATGGCTTAGCAGTAGAGGGAGCAATGAGACATTTTGCAAAACTTTATGGTGAAGATGAAAAGTTATGGGGAGTGATAGGACTTTTACATGATATTGATTATGAAATGTATCCAGATCAACATTGTGTTAAATCTCAGGAAATAATGAGAGAAGAAAATTTGCCGGAAAGTTATATTAGGGCAGTGGCATCACATGGATACAATATAGTTGTGGACATTAAGCCTGAAAGCAATGCAGAGAAGGTGCTATATACTATAGATGAACTTACAGGACTTATAAGTGCAGCAGCACTAATGAGACCTTCAAAAAGTGTTATGGATTTAGAAGTTAAATCAGTAAAAAAGAAGTTTAAGACAAAAGGATTTGCAGCAGGTGTAGATAGGGATGTTATTTTGAATGGATGCAAAATGATTGATATGGAGTTAGATAAAGTCATAGAGAATACTATTTTAGGAATGAGAGATGTAGCTGAATCAATAGGTCTTTAATTCAAACTTTGATATAGAGATTATTATTGGTATGGATAAATTGTTGTTAATTTAGAAGTGAGATAAATACTAGATTTTGAACATAAAAATTAGAAAGATGCCGATATTTAATGAGAAGGGTAAATGGGGGAGAACATGATTAAGAATATAATATTTGATATAGGAAATGTAATGTTAGAGTTTGATCCAAAAACATATGTTAAATCCAAAATTGGTGAAGATAAATTAGAAGAAATATATAAATGTATTTTTCAAAGCGAAGAATGGCCAATGCTTGATAGAGGAGTAATCACAGAAAAAGAAGCTATAAAGAACATAGTTTCTAGAAATTTTGAAAATGAAAATTTATTAAACATGGTGTTAGAAAATTGGTATGAAATGTTGATACAAATAGAAACCAGTGTGGATATCTTAAGAAAATTAAAGGAAAAAAAGTATAACGTTTATTACTTATCTAATTTTCACTTAGCGGCATTTGAATATATAAATAAGAAGTATGGTTTATTTGAATTGTTTAACGGTGGTGTAGTTTCATATAAAGAAAAGTTGCTAAAGCCAGAAAAAGAAATATATGAAAAAATTATAAAAAAGTATAAATTAGAAATAGATTCAACAGTTTTTGTTGATGATATGGAAGAAAATGTTGAAGCAGCTATTAAACTTGGATTAAAAGGAATTGTGTTAAAAAATCCAGTAGATCTACAAATAGAATTGGAAAAATTAAATATTAGTATTTAGATATAAGGCACAAGAAGATTAATCATGTATTAAAGTATATTTATTGGATAACATAATGTATAATATATGTTCCAATAAGGATTAAGTTTATAATGAATATTTTATTAGAAACTCGTATCATAATGATATGAGTTTTTTTCTAAAAGTGTTAAAATAATAAAGTAAGCATAAATAATGAATATATATGTTTATAGGAAAAAAATAAAATTTATACGAACTTAATCGATGTAAGGAGATGTATTAATGAGTGATTTACGTGACCTAAAGGAATTGACGAAAGCGAAAGCAGACCAAGAGATGCAAGAATTGAAAGATAAAATTATAGAAAGATTAAGCTCAATTAAAAGAGATGGAATAGATGAATTAATAAAATACCTTGTGGAAAGAACAGATTATTTTACAGCACCAGCATCTACAAAATTTCATTCGAATTATGATGGAGGCCTCGCATATCATTCCGATAATGTAGTTGAATTACTAATCCAAAAAAATAAACAGTATAAGATAGGATTAAGTAATGATACGATGTATTTAACAGGATATTTACATGATCTTTGTAAATGTAACCTTTATGAAAAAACTATGAGGTTAAAAAAAGATGAGATGACAGGAAAATGGATAGGGTATGCATCTTATGAGTTTGATGATAAGATCCCTCTAGGGCATGGAGAAAAAAGTGTAATTTTACTTCAGCAATTTGTTAAGTTATCATTAGAAGAATGTTTAATGATAAGATGGCATATGGGAGCGTATGTACCTAAGGATGAATATAGAGATTATAATAAAGCTATAGAAATGTATAAATCAGTTTTAGCTTTTAGCAATGCTGATGCTGAAGCTTCGCATTTCTTAGAAGAAGTTAGAGAGCCAGAAATTTATTCTATAGAAGAATATAATCAATATGTAAAAGAAAGAGCAATGAGAAAAAATAGTTAATGATATATTGATTTATTTGCAAAGGAAATCAGAGGAATTTAAAATAAAACAGAGTATAATCGAGTTTAAATAAATTTATTAAAGCTATTAAAGAAATATTGTCATAAACAGTAGCATTTTTAAAGATAATATAGTAAAATGTCAATGTTGTATGATAAATAGAACTTAATTTATGCCAGAAAGGTTGTGATGTTAGGGTTGGAAAACAAGCTGAAGTTATACGGCTTTAACAACCTCACAAAAACACTTAGCTTTAACATCTATGATGTATGCTATGCAAAAAGTGAGCGCGAGCAAAAGGACTATATTGCTTATATTGATGAGCAATACAATTCAGAAAGACTTACTAGAATTCTGTGTGATGTAACGGAAAGTATTGGCGCACATGTACTTAATATTTCAAAACAAGACTATGATCCTCAGGGAGCAAGTGTAACTATTCTAGTATCAGAGCAGACTCTAGCAGTCAAAGAAATAGATGCATCTTGTAATAAAGGTGAAATTGACATTTTGAATACTAGGGATACTGTTGTAGGTCACTTAGATAAGAGTCATGTTACTGTGCATACTTACCCAGAGTATCATCCAGATAACTCAATTGCTACTTTTCGTGTTGATATTGATGTAGCCACTTGTGGAGAGGTTTCTCCTTTAAATGCATTAAACTATCTTATAGGAAGTTTTGATTCAGACATCATAACAATAGATTATCGTGTAAGAGGCTTTACTCGAGATGTTGATGGTAAGAAACTGTTTATTGATCACAAAATAACATCAATACAAGATTATATTGATGAAGGCACTTTGAAGAAATACGATGCAATGGATATAAATGTATATCAATCGAATATATTTCATACTAAAATGTTAATTAAAGAAATTGAACTTCAAAATTATCTTTTTAATAGAGATGTTTATGAAATTAGGCCAAAACAAAGGCTTGAAATTGAAAACAACTTAAGGAAAGAGATGATTGAGATTTTTAGTGGAACTAATATATATTAATGGGGGGATGAATGGAAATGAAGAATAAAGAATCCCACTCAAGAGCACCAATTTATGAAGCGTTAGTAGAATATAAAAAGGCTAGGGTGGTTCCATTTGATGTACCAGGACATAAGCAAGGACGAGGAAATGATATGCTTAGGGAATTTCTGGGGGAACAATGTCTATCAGTAGATGTAAATTCAATGAAACCACTTGATAACCTTATTCACCCGGTATCAGTTATAAGAGAGGCTGAAGAGCTTGCAGCTGATGCATTTGGTTCAAAACACGCATTCTTAATGGTAAATGGAACAAGTTCAGCAGTTCAGGCAATGGTTATGAGTGTATGTAAAAAAGGCGAAAAGATTATAATGCCTCGTAATGTGCATAGAAGTGCTATAAATGCTTTAATAATTAGCGGAGCAATTCCAGTTTATATAAATCCAGGTACAAATAAGCAGCTTGGAATACCACTTGGTATGTCAGTTGAAGATGTAAAAAGAGCAATTAAAGAAAACCCAGATGCAAAAGCGATATTCGTTAATAATCCGACTTATTATGGGATCTGCTCAAATTTAAAAGAAATAACAAAACTAGCTCATGAAAATGGAATGTATGTACTAGTAGATGAGGCGCATGGGACGCATTTTTATTTTGGAGAAGACATGCCAATGTCAGCTGTTGCTGCAGGAGCGGATATGGCAGCAGTTAGCATGCATAAAACTGGTGGTTCTTTGACTCAAAGTTCTTTTTTATTGCTTAATTGTGACCTGCAAATTGGATATGTTCGTCAAATAATTAATTTGACTCAAACTACAAGCGGTTCGTATCTTTTAATGTCATCACTTGACTTGGCAAGAAGAGATCTTGTGCTTCATGGTAAAGAAATTTTCAAAAAGGTGAAGGAAATTTCTGAATATGCTAGAGGTGAAATTAATAAAATTGGTGGTTATTATGCTTTTTCTAAGGAACTAATTGATAATGACGCGGTTTATGACTTTGACACAACAAAGTTATCTGTATTTACTAGAGAAATAGGTCTTGCTGGAATAGAAGTATATGACCTATTAAGAGATGAATATGGTATACAAATTGAACTAGGGGATATTGCTAATATTTTAGCAATAATTTCTGTTGGAGATCGTAGCCTTGCGATCGAAAGATTGATATCTTCGTTATCTGAGATTAAGAGATTACATTCAACAGATAAAATGGGAATGTTTGATCATGAGTATATAGACCCAGAAGTTATACTAACTCCTCAGGAGGCTTTTTATTCGCAAAAAACTTCAGTTCCATTAAATGAAAGCAATGATAAAATATGTGCTGAGTTTGTTATGTGTTATCCACCAGGAATACCGATTCTTGCTCCGGGAGAAAAGATAACAAAGGAAATATTGGATTATATAAGTTATGCAAAAGAAAAAGGCTGTTTTTTAACTGGAACGGAAGATACTAAAATTGAAAATATTAATATTGTGGAGGACAAGTAAATGGAGTTATGGTATACAGAACAACATACAGAAAATGTAAGATTTTCAATTAAAGTTGAAAAGGAAATACATACTGAAAAAACTGAATTCCAAAGAATAGATGTACTTGAAGCTAAGGAATTCGGAAGGTTTTTCACACTAGATGGATTAATGATGGTAACTGAAAAAGATGAATTTATTTACCATGATATGATAGTTCATGTACCAATGGCGACTAATCCAAATATTAAAAATGTTTTAGTTATAGGTGCTGGTGACGGTGGAACAATAAGAGAACTTGCAAGATATGACTCAGTTGAAAAAATAGACATGGTTGAAATTGATGAGAGAGTTGTTGATGTTTGTAGGGAATACTTTCCACTAACTGCATGTATGCTTGACGATAAAAGAGTAAATAAATTTTATGAAGATGGCTTGAAATTTATAAGAGATAAGGAAAACGAATATGATTTAATCATAGTAGATTCTACAGATCCTTTTGGACCAGGGGAAGGATTATTTACTAAGGAGTTCTATGGGAATTGCTATAAAGCATTAAAAGAAGATGGAATTTTAGTTAATCAACATGAAAGTCCATACTATGATAATGATGCAGCTGCAATGAAAGAAGCTCACGAAAAAATAACAAAATTCTTTCCAATCATTAGGGTATATCAAGCTCATATTCCAACATATCCATCAGGACATTGGTTATTTGGATTTGCTTCAAAAAAATACCATCCTATTAAGGATTTAAATGCAGAGGCGTGGAATAAATTAGGAATAAAAACAAAATACTATAATACAGATCTTCATGTAGGCTGCTTTGCATTGCCAACTTACGTTAAAGATATGTTAAGTGGACTTACTGATTAGAATAATTATTATATAATAGAATTAGATTGTTTGCTAAATTCAGTTGGAATATAAGTTTCAACTGAAAAGTTTCACTTTATAGAAAATGGAGGAATCAAAATGGGAAAAGCTTTAATTATTGGTGCTGGTGGTGTTGCTAGCGTTGCTATTCATAAATGTTGTCAAAACTCAGAGGTATTCGAGGAAATTTGTATAGCTAGTAGAACATTATCAAAATGTGATGCTATAAAGGCTTCATTAGAAGGAAAGACTAAAACTATAATACATACAGCTCAAGTAGATGCTGATAATGTGCCAGAATTAGTAGCTCTTATAAATAAATTTAAACCAGAAGTAGTAATAAACCTTGCACTTCCATATCAAGATTTAACAATCATGGATGCTTGTTTAGAAACAAAAGTTCATTATGTAGATACAGCTAATTATGAACCACTTGATACAGCTAAGTTTGAATATAAGTGGCAATGGGCATATAGAGAAAAATTTGAAAAAGCAGGTTTAACTGCATTACTTGGAAGCGGATTCGATCCAGGTGTTACTGGGGTATTCAGTGCTTATGCTCAAAAACATTATTTTGATGAAATAAATTATATTGATATATTAGATGCTAATGCTGGTGACCATGGATATCCATTTGCAACTAACTTTAACCCAGAAATAAATATTCGTGAAATCACGGCTCCAGGTAGTTATTGGGAAGAAGGTAAATGGATAGAAACAGAACCTCTTGAAATAAAGAAAGTTTATGATTTCCCAGAAATAGGACCAAAGGACATGTATTTATTACATCATGAAGAATTAGAATCTTTAGGAATAAATATTAAAGGAATTAAGAGAATTAGATTCTGGATGACATTCTCTCAAAAGTATATAACGCATTTAAATGTACTTGAAAATGTTGGTATGACTTCAATTGAACCAATTGAATTTGAAGGAAAGCAAATAGTACCATTACAATTCCTAAAAGCAGTTTTACCAGATCCAGCATCACTTGGACCAAGAACAAAAGGTAAAACTAATATAGGATGTATTTTCCAAGGTAAAAAAGATGGAAAAGACAAAACTTATTATGTTTACAATGTTTGTGATCATGAAGAGTGTTATAAAGAAGTTGGATCTCAAGCAATTTCTTATACAACTGGAGTTCCAGCTATGATAGGTGCAAGCTTAATCCTAAGAGGCTTATGGAAGAAACCAGGAGTATATAATGTAGAAGAATTTGATCCAGATCCATTTATGGAAGAATTAAATAAATGGGGATTACCATGGAAAGAAGATTTTGCTCCAACTTTAGTTAAATAAACTTGCGAAACTTCTTAATTATGTGATAACTAAGCGAAATCAAATACATTTGTATTCCACAGGACTAATGAAAATTTTGCTGAAGGTTCTAAATGCCAGGTTGTACCCATTCCTGCCTGTTCCAAATGTTAATTGTGACAGGCAGAGAATGGAACAACCTGGCTTAAGAACCTTAAACAGCTCATTTTCAAATGTATTTGATTTCTATTATAGGTACGCACATAAGTTTAGCAAATCCATGTGAATTTTACCTAATGAAAAGTAATATTAAGTAAAAAGTTTCTAGAGATAAAATTATAAATTATAGAATAAGAAAAAGGTGTTGGAAAATTTTTGAGAGATTATTGGCACGACTTATTGTTGTCATTTATATAGATAACATACTATGAATTATATTTATACTTTTAAATATATCTTAACTAGAAATGAGTAACATACTTTTGTGGAATGTTTCATAAGGAATTTTTATGGTTGTGATTCTTAGATTAAAAGTTGTTCCAAATATGCTAGTTCAAAGCTTGTCTTTGAAGCTAGCATTTTGGGTACAACTTTTGGTCTTAGAATCACCCATCAAATTCCTTAGAAACTGGAATAAAAGTATGTTACTCATTTCGATAAGTCATATGTTAAAGTGAAATTATCATTTTTGTTATCTATAAAACATAATTAAAAAGGTTTGGTGATTTGATGAAAGATATAGATTTAAGTAAGTTACCATCACCATGTTATGTGGTTGATGAAAGGCTTATTAAAAAGAATTTGGAAGCGTTAGATTATGTGCAAAAGGAAACTGGTGCAAATATTATACTTGCAACAAAGGCGTTCTCGATGTTTTCAACTTTCCCTTTAATAGGAAAATATTTAAAAGGTGTTACATCAAGTTCGTTACATGAAGCTAGACTTGGATATGAAGAAATGGGTAAGGAAGTACATATTTACGCACCTGCATATAGGGAAGATGAATTTGATGAAATAATGAAATATAGTGATCATATAGTATTTAATTCATTTAGCCAGTGGAAAAAATATAAAGATAAGGTTAAGAACTATGAAGGAAAGAAAATTGAATGTGCTATTCGGATTAATCCTGAGTATTCTGAGATAGAGACAGATATATACAATCCATGTTTTGAGAATTCAAGAATGGGAGTTACGTTAGCTAACTTTGAAGAAGATGAACTTGATGGAATAGATGGATTACATTTTCATACAATGTGTGAGCAGAATTCTGATACCCTTGAACGTACAATAAAAGTGGTAGATGAGAAATTTGGAAAGTACATTAAGAAAATGAAATGGATTAACTTTGGTGGAGGTCATCATATTACTAGAGAAGATTATGATTTAGAGACTCTAATAAGATCTATTAACTTCATAAAAGATAAGTATGGGGTAGAAGTGTATCTTGAACCAGGTGAAGCCATTGCTTTAAATACAGGCTTTTTAGTAGCGACGGTTTTAGATACGATGAAAAATGGAATGGATATAGCAATATTAGATACATCGGCTGAATGTCATATGCCAGATGTACTTGCAATGCCTTATAGGCCTAATATTATAGATTCTGGGAAACCAAATGAATTTGAATTTACTTATAGATTTGCAGGGCCAACTTGCCTTGCAGGTGATATTATAGGGGATTATTCATTTAAGGAACCATTAAAGCCAGGAGATAAGCTTGTATTTTGTGATATGGCTATTTATTCAATGGTTAAAAATAATACCTTTAATGGAGTTAATCTTCCTGCAATTGTAAAGTATAGCGAGGAAAAAGGTGTTGAAGTAATAAAAGAATTCGGATATGAAGATTTTAAATCTAGATTATCGTAATCTTATACAATCAAAGAGTAAGAAGTGTGAGATAAATCCATGATTTGGAAAAATGCAAATTGTTTTATAATAATATTCTAAAAGACGAAAATGAATCAATTGTTCAATGGATAATAAGATGTCGAGTAGTTTCAAAAATGAGAGAGTATATATTTCTAATAAAAGAGATATATACTCTTTTATTATGTGAAAATTTACAATTATTATTTTACACAAAAAAATATTAAAGGAAAGAATATTTTAAAAATAAAAAATCTCATAAAATTTAATTGTAGTGAGATTTATTGTTAAGAAAAATTTAATATTACTTATATTGAAGCTAATTATGATATAATATGATAAATATTTATAAATAAGATCAAAAAAAGTCAAATCATTAGGGGAAATTTTAATTATTTTTTTGTTGCAATGTTGGAGAATTTAACTAAAAAACAAGGGGGTAGATTTTATGAAAAGAAATATTTTACTAGTATCATTAGTGGTTTTGATCGCACTTTTAATTGTTGGAGGATATAAAATTTTTAATGGTAAAAAAGAACCGTTAAATCCATCGCGGCCTATAACTATAACAGTTTGGCACTATTATAATGGCAATACTAAAGATAAATTTGATGCACTGATAAATAAATTTAATGAAACTATTGGGGTAGAGCGTGGAATTGTTGTCGAGGCAAAGAGTCATGGAGATGTTAATCAGTTAGCGAATGCCGTGTATGATGCTGCAAATAAAACTATAGGTTCACAGGTGATGCCAGATATTTTTGCTGCATATCCTGATAATGCGTATAGAACCAATAAGCTCTGTGGGCTTGTGGAGTTAGAACAATATTTTTCACAAGATGAACTAAAGGAATTTCGTAAGGAGTTTTTAGAAGAAGGTAGATTTGGGGCAGATCAAAAATTAAGAATACTTCCTATAGCAAAATCCACTGAAATATTATATTTAAATAAAACTTATTGGGATAAATTTTCAGAAGAAACTGGAGCAAACCTTGATGATCTTAATAATTGGGAAGGCGTTGTTAGAACTTCTGAAAAATATAAAAATTATAGTGGAAGAGCTTTTTTGAGCATTGATGGAAATGCTAATTATATGTTGTCTGCTTCCATGCAGTTAGGAACAGAGTTTTATACTTATTCTGGGGATAGAGCAAAGCTCAATTTTAGCAAAGACATAGCCCATAAAATATGGGAAAATTATTACATACCTTATTTAAAAGGATATTTCATAAAAAGTGGAAGATTTAGTTCAGATGATGCTAAAACTGGAACTGTTTTAGCATATACAGGTTCAACAGCTGGGGCAGCATATTTTCCAAAACAGGTTGCTTTTAGTGAGAAAGAAGTATATCCAATAGATATTATTACATTGCCATATCCACACTTTGAAAATGGAAAACCTTATGCTATACAACAAGGAGCAGGAATGTGTATTACTAAAAGCGATAAAGCACATGAATATGCTTCAGCATTATTTCTAAAGTGGTTCACAGAACCAGAACAAAACATTGATTTTGCTGTTTCTACCTCATATTTTCCAGTAAAAAATGAATCTCTTGTAAAAAATAAGATATTACCATTGGTTGATAAAACAGAAGTTTCAAATGAAGCTATTAAAAAATCTATTAATACAACTCTTGATATGCTTGATACTCATATTCTATATGGAAATAGACCTTTTGATGGAAGTTATGATATGCGTGCATTATTAGAGAATAATCTATTTAATTTTGTACAAAAAGACTTAGAAAAATTAGAAGCAAGAGTAGCGACGGGTGAAGAACGCTCAAAAGTTATAGAATCATTAATTTCAGAGGAAAATTTTAATAGATGGTATCAGCAGTTTAGTCAAGAAGTAGAAAAGATTATGTCTAAATAAAGAAAGGCTTGAGGAAAATGAATTTTACGAGGTTTGATAAGAAATCAATAATATTTAAATTAACCTCTTTCGTTATAGTGATTATTATATTTCAGGCTATCTTGTTAATTGCCACAATTGTTCTTGGTGGTGTATTAAGTCAGGGAAAAGATATAGCTTATAGTTCGTTATCTGATAAAGTAAGTAATAGAAAAGATTATATGCAGAGAGAAATGAGCAATCGTTGGATAAATATGGATGCATATGTGTCGGAAATATCGAAATCTATATCTAAAAATGGCAATAATGAGATATTCTTTAGTGATGCAGCTAAATATTTGATTTCAATGTTAAGGACAACACAAACTACAGGAGTATTTCTCATTTTAAATGATGAGAATAACAAAGGGGAACATTCTGCTCTCTATTTAAGAGATTATGATCCTTTATTCAATGATTATAATAATAAAGATTTATATTTTCTAATAGGACCTTATGAATTGGCAAAGGAGATTAATGTACCTCTAGATGAAGACTGGAATTACAGAATGAAATTAACAGAAGATAATGAAGATTTTTATAGAAAGCCTTATGAAAAAGCTTATTTATCAAACGATTCTAAATTATTAAGTTACTGGAGTGTACCATTTAAGTTGTTCCCAAAGGATCAACAAATAATCACTTATTCGGAACCATTCTTTGATAAAGATAACAACTTAAGAGGTGTCATAGGTGTTGAAATTTCGGTAAGTTATCTTACGCAGGCTTTACCTGCAACAGATTTACAGCAAAAAGATTCATTAGGATACCTAATTGGATATAAAAGAAAAAATGAAGATGAAATAACACCTGTAATAATGACTGGTGCTCTTCAAAAACGAATGATTGATTCGGATAAAAAAATTTCACTAACCCATATAAGTCCAGAGAAAGATATTTATAGAATTGAAAATAGTAATAGCAAGGATGATATTTATGGATGTATAGAAAAGATTGGATTATATAAAAGTAATACTCCATTTGAGGAGGAAGAGTGGTATCTTGTAGGAATGATGACAGAACACTCATTATTTAGCCATGTTTTAAAAATTAAAAATATATTATGGATATCTTTATCGATTTCTATTTTAATTGGAATAATAGGTGGTTACATAATCAGTTACAAATTTACAAAACCAATTATAAAATTAGCTAAGCAAGTACGAGAAAGTGATAAAAGTAAAGCCATAAGGCTTGAAGCTACTGGATTGTCGGAGGTTGACGAACTATCGAGCACAATACAGTTTGCAAACAATGCTCTTCTAGAATCAACAGTAAAGATGTCTCAGATAATAGATTTGGTTGGAGTTCCTATAGGTGCTTATGAATATAAGGAAGAAAGAGATCGAGTTTTTGTTACAGATCAGTTAAAAGTACTACTTTCGATTGATGATAGTGAAATGATAAAGATAGTTTCTGATAAAGCTCTATTTATAGAAAAAATAAATAAAATTTTAAGCCGTCAACAAGAAGATGGTGTTTATATAGTAAGTGAAGCCCCAGATAAGTATGTAAAATTCAAGACCGTCAAAAATTCTGATAGCACTATAGGAGTTGTATTAGATGTTACAGAAGAAATTATAGAAAAAAATATGATTAAAGAAGAAAGAGATTATGATCCTCTTACAAAGATTTATAATAGAAAAGCCATTCAAATACGTATTCAAGAAATGCTTTCTAATATTGAAACTTTAGGGACTTGTGGAATTTTAATGTTTGACTTAGATAATTTAAAGACTATGAATGATACATATGGGCATAAATGGGGAGATATCTATATCAAAGCAGCTGTAGAACAGTTAAAAACCATTGGGAATGATAAAAAAGTACTGGGAAGAAGATCTGGTGATGAATTTGTTTTATTCTTATATGGATTTTCAAATAAGGAAGAGCTAAAGGCTTTGATTGATAATTTTTACATGAATCTAGAAAATTATCCACTAATCTTACCAGATGGTAAAGTTAAAACTGTTACTATTTCAGCAGGGTTAATGTGGGTTGAGAGTGCAGAGCTAACTTACGATGAACTGCTTCATTATGCAGATGAAGCCTTATATAAAGCAAAGAAGTCTTATAAAGGTACTTGCTGTATACATGAATCACTATAATTTGAAAATTAAGAAAAATATATCTTGAAAGAATGATTAGCCTACATAAAATATTCTTTTCAAGAGATAATAATAATTAATTAGGGATGACAAAAAATTATATGTGGGAATAAAAAATAAGGTGGTCGTGAATTGAATCACCTTGTTTTTGCTTAAATTTATATAATGAGAGGAGAAGAACGAAATTTATTTTAATGAACATAATATTTTATAAATTTCCATACTCAATTTTGTATTTGTGATATAATATTATTAGGTGAGTTTTACGAAACTTTGTAAAATAATATTACGTTATGGAAAATAGTTAACGTTAACAATAAAGTTGTGATAAAAATTTTTATGATTTTTAATAATAAAAAATCTAAAGAGGAATAATCTTAATACTGTACACTAAAGAATATGAAGAGGAGAAAAAACATGAAAAAAGATAAGAATTATCTATCAACAATTCTAATTATAGCAGCTGCAGGTTTTAGCTTATATATTATTGCACAAAATTTTATGTCAAAAGCTGATCAAGGTGAAACTAAAGCAGCTTTACCATTAATTATTCCAGCATTAGTCTTACTTATACCTTTAGCTATAGCGCTTATAATAATAATTTCAAGAGAAGTGAAGTATAAAAGAGCACTAGCAAATGGAGTAAAAAGTGTAGGATTCATTAGAAAAGTAAAAGAAACGGGAAATCACTCGGGAAGAAAGGCAGAAGTAAAAATAGAACTTGATATCTTGGGCGAGAATTATAAAAAATTTTACGGAGATGTAACAACAATTGTTCGTTCGGCAGAATTAGAGTTCCTAAAAAAAGGAGAGCCGGTTCCGGTTATTTATAAACTAAATAATAATAAAGAAATATCAATAGATAGAAAACCAAATGTAAACGAACTTAAGGATAAAATTGAGAGTTACAAGGTACAGAATAATGTTAAATAATTAAAATTAATAAATATTAAAGAAAATAACAAGATCAAAATACCATGATGAAAAATAGGGATTGGTAGAAAGACTTGTTATTTTTTGTTATGTCTAAATTTAGGTATATATATTATAAGCTTTAGCAAATACTAAACATATATAAACAAACACGCAAAATAATAAAGAGAGGAGTCAAAACTAATTATAGATATCCAAATAAAGCATTTGACTTATGTGATAAACATATTTACAAATTTGCTAAAACTTTAAGTTATCTCATAAGTTTTAGTTTGTTTATCTATATGCTGGTTTTTAAATAAGATATGTTTGTACCTAAAAGAATTATATTTGAAAAAGATTCATTAGATTATGACACTGGTAAAGAAATTTTAAATAAATTTAAGGATAAAGATGATGTTGAAATTATAAATGTAACTTCAAATAAATTAAAACAGCATATCCCGGGAGAAGACTTTTATGCTCAATATAGGGAAGGAAAAAAGACTTTAGTAGTTGGAGCAAAGAAGAGTTTGAAATTTCAATCCTGTAAACCTTCGGCACATTATCAGCTGCCACTAATATCAGGATGTATGGGACAGTGTGAATACTGTTATTTAAATACAAAACTCGGAGACAAACCTTTTGTCAAAGTTCATGTAAATATCGATGAGATCTTAGCGCAGGCTAAAAAATATATAGATGAGAGATTACCTGAAATAACTATATTTGAAGGGGCGGCTACATCTGATCCTATACCTGTAGAGCCTTACACACATTCTCTTGAGAAGGCTATAGTATTCTTTGGAAAGAACCAAAATGCCAGATTTAGGTTTGTAACAAAGTATAACGATGTAGATACTTTACTGGATTTAGAACATAATGGTCATACTGAAATAAGATTTAGTATTAATACATCTTCAGTTATAGATAAATATGAACATGCAACAGCTTCTAGAGATCTAAGAATAGAGGCGAGTATAAAAGCGGCTAAAGCAGGGTATCCAATAGGTTTTTTGGTTGCGCCTGTATTTCTTTATCCAAATTGGAAAGAAGAGTATCATGATTTATTACTAAGTTTAAGTAGTAAATTACCAAAAGATTTAAAAACACCAGTAACTTTTGAGATAATATCTCATCGCTATACCTCAACAGCTAAAAATATAATACTTCAAGTATTTCCTGAAAGTGAACTACCAATGAACGATGAAGAACGCAAATTTAAATATGGTCAGTTCGGATATGGAAAGTATGTATATCAAAAAGAAAATATAGATGAAATTAAACAATTTTTTATAGAAGAAATAGAAAAGCTATTTGAAAATAATGAAGTTAAATATGTTATATGATCCAAAGTCATATTTATCAAATACAATATCTCATCGCAGTATATTAAAAAATGGCGGACTTACATAAGCTCCGCCATTTGTTAATAATTCTAATATTATTAGAATTATAGAATTTGAATATGGAAATTTGTGTAAGATAATAATTTTATGTGCATTTAATTTGTGTGGAACTGATACCTTGTGAAAATTTGAAATTATATTTTGAATATAATACTTTGGAAATATTGAAATTTAACGGGATAGGAAGGACTAGATAATACTTATAATTTAGCCTGTTAGGTTTGGTATGAGAAAAACTTATATGCAATAAGTTATTTGTTTATAAAAAGGACTTGACACAATCTGTATGGAACTGATATCATAAATGTGAAAACGATTTTAAATAATATGACGAAGAAGAAAAGATAAAACAATATATAATTTAAAAATGATATTAATATAAGGCAAAAAAATGTATATGTTAACAGGTTAACATATACATTCAGGATTCGAGTGTAAAAAATGTTTGAAGTTTATTTAGTAGTATTAGGTTGTTTGACCTTGAGATAGCATTACAGGCAATTTTATGTCACTAGGAACTATAGTGCTATCGTTATTAATTAGATATAGCAGAGTCGACACTGCGGAATTTGCTATATCTCTTATAGGTTGTTTGATTGTAGTGAGAATCGGAGCAATGATGCTTCCGATAGCAATTCCATCATAGCCTATAATTTTTACATCACTAGGTACTTTTAAGTTGCGGAAGGATAATTCTTTTATTACTGCAAATGCTATGGTATCAACAGCAAATATGCCATCAACGTTTGGATTAGCATCTAATGCTGTTTTTATAAAAGGTAGATAGTTTTCGAATGAAAAGAAATTTACTGGAAATTCTATATTTACACAATTAATATTATTATTTTTCATTATTTCAGAGAATGTAGAGTTCTTTTCATTTGCAGGTGTAGCTACTTGAGTGTTCCCTATAAATTGAATGACATTTTTGCAGCCGAGGCGTATAAACTCGTTTGCAGCTAAGGAACCGCCTTGAGTGTGATCGGCAGATATTACAGGTATATCTTTTCCAAGGAATCTGTCCAAAGCAATAATTGGAAGCTTTAACTTTGTGTATTCTTCTAATTTTAAAGTGTGGCTCCCGATAATTATTCCATCAACTTGATTTCTTTGTAACATAGCGATATATTCTTTTTCACGAATGCAGTTATTACTTGCATTACATAAGAGCAGTTTGTAACCATTCATGTATAAAGCTTCTTCGATATGTTTTGCTTCTTCAGCGTAAAATGGAATGCTTACATCAGGTAATATTAATCCAATTAAATTAGATTTTTTTGTATATAAACTTTTAGCCATTTCATTTGGGTGGTAATTTAATTCTTCCATGGCATCATATACTTTCTTTCTTGTGCTTTCGGATATGTAGCCTCTATTATTCATGATTCTAGATACTGTCGTTACTGAAACACCAGCACGATTAGCAACGTCTTTTATGTTAGGCAAAAGATCACTTCCTTACGTATTAAAAAATTACTATATTAAATATAACTTGAAAAGAGAAAAAAATCTATAGCAATATGTTAACATGAGTTGACATATAAAAAAAGAAAAGTTTATGTTTATAGTAATTCTTGTTGGGGCATAACGATTTAACTACAAGCACTTGGAATAGGCTGAATGATGAAAGAAATATTACAAAAAGGTTCATGCACGGGATTTGTGAATTGAATGGATGAAATCGCTTTAGAGTGCGTAAAGTCAGTGTATATAAAGAATTGTCAGCCTTTAGTTACTTTTAGTGAAAGTATATTTTTTCTATGAATCCTTATGAAAAAGATAGTGAAGTGTAAAAAAAGATTTGTTATACAAAAAAGAGTTAATTGTTATATGGGTATAAAAAATCAAGGAATTTTTTTAAAAATGTATGACAACCCGTTGACATGTTGTTAACGTGGATATATAATAAATTCAAATAGTAAATGTTTTCAAGAGTGAATTGATATTTATAACGATATTTATAATTTAATCCATTCCTAGGGTTTTAGGATCGGAAAAAGTTATTTATATATAATTTCAAATTAAAGGATTAAATCAAAGGATATTATAACTTTTGGTTAATCAATATTAAACGGGGGGAATATTATGAAAAAGTCAAAATTGGTATCTATTTTAACAACAGCAGTGTTAACAGTTTCTTTATTAGCTGGTTGTGGTTCCAGTGGTGGAAGTTCAACTGGTGATAAAGGTTCATCAGGAAAAAATGTTAAAATAACGTTTCTTAACACAAAAGGGGAGATTGCAACTCAACTAGAAGATGCAACAAAATCTTTTACAAAAGAAAATCCTAATATCACAGTAGATATTGTTCAAGCTGGTGCTGGAGAATCACCATTCCAAAAGGTGTCTTCAATGTATGCAGCTGGAAATGCACCATCTTTAAGTATGCTTGACCCTAATGACATTCCTAAGTTTGCAGATAAATTTGCAGATCTTTCATCAGAAAAATGGGCTAAAGATGCATCAGAAGGAGCTTTAGATGCAGCTAAAATAGATGGAAAGCAAGTGGGATTCCCATTATCTATTGAAGGATTTGGATTAATATATAACAAAACAGTATTAGATAAAGCTGGAGTAGATCCAACTACTATCAAAACTACTAAGGATTTAGAAGCAGCATTCCAAAAAATACAAGGTATTGGAGTGTCACCAATGGTTCTTTCACCAATGGATTGGTCATTAGGAGCACATTTCTTACCAATAGCATATTTAGATCAATCAAAAGAAGCTGGAGCAGCAGATAAATTTGTACAAGATATAAAGGCTGGAAAAGTTGATTTAAGCAGTAATGCTGTATTTAACGGAGTAATGACAACTTTTGATGTTTTAAAAGCAAATAATATAGATAAATCAGCTCCACTGGCTGGAACTTATGAAAAAGCACCTGAATATTTAGGTACCGGTAAGGCAGCTTTCTGGTTTATGGGTAACTGGGCATGGCCACAAATTAAAGAATTTGACCAAGCTAATGGGCAATATGGATTTATACCAGTTCCAGTAAGTAACAACGCAGATGATTATGGTAATTCACAAATATACGCAGGACCAGCTAAATTTATTGGTGTAGATACTAAAAACAATGATGCTGATCAACAAGCAGCAGCAAAGAAATTTTTAGAATGGTTAGTATACAGCGATAATGGACAAGATTTCTTGGTTAATAAAGCTAGTTTAATTCCAGCCTTCTCAAATGTTAAATTAGAAATAGCTGATCCTCTTGGAAAATCTATCAAGAAATACGTGGAAAGCAAAAAAGTTATAGCTCCTATGACAACATTACCTGGAGATCATTGGGCACAAGTTGGAGGTTCAATGCAAAAATATCTTGATGGTAAGAGTGATAAAGCAGCTTTAGCTACTGATATTCAAAATTACTGGAAGAACGTTAAATAATAATATAAAAGAAATAAGTGAAACTTGATTCAGGTGGAGTTTGATCTCTATCTGAATCTTAGTTGAACTTATACCCTCAAGGGGCACCTAGTCCAGGAACGTGCAGCCGTTATATCCAGATTAAATGGAGTGTTACGGATGCATGCTATTGGATAAAATAACGGATAGGCGTGTTTACGAATATCCGTTATTCAATATAAGGATATAAAATTTCCATAGGAGGAGTAGTGAATATGAGAAACGAAAAAGGGTTTCTTGGTAAATTAAAAACTTATCTCGTATATGCAGGACCAGGTACTTTCGCATTTTTTACAGTTATGATTGTTCCATTTATATATGGTATTTATTTAACTTTCACAAATTGGAATGGTGTATCAGATGCTCATGATTTTATTGGATTTCAAAATTATACAGAAGTATTTAAAGATGGAGTGTTTTGGAACTCGTTGTGGTTAACTTTTAAGTATGCAATTGCAGCTGTAATACTTATGAATATAATAGCGTTTTTACTTGCATATGCATTAACAAGTGGCATGAAAGGTCAAAATTTTTATAGAGCAGGATTCTTTACACCTAATCTTATTGGTGGGATAATTCTTGGATTCATTTGGCAGTTTTTATTTTCAAATATATTAGTTTATATAGGTAATAATTTTAATATTCCGATTTTTTCTAGTTCGTGGCTTGCAGATCCGACTAAAGCACTTTGGACTTTAATAATTGTAACTGTTTGGCAATATTCAGGATATTTAATGATTATATATGTAGCTGGTTTTATGAATGTTCCGAGTGATATTTTAGAAGCAGCAAGTATAGATGGGGCTAATGGTTTTAGAAAACTCATAAGTATAACACTTCCTATGATGATTCCATCTTTCACAGTTTGTTTGTTTTTGAGCTTGCAAAGAAGTTTTATGGTTTACGATGTAAATCTTTCACTTACTAAGGGTGGACCTTATCAGGCTACTGAAATGATATCAATGCATGTTTATAATAAGGCGTTTTTATCACAACAATATGGCGTTGGACAAGCGGAGGCCTTCGTTTTGTTTTTAATAGTCGCAGCAATATCATTATTCCAAGTTTATACAACTAAGAAGATGGAGGTAGAAGCATAATGAAAAATAAGAAATTAATAGCCAATATTATAAAATATATAGTTATATCAGGACTTCTACTTTTATATATAGTGCCATTTGTTTTTGTATTAATAAATTCCTTTAAAGCTAGAAAAGATGTAATTTCTAATCCATTAGCTCTACCAAGTACTTTTAAATTTTCTAATTATGCCGATGCTTTTGAAAAGATGAACTATGGTCATGCGTTTATTAATACACTAATTATAACTGCTTTAAGTGTGCTTATAATAATTATATTTTCTTCAATGACTGCTTATATATTAGTGAGAAAGGATTGGAAGTTCAATAAATTTATATTTTTTGCAATGGTTTTATCTATGATTATACCATTTCAAGGAATAATGATACCTTTAGTATCAATTTATGGATCAATGGGGATGCTCAATACTAAATGGGCACTTATTTATATGTATCTAGGCTTTGGAATGTCTCTAGCAGTATTTATGTATCATGGATTTATTAAAAGCATACCAGTGGAATTGGAAGAAGCTGCTATGATAGATGGGGCCACAAGATTTCAAACCTTTTGGCAAATTGTATTTCCTATTATGAAACCTATAACTATGACAATAACTACTTTAGATGTGTTATGGATATGGAATGATTTCTTACTACCATCATTAATATTAATAGCGCCAAATGAAAGAACACTACAATTATCAACATATGCTTTCAATGGTACTTATACTACAGATTACGGATTATCAATGTCAGCATTGATGTTATCAATACTTCCAGTATTAATAATTTACTTGTTCTTACAAAAGAGCATTATAGGAGGAGTTTTACAAGGGTCTATAAAATAAAGTGAAACTTTTCAGTTGGAGTTTTCTAGGTGCCCCTTGAGGGTAAACTACAGATGAATTTAGTTGAACTTATCCCCTAAAGGGGTAACTAGTCGAGGGTTGTGCTAATGTTATCTACAACTTAAAGAAGTTGGAGCGCTACAGTGGCTAGACATCAGATAAAAATGTGTGTTTTGCGGGAGATTAAAAAATGTATAACAGTAAAAAAAGAGAGGCAGACCGATATATCAAGAACAATAAATATAAAATAAATAATCAATATAGACTTAACTATCATTTGATGGGTGAATATGGATGGATTAATGATCCTAATGGCTTCATTCAATATAAGGATAATTATCATTTGTTTTATCAACATAATCCATACGAAGCAGTTTGGGGGCCTATGCACTGGGGACATGCAGTAAGTAAGGACTTAATAAAGTGGGATTACCTGCCCATAGCTTTAGCACCTGATGAGGATTTTGATAGAAATGGGTGTTTTTCAGGAAGCGCAATAGAAAAGGATGAAAAACTATATCTTACTTATACTGGGCATGTAAGTACTGGAACAAATGAAAAAGAGGAGTATAGGCAAGTTCAGTGTTTAGCGTATTCAGAAGATGGAATTGATTTTGCGAAATATAAATGTAATCCAGTAATAGACACAAATCAAGTTCCTAATAACTCATCATCAAAAGATATTCGAGATCCTAAAACATATAAAGTGGGAGATTCCTATTATACTTTTCTAGGTTCTAATGATAAATGTGAAAATGGACAAGTTTTGATGTACAAATCAAACGACTTAATAAATTGGGAATTTGTTAATGTTGTAGCTAAAAGTCGTGGAGAGCTAGGTGAGAACTGGGAGTGTCCAGATTTATTTTCGCTGCAAGACAAAGATGTTCTTATCGTATCACCACAATATTTTAAAGTCTCAAGTAATGATTTTACAAATATATATTCATGTGTCTATATGGTTGGTAGTTTAGACTATAATTTAGGAGAATTTAAATATGACAATTTTTTCCCACTCGATTATGGATTCAACTTTTATGCACCTCAAACAACGATGGATAGCAAAGGTAGAAGAATCATGATTGGTTGGATGACTATGTGGGAAAAAGAATATCCGACATACAGTAAGGGTCATAACTGGGCTGGAGCTATGACGATTCCAAGGGAAGTGATTCTAAAAGATAGTAGGCTATATTTTAAACCAGTTGAAGAGATTGAGAAGTATAGAATCAATGAAGTTGTTTTAAAGGATATTGAGATAAATAAAGAAGAAAAACTTGATATTAATGGCGATAGTTATGAACTTGAAATAAGTTATGATGCTAAGGAAGCCGATGAATTTGGTTTAAAGTTAAGAGTAAATGACTATGAAGAAACAGTTTTGTCATATATAAAAAAAGATAAACAATTTATATTTAATATTGATAATTCTGGTGTTGGACAAAAGGGTCAAAGAAGAACAGAAGTTGATTTAATTAATAACAAGTTAAAACTTCGTATATTTGTTGATAAATGTTCAGTAGAAGTATTCATTAATGACGGAGAAAAAGTAATGACGGGTCTTATATATCCAAGTGAAGATGCTATAGGGATTAAAGCATTTTCAAAGGGGAAATCAAATATAGAAATTCTGAAAAAATGGGATATAAAATGAGTTACTGATTTACATTGTAAAAAGGAGATGAATAAATATGGAAAAATTCATGAGGCTCCTTAATAAAAGAGAAAAAACAAGATTTAAAATATCAGCAACTATAAAAGCTAAATTAATGGTTACCTTTTTGGCAATAGCAATATTGCCAATACTTATAGTTGGAAGTTTTTCATATATTGTGGCTGAAAATGCAGTAGAAAAGAAAGTAGCTAATTTTTCGGAACAATTATTAAGTCAGATCAGTATGAATGTTACATCGTTTTCCAATGAATATGTTAATAAGACGACCTTAGTTATAACAAATTCAAGCTTAGCTGATTTAATGAAGGATATAAGTAAAAATAGTTATTCCTATGAAAGTATGCAGAAAAGCAAAGAAGCTGAAGGAATACTTAAGTCTATAGTAAACTCTGATAAAAGTATTTCAACTTTCTGTATCCTTCAGCAGGATGGAAAAATATTAGGAATAATGGATTCTCATTCTCAGAACTATATTAAAAATAAATTGAAAGATTCTCAATTATATAATGAGATAAGAGAAAATGAAGATAAAATATATTGGATTACAGGAGTTAATGATAACACAGAAATATTCTTAATCAGAGAATACAGGGACACAATCAGAAAAAGTGATAATGGTATATTAATAATGTCCATAAAAGTGAATGCTTTTAAAGATCTTTTTGAAAAAATGAACTTGAATGAAAATAATCATGTTCAAATAGTAGATGAAAATAAAAATATTATTTTTAATACTGATGACAAAGATGCTAATAGTAGCACTTTAAGTAATATTATAGAGGATGTATATAAAAAAGATTCGTATGGGAACTTTATAGAAGATAATAACTTAATTACATTTAGCTCTTGTAATAATGGGTGGAAGATCATATCTGAAGTTCCTATGAATTCGCTTGTCAATGATATTAGGTTATCTGGATTATTTACATTAATAATAGGAGTAATATGTGGAATTATAGCAATAGTGATTGGTTTATATATAGAACGCAGCATAATTAAGCCACTCAACAGCATAATGAAGTTAATGAAAAAAGCAGAAGATGGAGATTTAACAGTAATATTAGATTATAAAAAACTTGATGAAATAGGAAATTTAAGTAGTAGTTTTAATATAATGATTCAAAAAATAAAAGAACTCATGGGGGAAGTAAGCCAGGTATCTAATAAGGTTTTAAAAAATGTTGAAGAAGTAGCTGAAATTTCAATGGAATCAGCCGAAGCAACAAAACAAATATCTATGGCAATTGGAGAAATAGCAACAGGTTCTACAGAACAAGCAAAAAGTTCTAGTGAAGCAATAGATCAAATAAGAATTTTAGCTCAAAAAATAGACACAGTTATGGAAAATACAAGAAGGGTTAAAGATATTTCAAATGAAACAAAAGAAATTGGAAATTCATCTATTGTAGTAGTTAGAGAATTGAATGAAAGAACGAGACAATCAGTATCAATGGTACAAGAAATAAATGAAGACATATATGATTTAAATAATAATTCTAAGGAAATAGAAAAAATAATTGAAGTTATAAAATCAATTAGTGAACAGACAAGCCTTTTGTCATTAAATGCTTCTATTGAAGCAGCAAGAGTCGGTGAAGTAGGTAAAGGTTTTGCTGTAGTTGCAAATGAAATAAAAAAATTATCAGATCGATCAAAAGAAGCAACTATGATGATAGCTAATATTATTAATAACATTCAAAATAAGACTAAAAATACTGTTAATTTAGTTAAACAAGCAAATATGATATTTAATGAACAAGAAAAATCTGTAAGGAATACAGATTATGCTTTTAGAAATATTGTGGAATCCACAGAAAAAATATCATTACAGGTAGAAAATGTTACGCTCGTAATGAATGATATATATAGTTTTAAAGAAAAAACAATTGAAACTGTAGAGAATATATCTGTTCTTGCTGAGGAATCATCTGCAGCAACACAAGAAGTTTTAGCTTCAGTTGAAGAAGAAAATTTATCAGTTCAAGAATTAGCTTCTTTATCCAGTGAATTACATGAAGCTGTCCAAAATCTTAATAAATCTATTAATATGTTTAAAATGTAATGTTTAAAGATAATTTATATATTTATTTGATGTCTAGCCACTGCAACTGTAATATTTTTAGAAGGTTATAATTGTGTAAATTAAAGAGTAAGTTGATTAAGTTATGTAACTCTAATAGGAAAATTTATATGTAAGAAGGAGAAATAGAAATGGATAAAATAAAAAATGAAATAATGCTTATAACTTATGCAGATAGTTTAGGAAACAATCTAAAGGATTTAAAAGAGGTAATAGATGAATATTATTCTGGTGCCATCGGAGGGGTTCATATACTTCCTTTCTTTCCATCATCAGGGGATCGAGGCTTTGCTCCTATGAGATATTATGTAGTGGATGAAGCTTTTGGAACTATGGAGGATGTTAAAGAAATAAGTAAGGACAGCTATTTAATGTATGATTTTATGGTAAATCATATTTCAAGACAATCTGAGTTCTTTAAAGATTTTCAAGAAAAGAAAGATGAGTCAAAGTACAAAGATTTCTTTATAAGATATAAAGATTTTTGGGAAAATGGAGAACCAACTGATGAGCAAGTAGATGCTATTTATAAAAGAAAACCAAGAGCACCTTATTATGAAGTTGAGTTCAAAGATGGAAGCACAGAAAAAGTTTGGTGTACTTTTGCAGAAGAACAAATTGATTTAAACATGGATTCAAAAGTTGCAAGAGATTTTATTAAAGATACATTAGTATCAATGTGTGAAAATGGAGCATCAATAATTCGTTTAGATGCCTTTGCGTATGCTATAAAAAAAGCAGGGACAAGCTGCTTCTTCATAGAACCAGAAATGTGGGAACTGCTTTATGAAATTCAAGATATAGTTAAGGAATATGGCGTAGATATATTACCAGAAATTCATGAGCACTATACAATACAACATAAGATTGCAGAAAAAGGATTTTGGATTTATGATTTTGCATTACCGGTCTTAGTATTACATGCATTATATTCAGGTAAAGGTGAAAATTTAAAAAGATGGATTGATATGAGTCCAATGAAGCAATTTACTACTTTAGATACACATGATGGCATTGGTATTGTTGATGTAAAAGACTTAATGACTGATGAAGAAATTGATGAAACAAAAGAAGCTATGTTTACAAAAGGTGCGAATGTTAAGAAGATATACAATACAGCAGCTTATAACAATTTAGATATATACCAAGTAAACTGTACTTATTATTCAGCTCTTGGAAATAACGATAAGGCTTATTTGTTAGCACGTGCAATCCAATTCTTTGCACCAGGTATACCTCAAGTTTATTATGTGGGAATGCTTGCAGGTGAAAATGATATTGAATTAATGGAATCAACTAAGAATGGCAGAGATATTAATCGTCATTATTATTCAAAAGAGGAAATTAAAGAAAACTTTGAAAATAGAAAAATAGTAAATGATATTAAAGATTTAATGAAGTTCCGCAACAGTGATCCAGCCTTTGGACTAGAAGGGGAATGTATTACAGAAGTTAAAGGTAGTGAAATAACAATAACTAGAAAGTGTGGCGAATGCACTGCAGTATTAAAAGCTGATTTAAAAACTCATGATTTTACTATTGAATCACAATCTAAAAAATATGTATTTAGCTAAAACCAGATGATTATGCAGATATTATGAAATATAAGGGGAGAATAACTATGAGGGAAGAATGGTGGAAAGAGAGTGTAGTTTATCAAGTATATCCAAGAAGTTTTAAGGATTCAAACGGAGATGGGATTGGGGATTTAAGAGGAATTATTGAAAAGTTAGATTACTTAAAGGAGTTGGGGATAGATGTAATATGGCTATCTCCAGTATATAAATCACCAAATGACGATAATGGATATGATATAAGTAATTATGAAGATATAATGGATGACTTTGGCACAATGGAAGATATGGATGAGCTTATCATGGAAGGAAACAATAGAGGAATAAAAATTCTGATGGATTTAGTTGTTAATCATACTTCTGATGAGCATAACTGGTTCATTGAGGCTAAAAAGTCAAAGGATAACCCATATAGGGATTATTATATATGGAGAGATCCTGTAAATGGATCAGTCCCCAATGATTTGACTTCTGCATTTGGTGGCAGTGCATGGGAATATGATCAAGAGTCTGGGCAATATTACTTACACTTTTTTAGTAAAAAGCAGCCAGATTTAAATTGGGAAAACGAAGAAGTGCGTAATAGAGTTTATGATATGATGAATTTCTGGATAAATAAAGGTGTTGGCGGGTTCAGAATGGACGTAATTGATCTTATAGGAAAGATTCCTGATAAAAAGATAAAAGAAAATGGCCCAAAGCTTCATGAATATATTAAAGAAATGAATAAGAAAACCTTTTGGAATAAGGATTTGTTAACGGTTGGAGAAACTTGGGGATGCACTTCAGAAATAGCTAAACAATATTCAAATCCAGATGGCAGTGAGCTTAGTATGATATTTCAATTCGATCACATCTTATTAGATCAACAGCCAGGTAAAGAAAAGTGGGATTTGAAACCATTAGAATTACTAGACTTAAAGAAAGCATTATCAAGATGGCAAATTGAATTAGATGATGCAGGATGGAACAGTTTATTTTGGAATAATCATGACTTACCAAGAATAGTTTCAAGGTGGGGAAATGATGAAGAATACAGAGTAGAAAGTGCAAAAATGTTAGCTACATTACTTCATGGAATGAAGGGGACTCCATATATATATCAAGGCGAAGAGCTTGGTATGACGAATGTAAGCTTTGAAAATCTTAAAGATTACAAAGATATAGAATCACTTAATATGTACAAAGAAAGAAAAGAAAAGGGCTATAGTCATGAAGAAATAATGGAGTCTATTTATACAAAGGGAAGAGATAATGCACGTACTCCAATGCAGTGGAATGATAGTGAAAATGCAGGTTTCACAAGTGGAGAACCATGGATGAAGGTAAATCCTAATTACAAAGAAATAAATGCAGAATTACAACTAGATGATGAAAACTCTATATTTAATTTTTATAAGAAACTAATTAAAATTAGAAAAGAAAATCCAGTTGCTGTGTATGGAAAATATGATTTGATATTAGATGATAACAAAGAAATATTTGCATATACAAGGACTTTAAAAAACGAACAGTTACTAATTATATGTAACTTTGCAGCAAGAAAAACAGAATTTAAATGTGAAGAGATAATTAAGTTTAAGCATAAAGAACTTTTATTATCAAACTATGAGATCAATGAAAATGAATCAATAAATAACATAGAACTTAGACCATATGAGTGTAGATTTTATAAGCTTTTAATGTAAAACTTATAAGTAAAAATATTTATAATTAAACACTAACAAATTTATAAGGCTGTTAAAATTTAAATAAAATATCCTAGAATACTAACAAATATTTTAGGATATTTTTATTACGTCCTGAAGAATGCTCCACGTCCTTTAGGAGTTTATGCATAAATTTCTGGTAATATATACCTAAACTTGTTTGGACAAGTTATGTATTTAAATTTAAAAGAAAATGAAATATAATTATAAAAGCGTTTAATATTTCAATGGAATATATAATCATAGCTTATAAGTAGTAGAGGTGGAGTTAAAAGTGTTAAAAAATAATTTTGGAAATGATGAATTAAATAGTATTTACAATTCTATTAAATATATAGAAGCTTTCTTTGATAATGATATAGAAATTATGTTAACTGATAGAGAAAAGGTATTATATTATAAAGGGAGTAATGAGATAGATTTTAAAATAAAAGAAGGAGATGTTGCTGGAGATTTTGTGAAAAATGCTATGAAGAAAGGAAAACCAGTGGTTGAAGTGATTCCAAAAGAATTCTTAGGAGTGGCCTTTAAATCATATATGATTCCAATCAAAGACGATACTGATGGTATTATAGGTTCAATTGCAATAGGAAAAAGCTTAACTAAGAAAAATTCAGTAACTGATATTACAGATAATTTAATTCAGTCAGTGTCACAAATATCAACAGGAATAAACGATATTTCAGCCAGCTTTCAGGAGTTAGCAAGCATGAATTCAGAAATATTGATTAAAACAAATATTGCTAACGAAATGGCTTCTAACACTGATGAGATTGTTGGATTCATAAAAGGTATTTCTTCCCAAACAAATCTTTTGGGATTAAATGCAGCTATAGAGGCAGCAAGAGCAGGAGAACATGGGAAAGGGTTTAATGTTGTTGCAAAGGAAATTAGAAAATTATCTAATGAATCTCATAAATCTATAGGAACAATAGAAATGGTTATAAAAGATATATCAGATGCAATAAAAAAGATAAATGAGAAAGTATCGGATGTTGATAGTGTATCAGATAAACAATTAACAGCATTAGAAAAAATAACAGAGTCAATTGAAAACTTAAATTCCACTGCAAAGCTATTAGGGAAATTATCAGAAGAATTATAATGTATTTATATTAATAAAAATTGAGCCATCACTGCATGTTTTTGATGCAAGCTTGTGACAAGCAATGATGGATCAACTTTTTATGAAGAAATGCCAGCAATTATTTTAAATTGCTTTTAATACCCAAGTAATACTTTGATAATCACCGTATAAATCAGGAATAGTTATACCGCCATACATTAGTTCATCTCCGCCAAACACTCCATCTATATCAGAGATTGAATAATTTTTATCTGGATCTAATCCTCTTAAGCATAATCTTCTTATTGGCTCATTAGGAATTGCAAGAACTCTAAAATATGTTGCAAACGCTTCAGTTTTATCTTCAGATACAATTATCCAAGATGCTTCATTACTGTTAAATGGATTAAGCAGTCTATACATATCTCCAAATTGAATAAGTTCACGTAATTCCTTATATTCTTCTACTTGCTTTTTAACAGTTTCTTTTTCTTCTTTAGTAAACTTAGTAAGATCAAGTTCATATCCAAAGTTACCTGACATGGCAACATCGCCTCTCATTTTTAGAGAAGTGTTTCTGTGAACTTGATGATTTGGAACAGCCGATACATGTGATCCCATAGTACTTATAGGATAAACTAGACTTGTTCCATATTGAATTTTTAATCTTTCTACAGCATCGGTATCATCACTTGTCCAGATTTGAGGCATATAGTATAAAATGCCTGCATCAAATCTGCCGCCACCGCCAGAACAGCCTTCAAATAATATGTTTGGAAAATCTGTTGTAAGTTTCTCGTATATTTTGTACAATCCTAACATATATCTATGAGCAGTTTCTCTTTGTCTTTCTGGAGGAAGACATGGTGAACCTATTTCAGTCATATTTCTATTCATATCCCATTTTACATAACTAATATTAACAGTGCTCAAAATATTTGATAAGGAATTTATAATATAATCACATACCTCATCTCTCGAAAGATCTAATATTAATTGGTGTCTTCCTTGAGTTCGAGATCTATCAGGAACATGCAGGCACCAATCAGGATGTTTTCTATATAAGTCACTATCAGGGGATACCATTTCAGGTTCAAACCACAAACCGAATTGTAAACCTAAATTATTTATACGACTAGCCAAATATTCTAATCCATTAGGAAGTTTCTTTTTATCAACTCCCCAATCGCCTAACGAACAATTATCATTATCCCTTTTTCCAAACCAGCCGTCATCAAGAACAAAAAGTTCAATTCCAAGTTCTTGTGCAGCTTTTCCGATATCTTCAATTTTTTCAGCATTGAAATCAAAGTAAGTTGCTTCCCAGTTATTCACAAGAATAGGTCTTGTTTTATCTCTATATGCTCCCCTACATAGTCTTTTTCTGTATAGTTTATGGTAAGTTCTTGACATTTCACCTAAACCTTTTGAAGAATAAACCATTACAACTTCAGGTGTTTGAAAGCTTTCATTTGGACTAAGCAACCAAGAAAAATCAAATGGATTTATACCCATTGAAACTCTCGTGGTATTATATTGGTCAACTTCTGCTTGCGCTAAGAAATTACCACTATAGACTAGATTAAAACCATATACATCACCATATTCTTCATTTGCATCTTTGCTAAGCAGCGCAATAAATGGATTTTGATTATGACTGCTTGATCCACGTCTACTTTCCACAGATTGAGTCCCAATTATTAAAGGTGTTCTTTCAATATGTCTTTCTCTTGCCCAAGAACCATGAAGGTGTAGAAAATCATAATCAGAGTTGTTAAAATCTATACTCATACTTAGAACTCTTAGTAATTTTAAATTTTCACTACCGCAGTTTATAAAACGTACATTTCTTGTTACAGCATCATAATTTTCATAAGCTGTGTAAGATAAAATAACCTTCAATCCAATTAAAGAATCAAATAATGTTATTTCTAAAGTTTGGGCTTCAGCCTCATCTTCAACATAAGTTGCTGGAAGACCTTTTAATTCTGGTTTTCCATTTATGATTTTGTGTGACTCATATCTAAGATCAGTTATAGTTGACCCGTTTTCAAGCCGAATTGAATAAGCTGGAGTACGAAAATCACTAGTTCCATAAGAAGGGTATTCTTGTGGAAGGCTATCAAGGGAAAGCTTTAAGTCGCTAGGATTAGGGTTTGGAGAGAAGGAGCATCTTTCTTTTAGTGGTAATAAATTATTACAATTAAAATTTCTAAGCTTTCTTCCAAAGTAAAGATGTGATAGATATCCGTCTTCTTGAACCTTAAGTATATAGCTAGTATTTTTAGTTGTTAGGTGAAAGGATTTTGCATTGTTATCATATATAATACTCATATTAATTCCTCCGGTTTAATAACAAATTTAATATTTGAAAAAGGTTTTCATCTAACTATAAGTATAGAGTTATTAGAAGAAAATGAAATGGAATAATCTAAGATTGTTATGGTATAATCTAAGAAATTAATTTCAGTGGTTAAAGAAAGTGGAGGGGATTTTAATGAATGAAGATATAAATATGACTGTACTTCCAACAGAAAATAGAGATGGACTTGATCTGGTAGTATACCAATACGGTATGGAAAAATGTAAGTCAGCGCATTCATTTGGGCCTGCAGTTAGGGATCACTATTTAATACATTTTATTATTAGTGGAAGTGGTGTATTTTATGTCAATGGAAAATCCTATAGTATAAAAGAAAATCAAGGATTTCTGATTTGTCCTGATGTTATTACATATTATGAAGCTGATGATGAAAAGCCCTGGACGTATGCATGGGTTGGATTTAAGGGCATAAAGGCTGAAAGCTATTTGAAATTAGCTGATCTTAGCCAAGAGAATCCCATTTTTATATGTGAGAACGGAGAATTTGCAAAGAAATGTTTTGAAGATATGATAAAAGCAACAGAACTTAAATACGCAAGAGAAATTAGACTTCAAGGACTACTAGAAGTATTTTTATCAGAACTCATTGAGGAAGCGGGAAAACATATTGATATAAGTAGTAATTACAAAGAATTATATATAAAAAAGAGTCTGCAGTTCGTTGAGACAAATTATTCAAGAAAATTCAGCATAGCTGAAATGGCTGATAACATAGGGCTTAACAAAAATTATTTTAGTTCCATTTTTAAAGAAAATATAGGAGTAACGCCTCAGCAGTATGTAATAAATTTTAGAATAAATAAAGCTTGTGAACTCATGAATAATTATTCATTAACCATAAGTGATATTTCTCGTTCAGTTGGATATGATGATACTTTGGGATTTTCTAAAATATTTAAAAAGGAAAAAGGAGTATCTCCTATAAATTATAGAAAAAAATCTAATTAACCAGTATTTAACACTTTATTTACATTAATTTACCCAATGGTAAAACTCTGTTAACTAAGAGCTAATATACTTAATTTGGTAATTAAAATGTAAATAAACATGAAGTTGATTAAAGATTGCTCTTCTGTTTATAAAAATGTCTATAAGTTTAAGCAGTTATAAATAAATTTAAGGGGTGTAATTAATGAACAAGACGGTGAAAAGAATATTAGGTTCAATGTTAGCATTAGCAATAGTATTAGGTACAGGTTATACAGTAAATAGCCAAATAAAACCTCAAGAAGTAAAAGCAGCATCAAGTTCAAGTTGGAATGGTAAAACTCCAAAGTATATTTTTATGTTTATTGGAGATGGTATGAGTTTCCCACAAATACAGGCCGCGCAATATTATAAAGGTGTTCAGGCTCATGGCGCAATAGATGTAAAGAAAGGTAATTATCCAAATCCAGAAAAGTTGTCATTTATGAATTTCCCAGTAGCAGGAACAGTAACTACTTATGATTCAACATCAGTTTGTCCAGATTCAGCTTCAACAGCAACGTCACTTTCAACTGGTAAGAAAACATTAAGCAGTGTTATTAACATGGATGAAACGAAAACAAAGACCTATGAAACTATAACTGAAAAATTGAAAAAGCAGCTAGGATATAAAATTGGTATAGTATCATCAGTAAATATAGATCATGCAACTCCGGGGGCATATTATGCACATGTTCCATCAAGAGGAGATTATTACAATATGGGACTTCAACTTGTAGATTCAAACTTTGATTTTTTTGCAGGTGGAAAGTTCTTATCAGATGATTCAAAGGAAGTAAAAGAACAAGGGAAGACTAAAGTAGGGGAATTGGCTAAGGCAAAGGGGTATAAAGTAGTTAATACTAAAGCAGATATAGAAGCTTTAAAAAATGGTGAGAAAGCAATAGCTGTTTGTCCTGATGATGAAGTTGAGAAAGAAAGTGGAGCATTAAAATATAGTATAGATAGAACTGGAGATGAACTTTCACTTGCAGATTATACTAAAAAAGCTATAGATGTACTTAATAATGATAAAGGGTTTTTTATGATGGTTGAAGGAGGAAAGATTGACTGGGCTGGTCATGCTAATGATGCGGGATCAAATATTAATGATACACAAGCTTTTAGTGATTCAGTACAACAAGCAATTAATTTCTACAATGCGCATCCAGATGAAACCTTAATTTTAGTAACTGGAGACCATGAAACCGGTGGACTTACAATTGGATTTGCAGGAACTAATTACGATACTTATTTACAAAACTTATCAAATCAAAAAGAATCATATACTTCATTTGATAGAAAGATTGCAGAATACAGAGAAAAGAAGACCTCTTTTGATGATGCAATGAAAGACGTTGAAAAAAGCTTTGGGCTTAAAAGAGCAGGTTCAAGTGGAGAGTCAACAAAAGGTGGAATGGTATTAACTCAAGCAGAAGAAGCGAGAATAAAAGCTGCATATGACAAGAGCATGCTTCCAAAGGAAAGCAGAAAGCTAGATGAAAATGAAAATGTGCTATATGGAACATATGAACCATTTTCAGTAACATTAACTCACATATTAAATAATAAATCAGGAATTTCGTTTAGTTCATATTCACATACAGGTTTACCAGTAGCTATGATGGCAAAAGGATTAGGACAAGATTTGTTTAGTGGATATTATGACAATACAAATGTATTTGATAAGCTTAAAGCAATAACAAAAATACAATAATTTGTTATACGAATATAAGGGAATTGAGTAAATGAGGGTTTTTAAAGCTATAAACAGGGTATCACAGAGAATTGTATAATATGAGAAACATGGGTTGTATAGAGGATAAGCATTTAGTATGGCTTATTCTCTATATGTTGTTTATTTACATAAATATAAAGAGGAGGATTAAATGTTTAAGGATTTTAATAGACAAAATACGATTCCAATAATAATAACTTTAATAGGAATAATTTTTCTTTTGTTATTACCAAATCAATTTCCTGAAAATAAATATGAAAATACAGAAAGAGTAGCGGCAAAGGTTTTAAGTACTGATGAGAGTTTTATTAAAGAGACTGGTCTTATAAAAGTAGGGGAGCAGTTGTGTGATATAGAAATTCTTGAAGGGAAATTTAAAGGAAAGACTACTAGAGGAACTAATAGACTAGATGGATCCCTTGAACAAGACAAAATATTTCAAGCAGGAGATAAGATATTAGTTACCCTTGACTATACAGGTGATGAAATTAGAGTGGCTACACTTGTAGATCACTATAGACTTAACTATGAAATTTTGCTTGCTGCAATTTTTATAGTTGTACTTGTTGGATTTGCAGGAATAGTTGGAATAAAATCAATTCTATCATTTATATTCACAATTTTAGCAATCTGGAAAGTGCTGATTCCATCATTTTTGATGGGATATAATCCAGTAATAGTAGGGGGAATAACTACTACTATATTAATAATTACTATAATAGGATTAGTCTATGGAATAGATAAAAAATCTTTAGCTGCAATAATTGGGTCATTATCTGGAGCTTTTGTTACTTGCTTTATGGCACTATTTTTTGTGAGCAAATTCAAGATTCATGGTGCAGTAATGTCATATTCAGAATCTCTTTTGTATTCAGGATATGAGAATCTAAATCTTACACAAATATTTATAGCTAGTATATTTATAGCATCATGCGGGGCAGTTATGGATGTAGCAGTAGATATCACATCAGCAGTGGCTGAAGTAATAGAAAAAAAGCCTGATATTACAAGACTTGAAGCTATTAAATCTGGAGTTAATGTTGGAAGATCAATTATGGGAACAATGATGACAACACTTTTACTTGCATATTCAGGTGGATTTATTGGATTACTTATGGTATTTATGGCCCAAGGGACACCTATAATTAACATACTAAATTTAAAATACGTATCTTCTGAAATACTTCATACCTTAATAGGAAGCTTTGGTCTTGTAACGGTAGCTCCATTTACCGCAATAGCAAGCGGGATTTTATTAACTACAAAGATTGATGAGTGTGAAATTGTTGAGAGTACCGCAGAGGTTATAGAGAGTTAAATGATATCTAATAAAAACAGACATATTTTCAAACTGGAAGTAACGGAAAATAAATAGTATTATATTATTAGTATCAAATATATTAGGAGGATGTTATCATGAATGAGATTTTGCAGAACATAGTATCAAGAAGAAGTGTAAGAGACTTTAAAGAAGAACAAATAAAAGATGAAGAATTGAGGCTAATATTAGAAGCTGGAACATATGCACCAAGTGGTATGAATAAACAAAGCTGGCAATTCACTGTTGTTCAAAATAAGGAGAAAATAGAATTGCTTGCAAAGGTGATTAGGGAAGCTTTAGGAAGAGATGCAGGATATAATTTTTATGCACCTCCAACTTTAATTATGTTATCCAATGATAAGGATAATACAAATGGACTTGCAGATTGTGCGTGCGCTCTAGAAAATATATTTTTAATGGCAAATTCCTTAGGAATAGGGTCATGCTGGATTAACCAATTAAAGACTATTTGTGACAAAGAAGAAGTAAGAGAAGTGTTAACAGGCTTCGATATCCCAGAAAATCATATTGTTTGGGGAATGGCAGCAATCGGATATCCTAATAGTGCACCTAAGATTCATGAAAGAAAAGAGGGAGTTATCAAATTCATTAAATAAGTATAGAAATAAACAGGTATCGAAAATTGAACGATATCTGTTTATTTTTTCATAAGTAAAGCAACAATAATTAATTTATGAATAATTTCGTTTTGAATTGAAAAATATAAATTTAAATGCGATAGGATTTTGTATATTACTAAGACTAGATAATGTGGATAATAGCATTAGAAAGATACATAAAAATATTTAAATTAAGTCTGTAAAAGAAAATTAAAAATTAAACAAAAGTTTTTTAGAAATATACAAAAAAGTGTTGACTATATAGTAATAGAAGAATATACTAATAACATAGTAAACAGATAAGAATTATAAGAGAAGGTTGAGGAGTGGTTACAATGTCAAAGATATATAAGAATTTAGCAGAATTAGTAGGTAGAACACCATTATTAGAGGTAGCAAACTATAGCGAAGGAAAAGATTTAAAAGCTACGGTATTAGCTAAATTAGAATATTTTAATCCAGCTGGAAGCGTTAAAGATAGAATTGCAAAAGCTATGATTGAAGATGCAGAAGCAAGAGGAGAATTAAAGCCTGGATCAGTAATAATCGAACCAACTAGTGGTAATACAGGAATAGGTATTGCATCTATTGGAACTGCAAAAGGATATAAGGTTATAATTGTTATGCCAGAAACAATGAGTGTAGAAAGACGTAGTCTTATAAAAGCTTATGGAGCTGAAATAGTTTTAACTGAAGGTGCTAAAGGAATGAAGGGAGCAATAGCTAAAGCAACTGAATTAGCTGAAGAAACTCCAAATTCATTTATACCTGGACAATTTGTTAACCCTGCTAATCCAGAAGTACACAGAAGTACAACTGGGCCTGAAATTTGGGAAGATACAGAAGGAAAAGTAGATATATTTGTAGCTGGTGTTGGTACTGGTGGAACTGTTACAGGAGTTGGAGAATACCTAAAATCTAAAAATCCAGACGTTAAAATTGTTGCAGTAGAACCAGCGGATTCTCCAGTATTATCAGAAGGTAAAGCAGGCCCACATAAAATACAAGGAATTGGTGCGGGATTTGTGCCAGACGTTTTAAATACAAAAGTTTATGATGAAATCATAAAGATTAAAACTGAAGAAGCATTCGGAGCAGCTAGAGAATTATCTAAAACAGAAGGATTACTTGTAGGTATTTCATCAGGAGCAGCAGCATACGCAGCAACAGAACTAGCAAAACGCCCAGAAAATGCAGGAAAAACAATAGTAGCACTATTACCAGACACAGGTGAACGTTACTTATCAACTGCATTATTTGAAGATAAATAAAAATATTGAAATAAAAATTATGAACTCGACTCACATAATTAAATTGTGAGCCGAGTTCTTTTTATGCTCAATATAAAGTAAAATTAATAAATTCAAGTATCAGTTAGTCCATAAGAGTGAATAGATTATCTCTAAATTAGAGAAGGTGGAATGTTACGGTTGTTACAGATCTGATAAAATAATATCTACTTAATTAATATCGTTCAAGGTTTAATTGGGTGGTTATAGATAAACGAAACATGAATAGGAATCAAATTTTATCATAATAGAAAGAGAGTGTACTCTTTTACGCAGTGTTTCATTGAGAAACCTGCTAATGAAAGTCAATACTTTTTATAGCAGGTTTTTTAATTATTTTTTATATTTTATTGCATACTAATTAGACCAGCTATTTTTCTGGTCCAAGCTTCCGATTATTAAATTAGATTCTATTTATATACTTCTTTTATTCTAGCATAATATATTCTTAAAAATTTATTTAATCCAGCAATTTTTGCTACTTTTGAAGCTTTTCCTTCCGCCTCTTTTTTTAGTATAAATAAATATACTGAATTACTCTCAGGTTTATTAATTTTTAAATATTTCATTATTTCAAATCCAGTTTTTCTTAATGTAGCAGAACCTCTCTTAGATATTCTCCTTCGCGTTCCGTTAAATTGCCCTGATTGATATGGTGGCGCATCAATGCCTGCATATGCTATTAAAGCTTTTCCGCTATGAAATCTTCTGATATCGCCTATTTCTGCTATTAGTCTTGGTGCAATAATGTCACCTACTCCACCCATTTCACGAACAACAGCATACTCCTTTAGAGACTTTGCTAATTCTTGCATTTGTGATAAAATCAATGCAAGAGTTTTATCTACTTCACGAAGAACTCTAACAGCTTCCAATACTAACATTTTGGTCGATGGGGCATTGGAAGATAGAGTAGGGATTCCTTGTTGAGCCAAGTCATATATCTTTATGGCTTTCGCTTCGCTTTGTTGGTATCCCTTCTTTTTTGCCCAATTTTTATAACTATTAATAAACTGTTCCTTACTTTTTACTGCAATGTTATCATAGTGCCAGTATTCTTCAACGAAATCATTTAATTTATCTTTTTCGGGTTTATCAGATCGATTTTGTAGCATTTTTTTAATTCCTGGCATTGTATGGTCAAGCATTGAAGTTAATGATAATTTACTTTCTACCCTGAGTTTTATGTAGTGACTGTATTGTCTTCCAAGAAGACGTAGTTCATTATAAACATCTTCACTTGATTCATAGTTAACTAAATGAAACCAGTTATCTATTCCATAGCTAGCAATCTTTATAGCATCTAACTTATCTGTTTTTCCTTTTCTAAGAACTATACTTGCATATTTTTTCATTACTAGTGGATTAATAATAGTTACAAAAATACCATGCTCTTTAAGAAAACTAAGTACTGGCAAATGATAAGTTCCTGTCGCTTCCATTACGACTCTTACTTCTTCATTAAAACATTTTATCAATGATGTTAATTCCAATAGATGATTTTCTGTATGAGTAACCTCATATGGAGATTTAACAATCTCGCCGCATGGTTTCAATATACATACTGTACTTTTTTCTTTTGATACATCAATTCCTACACTTATCATAAGTGACCTCCAGATATATTTTTTTCGTAATTGTACCCATCTACACTTATTAGAATTCATTTTGGTTAGTTACACGAAAGCCTCTAAGGTTTCAACCTGCTTAATCGAATTTTTATAATAAAGGATGGCTGACAGTTTCTCAAACGGATGTTATTAATCCAAAATAGCTGTCGTCAGACCAATTACTCCCTTAATTATAAATAAAATAAGTGCAAATACTAACCTTATTTCTTGGGTAGTATTTACACTATATACAGTACCAATATAGCTGTAGGTATTTCTTCAGTAAAAGTTGTTCCATTCTTGCTTGTCCTGAGCTTTGCCTCAGGAGCAAGCGGGAATGGCGACAACTTTTACTGTTAGAAATACACAGCTGTATTCTCCAGAAACCGAGTAACAGAGTACACTCTCTTTCTGTTGGTTATGAGTTATTTAATCATTATATATAACCCGTTTTCTTCTTTAGTAATCCTTGATTCTATTGATTTTAAAATTTTCTTTGTTTCAAGGACAAATTTATCAATTCCTTCAGATAAAATTTTACTTTTAGTATTAAAACCGTTTTTATAATCTGTAAATATTTCTGAAATATCACCCATCTCATTGATATATGAGTTAGCTAGATTTTTAAGTTTATCATCACTACTACTAAGTAACCTAGGGTATAGAAATTTATCTTCTGAGCCTAAATGAATTTTCAATTTACCAGCAAGCTTATTTATATGACTAGTTATATCTAAAAGATTTGACTCAATATTATTCTTATATATTAAATCAGTTATATATTCAATTTCTTCAAAAATACCTTTATGTTCTCTCATTAAATTATCTATATTCATAATTAACACCTCATTCATATATATCTTGATTATAGTATAAAAGTTATCAAACTAGATGTATGTAACAATAGTTACAATAAATGCTTAATTAAACAAATATAATTATTTGTGCATTTAGCAGGAATTATAATTTCCTAATATACACTATGCACCAAATTATTGTGAAAAGCGCTCATATTATTTACTTTATTAGTATGATACTATTTATATAAAAAAGGGGGATATTTATGAAGAAGTTAGAAACAAAAAAATCAAAGGATTTATTTGAAGAAACTAAGAAATACTTAGTAGATGGTGTTGCTAGTTCATTTCAAAAATCTAAGTATGAAGAATATCCTATTTGCTTGGAACGAGGAAAAGGATCAAAGGTATATGATGTAGATGGAAATGAATATATTGACTATATTGGTGCTTTTGGACCTGCACTTTTGGGGTATAGTCCTAATGTTATAAATAAGGCGGTTAGTGAACAGCTAGAAAAAGGTTCACATTTTGCAGCAACTACTCTTGATTTGTGCAGGCTGTCAAAAAAACTTACAGAAATTATACCATGTGCAGAGAAAGTATCGTTTCAAAGCTCAGGAACAGAAGCTAATATGCATGCCTTTAGAATTGCAAGAGCATATACAGGAAAGAATAAAATTATTAAATTTGAGGGACAATATCACGGGTGGTCTGATGAGGAAAAAGTAACAATAGATGCAGATTACATAAATGAACTTGGACCAAGGGAAAATCCAAAAAAAATTCTACATTCTAAAGGTCAAAGAGGAGAAGCAGTTGATGACATAATAATTCTACCATGGAATGACCTAGAAATATTGGAGGAGGTACTTAAAAGTAATTCTTCTGAAATTGCAGCAATAATTACAGAACCGATTATGTGTGATTCAGGTCCTATTTTACCTAAGAAAGGATATTTACAGGGAATTAGAGAATTATCAAAAAAATATAATGTTGTGTTAATTTTCGATGAGGTGATAACTGGCTTTAGAGTAGCTCTTGGTGGTGCACAAGAATATTATAGGATCACTCCAGACATTGCAGTATTTGCAAAAGCAGTAGCTTCAGGTTATCCATTATCAGTGGTTGCAGGGACAAAAGAAATCATGGAGTCTGGTGTACATGCATCAGGTACATTTAATGCTAATCCAATATCAGTAGCTGCAGCTCTGGCTACAATAGAAACCTTGGAGAATAATGAAATTTATGATAGGTTCGATATATTGGGAAGAAAATTCACTGAAGGTTTAAGAGAATTAGGTGAAAAATATAATGTTAAATTATTTTCTGATAGTATAAGATCGATATGTATGCTGATATTTGGAATGAATTCTTCACCTAAGGACTTTAGAGATTACATTGAAAATGCAGATATAGAACTATATGAGAAATTTGTAAACAAAGCTAAAGAATATGGAGTTAGATTTACATCAAGAAGAGGTAGAATTTATCTCTCAACAGAACATAACGAAGATGATATTATAAGAACTTTAAAGGTTGTTGAACAAGTCTTCTCTGAATTGTTCATAGTGCACTAAATTATTGTTTGATTCAATCATAGAATATATTTTTTTGATATGATACTATAGTTTTGACAAAGATGTCTTTATTATCAATAAAGGCATTTTTTTATTCTCATTATTAATTTTGGGAGTAAAGAAATGATGAGTAAAAAATCATATAATTTTTAATTGATATTTAACTAATAAGGAGGAATTAATAATGATATTTAATTATAATTTACCAATAAATCTGTTGTTCGGAAGAGGAAGAAGCAATGAAATAGGATCTGAAGTGGCTAAGTATGGAAAGAAAGCACTCATTGTAACTGGAAGAGGCAGTACAAAAAAAAGCGGATTACTTGATAAGACCATAAACTTATTAACCGAAGCAAAAGTCGAGTACGAAGTTTTTGATAAAGTCGAACAAAATCCACTTACAACAACGGTATATGAAGGTGTTGATATTATAAAAGAAACAGGATGTGATGTGGTTCTAGGACTTGGCGGTGGAAGTATTATGGATGCAGCTAAGAGTATAGCATTTTCAGCCAAAAATCCTGGAGATATATCAGAATATATCTTTGGAATAAAACAAGGAGGTGAGGCACTACCTATAGTTTTAGTTCCAACAACATGTGGAACAGGAAGTGAGGGAAACTGTTTCTCAGTTCTTACTAATCCTGAAACTAAAGATAAGAAATCTCTTAGGACCAATGTGATTATTGCAAAGGCGTCAATTATTGATCCAGAGCTTATGACTACAATGCCTAAAAGTATACTTGCATCTGTTGGGTTTGATGCATTAGCTCATAATATGGAAGCTTACGTATCTAAAATAGGACAACCATTAACGAGTATGCAATCTTTTTATGGAATAAAATTATTATCGGAGAATTTAATTAAAGTGTACAATGATCCAACAAATTTAGAGGCATGGGAAAATGTATCTTTAGCAAGTACCTTAGGGGGAATGGTAATAGGGGTAGCAGGAGTGACAGCACCACATGGTCTTGAGCATCCAGCAAGTGGACTTCATGATATTGTTCACGGAAAAGGTCTTGCAGCACTTACACCAATAATTGTTGAAGAATCTTGGCAAAGCGATATAGAAAAGTATAGTGATATCTCAAAATTATTAGGAGGTACTGATGCAAAGGATTGTGCAGATGCTATAAGAAGTTTCCTAGAAAAAATAGATTTAAAAGTAACTTTAGGTGAACTTGGTGTTAAGGAAAATGACATTAATTGGATGGCGGAAAATTGTATGAAGGTATCAAAACCAAGCATAGCAAATCATCCGAAGGAGTTTACTTTAGAAGAAATTAAAGATATTTATTACAAATCTTTATAAACATAAGATAGCCCAATTTATATAAGGGGTGGTTGAGCATGAGTGAATTTAGAGAATACAAGGTAAAAATAGTTGTAAAAAGCTCAAAATGTCATTTATATGAAGCAGGAGATGAAATATATTTAGATGGAGCTGTACTTAATAAAGAAAAATCAGCAAATGTATGTTTAACAGCAATAAGTGCTTTTTATCCATTTATATATGCAGCTAGAAAACGGGTGACAGCTGAGCAAATGGGATTTAATGAGTTGACATTTCAATGTCCAGATTGTCCGGAAACAGTGGAGTTTACTATAGTACAATATGAAGATGAATAATGTAGTTAGGTAGATTTTAATAAAATTAATCCACATATTAATAGAATAATATTTGATGCAATGGTGCACTGAAATGAAAATCAGTGCGCCTTTTTGTTTTGTTTAGTCTAGAAAAATATTTTATTTGGGAGGAATCACAATGAGTAAATCAAGTTTAAAAAAAGACAATTTAAGTATTATTGAAACAGTGGCATTATCAGTTGCTATTATAGCACCAACAGCAGCCATGGCATTAAACGTATCTTTAATGGCTCAAACAAGTGCATTTTCTGTACCACTTGTATTTCTAATTTCAACTATAGTGGTAGGATTGGTATCATATTCAATTATAAAATTTAATCATTATATATCAGCATCAGGTTCGCTTTATGCATTTACAAAAAAGTCACTAGGAGATAAAATGGGATTTACAGCAGGATGGGCACTATTGCTTGCATACATTACATTGGCAGGAGGTACCGCAGCTGGTTTTGGTAATTTCTTCTCTGGATTTTTAGCTGTATTTGGAATAAGCGTTAACTGGTTACCGATTTCGGTAGTAGCTTCAATTGCCATGATCATTTTAGGTATAATTGACGCAAAAATATGCAATAGAATTATTCTCGTAATAGAAGGTTTGTCAATATTTCTTATATTAGTTTTATCAGTTGTTATATTATTCAAGGTAGGTACTACAACAGGATTAAGCGTAGTTCCATTTAAGACAAATGGTGTTGGGATATCGGCACTCGCATCAACTTCAGTATTTGCATTTCTTTCTTTCATAGGTTTCGAAAGTGCTTCAAGCTTAGGAGAAGAAACAAAGAACCCTAAAAAGTTTATACCAATAGCAATAATAAGTGCGGTATTTTTATCAGGGATATTTTATTTAGTGTGTAGCTATGCACAAGTTATTGGGTTTGGAGTTGATTCGCAAGGTCTTGAACAACTATCTTCAACTACTTTACCTCTAGCTGATTTATCTACTAAATATATGACAACAGGTTATGGAACAATATTAATTTTAGTAGCTGCATTTTCAAATTTCTCTTGTGCGCTTGGATCTTATTGTGCTGGATCAAGAATGTTATTTGCCCTTGGACGAGATGGAATAATGCCTAAGGCTATGATGAAACTTCATTCAAAGCATGATACTCCATATTTCGCGTTAATATTAATAATAATTATTTCAGATATAGTTCAAATTTCACTATATAAAAATGATGGGATTGAAGTGTTTGGATATTTGGCAACTATAGGATCTTTAGCTATACTTGTTTCATATATATTTACAAGTGTAGGAGCTATGGTTTACTTTACTAAAAATAAAATTTGGAGTAAAGTACATTTAATAGTACCAATAGTATCAATTGCAGCGTTGTTATATGTACTTTATTCAAATATATATCCTATTCCAGCATTTCCAAGCAACTTGTTCCCATATATAGTGTTAGGATGGATAGTTATAGGTTTTGTGATTAGTAATATATTTGGAAAAAGAGTAAAGGAAATTAGTGAAGAAAATATTAAAGATACTAATGAAGGAATCGTTGAAGAAAGTCCAAATTACGTATTAGAATAGAGGGATATATAATGAAAATAAAAGTATCGTGCGTTCAAATGGAACCTAAATTAGGTGATGTTAAATATAATTTAGAGAAGATGGTAAGTTTTATTACTGAAGTTATGGAAAAAGATAATGAAACAGATTTAATAGTATTTCCTGAGTTAATAACCTCTGGATATGAATGTGGCAGCGAGTTTCAAAATTTAGCGGAAACAGTAGAGGATAGCCAGAGCATAAAAGTAATAAGTGAGCTGGCTAGGAAATTCAATACTAACATAGCATATGGATTCCCAGAAAGGGATGCTGTTTTAACAGATATTCTTTATAATTCATCTGTTTGTATCGATAATAAAGGAAATATAGCAGGAGTATATAGAAAAGTACACCTTTTTGATACTGAGAAAACGTACTTTAGGGCTGGGTGTGAGTTTCCGATTTTTAATACATCATTTGGAAAAGTTGGTGTAATGATTTGTTGGGATACAGCATTTCCAGAGGTTGCAAGAACTTATTGTTTAAAAGGAGCCGAACTTCTTATTGTCAGCACTAATTGGGAAAAGCCTTATTCTGATGATTGGGATTTAGTAACAAGATCAAGAGCTTTTGATAACTGTATGTATTTAGTGGCAGCAAATAGAGTTGGACATGATAAAGAATTGGGATTCTTTGGACATAGTAAAATTATAGATCCTGTTGGAAGGCCCATAAGAGAATTAAATGAAGAGAAAGAAGGTATAATTTCAGCTGAAATAGATTTAGAACTACCGAAAAAGATGAAATCTGATTATTATACAATGTTTAAAGATAGAAGACCAGAATTATATGGTGAGATAGTAAAGAACTATTAATCTATATAGGAAAATATGAAGTTTAGTTAACGCGTCTCATAAGTGTTTATGAGACGTTTGTTATTTATTGTTAATGAAGGTATGTCTGTAGTGGGAAATTTTGAAAAGAGGTTATAGTTGCGAAGTGTAGTTGCTTTCATAGAACATAATAATAGTGAGGAATATTTTCATAATAAATAACTTGTGCACAGTGCACTTAAATATTGTTATTAAAGATAATAGACTTATAGATTAAAATGTGATAATATACATACAAGTAAAGAAGTTCTTCAAGTGGCATAGATATTTGATTTAGTCAAACAGATTTTAATTTTATGAAATCAATGAAGAGGAATAAAACTTAAGATTAAATATTATGCAGACTGCACAAAAAAAATGTTACTTGTGATCATAGAAAGTACCAAAATTTCATGATAAGATAATTCTAACATAAAACAAAATAATAAGATTATAGTAAATGCAAAGGCGCACTGAAATTAAAACAGTGCGCTTTTTTATATTTCAATTTAATAGGAATTAGGAGTTGAGAGTATGTATAAAGTTTCTGGATTGTCAAAGAAATATGGAGAGCTAGAAGTATTAAAAGATATCAGCGTAGATATAAAAGAAGGCGAAGTAGTTTGTATTATAGGACCATCTGGTTCTGGAAAAAGTACTTTTCTAAGGTGTTTAAATTTATTTGAAACCCCAACTGGTGGAGAAATGTATTATAACGGGAGAGTTGTCACAGATAAGAGTACAGATATTAGATCACTTAGAGAAGAAGTGGGTATGGTATTTCAAAAGTTTAATTTATTTCCACTACATACAGTAATAGAAAATGTCATGTTAGCACCTATTCTTACAAAAAAGAAAAATAGGAAAGAGGCAGAAGAAATAGCATATGAACTTCTTAAAAAGGTTGGCCTGCATGAAAAAGCAGACGTATATCCTAAGACCTTATCAGGGGGTCAGCAACAAAGGGTTGCTATAGCAAGAGCACTAGCAATGGAACCTAAAATGCTTTTGTTTGATGAACCAACATCAGCTTTAGATCCAGAATTAGTTGGAGATGTATTGGATGTTATGAAGCAATTAGCAAAGGATGGCATGACAATGATAGTTGTAACTCATGAAATGGGGTTTGCTAGAGATGTATCAGATAGAGTTATATTTATGGACAAGGGATACATTGTTGAAGAAGGAGCACCAAAAGAGATTTTTTCAAATCCTAAGAATGAAAGAACAAAAGAATTCTTATCTAGAGTTCTAAATTAAATATTAATGGTAATAAGCTTAGGCTTCAAAAGAAAGAATAAATAATTATGAAAAGGGGAATGTAATATGAAAAAAATATGTAAAAAACTATTAGCTTTAATGATTGTCGTAATAAGTTGTGTTGGATTTATGATGGGATGCGGTTCTGGGGGATCTAGTAGTACTTCAGCAGCGCCAAGTGGTGATAAAGCAAAGGATACATTAGCAGCAGCTAAGGAAAAAGGGGTATTAACAGTTGCTTCATCAAATGATGCTCCATTTGCTTTTATAGACGCTAAAACAAATGAATTTACTGGAATTGATGCAGAAATAATAACAGAAGTTGCAAAAAGACTTGGAATTAATAAAGTTGAAATGAAACAAATACCATTTGAAAACTTATTAGTTGAATTAAACAACAATAGCGTAGATATGGTAACAGACGGAATGTATGTTAAAGATGAACGTAAAAAATTAGCATTATTTACAAACATATGGTACAAAGAAGGCGAGGCTGTTGTTATACCTAAGAACTCTAAGATTGCTAGCAAAGATGACTTAAAGGATGCAGTAATAGGTGGACAAAAAGGAACAGCGTTCTTAGAAACTGCACAAAAATGGCAACAAGCAGGATTAGTTAAAGATGTTAAAGTATTTGGAAGTCAATCTGAATTAATGTTAGCAGTAAATACAGGTAAAGTAGACGCATGTATAACTGACGGTATGGTTGCAGGGTATACATTATCTCAAGACAGCAGTCTTAGCTTAAAAATCCTATCTCCATATAAAGCTGAAGCATCTGGAATGGTAGCAGCTGCTGTTAGAAAGAATGATAAGGCTTTAGCAGATGCAGTTAATGAGAAACTTGATGAGATGAAAAAAGATGGAACAATTCTTAAGCTTCTTCAAAAGTATGGAATGAATGAAGACTATGTTGTTTCAGTAGAAGATGGTCATATTTCAGATAAATAATATAATCTACTAAAAAGAATCCTTACGGATTCTTTTTAGAAAAGGAGGAAGAAGTATATGGACATATTATCTAACTTAGATTTCAGTACTGCATTTAAGTTTTTAGTACCTTCACTAGAAGCTGGTCTTTGGGTTGTAATACAGGCGACAGTTTTTGGTTTTTTATTAGCAATAGTTTTAGGATTGTTTATTGCAATTGGACGTATTAGTAAAATAAAAGCTCTAAGAGGGATTTTAGTAGTATTTTTAGAATTTATTAGAGGGACACCTCTACTAGTTCAATTGGTGTATATGTATTATGTAGTACCACTTATATTGTCAATGATAATACAAATTTGGAATCCAGGATATCAGTTTAAAATAAGTTCATTAGTTGCAGGAACAATAGGTCTTGGAGTTAATTATGGCTGTTATATTTCGGAAGTAATCCGTTCATCAATATTATCAATAGAAGGTGGACAAACAGAAGCAGCTTTAGCACTTGGACTTACAAATAAACAAGCTTTATTTAGAATAGTAATACCTCAAGCATTACGTAATGTAATACCTGTGTTCGGAAACTATTTAGTAATGATGTTAAAAGATACATCACTACTTGCATACGTATCAGTTAGTGAATTGTTATTACGTACTCAAAGTTATGCGTCACAATCATTTTTAACTATTGAATCATACACAATTCTAGCAGGATTTTATTTAATATTAAGTTTACCACTTGCTCAATTAGTGAAACTAGTAGAAAAGAAAATGCTTAAATTCAGCTAGTTAAGTTGAATTTTAGTGTAATAAGTTAAATGGTATTTGATAAATTATTATCTTTCGCAGATATTATTGAAAATATATAATTAGAAATTTACTGATTTGATGAAAACTTTTGCTAGTACTTCTTGATAAGAAATGAACATACATCTATTTTGGATTTGTTATCACAAAAAATAACCAATTCACTACATGGCCTATTAAACAAACATATTTACAAATTTGCTAAAAATTTATGTTGATATCTTCACTAGAAATTATAAATATTTATGTAGCAACGAGGGGAACTCATCGAGTAGTAGCTTATTGGACAAGAATATTTATAATTTCGGCAAGTTATCATATAAGATTAAGTTACATGTTGTTTATTTATTATTTTTACAGAGTTAAAAATAATTCTTTTTTTATAACAAGATATATGATAAAAATATAGTAAGCAAACGCAAATTCTTAAATAAACTAAGTGTAAAGGTGGATGTTATGTCAATTTCAGTAAAAGATATACTTAAATTAGATTCCTTAAAAAAAATCAATCTGGTTGGAGGAGAGAACGGTTTAGAAAAGTGTATAGAATGGATATATGTAGCAGAGTGTTTCGAGAATCCACTAGAAGGAATTAAATGGCTTCAAGGTGGAGAAATTATTTTTATAACTGGTGTTGGAATTAAGGACAATACAAGTTTATTATTAGATCTTATTAGAGGAATCAATGAAAAAAATGGAGCCGGCTTAATAGTGAATATAGGACCATATATAAAAAGTATATCTGACGAAGCAATTAAACTTGCAGATGAACTTGAAATTCCACTATTCACATTACCATGGGAAGTTAAATTGGTTGAGGTTTCAAGAGAAATTAGTAATGCTATTGTTTTGTCACGTATTGAAGAAAATTCTCTAACCCACTTCTTAAGCAATATTCTCTTTGGAGATGGAGAATTAGAAGGCGATGCTATTCAAAAAGCAGCATATTTTGGATATAACCTATCAGGTGAATGCTGTATTTGTGTCATAGATATAGATGGGTTTGAAAGGTACCTGAAGTTTAAGCATTTAGATGATGAAATAAGTATATCTAAAATTAAGATTACTTTTAGAAAAATTGTACAGGATATATTAGAAAAACATGCACTTAAAGTACCTATCATTGACAAAGATGATGCAGTTATTTTCTTTACAAGATCAGAAGAAAATTGTATGACTAGAGTTGACAAGGCGTTAAAAGAAATACAAGAAGTTATAAAAAAACGTATGGACGGTCTTTCTGTAAGTATCGGTGTAGGTAATTCTTATAAGGATTTGAAAATGATGAAGCAATCATTTAATGAAGCTGAATTAGCTATAGATAGTGCTAAGTGCCAAGGCCTAGATGATACAATCACTAGATATAAAGATATAGGAATTTATGGACTTATTTTTAGTATAAAAAATAGAAGCACCCTAGAAAATTATTTTTTTGATGTTTTAGGACCAATAATTAATAATGATAATAAAAGTAAAGATAGTAATTTAGTTGAGATATTAGATACGTATTTAAATGAGAATTGTAATATTACTGCAACAGCAGAAAAGTTATTTTTACATAGAAATACTCTTAAATACAAAATTAAGAAAATAGAAGAACTTCTAGATTGTGATCTTCATAATTTTAATGATTGCATTAAAGTAAAAATGGCTTTGTATATTAATACAGTCATAAAGTAGGACTAAATAAGAAATAGACAACGTAGTCTATCACATTTTATGTGATAGGCTTTTTTATTATATAAGGGATAGGAGGGAATGATATGTCAATTTTAGTAAAAGATATTTTAAAATTAAGCACTCTTAAAAATATGGAACTAATAGCAGGAGATTCGGGTATAGAAAAATGTATAGAATGGATATACGTATCAGAGTGCCTTGAAGATCCCTTAGAAGGTATAAAATGGCTGCAAGGTGGAGAAATAGTCATTATTACTGGAGTAGGAATAAGGAAAGATATTAGCGTTTTAACAAAACTCATTGAAGGAATAAGTGAAAAAAATGGAGTAGGTCTTATTATAAATATCGGAAAATATATAAAAGAAGTACCTAGCCAAGCTATTGAGATTGCAGATAGATTAGGTATGCCTCTATTTACATTGCCGTGGGAAGTAAAATTGGTTGAAGTTTCAAAAGAGATAAGCAATGCTGTTATATTAGCACGTATTGAAGAAAAATTTATGAATGATTTTCTAAATAATATATTATTTAGTCAGATGGATTTCGCAGTAGATATTAAAGCTAAAGCTAATTACTTTGGCTATAATTTACAAGGAAAGTGCTATATATGTATTATAAAGATTGATGGAATTAAGAAAATTCAACAATCAAAAAATGTATATGATGAAATAAGCATATCGCGAACAAAATTAAAACTTAGAAAAATAGTTCAAGATATTTTAGAAAAGTATTCATTAAAAGTTCCCATTATTGATAATGATAATGAGATTATATTTCTCAACAGATCTGAAGAAAACTCTGCGAATAGATTAGAGAAAGCACTAAGAGAAGTGCAAGAAATAATCATAAAACGTATAGATGGAATATCGGTAAATATAGGTATTGGAAATAGCTATGAAGATTTAAGTATGATGAGGCAATCATTTAGCGAGGCTAAAATGGTCATCGAAAGCCTAAAATATGAGGAAAGTAATAATGAAATTAGAAAATATAATGATATTGGAGTATATGGTTTAATATTTAGTATTCAAAACAAAGATGTACTGAGCAATTACTATAAACAAATATTAGGCCCAATTATAGAGAAGCCTAAAAAAGATAAAGAAATTAGTTCTATAAGAATCTTAGATACGTACTTAAGTGAAAATTGTAATTTATCTGTAGCAGCAGAAAAATTGTATTTGCATAGAAATACGCTGACATATCGCATAAAAAAGATAGAAGAATCATTAAAGTGTGATCTTCATAACTTTGAAGATTGCCTTAAAATAAAGATGGCATTATATATTGGTAATGTACTATGAACAAAAAGTTGGTCATTGTGAACAAAAATGGAGTAAGCCTTTAAAATAGAGAGTTAAAGGGATACTCTATTTTTGTTTGTATGAATATGTTATGTTAAAATAATTAATTCTAGAATGAATTTAATTTGTAATTTTACGGAATATGCCTGTTTAATGAGATTTGAGGTCTTATAAAAAGTGATTTGAAATTAAAAACTGTTAAGGTTTTGGTCAAAATAGACAAAAATATTATAGTGCTTGGACATAGAAAAGAAAAGTGGAAAGTATTATCATATAAATAAGTCAGAAGCACACACAACAATAGATTAAGACAATGGAGTCTATCATGTATTAACTTGATATGGCTCTGTTTTTATGAGTTAAATAATCCAAAGTGTAATTATTAATAAAATTATTATTAGATATCTTAATTAGGAGGCAGGAATTATGATAGAAGAATCAAATGTAAAGTTAGTAACTTCAATACCAGGACCTAAATCAAAGGAAATTATTGAAGAAAGAAAAAAATATGTAGCAAATGGAGTATCTGTATCAACAGACATCGCCATAGCAGAAGCAAAGGGAGCTTTAATTAAGGACGTTGACGGAAATGTATTTTTAGATTTCGCAGCTGGAATTGGTGTTCAAAATGTTGGACATTGTGATGAGGAAATAGTTAATGCTATAAATGAACAAACCCAAAAATATATTCATCCTGGATATAATGTAGTGACATATGAATCATATGGGGCTTTGGCTAAGAAGCTAACTGAAATAGCAGTTGGTGACTTTGAAAAGAAAGTTATGTTCGCTAACAGTGGAGCAGAGGCAGTAGAAAATGCTATAAAAATAGCTAGAACTTATACAAAGAAGACAGGAGTTCTTTCAGCAACAGGGTCTTTCCATGGACGTACAAATATGACTATGTCAATAACAAGTAAATACAAGCCTTATAAAAATGGTTTTGGACCATTTGCACCAGAAACGTATAAATTTGATTTTCCATATGCATACAGAGCACCACTAGGAGTTTCAGAAGAAGAGTATGCAGATGAATGTATTGAAAGATTAAGAACTATGCTTAGAACAACACTTTCTCCAGATATGATAGCATGTTTAATCGTTGAACCACTACAAGGTGAAGGTGGATTTGTTGTACCATCTGCAAAATATATGCAAGAATTACAAAAGATTTGTAATGAAAATAATATAGTGTTTATAGTAGATGAAATCCAAGCAGGATTCGCAAGAACTGGTAAAATGTTTGCCCATGAGCATTATGGAATAGAACCAGACGTTGTTACATTATCAAAATCTATAGCAGCAGGTGTTCCATTGAGTGCCGTAGTTGCTAAAAAAGAAATAATGGATTCTGCGTGTGTCGGCGGTATCGGTGGAACATATAGTGGAAGCCCTCTTGCGTGTGTAGCCGCACTTAAAGTTATAGAAAAGATAGAAAAAGAAAACTTATGTGAAAAATCTGAAAAGCTTGGAGCATATATTGTTGAAAGATTAAATGAAATGAAAGAAAAATATAATGTTATAGGTCAAGTAAGAGGATTGGGTTCCATGGTAGGTTTAGAATTAGTAAAAGATAGAACTACAAAGGAGCCAGCAGCTGACTTAGTGAAAACTGTAATTCAAAAATGTTACCAAAAAGGTGTTATATTCTTGAATGCCGGAATACTTGGAAATGTAATTCGTTTCTTACCTCCATTAGTGATGACCGACGAGCAAGTTAAATATGGAATGGATGTTTTAGATGAATCAATTAAGGAATGTATGTAGCTGTATGGGAAAATTATTTATATAAGTAATTTAATTTCATGTGTAAAAGAATTGACAATAAATTTATCAAGTAGTAATATTAGATTAAAGCAAAGAAGCCCACAAAGTGAGATTCTTTGCTTATTTTTTTATACAATAATTTTAGAATAGTATATTATTAATTTAGATGTTGTGTAAATATATATACAAAGAAAATTTTTTTACAAATATAATAATAAACTAGACAGTTTTTACAATAGCAAGATGAATGAAAAAACTATACGTTTTGGCATTTTAGTAAAGACAATAAGTTGTTAAGTGTATGGAGGGTAATATGGTAGAAACAATAGTATCTTTAGAATTAGCAGTTGATGAGAGGTTAATAATTAAGAAAAATAGACTTGCACCAGCCAATATTAGTGGAAAAGAAAAGAGAATATGCATTGTCACTGGGCTTCATGGAGATGAGCTTGAAGGTCAATATGTATGCTATAAGTTAATTAAAGAAATACAGGAAAATATTGAATATCTCAACGGAATCGTTGATATATATCCATCACTTAATCCGCTTGGAATAGATTCCATTCATAGAGGAATGCCGACTTTTGATTTAGATATGAATAGAATTTTTCCGGGATCGGAAAGTGGAGCTATGGCAGAACATGTTGCAGCAAAGATTATTGAAGATATAGATGGGGCAGATATGTGTATAGATCTGCATGCAAGTAATATATTTTTAAGAGAGGTGCCTCAGGTTAGAATAAGTGAGAACATAAAAGATAAATTAGTGCCTTATGCTAAATTACTAAATATGGATTTTATATGGGTACATCCTGAAACGACAGTTTTAGAGTCTACACTTACTTATAGTTTAAATAATAAGAATATACCTGCTTTACTAGTTGAAATGGGAGTTGGAATGAGGATAACAAAAGAATATGGTGATCAACTAGTTGAGGGGATATTTAATTTAATGAAAGAATTAAATATATGGACAGGCACAGTAGCTTCGGTAAGGCAACCTATTATATCTACTGAAAAAGAAGTGAACTTTATAAATGCTAAGGCGTCAGGAATATTTATGCCTAGCGTGAAACATTTAAGCGAGATAAAAAAAGGTGAACGAGTTGGGGAAATTTTTAGTTCATTAACTGGAGTGGTTGAGGAACAGGTGATTTCACCATGTGATGGTGTTGTATTTACATTAAGAGAATACCCTGTAGTGTATGAAGGTTCTCTTATTGCAAGGGTATTAGGAGGTGCAAAATGAGAAAAGAAATATTATACACGTTGAAATCACCTCATAGGGATGATATGAGGGTTACAGGATATAAATTTGGAAAAGGTGAAAAGACTGCATGTATAGTTGGAGCAATTAGGGGTAATGAAATACAGCAATTATATACTTGTTCTCAACTTATTAAAACATTAACTAAGTTAGAACAAAAAGGTGCAATCTCAAGAGATCGTGAAATACTTGTTATCCCTTGTGTAAATCCTCACTCTATGAATATAGGGAAAAGATTTTGGACAATGGATAATACTGATATAAATAGAATGTTTCCAGGTGAGAAAAATGGAGAAACAACCCAGAGAATTGCGAGTGGTGTTTTTGAACAAGTAAAAGATTATCCATTTGGAATTCAATTTACTAGTTTTTATATGCCGGGAGATTTTATACCTCACATAAGAATGATGGAAACAGGATATCAAAGTCCAAGCCTTGCGAATTTATTTGGTTTGCAATATGTATTAATTCGTAAGCCAAAGCCATATGATACAATGACACTTAATTATAATTGGCAAATGTGGGAGGCTAGTGCCTTCTCACTATATACTAATGCAACAGATCAAATAGATGAAGTTTCAGCAAAGCATGCAGTAGTTGCAGTTTTAAGATTTTTAACAAGAATGGGAGTAATAAAATACAATAGTCATAGTGGATACATAGCAAGTGTACTAAAAGAGGACGATTTGCTTTCAGTTAAAACAACTACAGGTGGAATATATAGACCATTAAAGAATCCGGGGGATGGAGTAGAAAGAGGAGATGTACTAGGGGAAATAATTCATCCATATGAAGGAACAGTTAAGGAGAAAATTATATCTCCAACAGATGGTATAATATTTTTTGCTCACAAGTCTCCACTTGTAATGGAAAATGTGGTTGTATATAAAATAATCAGAAGACTTCACGAATAAAAATGTTTGAGCTTGGGAAATCTAATATAATAATTAATAAAAATAACTACTATAAAATAGATTTTTGAAAATTAAGATCTATTATTATAGTAGTTATTTTTATGTTCGATTTTATGATAATTTTTAAGAAAATGCTAATAAAGATAAACAAATTAACAAAAGGTATATGTTTTCAAAAAAAATATATACAATTATTTAATGTTGACATATAAACTCTGAATTGATAATATAAAAACATACCAATCTTATAGGAATTATCAGAATAATAGGAGGATATTTATGGATAGTACATTTTTTACTAAATTTATTATGATTACTAGTTTCCAGCCAATTATATTTATAGCAGTTTTAATTGGATTATTTTTTGGAATTTATAAATTAGAGAAAGCAGGAGTAAATTTTTCAAAACGTATGCTTTTATCAACAGGAATAGGGTTGCTGCTTGGTGTAATCATACAGTTCATAGCTGGGTTTCCAGGTAGTACAGATGATGTTAAATGGATAGGAGAAGTTACTAAATGGTATGGATTAGTAGGTGGTGGATTTATGGATCTGTTAAAGATGCTAGTAGTACCGCTAGTTTTTCTATCAATGCTAAGAGTTATAATAAGTATGAATGAAAATCAAAGTTTGGGGAAATTAACATCAAGATCTATATTTGTTCTACTTGGAACTACAGCAATCGCATCAATAGTTGCAATAATAGTAGGAAATATGTTTAAGCTTGGAATTGGAGTGGAAGCAGTTCAAAGTAAAGTAGAAATGAAAGAAATTACCTCTTTAGTAGACACAGTAAGAGGGCTTTTACCTGCAAATCCGATAAAAGCAGCGGCAGATGCAAATATAGTAGCAGTTGTTATATTTGCTGCATTCCTTGGGATTGCAATAAGAAAATTAAATAAAGCTCATGAAGAGGTTATAAAGCCTGCAATAGATGTAATTGAAGCGTTTTATAAAATAATGACTAGTGTCGCTCAAACAGTTATTAGATTTATGCCTTATGCAGTATTACCATTACTTGCAAATACAGTTGCATCAAAAGGTGTAACGGCAATAATTAATGTGGTCAATTTTATTGTTGCATTATATGTAAGTGTACTTATTGTTTTTGTAATTCATCTTGTAATAATATCACTAAATGGATTGAATCCAATTCAATATTTAAAAAATGTTATTGAACCATTAGTTTTAGCATTTACTTCTCGTTCAAGTCTTGGAACGCTGCCGGTTACAATTGAAACTTTAAATAAAAAAGTTGGAGTTGATAAAGGGATTGCAACTTTTGCCGGAAGTTTAGGTGCCAATATGGCTATGAATGGATGTGCAGCTATATATCCTGCGCTTATGGCAATAACAATCGCAAATATGTCTGGAACACCAATGGATTTTAGCTTTTATGCTATGCTAGTAGTTATTATAATTGTAAGTTCTTTTGGTATAGCGGGTTTACCAGGAACAGCAATAATGTCAGTGTCGGTAGTAATATCGGGTATGGGAATGGGAAGCTTCTTCCCACTTGCAGGAGCGATACTTGCAATAGATCCAATTTTAGATATGGCACGTACAATGCTTAATGTTGATGGAGCTATGGTAACAGCAGTAACTGTGGCTAAAGGTTTTAACGAATTAGATAAGGAAGTTTATAATAGCAATAGTAGTAATAAGATTGCTATAGAAGGAAACTAGAATAATATTTAATTAATGATGGTATAATAAACTAAAATTAGGGAGCCTTTAGATGATATAAAATTGTCTAAAGGCTTTTTTTGCTTTTCAGTTTAATAATTATAAATGTCTGAAGAGAGTAAGAGGCTAGAAAATTAAATTAGTATTACTAGGCAGTGCGATGAAAGCAAAGAAAAGTCTATTAAACTTAAGTGATTAAAATAAAGGTATTGACAAAACTGTTTATACTGTATATATTGTATATATACAGTATAAACACAAAGGAGGCGAAGTGATAGTTTGAAAATATTACTTTCTAATAAATCGGATTTGCCAATTTACGAGCAGATAAAAACTCAAATCAAGGAACAGATTTTATCAGGAGCCATTGCCGAAAATGAATTTTTACCATCTATAAGGCAGCTGGCAAAAGATTTGGGTATAAGTGTTATTACAACGACGAGAGCTTATTCAGATCTCGAAAATGAGGGGTTTATAGCTACTCTTAGAGGAAAAGGCAGTTATGTGCTTCCAAAGGATAGCGAGTTAGTAAGAGAACAGTATTTAAAGAAAATTGAAGAAGCATTGATGCTTGCTATTGAGAATGGGAAATTAGCTAATATTTCTAATGATGAACTTATCGTAATTTTAAAAGCGCTACTAGATGAACAAATATAATACAGTCATTTAAAGCAACTATAGAGAATTCTGATTATAGATGTAATATCTAATTTATAAATATAATAACTAAAAGTATGATTTAGGAGTAGATAGATATGGATGCACTTGAAATAAAAAATTTAAATAGAACTTTTGATGGATTTAATATAAATAATATAAATCTAAGTTTATCTAAAGGATATATATTAGGATACATTGGTCAAAATGGAGCAGGTAAAACCACTACAATAAAATTAATAATGAATCAGATTAAGAAAGATAGTGGAGAAATAAGAATATTCGGAAAAGAATATAATGAGGATGAAGCTGGATATAAGAATATGATTGGATTCATTGGAGATGAATGTTATTTCCCAACCTGTTTTACATTAAAGGATGTAATAGCGACTATGAAAGATTTTTATATTTCATTTAACGAAGATAAATTTAGAGAATATGTTGAGAGATGGCAGCTTCCTTACAAGAAAAAAATTAAGGAGTTTTCAAAGGGTATGAAAGTAAAACTATCTTTTGCGAGTGTTTTATCTAGAGATACAAAATTACTTTTATTAGATGAGCCAACAAGTGGCCTTGACCCTGTAATTAGAAGTGAAATTTTAGAAATATTACAAGAGTATATAGCAGATGGTGAAAGAAGCGTATTATTTTCTACTCACATAACAAGTGATTTAGAAAAAATAACTGACTATTTATTCTTTATTAATAAGGGAGAAAAAGTATTTTATGACACCACTGAAAATATATTAGAGAGTCATTTATTAGTTAAAGGTGGAATAGAAGATCTTACAGAAGAATTAAGAGAAAAATTAATAGGACATAAGAGTTCTAGCTACGGCTTTGAGGGATTGATTAGCTCAAAAGATAAGCAATATATTAATGAAAACTTATTACTAGAAAAACCATCTATGGATGAAATTATAGTATTTTATATTAGTGGAATGAGGAGGAATTGAAACAATGAATAATGTGATAAGTTACTTTAAGTTTGATTTGAGATTAATTAAAGAGAGTATAAAGTTTTATGTGCTTGCACCAGCAATATTTTGTGCATTATTTATGTTTTCGGGGAGTATATATATGGGACTTTCATATTTATTTTTCTTTCTAATTATTTTTGCAACTATTCCATTTAGTACGCAAAGTAACGAAAAGAGTACCCAAATGTACTATATGTTTCCATGCAAGGTTTCAGAAATGGTGTGTGGAAGATTTCTATACTTAATAAGTATAGCTGCAGTATTATTCCTAATAGATGGAGTTATTATAGCATATCTATACACGGTACAAAAGTTTCACGGCTTCGAAGTTATAGTGATGTCTTTTTGTGGGATTTTAAGTCTAATAACTTGCTTTATCCAATATCCAATATACTATAAGTTTGGAATGGAAAAAGGAAAAGCAATATCTATATTAGTATATCTCTTGCCAGCATTTTTGATTTTCGGATTACCGTCATTTTTATTTGAAAGTGGTAGTTTTAGTATAGAAAATTTTATAAATTCGCTAAATTATATATTCAGTAATAGTGTTGAATTGATTCTTATAGCTGCTCTAATTCTTTGTGTTGCAGGGTACTTGTCTTACTTAATTTCATATAAAATCTGTAAGTCAAAAGAGATATGATATAATAAATACTAGTAGATAAATTAAATTATAAAAACTTAAGTATAAATTAAGATTAATTTAATATTTATACTAGTATTTATTAATAAAAAATATGTATAATAAGAGTATGATATAAAGTAAATTATTAACATGTATTGTATTTTTATCATAAATAAGAATTATTTTCAGGAGGAACTCAAAATGAAATTAAAAAAAGCTTTAGCATTTATGATGACAGCAGCGTTAACTGTTGGAACAATGGCAGGATGTAGCCAAGCTACTCTTAACTATTCAAGAGAATTTTCCAATGTAGCAAAATGGGAAGCAACAACATCGAGTATTGAAGGTACAGTTAATGTTGATGCACAAGGAATAAAGGAACAAATAAATATCACTGCGAATGGGTATACAGCAGGGAAGCAATCATATGTAGACATTAAATTTACTGATCCAGCCGGTAAATTTAATATTCCTGAACTTAAAGGATATTCAGATGGAACTACTAGCTATATAAATAAGAGTTTTTATGAAGGAATATATACACTAACTGGACAAGCTGTACCTACTGGATTAACTAATATAAAAGAAGATTATATTGGTATTGATGCTGGATCTACAGGAATTGATGTTGATAAAATAAAATCATTAACAACCCAGCCAGATTCAATGGTTCAATTAGGAAAATTAATATTTGGAGAAAATAGCGATTTAGATATTCCTTTTGTTCAAAATGGAAGATCATATACTATTGATCTTGATGCAGATAAAACTGTAGACTTAGTTGGAAAGGTTGCAAAATCTGCAGGAAATAACATAGATAATATTAATACTACTTTTAAGTTAGGATTACCAGCTGAAAGCCTTACACAAATTAAAGCGTCAGTTAATGATGCACAATTTAATACAAGTTTAACTGAGCTTAAGACAGTATTAGCTGGATCTACTGTTAATTCAAAAGAAGTATTTACAGATACTAGCTACACTTCAAATTTTAATATGAATTTAAAAATTAAAGATGTAGGAAATATTTCGTTAGTTTTAAATACTTCAGATACTAAGAGTGAAGTTAAAGCAATAACTTTCCCAACTAGTTTATTTAAAACTACACAACAGGATTTTAATAAATTATTAATGCCAACAGACACAGCTATAACTACAACAACAAATACGGTAGTAAAATAATAAAATAAAAATTAAATTAATTATAAGCTATATCAAAATGATTATTGAATCTTTTGATATAGCTTTTTTTGTTAAATTAGAAAAAGTTTTTTTAAAAGGGATTTAAAGTAATAAAAATACATTTCTGAAAGTTAGTAAAATTTTAACATGAACATATTGTTTTGAACAATGAAAACTGATATTATAACATTGTTCATAAAATGAACTTTGCAAGAAGTTAATCATTAGTATTTTAAATGTGATTTTAAGAATTGAATTATAAAATTAGTTTTTAGTAATTAGGAAGGAGCGTAAATTCATGAGTAAAGTAAAAACAGCTGTAATTTTAGCTGCTGGAATGGGATCAAGATTGCAGGATATCACTAATGATATGTTGCCAAAAGGATTGATAAATATAAACGGAAAAAGCTTAGTTGAAAGATCAATTGAAAAGTTAAGAAGTTTGGGTATAGAAAAAATTTATATTGTGACAGGTCATTTACATGGGGTTTATGATGAATTTGCAAAAGAAAAAAACTATATAATTACAAAAAGGAATAGGAAGTATAAGGCAACGGGGAGTATGACATCTCTTGCAATATTAGAAGACGAATTAAAAGAGGATTTTTTATTGCTTGAAAGTGATCTTATATATGAAGTGTATGGATTAATTAAGACGATTAATTATGAAAAGGATGATTGTGTACTGCTAAGTGGTAAAACTAATTCTGGCGATGAATGCTATGTAGAAGTTAGAGAAAATAATCTTTATAAAATATCAAAAAATAAAGAAGAAATAAAAAATGTATACGGAGAATTAGTTGGAATTTCAAAAATATCATTAGAGTTGTATAAAGAGATGTTAAAGCAATATAAAAATTTTAGTAATAAAATATATGATCACAAAGACAGTTATTTTTTAAAAGAAGAAAACAATAAGGCTAAAAAATATGATTACGAAAGTGCAATTTTTGATGCTGCTAAGAATAGAAAAGTCGGGTACTTAAGAATTGATAACTTAGTATGGGGAGAAGTTGATGATAAAAATCATCTTGAAAGGATAAAAAGCATTATTATCCCTAAATTAGAAAAGAGTATGGAAGAAAAAATAGGTTAATTAGATGGATTTCAAAAAACAATAATTATGAAAGTTCAGGAGAGTGTAAAAATATGAAAACAGTTTATGTTGCAATGAGTGCTGATATAATTCATCAGGGACATTTAAATGTATTAAATGAGGCTAGAAAACTTGGAGATATAATAGTAGGATTACATACTGATGATGTTATACGTGGCTATTGGAGAAATCCTATAATGAAATATGAGGAAAGAAAAGAAGTAGTTAGTAATATCAAGGGGGTTGTGTCTGTAATCCCACAGGATAGTTTAAATCAAGTTGGAAATCTAAGAAAACTTAAGCCAGATTATGTGGTACATGGTGATGATTGGATGGAAGGTGCTCAAAAGGAATTCAGGGAAAAGGTTATAGCTTCAATAAAGGAATGGGGAGGAGAACTTGTTGAAGTTCCATATACTAAAGGGGTTTCAATTTCAAAGTTAGATGAAGAACTTGCACGAATTGGTATAACACCTCAAATGAGAATGAAAAGCTTAAAGGAATTAATTTACTCAAAGAAACCAGTAAGAATACTTGAATCCCATAATGGATTAACAGGATTAATTGTTGAGAAAACTAAAGTAGAGAAAGATGGGAAAATAAAAGAGTTTGATGGTATGTGGATTAGTTCCTTATGTGACTCGACAGCGAAAGGAAAACCAGATATCGAATTAGTAGATCTAACATCAAGATTAAATACAATAAATGACATTTTAGAAGTTACGACAAAACCGATTATTGTTGATGGTGACACAGGCGGACAAATTGAACATTTTGTTTATACAGTTAAAACTTTAGAAAGACTTGGAGTGTCGGCAATAATAATTGAAGATAAGACGGGGCTTAAGAAGAATTCATTGTTTGGAACTGAAGTAGAACAAACACAAGACACTATAGAACATTTTTGCGATAAGATAAGAGCTGGAAGGGAAGCTAGAGTTACTGCTGATTTTATGATAGTTTCAAGAATTGAAAGCTTAATTGCGGGTGCGGGAATGGATGATGCTTTAAAAAGAGCAAAGGCTTATATTGAAGCCGGAACAGATGGAATAATGATTCACAGCAAAGAGAAGGACGGAAAAGAGATAACTGAGTTTTGTAGAAAATACAATGAATTTGAAAATAGAGTGCCTTTAGTAGTAGTTCCAACTTCATATAATTTTATGAAAGAGGATGAATTAGTTGAGTTAGGGATTAATGTGATTATATATGCTAATCATTTAATAAGAAGTGCATATCCTGCTATGGTAAATACAGCAAAGAGTATTCTAGAAAATGGTAGATCGAAAGAGGCATCTATAAATTGTATGCCAATAAAAGAAATACTAACTTTAATTCCTGGTGGAATGTGATAGATGTAATTAAGAATGAATGATTATTGATGAACAATTAAGGAGGAAATTCCAGGGGAATTTCCACTATGATCATTCATCATTAATTATTAATTAGATAAAATAGGGGTTGAATTAAATGATTGATGTTAAAGATTTTTATGATGAATTATTGAATAATGATATAGATTTCTTTACTGGAGTTCCTGATTCGTTGTTGAAATATTTCTGCGCGTATATTAAGGATAATGTAATTAGTGAGAAAAATATTGTTTCGGCTAATGAAGGGAATGCTATAGGGTTAGCATGCGGATATTATCTTGCAACGAAGAAAATTGGGCTTGTATATATGCAGAATTCTGGTATTGGAAATGCTTTAAATCCTATTGTTTCCCTTGCTGATAAACTGGTATATAGTATACCAATGCTTTTATTGATTGGCTGGAGAGGTGAGCCAAATGTAAAAGATGAACCTCAGCATAAGAAACAAGGGTTAATAACAACTCAAACTCTTGAAATATTGAATATTAAATACGATATTTTAGATGAAACTATGAGCAGTGATGAAATGAAATCGAGAATAGAAAAAGCATGTATTTATATGAAGGAAAATAGTGAACCATATGCATTGGTAGTTAAAAATAACACTTTTAGTGAGTATAAGCTTAAGAATAATACGATTTCTAATTTTAATATGACTAGGGAAAAAGCTATAGAAATATTAATATCTAAAATTGACAAAAGTTCAGTAGTTGTATCAACTACAGGAATGACATCTAGAGAACTTTTTGAATTAAGGGAAAAACATGGACATAATCATAGTAAGGATTTTTTAACAGTAGGTTCTATGGGACATGCATCTCAAATTGCTTTAGGAATTGCATTAAGTAAAAAAGAGAAGGAAATTTACTGCATTGATGGAGATGGAGCTTTATTAATGCATCTTGGGGGATTAGCCATAATAGGAAATCAAAAGCTTAGGAATTTCAGACATATACTGATAAATAATGGGGCTCATGATTCAGTAGGAGGTCAAGATACTGTAGGGTTTGAAGTAGATACTTTAGCTATAGCAAAGGCTTGTGGATACAAGAAATGCTACTCATGCAGCTCAGAAGCAGATTTGCTAAATTTGGCTGAAGAAATAGTTGATATAGAAGGTCCTATATTTTTAGAAATAAAGGTGAAAAAAGGTGCAAGAAAAGATTTAGGAAGACCGACTACAACGCCAATTGAAAATAAAGAAATGTTTATGAAATTTTTAGAGGGTTAGGAGAGGGTTTAACTTGGAGATTAAAAGAAATATATTATTAAATCCTGGACCAGCGACTACTTCAGATACAGTAAAGCTTGCTCAAGTTGTACCTGATATTTGCCCAAGAGAAAAAGAGTTTGGAGATATTATGGAATTTGTATCTAAAGAACTTACAAGTTTTGTTGGATCAAATGATGAATATACAACTGTTTTATTTGGTGGTTCAGGAACAGCAGCAGTTGAAGCAATTATAAGTTCAGTTGTAGGTGATAATACAATATTGATAATTAATAATGGGGCTTATGGCAAAAGAATTGTTGAAATGGCAGAAATATATAATTTGAATTATAGAGAATATAATAGCTCACCTACAGAGGAAATTAACTTAAGTGTGCTAGAAGACCTTATAAAAGCACATAACTCATCAAATGAAAAGACTCATATAAGTCATCTAGCTGTAATTCATCATGAAACTACAACTGGAATATTAAATGATATAAAGTCAATTGGTGAAATTTGCAATAAATATGATATAGAAATGATAGTAGATGCTATGAGTTCTTTTGCCGGAATTCCTATAAATATGCATAAAATGAACATTACCTATTTAGCATCAAGTTCAAATAAATGTATTCAGGGAATGGCAGGAATAAGCTTTGTAATAGCTAATAAAGAGTCATTAGAAAAGACCAATAGTATAAAGCCAAGAAATCTCTACCTTAATATATATAAACAGTACCTATATTTTAAAGATAATTATCAAATGAGATTTACTCCGCCGGTACAGGTATTGTATGCCTTAAAGCAGGCCATAATAGAAGCAAAAAAGGAAACGATTGAAAAGCGATATGAAAGATATGAGGCTTGCTGCAAAATCTTATGGAATGGATTAGATAAACTTAATTTAAAACGATTAGTAAGTGAAAAAGCATCATCTATGCTCTTAACTTCAATAATTGAACCTAAGATTGAAGGTTATAGTTTTGATAGTCTGCATGATTATTTATATAATAAAGGATTTACAATCTACCCAGGAAAAATAAATTCAGAAGATACATTTAGAATAGCAAACATAGGTCAAATATATCCCGAAAATATGGTTAAATTTGTAGAAATACTAGAAGAATATTTTATAGCTATTGTGAAGTATCAAAAGTGAATCGTGAACAACCGAAAGAGAATACATATATGTTCCTCAGGACTATGAAAAATCTCGCTGAGCATATCTAAAGGTCAAGTTGTACCCACGTCTGCATGTTCCTGCGACAAGCGCATGACAAGCAGACATGGAACAACTTCCCCTTAAGATATGCAGCAGCTTATTTTTCGATGCCTGCTCCACATATATGTATTCTCTTTCTTTGTTTTACCATTACTTTAAGTACTCACAGATATCTCCTCAAAGATTATATATTTGTTGTACTATGAGGATATAAAATGCATTAAAGATTGCAAATATACTTCATTTAAGGTACTGCTAACTCGAGAAATATAAATATACTTGCATTAGTATATTCTTATTTTAATTCACTACTAAACAAAGAAAGGGAATATATGTTTTTGCGCAGTGTTCATTAAAATCTTCCAAGAACCGAAGCAAACACATATATTCCCTTTCGGTTGTTTTGTAGTAAACTTAAATTACCCTCATACTGCAAGTAGTTTTATACTTCGAGTTCTTCGCAATGCCTGTATTTTAAGAATTTTCATAGTTAAAGAATCTTTTAAAAGTTAATGTTAACAGCAATATTATGACAGAAGTTAAAGCTATCGTACCACCAGGTGCGCTATTTATGTAGTACGAAAGTACAAGGCCGATCATAACATCTAAGAAACCAAAGATAATAGCGAATATTAAGGTTTTGGTAAATCCTTTTTTTAGTTGCATAGCAGTTGCTACAGGCACTACTATTATTGAAGAAACAACAAGGATTCCCATTACACGAATTGAAATAGTAATTGTTGCGCCAACAAGTAATGTAAAAATGTAATTTATTAATTTAACATTAATACCAGCAGTCTTCGCTGCATTTTCATCAAAAGTTACATAAATTAGTTTATTATAAATAAACAATAGGATAATAAGGCAGATTCCGCCAACAATAGCTATAAGAACAATGTCTGAAACTGTTACAGTTAGAATACTACCAAATAAAAATGAATCAACCTTGGCAGCAGCTTTACCACTACTTATTAAAATAATTGCTATTCCCAAACTTAATGTCAAAACAATGGACATCACAAGTTCAGCATATTTTTTGTAGTAGGTTCTTAAATATTCAATTACAAGAGCGCAACCACTAGTAAATAGGAACGCAGTTAAAATTGGATCAGTTCCAACTAGTAGACCTATGGCAACCCCAGCAAAAGAAGAGTGAGATAACGTATCCCCAATCATTGAATAACGTCTAAGCACAATAAAAAGCCCTATAAATGGGCACAATAAAGATACAATAAAACCTGCAATAAATGCATTTTGCATAAAACCTAATTCGAACATAAGTGTTACCCTTCCTAAATCAAAGCTTAAATATTTAGGCACATGAAAGAAAATAGTGGACCAAAGATGCGACGCATATTTGACGTCAGACAATGAAGTAAATCCTGCGCATAGCGGTCTATTATTTTCTTGATTGTGCCTTAAATTATGTTAGAAAATGAATTTTCAGATTCTAAGTGTTTCCTGAAATTTTCTTTTGTGTATAATTTCATAGTAGAATTTTCTATTTTTAAAATATGCGTTGAGTATTTTAATGCGACATTTGTATTATGTTCAACAGAAATAATAGTTTTCCCAAATTCTTTGTTTAAATTTTGGAGTAATGGATAAATCTCACTTTGACTCTTTTCATCTATTCCGGTTGAAGGTTCATCTAGTATTATTAAATCTGGATTTCCAATTAAAGCTCTTGCTATAAAAATTCTCTGTTGTTGTCCACCTGAAAGATTCCCAATTAAGTTATTGCTAAATTCAAGCATATTAACTTTTTTTAAAGAATCATGAATACATTTTGATGTTTTTGCACCAACTATTTTCGCATGGCAGGAAAGTACTTCCTTAACTGTTATTGGAAAATCAGCGTTAAAGTTATCAAGTCGTTGTGAAACGTAAGAAATTTTATTAGAATCTAAAATTATTGAGCCGTTATCAGGTTTCAAAAGACCTAATATAAGTTTTATTAATGTACTTTTACAACTACCATTTTCACCAAGGATAGATAAATAAATTCCTTTGGGTATATTAAGATTAATATCTTTTAGTAAATCAGTTCCTTTTGTATATGAAAACGATAAATTATTTATAGTAATCAAATCATCAACTCCTTAAAACATTATTATATTATACACTTTATTGCAAATGATTTGCAATAGTGTATAATATAATAATTTTAAGAGAGGTTTTTTTCTAAATACCAGCTTTTATTTTCATCTTTTTTGAAGCTTCCTTTTAATGAAGTATTTTTATGAGGTGGAGCTTTAGAAAGTCCAGAAGCTTCAACAATAGCGGTCTCACCATCATAATATATTAGAGACATCTTTTGTACTCTTAGAAGTTTGTTATCTGAGAAGAAACCAGTGGTAAAGTTATATTCAACTGCAAATCCTAAATCTTTTGAACTTTTGCTTAAATAGATGTTGTTTGTTATCAGAAATGCAGACACTATTATTAATGTTAAAGAAGTAGATAAAAATAAAATACGCTTTCTTTTAGTCCGCTCAACAATATGTCTTTTGAGTCTTCGTTTCCTTTTATAAATAAATGAATCCAATTCATAGGATTCTGCTTCAATTGGTATATTACTTAGCATAATTATTGTCTCCTTTATTATTATAGAATGTTTAAAGAATTTTTGGAGAGATTATTTAATATAATAAGAAGTTATATTAAAATAATCATAAGAAAATATTACCATATTTTTACAAGAGATAAAATTAAAACTAATTGACAAAGAAAAGGCATAAATATAATTATTTGAGTAAATTCTAGTTATATAGCATATTATGGATTGTAATTTGCCAACTTTTATTTATATGGTTATAAAATGTCTTTTTTGATATAATTTTATATAAAGAAATTACCGAAGCATATAATAAGCATCAGTATCTAATAATATTGTCATATTTAATCCAAGGTGGTTGATATGAAAATTATCGAAACTTATATGTGTTTTATAATTTGCAAAAAATAAAAAAAGATATAAACAATAGGATGGTGAAATTATGGATTTTTCAAGTTTAGTATTAATAGAAAAAGATAAGGAAACAGGATTCATAAAAAGAGAGTTAGGGAGCTTTGAAGTAAATGAGGGAGCTTTATTTGTTAAAAAATTATATGTATTAGATGAAACAGTACATATGTATTTTGATACAAATAAAAATGTAGAAGAATGGGAATACTCAGCAATATATGATTTATTTAATACTGAAGCATTTACAGAAAAAGGTTATGTGTTAGAGGAAGACTTAGAAGAATATAATCCAACATATATAATAAAATTTAAATATGAAGATGATTACGACCCTATGAAAAAAAAGATACAGGAGGTCGTATCATTAATCGAAAGAGAAATGAATTTAGTATTTGAAGCTATTCAAGGTAAGGAAGCTGAATATCAAGAATAATAGAAGATTAATAATTAACAATTAATTCTCACTAAGCATGAAGAGTAGAGAAAATAAAGTTTTAAATGTTACGAATCGAATGTTATTGTGAATTATTAACTAAAAAGAAAGGTGTGTTAAGATGAGTGAATTAAAGAAAAGAGAAGAAATTGAAGACAAGTTTAAGTGGAATATTGATAAAGTATATAAAAATATAGAAGATTGGGAAAATGATTTTGAAGAGCTAAAGAAAGAAGCGGTCAAATTAAGAGAGTTTTCAGGAAAGCTAACAAATGGAGAAAGTATCTTGGAATACTTTGCATTGAATGAAAAGATATCTAGAAAAGCAGAAACTTTATATGTTTATGCTCACCTAAAGTATGATGAGGATACTTCAAATTCAACATATCAAAGCTTAATGAGTAAAGTAGATATATATATGGCTGAACTTGCAAGTTATACAGCATTTTTTGTTCCAGAAATTTTAAGCTTAGATGATAAGTTTATTGAGGATGAAATAAATAGAGTAGAAGGATTAAAACCTTTTAAATTTTTAATTGAAGATATATTAAAGGAAAAGCCACACATATTATCAAAAGAAATGGAAGAACTATTAGCAGCAGCTTCTGATTGTTTAGATGCGCCTTCAGCAATACACAGTATTTTAACAAATGCAGATATGACATTTGGAAAAATAGAAGATGAGGATGGTAATGAGGTTGAATTAACAGAAGGAAATTATTCTTCGTTTATAAGAAGTAAAAATAAAGATGTAAGAAAAGCTGCATTTGAAAGACTATTCGGAGAATATGAAAAATTGAAGAATACTTTAGCAACATCACTAACTGCATCAATAAAAACATTCAACTTTAGTAGTAAAGTAAGAAAATATAATAGTGCATTAGAAGCTTCGCTAAAACCTAATAACATACCTTTAGAGGTTTATAAAAATGCAGTCAAGGTAATTAACGATAATTTAAATTCTCTTCATAGATATGTTCAGATTAAAAAGAAATTACTTGGACTAGATGAAATTCATATGTATGATTTATATGTTCCTGTAATTGAGATTCCAAAAGAAAAAATAGAATTTAATGAAGGTGTAAATATTGTATTAGATGCATTAAAGCCGCTAGGAACAGAATATCTAGATATTTTTAAGAGCGGAGTTAATGATGGATGGATAGATATATATGAAAATAAGGGCAAAAGAGGTGGAGCATATTCATGGGGAGGATATGATACTATGCCTTATGTGTTACTAAATTATAATAATGAATTAGGCGATGTATCAACATTGGCTCATGAAATGGGTCACTCAATTCACTCATACTATTCAAGAAAAGAACAGTCATATTATTATGCGAATTACACACTTTTCTGTGCAGAAGTTGCATCAACAACAAATGAATCATTACTTATTCATTATTTAATCGAAAAAGAGACTGATCAAAAGAAAAAGCTTTATTTAATAAATCAGGAATTAGAGCAAATAAGAACAACAGTATTTAGACAATTAATGTTTGCAGAATTTGAGCTTTATACTCATGAAACATTAGAACAAGGAATTCCATTAACAGCAGAAGATTATAATAAAGCATGGCATGACTTAAATGTTAAATATTTTGGAAATGAAATAGTAATTGATAAAGAAATAGATGTTGAGTGGTCAAGAATACCTCATTTTTATTCAGATTTTTATGTTTATCAATATGCTACAGGTTATGCGGCAGCATCAGCATTTTCAAAAGATATTTTAGAAGGAAAGGAAGGGGCTGTTGAGAAATATAAAGGTTTCTTAAAAGCAGGTGGCAGTGACTATCCAATCAATATTTTGAAAAATGCAGGAGTAGATATGACTACGAATGTGCCAATAGAGGCAACTATTAAAAGATTTAATGAACTTTTAGATATGATAGAAAAATAATTAAGAGTTACTAAGAATATATCTATTACGTTAAAAAATATAATTAATAAAAATCTATAACACGTTGTGCTATGTTAATATAATGCAGTAAAAATGCATTTTAAACTTTAGTACAACGTGTAAATATAATATTAATAAATAACATATTAATATCTCAAAGAGTAGGTAGGCAAAGATGATTAGGATTAAAAGAGATGAAATTTATAAAATTTTATTAGATAGAGAAAATTTCTATATGAAACAATATTATAGTAATTTTCACAAAAAGGAAATATTTCTTGCAATTAAGGAATTAAAAGATGGTATCTACTGTATTTTGATATGTGATGAAGAAAATGAACAAATAGATTGTTTAGAAGCAGTTCAATATATAAAAACTTTAGGAAAAGCATTTTCTTTAAATATGATAATTTTATCTGATAAAGAGGAATATACACATGCAGATAATTCACCTATGGCAAATAAACTTGTTATAAATAGGAATAGATCTAGCGTTATTTATTGTGATAATTCATGTATTCCAATAAGGCATATATTCGAAAATGCTAATCATGAGAAAAATGTTAGAGGAGAAGAAAAATTTTTTAAGGACAAATCACTAACGTTAATATTAATGGGGATAAATATAATAGTATTCTTACTAACAGCGTTTTTGTCAGGTAATTTCATAGACATAGATTCAAAAGTGTTATTATACTTTGGTGCTAAATATAATATATTAATTCAACAAGGGCAGTTTTGGAGGTTATTAACTTGTGCCTTTTTGCACTCAGGACTAATACATATAGCTTGTAATATGTATTCACTATATATAATAGGACCTCAAATTCAGCAAGTTTATGGAACCTACAGATATTTCATAGTGTATATTTTTTCATGCATAGCGGCATCGATATTAAGTTATATTATGAGTCCGAATAGCTTGTCGGTAGGGGCTTCCGGTGGAATATTTGGTCTTATTGGAGCACTTTTAGCTTTTGCAATTATAGAAAGAAATAGAATAAATAAGAATTATATATCAAGTCTAATTCAAATAATAATAATAAACCTCTTTATAGGGTTAAGTATAAAGAATATCGATAACTTTGCTCATGTTGGAGGGCTTATTGGAGGTATAACAGCAGGTTACATTACTTATAGAACTATGAGAAAATATAATGAATAATCGAAAACTTAAATTCAAGAATATATTTTGAAAAAGTTATAAAGATAAGAAAGAATAATAACAATATATTAAATAATGAGATTTTGATTAAAGTATATTATGGTTTGATTGTTAAAAAGTTCAATATATTCAATTTGCATATATTTTCTGAAATGACGGTGAGTAAAAAAATATAAAGAAGAAAACAAGGATTTGAAAAATAAATCCGGCAAATATTAATCTTATCTTAATAAATATGGGGTTGATTTTTTATTTCTGTTGAAATATTATTAAATGGGTATAGTACGAAGTAAATATATAAATAATAAATGGGAATAGGTCTCATTAAATATTAGGAGTGAATGTAATGGGAAAATATATTTTTACCATAACAGCATTTTTTCAAATTTTTGTTTTTGCAATAATATGTTATTATTTAGTTTTAGGGTTTATAGGATTATTTAGAAGAAAAGAAAAAAAGAATTATACACCTAAAAACAAATTTGCATTGTTAATTGCGGCACATAATGAAGAAGTTGTAATTGGTAGTCTTATTGAGAGCATGTTAAAGTTAGATTATCCTAAGGACATGTATGATGTTTTCGTTATTGCAGATAATTGTACAGATAATACAGCTAAAATAGCTAAAGGCTATGGTGTTAATGTTTGTGAACGATTTGCAAAAGACAAAAGAGGTAAAGGTTATGCATTAGAGTGGATGTTTTCAAAATTGTTTGCTATGGAAAAACAATATGATGCTATAGCAATATTTGATGCAGATAATTTAGTACATAAAGATTTCTTAAAGGAAATTAACTCTAAAATGGGAGAAGGATATAAAGTTGTACAGGGTTATATAGATAGTAAAAATCCAGAAGATTCTTGGATTGCAGCATCGTACTCAATAGCTTTTTGGACTCAAAACAGAATGTATCAATTAGCCAGAGCAAATGTGGGACTTTCAAACCAAATTGGAGGAACAGGATTTGCGATAGAAACAGCTACATTAAAGAAATTGGGCTGGGGTGCTACATGTTTAACAGAAGATTTAGAGTTTACGTGTAAACTTGTTTTAAATGGAGAAAAAGTAGGTTGGGCTCATGATGCTATAATATATGATGAAAAACCACTAAAATTAAAGCAGTCATGGTCACAAAGAAAGAGATGGATGCAAGGTTTTGCAGATGTTGCTTCAAGATATTTCTTTAAATTGCTTATGAAATCAATAGTTCAAAGAAAATTTTATATGTTTGATTGCGCAATATATGTGCTACAGCCTTTTGTTACATTACTAATTGGTATATCAACAATATTAACATTGATACAGGCGAATACTAGTGGTGTAAACATATTTATTATAAATTATTTATTTAGTGATTTTGGATTTAAAGCATTTGCAGTTATTCAATTTTTACTTACTCCACTGACACTGGCGATTGATAGAAAAATTACTAAACCATTTATGATAATGATGGTTTTATATTCAAGCAATGTTTTTTTAGTTCCGTATTTAACTACTAGTATTCAAAATTGGATGCTTGCATGGGTAATAGGATTTGGATATAACATAGTATTTTTAATATTAACAGGAATATTGCTCGGAAAGAAAGAATTAATTTTATTCTTTAGATTTTGGCTATATAGTTTCTATACACTAACATGGTTCCCAATAACAATTCAAGGTATTTTAAATAAAAACAATAAGGAATGGAGCCATACTAAGCATGTTAGAAAGATAGAAATATGTGATGTATAGTTTTTTGAAAATTGTAGTTTCTAAGTAATATTTTAGTTTCTGAGTTATATTTACAAAGAAGTTATTAATGAAATTTAATAAATTTGTATTTTTAAGAGTGTATTATTGAGTTTGATAGTACACTCTTTATTAGTTTGAGAGATAATAATATTAATATTATTTAGGAATTTGAATAAAATAAGAGTAATAACTTTTGGGATTCTCACTTATCTGCCTAAGTTTCTTTTGACAATGAAGCAGAAAGGAAGTATATTCTTAAGAGTAGAAGAATTTTTAATAAAATACGAACTGGTGTTCAAGATGGAGGAATTTTATGGAATTAAAGAATACTAATGCTTATGATGTAACAGATCTAACATCACTTGAAAAATTAGAACCTGTAAGAATAAGACCAGGTATGTACATTGGTTCTACTGGAAGTAAGGGATTACATCATTGTATATGGGAAATAATTGATAACTCCATAGATGAAATAGCAAATGGATATGGAAATAAAGTTACTATAATTTTAAATGAAGATAAAAGTATTACAGTGGTTGATAATGGTAGAGGTATACCTACTGGAATACATCCAATTAAAAAGAAATCTGGAGTGGAAATGGTATTTACTGAGTTGCACACAGGAGGAAAGTTTGATAATAAAAACTATAAAACTTCTGGTGGACTTCATGGAGTTGGAGCAGCTGTTGTGAATGCATTATCAAAATGGTTAGAAGTTGAAGTATATCAAAATGGTAATATATATAGACAAAGATTTGAATATGCCTTTGACAAAGAATTAAAAAGGGATATGCCAGGAACAGCAGTCGGAGGCTTAAAGATAATTGGAAAGACAGATAAGGTTGGGACTAGGATAACATTTAAACCAGATGCCGAAGTTTTTTCAACAACTGAATTTAAATTTGACATAATAGACAGCAGGTTACAAGAGCTGGCATTTCAAAATAAAGGAATAACATTAGAATTAATAGATAAAAGAAAAGGACAAGAAATCACTAAAGAGTATTATTCAGAAAATGGACTTTTAGATTTCATTAATTATCTAAATGAGAGTAAGACACCAATTCATGAAACGCCTATAATATTTGATGGCGAGAGAACAGTTGGAAATATTCAAATGTATGGGGAAGTTTGTATTCAATTTACTGACTCTACAACTGAGACTATTGCAAGTTATGTTAATAATATTCCGACAACTGAAGCTGGAACTCATGAAACAGGGTTTAAAACAGGAATGACGAGAGCTTTTAAGGAATGGGCCAAAAAACTTGGGTTAGTTAAAGAGAAGGATAAAGAGTTTGAAGGTGATGACTTAAGAGAAGGAATGACGGCTATAGTAAGAATAAAAATTACTAATCCTGTTTTTGAAGGTCAGACTAAGACTAAGCTTGGTAATAATGAAGCGTATACTATGATGAATGATTTGGTTTTTACAAAATTTTCTGAATGGATTGAGGATAATAAAACCTTAGCAACAAGTATAATAAATAATGCTTTAGAGGCTGCTAAAAGAAGAGACAAAATTAAAAAGATAAATGAAGCAGAAAAGAAGAAAATTGGTAAGGGAACTGCACCGCTAGCAGGTAAGGTTGCAGTATGTACTATGAGGGATAAAACTGTAAATGAATTTATAGTTGTTGAGGGAGATTCAGCAGGAGGTTCCGCGAAACAAGCGAGGGACAGAAGATTCCAAACTATAATGCCCTCAAAAGGTAAGATAATGAATACAGAAAAGCAAAAACTTGAAAATGTTTTAGCATCAGAGGAATTAAAGATATTTAATACTGCGATTGGAACTGGAACTCTAGATAATTATAGAGAAGAAGATTTGAAGTACGACAAGATAATAATAATGAGTGATGCTGACGTAGATGGATATCATATCAGGACACTTTGGATGACCTATGTTTATAGATATATGAGGCCATTAATAGCAAATGGGCATTTGTATTTAGCTCAACCTCCTTTATATAAAGTGTATAAAGAAACAAAAGGAAAAACTATAGCTAAGTATGCATATAGCGATGATGACCTAGAAAGTGTAAAAAAACAAGTTGGTAAAGGAGCATTAATCCAAAGATACAAAGGACTTGGAGAAATGAATCCTGATCAATTGTGGGATACAACATTAAATCCAGAAAGTAGAACATTGCTTCAAGTTACTATTGATGATGCAGCAAAAGCTGAAAAAATGGTTTCACTTTTAATGGGTGATATTGTTGAACCTAGAAAGAATTATATGTATAAATACGGAGAATTTTAATTTATAAACTAAAAAGGAGAAAAACTATGGCAAAAAAAAATGAACCCCTTATTCCAAGGGATAATAATATAATTGGCATACCGTTAGAGGAAGCAATGCCAGAAAATTATTTACCATATGCGATAGAAGTTGCTAAAGATAGAGCGCTTCCAGATGTTAGAGATGGTCTTAAACCTGTTCATAGAAGAATTTTATACGGTTCATATATGCTGAAGGCTTTTCCGGATAGACCTTACTATAAGTCTGCAAGAATTGTTGGAGATATATTAGGTAAATACCATCCTCATGGAGACTCATCAGTGTACGAGTCCATGGTAATCTTAGCGCAAGAGTTTTCAACAAGAGCACCTTTAATAGAGGGTCATGGAAACTGGGGTTCTATTGATGGTGATGGAGCTGCAGCAATGAGGTATACGGAAGCAAGGCTTTCGCCTATAGCTATGGAAATGCTTCGTGATATTGAAAAAGATACTGTTGATATGGTTCTAAACTATTCAGATAGTGAGATGGAACCAAAAGTTTTGCCAAGCAGATATCCTAATCTTTTGGTAAATGGTACGTTTGGTATAGCGGTTGGTCTTGCAACTAATATACCACCACATAATTTAGGAGAAGTAACTAATGGGGTTTTAGCTTATATAGATAATAATGATATAACTACGGCAGAGCTCATGGACCATATAAAAGGGCCAGATCTGCCTACAGGTGGTATCTTAATTGGTGAAAAATCAATATTGTCTGCTTATGAAACAGGCGAAGGAAAAGTGGCATATAGAGCTAAAACAAATATTGAAAAATTAGAGAATGGAAGATTAGGTATTGTAATAACTGAGTTTCCATACAGAAGAAACAAGGCTAGGATACTTCAGACCATATCTGAAATGACTGGAGATAAAAGGCATGCAAAGGCATTAGAATCTATAACAGATATAAGAGACGAATCTGATAGAAATGGAATAAGAGCTGTAGTAGAACTGAAGAAAAACGTTGATGAAGATATAGCCGATAAGGTGCTGAAATATTTATTTAAGAAAACAGATTTACAATGTAATATAAGCTTTAATATGGTTGCTCTTGCTAATGGAAAACCAGAAACTATGAGCTTAAAAGCTATAATAAGATATTATGTTGAACATCAAAAAGAAATAATTACAAGAAGAACACAAAAAGAGCTTGATGTAGCTAAAAAGAGGCATCATATTGTTGAAGGATTCATTAAGGCTATAAGCATACTAGATGAAGTTATAGCAACTATTAGAGCATCAAAATCAAAGAAAGATGCATCAGATAATTTGATAAGTAAATTTAAATTTTCAGAAGCACAGGCACAGGCAATATTAGAACTTATGTTATATAGACTGACAGGTCTTGAAATAGAGATATTCGAAAAAGAATATGCTCAGCTTGAAAAACTAATAAAGAAACTTGAGAAAATATTATCAAGCGAAAAGGAACTATTAAGAGTAGTTAAAAGCGAATTGCAAGAAGTAAGTGATAAATATTCAGATAAAAGAAGAACTGAAATAATACACGATGACAATGAAAGTAAAATTGATATTGAAGAGCTGATAATAGTAGAAGACGTTATGATTACTGTATCGAAAGACGGATTTGCTAAGAGAATACCTCTTAAAAATTACAATAGGTCAAGTTCAAATCCGGAAGATATTGAATATAGAGAGGGAGATTCACTTAAATATTTAATAAGCTCAAATACAAAAGATACGGTTCTTATATTTACAGATAAAGGATTTATGTATCAAACTAAGGGGATTAATATTCCGGAATTAAAGTGGAAAGAAAAGGGCCAAAGATTAGATGAAATTATTAAGACTTTGAATCTTGAAAACGAGAAGATAGTTTCGGTTATATCTTTAGAAAATTTCAACCCCAATAAAGCATTTAGATTTATAACAAAACATGGTGGAATTAAATTAAGTTCACTGGATAAATTCCAAACCGCTTATGCAAAGCTGCAAGCTTTAAAGCTTAGGGATGAGGATGATTTAGTTGATGTGTCAATTAGATCGATTGAAGATGAAAATAAGTTCTTAAAGGTTAAAAGTAAACAAGGGTTGGAGTTTACTCTTGAAGTAAAAGCTCTTGAAGATACACCTAGAAATATACTACCTGTTCAACTATTCAACTTCTCACAAAATGATGAAATAGTAAATATAGAAGATAGCGATGAGATCCAATACTTTGAATTAAGTCTGGGGATTACAGATAAAAATAAACTTAAATCTTTTGAAAGAATTAAAGAAGATTCTCTAAAAGTTAAAACTAACTCACTAAAAGAATTATTGATGTTTAGTAACAAAGGATATGTATATAAAGTTCCGGTATTTCTAATGAAGAATGTTTTAAATGAAGAAATTTCAGTAGAATCATTTTTAGGTAAGTTAGAAAAAGGTGAAAAGATTATTAGTTTAGTTTCTATTGATATTTATGATGATGAGTCAGGTATATATACTTTTACTAAAAAGGGTATGGTGAAAAAGACTCAATTAAAGGAATTTGAAGGTGACTTCTTTAGACAAGTATTCTATAAATTTAAATTTGATGATGATGAAGTTGTCTCAGTAGAAATAAATAAAATGAAATTTGGTCATCTTATAATGATAACTAAAAAAGGAATGGCTATAAAATTCCCAGTTGAAAATGTTAGTGTTATGGGAAAAGTGGCTTCAGGAGTTACAGGAATAAGCTTGAGAGACGAGGATGCAGTCATTTTTGGAAAATATCATAGTAAATACACAAGCAATGAAGAAAATAGTATCACTTTATCGTCTGATAGTACTCAAGTACTTCTAACTTCTAAGTCCAAGGTGAAATCAGTGGTTAAAATAGATGATGTTAAATTACAAAATAGAGCCGGTAGAGGTACGAACATAATGATGATTGTACTTGATGATGAGATAAAAGATGTGACACTAAACTAATTATAAATTATAACTTTTAACTTGTATGTGCTGGTGGTATAATGTAAGTATAATTAGAGAAATTATAGAATGAGGATGTTCTAAAGATGATTTAGAATATCCTTTTTATTTAAATTAAAGGAGGAATTTTCATGAAGAAAGTATGCGTATTATTAGCAGAAGGTTTTGAAGAAATTGAGGCTTTAACTGTATCAGATATAATGAGAAGAGCAGATGTGACTTGTGATTTAGTATCGATTGGAGAAGAAAAAGTGGTAAAATCAAGTCATGAGTTATCAGTTCAGGCAGATAAAATTTTTGATGAAGATATGGAGTATGATTTGGTTGTAATTCCAGGAGGAGTGCCTGGAGCAACTAACTTAAGAGATGATGAGAGAGTAATAAGATTTATTAAAAAACAAAATAAAGAAGGTAAGTTAATAGGAGCAATTTGTGCAGGACCAATAGTTCTTGGGAGAGCAGGAATCACAGAAGGTATTAATTTAACATCTTATCCAGGATACGAGGATGAATTACCAAATTGTGAATATTTAGAAGATGCAGTAGTAGTTGATAAAAATATTATAACTAGCAGGGGGCCGGCAACAGCAATGGCATTCTCATATAAATTACTAGAAGTTCTAGGATATGATCATAAAGTAGAAGGAATTTCATCTGGAATGTTATATAAAATGTTCATGAAATAAATGTATTGTGCAGAACTTAAAGTGAAGTGGTAATCAACCGAAATAAAATACATATATGTTCCGCAGGGCTGTGAAAAATTTCGCTGGGAATATCTAAATGGAAAGTTGCACCACTTCTGCATGCTCCTGTGACAAGCGCAGGACAAGCAAAAGTGGAACAACTTGCCATTAAGATATTCCATCAGCTTATATTTCAATGCCTGACTTCACATATATGTATTTTATTTCTTTGTATCCAATTTACTTTAGGTACTACACAAATACCTAGCACAGAAAATTGAGAATGCACATTAATGAAGAGGTATTGCTTACAAAAGAAATATAAAAATACTTGCTTGAATAAAAGGATCTACTTTAAATTTACAATAAACAAAGAAATTGAATATATGTTTTTGCACAGTGTTTATAGAAGATTTTGCTGGTCGTGATTCTTAGAATATAAGTTGTTCCAAATGTGCTTGTTCAAAGCTGTGTCTTTGAAGCAAGCACTTTGGGCACAACTTATATTCTTAGAATCATCCAGCAAAATCTTCAGGGAACCGGAGCAAACACATATATTCAATTTCGGTTGTTTAGATGTAACTATAAATTATACTCATACTGCAAGTATTTTTATATTTCGCGGCTACGCAAAATTAAAGGGGGAAAACATGGCGGAAAGATGGTTTGTAAAGAATATAAAAGCTGATTATAAACATATGTCTAAAAAATACGCACTGACAGAATTGGTGTGTAAACTTATAGTGAATAGAAATATTATAGATGATGAAATGATAAAAAGTTACATAAATCCAGACTTTGATAAGTTCCACAATCCGAGAGGAATGAAAGATTTAGAAAGAGCAGTAGATATACTTAAAGAGAAAATAGATCAAAATAGCAAAATTAGGATTGTTGGTGACTATGATGTAGATGGCGTAATAAGTATTTACATTTTATATAAAGCGCTGAAAAGGTGTAATGCAAATGTAGATTACGAAATTCCAGATAGAATAAAAGATGGATACGGAATCAATATAGATATAATAAAACAGGCTAAGGAAGATGGTGTTGATACTATTCTTACCTGCGATAACGGAATATCAGCTATTGAACAAATAAAGTATGCTAAAGATTTAGGAATTACCGTGATAGTTACAGATCATCACGATATACCATTCGTTGAAAATGAAAACAATGTTAGAGAATTTGTCAGTTTAAGTGCTGATGCAGTAGTGAATCCAAAGCAAAGTGAATGCTGTTATTCCTTTAAGCAATTATGTGGGGCAGGAGTGGCATTTAAACTTGTAGAAGTTCTTTATGAAACGCTTAATATAGATAAAAGAGAATGTTATAAATTTATAGAATTTTTAGCTATAGCTACAGTATGTGATGTTGTAGACTTAGTTGATGAAAATAGAGTGTTTGTAAAAAAAGGGTTAGAGTTTATAAATAAAACAACTAACTTAGGCTTGCAAGAGCTGATAAGAGAATGTGAACTTACTGATAAAACACTAACAGTATATCACTTGGGGTTTATTATTGGACCTTGTATAAATGCATCAGGAAGGTTAGATTCAGCCAAGAGGGGATTAGAACTATTGCTTTCAGAGGATGAAGAAAATGCAGTAAGGCTTGCTAAGGAATTGGTTAAGTTAAATGCAGAACGTAAAGAAATGACTATGAATGGTGTTGAAACTGCAATAGAAATTATAGAGAAGAATGGAATGATACAGGATAAAGTTTTCGTTATATATATTCCAGATATACATGAAAGTTTAGCAGGAATTATAGCAGGTAGAATAAAAGAAAAGTATAATGTTCCAACTTTAATAATTACAAAAGCAGAACATGGAGCAAAGGGTTCAGGCAGATCAATAGAGGAATATAACATGTTTGAAGAACTGATTAAATGTAAGGATCTCCTTGAAAAATTTGGTGGTCATCCTATGGCAGCAGGATTTTCGTTAAAGGAAGAGAACATAGATGAGTTTAGAAAAAGATTAAATGAAAATACGACATTAAGTGATGAAGAATTATTAAGAAAAGTTACTATTGACTGTGTGTTACCATTGGATGAAATAAATTATCAGTTAATTGATGATTTAGGTAGGCTTGAGCCGTTTGGTAGGTCAAATTCTAAACCTTTATTTGCAGAAAAAAATATCAATATACTAAAAGCAACAGTACTTGGCAAGAATAGAAATGTATTGAAGTTAAAGTTAAAAACTAAATTAAATAAGGCTTTAGATGCTATTTATTTTGGTGATATCAATGAATTTGAAGATGGAATAGGTAGTAAGTACGGAAAAGGGGAATTGCAGAAACTTTACGATGGTGCGTATAATGATGTGGTAATGGATTTAGTATTTTATCCGAGTATCAATGAATATAATGGTAATACTAGTATTCAAGTTGTAATTCAAAATTATAGATAGAGGAAAAGTGCAAAGCACTTTTCGATGAATAATGAAAAATGAATGTAAAAAGCTCAAAGAGAAAGTTCGAGAACCTAAATATAAAATTTGGACTCTCACTTTTCCTTAGGGAATTTTTATATTTAAAGGTGCTTTGCACCTAATGATTTTAAATTTTGCAGAGTAAAATCTCCTTAATCATTCATTATTAATCATTAATTATTCATTTATTTAAGAAGGGGTGGTTTTTTGTCTAAATATAAAATAATAATGACAGGAGGGGGGACAGCAGGGCATGTTACTCCAAATCTTGCATTAATACCTAAATTAAAGGAAGAAGGCTTTGAAATTAAATACATCGGAAGTTTTGATGGCATAGAAAATGAAATAATAACAAAAAATAATATACCTTTCTTCGGGATTTCATGTGGAAAATTACGAAGATATTTTGATGTGAAGAATTTTACTGATCCGTTTAAAATCTTAAAAGGTATTACTCAGGCCTTAAGAATATTATCTAAAGAAAAACCAGATGTTATTTTTTCAAAAGGAGGGTTTGTAGCAGTACCAGTTGTTATAGCAGCATCATTAAAAAAAATACCAGTAATCGCTCATGAATCAGATATGACGCCGGGTCTTGCTAATAAATTATCCGCTCCTTTTTGTGATAAGTTATGTGTGACTTTTAGAGAAAGTCTAAAATATATAAAAGATAGTAAGGGAGTACTTACAGGCAGTCCTATTAGAGAAGAAATACTTCATGGTGATAAAAATGAAGGGAAAAGAATATGTGGATTTAAAGATAGTAAAGAAATATTGCTTATAATGGGAGGAAGTCTAGGGTCAAAGCTCATAAACGAAGAGATAAGAAAAAATTTAGATAAATTATCGAAAGATTTTAACATAATTCATATCTGCGGTAAAGGAAATATAGACAAAGATTATGTAAATATGAGTGAATATAAGCAGTTTGAATATGTAAGTGAAGAATTGCCGGATTTAATAAAGGCGGCAGATTATATAATTTCGAGGGCTGGAGCAAATTCAATATTTGAATTCTTAGCGTTGAAAAAGCCAACGTTATTAATACCGCTTTCAAGAAAAGCGAGTAGGGGAGATCAAATTCTAAACTCAAGGTCTTTTGCAAAAGAAGGTTATTCGTTAATGCTGGAAGAGGAAGAAATTAATGGAGATATATTATACAAGAAAGTTATGGAACTTAAGGAAAATAGAATATCTTTAATTAAGAGTATGGAAAAAAGTGAAGCTAAAAACGGAGTTGATGCAATAGTAAATATACTATTAGCGAGCATAAGAAGGTAGATTACTAAAAAGTAGATTTATTAGTTAAAAAAAAACAATTTGTGCAATCAAATCTTGCAAAAAAAAATATGTGAGATATAATAAAAGGGTAAGTTCTTTTTAGTGAAAACATAAGTTAATTATTTAACAAGAAGATGAGGTGCTATTTCAATGAAAAAAGTTTCAATCATTTATTGGAGTTGTGGAGGAAATATAGAGGCTCTTGCAAATACTATGGCAGATGGTGCTAGAGAGCAAGGTGCAGAAGTGCGTATAAAGCACGTTGCGGATGCTACGATAGAAGATGTTTTAGAAGCTGATTCTGTTGCATTTGGAAGTCCTGCAGTAGATGCCGCTAAAATAGAACAATTAGAAATGAAACCATTTCTGGAACAGTTGAAGGATTACAGTAAAGATAATAAGAAGAAAAACTGTATTTTATTTGCAACCTATGGATGGATTGAAGACACTTTTATGAAAATATGGAAAGATGAAATGACATCTTATGGCTTTAATGTAATTGGAGATTTAGCAGTTAAAGATTCACCAACTAAAAAACAGACAAACCTTATTAAGAAATTAGGAAAAGATTTAGCTAACTAGTGATTGGCTAAATTATGTAAGGTTAAATTAGTTTTTGTGTGTAAAGTTGGAATGTAGCTTTGATTAGCTAATATTTTGTGTGTTTATTAGGTGGTCTTATAGACTTACTTATATAAAAAAATTTAAATTATTCAAAATTTAAGTTTTAAATTAGAAAGAGGGGTCAACGCGATGAGAAAAATGAAAACTATGGATGGTAATACTGCAGCAGCTCATATATCTTATGCATTTACTGAAGTTTCTGCAATATTCCCAATTACACCATCATCACCTATGGCAGAACATGTAGATGAATGGGTAGCACAAGGAAGAAAAAATATATTTGGACAACCTGTTAAAGTTATGGAAATGCAATCAGAAGCTGGAGCAGCTGGTGCAGTTCACGGATCTTTACAAGCTGGAGCATTAACTACTACTTATACAGCTTCACAAGGTTTATTATTAATGATACCAAACATGTACAAAATTTCTGGTGAAATGTTACCAGGAGTATTCCATGTATCAGCTAGAGCATTAGCTACTTCTGCATTAAACATATTTGGAGATCACCAAGACGTTATGGCAGCAAGACAAACTGGTTTTGCAATGCTTGCAGAAGGTTCAGTTCAAGAAGTTATGGACTTAGCAGCAGTTGCTCATTTAACTGCTATTAAAACAAGAATTCCATTCTTAAACTTCTTTGATGGATTCAGAACTTCTCACGAAGTTCAAAAAATTGAAGTTTTAGAATATGATGAATTAGCAAGTTTACTTGATTGGGATTCAGTTAAAGCTTTCAGAGAAAGAGCATTAAACCCAAATCATCCTGTAACTAGAGGAACTGCTCAAAATGCAGATATCTATTTCCAAGAAAGAGAATCTGTAAATAAATTCTACGATGAATTACCAGAAACAGTTGAAAGTTATATGGCTGAAATCACTAAATTAACAGGTAGAGAATACCACTGTTTCGATTACTATGGAGCACCAGATGCTGATAGAGTAATCATAGCTATGGGTTCAGCTACTGACGTTTGTGAAGAAACTATAGATTACTTAAATGCTAACGGACAAAAAGTTGGTGTTGTTAAAGTAAGATTATTCAGACCATTCTCAAATGAAAGATTATTAGCTGCTATTCCAAAGACAGCTAAGAAAATCGCTGTTTTAGATAGAACTAAGGAACCAGGATCTGCTGGAGAACCATTATACTTAGATGTAAGAAATGCATTCTTCGGTCAAGCTGATGTACCAGTGATTGTTGGTGGTAGATTCGGTTTAGGTTCAAAAGATCCAAATCCAGGACATATAGCTGCAGTTTATGCTAACTTAGCACAAGATGCACCAAAAAATGGATTTACATTAGGAATCAATGATGACGTTACAAATACTTCATTAGAAGTAACTGAAGATATAGATGCTACTCCAGAAGGAACTACATCTTGTAAGTTCTGGGGATTAGGATCAGATGGTACTGTTGGAGCTAACAAGAGTGCAATCAAGATTATTGGAGATAATACAGACATGTATGCTCAAGCATACTTCTTCTATGATTCAAAGAAATCAGGAGGAATTACAGTATCTCACTTAAGATTTGGTAAGAAAGCAATTAAGTCACCATACTTAATAAACAAAGCAGACTTTGTTTCATGTTCTAACCAATCATACATCCACAAATACAATGTACTTGATGGATTAAAACCAGGTTCAACTTTCTTATTAAATACTATCTGGACTCCAGAAGAGTTAGAAGAAAAATTACCTTCAGCATATAAGAGATTCTTAGCAAACAACGACATTAAGTTCTATATTTTAAATGCAGTAGGAATTGCTCAAGAAATAGGTCTTGGTGGAAGAATCAACATGATAATGCAATCAGCTTTCTTTAAGCTTGCTAACGTTATTCCAGTTGAAGATGCTATTAAGCACTTAAAAGATTCAGTTGTATCTTCTTATGGTAAGAAGGGTGAAAAAGTTGTTAACATGAACAATGCTGCTATAGATAAGGGTGTTGAATCAATTGTTGCAATAAATATTCCAGAAGCTTGGAAGACAGCTCAAGATGAAGAAGAAGTAGAAATTAAACATGCTACTAAATTCGTTAAAGATATAGTTATTCCAATGAACAGACAAGAAGGAGATCAACTTCCAGTTTCAGCATTTGCAGGTATGGAAGATGGTACTTTTGAAAATGGTACTGCAGCTTTCGAAAAGAGAGGAATTGCAGTAAATGTTCCTGAATGGGATGCAGAAAAATGTATTCAATGTAACCAATGTTCAATGGTATGTCCACATGCTGCTATAAGACCATTCTTATTAACTGAAGCAGAAAAGAATGCTGCTCCAGATGCTGCTAAAATTGTAGCTGCTAAGGGATTAAAGACTGAAGAACCATTATTATACACTATGGGTATAACACCACTTGATTGTTCAGGTTGTGGAAACTGTGCTCAAATATGTCCAGCACCAGGAAAAGCACTAGTTATGAAACCACAAGAATCTCAACATGACCAAGTAGAAGTTTTTGATTACTTATTCTATGAAGTGTCAACTAAGAAGAACCCAATGAATAAGAAGACAGTTAAAGGTAGCCAATTTGAACAACCATTACTTGAGTTCTCAGGAGCTTGTGCAGGTTGTGGAGAAACTCCATATGTTAAAGCTATAACTCAATTAGTTGGTGATAGAATGATGGTTGCTAATGCAACTGGATGTACATCAATCTGGGGAGGATCTGCTCCTTCAACTCCATACACTAAGAATAAATGTGGACACGGTCCAGCTTGGGCTAACTCATTATTCGAAGATAATGCTGAATATGGATTAGGTATGTTCTTAGGAGTTAAGGCTATAAGAGAAAGAATTGCAGAAAAAGCTAAAGCTGCTATAGCTGCAGGAGATGCTGCAAGCGCTGAATTACAAGAATGGTTAGATAACGTTGATGAAGGTGAAGGAACTAGAGAAAGAGCTGATAAATTAACAGCTGCTTTAGAAGCTTCTAACACTGAATTAGCTAACGAAATATTAGCAGAAAAAGACTACTTCGTTAAGAGATCACAATGGATCTTCGGAGGAGACGGATGGGCTTACGATATCGGATACGGTGGAGTTGACCATGTATTAGCTTCAGGAGAAGATGTAAATATATTAGTAGTAGATACAGAAGTTTACTCAAACACAGGAGGTCAATCATCTAAATCTACTCCAACTGCTGCAATCGCTAAGTTTGCTGCAAGTGGTAAGAAGACTAAGAAGAAAGATCTTGGTATGATGGCTATGAGTTATGGTTATGTATATGTAGCTCAAATTAACATGGGTGCTGATAAGAACCAAGTTATGAAAGCTCTTGCAGAAGCTGAAGCATACAAAGGACCATCATTAATAATAGCTTATGCTCCATGTATCAACCATGGATTAAGAATTGGTATGGGTAACAGCCAAGAAGAAGCTAAGAGAGCTACCGCATGTGGATACTGGCAAATGTACAGATTCAACCCAGAATTAAAAGAAGCTGGAAAGAATCCATTTGTATTAGATTCTAAAGAACCAACAGCAGACTTTAAGGAATTCTTAATGGGAGAAGTTAGATACTCTTCACTTGCTAAGGCATTCCCAGAAGCAGCAGACGCTTTATTTGAAAAGACTAAACAAGATGCTATGGAAAGATTAGAAGGATACAAGAAATTAGCTAATCAACAATAGTAATTAAAAAATATAAATAACTAAATTTGCGCAAAAAGAAAGAAGTCACTACGGTGGCTTCTTTTTTTGATGAATGATGAACGAAAAAACTTCTATAGAGTTTTGAATAGTATATTTTTATTATGTATATAATTAATGAAAAATACTAAAACTTTCATTGAAGGATTAGATAATGAAGCTAATTATGCAACAGTAAGGTTGATTTTATTGCTAAAATGTATATTGCATTAAAAGAGGCGGCTGAAACAGAATACTGGATAATACTTTTAGAAAAACCAGGATACATAGAAGTAAATAAATGTGATATAAAAAATAAGTGTCTATCATTAAAACTTGTAAAAGAAATGAATGATTAATGATGAAGGAGGAAATTACTCCGTAATTTCTTAAAGTATATATTTTTTAGAAATCTTCCTTGAAGATTTCATCATTAATCATTCATTCAATAAAATTACATTGTAATTTTATTATTTTAAGGTTAAAATTAATTATGAACCAAAAGGAGGTTGAAAAATGGAAAAAGATTTAGACAAATGTGGATGTAATAGTGAAGAAGAAAGCTGCGGATGTGGTGGACATAATCATGGTGAAGGTCATGAATGTGGCTGCGGACATGATCATGATGGTGATCATGAATGTGGATGTGGATGCAATGAAGAGGAAAACTTCGTTATAGATTTAGAAGATGAAAATGGAAATGTAGTTACATGTCCAATAATTGATGAGTTTGAATATGAAGAAAAAGTATATTATTTAGCTCAAAATCCAGCAGAGGATTCAGTTTATCTTTTTAGATTAGATGATGAAGAACTTGTAGTTCCAGATGAAGAGGAATTTGATAGAGTATCAGCTTACTATCAAGATGAATTAGTAGGTGAAGAATAAAAATGAAAGACTTTAGTAATTAATTACTAAAGTCTTTTTTTCGCATGTCTTATGTGTTCGCGTTGTTTACAATTCAATATATTAATGATATATTTTTATTATGTGACAAGAATATACAATTGTATCAAAGCATCTTAGAAATAACAATAATAATATGGTATTTATTTTTTAGGCATACTATGTTGATAAGTGAATTAATTCTGATATTGTTAGAACTAAACATTGTCTCCTTGGATGAATAAAAGGTATTGTAAATCTTTTAATAAGTTATTTTGAAGATGTCTAAACTGGAGGGAATAAAGCAATGAAGTTATCTAAAAAAGCGGGGAATATCAGTCCATCAATCACTTTGGCAATTACAGCTAAAGCAAATGAGTTGAAGAGTCAAGGTGTTGATGTAGTAAGTTTTGGCGCGGGGGAGCCAGATTTTAACACACCAGAAAATATAATTCAAGCAGCTATAAAAGCAATGCATGATGGAAAAACTAAGTATACTCCAGCAGGAGGATTGTTAGAGTTAAAGCAAACTATATGTAAGAAATTTGAGGCAGATAATGGGTTAGAATATAAACCAAGCCAAATAACAGTTTCAACAGGTGCTAAGCAAAGTTTAGCAAATGTTTTTATGGCCACTTTAAATCCGGGTGATGAAGTATTAGTTCCAGTACCATATTGGGTTAGTTACCCAGAGTTAGTAAAGCTAGCAGATGGAGTTCCGGTATTTGTAGAAACATCAAAAGAAAATAGTTATAAATATACTGTATCAGATTTGGAAAAAGCTTTAACTAGCAATACAAAAGCACTATTATTAAATAGTCCTAATAATCCAACAGGAACAATTTATCACGAAGAAGAATTGTTGGAAATAGCTAATTTTGCTAAAAAACATGATCTTTTAATTATATCAGATGAAATTTATGAAAAATTAATATATGATGGAGAAAATCATATAAGCATAGCAGCTTTAAATGAAGATGCTTATAACAGAACAATAGTAATAAATGGTGTATCTAAAACATATGCCATGACAGGTTGGAGATTAGGATATGCTGCAGCGAGTGAGGAGATAACAAAACTAATGACTAGTATTCAAAGTCATATGACATCGAATGTGAATACTATAGCACAATATGCAGCAATAGAAGCATTAAATGGTCCAGTGGAAGAATTAAATAATATGATTAAGGAATTCGAAAATAGAAGAAACTTCATGATATACAAATTGGAAAAATTAAATGAAGTATCAATTATAAGACCAAGCGGTGCATTCTATGTTATGGTTAATATATCAGCATATTTAAATACAACATTTAAAGATCAAGATATTAACAATTCAGTAGATTTTGCAAGAGTATTATTAGAGGAAGAGAAAGTTGCAGTGATACCTGGAGCAGGTTTTGGTTTAGATGATTATATAAGATTATCATATGCAACATCAATGGATATAATAGAAAATGGAATAGATAGAATCTCAACATTCTTAAGTAAAATTAAATAGTAAATATGTATGATTACCGAAAGGCATTAGACTCTGTTATTTCGGTTGCTATAGAATATTGATGTGGATTTCTATAATTAGAAGTTGCACCATTTATGCATGTTCCTTAGGCAAGCTAATGACAAGCATAAACGGAACAACTTCTAATTAAGAAATCCTACATCTATATTCTAAATGCAACACTGCATAAAAGAGTCTAATCCCTTTCTGGTATAGTATATAGTTTGAAGAATAATTATAATTGCTGTTGTAGTTATAAGCATGGATATTTAAAGTCAGAATAGAACTTATGCGTATATAATTTCTATTTAATATAAACACTAAATAGTAGAAGATGTTAAATATACTATCCTATATTTAAATGTTTTTGGATTAAGTATATATAAATTTACATATTTCAAATAAAGAATATTTAGCTCTAAGCACTTAATAATTTAAAAGAAATGGCAAATAATATAGTTAGTTAGAGATATAGGAAATAGAAAGTTAATTTTTAATTTGAATAACTTTCTATAGATTTTAAGTTTGAGTGTATTACTATACTAGAAATAAGTATCATATTGTTTGCAGAATTCCTAGAAACCGAAACACAATATGTTACTTATTTCGGTAAGTTATACATAAATCTAAGTAATAAGTGTTAAGAATTAAATATTAAAAGGTAGGTATTGCGTTTTGAAGAAACTTGCTATATTTGATATAGATTATACTATCACAAAAAAAGAGACATTAATGGAACTATTTAAATATGTAATAAAGAATGATAAGAGGAATGTTAGATTTTTACCAAGAGCAGTATTCTCTGGACTTATGTATAGTATAAAAATATATGATGAGAAAAAGGTAAAAGAGACATTTCTGAAGTTTATAGATAAAATTCATGAGAAAGACTTGGCGGAACTTGTTAAAAAGTTTTATGATGAAAAGTTGCAGACAATATTATACGAAGATGCATTAACAATGATGAAAAAACTTAAGAGTGAGGGGTATGATATTTATTTAATATCAGCATCTCCTGAATTTTATATTAATGAATTTTATAAGATAAAAGAAGTAGATAAAATAATAGGTACTAAGTTTACTTTTAAAGAAGGCATTTTTACTAGGAAAATGGAAGGGGAAAATTGTAAAGGGCAAGAAAAGGTAAGGAGGCTAATGGAAGTTATTAAAAATGAAAAAATAGAAGTGGATTTTAAAGAATCGTATATGTTTTCAGATTCCTTATCAGATAAGCCTTTATTAGACCTGGTAGGAAAGCCGTATTTAATAAATTATAAAAAAAATCATCAGATTGAGATATTAAAGTGGAAATAACATATCAAAATTAACAAGATAAATTTATTGAAAAGTGAGTTAGTAATAATTTTATTTAAAGGTTAAAAAGGTGGCGAGGTTCATATGGAGGACAAAATAATTTATGAGGTATTGAGAGTTATAAATGGTATACCTATATTTCTAGAAGCTCATTTACAAAGAATGAAAAATTCTTTCAAATTAATTAATGAAGAGTTTCCGTTAAGTTATGAAGAAATTAGTACGAAAATACAAAATGTTATAAAAGATGAGAATAAATATAATGGCAATATTAAAATAACCTATGGAATTAATGAAAAAAAACTAAAGGTATTTTTTATAGAACATTTTTATCCTACAGATGAAATGTACAAAAATGGAGTGGACACGATACTATACTTTGGAGAAAGAGAAAATCCTAATGCAAAAATAGTTAATGATAGTTTTAGGGAAAAAGTGAATAAAGAAATAAAAGATAATAATGCTTATGAAGTTATATTGATTGATAATAATGGGAACGTAACAGAAGGTAGTAAATCTAATATATTTATGATAAAGAATAATATACTTATGACATCACCTACCAAGGCAGTTTTGCCAGGAGTTACTAGAGGAGAAATTATAGAATTAGCCCAAAAGCTTGGAATTCAAATTCAAGAAGTAGAGTATAAGTATACAGATATTGATAAGTTGGATGGAATGTTTATTTCAGGTACATCTCCAAAGGTATTGCCTATAAAAACGGTAAATAGCATAAAATTAGATCCGGTTAATAAAATTATTAGAAGCTTAATGGAGGAATATGACAGAGAAATTATGAATTATATAGAGGAAAGTAAAAAATAAAGAAAATTGTATTTTCATGTAAAAGTATATATATTTATATAAATAATTCATATAAAATTAAACCGTGCTGTGGTATACTTAAAGGTAAGAAGTATCGGTTAGGGGGAGTATTTATGAGTTTGAAATTTTCTGCAACTTCTGTAGATGAATGCCTTGAAAAAGCATCTCTTGAATTGAACATTCCTAAAGAAGATCTAAAATATAAAGTGACAAAGGAAGAAAAAAGGTTTTTTAAAAGGAAAATTGAAATAGAAGTTTTGGAAAGTAATGAGAATAAAATAGAACCTAATGAAAAAGAAGTGGTCAATAACCTAAAAGATTCAGAAGTGGAAAAGGAAGTATTTGGTGCAAAAGTAGAGAATGGAAAGATAATAATAACGGAACCTAAAAATAAGGATGATATTATCACAATAAAAACAAGTCCCGGAATAATTTTATTAATTAATGGTCAGAAGTGCGATCAAATAACTCCAGTAACAGTAGAAGATAAGATAGAATATAAGTTCGAAGAAATAGAACCTGTTAGAAGTGTGGATATATCGATTACAAATGACAGAATGGAAGCATATATTAACATAAAAACTACCCCTAAACATATATACGAGTTGGCAGATCAGGAGTATCACAAGAATTTAATTCTTGTAAAGAGAAAAATTGAAGATAAGTATCCGCCTCAATATACTCCAAAAGAGTTAAAAGAATTGTTGAAAAGTAAGGGTGTTGTATATGGAATAATTGAAGAGGAAATCGAAGTGATTTGTGGTCAACATAATGCTGAAAATGTACTAATAGCGAAAGGGTTATCAGTTCAAAACGATATACCGGATGAAATTGAATTACTATTTAAGGAATCACACAAATTAAATTATGATGAGTCCGTTGGAAAAGTTGATTATAGGAATACATTTTTAATTGCCAATGTCAAGAGTGGTGATATAATTGCTCAAATAGTCCCGGGTAAATCAGGTAATGATGGAAAAGATATACTTGGGATGGTTATAGCCAAAAAAACGGCAAAAAAGCTGACATTGAAAATTGGAGAGGGATGTAAACTTGAGAATGATAAGGTTATAGCTACTGCTGAAGGTAAACCGGATTTTAAAGGTAATACATTTACTGTGAACAAGCTATATAAGGTTGATCAAGTTGACTTGAAAAGTGGGAATATAGATTTTGTAGGAAATGTTGAAATTGTAGGTGTAGTTTCAGAAGCGATGGAAGTTAGAGCGGGAAATGAATTGTATGTTGGCAAAAATGTAGAATCCGCTATACTAAGAGCTTCGGGTCAAATAACTATTCTCGGAAATGTATTAAATTCAACTGTGACTGCCGGAAGTGAAAATGTTGAAAGAAGGCTGTACTTAAATTATTTACAGAATGTTAAAAGTATTATTAATGATTTAACCTCTTCGACTGAACAAGTTAAAGATAATAATTTATTAGGTCAAAGACATGATGGAGAAATAATTAAAATATTAATTGAAAATAAATTTAAATCACTTCCTGATATTGCAAGACATATTTTAAGTTATAATATGTCTCGGGGAATTCAACACAGTGAAGTAACAACATTTATAATAAATAAGTTATTGGGACTTGGACCTTTGAAAATTAAAGATTATAAAGAACTAGTAGAATTTGACGAAATTTTGAAAGAGGAAATAGATGAAATTGAAACACTGATAGTAATTCCAACTGATGTTTATGTAGGATATACACAAGGTTCAACTATCGAAGCATCAGGAAGTGTTTTTATAACAGGAAAAGGTCAATATACATCTGAAATAACTGCATTGAATAATATAGAATTTTTAAGTGATAATGCAGTGTGTAGAGGCGGGGTATTAGCTGCAGGCTCTGAGATAAAGTTAAAAACTGTGGGAAGTACTGCAGGAGTTAATACTATGTTAAAAGTATCTAAAAAAGGTCGTATTAAAGCTGATATAGCTTATAATAATACAATTTTTTGCTTTGGTGAAAAGCAGGTTATGTTGGAAGTTTCATCAAAGAATGTAGAAGCATATGTAGATAAAACTGGGGAAATAGTAATAGACAAGTTTATTTTATAGGAGGTTTAAAAAGGTAATGGCTAGCAATGAAATTAAAATGTTAATATTCGGATTGAATGGAGAGCATTATGCTACAGATATAAAAGAAGTGGAAAGAATTTTAGGTTATCAAGAACCAACGGTTCTTCCTGATGTTCCAGCTTTTGTAAAGGGAGTGATAAACTATGAGCAAAGTATACTTCCAATAATAAGTTTATCAAAAAAATTCAACTTTGGAGAAGATAAGCAAAGTGAAAATAGAAAAATAATAGTTGTAAAAAGAGATGAGAATAAATTCGGGATTATAGTTGAAAATGTTTATGAAGTAAGAGATGTTAATAGTGAGTTAATGGAATCAGCACCTCCAATAACATCAACAATAGATAAAAGATATATAGCAGGATTGATTAAATTAGAAGATAATATTGTTATTTTATTAGATTTAGTAAAGATATTATCATCAGAGGATGAAAAGAATATCTTTTAGGGGGTAAAAATGGTAAGCACAGAAATAAAAGTTGGAATAGCTGATCTGAACTTGGTACTAGATCCCGGATCAATAATGACAATAGGATTAGGATCGTGTGTTGGAATTGCTTTATATGACAGGACGGTTAAGGTCGCAGGATTAGCCCATATAATGCTTCCTGATAGTACTCAATTTAAAAGTAATTCAAACCCCATGAAATTTGCAGATTTAGCTATTCCGATGTTAATCGAAAAAATGGAGCAGCAAGGATGTAAAAAGAGAAACCTCATAGCAAAAATTGCGGGAGGAGCTTCTATGTTTAACTTTTCTGACAAAAGCATAATAAGTGATATAGGTAAGAGAAACAGTGAGGCGGTTAAAAAAGCGTTGAAAGAACAATCTATCCCAATAGTTGCTGAAGAAATAGGCGGAAATAAGGGAAGAACGATGATTGGCTATGCAAGTGATGGTAAAGTAGTACTTAAGGTTGTGGGTTGTGGTATCATAGAATTATAATATTATAGAAGTATAAAGAGAGGTGTGATTAGGTGGAAAAAATAAAAATTATAGTTGTTGATGACTCTGCATTTATGAGAAAAGCAATTTCAGACATGATTGAGTCAGAAAGCAATTTTGAAGTTGTAGCTAAATTTAGAGATGGAAGAGAGTTAATTGAAAAGGTAGATAAATACGCTCCAGACCTTATCACATTGGATGTACATATGAGGGACTTAGATGGGCTCGCAACGCTGAAAGAATTAAAGAAGCTTGGAAAAAGTTATCCGATAATAATGCTTAGCAGTGCAACGACAGAAGGATCGGAAGTGACTTTAGAATGTCTTGATAACGGAGCAATCAGTTTTATAACTAAGCCTTCAGGCGCTATATCATTAGATATAGCGAAAGTTCAGTATAATTTAATAGAACAGATAAAAAGTATAACTAGTAATGTGCGTTCGAGAAAAAGAAGCATTAGTATAGATAGCCCTAAAGCCTATACAACAAATAATTTAAGTCCAGAAAGAAATACAAAGGTAATTTTGAATAGTCCAGTGTCTGTGCCGAAAAATAAAAAAATAGATGCTGTTGTTATTGGTGCATCTACTGGAGGGCCTAAGGCATTACAGGAAGTGTTAACTAAATTACCCGCTAATTTAGGAGTACCGGTGTTTGTGGTTCAACACATGCCGGAAGGATTTACAAAAGTTTTTTCTGAGAGATTAGACAAAATCTGTAATATGAAGGTAATTGAAGCAGCGGAAGGTATGAAAATAAGCAATGATACAATATACATTGCAAAGGGTGGTCAGCATATGACTGTTGGTTCAAATAATACAATACATCTAAATGAAGAGCCACCTATTTGGGGGGTAAGGCCAGCTGTAGATAAGTTATTCAATTCTGCAATAAAAGTATATAGAGGTAATTTGGTTTCGGCAATCTTAACTGGAATGGGAAGAGATGGAGCTGATGGAACTGCCAATATAAAAGATTATGGCGGTATAACAATATCTGAAGATAAATCGACTTGCACAATTTATGGTATGCCAAAGGCTGCATTTGAAACTGGAAAAGTAGATTTGGTAGTTCCGTTAAACGAAATTGCTCATAATATAATACGAATAGTAAAAGGGGTATAGGAGGAAACATGGATTTTAATGAATTTCATAGATGGGTTCATAAGGAACTAGGGATAAATTTATCAGCGTATAAACCAGAGCAGCTTAATAGAAGAATTAATAGTTTAATGACAAGAGTTGGAATAAAATCATTAGAGGAATATACGAAAGTAATAAAAACTAACCCTGAACAAAAACAAAAGTTTTTGGATTTTATTACAATAAATGTAACGGAATTTTTTAGAAACCCTGAGTTATTTGCTGATCTAGAAAAACAAATAGTAAAGGAATTATTACCAAATAATAATAGCGTAAAAGTATGGAGTGCCGCATGTTCAATAGGGTGTGAGCCATATACACTGGGAATAATACTTGATAAAATATCGCCTAATGGAAGACATAATATAGTAGCAACTGACATAGATGATACTATACTTTCAAGAGCAAAACTTGGTGAATATTCGCAAAATGAAATGAAAGGCGTAAATAATTCAGATTTGAGTAAATATTTTAAAATAAAGGACGATAAATATTATATCGAATCTAAAGTCAAGAATATGGTAACATTTAAGAAACATGATTTAATTTTAGATAGATACGAAAATAACTTTGATTTAATTGTGTGTAGAAATGTTGTTATTTATTTTAACAATGATGTAAAGCAAGATATTTACAAAAGATTTAGCGATTCATTAAAAAAAGGTGGACTTTTATTTGTAGGAGCTACAGAAAGCATTTATAATTATAGAGATTATGGCTTTGAAAAAGCATCGACCTTTATTTATAAAAAAGTATAAAGGAGGAACAAAGATGGATACATCTCAATATATGTCAATGTTTTTAGAGGAATCATTAGAAAATCTACAAACGTTGAATGCATCACTATTAGATTTAGAACAAAATCCAGATGATACAGATAAGGTAAATGAAATATTTAGAGTTGCCCATACAATTAAGGGGATGGCAGCAACAATGGGATTTACAGACCTTGCTGAACTTACACATAAAATGGAGGATGTACTAGCTGAATTTAGAGAAGGAAAACTAAAAGTAACTCAAGGGGTAGTAACAGTATTATTTGATTGTCTTGATACCTTAGAGAAGATGGTAGATAACGTTCAAGAAGGATCAGAAGAAAAAGTCGAAATAGATAATATTATTAGAGCATTGGCTGATATAAAAAACAATGGTAATCAAAATGATGTACAAGAAGAAACTCAAGTTAAAATAAAAGATAGTAGTAATTTAATCGCTAAGGATGATTTTGATTTAGATTTAAATCAATATGATGCATCTGTGATTAAACAAGCAAAAGAAAAAGGATTTAACTCTATTGAAATTAAAGTCACACTAAGTGAAAATACTCTATTAAAATCAGCAAGAGCATTCTTGATTGTTAAGGATCTTGAAGATCATGGAGAAATATTAAAATCAGAACCATCAACTCAGGAAATTGAGAATGAAGAATTCGATTTTGAGTTGAAATTTGTATTAGTAACTAAGAATACTGTAGATGAAATATTATCTGTTGTAAATGGTATTTCTGAAGTATCAAAAGTTGAAGCTGCATTGATTGAATTTGAAAATGTCGATTTGGCACCAAAGGAAGTAGAACAAAATCCAGTGGTAATTAAACAAGCAGAACTTAAGATAGAAGAAAAAATTGAGCCTAAAGTTTCAGTAGAAGCTCCAGTGGTTCCAAAAGTTGAACCTAAACAAGAACAAGCTAAGAAAACAACTCAAAAGAAAGAAGTTAAAAAAGCACATCAATCTGTAAGGGTTGATTTGGAAAGAATAGATAATTTAATGAACATGGTTTCTGAGCTTGTAATATATAGGACAAGACTAGAGCAAATTGTAAATGTTCAAAAATCGCAAGAATTAAATGAAACATTAGAACAAGTTGGAAGAACAACATCAGATCTTCAAGATTTAGTTATGAAGATTAGAATGTTACCATTAGATACTGTATTTAACAGATTCCCAAGAATGATAAGAGATATATCGGTAGAATTAAATAAAGAAATCAACTTTGTCATTGAGGGTGCTGATACAGAATTAGATAGAACAGTTATTGATGAAATTGGAGAACCATTAATACACTTACTTAGAAATGCAGCAGACCATGGTATAGAATCTGTTGAAAAGAGAGTTGCTCAAGGTAAGTCTCCAGTTGGAACAATTAGATTAGTTGCATATCAAGAAGGAACAAAAGCTTTAATAAAAGTAATAGATGATGGTGCAGGAATTAATGTAGAAAGAGTAAAGGCAAAAGCTGAACAAAAAGGAATTAATACAGATGGAATGTCAGAAAGTGATATTAAGAATCTAATTTTTGCCCAAGGCTTTAGCACAAACGAAGTAGTAACAGATATATCAGGTAGAGGAGTTGGAATGGATGTTGTTAAGACAAAAATTGCAGCACTTGGTGGTACTGTTGAGGTAATAAGTGAGGAAGGAAAAGGTTCATCATTTGTAATTAAGCTTCCACTTACACTACAAATAATACAAGCCTTACTTGTTAAAGTTGGAGAAGAAACACTTGCAATATCTTTAGGTTTTATTGATAGAGTTATAGATTATAGGGAAGAAAATATTAAGAAGAGTAATGGTAAAGAAGTCATAGTTTACCGAGAAAATGTAATTCCGCTAATAAGATTAAATGAATCTTTAGATATAGAGGCTAGCGAAACTGATAAGAAATTTGTTATAATAGTAAATGTAGGTGATAAAACTATAGGTTTATTAGTCGATTCATTACTAGGACAACAAGAAATCGTAATTAAGCCTCTTGGTAAAACGCTTAAGAATTTAGATCAATATATTGGTGCAACTATACTTGGAAATGGTTTAGTAACACTAATATTAGATATAGGAGCATTATTATAGCGTGAATTTTTTAGAACAAGGTGTTATAATTAGTTGAAATGAGTCGAAATTACCTTCTTAAGGGGAACTCGCACCAATGAGCTGAATATAGTCTAAAAAATGTCATATGTTTAAAATTGTAAAATAATAGAAAGTTGACATTATGTTAGGTACCCATTTGGGTATAAAATTTGAAGGAGGGTTATAAGTGGAGTATTCTAATTTAAGCGCTTTACAATTAGATGCACTTAAAGAAGTCTCTAACATAGGTGCAGGAAATGCAGCAACTGCTCTTTCCATGATGATAGGGAAAAAAGTGGACATGACAGTACCAGCGGTAAATGTCATAAAGTTAGAAGATATTGTTGAAGAAAATGGAGAAACTGAAGTTGCTGGTACAGTTGTACGAGTACTTGGAGATATCTCAGGAAATATTCTTCTTGTATTTGAAAAGCCCATAGCAGAAAATATGATAGAGAAATTGGTGGGAAGTAAACAATCGCCAGAAAGTGAAATGGGGAGTTCTGTATTATGCGAGGTAGCAAATATAATATCGGCATCTTATATGAATTCTATATCACAACTAACTAATCTCGCTATGGCACCATCAGTACCAGCTACTTCATATGATATGTTAGGCGCAATACTCACAACGACATTTATAGAATCTAATCAATATGATGAGTATATATTAGATATAGAAACTGTTTTTCTAGATGATGATACAGAAGAAAATATAGGGGGACATTTTTATTATATCCCTATGCCAGGATCATTAGAAAAAATATTGAAATCTATAGGAATAAATTAAATTTTGGAGGTAAACGAATAATGGCTAGAGTTTTAATTGTAGATGATGCAGCATTTATGAGAATGATGATAAAGGATATTTTAGAAAAGAATGACTTTGAAATAGTTGGGGAAGCAAATAATGGAATAGTAGCAGTAGACATGTATAAAAAAGAGAAACCAGATGTTGTTACAATGGATATAACAATGCCTGATATGGATGGTATTGAGGCTGTTAAGCAAATAAAGGCTTTCGATCCAGACGCTAAAGTGATTATGTGCTCAGCAATGGGGCAACAATCAATGGTTATGGATGCAATAAGAGCAGGAGCAAAAGATTTTATAGTAAAACCGTTCCAAGCAGATAGAGTTTTGGAAGCTATAAAGAAAGTTGTAGGTTAACCAGTAAGGAGGTTAAGAAATGCAAATAGTAGTATTCAAATTAGGGGAAGAACATTTTGCTGTAGAAACTGAGAAGGTTCAAAGCATCAATGATACAATGGGAATTACTAAAGTTCCAAAAGCTCCAAGTTATATTAAAGGATTAATAAATTTACGTGGAAGCATTAAGTCTCTTGTTGATATAAATCTGTTATTAGATGTAACTCCTGGTATGGAACAAAACAACATAATTATTTTGACAGTTGAGGATGAAGAAATAGGAATATCAGTAGATGAAGTGGAAGAAGTTTTAGATATTGACGAGAAGAATATTCAAAAAGTTGATAAAAATACTAATAAGGTGCAACCTTATATAAAAGGTATATTTAATTATGATGATAAACTTCTTACGATAATAGATATAGATAAATTATTGAATTAAATTATTGAAATGAGGGAGAGAATATATGGCAGATGTCTTATCGCAAAGTGAAATAGATGCCTTGTTATCCGCCCTATCTACAGGTGAATTAGAGTCAGATGAAGTTAATAAAGAGGAAGAAAAACATAAAATAAAACTTTATGATTTTAGAAGTCCTCAAAAATTCTCAAAAGAGCATATAAGAACTTTAGAATTGATTCATGATAATTATGCAAGAGTTATTTCTAATTACTTAACTGGTCAAACAAGACAAAATGTTAAGGTAAAAATAGAAACTGTAGAGCAGATAACTTATGAGGAATTCATTCATTCAGTACAAAATCCTACTATAATGACAATATTTAAAATGGCACCATTAGTAGGTACTATAATACTTGAAACTAATCCCCAATTTTCACTTCAAATAATTGATGTTTTACTTGGTGGAAAAGGTGATAGGAAAGTTTTAACGAAAGAATTCACCGATATAGATAAGAATATAATGCGTCAAATTACAACTGGAATGATAAATAACCTAAAGTTAGCTTGGGATTCTATTTTAGAGGTTGAGCCTGAAGTTGAGACCATAGAAACTAATCCGGCAATTAATCAGACATTAGCACCTAATGACCCTGTAGCTTTAATAACATTTTCAGTAGAAATGAATAAGCGTAGCACTTTTATTAATATGTGTATTCCATATTTAAGTATAGAAAAAATATTGGATAAATTAGTAGTGCAGTATGCCTTCAGAAATGATGATGAAGCTTTAATGGCTGAATCAAGAGAAAAAATAGAAAAAGGAATTACCAAAGTTGATGTTGAGGTTATAGCAGAGCTTGGAAATGCGAGTATAACTGTAGATGATTTCTTAAAATTAACAATAGGTGATGTAATAAAGCTTGATAATAAGAGTTCATCCCCAATAAAAGTGTATGTAGGTAATGAAGAATGTTACTATGCTAAACCAGGTGTAGTAGGAAAAAATATGGGCGTTATGATTTTAGATATAACAGATAAGGAAGTGAATGGGTATGAGCAATAACTTTTTGTCACAAGAAGAAATAAACGCACTATTAGCTGGGGAGGATCTGGCTTCTGAGGAAAGTGGAAATACATTATCTGATGAAGTTAAATCAGCAGCGGAAAGTATAACTGAAATTGACAAGGACTTACTTGGAGAAATTGGAAATATATCAATGGGTTCAGCTTCGACTGCATTATATCAACTTATAAATCAACAAGTTAACATAACTACTCCAGTAGTAAGTGTTACAACGTTGAGGGAGATAAAAGAAGGGTTTGAAACTCCTAATATTGTTTTAGATATTGAATATATTGCTGGAATAATAGGAAGAAATATTTTAATTATAAAAATTATAGATGGGCTAGTAATTTCAAACCTTATGATGGGTGGAGATGGAAAAGTTACTGAAACTCACGACTTATCAGAGATAGAAATTAGTGCAGTATCAGAAGCCATGAACCAAATGATAGGTTCAGCGGCTACTTCTATGGCTACAATGTTTGGAAGAAAAGTTGATATATCTCCACCAACTTCAAAATTAGTTACAGATGCATCTATGCCGATTTCAGATTCTATACCAGAAGATCAACCAATAGTTAAAGTATCGTTTAGAATGACTATTGGAGATATAGTGGATAGTAATATAATGCAAATATTCCCGCTCGAAACAGCTAAAAATATTGTTGCGATAATGACAGGGGAAGATAAAGTAGCAGAAGCGCCTAAGAAGGCAGAACCTCCTAAAGCGGCTGCGCCAAAAGAACAAATTATGAACAAAGAAATTAGCTATGAGTCTGTTAATAATAACTTTAATCCTGAACCACAGTATAATTATCAACAGCAGCAGCAATATGAAGCACCACCACAAAGAATGCAACAGCCGGTAGAAGTCCATTCGGCTGCATTTGAACCGTTAGTGCCTCAAAATAGTGTTCCGCCTATAAAGAATATAGATTTAATACTAGATGTTCCTCTAGATATATCTGTTGTTTTAGGTAGAACTAAAAAGAGCATACAGGATATCTTGAATTTGGGAACTGGTTCTTTAATAGAATTAGATAAACTTGCAGAGGAACCTGTAGAAATACTAGTAAATGGAAAACAAATAGCACTTGGAGAAGTTGTTGTCGTAGATGAAAACTTTGGAATAAGAATTACTAATATAGTAAGCAGTGTTGAAAGAATAAAGAGATTAAAATAAAAAAACTTGCAATATGTGGGTAATTTAAGTTTACTCCTAAACAACCGAACGGGAATATATGTGTTTACTCCGGTTCCTAGAAGATTTTGCTGGGTTATTCTAAGATTATAAGTTGCATCCAAAGTGCTTGCTTCAAAGACTGCGCTTTTGAACAAGCACATTTGGAACAACTTATAATCTAGAATAACAGCCAGCAAAATCTTCTTATGAACACTCCGTAAAAACATATATCCCCGTTCTTTGTTTAGTGGTGAGCTAATTATGCAATATAGAAAAGGATTAAGAATGGCTTAGTGTTAGGTGACGCTGAGCTTTTTTGTGTCTAAATAAATAATTGTGAATTGTTATGGAATATAAAAAGTAGTATAACGGATATATTTATAAATACCTTATTTTTTCTTTCAACTATAATAGTATATAATAAAAGTAACAATGTTGGAGAGTATAATTAAAAAGGGAAGTGAGTTTGATGAAACTTATTGTATATCATGGAAGTGATAAAATTATAGATAATCCTTCGCATACTGGAGGAAGAAAATTTAGTGATTTTGGACTAGGTTTTTATATAACTACTAACATAGAGATGGCAAAGAGTTGGGCTAGTCGTAAAAAAGAAAAAGCATCATATATTTTGATGAGTTAGAAGAAGGTGATTTGAATGGATGAGCAGGTGATGGCTTGTAGGCATTTAGCTCAATTTTTTCAATTGGCAGTAGAATAATATGGATGAGATAGATTTTACTTTAAAGGCATTAAATAGTGAATATAAAGAGGGTATAGAAATATTTCAGCCACAGTGGTATTCACAAAGTCAATATTATTATTTTGAAGAATTCATGGAAGAAAATAAAGTTAAAAGTAGAATTTATGGAAAAGATGAAATAGAGTATGAAAAGGAAAGAATGTATTGGTTAGGATACTGTCTTCAGGCATGGAGCAATAGAACTAATTTATCTGGAAAAGAAATTTCTCAATTATTAGGTGAAATAGGAGTCGAACATTTACTTAGAAATTACAAGATATATCATACTGTAGATCCTATGTATGTTTTTGAAGATTGTGAAGATTGCCTAAATATAAAAAGAAAATAGTTTTAATATTAGTTTGTTCTGCAATGAAGGTATTGTGTATGACTGAAATATAAAAATACTTGTATCGTGATGAATTTAAAGTTACTGCTAAGCAACCGAAAGGTAGTAAGATTAAAATAACGATATATTTAAGCAAGTATTTTTATATTTTTCTGGGTACATAGTATATTCAATGAAGGGTATTTATAGTTTTAAAAGAAATTTATATACTTTCAATACACGAAACATAATAAATAGGAAAAGGTATCTGTGAAAATCTTAACATGATAACAAAACTAGAAATAGAATACATATATGCGAATCAGGCATTAAAAAATAAACTGCTCTAAATATTTTAATGGAAAGTTGCTCCACTTTTACTTGTCTGTACTCGTCACAGGAGCATGCAGAAGTGGTGCAACTTATATTCTCAGCGAAATTTTTCACAGCTCTGCGGAACGTATATGTATTCTATTTAGGTTGTTTACCACATAGCTTTAAGTTCTTCGCTATAAAAGTTAAAGTATGTCTTATTTTGTTGGAAAAAAATTTTTGGTAAAGTCTTTATAAATTTCTTTTTTTACATATATATTAAATAGAAGGATAAAATTTTAAGATTGTTAAAGGGGATTGATAGATATGAGAGAAAGAAGATATGTAAAATTCCGAATAGATATGTATGAGGACACAAAATTTAAAATAATAGATAGAATGCCTAAAAGAGATCTTATTCATTATGTTTGGAGTAGAATCGTTGTTTTGGCTGGGAAGATAAATCAAGAGGGGGATTTATATCTTTCGAGAAATATTCAATACACAGTGGAGACGTTAGCGATAGAATTTAATAGAGAAATAGACGAAATAAAAGCTACATTAGATATATTGATGGAGTTAGAAATGATAGAACTTGCAGAAAATAAGGTGTATAGAGTAAAAAACTTTGCGAAGCACCAAAATATTAAAGTTAAAGAAAAGGTTGAAATTAGGAAGAATGAAGATGAAGAAAAACATACTGAAAATGATATACAGAAAGATGAAGTTCAAGTAGAAGATAGTTTAGGTGAAATGATGAGTAGGGCTCATAAGAATACAATTAGTAGTAATGTCGCAAATTATTATATAGTACAAACTAAGGAAAATGTTATAACTAAACTAGAAGATGTGAATAAAAAGTCTAACCCAAGTAACAAGGATTCAGATAAACAAAATAGTGATATTACTCAACATAATAATATAGAGGTAAATTGTGAGAAGGAAAAAAATAAAAAGAGAAATAAGAAAACAGCCAGAAAGAAAAATGAAGAAGGAATTATTGAGACTAATGTGGTTGTTACTGATTGTATAAGAGGAGGAACAAACGATGACTTGATTGGTTGGTTTAGTGAGGGGGACATATTGTTAGCAGAAGGTGAAAGGAAAATAGAAGAATGGATTTTTAGTTAATTAAGAACATGTGTAGAGGCAACCTTGTAAAGTATAACTAATTATAATTTAAAGTATTGCAAACAATTAATTTGATATAACTAATTTTCTTTACTTTTTCTATAAACTTATATGGGAAAAGTACGATAATTATAATAGTAGAAGAATAAGAAATGGAGAAATGCACTATGAGTATCGATAGAATAAATAGATCACCATATATAAATACTTATAAATCAAATAGCCCTAAAGTGGCTGGCAAGGTAGAGAAAAATAAAAACGTAGATACAATTGAAATCTCAGAGTTAGGAAAAAGTCTTAAAGATTATTCATTTAGCGAAAGCATTACAGATGCAAAAAGAGTAGCGGAAATTAAAAGTAAAATAGATAGTGGAACATATAGTGTTGATGCAAGACTTACAGCAAAAAGTTTATTAAATGCAATGAAGGAGAGTAATTCATAAAGATGATAAATGAACTTATTAAATTAATACAAAGCCAAGAAGAAGAGTTAGAGAAACTTCAAGAATTGCTAGAAACTCAGTATGAGATGATAATGGGTAAAGATGTATTTGGTTTAGAAGGATTAGTTGATAAGATTAATGAATGTGGTAAGAAAATTGCAAAGCAGGAAATAGAAAGAAGAAATATATTAGGGGATAGCAGCATAACGGAAGTTGTGAATAATTCAGATAACGAAGAATTGAAGGAAAGCTATGCTAAGATAAGAGACACATTAAATAAAGTTACAGCTCAAAAAGAAACAAATGATATGCTGTTAAAACAACAGATAATATTTAATAATAAAATGTTAGAAATAATAAATCCTAGAAGAGAAATAAAAACTTATAATTCCTACGGGAATTTATCGAGATAAATAATGTTTTTTTATTCTTAACGGGGTTCATATTAATAGGTAAGTGGTAATAAGGACGTTACAATACACATACGACATGGAAGTTGGAATTATTGAAAGGTAGGAAGAAAAACAATGGCAGGACTATTTGATACGTTTACCATCGCCAAAAGAGGGTTGAATGTACAACAAAGTGCAATAAACACAACATCTCATAACATAGCTAATGCAAATACAACTGGATATTCAAGACAAAGGTCAGTAGCTGAAGCTACAAAACCTTTCGGTGGAATGTCAAGATTTGATGCAGTAATTACTGGACAGGTTGGAACAGGTGCAGAAATAACATCTATTCAAAGAATTAGGGATTATTTTATCGATTATCAAGTAAGAAGTGAATCAGGAACATCAGGATATTATACTCAAGCAAGTGAGACTTTGTCTAAAGTTGAAGATGTATTTGGGGAACCTTCAGATACAGGAATACAAGAGCTTATAAATAAATTTTTTAATTCATTTCAAGAAGTATCCAAAAGCCCTGATAAATCGGATGTAAAAACGGTGGCTCTTCAAAATGCATCATCTTTAGCAGATGCGCTAAATTATACTTATAACCAACTGAAAAAAAGCTGTGAGGATAGTCAATCACTGCTTAAAGCTAATGTTACAGATGTTAATAGTTATTTAAATCAGATAAATGAGTTAAATAAACAAATAAGAAGTATATCTGCGGTTGGACAAACTCCAAATGATCTTATGGATAAAAGAGATAATCTTTTGGATGAATTGAGTTATAAATTTGGAGTGAAAGTTGATAGGGATAGTCTTGAAACAATTAACCTTTCATCAACAGAATATCCGGATTCACCTTTAGTTAAATCAAATCCAAATGATACAGATTATTATAGACTTTCATATATAAAGAATGCAACTTTTGATAAAACTACAGGGAATGTAAAAGTGGATTATTATCCATTAGGAAATGAAAATTCTGAAGTTAAGAGTTTCACAATAACAGGTGGAAATCAAGAGATAGCTGATAAATTAAATGAATCTAAAATATTAATTGGAGATAAGGATGGAATAGTAGGAACAACCGTAACTACTACAGATACAGTAACCGGAAAAACCACAACTACTACAACTCCATTTACAACAACTTCAGCTTCTGAGGTAAGTAAAAAACTATTTCAAACTTATAAACATGAAAATGATGACTCTGGAAAAGCAATTAATAACGTAGATAATAACAATGTAAAAGGAGAAATAGCTGCTAATCAATCAGTACAAAATAAAATTGAAAAATATATGGACAGCCTAGATAGACTTGCAGCAGGACTGGCTTATTCAGTTAATGCGATTCAAACAGGAAGTTTAGATGATTCAAAGTCAACCCAAGGACTTTCAAATAATCTTATATTTGTAACTTTCGATGAAAGCAGCCAATCAAATACAGATAGTGATAAAGGTATTACAGCAAAGAATATAAGAATTAATAGTAAGTTACTAAAAGATCCAACTTTGCTAAACTGTAATACAACATCAACCAGTGGAGAGGGAGACGGAAAGAGAGCTATTGCAATTGCTAATCTAAGCTCTGTTAAAATGAACCTAAGCAGTATAGAGGATTCAGAAGATTTAACTAAAATGGATAGAGCAACTTTTTTAAGCAAGGTTGGTATCTCGGGATTTAAAGATGGTACTTCATTAGAGCTTAATGCAAAAACTGACGGTTCAACAGTAGATACTTACTATAAAAGTATAATTAACAATCTTTCGGTTGAAATTCAAGAAGCTAATAGACAAGTGAATAACCAAGCATCAGTATTATCAAACTTACAGGACCAGAAAGCATCAGTTTCAGGAGTATCATTAGATGAAGAAATGACAAACCTAATACAATTTCAACATGCATATCAGGCAAATGCAAAAATTATATCTACAGTAAATGAATTACTAGATGTAGTTATAAACGGATTAAAGAGATAAGATGGGGTTGAATTTAGGAAATAGGAGGATTTTATTATATGTCATCAAGAATAACAAATAGTATGCTAAGTACTAATTATTTAAGAAATATGAATAGAAATATGAGTAATATGAAAATGTTGCAAAACCAGCTTGCATCAGGGAAAGAAATAAATAAGGCATCTGATAATCCTTATAAAGCAGGAAGAAGCATGCAGCTTCATACCGAAATTTCTTATAATAAACAATTTAATGAGAATATAAAAGATACATCAAATTGGCTTGATACCACAGATACTGCATTATCACAAATGGGAGATGTTTTTGGAAGAATAGAAACACTCCTTGTAAATGCAGGAAATGGAGCTTATGGAAATGATGAAAAGGCTGCTATCCAAGATGAAATAAAAGAAAAAGTTAATGAATTATCTCAAATTCTAAATACAAGTTTTGACGGTTCATATATATTTGGAGGGACTAAGACAGGGTCTAAGCCTACTACTGTGGTAGATGGAGCTTTACAATATGCAGATAAAGACGGAAATGGAATGGGAAATAGTGGTGATGTTACAGCGTATAAAAAGGTAGATGGTACTATTACAATAGTAAATAACTTAAAGAATACTGGGTATACTTTAACGTCAGATGATATAATAAATCTTACAGATGAACTGAATACTTCAACAGATGATGCAAGAAAAACTGAGATTGGTGAATTAATAGCGGCAGGAGAAAATGCAAGTGTATATAAAAAAGAAGATGGAACTATTACAACTTCGGCTACATCAGATAATAAAGAGTATACTTTAAATGATACTGATTTAGAAAGTTTAAAAACTGAACTAGAAACTGCAGTTGAGCCAAGGAAAACTGAGATTGGTAGGTTATTAGGAAAATCCGACGCCTTAAACCAAATAAAATCAGACTTAAAAGTTGATATATCTCAGGGGATTAAAAGTGTATACAATAAAACAGCAGTTGATGTATTAGAGTTTAAAGATAAAGCAGGGAAAAGCATAAATGTTTCAAAGCTTTTATCAAATATAGTTAATGATTTAGGAACAAATGGAAATACTAATAACTTAACTACCACGCATTTAAAAGATATACAATCTGTAACAGCAAATTTGCTGCAAAAGAGATCAGAAGTTGGAACCATGCAAAATAGAATGGATTCAGCAGAGACAAATAATGAAACACAAAATTATAATATGACAGATATATTATCAAAGACGGAAGATATAGATTTTGCAGAAAAAACTATGGAATATTCAATGATGCAAACAGTATATACAGCTGCACTTCAAACTAGTGCAAAAATATTACCAATGACCATATTAAGTTATTTATAGTTAGGAGAAGATGAATATGAAATTTATTTCTAAAGTTCATGGTGAAATGAAATATGAAGAAAATGACATAGTTACTTTTAATAAAGGTATTCCTGGATTTAATGATCTAAAAAAATTTATTCTTTTAGATTTAGATGAATATGAACCGTTTAAATTACTTCAATCTTTAGAAGATGATGAGATTTCATTAATATTAACTTCACCATATGAGTTTTTTAACGATTATGAGATTAAATTAAGTGAAGACACAATTGAGAATTTAGAGATACAATCTTCAGAGCAAGTAATGATTTTAACTACGGTAACGTTAAATTCAGATGTAAAGAAAATTACCACTAATTTACAAGGCCCTATAGTTATAAATACTTCTAATAATATTGGGGAACAAATAATATTAGATAATGCTAAATACAAAGTTAAAAGTCCTTTAATATAGGGAGGTAAAAAATGCTTATTATAACTAGAAAAAAAGGTGAATCTCTTATGATTGGAGATGATATAGAGATTATTATAAGTAAAATAGATGATGGAAGTGTAAAAGTCGGAATAAAGGCTCCAAAAAATATTGAAATATTAAGAAAAGAACTATATGAAGAAGTTGAGAAGGAAAATAAAGAAGCAACAAAAATTGATATTAATATGTTAAACAGTATAAAGAAAAAATAGATATCAACATTTAAGCATTAATTAAACAAGGAGGTAGCATAAACATGGATGTTAATGGCATAGGGCAAAATATAATTAATACGAAGGCGTATAGTCCAAATTCAAATGTATCAGAATATGTAGAAACTAATACTGAGGTATCAATTCCACAAGTTGAGAAAGTTGAAACTGAATCATCGACAAAGAATGAAACTAAAAATAAGGAATATAGTAAAAAAGATTTGGATAATGCATTAAAAAAAATCAATAATTTTTTAAAAGGTGAGCATACACATGCAGAATATTCTTATCATAAAGAGATGAAAACAATGATGATAAAGATAATAGATGAGAATACTAAGCAGGTTATATTAGAAGTTCCACCTGAAAAGATTTTAGATATGGTTGCTAGTATGTGCAGACAAGTTGGTTTATTTGATAGAAAAGCTTAACATAAAATTAAGTCTAGGAGGAGGCAATTTTAGTTGGAGTTTAAATTAAATAAGATTGACACTGATATTAGAAAAAAGATGCAAGAAGAAATTAAAGAAGATAAAGTTCATTCCGGCAAAAGCATAAATGTAAAAAAAGATATAAAAGATGAAAAAAAAGAAGAATTTAAGAAAGATACTGAAGAAGAAAATGAAAGAAGATATATTACAATAGATGGAATTCTATGTGGTGGGAATAATATAAGTATAAAAGCAGAAAAGTTTGAAGAAATAACTAATGAAAATTCCAAAGGGAGAATTTTGGATAAGAAAAAATAGGAGGATGTATTAATGAATGCAAATGGATATAATGTTTATAAAAACAATACTGTAAATTATGCATCAAAAGAGCAGTTACTTCTGATGTTAGTTGAAGGTGCAGTTAAGTTTTGTAAGATAGCAAGACAAGCTATAGTAGATCAAGATATAAAGAAAGCGAATGATTCTCTAATAAGAACTCAAGAGATATTTTCAGAACTTATGGTAAGTTTAGATACAACACAAGGTGAATGGGCAGTTCAGTTATATAATATATATGCTTTTATTAAACAAAGGTTATTTGAAGCTAATATGAAGAAAAGCTTAGAAATTGTTGAGGAGGTTCTTCCTCTTGTAGAAGATATAAATGAAACTTGGAAAGAAGCATATAAAAGAGCTAAAAAGTAAAATTTAATATATAAAGAGAGGTGTTAAATATGAGTACAGTTAGTAGTACTTCGTCAAGCACAAATGTGCTTAGAATAACAGGTATGGCAACAGGTCTTGATGTAGATAGTATGGTAGAAAAATTGATGGCGGCTGAGAAGACTAAAGTAGATAAAGTAAAACAAGAGCAACAAATAATTGAATGGAAACAAGAGGCATATCAAGATATTATAAAGGATATAAAGGATTTACAAAGCTCCTTCTATGATGTTACAAGTTCAGATAAAAATATATTGTCATCATCAAATTTTGCGGGATTTAATGTGACTGGTGGAAATAATGCTGTAGCAAATATAACTGCTGGAACTGGGGCAAAGGTTGGGAACTATACTGTAAAAGTTACAGCTCTTGCTAGCGGAGCTGGAATTAGTAATACATTAAGTGGAAAAGCTCTTTCGACTAAACTAACAGATATAGATACACTTGATAACACAGATTTGACAGGTAGTATTACATTAAATTTAAAAGTTAATGGAGGATCTGATGTCATACCTATAACGTTAGATAATTCATCAGGAGATAAGACAATAGGTGATTTGGTTACTGCTATAAATAGTCAAGGTAGTGGAAATGTAAAGGCATCTTTTAGTGAGCTTACAGGTAAGTTTTCATTAACTACCACAACTACCGGAAATACTGCAAGTCTTACTATTGATTCTGGAACATCAACAGATCTTAGTAAGGTTATTGGATTTGATCCAGCTGGGCCATTCCCTTGGAGCGTGACGAATAGCTCTTCAGGTGCTGTTATAGGTAGTGCTACAGCTGTAAAAAGTGCAAATGCAGATGTTACTATAACACCACCAGGAGAAACAGTTGGAATTCCAGTTACCAATCAAACAACAAATGTTTTTACTATAGATGGAATGAACTATAATCTATCAGGGGTTGGAACTTCTACTATAACTGTAGGTGCAGATAATGATAAGGTTTATGACAAAATAAAAGGTTTTATAGATAAATATAATGCTATAGTGGATAAAATACAAACAAAGCTAACAGAGAAAAAAAATCTTTCTTATAAACCTTTAACAGATACACAAAAAGAAGCTATGAAAGATACTGAAATTACTAATTGGGAAACAAAAGCAAAACAAGGTATACTTAGAGATGATGACAATTTGAAAAAGATGCTCAATGATTTAAGATCTGCATTTACTACACCTGTGGATGGTACTAGTTTTAGCATGGTTAAGTATGGAAGTAATAGTATAGGGCTAGATTTTGGTAGTGATCGTACGAAACCTCAGCATATAGATATAACGGATTCTTCTAAATTAAAAGCAGCTATAGCTACAAAAGGAGATGAGATTTTAAAATTTTTTACAAATGTATCTACATCTTCAGATGCAACTACTGCAAATAGTGAAAATGGAATTCTGACTAGGATTAAAAGTGTCTTAGAGAATAATGTGGGTAAAACTGGTATTAGTTATAATAATGCTGTATTAACAAAATATGCCAATAAGCAAGACGATTTTAGTATTAATGGTACTTCAGGAAGCAACACATTACCAAATCAAATATATCAAAAACAACAATTAATAGATACATTAAATAAATCTTTAAGTAAGAAGCAAGAAAGCTATTATCAAAAATTTGCAAAACTTGAAAGTGCTATGAACACTTTAAATTCTCAACAGGCATCATTATCACAGCTTAGTGGTTCTTAAAAATTTAACTTTAGTTTGATTGGGGATAATTATGAATGAAAAATTAAAAAGTTATCTAGAAGATTTTAAAAAATGCACAATAGAAATGATTGAGGATTTAGAGAAAGATGACTTAGATAATTTCGAAGCAGGTTTAAATAGAAGACAACAAATTATTGAAAAAATAAGTGAGTTAAACTTTGATAAAAATGAATTTAAAGAAATATGCAAACAATTAGATGTGGAAACATTTGATAATGAATTAAACAAAAGAACAAAAGATGAAAAAGACAAGCTAAGGCAAAAAATTCTAAACCTAAAGAAATCTCAAAGTGCAAATACTGTATATCAATCAAATACAAATAAAATTAATATATTTAGTAAAAAAGTTTAATAAAAAAATATAAAGTATTTGAATTTAATTACGATAAAATAAATATAAGATTTAATTAAAGATTTCGTAGTCTTAAAGTTGTAAATTTAAAAAATACAAATGATTAAATTAAAAGATAATAAATGCAATAGTAAATAGGTAAGTTTAGCAGGAATAATTTAGAAAATGAAAAAACACTAAATATGCTAGTAGGCTTAAAGAGCTTAGCTATAAATAAAATGGTGCAAAAGGATGTGCACTTAAAAAATCAAGGAGGAATTTATTATGATAATAAATCACAATATGAACGCGATGAATGCACAAAGAAATTCAGCCATGAACACTTCAGCCGCAGGTAAATCTATGGAAAAGCTTTCGTCAGGCTTAAGAATTAATAGAGCTGGTGACGACGCAGCAGGACTATCAATATCAGAAAAAATGAGAAGTCAAATTCGTGGACTTGACCAAGCAGCAAGAAATGCACAAGATGGTATTTCAAGAATACAAACTGCTGAAGGAGCATTAAATGAAGTAAGTGATATGTTAGTTAGAATGAAAGAACTAGCTGTCCAAAAAGCTAATACTGGTACTTATAGTTCAACAGATATAACTAATGTTGATTCTGAAATGACTGCTTTAGCAGCAGAGATTACAAATATTAACAGCAATACTCAATTTAACGGTAAACAAGCAACATTAGCAGCAACAATAGTAATAGACGATAGAGGAACTACATTGGCTATTGGAGCAGCAACTTTGACGAAAACACTTCTTGTCGGTTCAGGTAGTGCAGCTACAACAATTGATAAAGCAATTGATGAACTTAATACAGCAAGAGCAAAATATGGTGCATCACAAAATAGGTTAGAACATATTGTTAACAACTTAGGTACTACAACAGAAAACTTACAAGCTTCAGAATCACGTATTAGAGACGTAGATATGGCAAAAGAAATGATGAAGTTTTCAAAGAATAATATTCTATCGCAAGCAGCACAAGCGATGCTTGCTCAAGCTAATCAGCAGCCACAAGGAGTTCTTCAATTATTAAGATAATTAGGGGATTGAATCCAATATATAATTATGAGTATATAGGCTATTAATTCTTAAGAATTGATATAATAACAAAAAAATTGGACAGGGAAGTCCAAAACTTAAAATCAAGGAGGAATTTATTATGATAATTAATCACAATATGAACGCAATGAATGCACAAAGAAATTCAGCTATGAACACTGTAGCAGCAGGTAAATCTATGGAGAAACTTTCATCGGGGTTAAGAATTAACAGAGCTGGTGATGATGCAGCAGGATTGTCAATATCTGAAAAAATGAGAAGTCAAATTCGTGGACTTGATCAAGCAGCAAGAAATGCACAAGATGGTATTTCACTAATACAAACTGCTGAAGGCGGATTAAATGAAGTAAGTGACATGCTAGTTAGAATGAAAGAACTAGCTGTTCAAAAAGCTAATACTGGTACCTATAGTACTGCGGATATAGCTAATGTTAATTCAGAAATGAATGCTTTATCATCAGAAATAAACAATATTTTTACTAACACTATGTTTAATGGTGCTCAAGCAATGTCAGCAGCAACAATAGTGATAGATGATAGAGGAACTACTTTAACTATTGCAGCAGCAACCTTAACAAAGGCTTTAGCGGCAACTGCTAGTACTGCAGCTACAGCAATTGATACAGCAATTGATGGTGTTAATACACAAAGAGCATCTTATGGTGCATTACAAAACAGGCTAGAGCATATTGTTAACAACTTAGGTACTACAACAGAAAACTTACAAGCATCAGAATCACGTATTAGAGACGTAGATATGGCAAAAGAAATGATGAAGTTCTCAAAGAATAATATTTTATCTCAAGCAGCACAGGCAATGCTTGCTCAAGCTAATCAACAACCACAAGGAGTTCTTCAATTATTAAGATAATTATATAATTATTAAATATAATATATAGATTATAAACTATTAAAAGTTATATTATAACAAATTAAAGTTTAGACATGGAAGTCTAAAACTTAAAAATCAAGGAGGAATTTATTATGATAATTAATCACAATATGAATGCAATGAATGCACAAAGAAATTCAGCTATGAACACTGCAGCAGCAGGTAAGTCTATGGAAAAACTTTCATCAGGTTTAAGGATTAACAGAGCTGGTGATGATGCGGCAGGACTATCAATATCAGAAAAAATGAGAAGTCAAATTCGTGGACTAGACCAAGCAGCAAGAAATGCACAAGATGGTATTTCAAGAATACAAACTGCTGAAGGTGGATTAAATGAAGTAAGCGATATGCTAGTTAGAATGAAAGAACTTGCTGTCCAAAAGGCTAACACTGGTACCTATAGTACAGCAGATATAGCTAATGTTGATTCAGAAATGACTGCTTTAGCATCAGAAATAGATAATATAACTGATAATACTATGTTTAATGGTGCTACAGCAATGAAATCAGGAACAATAGTAATAGATGATAGAGGAACTACATTAACTATTGGAGCAGCAACATTAACAAAATCTAAAGCGGTAGGTTCTACTAGTGCAGCTACAACAATTGATTTAGCAATTGATGAAGTTAATACAGTAAGAGCAAAATATGGTGCTTTACAAAATAGATTAGAGCATATTGTTAACAACTTAGGAACTACAACAGAAAACTTACAAGCATCAGAATCGCGTATTAGAGACGTAGATATGGCAAAAGAAATGATGAAGTTCTCAAAGAACAATATTCTATCACAAGCAGCACAAGCTATGCTTGCTCAAGCTAATCAGCAACCACAAGGAGTTCTTCAATTATTAAGATAGTTTAATGTAATTAAATCTAAGCATAGTAATATTTAATAGCTTATAAACTATCAAATATTACTATGTTAACAAATAAAAATTGGACATGGAAGTCCAAAACTTAAATATCAAGGAGGAATTTATTATGATAATTAATCACAATATGAATGCAATGAATGCACAAAGAAATTCAAGTATGAATACCGTAGCCGCAGGTAAATCGATGGAAAAACTTTCGTCAGGATTGAGAATTAACAGAGCTGGTGATGATGCAGCAGGACTATCAATATCAGAAAAAATGAGAAGCCAAATTCGTGGGCTTGACCAAGCAGCAAGAAATGCACAAGATGGTATTTCAAGAATACAAACTGCTGAAGGCGGATTGAATGAAGTAAGTGATATGCTAGTTAGAATGAAAGAATTAGCTGTTCAAAAAGCTAATACTGGTACGTATAGTACAGCAGATATAGCTAATGTAAATTCAGAAATGAATGCTTTAGCATCAGAAATAACAAATATAACTACTAAGACTATGTTTAATGGTTCTTCAGCAATGAAAGCAGCAACAATAGTAATAGATGATAGAGGAACTACATTAACTATTGCAGCGGCAACATTAACAAATGCTAAAGCAGTGACTTCTGGTACATCAGCTACAGCAATTGATACAGCAATTGATGGTGTTAACACACAAAGAGCAGCTTATGGTGCATTACAAAACAGGCTAGAGCATATTGTTAATAATTTAGGAACTACAACAGAAAACTTACAAGCATCAGAATCACGTATTAGAGACGTAGATATGGCAAAAGAAATGATGAAGTTCTCAAAGAATAATATTCTATCACAAGCAGCGCAAGCGATGCTTGCTCAAGCTAACCAACAACCACAAGGAGTTCTTCAATTATTAAGATAATATTGTAATTAAAATGAGGTGGAATAATTCTACCTCATTTTAATCATATTATTTTTATAAAGAATTTATCGAATTTTGTATAAAAATAATATAAAAATCATAGGAGGAATAACATTTGATGCTAAGCATAGGAATGATGGTAAAGAATGAATCAAAATATCTTAGGCAGTGTCTAGAAAGTTTACAGCCAATTAGAAATGCAATCGATTCAGAGTTAATTATTGTTGATACAGGATCTACAGATAATACTGTTGAAATTGCAAAGGAATTTACAGATAAAGTATATTATCATGAATGGACGAATAATTTTTCAGAGATGAGAAATGTTACAATTAGTTATTCTAAGGGAGAATGGTTTTTAGTTGTTGATGGAGATGAAGTCATAAGTAACCCTAATGGAATAATAGAATTTTTTAAAGCTAAGAAATATAAAAAATATAATGCGGCCTGTATATCTGTAAAGAATTTTTCTTCTGCAGATAATGAAAATAATTATTCAGTGTTATTATCGCCAAGGCTTTTTAAAAATGATGCTGATTTTCGATATGAAGGAGCAGTTCATAATCAACCAAAATTTAAACAGCCTGTTTTAGAGTTAAAGTCCGAATTGGTACATTATGGATATGTTTTAAATGATAAGGACTTGATGGAAAGAAAATATAAAAGAACGGCAACTATATTACAAAATGAACTGAAAAATGATCCGGAAAATATATATTATCTTTTCCAATTATCTGTTTCTTATGCTATGCATGGAGATTTTGAAGAAGCATTAGAGCCTATTTATAATGCTTATAATATAATAAAAAGGAAAAAAATAAATTTTAGAGATTATTTATATGTATATGGACAATTAGCTAAAACTTATTTTACGAATGGTAAATATAAAGAAGTAGAAGATACTTGTCTTGAAGCAATTAACGAAGATAATATATATATAGATTTACATTTTTATCTTGCTAAAGCTCAATTTATGATGAATAAAAATGAATATGCAATTAGAAATTATAAAATATATTTAGAAAAAGTAAAAAACTTTGATCTTTCTCAAATAACTAGAGATATTACAATAATTAACGATACCCTTGGAAATTATGAAAATGCTTATTTAGATTTGAGCATTCTTTATAATAGAATAGGAGAGTTTGAAACTGCTTTAGAATTTGCAAAAAAAATATTATCAAAGGATATTTTGGTTGATGCATTTAATTTAATAATTTTGTTGTACATTAAATTGAATAAATTTAATGAATTAAGTGATTACTATGAAAATGAGATTTTGATAAAACATATTGAATTAAAAGATAAGTTCTTAGGTTCTTTAGAGCAATATTTGCTACAAAACAATTCTAAAACAAGAGAAAAGATTTATAAAACTTTTTCAGAAGGAAATTCGGAATATTCTATATTAAATAGATTGAGGGCTAGTAATGAAGAGTTGGGCAAAGACCTAATAAAAAAAATAGAGGAATTTGATTTTAATAATCTTCCAAATTATTATGGAGATTTGATATATTACTTGTTATGTAATAAGGTGGAAATAGAAAATATTTTAAGTAAAACAAATGAGTTTAGAATAAAATTTTATTTTAACTTTTTGTTAAGTAAATATGAATGTTTAGGTATAAAAATATATGAGTATCTTAGAGCTTTTAAGAATTCAAGCATGACATTTAATTCTATTAGAATAAGGAAAATATTATCTACATGTGTATTTAAATCAAATAACATAAATGATGAACAGTATAAGGAAATATTTGATGATTATTTAGAAAGTGGTTACTACTATTTAGAACAAGTTTATAGTGGTAATATAATAGAAAATAAATTAGTATATAGCATGAAAGATGAAGAAGATTTATTTATAATGTATATGCATTTAGCAAAAAAATATAAAGAAGATAAAGCTCAATATTTAAAGAATTTGAGAATGGCTTTAAATGCATGTCCGTATATGAAAAAGGGAATACAAATGTTAGGAGAAGAAGTGTCTCAACATTTAGTTCAAAACTCTGATGAAATGGCAGGCTATAAGAAAAGGGTTAAAGAATCTATAACTGAAATGATAAATAATAATAATTTAGTTGATGCTAAAAAGTGTATAGCTGAATATGAACAGATTATTAAAGAGGATTCGGAGATTTATTCCATGAAAGCTGTTATAGCTATTATGGAAAATAGATTAAATGATGCAGAGCTTATATTAATTGAAGCATTAGTCAAATATAGTGATTGTTTCGACTTGAATTATAATCTTGCATATGTATATGAGCAAATGACAAATGATCAAATGGCATTATCCTATTATAGCAAGGCATGTAATTTAGCATCAGATGAGGGATTACGTGATGAGATAAATAGTAAAATTGAAAGCTTTGAAAAACACACTAATCGTATTCGATGAATTTATTTTAAATAATATGGTTATAAGTCACTTTGAAAAGTACAATATGATGAGATTTTGAAATATATACAAAGTTTAATAATCATTGAAAATTTGAAGAATCACTAGAAACATATAAATGTCGGTAAGAACAGCAAAAGAATTTATGACAATATTTGTATTATTTTTTAAATAATACAGGTATCAATTATTTAAATGAATCTGGTTTTGAAATTTTAAAGATAAGTAATTTAGCTGAGTGAGGGATTGAGAGAATAAAGTTTTATTGCAGAAAGGCAAATCTATGTACAGTTAGAGTGTGAATAGCAGAAACTACAGAAAAAGGTGTTACAGTTTCTTTTCATAGTTTAAAGAAAAATGATATGATAAAATACTTACAAATAAGAAGTTTAACAGTTTGAAAAGGAAATTTCATCAATATGTATTAGCTAGAATTCAACATAAATTAAGGAGTGTAAAATGGATATAACACTATGCATGATAGTTAAAAATGAAGAAAAATATATAAAAGATTGTTTAGATAGTGCATTTAAATTGGTAAATTCTGCTGTGATTATAGATACGGGCTCCACTGATAAAACGAAAGAAATAATTAAGGAATTTGGTGAAAAAGTTAAATTGATGGAATATGCTTGGAATAATGATTTTGCAAAAGCTAGAAATGAGTCATTAAAGTATGCGGATGGAGAGTGGATACTCGTTTTAGATGCAGATGAGATATTGAACATTGATAAAGATAATGTTATTAATACTATTAATACAACTATAGCAGAAGCGTTTAATATTCCATTAACCAATGTTTTAAGTGAAAGGAATAAGCAAAATTCTTACGTATATATGAGGCTGTTTAAAAATAAGGGATACAAGTATTATAGGCCTGTTCATGAACAAATTAATATATCCATAGACAAATCAGAAAATTTAAATAGAAAAGATATTGAGATAATACATTACGGATATATGCAAAAATGTATAGATGAAAAAAATAAGATAGAAAGAAATTTAGATATACTTTTTAATGAATTAAGTAAAGAACCAGAAGATTCATTTATAAATTACCACATAGCATCTACTTATTCAGCGAATATGGATTACTCTAAAGCACTTCAATTTTATGTAAAAAGTTATGAATGTGGCTTAAAATATGGGTTTGGAAAATATTATTATATATTGGTTAAAAAAATGTGCCAATGTATCTATGTTTTAGGTGATTATAATCTCTGCATACAATTTACTAATAATCTACTTCTTGATTCAAGATTAAAAGAGTTTGTAGATTTATATTTTTTAATAGCAGAATGTTATTTTAAACTTAAGAAGTATGGTAAAGCTATAGAGTATGCTAAAAAATGTTTAGAGATAGGAGAAAGAGATGACTACCCTACTTTAAATGGGAGGGGGAGCTTTTTAGTAGAAGTTTTGTTAAGTGATATACATAAAGAAATGAATAAATAATGTCAAGATAATAACTGAAAAAGACTTTGGATTTGATAATAGATTATTTTCCATGTATAATTCTCATTATGTAGCTAAATATAAGAAGAAAACAAATTTTTATAATATTTTTCAATATAATCTTTGGTGAACTATATTGAATTATTTATATACTAAGCTGTATCATTCTTTTGGAGTACTTTTAATTTATTATGTTGAGGAAATTAAATTTTTTAAGTCAAAAGCAGTCCATTATACAGTATTCTGTAAATGTACTATATAAATAATAGGAATGTAGAGGAACTAAGGTTCTAACAAATTAATAAAAAATAATTTCTAACTATATAGAAATTTATTTCATAAATGTAATTGTTACAATAATGCGAAGTAGATTTAGAAAAAACAGAACAACTAATTAATAAAAAGATATTTGAAATACTTAAGAATTATTATTAGAATATAATCCTAGCAAAATGAAAAAGTGTTAGATAAAGTAATGTTATTTGCTAAAAAGGGGTTTTATAGAATTATGAATAATATAAAAAATTAGATGATTTTAATAACTTTTTAGAGGAATTTTGATAAATATATGGCATAAATTTCACACGCATATGTATAAAATTTCTCATGTATGCAGTGGAAAAAAATTATAAGTAGGATAATAGAGATTCAAGGGGGATATATTATGTGTGGAATATTAGGTTTAATATCAAAAACGAGTCAAAAGTTAAATAATGAAGATGTTATTTTAATGCGTGACAAAATGGAACATAGAGGACCAGATGATGCAGGATTATTAATGTCAAGGAATGATAGAGTTGCATTGGCACATAGAAGGTTATCAATCTTGGATTTAAGTGCAGCAGGACATCAACCTATGAAATCTATGAACGGAAATTATATTTGCTTCAACGGAGAAATATACAATTATATGGAACTTCTCAATGAATTTTTAAGTGATGAAAAGATTAAATCAAAGACTGATACAGAAGTTCTTTTGAAAATTATGGAGAAATATGGCACTGATTGTTTAAATGAATTGAATGGTATGTGGAGTTTCATTTATTATGATGTAAAAAATGAGCAGCTAATAATTTCAAGGGATAGATTTGGTGTGAAACCACTATACTATTATGAAGATGATAAAATATTTATTGTTTCATCAGAGATAAAGCCTATATTAGATTCTCCATACTATGAGAAAAAACTAAACGAAAATTCAGCAAATATATTTTTACAAACGGGTTTAGTTGATGGGATTGAAGATACATTTTTTGAAGGAATAAAAAGATTTCCGTCTTCACATTATATGATATATTCATTAAAAGATAATAATCGAAAATTAGTACGATATTATAACTTAAAAGAATCAATATATGATGTTAGTGATAATTATGAAGAAAATGTAAAAAAATTCAGAGAGTTATTTATTGATAGTGTAAGATTAAGGCTTAGAAGCGATGTTCCAGTAGGAAATTGCTTAAGTGGTGGATTAGATTCAAGTTCTATATATTCAGTAGTTTCTAATATTTCTGATGGTGAAGTTCATTCTTTTTCATCAAAATACGAAGAAGAAGAATGTGATGAAAGCTATTTTTATAATTCTGTAATTACAATGTATCCTGGAATAAATCATGAAACAATTCCATCATATGATAATTTTGAAGAAAAATTAAAAAAAATAATGTATTACATTGAAGAGCCGTGTAAGGCATATGGAATAATTTCAATGTGGAATGTTATTGAGCTGGCGAAACCTCACGTAAAAGTTCTTTTGGATGGACAAGGTGGAGATGAAGTATTAGCAGGATACGATTTTTATTTATGGTATTATATTCTGGATTTGCTGGATGGTGGTATTGAAGATTATGAATTATCAGATGAATTGCAAAAGATAGAAGATAAAAAGGGATATGAATTTATTAATTCTATTAGTACTAGTTTGAAATCAATAACATCAAACGGTATACAAAAATTTAATAATTCATATGTAAACGAAAAATTATTTGAGGATCTTACTACATATATGATACCTGCATTTTTGAGATATGAAGATAAAATAGGAATGGCATTTTCTATTGAAGCTAGGTTCCCATTCCTTGATTATAGATTGGTAAACTTTATTTTTTCTTTAGCATCTACCAGCAAAATTAAGAATGGTTGGTCAAAGGCCATACTAAGAGATGCAATGAAAGATATTTTGCATGAAGAAGTTTGTTGGAGAAAAGATAAAAAAGGATATCCTACACCTATAAAAAATATATTGGAAGCTAATCCTTCGATGAAAAAGTATATTCCTAATAATATTCCAGATGATGAATGGATTAAATGGAGATTTATTTCATTTAATGTATGGAGAAGTGTTTATAATTTATGATCCAGTATTAATTATTTATATTTTATAAAAGAAAACTTATATACAATAATTATTTTTTGATATAGGGAGAAGGTAGAGCATGGAAGAAAATTTTGATTCTATGAAAAAGCAAATAAAAAATAAGGTTGCAATGTTAATTGATGATAATAAAATTGATGAAGCTTATGCTGTAATTAGAGAATACTTAGAAATAGTTCCAAATGATGTAGAAGCATTCTCTATGGAAGCAGTTATTTTAATGATGAATGCTCAATTCGATAAGGCGGAGTTAGTATTAAAAAACGGATTACAAATAGATAATAATTATTTTGATTTAAATTACAATTTGGCTTTTCTTTATGAAAATTTAAATAAATATAATGAATCGGTATTATATTATGAAAGAGCTTTAGACATAACAAATGATGAAAGTACAATAAATGAAATAAATGAAAAAATCTCGATTATTACCAAAGATCATAGAGTTGATTTAAATTTAATTCAGCAAAGTAAAAACAAATCTGGAATTATTCGAAAAGTTTTATTTATTCAGAGTGTGCCATGTATAAGGACAAATAAAGTTGCAAAGGCATTAAGTCAAAAAGGGATACAAGTAGATATTTTATATTCATCTGTGCATCCTTCACAAGTATATAAGAATCTGAAATTACCATATAAGAATATCTATCAATTACAGAATGTAAATGAAATGATAGATTTTATCAATGATAGTGATTATGATATTTTATATAGTTCTAATGAACCTGATTATTTGACTGTATTATTTACAGCTACCAATAAGCCTATTATTCATGATACGCATGATATGATGTCTTTAAGATCAGATATAACTAATGAACAAATAGTTCTAGAGTATATAGCAAATGTAAAAAGTGCAGGTAATATATATGTAAACCCTATGATAAGAGATATAGCTGTAAATAAATTTAATTTAAAAAATAAACCTATTTTATCATTACATAGCTATATTGAAGAAGAACAATTGCCTTTAAAATATTATGAGAAATTAAGCAATATAGATGGACAAATTCATTGTGTTTTTGAAGGAGGACTTCATGGAACGATAGGTCATCATAGATATTTGGAGCCTATTTTTCTAAAACTTGCAGAAAATAACATTCATGTTCATTTGCATTGTCCTGTAGACGAAAATTATATTAATAAATTATTAAAAAAGTCTAAATATATACATTATGAGGGTGTTACTTCACCGCAAAATTTAATTGTTGAAATGACAAAATATGATATTGGACTGGCAATATTTAATTTAACAGAAAGAAATAAAACATTTTTAGATACGGCCTTTCCTAATAAAATTTGGGACTATTTAGCTGCTAGTTTACCTATAATGTTTGCGGATTTAATCTCTTTTAAACAATTTGCAGAAGAGAATGGTGTAGGAAAAGTTTTAAATTTAGATGGAGATATAAAACAACAATTTAAAGATGTAATGGATATAAAAATAGATAAAAATTTTCTAATAAATAAAAAATGGACCATGAATAGAGCGGCGGCTAATATCATTAAATTTCTTGTTTGTGTAAAAAATGAGTATTATCTTGATAAAGAACAAGTTATTAATTCTAATAAAGGTGAAATTAAAAAAAATAAATATGAGAGAATTATACAGGATATCAGAAAAACATATGATAATTTTAAATTAGCTAACAGAAAAAAGGTTGTGTTAATTGGAACTACAGATTGTATTAAGAAGAATATGGATTCATTTTCTGCATTTATAATTAGTAAGACATATATGTTAGATAAAGTAGATACTATTGAATTAAATGATATAAATAGTGTTAATTATGATTACATAATTATAGATACTGGTAATAATTTAATATCAGATGAAATAAAAAGAAATCTTATTAATTCTGGAATACCCACACATAAAATTATTTTATGGGAAAGTATAATTTTTGGATTATCAAATATAGAAGGTTTCAATTTTAAATTAAATAAATATATGGAGGAGAAAAATTTTGAAACAATCATAACAGGTTTATCGTACGCGGAATCAGGAATTGATATCGATTATTTAGATAAATCAACTTTTAATTTTGCTCTTTCTGGTCAGGATTTATATTATGATTATAAAATATTAAAATACATTATTGAAAAAAGAACTAATGATAGTTTAAGACATGTTGTAATCAATTTGGCTTATTATAGTTTTGGATATGATTTGTCAAAAAGTAATAATAAATTTAGGGTCCAAAGATATTATGATATTTTTAAAGATACACATAATAATCCTAATATTAATGAAGTGAAATTATTAAGTAAAATGTATTTAAAATGTGAGAACAATTTGAAATATGAAAGCTATTGTAAGGAATTATTTAATGGTATTGTAGAAAAGAATATGTATAATAATGTATTTGATGAGATAAAAAAACAATCAAACATGATGTATTCAGAAACTATAAAAGAAAATATAAATATTTTTGAGAGAATTTTAGAAATGCTTAATTATAATAATATTAAAGCTACTATAGTTATTTTACCAGTTACTAAATATTATCAGAATGCTTATGAATATAAACAGAGAGATATATTTTATGATATTTTGAATAGTTTCAAAAATAAATATATATTTGAAGTTATGGACTATTTTCAAAATAATGATTTTGAAGATAATGAATTTTATGATTTTTCACACCTTAATTTAAGAGGTGCAAAAAAATTTACTATTTTATTAAATGAGCATTTAAATAAAAAATAACTAACTTTTCTAAAAGAAAGTGAGTCTCTTATGCACACTAGAGCAAAATCGGCTATTTATCTTCACCATATTACCTAATATCTATAGAAAAATATATTAATATAATAATTAGAATAAGTGGGGAAATAAAGAAACCATTGATACATAATATATTATGTATTCAGAAGAATATTAAACAAGTATGAAGGAATAAAGATTAAAGTATATAGTTTAAAGGAAGTGATTTGATGGATCTATCTACAATGTCAATAGGTATGCATCAAGCATCTTTACAAAATGCAGTTTCAATATCAGTTATGAAGATGGTAATGAATAGTAGAACTGAAATAGCAACTCAGATGACAGAAATGATGAGTAATATGGCTGTAGATACAAGCAAAGGGATTAATATAGATGTAAGAGTGTGAGTTTATGGATATTTTTAAATATATCTTATAGCAATAAAGAACAAAAGGAGGTTTTATAAAATGAGACTTACTCATAATATGTTTTCTTTAAGTATACATAAAACATACATAGGTAGAATTGCTGATGAATCCAAAGCACTAAATAATATAAGCACTGGAAGCAAGTTGAATTCGGCTAAAGATAATCCTAATAGAATAGGAAAAAATGAAACGTTAAAGATACAAATATTAACCAATGATGCGGCAAGTAGAAATATTCAAGATACCAATTCTATGATTCAAACTTTTGATGGTGTTCTACAAGAAATGAACAATAGTTTATCTAGAATGAAGGAGTTAACGGTTAACGCTGGTTCTGGATCTTTAACGGATGTAGATAAAAAAATTATTCAAAATGAAATTGATAGTATTAAGGCAGAATTAGATAATTTTGCTAACAGTACAGAGTTTAATGGCATAAAATTATCTGATTCTAGTGTAAGTGGTGACAATACAAAGTCAATAAAAACTGCTATAGGAACTATGGATGGTGAAAGCATGGATATACCATTTTTTAATGTGAGTGCATCAAATTTAGGTGTTGGCAGCCTGGATATAAGTGATATTAAATCATCTCTTGAATCTGTAGATAAAGCTATTGAAATGGTTAGCAAAGTTAGAGTTAGATATGGTTCGATTCAAAATAGATTAGAGGGAACAGCTGATTATTTAAGTAGCAAAGATATCTCCATTCAAACATCTCAAAGTAGAATTGGAGATGCTGATGTTGCAGAAGAAATGATGAATTATTCAAAAAGTCAATTGTTGGTTAATTCATCAATTGGATTATTAGCGCAAAGCAATAATTTTCCTAAAGATTGTTTGAATATTCTAGCTAATGTTAAATAAGACAGAGTAATATTATATTTTAAGAAATAAACTAATAGTAGTTTTATAGAATTTACTATTAGTTTATTTTATTGCCCTGACTTATCAAGTAAAACTTGATTTTGGAGTGGGGTGATCCACATCTAAATCTTAGTTGAACTTTATACCCTCAAGGGGTATCCATTCTAGGGTCCGTGCCACTGTTCTCTTCACATTGAAGAGAATGGGAGAGTCAATGTGGCTAAACATTAGATAAATATTTATGAGATATATATGTATATTAAGTTATAATTATACGAATTTTATCGAAAATATAAAAATAATTGTGGTAAAAATTTACTAAATGCCTTATAATAAAATGAATGAATTATGAACTATAAATTATAAATGATACTAGCACACTTATTGAAAAGTAAGGCCGCAAAGCTATGAGTCTAAGGGAAAGCTTATTTCCTATGATTGTCAGGTTGCCAAAGTATAATTATTATGATAAATTTTATATTTATTAAGTTTTTCTGTATTTTGGTGACTATGTATTAATAGTCATTTTTTATTTTAAAAAGATGACGTGCCTTTAATATTTTATTTATGTGCATACAGGAAATAAAGTTTAGGAATATGTTGTCATGTCATATTTGATAGAATCAAGGAATAAAATTACAAACGATGTATAAATAACATATAATAGTAAATAGTTTGGAGAGGATTTGAAAAAAAATTATAGATAAAATGTCTTAATTATTTTATAATTAAATTATTAATGAGTTATTTGTAAAATAATTAAATTATAATATAACTTCTAAACAAATAATTGAGGTTATGATTTTGGATATAAGGTTAATGTCTTAGTTAGAGTTTTAAAATTTTATTATATTAAATGAGAATAAATAAGGATGTGAATTTATGAGTATACAATCTATTAATTTTGATTCTACATATGATTTGATTAAATCAGGAATTAAAGCATCAAATATTAGAGCTAAGACAATTGCTAATAACATGGCAAATGTTAATACTAAGGATTATAAGAGATTTAATGTTGTGTTTGAAGAAAATTTAAAGAATGAAAATTCCTCAGCGTTAGAATTAAAAAGGACAAACCCCCTACATTTTTCTAGCACAAATTCAGAAAATGAAAATATATCAATTGAGCAAGATAAAAGCACTAGTATGAGAAGTGATGGGAACAATGTTGATTTAGATATAGAAAAAGTAAATCAAGCGGCGAATACTCTTAAATATAATGCGCTAATAACAGAGATTAATAGTAAGTTTAATAATTTAAAAACTGTTATGAAGTAAACGTACAGGGATTAAACCATAAAGATTTTCAAAATTGATAAGTTAAAGAGACAGTTAAGTAGTTCTATCAGATATACGAGGAGGGATATAAATGAACGCATTTAGTTCGATGCAGATAAGTGCAACAGGGCTTTCAGCAGAAAGGCTAAGAATGGATACGATAACCGCAAACATGGCGAATGCAAGTACTACAAGAAGTGCTGACGGAAGCGGCCCATATGTGAGAAAGGTAGCTGTATTCCAAGAGGCACTTGACGCGAATAAAGAAATGGCCGGAGTAAAAGCAGTAAAGATTGAAAAGGATTCATCACCTTTAAGAAAAATATACGACCCAACTCATCCTGATGCAGATGCAAATGGATATGTTACTATGCCTAATGTAAATGTATTAAATGAAATGGCGGATATGATGGTAGCAACAAGATCTTATGAAGCTAATGTAGATACATTTAATGCTTTAAAAGGTATGTTTTCGAAGGCATTAGAAATTGGGAAATAGGAGTGATTTATAAATGAGAATAGAAGATAGATTTGCACAAAACGAGATTTTATTTAATAAAAAGTTTGAAAATATAAATGATAATAAAGCTAAAAGTGAAAATATGAGCGCCGTTAGTTTTGGAGATGTTCTAAAAAAGACTATAGATGATACCAATGATAAAATGGTAAATGCTGATACGACTTCAACGAAATTTATTAGGGGAGAGGATGTAAGTATCGATGAAGTAATGGTTAAGAACCAAGAAGCTAGTTTGAGTTTACAATTTTTGGCTCAAACTAGAGATAAGTTATTGGAGGGATATAACCAATTATCAAAGATGCAATTGTAGTAAGGTGAGGAGAGCTAAATAATGAAAAAACTTTTAGAAAAAGTTAAGGGGCTTTTGGAAAAGTTTAAATCCCAAAGTAAGAAAATAAAGATTGTTGTTATAATTGCAGTTTTAACAGTTATTATCGCAATAATAAGTTCATTTTTTTATTCATCTTCTAATAAATATCAGGTATTATTCTCTAACCTTGATCCTACAGATGCTCAAACGGTAGTAAATACTTTAAATGAAAAGAAAGTTGATACAAAGATCGATAGTGCAAATAATACAATTTGGGTTTCAAAAGATCAGGTAGATGCATTAAGATTAGAATTGGCACCAACTTTGACATCTGGAAGTAAGGGTTATGAACTTATGGATAATGCTAGTTCATTTGGAATGACAGATGAGGAATTTAAGATAAAAAAGGTTAGAATGCAGCAAGGTGAATTAGAGAAAACTATAAAAAGTTTTCCGCAAGTGGAAGATGCAAGAGTACATATAACTGAAGCTCAAGATTCTGTTTTTGTTAAGGACAAGGAGCCAGGTAAAGCCTCGGTTTATTTAAAGATAAAAAAGGGCGCAACACTTAATGAAGAGCAAGTTAAATCAATAGTTGCATTGGTGTCAGGTGCTACGCAGAATATTCCAAAAGAAAATATTGATGTAGTAGATGACAATATGAAATTACTTACAAAAGACATTAATTCTAGTGAGACGGATAAAGTAAGTTCAGAAGAAATTGCAAAACAACAAGATGCAGAAAAAGTATATGAAGATAAATTAAAAAAAGAAATAGTAAATTTATTAGAGCCAGTTGTAGGTAAAGGTAAAGTAAGGGCAACTGTTAATGTGGATTTGGATTTTGATTCGAAGCAAAAGACACAAACAGTGGTAGATCCGAATAAAGTAATTGTAAGTCAAGAAAATTCGAAAGAATCAAATAATTCAACAACAGGAACAAATAGCCAAAGTCCTGTAGATAATAATATGAGTAATCAGGCAACGGCAAATAACAATAATAATTCGGTTTCAACTAAAGAAGATCAAAAGACGAATTATGAAGTTGGTAAAAGCGAGTCAAAGGTCATAAGTGCACCAGGGGAAGTAAAAAGACTTACAGCTTCAGTTGTAGTTGATGGAAGCTTGGATGATGCAACTAAACAAACCCTTGAAAACGCGATTGGAAATGCAATTGGTTTAAACAAGCTTAGAGGAGATGAAGTTTCGTTACTTGGAATGGCGTTTGATACAACTGAGCAACAAGCAGCTAAAGCAGAAATAGATTCCATGAATGCAGATGCAGCTACAGCAAGCAAAAATCAAATGATAATAATTGGAAGTATTCTGGGAGTATTACTACTCGGAATAATTATATTCTTAATAACTAGAAGAAGAAGGAAGAAGAAGGTTGAGAATGAACAATTATTAAATACATTAATTGACGATAGTATAATACCAAAAGAGCCAGAGAATTTTGACCCAATAGAATTTGAAGTTAAGACTCAAAAGTCTCATTTAGAAGAAGAAATTAAGAAATATGCAAAAGAAAAACCAGAACAAGTTGTAGAAATAATTAAGTCATGGTTGACTGAAAATGAGAGGTGATAGCTATGGCAAAAGAACACCAACAATTAACAGGAGTTCATAAGGCGGCAATTTTATTTATAACCCTTGGACCAGAAGTTTCATCAGGTATATTAAAAAGATTACCTGAAGCTGAAATTCAAAAGATAACTTATGAAATTGCTAATATTACTTCTGTTACACCAGAGCAAAGAGAAGAAATATTAAATGAGTTTTTACAAATAAATAAAGCTAGAGATTATATAATTGAAGGTGGAATGGACTATGCTAAGGTATTATTATCAAAGGCATTAGGAAGTCAAAGAGCGGGGGAGATATTGGAAAAGGTATCAGAAGCTACAGCTCAATACAGACCGTTTTCAATTGCTAGAAAAGCAGATTCTCATCAATTGTTAAATGTAATTATATCAGAGCAGCCACAAACTATAGCTTTAATTTTATGTTATCTTCAACCAGATAAAGCGGCTCAAGTTATGGCAGAATTGCCAGAAGAAACACAGAGTGAAGTTGCATATAGAATTGCGACCATGAATAATACATCTCCTATGGTAATTAAAGAAATAGAAGCTGTATTAGAAAATAAGTTATCTTCAGTAGTAAGAACAGAGATGACAAGTTTAGGTGGAGTGGAAACATTAGTTAGTATACTAAATGCTGTTGATAGAACTACTGAAAAGAACATTACTGAAGGTTTAGAGAGAGAAGATGCAGAACTTGCTGATAAAGTTAAGAGTTCGATGTTTGTATTTGAGGATATTGTTTCACTTGATGACGTATCTATTCAAAGAATTCTTAGGGAAGTGGAAGCTGGAGATCTTGCTCTTGCACTTAAAGGATGTTCTGATGAAGTGGCTAACAGTATTTATAGAAACCAATCAAAGAGAGCTGCTGCTTCATTAAAAGAAGATATGGAATTCTTAGGACCAGTAAGAATTACGGATGTTGAAAAAGCTCAGCAGAAGATTGTTGCTGTTATTAGAAGGCTAGATGATGCAAATGAAATCATCATTGCAAGAGGTGGAGAAGATGCAATCATCGTATAACTTAATTAAAAAAGCCTCGGCGAAACAAGGGGAAAGTAAAATTATTTCGACTAAATATAATATTAAAATGCCAGTATTTGAAGAAATTGAGGTAGTTAGGGAAGAAGAAGTAGTAGTAAAGGAACCAGAAGTCGATCCAGAAGAACTTTTAAAGCGCTATGAAGATATTGGTCAAAGAATTATACAAGACGCAAAACAGGAAAAACAAATGATTGCGTTAAGAGCTCAAATGGATGCGAATGCTGCAGAAAAGAAAGCCTATGAAAAAGGTTATGCTCAGGGCCTTGAAAATGGATATGATGATGGTTATAAGAAAGCATATGATGAAACAATTGAAACAGCAAAGGCAGAAGCGGCAGAAATTGTAAGCAAAGCAGAGATACTTTTAAGATCAGCTCATGAAAACTATGAAAAGTATTTAGAGAATAAAAAGTCAGATGTATTAAAATTAGCATTAGACATAGCTGAAAGTATTTTACAAAAATCACTAAGTAAAGAAGAGTCATTAAATTTAATTGTTGAAGAAGCTTTTAAAATATCAAAAGGAGAAGACAATGTTATTTTAAGGGTAAATTCCATTCATGCTGAAGAGTTAAAAACTCAAGTAGAGAAATGGAAAATAGCATACAGTATAAAAAATGAAATATTCATATTAGTCGATGACTTTATGGAGCCAGGAAATGCTGTTTTAGAAAAAGGTAGTGGGATAGTTAAAGTTGGTATTGAAACTGGAATGGAACAAATGCGGAAGGCAATACTTGGATAAGTGTAAAAAAATAAAGGAGTAGTTCTATATGCTAGATTTAAACTTGGATTTTGACAAGTTGATTAAAAAGGTGAATAATACCTCTACAATATATAGTGAAGGTGTTGTTAAAAAGGTAATAGGGCTAACTATAGAAGTACAGGGGATTAAAGCATTTATAGGTGAACTTTGCATTATATATAATCAGAAAAATATTCCGATAAATTGCGAAGTCGTGGGATTTAGAGATGAATTTGTTATTCTAATGCCTCTTGATGAACTTATAGGTATTTCTCCGGGGTGCAGAGTGGTACCACAACATAAACCTTTAAGTGTTAAATGCTCAGATAAGCTGCTAGGACATATTATTGATGGTCTGGGGAAGCCTATAGACTGTGAGGACCTTTTTATAGATGGAGAGGAATACCCACTAGAAAATGATGCTCCAGATCCTTTAAGAAGGAAAAGAATTAAAGAGATAATGCCTACAGGAGTTCGAGCGATAGATGGATTCTTAACCTGCGGAGACGGCCAAAGAATAGGAATTTTCGCAGGTAGTGGAGTTGGTAAGAGTACCACACTTGGTATGATAGCAAGGGAAGCTGAGGCAGATGTAAATGTTATTGCATTGATTGGGGAAAGAGGAAGAGAAGTTCTAGAGTTCATAGAGAAAGACTTAGGACCAGAAGGGATGAAAAAATCTGTTGTAGTATGTGCTACATCAGATAAACCTGCCCTAATAAGGATTAAAGGAGCATTAACAGCTACAGCAATTGCTGAATACTTTAGAGATAATGGTAAGAAAGTAATCCTTATGATGGATTCTGTAACAAGATTTGCGATGGCTCAAAGAGAGGTTGGACTTGCTATTGGAGAACCTCCAGCAACAAAAGGATATACACCTTCTGTATTTGCAAAACTTCCTAAGCTTATGGAAAGATCGGGAACATCGTCACATGGATCAATTACAGCTTTTTACACGGTTCTGGTTGATGGGGACGATTTTAATGAACCTATAGCTGATGCTGTTAGAGGTATATTAGATGGGCATATAGTGTTATCAAGAAGTTTAGCTCATAAGAATCACTATCCGGCTATTGATATATTAAATAGTGTTAGTAGACTTATGAATCAGATCGCACCCAAGGAGCTTAAAGAAGCTGCATCACTCGCAAGAGACCTTTTAGCAACTTATAAAGATTCAGAGGATTTAATTAATATTGGTGCTTATGTTAAAGGAAGTAACAAAAAAATAGATATGGCAATTAGTTATAATGATGCGCTAAATAAATTTTTACGTCAGGGAATTGATGAGAAATCAAGTTACAAAGAAACAGAAAATACTTTAATGTCAATGTTTAGATAAAAATTATATAGCTTTAGCTAGTAAACAGCTAAAACTAATTATAATTGGAAGTGTCTTGTAGTCGGAATTGGCAAAGGGAGGTTTAGTTTTGGCTGAAAGATTCAAATTTGGATTAGAAAAGCTTCTTGAAATGAGAGTCTCTAATGAAGAAGAGAGCAAGAGATTATTTACTGAAAGCCAGAGAGAAAAAAAGAAGGTAGAAGAAAAATTAGAAGAACTTAACTCAAGTTATAATAAGTATAAAGGGATAACGCCTAATGAGGATATAGTGTACCAAAAATTAAAGAGATATTATATTCAAGGTGTTCAAAATGGAATTAAGACGGCTGAGAAAGACTTAATTATTAAAAATCAAGAAGTTGACCAAAGAAGAAAAGATTTAACAGCAAAACAAATGGAAAGAAAAACTGTACAAACACTAAAGGAAAAAAAGTATTCTGAATATATTAAGGAGCAAGATAGACTAGAACAGATAAATCTAGATGAATTAGCTCTTTATGCATATGTAAGAAATCAAAACAAGTAAAAGAATCAAAGAGTATATAGTTGATTTTTTTATAGTTATATTACGTGAAAGGAGGTGAAAATAATGATTATAAATGCAAAAAGCAGTGCTGATAATTTATTAAAATCATTCGACACAAGTTCAAATAATAAATCTATCTCAGAATTTTATAAAGTTGATAGCAAAAAAAATATTTATTCGAGCAGCGATTTTAAAAAAGTATTAAGTTCAAGATCTAATCAGAAAGAACATAATAAAAATATAGATAATGCGAATAATAATAAAACAATAGATCGGGTTAATGAGACTAATACTAATAGAGTTGATGATGACAAGGAAAAACTGGAAGAATTGGAAAAGGAAAGTGAAGCGTCATCTAAAGAAAAGGCAAGTGACATATTAGCAGAATTGTTGAATTTACTTACTAGATTAGGTATTAAGAAAGAAGATTTAGAATCAAATGGAGATATTAATACTAATGATTTGAAAGCTTTAATTGGAAATATTGATAATAAATCATCGAATGGTATGAGTAATATCATGGAAAAGATAATGGAACTATTAAAAGATGATTCAGTGAAAGATAAGTTAGATGCTAACTCATTAAAAACTATGGAGAAGATTTTAGGTAATTTAAGCGCTAAGCTTGGGGATAGTGATATAAATTCTACAAAAGGTATTAAAAGTTTAATGTCCGAAATATCTAATATATTAAATGGTAGAGATAACAAAATATTAAATATTGAAGATGCGTTAGGTAAGAATTACTCACAAGAAAATAGTGGAGGTTCAACCAATAGTAATAATTCTGAAACTTCAAAGGCAAAAGAGGAGAAGTTTTTAAATTCTTTAGTTGGTGACAATAAAGATGATTCATTGAATAAAATAAATTTATTTGGAACACGAACTTCAACTATTCAGAATCAGGGAGCAGACAATGTTAGAGGGCTTACAATAAACAAAGCGACCTTTGTAGATGATTTGGTTAAAGATGTTAAGTTTATGAGTAATAATTCACTAAAGGAATTAATAGTAAAAGTTAATCCGGGAAATTTAGGCGAGATAACCATTAAACTAGTTCAAGAAGATGGTTTGATGAAAGCTAACTTAAAAGTTAATTCAAAGGAAACAGCTGCTTTACTTACTCAAAATTTAAATGATATAAAAAAGCAGTTAGGTGAACAAAATTTAAGGATCACAGATATTAACATTGAACTTTACCAAGATGACACAACTTTCTTTAGAGGACAAGGTTTTGGCGGGCAACTTTCTGAAGAGCAGGAAAGAAGGAATAGTAATAGTAACGACAGTGTAAGTGGTATAAATAATGTAAGTATCTCTGAAGAAGAGATGGTTGAAAACACTATTGATAACGATAGTAACTTAGACTTTTTTGTATAGGAGGTGAATTTTATGGCAGTTGAAACACAATTGAACCATACGTATATTAGTGGAGCTGATGCAATAACAAATGCTAAAAATGCCAAAGCTGCACAAACAGTAGGAAAAACAACAACAGATAGAGGAACGCTTATAACAAAATCGACTACTGATTTTGATAAAAATTCGTTTCTTAAGATTCTTTCTGCTCAGCTTAGTAACTTAGATCCGACTCAGAATCAGGATTCAAGTGCATATGTGGCACAAATGGCTCAATTTGCGTCGATGGAACAAATGCAGAATTTAAATACAACTATGTCAGATTATGCGTACCAACAAATGATTGGAAAAAAAGCAATAATAAATGAGAAGTATGATGATGGCACAAATGTTGAAGGTTATGTAACTAAGATAACAAAAAAGTCTAACGGGACTTATGCAACAATGACAATTGATGGAAAAGAAGAGGAAATAGATGTTTCAAAGATAATAGGAAGTGTACAAACAACTGATAGCAATACAACTGCAAATAACAGAGCAGCTCTTAATTCGGATTTTTTGGCAGCTTCGGCTTTAGCAGATAAGCAGCAAAATATTGTTATAGCAACTGTAGATGACAAGAATAAAACTGTTCTTATAAAAGGAAAAGTCGTAGGTGCTTATATTGATACTGTTAGCAGTGCAACAGTAAAAATAAAGGTTGATGTTTTGGATAATGATGGAAAGCCAACTGGTAAAACTAAAACCTATGACTATGGAGACATAGTAAGAGCTGGTGATTTAACTGATGAGGATATGAACGTAAGTTTAAATACTACGAAAACAACTGGAACAACTACGAGTGATTCCACAAATACTGCAAACAATACTTCAACATCTACAGAAGTAGCTGAATCAAATGAAACAGTAAATACTATTTCGAGTACAACTAACGATAATATAGCTGCAGAAAATGCAACTTTGTCTAAAATAGCAGGTGTATAAATGAGTTATAGAATTATTAATGGTCAAGCATACTCTGTAGGAAATATCGGTCAAATTGCTAATCCTCGAGATACTAGAAGTAGTAAAGGCAGTAACAATGAAGAGACAAGCTTTCGAAATGTTTTTGATAATATAAAAAACAAAAGTGAAGGCTTTACAGTATCTAAACATGCTGCTTTAAGATTGGATGAAATTAATTTTACGGAAGAAGATATGAAGCAAATTGAAAAGGGTTTTGAGATAGCAAAGGATAAAAATTCAAGAAATACAGTTATGTTATATAAAGATGTGGCACTAATTGCTAGTGTTGAAAACAAAACTTTAATAACAGCTGTTGAAAAGGATAGAGCAAAAGATAATATATTTACCAATGTAGACAGTGTAGTGATTTTATAGGCTGGACCTTAAAAGGAAGCCTTAACTTGTTGAACGATGGAGACAAGTAAAATAAAAAATATGATTGGGAGGTACGTTTATGTTAAGATGTATGTATGCTGGAATAAGCGGAATGAAGGTTAATCAAACCAAGTTGGATGTTATTGGTAACAATATAGCAAATGTAGGAACTACATCATTTAAAGCTTCGAGTGCAAGATTCAGGGATATGTTGTACCAAAATACAGGAGAAGCAACTTCTGTTACTGCAACAAAAGGTGGTACAAATGCAAAGCAAGTAGGACTTGGAGCTCAAGTGTCAAGTATAAATAAAGTAATGGGTCAAGGAAATGCTCTATCAACTGGAAGGTCTCTTGATGTTTGTATAGATGGTGACGGATATTTATTAACAGGTTCAGGATTTGTAGATTATAGTGGTGGTAATAATATTGATGAAACTACTAACTCTATAACACCAGCTACTGGTGCAGACAAAGGCGTGATGGATATACTATATACTAGAGATGGAAATTTGACTTTAGACTCTCAGGGTAATTTATTAACAGCTGATGGGCGTAGAGTTATGGGATATGCAGTAACTGATGGGACTCAAACAACAAGTATTGATCCAACTTCAGGAAAAATTTTAAGTGTTAACGCTGATGCCGTAGATAAAACAACTGGAAAATCATCAGTAGCAATTGTTGGAGCAAATGGAACAGATACAAAGTTAGTGCCGCTTAAAGTTCCAGATACTGTATATGGAAGCGCAAGTGATACTGCGGGTCAGCCTGTTAAGAAATTCGAAATAGGAAAAGATGGATTAATTACTGTTATACTTGGGGATGGATCAAGAGCAGCAGTTGGGCAAATAGCGCTAGCTTCATTTAAAAATCCGGAAGGATTAATTTCAGTTGGAGGAAATTTGCTTCAAAAGTCTGCAAACTCAGGACCAGAAATAATTAGAAATGGAGTAGGAACTGATGGGACTACGGATAACAGTAAAGGATTCGGAGATTTTATACAAGGAGCTCTTGAAGGTTCAAATGTTGATTTAACAGAACAATTTACAGATATGATTACAGCAACTAGAAGTTTCCAAGCTGCATCAAAGATGGTAACTACTGGTGATGAAATTCTTCAAACAATTACAGGATTAATGAGATAGTTTAAAATATTAAATAATTACAATGATGTGTAAGTTGAGGGGAATCTCAACTTACAATCATTAGTAAGCAAAATATACAATTATAGTTTTTGTAATGCACAATACACAATGCATAATTAGATAATTGTTGTATTATTTTCAAATAATTAAATCTTTCAAAAATTAAGCATATGTAATATGATAATATTATGTATTGTGAATTGTACATAATTTTAAAGGGGTGAGAGTTTATGATAGATGTAACAGGGATGAACCATGAGCACTTTATTTTAAATGCAGATCATATAGAAAAAATAGAAGAAGTGCCTGAAACTATAATTACTTTGGTTAATGGAAGAAAATATATAGTTTTAGAAAGTATAGAAGAGGTAAGGAGATTAGTTATAGAATATAAGAATAAGATATTTACATACAAAATTTAGATAAATTAAATTTAATAGTTAATATCTGAATTGAACTCAAAGTATAAAAATCGATATTTTAATTGTTGCAAGTAATGAGGAGTGATAGTAATGGCATTTGGAAAAGGGAAAAATAAAGAAAAAGGTGAGAATTCAGGCAAAGGTGGTAAAGGATCTATGATAGTCCTATTCATATTAGGATTATTAGTGCTTGGGGCAGCAACTTTTGGTGGAGTATATTTATTTATGAAAACTAAAAATACAGTAGAGGCTCAAGAAGTAGTAGTTGAAAATGCGTATATAGATTTACAAGAGTTCACCGTTAATCTAGCTGATGAAGGTGGAAAAAGATATTTTAAAGGAGAGATAGCTATAGGCTATGATAAAAGCAAAACCAAACTTCTTGAAGAGCTAACATCTAATCAAGTCGTTGTTAGAGATAATATTATTTTTTTCTTTAAAAGTCAGAAAGCAGATTATTTAAATAATGTTGTTAATAGAGATGCTATAAAGAAGCAATTAATTGATGCTATTAATAAGGATTTAACTAAGGGCAAAATTACCGATATAAGATTTAAAAGCATGATAGTACAGTAGGTAAGAAAAATGGATTTTGGATTTTTTGGAATGATTATGCAGCTCGTATTCGCACTAGGAGTTACAATAGGATTAATGTTTTTAAGTTTTAGGTTAATGGGATCAAAATTTAATATGATTAACAATAATAAATATATTAAGGTTATTGAGAGGGTACAAATAACTAAAGAAAATGCCATATTAATAGTTAAAATAGGGGAACAAGGATATGTAATGACTAGTAGTGCAGGACATATGGAAAAACTGTCGGAACTATCAAAAGAAGAAATATCTATAATTGAACAAGATAAGAAAAAAGCAGCAGAAGAAATTACAAATTATTATAAGGACTTATTAATAAAATCAGAAAAAAATTTTTCTAAGATAGTAAAGAATATAAAATCAAAGGGAGAGAAGCATGAAAAGAAATAAGAAAATGATTGTATTTACGCTCATGATGGCTCTAGGAATTATGATGTTTCATACAGTAAATGCATATGCTGCTCCAAGTAGTACAAATTTACCGCAATTAAATATCTCCCTTGGAGATAATAATGGTGCACCGCAGGATTATGTAAGTAGTATTAGGATCTTAATATTTTTTACTATAATAGCGTTGCTGCCATCAATTATAATAATGATGACAGCTTTTACCAGAATAGTTGTTGTATTCTCATTTCTTAAAAGTGCAATAGGGGTACAGCAAGCTATTCCGAATCAGATTTTAACTGGACTGGCTATATTCTTAACTTTATTTATTATGACACCAGTTTACAATGAAATGAATAAAAATGGAATTCAACCTTATTTAGAAAATAAAATAAATCAGGAACAAGCATTTGAAGAAGTTTCGAAACCATTAAAAACATTTATGCTTAAGCAAACAAGAGAAAAAGATTTAGAACTATTTGTTGAAATAGGAAAAGCAGATAAAGAGAATTTAACAAAAGAAAATATTTCATTTACTACATTAATTCCAGCTTTCGCAATTAGCGAACTTAAGACAGCATTTCAAATAGGGTTTTTAATATACTTGCCATTTTTAGTAATTGATATGGTTATCTCGAGTGTTTTAATGTCCATGGGTATGTTTATGCTGCCTCCTACTATGGTATCTTTACCGTTTAAATTAATATTATTTGTAATGGTAGATGGATGGTACCTATTGGTGAAATCATTGATACAGAGTTTTATGTGAGGTGAAATAGTATGACACAAACTATGCTTAATGCGGTAGTAAAAGATACGATTGTTACAGCTGCAAAGGTTTCGGCGCCAATATTAATAGTAGTTCTTGTACTAGGTTTAGTTATAAGTATTCTACAAGCAACTACTCAAATTCAAGAGCAGACACTAACTTTTGTTCCCAAATTGATAGCAGCTGCAGTTGTAGGAATATTTTTAGGAAGTTGGATGTTAGAAACAATTATGTCGTTTACTAATAGAATATTTGATTTAATCTCAAAAGTTGTTACATAAGGAGGTAAGGAGCTATGGTAGATGTAGCCTACTTTCTTGCATTATTCTTAATTTTTTTAAGAATAACTTCATATTTTATAGCAGTTGAAATATTTTTTCCAGCTGGAACGCCTCAAATAATGCAGGGGGCATTTTCTCTTATATTATCTTTTGGAATTATGTCAGGAATAGATTATTCAACATTGAATGCTATGAACAGTGGTTATTTGTTAGCTTTTTATGCAGTAAGCGAAATAATGACTGGATTGATATTAGGTTACATAACTAATTTAGTTTTTCAAATAGTGAAACTGGCGGGTGAATGGATGGATATTCATGCAGGATTTGCTATGATATCTATACTGGATCCTGCAACACATACATCATCCACATTATTGGGAAATCTATCATATTTTATTTCACTTGCATTCTTTTTTATTGTAGATGGCCACCATGTGGTTATAAATATGTTGGTAGAAAGTACAAATGTGGTACCGATAGGTAAGACTATAGTATATCAAGAGACACTAATGGGTGTTATGCAAAATATTTTTAACTTTTTTGCTTTAGGGATAAAAATAGCTATACCATTAGTATTGATAATAGTTATAACCGATGTATGTTTGGGATTAATTTCGAGGACAGTACCAACAATTCCAATTATGATTTTTGGCGTACCTATTAAAAATTTACTAGGACTTATTACATATATCATATTGATGCCATTAATTTTAAAATTAGTCGGAACTGCTATATATAATCTGCCGAACATTTTCCGGGAAATAATAAACTTGGTACCGGCAGTTCCTGTAGCATTAATTTTTGCAGGTGATGATAAAACAGAAGAAGCTACTCCTAAGAAAAAATCAGATTCCAGAAATAAAGGACAAATAGCGAGAAGTAAAGATGTATCAGTTGCCATTACAATGGTAGTTTGTACATTGCTTATTAGCTCACTTTGGGGAATGTTAACTAATGGTTTTAAAGATATAATTATTTATTTTCTATCATTACCTATGTTAGCTGAATTCAATCAAGCAACGGTTTCAAACTTAGTGATTACGGTACTCATAAAAATAGCAAGTTACCTTTTTCCTTTTGCTATTCCTATAATGATTGGTGGAATTGTTGCTAGTTTACTTCAAACAGGATTTTTGATAACAAAAGAGCCTTTAAAGCCGTCATTTGGAAAGTTGAACCCGATATCTGGAATGAAAAATATATTTTCAAAGAGAAGCGTAGTAGATTTACTAAAAAATCTAATGGTAATAACTATTGTATCGGTAATAGCATATAAATATATTTCATCTAATTATCAAAATATATTAGGTATTTCTAATCTATATTTACCTTCATTGAGTAATGAAGTAAAAGATTTAGTAGTAGGGATTTTTAAGCAAATATGTATAGTTCTTGTAATTATTGCTGCAACAGATTATTTTATTCAAATTAGAATGCATAATAAAGATATGAGGATGACAAAACAGGAAATTAAGGATGAATATAAACAATCAGAAGGAGATCCTCAATTAAAAGGAAAAATAAAGCAGAGACAAAGAGAAATGGGGATGAAAAGAATGATGAAATCTGTAGCAGATGCTACAGTTGTTATAACAAATCCAACCCATTTAGCAATAGCTATAAAATATGAAGAAGGGACCAATATGGAAGCTCCAAAAGTTGTCGCTAAAGGAGCCGATTATATAGCTCTTAAAATAAAAAGTATTGCAAAAGAAAATGATGTTCCTGTGATTGAAAATAAACCTCTTGCAAGGTTAATGTATGATAGGGTAGAAATTGATGAAGACATACCACAAGACTTATATCAAGCAGTTGCTGAAATTTTGGTAATTGTAATGAAACTTAAAAAGGATAAATAGTTCAATCAAGAAACAGACATCATATTCAATTGATTAGTAAATTATCCTCCAAGATAGAGAAGATAATTTAAGAATGGGAGGTTTATTGTTTTGGAATTTGGTAATAGAAAACTAGATATAAAAAATAACTTTGATGTAATGGTGGCATTTGGTGTAATAACTATAGTTCTTATGATAATAATCCCCCTGCCAAAGCTTTTACTTGACTTGCTTCTAGCGCTAAATATAACAATTTCTATAATTATTATTTTAATAACCATGTTCACAACAAATGTATTACAGCTATCAGTCTTCCCGACTTTACTGCTTGTTACTACTTTGTTTAGATTGGCACTTAATATATCATCAACAAGATTAATACTTACAGAGGCAGATGCTGGAACCATTATAACAGCATTTGGTAATTTTGTTATTGGTGGGAATTATGTAGTTGGTATTATTATATTTTTAATTATAGTGGTAATACAATTTATGGTAATCACAAACGGTGCAGGAAGAGTTGCAGAAGTATCTGCTAGATTTACACTTGATGCAATGCCAGGTAAACAAATGAGTATCGACGCGGATTTAAATTCTGGTATGATTGATGAAGCAGTTGCCAAAAAAAGAAGATTGGACTTACAGTCAGAAGCAGATTTCTATGGAGCTATGGATGGTGCATCTAAGTTCGTTAAAGGGGATGCTATAGCGGGTATTATCATAACTATTATTAATGTAATAGGAGGCATAATAATAGGAGTGCTTCAGAAAAACATGAGTGCGGCTCAGGCAGCTCAGACCTATGTTATACTTACCGTTGGTGATGGACTAGTGAGTCAAGTTCCAGCGTTACTTATATCAACAGCTTCAGGTATTTTAGTTACTCGTTCAGGAAGTTCAGAAAACTTAGGAAATACTTTAACTCAACAATTGACAGCTTTCCCGGTGGCAACAGGAATTGCAAGTGCCGTAATGTTATTCTTGGGAATTATACCAAGTATGCCTAAAATTCCATTCTTCGCTGCATCTATATCAATGGGAACATTAACGTATCTGCTCTATAAAGATGCTGCAGCTAAAGAAATACAGGAGTTTGTCTCAGAAGAAGAAGAAATTATTCAGGCAGAACGAAAAGAACCAGAAAATGTTATGAATCTGATATCTGTAGAACCAATGGAGGTTGAGATTGGATATGGTCTTATACCACTTGCAGATGAAGCCTCAGGAGGAGATTTATTACAAAGAATAGCATCTGTTAGAAGACAATGCGCTATAGAGATGGGGATTGTAGTGCAACCTATAAGAATTAGGGATAATCTTCAACTTAAAACCAATGAATATATAGTAAAAATTAGAGGAACAATGATTGTATCATCAGAATTAATGCCAAGCATGTTACTTTGCATGGATCCAACTGGAGAAAATTCGGATATACCAGGAATAAAAACAATGGAACCAACATTCGGCCTTCCAGCTGTTTGGATTAATAAGGATCAAAGAGAAGAGGCAGAAATTAAGGGATTAACAGTAGTTGACCCAACAACAGTTATGGTAACGCATTTAACTGAAACGATAAAAACTCACTCATATGAATTACTTGGAAGACAAGAAGTTAAACTTATTGTTGATAATGCAAGAGAGAAATATAGTGCAGTTGTTGAAGAACTAATACCTGACCTTTTAAGCATTGGAGAACTTCAAAAAGTATTACAGAATTTGCTTAGAGAAAAAGTTCCAATTAAAGATATTGTAACTATAATGGAATCTCTAGCTGATAATTCCAAAAATACAAGAGATATAGAATTATTAACTGAGTATGTTAGATTTGCATTGGCTAGGACTATTTGCAATCAAGTAGTGGATGAAAATAGGACAATTACAGTAGTAACCTTGGATCCAGATATTGAAGAAATAATTGCAAATAATACTCAAAAATCTGCGCAAGGCTCGTTCCCTACAGTAAATCCAGACACAACTACAAGAATACTTACTGGTATTAAAAATACAGTGGAATCAGTTTATTTTTACAATAATCAGCCTATTATATTAGTTTCTCCAAATATAAGGCCTGTATTTAGGAAATTAATTGAAATGGTATTTCCTCATATTATGGTAATTTCATTAAATGAAATTCCAAATGATGTTCAAATTAATAGTGAAGGAGTCGTAAGAATATAGATGGTTATTAAGAAATATCTTGTGAAAAACATGAATGAAGGTTTGACTCGTATTAGATATGAACTAGGAAAAGATGCTATTATAATTAATCAAAGAAAAGTAAGGAAACCAGGAGTTAAGGGATTTTTCTCGAAAAAAGTGATTGAAGTTACAGCTGCTGTTGAAAATTTAACAAGTCCAGATAGAGAGCGTGATAATTCTGAAAGAAGATATCACCAAAAGAATGATGAATTTCAAAATTCTTTGGAAAGTATCAAAAAGCTTATGCAAGATGAAATATTAATTACTAGGGAATCAGTTCATAATGAAGACATTGAAAAGGCTGACACCATAAGAGATAGGATAAGAGAGCATAATGCAAATGTTGAAAAAGAAACAGCGAAGTATAGTTCAGTAAGGGAAGAATTTATACCAAGTAAACTACTACAAGAAAATATATCAGTAAAAACCGAAAGAGAAGATTCAAATATACAATCTATACATAAAGAAATGAATGAATTAAAAAACTTATTAAATAAGGTAATAAAGAATAATTCTTCTGACGAAAGTGGTTCTGAAAGCTATATAAAAGAAAGACTAAAGAGTTTGGAAGTAGATGAAGAGCTTCAAGATGAAATTGTGCAATCAATAAGTTCAAATTCTGAAGAAGAGTTAAATGAAACAGAGTTACTAAGAGATATTTTTGAAAGAGATATCTTAGTATCTAGAAAAAGTATAAGTGGCAGGGTAGTATTGGTGGGCCCAACTGGGGTGGGTAAAACAACTACAATAGCAAAGCTTGCAGGAAGACTTGCTCTTATCGAAAAGAAAAGAGTTGGACTAATTACAGTAGATACATATAGAATTGGTGCAATAGAGCAGCTTAAAACATATGCAGAGATAATGAATATTCCATTTAAAGTAGTAATTACAATGAAGGAAATGGAAGATGCAATTGAATATATGAAAGAATGTGATGTAATTCTTATAGATACAACAGGAAGAAGTAGTAAGAATGCGATGCAAATTTCTGAACTTAGAGCTTTTGTTCAAAAAGCAAATCCTGACCATGTAAATATGGTAATAAGTGCAACTACAAAAAATAGTGACATAAAAAGTATTTTAAAAGGTTATGCAGAACTTGAATACGATAATATTATAATTACGAAGCTTGATGAAACTTCAGTGTATGGATCACTATATAACATAGCGAGAATTGCTAATAAACCAATTAGTTTTATAACGACAGGGCAAAATGTACCAGATGACATAATAGTACCTACAAAAGAAGAAATTGCAAGTTTCATCCTAGGGGAGGAAATTTTATGCTAGACCAGGCAGAATCATTAAGAAAATTAATTAATCAAGAAGAAGATAAGAAAAAGCATGCCAAAATAATAACAGTAACATCTGGAAAAGGTGGAGTTGGTAAAAGTAATTTTGTTGTGAATTTAGCTATAACTCTTCAAGATAAAGGTAATAAAGTTTTAATATTTGACGCTGATTTAGGGATGGGGAATGATGATGTATTAATGGGGTTATATCCCAAGCATAATATATTTGATATTGTATTTACTGACTTAGAAATACAGGATATAATTATAGAAGGAACAAATGGGGTACACTTAGTTCCAGCAGGTTCAGCTTTAAGCAAGACTCAAGAATTAAGTGAAGAAGAAAAAGAGTTATTTCTAGGAAAACTTGAAACACTAGATGAGTATGATTATATATTAATGGATACAGGGGCTGGAGTTAATAAAGATATTTTATCATTTATTGGAGCATCCGAAGATTTAATTATTGTCATTACTCCGGAGCCGACTTCACTTACAGATGGTTATAGTTTGATTAAAGCAACAGACCATTATAAACTAAAGTCAGAAGCAAAAATAATTGTTAATAAAGCATTTACTGAAGAAGAAGGTCAAGATACGTTTAACAAGTTTAATAGAGCTGTGAGCAAATTTCTTAAAATGAATGTAGAATATTTAGGGTGCATATTAGAAGATAAAAAGTTAGTACAAAGTGTAAGGCAGCAAAAACCATTTGTAGTATTGTATCCAAATTGCGATGCGGCTAAAAATATTGACAATATTGCCATGAAAATTATGGGACAAGATGTGAGTTCATCAAATGGAGCAAAAGGACTATTTAAGCGTTTATTTAATATTTTTTCATAGGGGGATTTCAGGTGAAGGGTTTTACCTTAAAAGTTAATGATAGAATAGAAGTTGTTGTAAATGAAAAACCATATAAAGCTCTAATTATGGATGTGGAAGATGATTCCATGAGGATAAATTTACCTGTTTACGAGGGTGACTACTTAATGTTGCATTCAGGAGAAAAGATTGAAATGAACTCTTACTTAGATGAGGGTGGATGTTTCAATTTTTATTCAACGGTAATTTCTAGGGGAAAAGAAGGAAGCATAATATATTATAAAGTTTCACTTCCTTTTGACATAAAAAAAATACAAAGAAGGAACTTTTTTAGAGTTAGTGTATTAGATACAGTTGAATATAAAATAATTACTGATATAGATGAAGAAGATTTTGATAATATACCTTACGAAGAAGGTACAATGGTTAATTTAAGCGGTGGTGGATTAAAGCTTAAACTCAAGCGTGACATTAAAGAAAGTGATTTGATTCTTATTAATCTAAGGCTAAGTAAGATTCAAGCTGAAATAAAATGTGATATTGTGAGGATTGAAAACACTGCGGATAAAGAAAAGTTATGTGGGTTGAGATTTATTGATATTACTCCAGCTCAAAGCGAGAAAATAATCCAGGAATTATTTGAAATATCTAGAAGACAAAGGACAAATTTATAGATTTAGTAAAAGATTGTCAAGAAGAATTGAGAATAAGGATTTATAAGTAGACTATGATATAAAAGTAAACAAAAATATTTATTGTCTATCGGTTCTTATATACTTAAACTTTGGTAGTAGAGCATATAAGAACATAGATAAATGATAAGTTGATGAAATGCAGGGGGTAATAAGGGTATGCAAGCAGTGAAAAGTGTAGATGGAAAAGAGCAAATAATACAAGAATATATTCCGCTAGTTAAATATATTGCCTCTAGGGTTATGTTTGGAAAAAACAAATATATGGAATATGAGGATTTAGTGAGCTATGGAATGATTGGACTTATGGATGCCTTAAATAAATTTGACCAGACAAAGGGAATGAAGTTTTCATCTTATGCGTCTATAAGAATTAAGGGGACGATGATAGATGAATTGAGGAAAAATAGACCTATATCTAAAGGGGCGATGGACAAACTGAATAGATATAATAAGGCTATTGATACCTTACAGTTGAAGTTATTAAGAGAACCTACAAATGATGAAATAGCAAAATATTTAGAAATTTCTTTGAATGAAGTTGGAGAAATTGAGAATTACATAAATTATATTTCAATGGTATCATTAGAAAGTGTTATTTTTTCAGATGATGAGGATGTAAATCTTATTGGGATTTTAGAGGATAAGAGTAGTCCAAGTCCGGATACATATGTTCAAGACAAAGAGCAATTAGAAATATTAACAGACGCCATAAACTTACTTAAAGAGAAAGACAGGACTATATTAAATCTGTATTACTATGAAGGGTTAACACTAAAGGAAATTGGAGCAGTATTGAGTGTATCTGAGTCTAGAGTTTGCCAATTACATAGTAGAGCTATTAGTAGCTTAAGAGATTGTATGAAAAAATTACACTATATTGATTAATCATTCACTAATTTTGCGTAGCAAAATTCTAGAAGAGGTGTTTTATGCCATTAATATTATTAATTATAGGGTTGGTCCTAATAGTTTATAGTTATCGTGCTATAAAGCTTGAAGATAAGAAAGAACAATATGATGATAGTGTAAAGATATCATTTAGAAGTGTCTTAGAAGACAATAAAGAAGAATTAAACGATTATAAGATGGAGATTGGTATATTAAGAAGAGATATAGCTGAGAGTTTAACTGAATTGCAGGAAGAAATATTAGATATGAAAATCAACATGAATTTAATTAAAAAAAGTGAAGAGACATACGAAAATAGAGAAGATATAGAAAGTATCAATTATTTAAATGAAACAGAAAATAATATTATTAATATAAATAGTGAAGAAAATAATTATGAAATTGAGAAGAGTGAAGAAGAAAATAATATTACAGATAATGTAGATGAAAATTTATCTTTAGATTTAAGTATAAAAGATGGCATAATATCCGAAATTGATTTTTCGAGAAAAATGGATAGTAATAAAACACAGAAAATTAAAGAACTTATAAATCAAGGGTTAACAGAAGAGGAAATATGTCATAAATTATCTGTTAGTAAGGGGGAAGTACTATTAGTAAAAGGTTTATTCAAAAAATAAAAGATATTATTGTATTTCTCAGTAACAAAAGGATTTTATTGGGAATCGGAATAGGTTTAGTTTTAGGCGTTATCTGTATGTTTGGATATAAATATACTGCTAGTCTTTCTGATAGTCAAATAGAAGAAAAAGCTAGGGGATTAGGAATGATTTATGAGAGTGAACGTAAATCTATTTTAAAAGGAGAGGATTAGGTTGATTAGAGGATTCTATACTTCAGTTTCAGGTTTGATTGCACTTCAAAATGAACAAGAAGTAACTACAAATAATATTGCCAATGTAAATAATACAGGCTATAAAAAAAGAGAACTCACTAAAAGCAGCTTTGAAGATGTTATGATATCTAATAGACAGAAGCTTGTGGGAGATAAGTATGTTAAAAACAATATCGGAAACTTAAATATGGGTGTAAAAGTTAATGATGTAGAAACAGTTTTTACACAAGGTACTTTTAAGGCTACAGATAGTATGACTGATTTTGCAATAGATGGAAGAGGATTTTTTGTTGCTAGAAACCCTAACGGTCAAGAAGTTTATACAAGAGATGGAAATTTTAAGATTAATGAACAAGGGTATTTAATAACTAATGACAGATGTGAAGTGTTAGGAATAAATAGTGCTACTGGTGCAAGGGAGCCTATATATATAGGCAATTCAAAGTTTTCTGTAGATGCAGAGAATAATGTGAATATTGATGGTATAGGTGTGACGCATAAAATGCTGACAGCTGATTTTAGCGATTATAATGCAATGGAGCCACTCGGAGATAACTATATCACTCAGCAAAATCCGATCTATAATTCTACGGTTAATGTAAGACAAAATTTCCTTGAAGGATCAAATGTTGACCCGTCAGCAGAACTAGTTAAACTTATGGAGATAAAGAGACAGTTTGAAACAAATCAGAAATTTGTAAAGATGCAAGACGAAACTGTTCAAAAAGCTGCGAGTGAATTAGGGCGTGTATAAACTAAAGCTTAGAGGAGGAGATAATTATGTTCAATATTTTCGCTACAGGGAAAAGTGGACTAACTGCATATCAAGAAAAGTTAGACTATCTATCTAATGATTTAGTAAATAGTACAACGACGGGATATAAAAGTACAGATGTAGGATTTAAAGACCTATTGACAGAATCTTTAAATAGGAATGGTACGCCACTTGTGGACAAAAGTTCAGTAACGGGTACAGGAGTTAAACTAGGTGTAAATTATGCAACAAATGAACAAGGAAATCTTTTAATAACAGGACAAAAAACAGATTTAGCGATAGATGGAAAGGGATATTTTGCACTTACTCAAGCTAGTGGAAATATAGTATATACTAGAGATGGTAGTTTTAAAATTGATTCAAGCGGAAGTCTAGTAGATACTAATGGAGCAAAGGTATATGTTGAATATGAAAATGGGTTTTCAGAAGGAAATCCTGCGTTAGATAGCAAAAATATATCTATAGACAAAGATGGTGGAATATCAACGCAAGTTGATGGAGAAGAGGTTAAAATTGGTAAGATTCCTATTTTTACAGCTATAGGAGATAAGAGTTTTAATCCTCTAGGAAATAGTTATTTCACTCCAGCTTCAGATGCACAGGTAACGCTAAGCAATGATTATAATGTTGTACAAGGAGCTTTAGAAGGATCAAATGTAAATACAGCAGAGGTATTTTCGGATGTTATACTTACTCAAAGAGCTTTCCAATTAAGTTCCAAAGCAATTACAACAGCTGATGATCTTTGGAGTATGATAAATAGTATGAGATAAACAGCCGAAAGAAATGGTATTCTGTTGCTCGGTTGCTAGAGAAAAAGACTATGGAAAGAGAGGAAACTCGACTCGCATTCACTCGCTGAGTAAGTTCGAGTTGCCAAATACAAGATTTGGACTCTCTCACTTAGCAGTAAAAGTTGTACCCACTCCTGCATGTTCCTGAGCTAAGCTCAGGACGAGCAAGAATGGAACAACTTTTACTGAAGAAATCCTATAGCCTTTTTCTCAATGCAACACTGCGCAAAAGAATACCATTTCTTTCTGTTTTTTTATATATTTAAAAGTATAAATCAAATATTTGATCTTATAATTAGAATAACTATCCATACTTATTAAGTTTGAGTGTAGAACTTTAATAGAAATAAGTAACATATTGTTTGCAGTGTTTCATTGGAATTTTGATGGTAATGATTCTTGATTAGAGGTTGTTCCACTATGCTTGTTCAACACTTGTTGTTGAGGCAAGCATTGTGGTGCAACCTCTAATCGTAGAATCATCCAGCAAAATTCCTAGAAACCGAAACACAATATGTTACTTATTTCGGTAAGTTATACATTGTTTATCTACAGTGTTTTTTGTAAACAGAATTAAGTCTTTACATAATTTGAGTTTATAAGTAAAATGAATATGTATGATTTATTTAAGGCGCATTCAAAAAATAACAATTCTATTTGCTAACCTATTTTCATGTGCCTAAATAAAAGAAAAAATTGTAGGAGGAATTATTTTGGAAAATGTAGTTTATGTAACTGGACATAAAAATCCTGATTCAGACTCTATTTGTGCTGCGTATGGATATGCGGCATTTAAAAATAAGATTAGTAACCTTCCAGCTATACCTGTAAGGTTAGGAAATGTAAATGCTGAAACACAATTTATTTTAGATTACTTTAAGGTTGAAGCTCCAAGATTATTAAAAACAGTAAGACTTAGATTGGAAGATTTAGATATTGATACAATAAATCCAATAACATCAAATATTTCATTGAAAATGGCTTGGAATATTATGAGAGATAATCACATTAAGTCTCTACCAGTAGTTGATAATCACGGAAGATTGGCAGGGATTCTTTCAATTTCAAATTTAACATCTTCGTACATGGATATATGGGATAATAATATATTAGCGAAAAGTAAAACATCTATTGGGAATATATTGGATACACTTTCAGCTAACAGTATATACATAAATAAAGATTGCAAAATATTTAAAGGTAAAATTGCTGTTACAGCAATGCAGCCAGATAGTTTAAAAGAATTCGTTGATGAGGGCGATATCGCAATTGTTGGAGATAGACACGATGTACAAGAAGCTTTAATTGATATAAAAACATCATTAATAATAATTACTGGTTCACATGAGCTTGCACCAGATTTATTTTCTAAAGCTAAAGAAAATGGTGTTACTGTAATAAGTACACCTCATGATTCCTTTACAGCATCAAGATTATTGATTCAAAGTATACCAGTAGGATATGTTATGGCTACTGATAATTTAATATCATTTTCAAAGTATGATTTAATTGACGATATTAAGGACATCATGGCTGAAACTAGATATCATAGTTATCCAGTAATTGATGAAGATGAAAGAGTTATTGGAACTGTTTCAAGATATCATCTTATTTCAAATCATAAGAAAAAGGTTATCCAAGTAGATCATAATGAAAGAGGTCAATCTGTTGATGGATTAGAAGAGGCAGAGGTTCTTGAAATTATAGATCACCATAGAGTTGCAGATATACAAACAAGTAATCCTATATTTTTCAGAAATGAACCATTAGGAAGTTCTTCAACTATAGTTGGTAAATGCTATTTTGAGCATAATATAACTCCATCTAAAGAAGTTGCCGGTTTGTTATGTGGAGCTATAATTTCAGATACTTTATTATTTAAAAGCCCAACTTGCACAGAACAAGATAGGGTAACATGTAAAAAATTAGCTGAAATTGCGGGAATAGAAAGCCTTGAAGAATTTGCTAAGGAAATGTTTAAAGCAGGAACTTCTTTAAAAGGAAAGAGCGTATCTCAAATATTTAATCAAGACTTTAAACCATTTTCTATGGGAGAAGTAAAGGTTGGAGTAGCTCAAGTTAATACTATGGATATTGATGGATTTATGCCATTAAAAGATGAAATGCTAAGTTTCATGCAAAGTGAAGCAGATAGCAAGGGTTATAATGTAGTTATGCTTCTTTTAACGGACATACTTAAAGAAGGATCACAAGTATTAGTAGCAGGTGAAAGACATGATTTTGTTGAAAAAACATTCAATGTTGAATTAAATGATTCAATGGCATTTTTACCTGGAGTATTATCAAGAAAGAAACAAGTAATACCACCACTTACAAATGTAGTTAATTCTATGAAATAATTTATTCAAAAAAAGTATTACCAAAAACGCGAAATATAAAAATACTTGCAAATTGGAGATACTTTAAAATTACTTCTAAACAATCGAAAGAGAATATATGTGTTTACTCCGGTTCACTGAAGATTTTACTGGGTGATTCTAAGAATATAAGTTGCACCCAAAATGCTGGCCTCAAAAATAAATTTGAACTAGCATATTTGGAACAACTTATATTCTAAGAATCACGACCAGTAAAATCTTCTGATGAACACTCCGTAAAAACATATATTCTCTTTCTAGTTTAGTGTAAATTTAAAGTAAATGATATTTAGGCAAGTATTTTTATATTCCTGCGATTAGTTAGTGATACCTTAATGAATTCTGTTTTCCATTATTAAATAAAGTGGCTTTAGTTAGAGAAATATGTAAAGTGACGGAAAAACAAAGAAATAGAATACATATATGTGGAGCAGGCATTGAAAAATGAGCTGCTGGAATATCTTAATGGGAAGTTGTTCCACTTTTGCTTGTCCTGTGCTTGTCACAGGGGCATGCAGAAGTGGTGCAACTTTACATTTAGATATTCCTAGCGAGATTTTTCATAGTCCTGAGGAACATATATGTATTCTATTTCGGTTGTTTATCTGATCACTTTAAGTTCTTCACAATATTTTTTAAAAGGTGCATAACTTTTCTAAAGGTAAATATATATAGAATATAAAGTTCGATATTAGGAGGAAAAGTTGTGATACAAGAAAAAGAGTTGACATCTGGTCTTAGCACTAAGGAAGCAGAGAAGAGAATTAAGAACTTTGGACTTAATGAATTGAAGCACCATAATAAGGCATCAGCACTTAAGATATTCTTATCTCAGTTCAATGATTTTATAGTGTGGGTGCTAATAGCATCAACGATAATTTCAGGGGTTATTGGAGATAAGGCAGATGCAATTACTATACTAATAATAGTTGTTATTAATGCAATATTAGGATTTGTACAAGAATTTAGAACTGAAAAATCATTAGAAGCATTAAAAGAATTAGCAGCACCGACTTGCAAGGTTTTAAGGGATTCTAGTATAAAAATAATAAACTCAATTTATTTGACAATTGGAGATGCTGTTATTCTAGAAGCTGGAGATAGAATACCGGCTGATGGATTTTTTGTTGAAAGTTCTGGCGTTGTTGTAGATGAATCGTTATTAACTGGAGAATCAGTTGGCGTAAATAAAGAATCTTGTAATTATAAAATTGATAGGAAAAAATTAAAAGTTGAAGGCGGAAAAAAGGAATCAAAGAAAAATAATGAAGGATTTATGGGAACTACAGTTGTAAAAGGTAAAGGATTATTTAAGGTTGACTGTATTGGAATGAATACCGAAATGGGTAAAATAGCAGATTTAATTCAAAATATTGAAGAGGAAAAGTCTCCTTTAAATAAAAGATTAGATTCTTTAGGTAAAATCTTAGTTGTTATTTGTCTTATAATATGTGCAGCAGTTACTGCAATGGGAATTATAAGAGGGAATGATGTAACAGAGATGTTTTTGCTAGGAGTGAGCCTTGCGGTTGCGGCAATTCCTGAGGGCTTAGCTGCAATTGTGACAGTTTCATTAGCACTTGGAGTATCAAGAATGCTCAAAAAAAATGCACTTGTAAGGAAGCTGCCAGCAGTGGAAACTCTAGGGTGCACTTCAGTAATATGTTCAGATAAAACGGGAACTTTAACACAAAACAAAATGACAGTAAAAGAGGTATATTTAAATGGAAGAATCCATGAGTTAGAAAAAGAGAAATTAACTGACTATGGAAAGCTTATGAAAACACTTGTTTACTGCAATGATTGCAATTACGACTTTACTAAAAATAAAATGAGTGAAGCACTTCATGGAGATCCAACTGAGACAGCATTAATAAATATGTTTTTTAATGATGTCAAAGGACTTGAAGGCTTTGTTAACAGTGCTAATAGAACATTTGATATCCCATTTGATTCTAACAGAAAAATGATGTCAGTTATAATTAAAGAGGGGAATAAAGATACTTGCTATGTAAAAGGTGCTCCTGAAAGAATAATCGAGAGATGCGATTTTATACTAGAAAATAATAAAATTAAGCCTTTGACATATCAAAAGAAAAAGCAAGTAATTGATTTTGTTACTGCAATGTCTTCAAGAGCACTAAGGTGTATTGCAGCAGCATATAAAGAGGAGAATATAACAAAGGGAGATAAATTAGAACAAAACCTAATTTTTATAGGTGTAGCAGGTAGTATAGACCCTCCTAGAGAAGAAGCTAGGGATGCAGTGCTAAAATGTAAGCTCGCAGGAATAAAGCCTATAATGATAACAGGAGATCATCAGAATACGGCTCTTGCTATAGCTAAATCTTTAAACATTTGCAGTACAGCAGATCAGGTTATGACAGGAGAGGAAATAGAAGAAATAAGCGATCTAGAGTTAGAGGGAAAAATAAAGAAAATAAGAGTTTTTGCGAGGGTTTCACCCAATCATAAGTTAAGAATTGTTAGAGCCTTCAAGAAAAAGGGAAATATTGTTGCTATGACTGGAGATGGTGTAAATGATGCACCTGCTATTAAAGAGTCAGATATAGGAATTGCAATGGGAATTTCAGGTACTGATGTAACTAAGGAAGCATCATCAATGATTCTTATGGATGATAATTTTTCAACTATAGTTGCGGCAGTAGAAGAAGGAAGAATAATTTACGATAATATAAGAAAATTCATAAGGTATTTACTATCCTGCAACCTCGGAGAAGTATTAACAATGTTTTTGGCCACATTATTTTACTTGCCAAATCCATTAAGTCCAATACAAATTCTCCTTGTAAATTTAGCAACTGATGGACTTCCAGCAATTGCGCTTGGTGTTGATCCACCAGAACAGGATATTATGAGACAACCTCCAAGAGAGAAAAAGGAAAGCATATTTGCAAGAGGATTAGTAGAAAAAATAGTAATTAGAGGATCATTGATAGGTCTATGTACCTTATTATCATTTATGGTAGGAAGATATTATAAAATGAATTTGGAAACATGTAGAACTCTAGCACTTTGCACATTAGTTATGTCTCAATTAATACATGTATTTGAATGTAGATCAGAAAGACATTCTATTTTCCAAATTAAATTATTCACAAATCCATATTTAGTTGGTGCTGTTGCAATATCTATATCATTAATGTGCTCAGTATTATATGTACCATTTTTACAAAATGTATTCCATACAGTTGCGCTTTCATTAAATCAGTGGCTTATTGTAATGTTCTTCTCTGGAATAATTGCATTTATTAATAGTGTATATCTATTAATTAAATCTAAATATTAAGGTATTGTGAAGAAAACGAAATATAGAAATACTTGCAGTTCTATGAAATTTTAAGTTTACTGCCAATCAACCTAAAGTGAATATATGTGTTTGCTCCGGTTCTTAGAAGATTTGGCTGGGTGATTCTAAGATTATAAGTTGTACCCAAAGTGCTTGCTTCAAGGACTACGCCTTGAACAAGCACCTTTGGAACAACTTATAATCTAGAATCACAGCCAGCCAAATCTTCTTATGAACACTGCACAAAAACATATATTCACTTTCTTTGTTTAGTAATAAGTCTAAAATAAGAATATATTAATGTAAGTGTTTTTTTATGTCCGCAATGTCAATGCCTTTAAAGATGAGTTATATTTGTAATTTCCGATAAACATATATTTTATATTTCTAGACTAGGTATTGATAAAAGATTTAAAGCTATAGCAAAACAAAGAAAAAGAATACATATATGTGGAGCAGGCATTGAAAAATAAGCTGTTGGAATACCTTAATGGGAAGTTGTTCCACTTTTGCTTGTCCTGTGCTCGTCACAGGAGCATGCAGAAGTGGTGCAACTTTCCATTTAGATATTCCCAGCGAGATTTTTCATAGTCCTGAGGAACATATATGTATTCTCTTTCGGTTGTTTAATGCACCACTTTAAGTATTACACAATACCCTTATTATCTTCTCGTCATGCCATTTGCTTGTTGACGTGATTTTTTTATTTGGCTATGGTCAATTGGGATTAGATCTTTCTTTGTTGTAAGATTTAATAGATTCATAATTTGAACTTCTTGAGAATTTTCTTTTTTACTGTTTTTATCACCTGTAACGCCCATGACTATAACTTTATTGCCTTGCTTTACTTGTATAAATTCAGGTTTTTTAAACCATCTATTCTTTTTATACCAGCACTTAACAACTTTCTTACCAACTTCAGGCTTAATAACCATTTCAACCATTAATCTATTGAAGATAATGTAACTCTTTTCGATAAGCTTTACAGACAAGACAGTTCCAGAAATACTTGTTATTCTATCACCATATTTTTCAATATAAGCATTTTGAAAATAGTTACCAAATTTACTGCTTATTTTTTCTTTAAAACCCATAATAATTACTCCTTTACATAATAATATCGCTAATAACGCTATTATACTTAAAATACTTTATTATTATACCATATGTCAAATGAAATTAGGTAATTTTTTAATAAGTATAAAGTAAATTACCTAATAAAAGCAAGATTGAGTACAAAACCTTATATAAATTATAAATTTACGCAATAAAAGATAGATGCAATGATTTCTTTGAAGGTGTAAGTTATATAACTTACACTCTGTTTAGGCTATAATATATTATAGAAATTGTGATCATAATGAGGTGGTTATTTTAATGGAAAATCAAATACTGCATGTAGATATGGATGCTTTTTTTGCATCAGTTGAACAAAGAGATAATCCAGAACTTAGAGGAAAGCCTGTTATTGTGGGCGGGGTAAGTGAGAGAGGTGTTGTGTCTACATGTTCATATGAAGCAAGAAAATTTGGAATACATTCAGCTATGCCAATATTCATGGCCAGAGAAAAATGTCCTAATGGAATATTTGTTTCGGGGAGGTATGGTAAGTACACCAAGGTTTCGCAGGAAATATTTAGGGTATTTAATGATGTGACATCTCTAGTTGAACCTGTATCTATAGATGAAGGATTCCTAGACTTGTCTCAAGGGCATATTAAAAATGGTATGGAGGCTGCAAGATATATTAAAAATAAAGTTTTTAGAGAGGTAGGATTAACATTATCTATTGGTATATCTTATAATAAATTCCTAGCAAAACTAGCATCAGACTGGAATAAGCCAAATGGGATTAAGGAGATAAAAAAAGAAATGGTTCCAGATATTCTTTTTCCACTTCCTATATCAAAGATCCATGGTTTAGGTAAGGTATCAGTAGCTAAATTCAATAATATGGGGATATACTACATAAAAGATTTATATAATATGCCAAAGGAATTTTATATTGAATACCTGGGCAAGAATGGAATTGAAATATTTGAACGAATTAGAGGCATCGATAACAGGAAAGTTGAGAATATACGTGAAAGAAAGTCTGTGGGAAAAGAGAAGACATTAAAGTTTGACACTAAAAATAAAGAAGAGCTGCGTGAATATATTAAAGAATTTTCTTATGAAATAGAAGATGTATTGAATAGAAAAAATGTTCTTGGGAAAACAGTGACTTTAAAATTTAAAACAAAAGATTTTGAAAATCACACAAGAAGCAAAACCCTAATCAATTATATTGGAGCACAAGAAGAAATATTTAAAGTCGCGGAAGAATTACTAGAAAGCGAAGCACTTAATGAAGAAGTAAGACTTATTGGAGTAAGCATATCCTCATTTAAAGAACCAGAAGTAGAGCAGATGAGTTTATTATAGTTATTGTATAAATGTACTTAGAGATTCTCTTATTTATAGATAACAAAACTATAACATATACTTATGCGTATACCTCACCGAAATGAGTAATATACTTTTGTTCCAGTTTCTTGGTAATTTTGTTGGGTGATTTTAAGGCTATAAGTTGCACCCAAAGTGCTAGCCTCAAAGAACAAGCGCTCACAGAGAAAGTTCGAAGAACGAAATATAAAATTTCGATTCTCACTTTTTGAACTAGCACATTTGGAACAACTTATAGCCAAAAATCACATCCATCAAAATTACCAATGAAACATTCCACAAAAGTATATTACTCATTTCTGGTTGGGAGATATTTCATAGTTTAAGTGTAATTTATGATTGTGTCATCTATAACAAATAAATAAGACACGTGTTTGTGAAATAGGCATGTGAAAATAAGCTGATGAAAACACTTAAGTAGAGAGCCCAAATCTATGATTTGGTGTGAATCACTTACTCAGGGAGCGAATGTGAGTCGAGTTTTCTCTAGAGGTTGTACCACTTTTGCTTGTTCCAATGAATATTAGGAGCAAACAGAAGCGGGTACAACCTCTTTTAGTGTTCTCCAGCAAAATTTTCACTAGTCCTACAGAATAAACATGTTTCTTATTTCGGTATATTATATAGAATTAAGTATAGTTTAAAGTGCATATTCAAGTATTGCCCTTAAAACTCCGTGCTCTTCATTACTTGCAGCTATGTATTTTCCATATTGTTTCATGTCTTCTGGAGCATTTTCCATTACAAAGCTGTATTCAGCCTCAGCAAGCATTTCTATATCATTGTAATAATCTCCAAGAACCATAGTTTCTTCTTTTGATATATTATCAGTTTCCATAAGTTGTTTTAAAGCAACTCCTTTGTTAACGCCTTTATTTGAAATATCAGTCCAAATGTCAGCGGTAGCTACTATGTTAAGAGTGTCTTTTAATGAACTATTTACTATATCATTAGTACCTTCTATATTACAGATACTAATCTTAATTATATCATCTTCAACTTCACTTAAATCATCTACAATATTTATGACACTGTAGTATTTCTTTATTTCAGTTAAGTATTCTTCTGAATAATTTTCAATATATGCACAATTAGGTGCGCATACAACTAAAGCATTATCTTTGACTTTTTTTGCTTCAGTAATTATACTTTGAACAATATTCTTTTCAATAACATTTTTATAAATTATTTGGTTATTATCAACAACTAGAGCTCCGTTTTCGCAGATGAAAGATAAATGTCTTCCTATTGGACCAAAATTAGTTTGTAAAGTGTAGTAAGGTCTACCGCTCGCTGCTACTAATTTTATATTTTTTTCTCTTACACGGTCTAAAATATCAACAAAACCATCTGGCAAATGACCATTTTCATCTAAAAGAGTTCCATCCATATCTGTTGCAATTAATTTAATCATAAAATCTCCTTTCAGTACTCTAAATTTGAAATTCATACATTTTTAATAATAACACATATTTGAAATACGAGAAAGGTAATAGAAATTTTTATTGACAGTAAATGTTTACTATAAACTGCTATAGTTTAATTACTAAGTTGAGTATGATAATATGATAATAGGAAATATAATTAATATATTAAAATGTTGATTTAAGTTTATAAAACGAATAAAAGAGGTGATTTTATGAAATATGCATTAGATGTGCATACTCATACTTTAGCAAGTGGGCATGCTTATTCAACCTTAATGGAAAATGCAAAAGCTGCATCAGAGAAGGGAATAAAAGTACTCGGAACAACAGAACATGGGATTACCATGCCGAATTCTCCGCATATTTGGTACTTTCATAACTACAGAGTACTACCAAGAGAAATGTATGGAGTTACCATGCTTTATGGAACAGAGGCTAATATAATTGATTATGATGGAAATTTAGATATGGATGATTTTACATTAGATAAGATGGATATTGTAATTGGAAGCATACATGATGAAGTCTATAAAGTAGGTAGTGTAGAAGAAAACACGAGAGCTTTCATAAATGTAATAGAAAGTGGAAGAGTTGATATAATAGGACATCTTGGCAATCCAGGAGTTCCTGTTAATTTTGATGAAATAGTTAAGTGTGCCATTAAAAATGATATTCTAATTGAAATTAATAATAGCTCTTTTACAACATCAAGAGTGGGGAGTCATGGAAATTGTAAGGAAATAGCATTATTATGTAAAAAATATGGCGCTAAGCTGATAATAAATAGTGACGCACATTTCTGTACATTAATAGGAGAGTTTACAGCAGCAGTTAACATGTTAGAATCAATAGAGTTTCCAGAAGAACTTATAATTAATAGAGAGCCAAATGAATTAATACTAAGATTAAAGAAAAAAGGTAAATTAAAAGATTTATAGATAAACAAAATATAGCTTAGACTTAAGTGATAACTTACCGAAATTATAAATATTTTTATTCCGAAAAACTATGAAAATATCGCTGAAGTTTCTAAGTTGCAGGTTGCATCCACTTTAGCATGTTCCTACTTTCAGTATGACAAGCTAAAGTGGAACAACCTGCAACTTAGAACCTTTGACAGCTCATTTTCGAATGTTTTCTCCACAAAAATATTTATAATTTCTAGAAAAGATAATAGCTTAAGTTTGAGCAAATTTGTAAATATGTTTATCTAATAAGTAGAACTCTTGAAGGAGATATCTATAGATTGTGAGAATTAATATTTTATTTTAAACTTCTTTTCATCAGGTATTAATGGAAGACTGCTTAAATTTATATCATCAACCCTTGAGAAGTTATTACCAACCTTAATAGCGGAAATAAAAGAATTAATATCTTTTTCTATTCCTTGGACTTCAATTTGGACATTACCGTCCATAAGATTTTTACACCAACCTGTTAAGTTTAGCCTACAAGCTGTAAGCTGAACAAAATATCTAAAGCCTACGCCTTGTACTCTACCACTAACAGTTATTGAATATCTAATCATATGTTATCCTCCCTATTTTATTGAATTCAATGTTAGAAGCTGATATATAAATAATTAGTGAATTATTCACAATAGTTTATTTTAATAAAAAATTTAAGAAATATTATTAATCAAGATTATATCACAATATGATTATTATGAAATAAAATTATAAAAGTATTTATAATTTTCTGAAAATTTAGTATAATATTCATATAGAGGGGAATAATATGAATTGATTACATGATATGGAGGACTATACATGATTGAAAAAAGTGTAGTATTAATTAAACCAGATGGAGTGGAAAGAAATATAATAGGGAATATTTTAAGCTGTTATGAAGATAATGGACTAAAAATAGTAGCATTGAAACTTATGAAAGCTACAAGGGAAATTGCTGAAAAGCATTATAGTCAACATAAAGGGAAAGATTTCTATGAAGAACTTATAACATTTATTACAAGGAATCCATTATGTGCAGTAATTATACAAGGAGAAGATGCGGTGGCAAGAATAAGAAGCATTAATGGAGCCACTAGTCCTACAGATGCAGCTGAAGGAACGATAAGACATAGATATGCAAGAAGCAAAACAGAAAATTGTGTTCACGCATCTGATACTGTTGAAAGTGCAAAAGAAGAAATTGCATTATGGTTTCCAGAAGTTGAAAATAACTAATCAGTGATTAGCATAGTAGAAGATTATACGTATTAAAAATATATATGTAAATTTATGAAAGGCTTATACTTAGAATATATTATTCCTAAGAATAAGTCTTTTCATTTTGTCTGTAGTTTATCATATTGAATAAAGCTAAAATATAAGATATGCAACACAAAAAATATGATATAATATAAAGTAAATAAGAAATATCAATTGAATAAAGGAGGTCATGGATGAAGTTAAGAAAAGCAAGTGTTCTAGGGGGGACAACTTTAATTTGCCTTATTGTAATTATAGTCGTAATATTATATAACTTTTTAGGACCAGGTGCGAAAGATATTAAAGCAGCTAAAAATTTTATGACTAAGTTATATTCGATAGATGCAATAAATACTGAACAAAATTTAGAATCCATAAAATATGAAAGAAGCAGAATATTAAATAGTCAGAATGAGCTGGTTCATAGAAGTATAGTGACTCAAAGTTTTGGTATAGATTTAGATAAAAATAATAATGTTATAGGCTTTGCAAAGAAAGAAATTCAATCTAATACAACTAAGATTAACTTGCAAAATGCAAGAACTTTAGCAGAGGGATATTTGAAAAATGTTTATGATGGAGAAGTAGTACTAAAGAGTGCAAATGATAATGAGGGGGTAAAAAGTTTACCGTATTATTCATTTATATATACTAGGCAGGAAAATGGATATCCTTTTTATTTTGATGAAATAAAGTTAAATATTAATAAAGAAAACGGTTTTCTAGATGGGTATTCTAATTCAACAATGCATAGGGAATGTAAAGAACCTGTAATAAATATATCTGAGCAAGAAGCAGAAAATATAGCTTTAGAAGATTTTCAAAAGTTCAATAAGGAAGCTACTGTTAGAAAAGAATTATATTTAGTTTATGCAGATAATAGAATTGATAAGGATGCAAGTCAAATTTATGAAGTTTGTTATCTTGTAACAATAGATGGAAAAAATGATAAGGATGCTAATGTTGTTTGGAAGATTTTTGTGAGTTCGGAAAATGGTAATATATTAAATGTATTAAAAGATGGTGCTGAAAAAGAAGTCGTAGCAAAATAAACTGAAAATAGAGGATAATCAATTTTGATTATCCTCTATTTCTATCTTAATCTACATTCTACACAAGCATTTTTAGTTACCAGGTACAATTGGAGATAGAGCTCCTGAATTTGAGTTACCGGGACCTACTGGATTATGAGTGTTGTTACCATTATTTTTAGTATTTCCATTAGCATTTTTGTTTGACGGTGTAGAAAACTCATTTACAATAGGCGGAGCTGTTGCATTATTAGAATCAGCTACTGGAGGTACAGCTTCATTAGTGTTACCTGCAGGAGGAGTTTCAGTTGCAGAATCGTAAGTTGACGGTAATACCATAAAATAGTCTGCTGTAGCAGGGTTTGGATTATCTTTCTTTATAAATATGCTGCTTCTAGTTAATATAGAAGGGGTTAATGGACTAGCAAGTTTATTGGTAAATCTATTCACATTAGCAGCTACATGAGTATCACATGTTGAATCAGGTTCTGTTCCATCAATAAATAATTCCTCATATACTCTATTTCCGCGTGGATCCTGACTGCATAATGAACTTGGAGATAAACCGGAGTCTTTACAAACACTAGCTCTTATAATTCCATTTGGTTCATCTATATCTTTTACTTCAAAATCTTTATTAGCTTCTTGCATTAATTTTCCCCATATTACAGCACATCCACTTGAACTTCCAAGAAGTTTTGTTGGTTTGTCGTAACCAACCCATACGGCACCGGATAGGTAAGGAGAAAGTCCAGCAAACCATAAATCAGTTGAGTTGGTAGTAGTACCAGTCTTACCAGCAACTGGCATATTTCCCCATTTAGCTCCAGTAGCATTGTATTCATTTACTGGACCTTTCAGCATATCATATAAAATATAAGCTGCTTGAGGTGAGAAAACTTTACTTTGCTTTGGTTTAGATGTATCGAGCAGAACTTTACCTGTTGAATCAACAACTTTCGTATATAATACAGGTTTTGTATATATACCATTGTTACCAAAGGTGCCAAATGCTCCAGCCAAAATAAAGGAGTTACCACCGTCTCTATCATTAGGATTGTTATTAAATTGACCTAAAGCAACAGAAGCTATAGAAGATTTAGAAGCAGAGTTATACTTTAAACCTAACTTTTCACCATAAGAAATACCAGTTTTTAATCCAATCATATCTTCAAATAGTACAGCACCAGTATTTTTAGAATGAGTAAGAGATTCTCTAGCGGTTATAAGTCCTGCATACTCGTTTGGAGAGTTTAAAGGATTAAAGTATTTACCATTATCTAATTTATTATCAGGTAGTGGAGCATCATCAATTGTTGTAGCAGCTGTTATGATTTTTTGATCAATTCCTGGTCCATATACAGTTAATGGCTTTGTTGAAGAACCAATAGGTCTTAAATCATTATAAGCTCTATTGGTGGATTGAGGCTGCTGTTTACCACGACCTCCAACCATTGCAAGAACATGACCATTTCTATAATCTACAATTGTGGCAGATGCCTGCAATAAAGGAATACCATCTTTATCATATGTTTCTCCATTACTGATTCCTAGATTCTTGTAATCATCTAAAGTAGTTTGGGTAAAATCCTGAAGATGTTTATCCATTGTTGTATAAATCTTAAGTCCGCCATTTACCATTAATTTCGAAGCTTCTTCATCAGTATAATTATATTTTTCTTTTAGGTCTTCTTTAACTTGAGACACAGCTGGATATACAAACCATTCATAGTTTAATCTGTAATCCTTCTTGCTTGATTTAAATACTAATCCACCATTTTTTACGTCGCTCACAGCTTTCTCATAGTCAGCGTCATTAATATATTGAAGCTTATGCATCATGCCTAATACTGTAAGAGTTCTATTTATATAAGGCGATGGATCCTTAACATTATTTTCATTATAAGCACTATAATAACTTGGTGCTTGTGTTATACCAGCAATGTACGCACATTCAATTAGTGAGAGATCAGATGCACTTTTACTAAAGTACTCTAGTGCAGCAGCCTCTACACCATATATGTGCCCGCCTAAAGGTATTGTATTTAAGTATGCTGTTAATATTTGATCCTTAGTTAGTTTGTCTTCTAAACTAATAGCTAAATACGCTTCTTTAATTTTTCTTTCCATAGAAACATCATTAGTTAGAATTGTGTTTTTAAGTAATTGCTGAGTTAATGTAGATGCCCCATGTAATCCTTTTTGTCCGGTGACTAATTTCTTTACATCTAGGTAAGCCGCACCTACAATTCTTTGAAGATCTATTCCTTTGTGCTTATAGAATCTTTCATCTTCAATGGATACAAAAGCATTCTTCAAATTAGCAGGTATCTTACCGGAATCTATAACATAACGTTCCTCATCTGTATGAAGATTATCCATAAATACCTCAGAACTATCATATAGGCTTGAAGGTTGATTTAATGATAATACAGCATCAACATTTAGAGGAGGTGTTGTTTTTATGAGTGCAAAAGTATAGCCAGCGCCTACTACAACAATTGCTAGAAAACAAAATAGTAAACCAAAACATATGCCTTTAAATATTTTTTTAGATTTCTTTTGTTTATTTTTTATTGGCTTTTTTCGTCGTGGAGCACTATCTGCTTTATGTGATTTATCGTTAACTGCCATTTTATCCTCCTAAAATAATAAGGTTAATAATTTAATAATATTCTATAACATTATAGCATAATTATAGTATTATTAAATCAATAACTCAATATAAAGGTGTTTATAATGCAGTATTATACAAGGCGTAAAAACCACAAATACATATCATTTCTCGTCATTTTAATCTTTATAATTGTTGTATTAAATATAATAATTGTATTTTTTGACAAAAGAGTTATGCCAGCAATAACGGAAATGGCTGGTATAATGGCGAAATCACAAACGTTAAATATTATTAATGAGAAAAGTGTAGAAATTTTATCAAAAGAATTCGATTATGATCAAATGATAAAAATCCAAAAAAATAACGAAGGAAACATAATTTTGGTTCAAGCAGATACAATAAAATTAAATTATTTAGCGGCAAAGTTATCTACTGAATGTAATAAAGAGTTAAGCGATATGAAAAATTCTGAGGTTAAAGTTCCATTAGGGTGGTTAAGCGATAAAAGTATTTTTTATAATTTGGGACCCAAAATAACAATAGGAATTGAACCTATGGGAAATATGAGTACAAGTTATGAGTCAAAATTTGAAAGTGCTGGGATCAATCAAACTAGACATAAGATTTACTTAAATGTTAATGCTAAAATAAGACTAAAGCTGCCTATGAGAAATCAAGATATTGAAGTAACCACACAAGTTCCAGTTTCAGAAACCATAATAGTTGGAAAAACACCTAATAACACTTTAGGATTTCCCACCAATGACAATAGCAAAAGCCAAAATACAAATTGATTATAATTCACAAATGCTACATTTCAGGATTTCTAGAAATTTAATGTAATACCATATATTTAAGTTACGTGTTGTTTATTTATATAGAGTTCCGCAACGATAATAGAACCTAATCAGCCTATTTCATATTATGACCCTTAAGGTTACAAACATGTATCTAATTTCTAGGTTGAGCATACTTTAAGTTCTTAGCGAGGAACCCTATATAGATAAAGCAATTAAGATTTAAACTTATACTTTAAAAAATATCTCAACTAGAACTAAGCAACACACTTTTGTGGAATGTTTCATTGGAAATTTTGATGGATGTAATTCTTAGGCTATAAGTTGTTCCAAATGTGATAGTTCAAAAAGTGAGAATCGAAATTTTATATTTCGTTCTTCGAACTTTCTCTGTGAGCGCTTGTTCTTTGAGGCTAGCACTTTGGGCACAACTTATAGACTTAGAATTACCCATCAAAATTTCCTAGAAACTGGAACAAAAGTATGTTGCTTAGTTCGGTGAGTTATATTCATAAGTTTAAGTTATATTTTCGTTATCCATATTTAAAATTTAAATTGGCTAAAGCTTTCAGTTAATTCATTTGATGAAGTACTTACTTTTTTAGCTGAATTTGCAACTTCAGCACTTGATAAATTTAGTTCTTCGGATGAAGAATAAATTTCTTGGGTAGTTGCTGAAATCTGCTCTGATGATAAAGAAATTTCAGAAATATTATTTAATAATGAATCTTTTTCAGCATTTAATGATACAAAATCCTTAGCAATAGAATACATTTGAGGAATCATTTCTTCAATAGCTGAAGAAATTTCTTTAAATACTGATATTGTATTATTAACAATAAGAGTTTGATTTTTAACATCATGAGCAATATTATCTGTACTAATTACGATATCATCAGTATTTTTAAGGACTTTTGATACAATAGAATAAATTCTTTGAGCTGAATTTTTACTCATTTCAGCTAGCTTTCTTATTTCATCTGCAACAACAGCAAATCCTTTTCCGGCATCACCAGCTCTAGCTGCTTCAATTGCAGCATTAAGAGCAAGTAGATTGGTTTGTTCTGCTATGCCATTAATTATGTTAGTCATTTCAGTTACTTCATGTATATCAGTTGACATTAAAGTTAATGAGGAACCAAATGTATCAAAGTTCTTATTAAGAAGATCTATTGATGTAATTAATGTTTTAAGATCGTGGTTACTTTTTTCAGCGCGTTCTCCAATATTAGAGGAAGTGATGGTGACGTCATTAACTTTGTTTGTAAGAATTTCAATTTTGTTTCCGAATTGATTTAAATTATCGTTACTACTGGATAATTTATTAGCTTGGCTAAGAGTTCCTTCGGATATAGTACTAATGGCTTTAACTATATTTTCTATAAGTGATGACAGCTCTTCTGATATTAATAAGAGACCATTTGATTCTTCAGTAAGATGTGATGAGTTTAATTGAATAGTATCAATGTTTTTATTAAGAGCACATTGTATTTCTATTAACGACCTGCACATGATACCAGTTTCGGATTTTTTCTTTAAATACTTCTCATCTATTGTTCTAGAGAAATCACCCTTAGCAAAACTTTTCATTATATCTACAACATATAAAATATTTTTGGAAATTTTAGACATTACAAATATTAATGTTAAGGATATCAATATTAAGCTCCCAATTCCAGTAACAATATTTATTATTTTCAAACTATTAAAAGAGCTTAATAAATCTGTTTTGTCAGCAGTAGCTATAATGCACCACCCTGTAGCTGGAACTATAGAATAAGACAATACTTGTTCTATACCCTCACAAATTACATCTTGAGAACCACTTTGGCCTAAAGAGATAGAAGTAACTAAATCATCAACACTTGTCCCATCTGTGTTTGTCAATAAATCAGTAATTGTTTTCTCGTTTTGAACATAAGAATTATTAGAATAGCCTAATAGCTTACCACTTGAATTGACTACAAAGGCCTTACCTGAATTAAGAAATGATATTTTCTTACTAAGATTAGATATATCATCACCAGATTTAAAAGCAACAAGTACGTTAATGTGATTGTTACTATCTTCAATAGGTGCAGATATCGCAATAATATAATTTTTATTTATGTTGCTGTTTGAGTTATTAACAAAAGGTTCTGAAACATAAGAAATTCCATTAGATGCAGATTTGAAATAGTCAGAATCCTTTATATCTATTACTTCACCGTTAACAAGTGTCAATTTTCCATCGGGAGTCGCAATTCCCATATTAAGATATTGCTTAAATTCTTTTTCTTTTAATAAAATTTTCATTTTATCTTCTAATGGTGTATCAGCACTTGTGATAAAAGGATTATGTGCCAAGCTTTCAACAGATTTTATTTGATTTGCCATAATATCATTTATGTCTTGCGCAGTAATCTTACTTATTTGATTAATAAAATCCTTACTATTAGAATAAAGAACTCTTTGTCCTAAATAATATGTACAAGTTGTAAGTGTTAATAATGTTACGACAACAACAGGCAATACTCTGGCAAGCACTCTAAAACTAATTGAATCCTTATTAAAACTAAAGGAATTATTTTTAGATTTAATAAATTTATTATTACGTTTATTAAGGTTGGTTTCTTTTTTCAAAAATTTCATTTTTATAGCCCCCTTTTAGAAATAAATTTAGATAAAAGAAATAGATTTATAGATTAGTGTGTTCTTATTGCAAAATTATCAAAAAATACAATTATCTTTCTGCAAATATGATAATTTTTTATTATATTTTACTGAGTAGAAAAAGTATATGGTCAGATAGCACTTAAATGTTGTTGAAGGTGACGAAAAAGAAAGGGGGCAGATTTGATATTAAAAATAAATAAAAAAAGAAACCCGAAGGTTTCTTTTACTCCCAATTAAACACATAAGGTACATTTCTATAGAAATCACCGTAGTTTAAGCCATACCCAACTACAAATACATCTTCAATTTCAAAGCAGCAGTAGTCTGGTTTTATATCTATTTTTCTTCTTGATGGTTTATCAAGAAGAACACAAGTTTTAACTGAATTAGGGTTTAGTTTCTTTATATGTTCAACAACAAAATCCATAGTAATTCCAGTATCTACAATATCATCAACTATAAGAACGTCCCATCCCTCAATATTATCAGCAATATCATGAACTACTTGAACAGTACCAGATGATGTTTCATCATGACCATAACTTGATGTAGTCATAAAACCTATCTTTGTGTTTAAATCTATAGCTCTAACTAAATCAGCAGCATATACAAAACTTCCACGAAGTAAAGATAAAACATAAAGATTTTTACCTTCATAATTTTCAGTAATGATTTTTCCTAATTCTTCTATTCTAGAATTAATTTGTTCCTTAGAAAAAAGAATGTTGCGTTTCTTATCTTCCATTTTTGTTAAAACTCCTTTTATTCTTAATTTTAATTCGTACAGTTTTTTAGGCACATGAAAATAAATAATAAGTTTAAAATTTTCATGAAGGTTCTTTTTTATGTACCTTAAATCATAATAATAATAATTTACTAAACACAATTAAGGATAATTCATTAAAAGAATTATCAAAATAATAATATATTTTTGACGTTTTTCAACAGTTTATTCCAAAAATGTGAATTGTACATTGTCAATTATGAATTATATAAGTTATAATTAGGCATATGAAAGAAAATAATAAGTCTATGATGCAATGTATATTTTTCGTTAGCCAAGGAAGTATATTTGCCTCATAGCGGGCTATTAGGCGAATATGCTGACGAAGTATAACGGAAAATATACTAGCATGCTGACTTATTATTTTTTTTATATGCCTTAATGAATTAATAGTATAAAATTATATGAAAGTTGTCAAGATAGGGATATGAGGGAAAATAGACGGACATACTGACTTTTTATTTTGTTGAATATCCCTTGGGATATGTGAGGTGTTTTTTATGATATACGGAAATATTGAAGGAATAAGAAAATCTATAATAGATGAATTAGAGAGTATCTACTCTATAAGGAACTTAAAAGATGAAGTTTGTGATGTGGAAATTTTGAATATTATTGCGAGAATTTCTAGTCAAATTGAAAGAGAAGTAAGTGTAGGAATTAATAGAAAAGGAAATGTTACTTCTGTTGCAATTGGTGATTCTACATCTGTTGAAGTTCCATTAATAGATATAGAAGAAAAAAGATTATCAGGAGTTAGAGTAATTCATACTCATCCAAATGGCTATTGCAATCTGTCAGCTTTAGACTTAACAGCATTGTTAAAATTAAAATTAGATGCCATTGTATCAGTGGCTATAATAGATGGAAAGATAATCGATTTCTCATTAGGAATGCTTACATTATACAATAGTAAGCTAGAAACAGATGAAAAAATGAATCTATCACTAGAAGAAATACTGTCTATACATATTTTGGATAAAATAAGATTTATAGAAAATCAAATTAAAACAAATGATGTAATAGAGGATACAGAAGAAAAGGCCATATTGGTTGGATCAGACACAAAGGAAAGTCTGGAGGAGTTAAGAGATTTAACAGAAGCATGTGATATACCTGTCTTAAAAACTGTATTTCAAAGTAGAAATAAAGTAGATGCTGCTTATTTTATTGGTAGAGGTAAAGTTTTAGAGATTGCATCTATGAGACAAGTAGAAAGAGCTAATGTAATTATATTTGATGACGAACTATCAGGATCTCAAGTAAGAAATTTAGAGGCAGCTTTAGGAGCTAAGGTAATAGATAGAACTACTTTAATATTAGAAATATTTGCAACAAGAGCAAAGAGTAAAGAAGCTAAAATACAAGTAGAGTTGGCTCAGCTTAAATATAGATTAAGTAGATTGCAAGGCTTAGGTACTATATTATCTAGAACTGGTGGAGGAATAGGGACTAGAGGTCCTGGTGAAAAGAAATTAGAAACTGACAGAAGACATATAATGGAAACAGTATATGATTTAAAAGATGAATTAAAGAAAATCAAGAAGACTAGAGATGTACAAAGAGAAAAAAGAAACAAGGAAAATATCCCTAAGGTATCTTTAGTTGGATATACTAATGCGGGAAAATCCACTTTAAGAAATGTTCTATGTGATATAGCAGCTAATAAAGAAAATAAAATTAAAGAAAAAGTATTTGAAGCAAATATGCTTTTTGCTACACTTGATACTACAACTAGAGCATTGACTTTAAGTAAGAAAGGCGTGATAACTCTTACAGACACAGTTGGATTCGTAAGAAAATTGCCACATGATTTAGTTGAAGCATTTAAATCAACATTGGAAGAAGTTATATTCTCAGATCTTTTATGCCACGTAATAGATTCATCCTCAGATGCATCAGTAGAGCAATACGAAGCAGTAAATGAAGTATTAAAGGAATTAGGGGTAATAAATAAAGAGACAATCTTAGTTTTAAATAAAATAGATCAGGCAACAGAAGAACAGATTGCAAAAATTAAAGAAGCAATAGGTGATAATGAAGTAATAGAAATTTCAGCTAGGGAAAAAATCAACTTAGACGAATTGTTGAATTTGGTAGAAGAAAAATTACCTTATAATTATAGAAAAGTAGAATATTTAATACCGTATGAAAAAGGTGATATTCAATCATTCTTACATAGAAATGCAAGAATACTTGAAGAAGAATATAAAGATGATGGAACTTATATGGTAGCTGAAGTAGATGATGAGGTATTAAATAAAACTAAAGAGTATGTACAAACAAATGTAATGGTAACTAATTAATTGATAATAAATATAGTCTTTTTATAATATACTTAAAATGAGTATATTATGGGGGACTATATTTTATGGAAACAAGTGGACCATTTAATCCAAACGACCCGAGAAGTGCAAGATCACTTAGAAGTGCTCAGAGAGTAATAAATCAAGGGGCTACAGAAGGGGCAAATGCAACTGAAAGTCCTGGTAACGCAGCTGATACAAGTAATGCAGGAAATCAAGGGACGGCTACATCAAGTGATCAAATGGCAGTGTTGCAGAATAGGGTATTAGATCAGCTGAACAGAATGAGTGAGGCAATAGCGGCAATAAGCACAGCTCAAACTAATGTTGCTTCAATTAGAATTGAGCAATTTAGTATAACTTATTTTACTAGAGAGGTGCGTCCTTTGCTTGATGCGCTATATTTTATATCTATTTCATCTCTAAATATAGCAGGGGTAGCTCAAGCATTACAAAATAATACCTTTGGAGAGAGAAAAGAGCTAAGGGAATCGTTGGAATTAGTTTATACAATGAACCATGAGCTTGAAGGAATATTAGAGTCTTTAAGCAGGCGAATGAAGATTTACATACATCAGATAAAGAAAATGGATAAAAATTGTCCTCCTTTTGTAAAAGCGGATGATAATTGCCCTCCATTCGATAGTAGGACAGAAGATTCTTAGATGTTTTTATTTAAGAATCTTTTTTTATTAAGTTTTATAGATTTTATTATCCTAAGAAGTGGTGCCTTTAAATAAATACTTGTTTAAGTTATAATAGTAATAAGATTGTTTTTTATAAAGTACATAATGCTTTAGGCAAAAGAAGGTGAGATAAGGTGTCAAAATCCATTTTGGATTATCAAAAATCCTCTGAAAAATTAATAAATATATTAAAGACTAATAAAAAGGTTCTGGCTATATTTGCATTTGGAAGTATAATTAGCGGAGATCTTTGGGAAGAGTCTGATATAGATTTATTTGTTGTTTATAAAGATATATTTGAAGATGTTAGAGATATATATACGGAAATGCTTAATATACCAGTTCACATGAAAATATTAAGTAAAGAAAAGTTTTTAGCGTTATACGAGAGCTATGGGAAAAAAGGCCTTATAAGAAATTTACTTATATCCTCTAAAATAATATTTTCAAGAGATGAAGAAATAGAAAGTATTTTTAATAAAGCTAAGTATAGTTTAGATAAATATAAGGAAACATGGAATTTAGTATATCTAGGCAATATCATAAAAGATATTGGAGTAACTAAGAAATATTTACAAAATGATAGCATATTTACATCCTATGAGGTTTTAATTAGAGCTTTAGATAGTTTCGCTAAATTGTATTTAAACCTAAACGGTTATACTGTAAGCAAAGATGCAGTAAAGATGGTAACGAACTTTGATAATAGGTTTAGCATAATAATAGAAGAGTTATTTAATGGTAAGTTTATAAAACAAAATATACAAGATACTGTAAATTATATTGAACAGTTTTTAAATGAGAATATTAATGAGGCATCAAAGCTTATATTAGATTATCTATATGAAAAGAATAAATTCTTAAGTTCATATGAAATAAAAAATAGTGAACTATTTAAGGAATTTGATATAAAAATTGAGGATATCTTAAAGGAATTGTACAAAAGAAAATTGATAATTAAAAATACAAAGAACTTAGATTTACCATCTAATGAAAAGTTGATAAGTGAAAATGTATATTCATATAAGGTTTATAACTAGATGTATTCTGATAATAAAGGGGAAATGTTATGGATATATACAAAGATTTTAAATTCGAGAATAACGAAACACCGAAGTATGTTCAACTAGCTAACTATATAAAGAATATGATTGATAAAAGAAAAATAAAAGAAGGAGATAAACTTCCGACTATTAGAGATTTATCAAAAAGATTAGGTGTAAATAATGTTACTATAGTTAGTGCATATAATAAATTGAAATTAGAAGGATATGCTTATCAAAAAGTTGGAAGTGGAAGTTATGCAAAGAGAAAAGAGGTTGCTTCAAATTTTAGAAAAGAATATTCAAATGCATTAAAGAAGTTATCTATGGAGATTTTACCTGAGGCAGTTGATTTTACAGGGGAAACCACTGCAGAAGTATTATTCCCTATTGATGACTTAAAGAATATTATTAATGAAGTGCTAGAAAGAGATGGGGCCAATGCTCTGCTTTCTGACAATAGAAATGGGTATACAAATCTTATATATACCATAAATAAAGTATTCTGGGATAATAAGCTTAATAATGAAGATATAATAATTGTTTCAGGAGCGCAGCAAGGAATTGATATAGCATCAAAGGGTATATTAAATATTAATGATAATATTATAGTAGAAAAGCCAACATATGTTGGTGCACTATCAGTATTTAAATGGAGAAAAGTAAATTTATTTGAAGTTCCAATAGAGGAAGATGGAATAAATTTGGATAAATTTGAAAAAATACTTCAAAAGAATGAAATAAAATGTTTTTATACTATGAGTTATTTTCAAAACCCAACAGGTATAAGTTATAGTATAGAAAAGAAAAAAAGAATTTTGGATCTTGCAGAAATTTATGATTTTTACATAATCGAAGATGATTATTTATCGGAACTTATATATGAAAATTCTTTAGAATATGTTCCTTTTAAATGGCTTGATAAGAGAGATAGGGTTATATATATAAAAAGTTTTTCTAAAATATTTTTACCTGGAATAAGACTAGGGTACTTAGTGGCTCCAGAAATATTTAGAGAAACATTACAGAATTCAAAACATAATACAGATATTACAACGTCAAGTTTAATGCAGAGGGCATTGGAGTCATATATTTCAGGACAAAAGTGGAAAAAGAATATAAAAGATTTAAATGATGAATACATTCAAAGATATACACAAATGAAAAGTATACTAGATAAAGAGTTTAGCGATATATTAACATATATAGACCCAAGAGGTGGACTAAATTTTTATTTAACCTTAAAAGATGACTATAGAGTAAATACAAAAGAACTCTTTATGAGCCTAAAAAAAAGGAATGTGTATATTACTCCAGGGGTTATGTTTTTCACGTCACAAAATGATGGACAAGATTCCTTTAGATTATCATTTTATCAAACTGATAAAGAGAGAATAGAAAAAGGTATGAAAATACTTAAAGAGGAAATTATTTCGATAGTAAATAATCAAAGAGGATATTAAGACTTAGAAAGGAGCTAGATAAGAATGTCCTACATTACAATAAAAGATTTTGGTGAAGATAGATTTGAAGAAAAGAAATCTGAGTTTATTGGATATGCAAAAAGAGTTGAAAGTGAAGAAGAAGCTAAAGCTTTTATTAATGAAATAAAAAGCAAGAATAAGCAAGCTACTCATAATTGTTCTGCATATATTATTGGGCAAAATATGAATATTCAGAGGTATTCTGATGATGGAGAGCCGCAAGGAACAGCTGGAATACCTATTCTCGAAGTAATGAAGAAAAGTAGAATAACTGATTGTGCTGTTGTAGTAACTAGATATTTTGGAGGAATCCTTCTTGGTGCAGGAGGATTAACGAGAGCGTATACTAAGGGAGCAAGTATAGCTATAAAATCTGCAGGAGTTGTTGAAAAGGTTGACGGCTTAAAATTAAGTTTTGAAATGGAATACGATTTGTTTGGAAAGGTTCAGCACTTATGTGGACAAAATTCATGGTATATAGAGGATACAGAATACAGTGATAAGGTTGTTGTTAATATATTGGCAGAAAAAGCAATATCAGAAGATATGGAAAACGAAATTATAGAAGCAACTAATGGGAAAATTATAGTTAGAAAAAGCGAAGAGGGAATTTATTTCAAGGAAGGAAACAGACTATATACAAGAATTTAAAACTCATATGTTAAAATATAGATTATTACATGGTAAGGGGGAGAGTAATGAGCAGATATCCAGAGTTAGATGAGCATATCAAGTTGTTGAAACAAGATGAAAATCATATGAAGTATTTCAGACAGTTTGCATTGGAAAATATTAATTCTGATCCCAAATATGTTAAAAAGGTATTTGAGCATTTACTTGAACTAGTAAAAGAGTGGAATTACAAGTCAGCCGAGCATTGGTGCTTAGTTTACATTGGATGGTGTGAAAATTTTACTAATAATTTTCTAGAAGCGTCCACTACTCACTTAATCGCAAATGAGTTTTTTGAAAAGGAACAAGACGTTGAGGGAATAATAACAACATGCAACGCACTTCTTTCGGATTATTTAAATCTAGGTGAAATAGAGCTGGCGATAAGAAACGGTATAAGAGGGATTGAATTAGCTAATGAGGTGAAAGATGAATGTAATTTAATTGCATTACTTCTTAACACGGCAGAAACTTATATTGAAAGTGAAAATTATGATGAGGCATTGGCATTAGTAGAAAGACTGAGAAGTTATAATTACACCATTAAAGTTACAGACGAAGTTATAATACTAGGAATATTATCAAAAATTTCGTTAAATGATAATAAGCTTAAAGAGGCTTATGAGTATTGTAATAAAGCTCTAGAGATTATGGAGAAAAACCATGATATTATTGATAGAGAAGAACTTATGGGAACAAGAGCTGAAATTAATTATAGGATTGGAAATTATGACGAAGCAGTAAGAGAATTTGAAGAAATAATTGAGATGACCGGAAGAAATAATGATCCATATTTTAAAATTAAAACTTTAATTAGATGGGCCAAATGTTACTATAATTTAGGTCAATATAATTTTTCAAAAGCAAAGCTGCTTTTGGTAATCAATAGTGAAAGATTAAATGATTATATTAGAATAAGAGTAAAGGCATATGAGCTTTTGAAGGATATTTATATTAAATTAGGTGAATATGAAAAGGCGCTTGAAGCGTTTAAAAAATATGATGAGTATAAGGATAAATCCAATATAAATCATAGTAATTTATGGTTATCGGTTTTAAAATATAAAAGCGCAGCGAATGAAGCAAAAGCTTATAAATCCTTATATAAAAAAATCGATCTTATTTCTGAGATTGGAAGGAAAATAACATCAAGTCTGGATCTTGAAGAAATACTGAAATCAATTCATGAGGAAATTGAAAAAATAGTTGATACGGATATACTAGGTATTGCTTTGTATAACAAAGAGAAGAATATGTTAAACTATGATTTCTTTATTAAAGATGGGAAGAGATTTCAAAAAAGTGAAAAGGCAATTAATGATAATACAAGTTTTGGAGCATACTGCTTTAATAGTAAAAAAGAAATATTGATTAATGATATAGTTAATGAATATTGGAAATATATAGACAAATCAGGTATTAGTGAAGAAAAATTAAGGAGACTCTCTACCTCGGTAATATATTTACCAATATTAATGAATGATGAACCCATAGCACTTTTGACAGTACAAAGTGATAAAAAAAATGCTTATACAAGGCATGATATATCAGGTTTAAAAATTTTAGCCTCTTATATTGCAATTGCAATTGAAAATGGAAAGCTATTTAATGAGGTTAATTATTTTGCTAACAATGATGTCTTAACAGGGGTCTTAAACAGAAATGGAATAATTAGAAATGGCGAAGAAATGCTGATAAACAATAGAAATTGCAGCAATTCAATAATAATGATGGATATTGATTACTTTAAAACAATTAATGATACATGGGGGCATCATGCCGGGGATATTGTACTTAAAAGCGTAGCAGAAATTGCTAGTGACAAAATTAAAGAGTATGGTAGTATAGGCAGATACGGTGGAGAAGAATTTTTAATTATACTTCCAAATAGTGATTTGGCTAAAGCTAAGAAAATTGGAGAATCAATTAGAAAAGCAATAGAACAACATAATTACCCTATAGATAATAATAAATATGGAAAGATTACTGCCAGCTTTGGAATATATGAGTTTGTGAATATACATGAATCCTTACTTGATGGATTAAAGAAAGCAGACCAGGCCCTTTATAAAGCAAAAGCTTCTGGTAAAAATATGTGCATTAGCTATGTAGAAGAATTTAATTAAAGGGAAATTAAGTATATACGTACATTGTGAATTAAAAAGAAGTGTGTTATAATTTCAATGGATTTTACAAGATTAAAAGGAAAAGTAAGGAGGAAAACACATGTCAGGACACTCAAAGTGGCATAATATTCAAGCAAAAAAGGGCAAAACAGATGCAAAAAGAGGGAAAATTTTTACTAAGATAGGTAAAGAAATCGTTATGGCGGTTAAAAATGGTGGTGCTAGTCAAGAGATAAATGCAAAATTAAGAGATGTAATTGCTAAAGCTAAGGCAGCAAACATGCCTAATGACACCATTTCAAAAGCAATTAAGAAAGCATCTGGGGAATTATCATCAGTTAATTACGAAAATATAGTTTATGAAGGTTATGGCCCTAGTGGAGTGGCTGTAATAGTTGAAACTCTTACTGATAATAAAAATAGATCAGCAGGAAATGTAAGAAGTGCCTTTACAAAAGGTGGCGGAAACATGGGAACATCAGGTTGTGTAGCGTTCATGTTCCAAGAAAAAGGAGAAATTGTCATTGAAAAAGAGGATAAAGATGAAGATGAATTGATGATGATAGCCCTAGATGCAGGAGCGGAAGATTTCTCAAGTGATGAGGATGAAGTGTTTGTAGTAACTACTTCACCAGAAGATTTTGGAGCAGTCAGAGAAGCCTTAGAAGCACAAGGAATTGAATTCTTAGAAGCAGCTGTAAAGAAGATTCCAGATACATATACAGCAATAGATGAAGCTGATGCTAAGAAGTTCCAAAAGATGCTAGACTTACTTGAAGATGATGACGACGTCCAAGAAGTTTACCACAACGCTGAATTCCCTGAAGGATGGGATGAATAGAACACGTAATAGTTAGTATTACTAATGTTAAGTGAGTTGTGAAAAATTGTAAAGACTAATATTGATTATGATGTACATTCAATTTTACATGATTTGATTGATGTGTGTAGTATTTTAGAAACCATTTTCTATCTTAATTAGATAGGAGGTGGTTTTTTTGCTGTTAAAGGATATATTAGAGGAATTTATACTGGAATTAGAGATACAAAATTATAGTCCACGAACTTTGAAAAGTTATAGAAACAATAATTTACTAATGTTTACTTTTATAGAAAAGGAGTTTGGGATAAAAGAAATTGAAGAAGGGAAGCCAATACATATAAAAGCTTATATAAAATTTTTACAGAGGAATAAAAGAAAGATAATATTTGATGGCTTATAGGTAAAATAATTATTTCAAAAATAACTGACAAATTCCCAAACAATATAACTTACTTCAGGTAAAGTCAAGCGTTGATTTTAAATATATCAAAATGAACTATATGGTTATAATTCAAAAATATGTTATCATAAATATATAATAGATTATACACAAGGGGGATATATTTGTGGAAGGAACAGTATCTTTATTTGCAGCGGTTGCCTTTATAATACCTTTAACTTTAGGATGTTTGGGGATATATGTACTTATTTTATTAATTAAAGCATTAAAAATATATATAAATAAGAATTCTTAAATTAATAAATTAGAAATTGAGCTATTTAATTAATATATTTTGATATAAAAGTTGACCTTAAGCGAAAATAGATATTTATGTCCATTATAAAAATGTTAGGAGATAATAATTAGTATGAGCAAAGAATTTTATGTTGGATTTGGAACTCTGGCTTTGATTAATGCAGGAATTGCACAAGGAAAAAATAGGTCTGGGTTCAATTGGTTTTTATTATCATTATTTCTTGGACCGATAGCAACCTTATGCTTAGTATTATGTGATAAAAAATAGAGGTTTCAAAATAATTGAATTAAATATTAACATAATATTTTTAATAGTTTGTAACAATCAAAAAATGTAGCTGTTGTACTAATGAAAATAATAATGAGACAATTGTAAGTTATCAAATACAGTTTGAAAGACGGGAAAAAGATGAGAAAAAATAATTGGTTAATGTATTCTATATATTCAATTGTATTGCTATGTTACATTATATTTAGTAGTAAGATTTTAATATATGAAAAAGAACAATTTCAGAGAACATTTAATAATGTGCCTTTAATTATATGGTCAATTGTAATATTTATAGTATTAGGATTGCTACTTGGATTAGAAAAGTTCTTATCAGAGAAGAAAAAAGACGGAAGGTGGAAAGTTAATTTATCTAGGTTGGTTTTATTAGGAATCCCTTCTCTTTATTTTTCGTTAGGAATAATGATATTATCTATTCCAATAACTTTTGTTAGATATCCAATTTTATACTTATTAAAATATGAGGATATTTTATCAATTTTTCAAGTGATTTTAGGTTATATAATAATTACAAGTTTTATTAAAGAAAAGGAATAACTATTTTTATTTATAATCTACAAAGTGGTATCAATCAAAAATTTGTAGCTATTGAAAATAAAATTTATGACCATTAAAAGAGGAGAAGATATGAAGCGATTACCTATATTGGGAATTATGATTTTTTTACTTATTTCTAATATAATATTTATTAGTACTACTATGCGTTATAAAAATATAATTGATAAGCAAATCTTTAAAGTTTATTCATTTGAGGGGGAAAATAATAATATAAAAATAAGTGATGGAATTATTGTTATTTATCCTAATAAACAGATATTAAACGGTGGAAAAATACAGTACACAGGGAGTAAGCAGGGAAATATAACATCGTACTCTAAAAAAATTTATATGAACGAACGAGGACATAATAAAGATGTTTTATTTAATTCTGTATCATCTGGGGGAAGCGGTAATGGAATAAAATTTCCTGATGAATTTATATTAAATAAAGGTGTATGGGAAATAAGTTCAGAGGAATTGTTTAGTGAAGAAGATATGAGTAGTATTAAGGATAATCTTTATTTTAGTCTTAATTATTCAGTAAATGAGCGAGAAACAGAGGGTACTATAATAAAATTGAACGTGAAAGAATTTGATATGAAAGAAGATAAATAATAGCTAATTATATAGTAGTAAATTATAATGTAGTAATTGAATGGAGGATAATTTATTAATAAAAAAATAGTTTTTGTATTATTTTTATGTTTAGTAATGGCATGTGGTTGCACAAATATTTCAAAAGTAAAAACAGAAAAAGAAAACAGCCAACAAGAATTAACTATATCAAATAATGATGATTGACCAATTTTTACAGATAAAGAAATTGAAGCGGCTAAAGAGGTTGTAAAATTACATTATAAGCATATTAAATTACCACATGCAATTGAAAGTATAGACTATAATATGAGTAATGATGAAAAGGATAAGATATATAAGTGGTTTATAGGAAATGATACCTCAAAGTATAAGAATATCAATTCAATTTTCTTTTTAGTTCATACTAAAGATGAGGATGGCTACGACCAGAAAAGGTTAATTTTGTTAACACGAGAAAGCAAGGATAGTAAGTGGAAAGTAATTAATGAAGGCCTTTAAATACGGTTGTTACACTTAATTTATTGTCCGCATAATATTTATAAACTGTAAAGGAATGATTATTTATACATCATTTAAAATTGGAGCATTTTTGCAAGTTTTATTAGAATATCATAATATTTCGGCAGAAACAATTGCATTGATGTCTGGAGTTAGTGAAAAAGAAGTTAATGATTTAGTAGAAAATTCTAAATTAGTTTCTTTAGAAAGTAAATATAAAATATCTAAAACAGTGATGTCATTACGTTTTTTTCTTGAAAGAATTAGAACCATAAATTCCAATTTCGTACTATATAAGTGTAGACATTAAGTGAGATATCACTTAACTATCTACACTTATTTCTTTATTGCTCTATTATTTTTATTTTTTGTCATAAAATAATGTTTTGCTCCAAAAATTATTATTTTTTTATATCTTAAGCTTAAATGAAATTTAACGATAATTAAATAAAAGTGTAGAAAAATGTAATAAGAATAATAATTAAATAATTTTAGGGGGTATTTTTTTGAGACTGTTTGAAAATTTAAAGACTATACAAAAGTTAATATCTGCATTTATCTTAGTGTCTCTATTTATAGCTGTGGTTGGATTTATTGGAATTAATAATATGGAGGCAATCAATTCTAATGCAACTTCAATGCATGACTATAATCTTGAATCAATAAAGAAATTAACAACAATAAGGCAAAATACTAGTGATATACGATTTAATGTATTAAAAATTGATTCCCAAAGAAATTTGAATAACCAAAATGAGTCACTTGAAAATGAAATAAAGCAATTATATGATGAAACAAATGCAATAATATTAGATTATGAAAAATCAATATTATCTGATGAGGAAAAGCCAACATTTAATAAGCTTAAAGATGACTTAAATGAGTATAAAAGAGCATATGATTTGGTAATACAACGGGCAAATGAAAATAATTATACCGATGCCGATGCAAATTATACTAAATTAACGCCAATAAGGACGAAAATATATAATGAAATAGGTGAATTAATAAAGATAAACGTTAATCAAGCAGATAATTCATATCAAGAGAATAATTCAATGTATAAAAGCTCTTTATATAAAATAGTTGCAATAGTTTCTTTTGCTTTAATTATTGCAATCATTTTAGGAATTTCTATATCAATTTGGATTTCAAAGCAATTAAAGAAAGTATTAATTTTTGCTGAAGCTATTGGAAGTGGAGATTTAACTCAATCAATAATGATTGATACAAACGATGAAATTGGAAGTCTTGCTAAAGCACTGAACCAAGCTAGTCAAAACATAAAAAATTTAGTCGGTGAAATAATTAATAGTGCTAGTGATATAAGTTCAACTAGTGAGGAATTATCAGCAACTGCTGAAGAGGTTTCATCAAAAATGGAAGTAGTAAATGAATCAATAGAACAAATAGCTAGAGGGGTTCAAGATTTAAGCGCAACTACTGAAGAAGTAAGTGCTTCAACAGAGGAAATAAGTGCTAGTACTAATGAGCTTACAAATAGAGCGAATGAGGCAGAGGTATCAGTAGGTGAGATAAAAAAACGTGCACTAGACATAAAAACTAAAGCCTCAAAAAATATAGAAGAAGGTACTGTTATATATACAAAAAATCGTACTAATATTTTAACGGCTATAGAAGAGGCTAGGGTTGTAGAAGAGATAAAAGTTATGGCTGATTCTATTGGAACTATAGCAGAGCAGACTAATTTACTTGCATTAAATGCAGCCATTGAAGCAGCAAGAGCTGGGGAACAAGGAAAAGGGTTTGCTGTTGTTGCTGATGAAGTAAGAAAGCTTGCAGAACAATCTGCTGAGGCGGTTATGAATATTAAAGGGATGGTTACACAAGTACAAGTTGCAGTTGCTAAACTTTCACAAAGCGGGGAAGATGTACTTGAATTTATGGAGAATGATGTAAAACCAAACTATGAATTCCTTCATAACACAGGAATTCAGTATGAAAAGGATTCGGAATTTGTTAATAATATTACTGAAGAGATTTCGGTTTCTTCAAGGCAAATGAGTGAAGTAGTTGAGCAAATAAGTTTTGCTATACAGAATGTTTCAGCAACAGCAGAGGAGTCAGCAGCAAGTTCTGAAGAAATATCTAATAGTGTTAATGAAATAACTATTGCTATTAATGATGTTGCAAAATCTGCACAAGGTCAGGCGGATTTAGCACAAAGATTAACTGATATGGTACAGAAGTTTAAGGTGTAAAATATATTAATTATAAAAAAATTATAGAACATTTAGAAGAGTTAAGAAAGCCCTGAATGATGGTATATCCATTAAGATAATAACACTTTCAATATTGATATGCATAGCTATCAATATTGAAAGTGTTTTTTCTTAAAAGTATAAGGAAAAATAGAGATAATGTTTTCGCAGTTTAGCATAAGTTGGTTTGTTTCAAAATTGATGTTAATCATACATCAACATTTTCATTATCCATGTAATATTATTACTAAAATTATATTACCAAAGTTAAGCGATAATGTGGTAGAATTATATGATATTTATAAATACTGAGAAATTTGTAATATATTTTTTGTGAGTTTTTATATATAGATTATATTTAGACATTTTTATTTATTATTATGTATTATTTAATTTGCTAGTTGGATGTGATTGTTTTAAATATAAATTTATACAATACGGTGTATGGCGAGAATTAAATATAATTATAAAAAGGAGAAAAAAATTCCTTTTGTGGTAATGAGTTTTGACGGAAAACTATCATTTTTTAGTATTAAATTAAATATTTAGAGAATTTTATAAAAAATTGAGGTGACAGTACTATTTTAGTAATGATATAATAATTTTATAAAATATTCTAATTTTTATGCGGAGGATACAGAACGTGGCTAAAATAGATAAATTATTAGATACCGTTGATATAAGTAGTACATCTGATATACATATTACTTCTGAACAAGTTCCTAAGGTAAGAATAGATGGGGTATTAGTTAAGATACAAGAAGATATAATTTCTCATGAAGAAGTTGGAGAATATATTCAGGATTTAGCTCCTGATAAATTTAGCGAATTTTTAGAAGATGGAGAAATTGATTTTAAATATAATAGACCTGGAATGGGGAATTTCAGAGTCAATGCATATAAGTGTAAAGGAAGTTATGCAATATGTCTGAGAGTAATTAAAGAGGCTATACCTAAACTTAAAGATTTGGCAACCGCACAAGCACTAAAATCGTTTACTGAATTAAGTGATGGTTTGGTACTAGTTACAGGGCCAACGGGTTCAGGTAAAAGTACAACGCTTGCAGCTATGGTAAATGAAATAAATTTAACTAAGGATAAGCACATAATTACTCTTGAGGAGCCAATAGAATATATATACGAAAACCATAAGTCTATGGTAAATCAAAGAGAGATTGGACAAGATACTAAAAGTTATGCAATGGGTTTGAGAGCTGCACTTAGACAAGATCCAGATGTTATATTACTTGGAGAAATGAGAGATCCAGAAACTATTGAAATAGCATTAAGAGCAGCACAAACAGGTCACTTGGTTTTTTCTACATTACATAACTTGGGTGCTGCAAATAGTATATACAGAATTATTAATTCATTTGAGTCTAGTCATCAAAATGAAGTAAAGATTCAGCTATCGTCTTTATTGAGAGGTGTTGTATCACAAGTTCTGATTCCAAAAGCTTCAGGGCAAGGTAGAACAGCAGCAATGGAGATAATGGTATGTACTCCAGGTATAAAAAATCTAATTAGAGAAGGTAACTTTGAGCAAATAGATAGTTTTATACAAATGGGATCCAAATTTGGAATGCAGACAATGGATATGGACTTAAGAAATTTAGTTATGAGTAATATAATTACAAGACAAGAGTATGAAAAATGGATACAAACTAATAGATAGAAATTATATTATAAGGTTTTTCATACTTATGAGGAAATATATATTTGAATTGTAGACTATTAAGATGTTATGTGATAAAATTCAAATATATGTAATAGATGGTATGTTTTTGTATAAGGTATAATCAAAATTGAATAGAAATAGCATTTATATGTTATAGGGAACGATGATTCATATATTTATTTGGGCACTTTATATGTGATGAGTTAATAGTGCAACCGACCTTTATAGTTATAGTATCTTAGGTGGGTTTTTTTGCATACTTTTCAGAAGCAAAAATAACTGCCTGAAGTATAAGGAATTATTAAAAGGTTCTTAAAAATAACTTGAATTATATTACCTGAGAATTTAAAAGAAATATTTCTACAGAGGTATTGGAGAGAGTAAATTGGATTATGGATTAATAATTGTATTGGGATTAGTTATAGGAAGTTTTTTAAATGTATGTATACATAGAATTCCTAGGGAAGAATCGATAGCATTTCCCCCGTCACATTGTACCAGCTGTAAACACAAATTGAGTTATCTAGATTTGGTGCCTGTAATTAGTTATATATTTCTCAGGGGAAAATGTAGATATTGTGGTGAAAAGATTTCCATAAGATATCCGCTCATTGAGTGTCTTAATGGGATATTCTACTTATTAATATACTTGAAATTTGGCATAACTCTAATTACTATAAAATATTGTTTATTCGTATCGTTTCTAATAGTAATTTCCATGATAGATTTTGATACTCAATATGTGTTTACCAGCACTACAATTTTGAGTGGAATAGTTGGGATTGTATTTATATTAACGCAATATTTTATGCATGAAAATGGAGTCCTTAATTTAATTTTAGGAGGATTAATAGGCGGAGGAATTATAGGATTAATTGTATTTCTGACTAAAGGAATGGGAGAAGGAGATATTGAAATTGCTGTTGTTTGTGGGTTGTTTCTAGGTACAAAAGCAATTATGCTGGGATTATTTTTAGCCATAATCTTAGGAGGTATAATAGGAATAATAATTGTTTTATTAAAATTAAAAAAACTAAAAGAAAAGATGGCTTTTGGACCATTTATAGCAGTAGGGAGTATAATTTCTATGTTTTATAGTACAGAAATTTTAAGAATATATTTCGAATTATTAACATAAAGGTGTATATATATATTTATCTTTTACAATGTTTTTACTTGTATAATTTTCATGCTGAATTTACACTAATATTGAAGACACAATACTTATTTCATTTATAACAAATAAAAGGGGTTAAACATATAATGGCGACTGAAAAAAGAAGGTTAGGGAACATTCTTGTAAATGCGGGCAAAATTACGGGATATCAATTGCAAGATGCATTAAGGTCCCAAAAAGTGCTTGGTAAAAAGCTTGGAGAAATATTACTTGAAAGTAAAATTATAACTGAAGAAGATATAATTGAAGCTATAGAGCAGCAAACTGGAATAAAAAAAGTAGACTTAAATACAATAAATTTTGATAGAAAAGCAATAACTTTGATACCTCAGAATTTGTGTGAAAAATATATGTTAATTCCATTTGGTTTTGATAACAATAAGATTAAAGTTGCTCTTGCAGATCCATTAAATATTTTTGCCATTGATGATGTTGCAATATCTACTGGATTTGAGATAGAGTCATTTATATCTAAAAAAGATGATATTAAAAAATTTATAGGAATATATTATAGCAGTCAGCAAGTTAATAATGCAGCAATACAGCTGGCAAAAGAAAGCTTGAAAGCAGTTAAGCAGTCCCAAACTAGTTCGGCTGAAGATATAAATGAGGTTAATAGCGCACCTGCTGTTAAAATGGTTGATTATATGTTTAAGAATTCTGTAGAGTTAAAGGCATCAGATATTCATATAGAACCTTTTGAATATGAAATCAGAATTAGATATAGAATAGATGGAAAGTTAAAAACAATTAATACTCTCGGAATAGAAAGCTTAGGACCGTTAGTAACAAGAATAAAGATTATGGCTGGTTTAAACATAGCAGAAAAACGAATACCTCAGGATGGAAGAATAATGACAAATGTGGACGGGAAAGATATAGATTTAAGAGTATCTGTACTTCCAGTAGTTAACGGTGAAAAAATAGTTATAAGAATTCTTAATACTGGCGGTTCAGTATTAAGTAAGAATAGACTTGGAATGAGTGAGGACAATATTAAAAGATTAGATAGGATAATAGCTAATCCTCATGGAATAGTTTTAGTTACCGGACCTACAGGAAGCGGTAAATCTACTACTTTGTACTCAGTGCTTAAAGAATTGAACTCTAGTGATGTAAATATTATTACTGTAGAAGACCCGGTTGAATTTACTATGAATGGAGTTAATCAAGTAAATGTAAATGAAAAAGCTGGTTTGACTTTTGCAAGTGGTCTTAGAAGTATCTTGAGACAAGACCCGGATATAGTAATGGTAGGGGAAATAAGAGATGAGGAAACAGCAGAAATTGCGACTCGTGCCGCTATTACAGGACATTTGGTTTTAAGTACTCTTCATACTAATGATGCTCCTTCATCTATAGTAAGACTTGTTGATATGGGGATTAAGCCTTATTTAGTTTCAACGTCTGTTATGGGCGTGGTAGCGCAAAGACTAGTTAGAAGAATATGTGATAAATGCAAAGTGCCATATGAAGCAAATCTATATGAAAAAGAACTTTTAGGACAAGAAATAGACAAGCCACTCATTCTTTATAAAGGAAGTGGCTGTGGATATTGTAATGAAACAGGATATACAGGAAGAATTGGTATTTATGAAATTATGGAAATGACTAGAAAGCATAGGGAAGCTATAAATTCAGGTGGAAATTCTGATGTGATCAGAGATATTTCCATAGCTAATGGAATGAAGACATTGGAAAGCGAATGTAAAGAATTTGTTTTAAGAGGAATAACCACTATTGAAGAGCTTTCAACAATTGCAATGGTTAAAAAATAAACTTCTAGGAGGTGATTTTATATGGGAAAATTTAAATATAGAGTTATGAACTCAGATGGGGAGAAAATTGAGGGGCATTATGAAGCAAATTCGAAAGAAGAAGTTATGGATTTTGTTTCGGGTAACGGATATTATCCTTTAATGATAGAAGAGATATCAGAAAGTGCTAATATTGAACTTAAGTTTAATAGTAAAGTGAAACTTAAAGATATATCAATATTTTGTAGACAGTTTTATACTATGTTAAATGCAGGAGTTCCGATTTTAACCTGTCTAGAAATATTGTCAAATCAAATTGAAAATAAAAAACTAAGAGAAGCAACAGGAGATATAAACGAAGAAGTTGCAAAAGGTGGAGTTTTATCAGATGCAATGAGAAAGTATAAGGATGTATTTCCAGAACTTTTAATATCCTTAGTGGCTTCAGGTGAAGCAAGTGGTAACTTAGATTCAATAATGCTTAGAATGGCGACCCATTATGAAAAGGAAAATAAGGTTAATAATAAGGTTAAAAGTGCTATGGTTTATCCAATCGTACTTGGAATGGTGTCTATAGGAGCAATTGTATTTATATTAACATCTGTAATGCCTACTTTCACAGAAATATTCAAGGAAAGTGGAACAGTTCTGCCTTGGTCTACTAGATTTTTACTGGGACTTAGCGATATGATTGGGAATAATTGGATGTTTGTTATCATTTTAATAGGTGCATGTGGATTTGGATTAAATATTTTCCTTAAAACAGAAGAAGGGAAATTAACATCAAGTAAAGTTAAGTTAAAATTACCAGTACTTAAGAAACTTAATCAAATGATGATAGTATCGAGATTTACAAGAACACTATCTACACTTATAGCAAGTGGACTACCCTTGGTAGAAGCTTTAAAAATTGTTTCGGAGGTTACAGGAAATAAAGTTTCTGAGAAGGTATTGTTAAAAATAAGGGATAATGTAATGAGGGGAGAAAGTTTATATGTTTCAATGAGAGAAAGTGAGATTTTTCCTGCAATGCTCTATTCAATGATAAAAATAGGTGAAGAGACAGGTTCTTTAGATGATATATTAAATAAAACAGCAGATTTTTATGATGAAGAGCTTGAATCGATAATTCAAACTTCCGTAGCCCTTATAGAACCAATTTTAATAGTAGTAATGGGACTTGTAATTGGATTTATGATAGTATCCATAATGCTTCCATTATTTAATTCATACACTCAGATATAATAAAAATAGTAATTAGTGCGCTAGGCAAAAGCCAAAGGGCATTAAGATATAAAAATAAAAAATTAGGAGGTTTTATAATGATTAACTTATCAATCAGAAAAAAGAATGAATTGACTAAGAAAAAGAAGAAAGGATTTACGTTAATTGAATTAATTATCGTTATTGCAATTATTGCAATATTAGCAGCAATAGCTATACCTAGATTTGGAGCAATAAGAGAAAGTGGTAATGTAAAGTCAGATATAGCAACAGCTAAAAATATTCAAACGGCGGTATCAACTGCTATTTCAAATGGAGATATTACTTTAGATAGTAGTGGTGATAACAGTAGTTTTAGTCTTGCAACTATAATGGATGGCAATATACCAAAAGCAAAGGCTCAGGGGTTTGCTGGACAATCTTTTACAGCTACTGTTGATAATAATCAGGTAATAGTAAAAATAGGTAGTACTGAAATTTTACCAGTGCCGGCAAGCAGTACTTATTCATCAGTTTTATCGTAAGAATAGTAATTAAGAAGTAATATTTATAAGTACTTTTGTTACTTATAAATATTATCTTCAGTTAATTTGATTTTTATGATTAGTAAGTTACAATTAATAGAATTTGTGAAGTAAAGTTAATGTATTATGTAAAGTTAATAAAAGAAAGAAGCTAATATTAATGAAATTTTAACTATTAATATTTAAAATATTAATTTTACATTGTACATTAAAATAGACAAACTAAATGGAGAATAATAGAGGAGAAATAAGGTATGGGGATAATGAAGAAGAAAAATAGTAATTCTGAATTAGACAAAAATAATGCAGATATTGAGACTAAAGAAAAGAGAAAATCCATTGACTTTAAAGCTTTAGCAAATATGGATGTAGGAACCTTAAAGGTTAAATTGTCAAAAAACTTAAAAAAAATAAATAAATTAAGTACGCCAGAGAAAAAAAGAAGAGTTGTTGCCTTTGACATTGGTAGTTCTATGATAAAAATAGTTGAGGGAATGTATTATAAAAAGGAAATAGTTATATACAAATATATATCTATTCCAACTCCAAAAGATGCAATTATAGATGGAGAAATAAAAAAAGCAGAAGAGCTATATGAAAAGTTGAATCAAGCACTAAAGCAAAGCGGAATAAAGGCTAAAGATGCTATATGTACAACTAATTCTACGCTGATTATAAATAGAGAAATTTTAATTCCAAAAGTAGAAGCTGAAGAAATGGATACGGTTGTCAGATATGAAATTCAGCAATATTTACCTATAAATTTAGAGGATTATATATTGCAAGTAACTATCTTAGGTGAAGAAGAAGTGAATGGAAATGCAAGACTTAATGTTCGTGTTATTGCATATCCTGAAAAAATAGCAAGAGGATATTATAACCTTTTGCAAAAACTAAATTTAAAGCCATATGTTTTAGATGTAAATTACAATGCGGTAAATAAATTCATTAATTATACAGGTATAAACAGTGAGTTTGAACATAAATCAAAAGAAGCAGTCGCAGTTATTGATATTGGGGCAAGCTTTATTGATGTTAATATATATAAAGATGGTCAGTTAGATTTTACTAGAATAATAAAAGATGGTGGGAATAATATTGATGAAATATTATTAGACCAGATTGGTGCAGTTAGTGAAGCAACAAGTTTTAAACAGAAAAATTTGAATTTAAAAGATGAATTAGAACCAATAAATATGCAAGTCAAATATGTAGTAGATGAGTGGATGGATAAGATAGAAAAAATAATCCAATTTTATAAAAATAGAAATATTGGAAATCAAGTAAATAAAATAATTATTTTTGGAGGTAGTTCTAAGATAAAAGGAATGGAAGAATATATGACGGAAAAACTTGGAATTAAAACAAAAATAAACGAAATAACTAAGGTAGCCTTTAAATCAAAAGATGATGGCAATCCTATTGATGATTTTATAAATGTAATAGGTTCAGTCATAAGAGTTGAATAGGAGGTGGAATTGTGAAAGATTTGAATTTTTTTAAACCATATATAGGGCAAAATAAAGAAAAAATTAATTATCAAATATATGTATATGGAATGATGATAATAGTTGGGCTTGCTATAGCAGTAAGTTTTGGCATTAATATGACCCAAATGATGTTCTTAAATAAAAGTATAAGTGAATATAATGAAAAATTATCAGCTCCAGAGATACAAGCACAATTAAAGGAAGCGGAAAATGTAAATAAACAAATAGATTTATTAAAAAAATATGATAAAGCATTAAATGATGTTGCTATTTCCGTTACGGGTAGAGAAAATGTCTCAGAATCATTGTTAAAAGATATAAGTTCAACGCTGCCGAATGAAGTTTTATTTAAGAACTTAGATGTGGTAGAAAATAATATAGCTATAAAAGGTACATCAACTACCAGGGAAGCAGTAGCAGAACTAGAACGCAAGCTAAGAGAATTACCAATAATGTCTGATGTTTATGTAAATTCAATAAACGTTCAAAGTTCAGTAGAGGGAGAGTACTCCTTTGATATAAAATGTGTGTTAAAGGATGTTAGATAGTATGAAAATAAGTAATAAAGAGAAAACAATGTTATGTGTATTAGGAAGTATAATAGTAGGCTTTTTATATTATCAATTTATTTATTTATCACAAGTAGACCAGCTTCAGCAAAAGGTTAGTGAAGAAAATGAACTTAAGCAAAAATATGATACGGTAATGAATACAATAAAATCAATGGAAGATAAAAAAAGTGACGTGAAAATCTTAAACGCTAAAATAGGTGATGAAGCCCTACCCTTTTATCCAACAATAAATCAAGAAAAAATAATAATAGAATTAGATGAATTATTAGAAGATAATAGTTTAAAGGGGAGTGTAACTTTTCAACCAATAGTCTCGAATAGTGTAGAGAATTCAAAAAAAGATGAAAAGTCTTTAGCTGAGAGTTCATTGCAAGCTATAGTTGATCAATATAATCATGCATTTGGAGATGCTGAAAAAACACAACAAAGCGATGATAAAACCGTAACTAATTCTACAAAGAGTGATACTAATAACAAGGATTCCAATAATAATGGAGCAAGCAATACAAATGATTCAAACAATTCCAAAGAAAGCGGTAACAAAGACTCAAAAGATGCCAAGAAAAATACGGTCCAGTATCTTAAATGTGAAGTGAATTTTGAAGGTAAGTATGAAGATTTAGATAAGTTTTTAAATGCAATTGCTCAAAATAAAAAGAAAATTGTAGTAAATTCTATAAATGTAAATTCAGATACTTTAGATGGAGTAAAAGGAAAAATAAATTTAGAATTCTATTCAATTCCGAAGATTAATGACGAATTAGAGGGTTATTTAAAGTTAGATTTAAATGAGAACTATGGAAAGAGTGTTCCGTTTGGCGCAGGAACAGCAGGTGATACATCAGTAAGCAAAACAGCATCAAGCGGACAGGAAGAGAAAGAGCCAAGTGATTTTATAGCTTTAGTTAAGCCTACAGCTTCTGATCTTCCAACTATAACTATTGGTAAGGCAAAGGATGATTTAAGAACATCTTATGTTTATGCAGATAGCAATTCAGTAGAAAATGTTGAAATGCTATTAACACAAGATGGAGACAAATATTATTATAAATATAAAACATCAAAAGGAACGTTCCCAGCTAATTATGATGGCCTAGGAGCAGAATTTGTGCCAACATCTAAAAATATGGTTTTAGATATTTTAAGTAGAAGCAGATTAGATGCAAATGATAATTCAGGAATGAAGCTTAAAATTGTTAATAAAACAGACAAGCTGTTAAAGGTAAATATAACTGGAGAAGATTCTAACAGCCCACGAGTTACAGTTGAAGGTGATTTGAATAATGTAAGTGTTAGTAATAAGTAGGTGAGGATTGTGAAGAATAATTCTAAAAAATATGAAGGGTTTACGCTAATAGAAGTAGTAATAAGTATGGCAATATTATCAATAATCTCCATTGCTGTATATAATGGATTTGTAATTATTACAAATCAAATTAAGGCTGGGCAGGTAAAACAATCAGTAACATTAGAAGGAAAGAACTTAATTGAGAAAATGAAAGCCACAGATTTTGTGGTTCCAAGTGTCACTACAGATGCTGCCCTTAAGATTGGTGATCAAATAGAACTACAAAAAGAGGAAAATGATGATGGAGATATTTTTTATACTAGGTATCTAAAGGAAGACTTTTCGGTGTGTCCTAAAGAAGTAAGCAAGTATGTTGAAAAAGTAACATTGACTCCTACAAATGTAACGCTAAATGATGAGCAAATAAGAGATGAATTAAAAAACGCAAATAATATTAATTATAAAGTTTATATAGGAAGAGGGTCAAATGCTACAGGAGTAGAAGATTATATTAAGCATGAAATTACGGACATACCTAAAGTTTTAGAAAGTGACTCAAATAAAATAGTAATTTATGTTTATTTTGAAACTTCACCTAGTTTAGCAAATGAGAGAACTATAACAATCAAGGATTCTAAGGGAACTACACTATTAGAAACAACTGAAACTTTAGCGGATACAACTTCCTCAAATCCTTCAAAAGTAAATTTATGTATGAATTTCGATTACTATAAGAAAATAGATGATTCGAATTTAAATGGTGTAGAAGCATATGTTTATAATAGAACTGGAAGTGCCGCAAATATATATTTGCAAAAAGATAGTACTGTGAGAGCGAATGTAACAGTATGTAAAGGCGAAATAAATATATATGATAATCGTGCTGAAGATTCAGATGAAGATAAGATGGGAACTTTATATGATATTAAACTTGAAATAAGTGATTATTTAAAATATAAAAATGGTGGAATCCATGAAGATAAAGATAACCTATTCACAGGATATTCCAAGAAAAATACACACTAATAAAAAAAGCAGCTATGCTGCAATTAAGAACTTAAATAAAAAAAGCAGCTATGCTGCAATTAAGAACTTAAATAAAAAAGCAGCTATGCTGCAATTAAGAACTTAAAGCATATCGTCAAAGTTTGTAGAAAGGGGTGAAATTTTGAAAAGAAAAAAGCAAGGTGCTGGTTTGATTACAGTAGTAATTGCATTCATGTTTGTGTTTACAGTAGCAACAGCTATGCTATCAATGGTAGCAAGTAATTATAAGGCAAGGGTTGTAGAAAGCAAACGAATAGAAAATCTATATGCTTCAGATTCGGGATTAGATGTTGCATACAATATAATTGGAAAAACTTTTGATGCTGCAACTAAATATGCAAATTTAAAGGTGCAGAAGATGCAAAGTTTAACTGAGACTAGTACAGATGATGGAACGAGCATATATAATCAAGATTATATAGAAATAGAAAAGGATATTGCAACATTATCAAACTGGAATACAAACCACCCTGATCAACAAAAAACACAAAGTGAATTAACGAGATTAAAAAACGAAGATAAAAATCTTCAAGAGATTCTCTGTAATGAAGAATTCAAAAGAGCTTTTAAGAATTTTATAGCAGCACCAGTATCTCAATCTGAGTTAGGAGAGCATGAGAGTCCGCCCGATAAACTCAGACAATCTATAGATGGATATGGAGACCCTAAAAGACCTGGATATGTTAGTGAAGTTAAATTGAATACTAATACAAATGATATTGATTTTACGGATGAAAAGGTAAATTTCGGAATGCAAAATAATAAGTCACCAGAACTTACAGCAGAGGTTGGTGAGCTTACTAAGATTTCTAATGATGATCCACCTCTTGCAATTAGTAATGATCACTCAACATCAGTAAAAAATTTAAGAATTATTAGAACGGGACAAGAAGCATATAATAATTTAACTGTAACGTCAGTTTTTTATAGCGAAAAAAAAGGAGAAAAAGAAATTAATAAAAGACAACTTAAAGCAGCTTATAAAATTATAGTGCCTAACTATAAAGATATATATTTTCAAAGTGCTAATGAGGGGTTAAATGATCTAGCTACTAAAGATAGAGCACTAACAATTTATGGAGATATGAAAGTAAATCATGTAAATGAATTAACTGTTAATGGGGAAGTATTTGTTCAAGGTAGTCCTGATACTGATGAAATATCAAAAGATAGAGTATATGGAAAGTACTTTGGTGGAATAACGGTGACAAATAGTGATGAAGTTAAATTTGAAAAAAATGTTATTACAAGAGGAACCTTTAATGTTCAAACACCTACAATAAAAGAAGATGACGAAATTCGAAAAACAAGGATTTATGAAAGTTTATATGCTAAGAATATATACGTAGGTAATATTAATGGTGCCGAAATTCCAAAGCAAAACAGTCGATTGACCATAAAGAATGGTATAATAAACAATGATTTGACATTAAATGCGAATAATGCAGAGATAACTATAAATAATTTATATGGAATCAATGATATAGATCTTAGCAAAAAAGCAGAATCATCAAGTAGTATAATAGTCAATGGTGATAGTAGTAGTAATTCATCAATTAAGATTTCAGATTCAGTATATCTTATGGGGACCGCACATATTGCTGCTACTAATGAAAGAGGAGAAGATTATCAAACAGCAGAGTCTGGAGCAGTTAAAGGGAATTATATAGCTTATGCTATTCCTTTAAATGAGGCTGAAAAATTTGCGTATTATGATCCACTGCAGTTATTGGAACCATCGCTATATACAACAGGATCAGCACTTACTGTGAAGAAAAATCACTTTATTGATTATTGGAATGAATCAAGTAGGAATCCATCTACAGGGGCTATCACTTGGCCAGAAAATAATATATATTCCATTGGTGTTATAGTTTGCGAAAAAACTGATGAAAATGGAGAAAAAAGAAATGAAGTAATACAGGGTAAGAGTACTGAAGATTCTGAAGTAAATGGTACAGTAAATTCAAAAAGAGAAGAATTTGCGAAGTATGATTATAAATTTGGACAAGATGCAAGTTTGTCAGATTATACGAATTCAAATATAACGAGTTTTGATTCATTAATTGATACTAATAAAATTCCATCAAAATATAATTTGACGGATGGAGAATATGCAATTTTTAATGGGAGTACAAGTAAAGAAATAAAAATCACAAAATCTGCTAATAATGATACGTCAATAGACTCCACTACTGACTCTAGTGTAATAAATATACGAGTGGGACATAACAAAGATCTAAACGCCATTATAGCTACAGCAGGAAAGGTTTCTATTGAATCTGGAGTTACTATTAATGGATGCATTATTGCTAAAGGTGATTTGGATATTAATGGAAGCAATGTGAACATAAATTATGATCCTGATGTTATAGAAAGAGTTCAATCACGGAACTTTAATGATTTTAAATATATCTTTGGTGAAAATGTAGATATTACTTCTACTACTGGTGGTAGCGCATCAGATGCGAATGGTTCGGCTAATTACGATTTGAAAAACTTTTTAGAAAGTAAATTATGGAAAATGATCAATTAAGAAGGTGGATGTTTAACAATGGAAAAGAAAAAGCCAGGTTTCACATTGATAGAAATGATAATTGCATTAGCATTAACAGTAACTATATTAGGAATTGCAGGTTCAATGCTTGTTACTGGAAATAAGGTTTTTTCTGATTCAGATATTAGATCAACGCTGCAAATAGAAGGACAAGCGATTCAAGAGAAAATAAGTGATATTGGGATGCAGGCTTTTAGTGTAGAGTCGTGTAAGTATGGGAGCCTAGATATAAAAAATAAAAATTATAACAGTGACGATATTGTATCTAAATTAGTAAACATTAAAGGCGAATTTTCTGAAAACAGAGAATGGATAGATGTATCACAAATATCATTCAAGTCATCTAGAAATAACAGCGAATATGATAGTAGTACTGATGCTATAACAAATACTGAAACAATCCCTATTAGTTACGACAAAAATTTAAAGAAATTATCTATAGATTCAGAAGTCATATCAGAAAAAGTAGAAAGTATAAGAATACGTCCTGGAAATATAAATGATGGAAATTCAACTATAAATGAAGCTGATTCAATAGAGTTTAATATTGTATTAAGTAAGAAAAAAGCTTTTAGTAATGTTACTTACCCAATTGATTTTACAATTAAATTTAGAAATAAATGAGAAGGGGGATGATGGTATGAATATAATAATAAAATTAAACAAAAAGTTCATAAGTTTCTTTTTAGTTGCAATGATGATTAGCACAATGATATTTACGGGACAAAAAGCAGTAGCGTCAACTACTGGATTAACTGTAAGTGTTAATGATTCATCTAACCAGAGCATACCTCAATATACAAATGGTGGAGGTACAAATAGTAACAAAATATTTAGTAGTCCTGTAAGATTGGCAGCAAATGCAATGGCTAAAATTTCATATAATTTTACTAATGCAACCATGGCAAAATACAAATTTGTAAATGCAAGTGATGTAACTAATATTCCACAGTTTCCTCAGGATTCAACAATGACAAATATAAATTTGCCAGCGCCTAATAGTCATGATGCTTATGCAAATGATATAGGTGATAAAGGAACTATTAGTACTATGCAATATGTGTATGCTGGAAACCCAAGTTCAGCTAGTAGTTCTGCACAGTTGACTAGAGATGTTAGCTTTGGGACACCACTTAGTTCGACTATGCTTGTACAAAAAGCTATACAAGGAAGTGACATACCAAGCTATAACCTTTCAGGAAGTACGGCTTTTTTACCTGACACAGCAGTTTATACTGGGTCCTCAAAAAGTAAAACTTCTACGTATTATGTATGGAATCCTTTTAATAAATATTATATGAAGTCTAATAAGAATGCGGCATGGAAAGCAATGAAATTCTGGGGATATTTTTCACCAGAGAAGACCGGTTATTATAAACTAGGTGCAAAGTCTGATGATGGAGCTTATGGATATGTTATAGTAAATGGGCAAACAAAAGAATTTGTTAATGATTGGTCGATTAATTCTGCTTTTGATAGATCTAATAATAATCCTATATATCTTTCAGCTAATTCTTATTATCCAATATATATGGAGTGGTATGAAGGATGTCCTACCAATGCAGCGTTTGTTCCAAGGTATGAATATAGCAGTAATAGTAGTACTAGTGGATTTAGTAGCTGGGCAGATATACCACAAAACTATTTTTATTCGAGTAAAACAACAACCCCTGGAACTATTCCAGGAGCATATTTTGGAGATGTTTCGGGAATTCCATTCCCTACTCAAGATGGAATATATTATATTGCTACTAAATTCGTAAGTGGTGAAGGTACAACTTCAGGTTTATATGGTCCTTTTATAATTGATAAAACTCCACCTACAATAAGTAATTTGTCTGTTGTATCTGATTATCCTAGTAATAATAAAAAAGCAGGGCTGGGAAATACGCTAACTATAACTTTCAAAGCTAGTGAACCATTGCAAGCAAATCCACAAATACTAATTGGTGGATATGTTGCTAGTGTAATATCATACACAAAGGACTCTAATGAGAATTATACTGCAACTGTTAAAATAGGATCGGATGGTTCAATTAATTCTAGTGGTGATAAGATAACTCAGACAGGATCAATTAATGTACAAATTGCTAATTATTCTGATCTGTCAGGAAATGTAGGACTTCCTGTTCAGGATAGTTCAGTTACATTTATTAATGCAACTGGAATAACATTGACATTAACTCAAAACACTACAGCATTGACAAATGGAAATATAACAATAACAGCGAATGCTACTGCATCAGGTTCTGGAAATAGTATTAAAACAATAAAATGGGCAGCTGGAAGTCAATCAGTAAATTATTTCACCGCTGGTGGTACAAGTATATATGATTCTAGTATTAGCGGGAATAAATCAACAGCGCAGTCCACTTTTAATGTAAATACTAACGGAGTTTACACCGTATATTCCACAGATAGTAACGGAAATATAGCTGTACAGACAATAGATATTGAAAATATTTTTGTGGCGAAACCAGTAATAACATCGCCAACAAATGGAACAGTAACAAATAATAATACACCAACAATAACAGGGACAGCGGTAGCTAATTCAACAGTAAAAGTGTATGATGGAGCAACATTAATAGGAACAGCAAATGCAGATGTAAGTGGAAACTGGACACTTATACCGACGACAGCGTTATCAGATGGAGCTCATACAATAACAGCAACAGCAACAAGTGGAACAGGGAATGTGAGTTCACCATCTGATGCAGTAAATATAACAATAGATAAGACTCCGCCGGTATTGACCTTAAGCCAAGGCTCAACAGCTTCGACAAACGGAACAGTAACAATAACAGCAACAGCAACTGATAACGTAGCAGTGGCAAGTATAACAAAACCAGATAATATAGTAGCTACAGGAAGTTCAACAACATACACTGTGAGTACTAATGGGACTTATACATTTACAGCAACTGATACAGCTGGAAATGTGACTACACAAAGTATCAATATAAACAATATTGTGATTTCAGGTACAAATGATACCTCATTTCCTAATATAAGTGCATCGTTGAACTCAGTTAGTCCAAATCCAGCAAAATCATCAGATGAGATAACTGTAAAATATGGTATTAAAGCAGATGATTTTTCATTATTAAGTGGAAAGATTGATGAAGCTGAAGTTTTAGTAGATATGTCTCAAGCAATGAAAAGTAATCCAGGGCAAAGATTTTCAGAACTTCAAAATGGCTTTGTAAATCAGGTTATAAATGATAGTAATTTATCTGGTATAAAGTTAGGAGTAGTTGGCTACAATGATTCTGTGTATATAGGTACCAGAAGTAATTATAGTGATCCTAAAAGTTCTGTTATGAAGCAGACTAATGAAAATCTAAGTGATATAGACAAAACTAACTTTTTACCTTTATATAATTTGAATGATGCTAATACAAAAGATGGATACAGGCAATTTTATCAAGAAGATAAAAATATTAAGAATAATATTTCAAATAATGACGAAAGACAATTTGGAAGTGCGTTAAAAGTGGCAGATAATATACTGACAAATTACGGAACTTCTGGTGCTAAAAAAGCAATCATAATAGTAAGTTCAGGAAATTTATCGTATTCTGATGATCAAATAAAAAGTATAATAGGCAAGGGATATAAGATAATTGTGCTAGATATAAGTAATTCAGACAATACAAATATAAAAAATACCTATATGAAATTATGTGGAAATGATTTTGGTATTAATGGTAATTACTATAAAGGTACATTTAATGATGGGACTAATTATAACTCTGTAGATGCCGATATGAAAAATGTTGATGCAAGCTTAAAGGGAATAACAGGGGTTACTACCTTAAGTATTAATGATGCAAAATTAAATATTGATTTGGGAGATAATTTTAAAGCTGTAGCTAATGGAGGTCTAGATGGAAGTGGGAAGGTATGTACAGTAACCATTCCTCAAATAAACTTCACATATGATAGTACAGATGGTAAATGGAAACAAAATGGAACTGTTGAAGTGACTTTTAAAGTAAAGTCTGAAAGTGGAAAATATGGACAATTAGGTTTTGGTTTATATAAAAATACAGATAATACAACCAGAACTAGTAGTAGTACCATATCGTATACGAATTTTTACAATATTTCGGTAAGTAAAATAATAGGAACACCGACTATAAATATAACATCTTCAGCCCCAGAAATAACAGGACCAGCAGATGGAACCATAACAAAAAACAATAGACCGACGATAACTGGAACAGCGGATGCTAATTCAATAGTAAATGTGTATGATGGAACAACATTAATAGGAACAGTAACCGCAGATGCAAGTGGAAATTGGACACTTACACCTACAACAGCGTTATCAGATGGAAGACATGGAATAACAGCAGCAGTAACAGATGCGGCAGGGAATGTTATAAGCCCAGTATCTAATAATGTAAATATAACAATAGATACTACAGCGCCGACATTAACATTAGTAGCAAATACAACAAATGGAAAAGTAACGATAACCGCAGAAACAACAGATAGTGGATCGGGAGTAGCGTCAATTACAAATGTGACTGCTACGGATGAAAAGCCACAAGGAACAGTTACGAATCCAACTAATAGTGTTATAAATGCAAATAATGGAAAGGTTACAAATTCTGATGGAACATTAATTTTTGATAGTATTATAACCTATACAGTAAGTACAAATGGAACATATGAATTTACTGCTAAGGATAATGCTGGTAATACAATAACACAAAGTATACCTATAGCTAATATAGATACAACAGCGCCAGAAGCACCTGTGATAACAACACCAACAAATAATACAGTAACAAATGATAATACACCAACAATAAGCGGAACAGCAGAAGCAAACTCAACAGTGAAAGTGTATGACGGAACAACGCTTATAGGAACAGTAACAGCAGACGGAAATGGAAACTGGACACTTATACCATCAACAGGTTTAGCAGATGGAAACCATGCAATAACAGCAACAGCAACAGATGCAGCAGGAAATGTAAGTCCGGCATCAAGTGCAGTAAATATAACAATAGATACGACAGCTCCAACATTAACATTATCAGCAAGTCCAATAACTGCGACAAATGGAATGGTAACAATAAATGCTGAAACAACAGATGGTGGATCTGGGGTAGGCTCAATTACTAATGTAACTGCAACAAATGGAAAAGCAGAAGGAACAGTTACGAACCCAACAAATAGTGTTACCAATAATGGTATAGTTACAAATTCTGATGGAACATTAATTTCAGATAGTACTATAACTTATACAGTAAGTGCAAATGGAAGATATGAATTTACTGCGACAGATAATGCGGGTAATACAACTACTCAAAGTATAGATGTAAATAATATTAATGCTACAGTACAAGGTACAGTAATAGATTCAACAACAAAAAATCCAATAAGTGGTGCTACAGTAAGGGTTAAAAATGCAAATGGAGAAATAATTTCGTCAGGAACTACAGGTTCAGATGGGAAATATACATTGAACAATATAGCAGCACCAGCATCAGGAGTTCGAGTAACGATTGAAGCAACAGCCAATGATTATGGTACTCAAGATTTTACGCAAACATTAGTTGGTAAAGTAGATGCATATACACAAAATTTTTCATTAAATCGATATAATTTACCAAGCATAAGCCTTAGTCAATCTCCGGATGCAGCAACTTATACAAATAGATCTGTAGTAATAACGGCAACTGGATCTGGCGGCACAAATCCGGTAAAAGATATAATCTTACCAAATGGTACAAGTGTAAGTGGAGCTTCAGCACAATATGAAGTTACAAGCAATGGAGATTACACATTTACAGTTGAAGATACAGAAGGAAGAAGAGCTCAAGCAACAATTACAATAAATAATATATATGCAACAGTGCAGGGAACAGTAAGAGATGCTTCAACTAATAATATAATAAGTGGTGCTACAGTAAGTGTTAAAAATGCAAATGGAGATACACTTTTTTCTATGAGAACTGGTTCAGATGGAACGTATACTTTCAATAGCATAGTAGCACCAGCAGCAGGTATACAAGTAACTATTGAAGCAATAGCGAATGATTATAGTGCTCAAAGTTTTTCAAAAATATTAGTAGGTAGAGTGAATGGATATGAACAAAATTTCTCGCTAACTAGTACTTTTCAGTCAAGCATTATTGAAGCACATGGCATATATGGAGGAAATGGAGCTGTTATAGCAGGTGGAAGTAAAGCTACTAAAGACATACCTGTAACAATGGCTATGATAGTTAATGCGGAATCATCACATCCAGTAATAAATTGGAGTGTAGATGATAACTCAAAAATTACAGTAGATAATAATTCATTTAAAGGCTATGAGATTTTAGCAGATAATACAATTGGAAGCGCAACATCATTAACTATTGATGGAAATGGAAACATTACAGGAATTGCAATGCAAAAGGATAAGAAATATTTAATAGTATATACCATTACGCCAAGTGTGACAGGAACGATTACTTTAACAGCAACGGCAGATGGAACTTCTAGATTTCCTGTAGCTTTAAATGTAGTTAATAGACCTGATTTATTTTAAATAAAAATAGTGGAATTAGCAAAGTGGGATTTTTTATTCCCGCTTTGCGACTTCTATTTAGCAGCTGTATAGAGAAATAATATATTAATAATATTGATATAACTAAGGATATTTAGGAGTTATTTTATATGAATAAAAAAGCAATTATTAATGAATTTATTAGATACATTTTTGTTGGAGGAGCTGCCTTCTGCATAGATATATTAACTTTATATTTTTTTAAAACGCAAATATTTTTTGGTTTAGGATATATAGGTATTTATATATCTACCGCATTAGGGTTCTTGGCAGGATTAATTTTTAATTATATCTGTTCATTAATTTTTGTTTTTAAAAATGCTAAAGAGCAGGGAAAAGGAAGAAATATATTTTCTTTCTTTTTATTTTCCCTAATAGGTATAATGGGGTTGCTTCTAACTGAAATTGGAATGTATTTGGGAGTGGATTTATTTCATATCAATTATTTACTCACAAAAGTTATAGTTGCAGCAATAGTACTAAAATGGAATTATGCTGCAAGAAGAATACTAATATTTGCATAGTTTATTATTTTATAAGGTTAGGAATTGGGGGAAGAGGACGTTTGGAAAAGGTTATTATAGTTGGTGCAGGGCCAGCAGGACTTACTGCAGCATATCAGTTATTAAAAAATACTGAAGTTAAACCAATAATTATTGAAGAATCAGAATTTATTGGAGGCATTTCAAGAACAGCTGTTTATAATGATAATCGTATGGATCTTGGAGGACATAGGTTTTTCACTAAAAATAAACAGGTAATGAATATATGGAAAGAATTGATGCCTATTCAAGGGTATCCTTCTATAGATGATATTCTACTAAATAGGAAACTAGAGCTAGAAGAAAATGGACCAGATCCTGAAGAGGGTGAAAAAGTTTTATTAAAAAGAAGTAGGACTTCGAGAATATTTTATCTTAGAAATTTCTTTAATTATCCTATTACCTTAAGCTTTGAAACTTTTTATAATATGGGAATTATACGTACGATTAAAGCTGGTATTGGATATATTAAAGCTTGTTTAGTAAAGAGAAAAGAAAATTCATTAGAGGATTTCTATATTAATAGATTTGGACAACCGTTATATGAAATGTTTTTTGAAGATTATACAGAAAAATTGTGGGGTGTTCATCCGTCTAAAATTGCACCAGACTGGGGGGCTCAAAGGGTTAAGGGATTATCATTGTTTAAAGTTATTTTATCTGTATTGACCAAGCCTTTTAAAGGTTTAAAAGAATGTGAAACCTCATTAATAGAAGAATTTTATTATCCTAAAAAGGGACCAGGGCAGCTTTGGGAAGCTATGGCTGATGAGATAATTGAAATGGGTGGAGAAATTATCTTTAATTCAAAAGTTAATGCAATTGATATTAAAGATAATAAAATAGTAAAGCTTAAGGCAAAAGATATTGAAGGGAATATACTGGAATATAATAATGTTAAAACTGTATTTTCTTCAATGCCTATTAAGGATTTAGTTAAATCTTTTGAAAATTTGCCAAGTCAAGAAATAAGAAATATTGCTGAAAATCTTCCGTATAGAGATTTTATTACAGTAGGCTTGCTTTTAAATAAATTACAATTAGAAAATAAAACAAAAATCAAAACTGTTTCAGATATAGTTCCCGATTGTTGGATATACATACAAGAAAGAGATGTTAAAATTGGAAGATTACAAATTTTTAATAACTGGTCACCATATTTAGTTAATGATTTAGAAAATACTGTTTGGATAGGTCTTGAATATTTTTGCAATGAAAATGATGAAATGTGGAATATGGATGAAGAAGCATTTATTAATTTTGCTATAGATGAGTTATGTAAAATTAACATAATAAGTAAAGATGATGTTTTAGATTCCACAATTATAAAAGTAAAAAAGGCTTATCCTGCATATTTTGGGAGTTATAAAAATTTTGATTCTATAAAAGACTATATAAATTCTATTGATAATCTATATTGTATAGGAAGAAATGGCCAGCATAGGTACAACAATATGGATCATTCAATGTTAACAGCAATAGAAGCAGTTGATTCGTATGTAAATAATGGAATTAATAAACACAAAATTTGGGATGTTAACGCTGAAGAAGAATATCATGAAACTAAAAATAGTTAGCAGGGGGAGAAAAGGGTGAATAACAAAAGGATTAATAAATATATACCAGAAATTTTGGCTTTAATACTTTATATGGTATGTATGATAATAATTATGTATTTTCATGAACCATGGTTTGATGAAGCGCAGGCATGGTTAATTGCAAGAGATGCTTCTTTAAAAGAAATATTATTTGTGTTGCCACATTATGAAGGGCATCCGCCTATTTGGCATTTAGTACTTCTACCTTTTGCTAAATTGGGTGCACCCTTTGAATTTAGTATTAAGTTAGTATCTCTTACCTTTTGTTCTATAGCTATGGGATTATTTATTTTTAAAGCACCTTTTAAAAGAATAGTTAAGTTGACAATACCTTTTACTTATTTCTTTTTTTATCAATATGGTGTAATAAGTAGGCCATATTGCATATTAATGCTAGGATTTATTCTTTGCTCAATGTTCTATAGAACAAAAGACGTTAAACCATTCAAATTTATTATTTCCTTAGGAATACTCTGTAGTGCAAGTGCTTATGGAATAATACTTTCTGCTGGAATTGCAATAGCTTGGTTAATTGAGATATTTTATAAGGATTTTTCAATAAATAGCATAAAGAAATTTTGTTATGATAAACGTTTTTTTGCCTTATTAATATTATTAATATTAAACTTAATGTTAGTAATAAGTATTATTCCCAAACCTGATACTTATGCGGTGGCTAATGTAGTGAAAAACAATGATTACATAAATAGATTTATTTACATGTTTTTTGTGCTGCCAGGAGATGCAACTTATTTAGATATATGCAATTATTTTACAACAAAGCTTGCATTGAATATTGACGCTGCTATAGGGATTGCTGGAAGCGGTATAATTAGTTTTCTATTAATTGCATTTACAAAAAGAAATAATAAATTATTAGTATTATTGTTACCATATAGTTTTATCGGGGTTTTTTCTACATTTGTATATTTTAATCCACATCATGTTGGTATTATTACAGAATTTTTTTTATTTATAGTCTGGATTTGTCATGAAGAGAAAAAAGAGAAAAATATCAACTTTCAATTTTTAAATAAATTAATTAGAGAAGAATCAGATATTCGATTATTAAATGGGATTCCAGCAGCTTTTTTTGGAATTATAATTTGCATATCAGTTATTTGGACAATAATGTCATCTGTAAATGAGATATATGTTCCATATGGATTAGGTAGAGATTTAGAAACGTTTATTAAAGAAAACAATCTAGATAAATATAATATTATGGCACAATGGAAACAGTATACTAATAATGAAACTAAAAAAATAGTAGTGGATACAAATTTAATTGGTGGTACAGACGCATTACCATACTTCGATAAAAATATATATTATGATTTAAATAATAATATACCTAATAAGTGTTTTGTAACTCATATGGTGGCAAATAATGATGAAAACATTGAGGAGTGGAAAAAGGTTGGCTTTCCGGATGTTATAATAGGATCACCCGATTTACGAATTGTATTTGGGAATTCACTTAGTTACAAAGATTATGTCTGCGTGCATGATGCAAAGGGAAACTATATTTGGAAATGGGGTGTAACTGATTATGACTATTTGGTTTATATTAGAAAAGATATTATTGATCGATTTCCGAATTTGAAAGAAATAAAGCCCTAATGTTTTAGGGTAAGCACTTATTGTATATAAAATTGAAAAAGGAGAAATGAACATTGATTATATCAAGTAAGGAAGGAATGGTTAAGAAAAGTTTTTGGGGCTCAGATACTTTTATGTTCATGCTAATAATAATTTTATCGATAGTTATCTTAAGTATTATTACATTCGCAAATCCAAATGTTTTTTTGGTGGATGATAATATACTTCAATGGGAACCAATTATTAATAAAAGTTTTGAAAATCTTTTCTCAAAGGGATATATTCCTTTTATAGACTTTTATCAGTATAAAATGTTTAACATTTTAGATCCAGGGTATTATTCATTAAATAATCCGATTATGCTGATTTCATATGTTTTGAGACGATTTATCTTTTCTTCGCACATAGGATCAATCAGTATATATATTTATATTATGTTTATGCTGGGAAATTCAGTTATGTATTTACTATTGAGACGGCTGAATATTTCAAAAATAAATACATGTATTGCGGTACTAGTATATAGTTCAGTTTCGCATTTTATCCATTATGGATTTTACTATTTTACTTTTAATAACTATTTTTTCATACCTTTTCTGATTTTGGTTATTTCGAGTTTTAATAAAAATAAGCTTAGTTATTTTGCTACTGGTATTTGTCTTGCATTCAGTTTGCTTTTAGGACATATTCAATATACATTTTACTATTATATGGTATATGCAATTATTATGATCTTTATGGCGTTTACATATAATAGGCGTTATATTATAATCATGCTGACTAATGTAATTGTCGGAATTATTCTTTCATCACCACAGCTTCTAGCTCTAGTATTAATATCGGGTAATCGTTCAGATGTAATACAAACGACAAGTGATTTTTTAAAAATTCCAATACTTTGGGATAATCTGATTATATTTTTTGCAATGCCTTTGTATCTATTTAGAGATGGTTATCAAATGATTTCTTCAGGAGGAGCTTTGCGTGACCAGTTAGACTATTTATCAGTTGTTTTTGGTTACTTTGGTGCTTTAGTACCTCTTTATGGTGTATTCATTTCAAATTATTTTAAGAAAATACAATGTTTTATTTATGAGAGTTTAAGGACTAATATGCTAAAACTAAGTGATAAACTTGTGAGAGGAAATATTTTTTTTGAATTTTTATGCTATATAAGTATATGTTTTTTGATGATATGGATTGTGGGGATAGCTAACATTGATGTTGTAAATAAATTAACTTTTTCTGCAGCTGTTTTAATCATTGCATTTGCTTTAGTTTTTATGAGGATTTCAAAAAGAACTGAAATAGAGAAGTGGGAAAAAGTGATTATTGCTTTCTTAATGATATATTATCCATTTGTTACTGCTGTAATTGCAATATACTATTTTATAAAAGATAAAATATGCGTGGGTAATGCTTTCCCTCTATTTGATGATCATAATGAAGATAAAAAAGCTGAAATCTTTAATAATCATATTATAATAGCGTGTGCAGTTGCTTCAATTTTTTTTATTCTTTTTTCTATAGGAAAATCAGGCATCATTGCAATTGTTTTATCAAAAATTCCTATAATAAATACATTTAGATTTCTTTATAAATGTGTGTTCATTTCTATTCCTCTTATGGTAATGCCAGCAGCTTTTGCACTAAATAATATTAAGAAAAAGAGAAAGAGTATTATTGCTTTTATAGTTGCACTTTCAATTATCGGAATTTCAAATTCATCCTATTTGATTAATAGTGGTATTCATACATACTTTAACAATGAAAGATATCCTTATAATAATGGGACAGATTATGCTAAAAATGTGCTTTCGAGGATTGATGAAATAGGTGCAGATAAAAACAACTATAGGTTTTTAGCAATAACTGAGGGCAACGAATCATTCGCAGAAAATTCATACATAGAAAGTTCTTCAGTGGACTTCTGCGATAAAATGACGAAAAACATGAGCACTATGGTCGGAGTATTTACTTTAGCGGGTTATGATAATACTTTCGCTAAGACGAGTTACAATCAAAGTAACTTAATACTAAGTGACATTAACCTTAATAATATGTACACAAATGCAGTGAATGGTCATGAAACATTTAGTAAATTCACCGATCTTGCCGACAATGATCCTAAGCTTAGAAAATTTTATTATCAGTTAAGGGATAATGCGGTAAAGTATTATTTATTTGATAAAGATGCAACGAATAGTTTAAATGCATTTAAGCGCTTATGTGATAAACTCCCAGAAGTAAGGATTATTCAGGAAGTTGATTTTGTGAATAATACAATTCTTATAGAAATCGATGGAGTTGATTCACTATGTAAAACAAATGGTAGTAAAAGTATTCCTTTGAACAGTGAGATGGATGAGCTTAATTTTGATCTTGGCAACGAACCAGCGGAATATGTTACGCTTTCGTTTACTTATAGCAAAAATTATAGAGCCATATTTACAGCTCCGGATGGTAATAAGAAAAAACTTAATGTGGTAGATGACGATTCTGGTTATACAAAAGTGATTACAGAAAATGTTGGAAAAGGGACAGTAACCTTGTATTATAATAATCAATTAGATAATCTGGTAATGTTTTTTTCAATAGTAATTTGTATTTTATTATTATGTATTATCATAATAATGCTTGTTGCTCAAACAGTGAATGAAAATAACAAGTTAACTAATTTTTCTAAAGGTTGAGTTAATATAAAGGAGTAAAATTTTAATTAATAGGAAGGGTATTTGGATTAAGGATGAGTATAAGAAAGCTACTTATGCAAATAAGTAAATTTTTGATTATTTCAGGCACAGGATGGCTAATAGATTTTTTGATTTATTTGTTGCTAGCAATAAAATTAAATTTCTATGTAGGATATTCTAATTTTATTAGTGGAATACCTGCACTAACTTTTGTATTCATGGTTTCCACAAGAAAAATTTTTGAATGTAATACTGATGGACTTAGTTTGAAAAGAAAGTATATTATATATTTTCTCTATCAAATGATTCTTATTATAATCATATCGTTATTTGGTCAAATTTTATATTCAATTATTAGTATTAGTAGTTTTAATAAAATAGTTATTATAAAAGAATACTCGAAAATTATCACAAAATTGATAATAACTCCAATAACAATGGTATTAAATTTTTGTGTAATGAAAATTTTATCTGAAAAATATTAAAATATATTCTACAGGAAAGGATAAAACGATGAAAGAAAAAATATTATTATTTATTCCAGGATATAATTGTGAAAAGCAAATTGTTCGTGTTTTAAATCAAGTTAATCATAGGATTCTGCAATATGTACATGAAATTATAATGGTTAATAATTTAAGTACAGATAATACAGAGCAAAAAGTAATAGAGTTCATTGAGCAACATCCGGAGATTCCTTTAAAACTTTTTAGAAATGACCATAATTATGGATTAGGAGGTTCACATAAAACGGCATTTAACTATGCTATAGATAATAAATTTGATTATGTAATTGTGCTACATGGAGATGATCAAGGCAATATTTATGATTTAGTTCCAATTTTGGAAAATGAAACTTATAAGAAATATGATTGCTGTTTAGGTTCTAGATTTATGAAGGGATCTAAATTGGAGGGATACTCTAAAATTAGAATTTATGGAAATATAGTTTTCAATTTCTTATTTTCATTAGTTGTTAGAAAAAGGATATACGATTTAGGTTCTGGTTTAAACATGTATAGTATTAGTATGCTTCGTAGCAAGTTCTATGTAAGATTTCCAGATAATTTAATATTTAATGATTGCATGATTTTGGCATCAGATTACTATAAACACAATGTGGTATTTTTTCCGATTTCATGGAGAGAGGAGGATCAAGTATCTAATGTAAAGATGATTGGATTATGCGTTGGTCTTTTAAATATGGCGATTAAGTATTTTATAAAGAAACGAGAATTTATAAAATCTGAGATGAGAGAAGAAGTAAGGGAGGAATATAAAGCAAAAGTTATTTATGAAGGAAGAGAAGAAGTAAAACTTTAATAAGTTAGTATATTTAGGGGGGAAATAACTATGAGCAAAATATTGATTACAGGGGCAGCAGGATTTATTGGTTCCCAATTGGCATATAGATTATGGAAAGAGGGAAATGAATTGATACTTATTGATAACTTTTCATATGGTTCAAAAGATAACTTGATTTTTTTAGATCATGATTTTACGAATGAAGTTATTAATATGGACATCCGTGATAAAGAGGGGATGAGGAAAATTTTATCAAAGGAAAGTGTTGAGTATATATATCATATAGCCGGAATTGCTCCATTGCCAGATTGTCAAACTGATCCTCAGGAAGCCATTGATGTTAATGTTGGTGGAACTGTAAATATATTGGAAAGTGCTAGGAGATTCGGAGCTAAAAAGATTATATTTGCAAGTACAAATGCTATATATGAAAATGTAAAAGACTTCCCAACTAATGAGAATAAATTTGATTTACCAACATTAATATACCCAAATACGAAATATGTTGCTGAACGTTTTTGTGAATCTTATTGCAATACATATGGAATGAACATTACTTGCCTTAGATTTGCTAATGTCTATGGACCCCATATTGATTGTGTAAGGAAACAGCCACCTTTTATAGGTTATATGATAAGAGAATTATTTTATGATAGGGTGCCAGTCTTTCACTCGGATGGTAAACAAAGAAGGGACTATATATATGTTGAAGATTTAATAGATTTAGCTTTATCAGTACAAAAAAGTGATGGATTCGACTGTGTAAATGTATCATCAAATCAAAACTATTCTGTAAATGAATTATATAATATTGCATGTAAACTTATGAATAAAAATATTAAAGCTAAATATATGACTTCTGGTGAGTATTGGAGAAAATATCCGGAATTATATGAAGGCGCTTATCCAATTAAAAATGAGATATTAGAGCATGAAGTAAATAAATATTCGTTGTGTGATAACTCTTATGCTAAAGAAAAATATAATTGGGAACCAAAGGTTTCTATTGAGGAAGGTCTAAAAAATTCTATTGAGTATGAAATTGATTTATTATTAAAGTTAGTATAAATTAAATTTTGGGGTATAGGAGAGTTGGAAGTGAATAATCGAATAAATCTAATTATGCCAATGGCAGGTAAGGGGTCGCGTTTTAGTAAGAACGGCTTTGAATTTCCGAAACCATTAATTGAAATTAATGGAAAACCGTTTTTTTATTGGGCTACTCAATCAATAAGAAAATTTATTGAATTGAAAAGCATAATTTTTGTTGTCTTAGAAGAACATATTGAAAGATTTAGTATTGATAAAGAGATAATGAGGTATTTTCCGGAAGCAAAAATTAAAGTTATACCTGAAGTTTTAAATGGAGCAGTACTTACATGTATTGAAGGCATTAAAGATATTAATAATGGATATCCAATAATATTTAATGACTGTGATCATCTATTTATTAGTCAATCTTTTTATGATTATTGTAATAAGGGTGGGTTATCTAAAGTAGATGGAGCGTTACTAACATTTAAATCTAATGAGTCTAAATTTAGCTATTTAGAATGTGATAGACATGGACATGTAATTAGAACTGTTGAAAAAGTAGTAATTAGTAATGATGCTATTTGTGGAACTTATTGTTTCAAAAATAAAAGTATATTTATGGATTCAGCACAAGAATATTTAAGAGTGTGCAATTATAATGAATACTTTGTAAGTGGGATATATAATGTTATGGCTGAAAGAGGAAAAATAGTTAATATGTTCACTGTAGATAAGCATTTATCATTTGGAACACCAGAAGAATATAATATTGCATTAGATTCAAAGGATTTTGAGGTACTTTTATAATGAAGTATTTTATTTTGATTCTGGCAATTTCAATGTTACTCTTAGGGCATTATTTTAAAATGTTAAGGTGGAGACAATTTGTTCAGATATATGAAAAACCACAAAATGATGTTTTATTAAAGTCTTTAACAATTGGATATATGGTGAATTTTTGTTTACCATTTCGAATTGGAGATTTAATTAGAAGTATCTATGCAGGAAGAAAAATGAAAAATGGAATCTGCTTCTCTATAGCAACAGTAATTGTCGATAAATATTTAGATATTATTGCCGTGGGATTTTTATTTCTAATATTCTATTTGGGGAGTTTCCCAAAAGTTACTTTATTGTATTCTTTATTATTTTATATTGGATTGTCTGTGATCGTATTATTTTTTTCTATATTAGCGATAAAGTATAGTAAGCATTTAAAAATTTTCACTAAAAAAATTAGTTCGATTTTTGATGATGAAATAGAATTAAATTTACTGTATTTTTCATGGTCGATTATTTCTGTATTTAAAGATATGTATAAAAAGGTTAATAGGAAGAAGTTAATTTATAATACAGTTTTAATGTGGCTATGGTACATTACCTCATATTATTTATTTGCTGTATTTTTGTCAACTTTTCAAAGTGCTGTAAAATTAATAGATATTTTTAATTTATTGTTTAATAGTAATAATATTTTTATGTCTACAATAAGAATTTCACATGTATCAAGTAATTTGATATTACAATTTCCTTTAATTATGGGGTTGTATATTTTAACTCCTTTGATTATTTTATACATAATCTCTATCTATAAAACTAAAGTTAGTGGTACATTAGCAGAGAATAATGATGAACAATTGGATGTGAAATATTTGAAAATTTTGCCACATGTTAATAAAAATGAGAAATTGGAATTTTTAGAAGCCTATTTTTCGGGATTGGATAGAGAGTATTTCAAAAAGTATATGGAAATCAATAGAGATATATCTATAATAAACGATTATTCAGCGGGTTCAAATGCCACTACAATGCTTTGTACAAACGGTAAACAAAGCTTTTTTAGAAAATATGCATTTGGCGATGCTGGAGAAAAATTATATGAGCAGATTAGATGGCTACATGAACATGAGAATTTCTTATCACTTCCTAAAATTATTTCTGAGGGTAGAGGAAAAGGGTATTGCTATTATGATATGCTATATGATAATTCATATGTTGGATTTTTTAACTATGTTCATTCGATGTCAATAGAAGATAGTTGGAGCATTATGAAGAAGACCTTGAATGAGTTGGAAAAAAAATTGTATTATCTTAATAATAGAAGAGCTGATAAGGATACAATAAAAAAATATATAGACACTAAAGTTATACAAAATATTGAGAAAATAAAAAGAACAAAGTTATTGAAAACTTTAATTGAGTATGATGAATTGATTATAAATGGTACAAGATATAAAAACTTAAACTATTTTTCTAAGTATCTCACATTTGAATATTTATATGATGTTTTTAAGGAAGATATATACTCTGATATTCATGGGGATTTAACAATTGAAAATCTAATTTGTAGGAGGAATGGTGTTTACAAAGAAGATTTTTATATAATTGATCCTAATACAGGAAATTTACATGATTCATCTAATTTAGATTATTCAAAGTTACTACAATCTTTGCATGGTGGATATGAATTCTTAATGAATACTAGGAATGTTGATATTACCAAGAATAATATTAACTACTTATATATAAAATCTTCTGCATATAATGAATTATATGAAAGGTATAAAAAATTTTTAAACAAGAAGTTTACCTATAATAAGGTTAAAAGTATATTTTTTCATGAAATAATACATTGGTTGAGACTTATGCCATATAAGATTGAAATTGATAGTAAAAGGGCATCTGTATTCTATGCAGGTTTAATTATAGTTATAAATGAAGTGATAAAAATGTATGAGGAGAATTAATTAGTATGAAAAAAAAGTTGGCGATATTTGATTTAGATGGGACACTATTTGATACAAAGGATGTGAATTTTTCATCATATAAGTATGCATTGGAAAAATATAATTATAATCTAGAATATGAATACTTTTGCAAAGAATGTTACGGAATGAGTTACGAGAGGTTTTTGCCTGAAATACTAAAAGATGATAAAGTTTCAATACATGATATACATAAACTGAAAAAGGCGTTATATCCATCTAATCTAGGACAGGCTAAAATTAATGAACACTTATTTAATATTATAGAATTGCTTAAAGAAAAATATTTTTTGGCTATTGTTACAACAGCTTCTAGAAAAAACTGTATAGAGATATTAAAATATTTCAGAAAGCATGATTTATTTGATTTAATTATATCTTATGATGATGTGGTACATGTAAAGCCTAATCCAGAAGGCTTTATAAAAGCAATGAAATTTTTTAATATTGAACCTGGACAAACTATAATTTTTGAGGATTCCTCAGTTGGGATAGAAGCAGCTGAAAAAAGTGGAGCTGGTGTTTTCGTTGTAAATAAATTCTAAAAATAGGAATTTTGTTTAGTGTTACTGTAATTCAATTGACTTATTTAAATAAGTAGGAGTTTATAAATATCTAAAATTATAATTAGTGATGTATATTAATAAACAATAATAGTATTATGTTAGAAGGTGTATGAATTTGGATGACTTTAAGGTTAAGTACCATATTAATCAGAATAATCCTAGAGAGGATTATATGGATATTGTAAAATCATTAGGTATTATACTTGTTGTTATGGCACATGTACAATCACCTGGTAAAAATATGATTTTCTTATTTCATATGCCTTTATTTTTCTTTGTGTCCGGATATTTTTATAAAGATAAGTATTCAGATAATCTAGAACTTTTAATTAAAAAGAGATTTAAATTGCTTTATATTCCATTTGTTAAATATGAGTTGATATTTTTAGTTCTACATAATGCATTTGTAAATTTGGGTCTTTATAATAGTTATGAAAATGAAGCTATTAAAATGTATTCTAGCACTGATTTTATAATAAATATATTTAAAGTTCTTACATTCAATGGGACAGAAGTACTAATAATTCCTTTGTGGTTTTTACCGGTTTTGTTTTTCACAAACATAATCTTTTGTTTAATTAACCGGTATTTTAAATCAAAATGGATTAGGTGTTTGATAATAGCAACCCTTTTTATTTTAGGAGTTAAATTAAAGTATTGGGATACAAATATGAAATTTAATAATTTTTGTCCAGAAACAATTAATATATCGCTTGTTGCTTTGACATTTTTCTATATTGGATATTTATATAATAAATATAAAAAATACATAAATCTTAATTTTTTTATTGCATTACTGTCATTTGCTGTGTTGGTGATAAGTGGGAAAAATAATATTACTGTTGATATGAGATTAAATTCATATACAAATCCAATCATGCTAATTCCGGATGCTTTATGTGGAGTCTATTTGCTAATATTTATATCAAAAAAAATATGTGATTTAAATATAAATATATCATTGCTAAAATATATTGGAAGAAATACAATTCCTATTTTAGCTTTACAATATATCAGTTTTAAATTAATAAATTTAATACAAATCATAATGTACGGGTTACCAAGAATTAGGTTAGGAGACTTGGGGCCAATAAATCCTAGTAGTTTTTGGTGGCTTATTTTTACTATTATTGGGATGTTAGTGCCTATTATAATTTTCTATATTAGCAATTTATTTAAGGGAGCGCTTTATTTTTTACATAGATCATTACATATTTAGAAGTAGATATAGATTTGTGAGTAAATAACTTGTTAATCAGTGGGGGATTTTGAAAAGTAAGAGATATTTTTGCATTCATGTTAATATATCGTTAAAAATAGTAATATTCATAGTCATTCAATAGTTTAAAGGAAAAATCGCTTTTGCAAAAATAGAATGTATGTAGATAGATAGACTAAATTAAAATAATTTAGCTATACTTTTTAAATGATATTTTTAATAAAATCTTAATTTTACTTTGTCGATTAATAATGTATAATAACCATATATGATTAAGTTTCACTTATCCAGGAGCGTGCAGCCGTTATCTCCCACTTAAGCAGACATCTCAAATCTGTGATTTGATGATGGTCCCTTACTCTGTGAGTACTCATCTGACTTTAGGAAGAGGAGTTTCATATATTGTGGGAGTGTTACGGATGCTAGCTATCGGATTAAGATATTAGCGTAATAATTTATATATGGGAGGAAACAAATGAGTACACTTAGTTATCTAATAGATATATTTTTACACCTTGATAGGTACTTAGGCATGGTGATAAATAATTATGGCACTGAAACGTATTTAATACTGTTTGCGATAATTTTTTTGGAAACAGGTCTAGTAGTAACACCATTTTTGCCAGGAGATTCTTTAATATTTGCTGCTGCGGCTTTCGCTGCTATGGGTATGCTTAACATATACATATTAATTGGGATTTTGATTGTAGCAGCAATTTTAGGAGATACGGCAAACTATGAAATAGGAAGAATTTTTGGAGAAAAACTTATTAAGCTGCGTGGTGGGAAACTAATAAAGAAAGAACACCTTGATAAAACTAATAGGTTCTATGAAAAGCATGGTGGAAAGACAATAATCTTTGCGAGATTTATTCCAATAGTTCGTACCCTGGCACCATTTGTAGCTGGAATAGGAAAGATGCAATATAGACACTTTATTTCCTTCAATGCAATCGGTGGAATTGTGTGGGTATTAGGAGTATCTGCCTTAGGATATTTCTTTGGAGCTATTCCAATAATTAAAAATAATTTTGAATTTGTAATTATAGCAATAATATTAATCTCGGTATTGCCAGTAGTTATTGAATTCTTAAAAAGTAAAACAAAAAAAGCTGATCAAACAGTTTAAAAAAAAGGCCTAATTAGGGAGTGGAAAGACTCTTTAATTAGGCTTTTAACTTAAAATGGATTGGATTGTATGATATTTATTTATGTTAAAAAGTAAATGTGGAAATATATTACATAATCTAACTAAAAGCTGAATATAATGATTTTTATATGACAATACTTCTAAGAATAATAAAATATTACTGGAGGTAATCATATAATGACTAAAAAACTAATGCCATTAATAGTAATACTGTGTATATTTGCAGCTTTGCTATTGCCTGCCACATTTTACAAAATCGAAAAATCAACAACTTCATCAACTGAAAGTAAAAACAAAAATATTAATACTGATATTTCCACAGAATCTGCTGATACCACTAGGCAAATAAAGACAGATTCTAAAAATGAAAGTTCAAATAAGAGTGTACCAAATATGGTAGCAAATGACACGCAAGTTGTTAAGGAGCAAAAGACTAACAGTGAAATTAGAAAAACTGATATTGATACATCTAACTATTTGAGAAGCTTACGGTGCATTAGTTATAAATTGAAATCAGGAGAAACTTTAACAGATATTGCTAGAAAATATGAAAGTACTTGCAATTTAAACAGTACAATTAAGATGATAAAATCAATTAATAAAATTGAAGATGCAAATACTATAGATTCCAAAACTGTTTTGAATATACCAGAAAGCACAATTAAAACTGGAAAAATGTATACTGTAGTTGAAGGTGATACGTGGTATAAAGTAGCTAATGAAAATTATCCCCAATATACAGCTGAATCCGTAATGAAGCTCTTGGTATATATAAATAATTTGCCAAATAATGATCTACCTCTAGGAGGAAGAATTTTTTTACCAGCTATATAGAAAAGAACATTTTTTGTTAATACTAAGGTATGTAACATAAATTTTAAGATATTGGTTAGGTCTAAATGCTATATAGTTATAGATTAACAATCATATCTTAAAATTATACATTATCAGAAAGAAGGATACATTTTTGTGAAGCGTTGCGATGAAAATATCACTATAGGAATTTCTTCATTAGAAGCTGTTCAATTTCTACTTGTAACACAAGTGAAAGGCCAAATATTTCATAAGGATATGGATATTTACTAAAAATTTTCTGTATTTTCTGCAAGCGGTATTGCTAACCGAAAATATAGAAAAATACTTGCATTAATATTACATTATTTTAAGCTTACCACTAAACTAGAAAGGGACCATATGTTTTTGCGTAGTGTTCATCTGAAGATTTTGTTGGCTGTGATTCTAGATTATAAGTTGTTCCAAATGTGCTTGTTCAAAGCTTAGTCTTTGAAGCAAGCACTTTGGATGCAACTTATAATCATAGAATTACCCATCAAAATCTTCAGAGAACCGTAGCAAACACATATAGTCCCTTTCGGTTGTTTATAAGTAACTTTAAAATATCACAACACTGCAAGTATTGAGTTATTTTACTAGTTAAATGCGTTATATATTGCAGCTATTCCTTTTTCAAAGTCATCATTTTCAACACCAACTAAAATATTCATTTCACTAGAACCTTGATCGATCATTCTAATGTTGATTTCAGCAGTTGAAAGAGCTGTAAATATCTTAGCAGCAGTTCCTCTTTGTTTAGCCATTCCACGTCCAACAGTTGCTATCATAGCCATGTTTGGATGAATTTCTATACTGTCAGGATTGCATGCTCTTTTTATTTCTTCAACAACAACTTCTTTTTTATTCTTTAATTGTGAGTCTTGAATTACAAAACATACAGTATCTATTCCAGAAGGCATATTTTCAAATGAAATATTATGCTGTTCAAGTATTGATAAAATTTTTCTACAGAAACCAAGTTCTGAATTCATTGATGCTTTAGCTATTGAGATTACTGTGAAATCTTTTTTACCAGCTATACCTGTTACAGTTGTTGGCTTCATTGAACCATCTGTATCTTTCACGATGAAAGTACCTTCATCCTGAGGTCTGTTTGTATTTTTTATATTTATTGGAATTCCAACTTCTCTTACTGGGAATATTGCATCTTCATGTAATACAGAAGCACCCATATAAGAAAGTTCTCTAAGTTCTGTATAAGTTATTTTGCTTATTGGTTTTGGATTATCAATTATTCTAGGATCTGCCATTAAAAATCCTGAAACGTCAGTCCAATTTTCATAAAGATCAGCATTGATGCTTGCAGCAACTAAAGCTCCTGTTACGTCAGAACCACCTCTTGAGAATGTGATTATATTACCGTCTTTATCTGCTCCATAAAATCCTGGAATTACTGCTTTAGATATCTTAGATAATTTAAAGTGTAGAGCTGAATTTGTTGCAGCAGTATCTAAAGAACTATCAGCATTAAAGATCATAACATCTTTAGCATCTATAAATTCGAAACCTAAATAGTTTGCAAGGATTAGTCCGTTTAGGTATTCACCTCTACTTGCAGCGTAGTCACTTGAAGCCCCTTCTTCAAGATCTTTTTTTATGATATCTAAGTGTTCACTAATATCAAAGTCTAAATTTAAGTCATTAACAATACTGCAATATCTATCTCTTATATGATTAAAAACATCATCAAAAGATATCCCAGTAGAAACATGGGCGTGACAGAGGTATAATAAGTCTGTTATTTTGGAATCTTTAGAATTTCTTTTTCCAGGTGCAGAAGGAACTACATATCTTCTTTCTTCATTAGAAAATATTATTTCCTTTACCTTTCTAAATTGACTAGCATCTGCTAGTGAGCTTCCACCAAATTTTGTTACAATAGTATTCATAATAATAGCCCCCATATTTTCATATATTTTATAAAGTGAATCTTAGTTAAACTTATCTAGGGTCGTACCAATGTCACAGTGGCTTGACATCAGATAAATTTTACATCTTAGATTGTAGCAATTTATCAAAAAATGTTCAAGAGAATTATTGATAATAGAAATAATTAGTATTATTATTTCTAAAATATAGTATATTAAATATGTATAAATTGTGAAAGTTATGGGATAAGCACCAGAGAGAAATTATTGACACTAAAAGTATTAATATATATAATTAATGTAAGGATTTAATAATTTATGACGATGAAGTCACAAAAAATGATTTTTTGTGACTTCATTTTTTTTATATTATTGCAGTAATTTTTTATATGTATAATGTAAAATATATATTTAAAGATTACTTTGGTAATAATAAATTATGATTTTAACAATAATAATTTATTGTAATATTAATCAAAAAAGAAACATAAAATACATGTTGTAAAGAAAAAATGACAATAAATGTTTCTAAAACAATACGCGTTTGTAAAAAAATGCCACAACACTTTAGATTATAAGTAATGTGGTATCATTTACTTTAGAATTTAAAGTTTCGATAGCGATAATATTTATTTTTTAAGAAAAATCACTTGATTTCTTAAAAATAGTATTATATAATTTCATTAGTAAATGAATTGAGCAAAGGCGTTCAATAGATGGTATACCTCTCTATTGTGCGCCTTTTTTTAAAAGAAAAAGGGGGGAATTGTTAAATGGCAAAGTACACAAAGGAAGATATTATTAATTTAGTAAAGGAAAATGGAGTTAAATTCATTAGACTACAATTTACTGATATCTTTGGAACTTTAAAAAATGTAGCAATTACAGATAAGCAATTGGAAAAAGCACTAAATAATGAATGTATGTTTGATGGATCATCTATTGATGGTTTTGTAAGAATTGAAGAATCAGACATGAATTTAAGACCAAACTTAGATAGTTTTGTGATTTTCCCATGGAGACCACAACAAGGTAAGGTTGCAAGATTAATTTGTGACGTTTATAACCCAGATGGAACGCCATTTGAAGGTGATCCAAGATATGTTCTAAAGAGAGCTATTAAGGATGCAGCTGAATTAGGATATACAATGAATGTTGGTCCAGAATGTGAATTCTTCTTATTTGAAACTGACGAAAATGGTAATCCAACAACTAATACTCAAGACAAAGGTGGATATTTTGACTTAGCACCTACAGATTTAGGAGAAAATGCAAGAAGAGATATGACTTTAGCTTTAGAGGATATGGGATTTGAGATTGAAGCTTCTCATCATGAAGTAGCTGAAGGTCAAAATGAAATAGATTTTAAATATGGTGATGCGTTAACTACAGCGGATAATATCATGACATTTAAGCTAGTTGTTAAATCAATAGCTCAAAGACATGGATTGCATGCATCATTTATGCCTAAGCCGATTTTTGGAATAAACGGTTCGGGTATGCACGTAAATATGTCATTATATAAAGACGGAAAGAATGCTTTCGTTGATGAAAATGATAAGAATGGATTAAGTGATGTAGCTTATAAATTTATTGCTGGATTATTGAAGCATGTTAAGGGCGTTGCTGCAGTAACTAATCCTTTAGTAAATTCATATAAGAGACTAGTTCCAGGATATGAAGCACCAGTTTACTTAGCTTGGTCATGTAAGAATAGAACAGCATTAATTAGAGTGCCAGCAGCTAGAGGAGCAGGAACTAGAGTAGAATTAAGGTGTCCAGATCCAAGTGCTAATCCATACTTAGTATTATCAGTGTTGCTACAAGCTGGTTTAGATGGTATTAAGAATAACTTAACACCACCAGCAGAGGTTGAAGCAAACATTTTCGCAATGACTGAAGATGAAAGAAGAACTAATGGAATTGATAATCTACCAAATAACTTATATGAAGCAGTTCAATTTATGAAAGATAGTGAATTAGCTAAAGTTGCATTAGGTGATCATGTATATGAAAATTATCTTTCAGGAAAAGCAGCTGAGTGGGATGATTATAGAACTAAAGTTCATGACTGGGAAATAGAAAACTATCTTAATAGATATTAATCTGTAATACCAATTAATATTAATTAAGGTGGGGATTGCAATGGCTCAAAATGGAAGAATTATAATAGCATTAAGCAATATTGAGACTGCGACAAAATTGAAGAGTTTACTAGTGCAAGAGGGCTATGAAATATTAGCATTGTGTACTTCAGGAAATGAATTGATTAGATTAGTTATGCAATATTCCCCAGACCTAGTCTTAGTTGGATATAAATTTAAAGATATGAGTTTATTAGATGTCTATGAAACTTTAGTAGACCAAACTAGTTTTTTAGCTATAGTAAATGAACCTTATAAATCATTTATAGAGGAAGATACTGATATATACTGTATTGGTACTAAAATCTCTAATGTGCTTTTGACTAATGCAATTGATTTAATCTTTCAAAGTAAAAAGAGAATTACAAAGTTAAGAGCGCAGGTTGAAAAATTAGAGCATACTTTAGAAGATAGAAAGCTTATAGAAAAGGCTAAGGGGCAGCTTATGTCAACTTCAGGGCTTACTGAAAATGAAGCATTTAGATATATGCAGAAGATAAGTATGGATTCTGGGAAAAGAATGAAAGATATTGCTAGCTTAATATTAAGTGAAGTAGAGTAATTAATAATAAAGTAAATATACGAGTAATTATACCAAAAAAAGAGGTATTTTTACTCGTAATTTTGCTACGAATGGGTAAATCTCGATATATTAGGAAATAGACAAGTACCTAATCTTTAATTTGGATAAGGTACATATCAATATATTATTATTTCAAGGGGGAATTTTAAATGGAAAACAATAATCCGAATGCACAAGGGCTATATAATCCGTGTTTTGAACATGATGCTTGTGGAATTGGGACTATAGTAAACATTGATGGCAAAAAATCACATGAAATTTTATCAGACTGTTTAACTATCTTAGAGAAGCTAGAACATAGAGGTGGTACAGGAGCTGATGAAAATACTGGAGATGGAGCTGGAATATTATTTAACATACCTCATAAATTCTTTGAAGAAGAATTAAAATCAAAGGGAATGGCACTTGAAAATGAGGGTGATTATGCAGTTGCTATGGTGTTCTTACCACAAGAAGAAAAGGCAAGAAAAGAAGCTATGCGCCTTTTTGAAGATATATCAAAAGAGGAAAATCTTGAACTGATTGGGTGGAGAGAAGTTCAAACTAATCCTTCAATACTTGGAAAAGCATCTTTAGAAGCTATGCCTGCTATAATGCAAGCTTTTGTAAAGAGACCTAATGGCATAAAACAAGGAAAAGAATTTGAAAGACATTTATATATAGTTAGAAGAAACATAGAAAAAAGAGCAGGATGGATAAGCAAATTCTTAAATGAAACTTTCTACATAGCATCTTTTTCATCTAAAACAATTGTGTACAAAGGAATGCTTTTATCTACACAATTAAGAGAGTTTTATAAAGACTTAGAGGATGAAAGAGTAGAAACATCTTTAGCGTTAGTTCATTCAAGATATAGTACTAACACATTCCCAAGCTGGGAAAGAGCACATCCAAATAGATTTATGATCCATAATGGTGAAATTAATACACTTCGTGGAAATGTAAATAAAGTTTATTCTAGAGAAACAAACGTAAAATCTAGAGTACTTGGTAAAGAGTTAAATAGAGTATTACCTATTATAAATAAAGAAGGATCAGACTCTGCGATCTTTGACAATAATTTAGAATTCTTATATATGAATGGTATGGACTTAACTAGAGCAGTTATGATGGCAATTCCAGAACCATGGTATAAGAGCAAAACTATGAGCAAAGAAAAGAGAGCTTTTTATGAATATAATGCTACACTAATGGAACCATGGGATGGTCCAGCTGCTATCGTATTTACAGATGGTGAAAAAGTTGGTGCAGTTTTAGATAGAAATGGTTTAAGACCGTCAAGATATTATATAACTAAAGATAGAAGATTAATCCTTTCTTCAGAAGTTGGTGCTTTAGATATACCAGCTGAAATTGTTGAAAAGAAAGATAGATTAATGCCAGGTAGAATGCTGCTTGTTGATACAGTTAAAAAAGAAGTTATAGATGATGAAGAATTAAAGCATTCTTATGCAACAGAGCATCCATATGAAGAATGGCTTAAAGAAAATTTAGTTACTTTAGATAAATTAAAAGATAGTAAAAAATTCAGAATTGAATATGATAAGGAAACAAGAAAGAGATTAGAAAAAACTTTTGGATATACTTACGAAGAAGTTAAGACAACAATGCTTCCAATGGCTAAAACAGCAGCAGAACCACTTGCAGCAATGGGTGTTGACGTTCCAGTAGCAGTATTATCTAAAGAAGCTCAGCCGCTATTTAATTACTTTAAGCAATTATTTGCGCAAGTAACTAATCCGCCTATAGATGCAATCAGAGAAGAAATAGTTACAGCTTCTAATGTTTACATAGGACCAGAAGGTAATATATTGGAGGATAGACCAGGCAATTGTGAATTGCTTAAGCTTGATTCTCCTATAATTAATGATGAAGAGTTTGCTAAAATAAAGTCACTTAATAGTGGAAACTTAAAATCAAAAGTTATTGATATAGTATTTGATAAAGGTGGTTCTTTAGAAGCGGCATTAGATGAATTATTTGAAAAAGCACAAGATGCATATGAAAAAGGATATACTGTATTAATATTATCAGATAGAAATGTATGTGAAACTAAAGTTCCAATTCCATCATTACTTGCAGTATCAGCACTTCATCAATACTTAGTTAAAAAAGGAACAAGAACATCAGTTGGACTAGTTTTAGAAAGTGGAGAACCAAGAGAAGTTCATCATTTTGCAACTTTAATCGGATTTGGTGCATCTGCTGTAAATCCATATATGGCTTATGAAGCATTAAGAGGCTTAATTGAAGAGGGGTTACTTGATGTAGATTATAATAAGGCTGTATATAATTACAATAAAGCAGTTACTAAAGGAATAATTAAAATACTTTCTAAGATGGGTATTTCTACAATTCAATCTTACCAAGGAGCTCAAATATTTGAAGCTATTGGTATTGGTACAGAAGTTATAGATAAATACTTCACTAATACTGTAAGTAGAATTGGTGGACTTGGATTAAAGGAAATGCAAAAGGAAGCAGAAATAAATCATACAAATGGATTTAGAGATAAAACTTATGCTGCTGATTTCACATTAGACTCACCTGGATATGAAAAGCTTAGATCTGGTGAAGGAAATGAAGAAAAGCATTTATATAATCCATTAACTATTCATAGACTTCAAGAAGCAACAAGAACAGGTAATTATGAGTTATTTAAGGAATGTACTTCTTTAATTGATGCTGAAGACTCAGAAATAACATTAAGAGGTTTATTGGAGTTTAACTTGAATTCTAATTCAATTCCATTAGAAGAAGTTGAGTCAGTATCAGAGATAGTTAAGAGATTTAAAACAGGAGCGATGTCTTATGGATCAATATCTAAGGAAGCTCATGAAGCATTAGCTATCGCTATGAACAGAATCGGTGGTAGATCAAACACTGGTGAAGGTGGAGAAGATCCAGATAGATGGATTGTTGATGAGAATGGAGATTCAAGAAGATCTTCAATTAAGCAAGTTGCATCTGGTAGATTTGGAGTAACTTCAGAGTATTTAGTAAATGCTGATGAACTTCAAATAAAATTAGCACAAGGAGCAAAACCAGGTGAAGGTGGACAATTACCAGGAACTAAGGTTTATCCATGGGTCGCTAAAACTAGACATTCAACTACAGGGGTTGGACTTATATCACCACCACCACATCATGATATTTATTCAATAGAAGATTTAGCACAATTAATTTACGATTTAAAAAATGCAAATACTGGTGCTAGAGTATCTGTTAAGTTAGTTTCAGAATGTGGAGTTGGTACTATTGCAGCTGGTGTTGCTAAGGGTGGAGCCGAAGTTATATTAATTTCCGGATATGATGGAGGAACTGGTGCATCACCAAAGAACTCTATCAAAAATGCAGGACTTCCTTGGGAACTTGGACTTGCAGAAACTCACCAAACTTTATTACTTAATGATTTAAGAGAAAGAGTTAGAGTTGAAGTTGACGGTAAGCTTATGAGCGGTCGTGACGTTGCTATAGCTGCACTTCTTGGAGCAGAAGAATTTGGATTTGCAACTGCACCACTTGTAGCGCTTGGTTGTGTTATGATGAGGGTTTGTAATCTAGATACTTGTCCAGTTGGAGTTGCAACTCAAAATGAAGAATTAAGAAAGAGATTTAAAGGAAAGCCAGAATATGTTGTTAACTTTATGTACTTCATAGCAGAAGAACTTAGAGAAATCATGGCTAAGCTAGGGTTTAGAAAACTTGATGAAATGATCGGTAGAGTAGATAGACTTAAACAAAAAGAAAATATTCATGGCTGGAAAGCTCAAAATATCGATTTAAGTTCGGTGCTATACACTCCTGATAAATATAAAGGTAAAGTAGTTAAATTTGATGAAACTAAGAAATATGACTTTAAACTAAACAAAGTGTTAGATGAAAAGTTATTCTTAGATAAATGCAAAGAAGCTATAGATAGTGGTGAAAAGATAAGCATAGAAGTTGACGTAACTAATACTGATAGAACACTTGGAACTATCTTAGGATCAGAGATAACTAAGGTAAATGGTGGAAAAGGGCTTCCAGAAGATACAATAAATATAAAATGTAATGGAGCCGCTGGTCAAAGTTTCGGTTCATTCATTCCAAAGGGATTAACTTTTGAAGTTGAAGGAGATGCTAATGACTACTTAGGTAAGGGATTATCAGGTGGTAAGATTATAGTTTATCCTCCAAAGAAATCAACATTTGTAGCTGAAGAAAATATCTTAATAGGAAATGTTGCTTTATACGGAGCAACTTCAGGAAAAGTATTTATAAATGGTATTGCAGGTGAAAGATTCTGCGTTAGAAATTCAGGAGCAACTGCTGTTGTTGAAGGTGTTGGAGCTCATGGATTAGAATACATGACTGGTGGTAAAGTTGTTGTTTTAGGTAAAACAGGAATTAACTTTGCAGCAGGTATGAGTGGAGGAATTGCTTACCTTTATGAAGAAGATCCAAACTTCAGAATAAATTTAAATGAAGAAATGGTTCTATTAGAGGAGTTAAGCTTAGAAGATGAAGAAGAATTAAGAAACTTAATTGAAGAACATGTAAAAGTTACAGGCTCTCCTAAAGGAAATAAAATATTGTACAACTTTGAAACAGAAAAATCTAAATTCCATAAGATAATTCCTAAGGATTATAAGAGAGTAATAGAAACTGTTGAAAAGTATAAGAATCTTGGATGTAATGAGGACGAAGCATTAATTAAAACTTTCCAAGAAATTAAAGGAAATTAGGAGGGTTAGACAAATGGGAAAACCAACGGGATTTTTAGAGTATGATAGAGAAGTAGGTAAAAATAGAGAACCTAAAGAAAGATTAAAAGACTATAAAGAATTTCATTTAAGTCTTCCAGCAGATAAGCAAAGCATTCAAGGTGCAAGATGTATGGATTGTGGAGTTCCGTTCTGTCAATCAGGAGTATTAATTTCTGGAATGGTATCAGGATGTCCACTTCATAACTTAATTCCTGAATGGAATGATTTAGTATATAGAGGAAAATGGGATTTAGCTTATGAAAGATTAAATAAAACTAATCCATTCCCTGAATTTACAGGAAGAGTATGTCCAGCTCCATGTGAAGCTGGGTGTACAGCTGGATTAAATGGCCCTTCAGTTACTATAAAAGAAAATGAAAGAGCTATAATTGATACTGCTTTTGAAAATGGAATAGTTAAAGCTAATCCTCCAGCTAAGAGAACTGGAAAAACTGTTGCTGTAATTGGATCAGGTCCAGCAGGACTTGCTACAGCAGATACATTAAACAAATGTGGTCATAAAGTTACTGTATTTGAAAGAAGTGACAGACCAGGCGGACTATTAATGTATGGTATTCCTAACATGAAGCTAGATAAAGAAGTTATCTTGAGAAGAGTGCACATTATGGCAGAGGAAGGCGTTAAATTCGTAAATAATGCAGATATTGGTAACAATTATGATGCAAATGAAATTTTAGATGAATTTGATGCAGTAATCCTTGCTACAGGAGCTTCTGAACCTAGAGATCTTCAAGCTAAAGGAAGAGACGAAGTTAAGGGAGTTCACTTTGCTGTAGATTTCTTAAAGGCTAATACAAAGAGTTTATTAGATTCAAACCACGCAGATAATAACTATATTTCTGCAAAGGATAAGAATGTAATTGTAATTGGTGGTGGAGATACAGGTACAGACTGTGTTGGAACTTCACTTAGACATGGATGTAAGTCATTAGTTCAATTTGAAATAATGGGTGAACCTGCTAAGGAAAGAGCTGAAAACAATCCATGGCCAGAATGGCCTAAAGTTCTTAAGGTTGATTACGGACAAGAAGAATTTATAGACGTTTATGGCAAAGATCCAAGAGAGTATTTAACTACAGTTACAGCTCTTAATGCTGATAAAGATGGAAATCTTGAAAGTGTTGACACTGTTAAAGTAGAATGGAAGAAGGACGAAAATGGAAGATTCGGTCCAGTTCCAGTTAAAGGCTCAGAAAAAACTTACCAGGCTGAATTAGTGTTACTTGCAATGGGATTCACAGGATCACAAAGTTACATTAAAGAAGCTTTTGGAGTAGAATCAGATGCAAGAACTAATATAAAAACTGGAGAAGACTTTAAGACTAATGTTCCTAAGGTATTTGCTACAGGGGATGCTAGACGTGGTCAGTCATTAGTTGTAACAGCTATTAATGAAGGAATTAGAGTTGGTATTACAGTTAATGAATTCTTAAGAAAATAAACACCTATAAAAAGAGTGGCTATGCCACAATGCGGAACATTTCACAGATAAAAAGAGCAGCTATGCTGCAATTCGGATCATTTCACAGATAAAAAGAGCAGCTATGCTGCATATAAGATTATTTCACAAAAACAATACCTCTAGAAGATGTTCTAGAGGTATTGTTTTTTATTTGCAACCAAATAAATAGCGACTATATTTAGGAAAGGGTAATAAAGTATTGTTTTGATAAATAAATTATATATGTAAAATATATTTATTTATGAAAGTGAGGTAAAAAAGATAGTGAAAATTTTTAGAAATAATAAAAGCATAATAATATCTTTACTGAAAATAGGAATTTTATATTTAGTATCTACTACAACGTCAAATGCAGTTTCAGATATTTTTTTCAAAATCTATGATGTATTTATTCAAAAAATAAATCCTCAATTAGTAGTTGGTTCAGAGGAATATATAAAATATTTAGATGAACAATTATCTAACATGAATAGTTTTCCAGCAACTTCAATAATATTAATTGAATGTATATGCTCAATACTTTGTGTTGTCATACTTTGGAGGATATATGAAAAAAGAAAACTCAGAGATATGGGGCTTACTAACATCTATGTCAGCCTTAATGATTTATTATTTGGATTAATAATTGGGGCACTGTCTTTTACATTAGTAGCATTTACTTTACTATGTACTAAATCTGTAGAACTACAAAATAGTTTTAGTAAGCCACACTTTTCATATGTATTAATTATTCAACTAATTGTTTTTATCTTTGTTGGAGTTAGTGAAGAACTTTTTTCAAGGGGATACTGCATGAATATTTTAAAGCAGCCTAAAAAATCTTGGGTTATTCCCATAGTGATATCATCCATAATCTTTGCATTATTACATTCTAATAATCCAGGAATAAGTACACTAGCTTATATTAATTTATTTTTGTTCGCAGTTTTTATGGGAATTGTATGTATTAAGACTAAAAACTTATGGATGGCGATAGGATATCATATAACATGGAATTATTTTCAAGGCAATGTTTTTGGATTTTTAGTAAGTGGAATTGATACTACTCCCATATATAAAGTTAAAGTAATAAGTCCGAATATAATAAATGGTGGGGATTTTGGGCCGGAAGGTGGAATCATAGTTACAGTGTTACTCGTAGTAAGTATATTAACAGCATACAAATTTTTACCAAGCAGGAAAATGTCTTTATAGAAATTTAAAATTTACATTAAGATAAATTTAAGTATATTTTAATATATTCGTATTGATTTCAAGCTATAATAAATTATACATCAAAATGTTTAAGAGTTTTATAAAAGAAGACTAATAAGGGGGATTAGAGAAATTAATGAGAATCTTTAAGAATACTAATAATCAAATTAGGTCTGGATGGAAAATATTAATTGTATTTATATCATTTTTCGTTACAACCTTTGCATCATCATTTATTTTTAGTGCTTTATATGGCATAATTATTTTTATTGTGAAGCCAGAATTATTATCTCAAGGTGATGGGGGCGCAAAATATATTTCCGAACAATTTACAAGTATGTCTTCTATTCCAGGTGCATTTATAAGTTTACTTCAATGTTTATTGATGATATTTTTTGTTATTCTATTCTGGAAGATATGGGATAAAAGAAAAGTGGCAGACATGGGATTAACAAGTATAAAAAATAGTTGGAAAGATTTGTGCATTGGTTTATTAAGTGGTGCTATATCTTTTTCATTAGTTGCAATTATATTATTATGTACAAAATCTGTTGAAATGGTAAATAGTATTAACAAACCAAACTTTTCATGGGGGTTAATTATAGAATTAATTATTTTCATTTTTGTTGGAATTAATGAGGAGCTTTTTGCAAGAGGATACTGCATGACAGTTTTAAAGCAAACTAAAAAAGCATATGTTCCGATTATTGTATCATCAATAATCTTCGCATTAATGCATTCATTAAATCAAGGAATAAGTTTAATTGCATATCTTAACTTATTCTTATTTGGACTTTCTATGGGATATGTATTTATAAAAACTAAAAATATATGGATAAGCATTGGATATCATATAACATGGAATTATTTTCAGGGAGACATTTTTGGATTTTTAGTAAGTGGAAATTCTACAAATTCCATATATAACATAAAAACAGTTACTCCTAATTTAATTAATGGCGGCAGTTTTGGACCAGAAGGTGGATTAGTGGTTACTGCATTACTTATAGCTACAATATTTATAATATATAAATATTTGCCTGAAAGGAAGTATATATGAGCAGTGAACCTTTCTTTCGGGTATATAATATGCAACAAAGTTTAGGTTAAGGTGATTTATATGTGATATAATTTACATTATAATATTGTAAGTAGTATTATGTTGATATATAATATTAAATAAAGTAACTTAAAATGTTACTTATTTCGGTAAGTTATCACATAATTATAAGTACAGTTACACATTGGATATGTATAATTACTATAGGATAAATTTAAGGAATGTAGAGGTTAAGTGTGATGAGTGGAGATATTAAAAAGTATATATATATTATTGGAGGAATAGGCATAGTTTTTATAGTTGGAACTATAATATTAAATCTTCTTCCATGGCTTTTATTAATTGGATTAATATCGTACATTGGAGTAAAGATTGCCGGTTTCATTAAAAAGAAAAAAGCAAAAAAAACTGCAAATAATTTTAATGATTCAGATGATTATCAAAGTTATAAAATAGAAACTGATGATTACACTACAGGAGAGATTATCGATGTTGAGTATGAAGATGTGGATAGCAAGAAAAAATAATACTTGATTTTATTGAAAAACTCAGTTCATGAACTGGGTTTTATTTAAATTACTTATAAAAGCGCAAAGTTGATAAATTCTCTCTGCAGACAAAATTACTTAAAACTATATTTCAGTTGAAAAGATACCGAAAATAATATTCGCATACTTATGCAAAAAGTTAGCTGTATTTGGGTTAATCACATGAATTATTTATTGTTAATTGATAAAAATGTAGCAATAATGTATAATTATCTTTATGAAGTAAGGCATCTAAAAGAAGACAACAGGTGAATAAAATAGTCACTTACTTATTTCTTTTTAAAGATACTTAGTGATAATATAAGCAATATAGGAGGCAATAAATATGGAAAAGATTAAAATGTTAACTCCATTAGTTGAAATGGATGGAGATGAAATGACTAGAATTATTTGGGGCGCAATAAAAGAGGAGTTATTAAATCCTTTTATTGAATTAAATACAGAATACTATGATCTTGGATTAGAATATAGAAATGAGACTGATGATCAAGTTACTGTAGATGCTGCAGAAGCTATCAAAAAATATAAGGTAGGGGTAAAGTGTGCAACTATTACGCCAAATGCAGCAAGAGTTAAAGAATATGATTTAAAAGAAATGTGGAAAAGTCCTAATGGTACTATAAGAGCAATTTTAGATGGAACAGTATTTAGAGCACCAATTATAGTAGAACCAGTAAAACCATACGTTAGAACATGGAAAAAGCCTATAACTATAGCAAGACATGCTTATGGAGATGTATATAGAGATGTAGAAATGAAGATAGAAGGAAAAGGTAAGTGTGAACTTGTATTTACTTCAGAAACTGGTGAAGAAAAAAGAGAGTTAGTACATAACTTTGCAGGTGATGGAGTAGTTCTTGGTATGCATAACCTTAATGAGTCTATTGAAAGTTTTGCAAGAGCTTGCTTCGGTTTCGCGCTAGATACTAAGCAAGACTTATGGTTTGCAACTAAGGATACAATTTCAAAGAAATATGACCATACATTTAAAGATATATTCCAAGAAATATTTGATGCAGAATATAAAGCTAAGTTTGATGAAGCAGGAATTGAGTATTTCTACACATTAATAGATGATGTTGTAGCTAGAGTAGTTAAGTCAGAAGGCGGAATAATATGGGCGTGCAAGAATTACGATGGAGATGTAATGAGTGACATGGTTGCTACAGCTTTTGGTTCACTTGCAATGATGACATCAGTATTAGTTTCACCAGAAGGAAACTATGAATATGAAGCAGCTCATGGTACTGTTCAAAGACATTACTATAAGCACTTAAAAGGTGAAGAAACATCAACAAATTCAATTGCAACTATATTTGCATGGTCTGGAGCGTTAAAGAAAAGAGGAGAATTAGATAATAATTCAGCTTTAGTGGATTTTGCAGATAAATTAGAAAAGGCTTCAATAAAGACAATTGAAGATGGAATAATGACTAAGGATTTAGCATCACTTGCAGAGCATGACAATATTCAGACTCTAAATACTTTTGATTTCATAAAAGCAATTAGAAAAACATTAGAAGAAATAATATAATTTTAATTAAGATAATTATAAAGATAAGCTGTATCAAAATAAAAAGTAATTTTTATTTTGATACAGCTTACTTTTTTATGGATAAAAGGCATTACGTAATGATTTATTATAATCATTAAATTATGATATTAAATATTTATGATTATATTAGTTTTTAATGAAAGTATATAATTTTAAAAAAATTTTCAAAGATTTAGGTATCGCTTAAAAAAATTTTAAATTACCCTAAATTTAAGCTATATATCATGAGACGGTGTAAAAAAATGTAGATTTTTTGTATGAATTATTATATTATGTTAATGTATAATTGTTTCTGTAAAAATATAATATTTGCAAGCAATTATTGGGTTTAATGTAAGTATATAATTAAACTTATCATTTAGCAAAAGTTTCATATCTATAAATAGAAGGTGGATTAAGTGAATACTATTAATAATAACAGATACAGAAATATACTTGGAACCATTTCTATCGCAAAATTTGGAGTATTATTGATTATTTCAATAATAAGTATAAACGAATTATTGAAAAGTCCAAATTACTTAAGTCAGATCCCGTTAAACAATTATGTCATTTTATTTATCCCAGCATTTTTAATAATTACTATTTTATTATGGTCATTTTCATATATACATATATTTAAATATAAAAATATTAAAAATGTTCAAATAGTTGAAGATTGTGTTTTTACTTTTATGTTGTGTATATTGATATTTTTATCGAATACATATCAAAGTCAGTATAAGTATTTGTTTTTATTTAGCATTATTTCATCAACAATATCATTAGGTAAAAAATATGGTTTAATAGTTGCAACATTATCATCATTTATCATATTTTTTATAGACTTATTTTTTGCTCCAAATTCAAGAGTTAATATATATTTTGAAAATGATTTGATGCTAGCATTAGGATTTATTATGGTTGCATGGGTTTTAGGGGAATATAAAAAATTTGAAAGTGACCAAAGAGAATTGTTAGAGTCGGAGCTAAAAGAACAGCTAAGGCAACATGATTATATCGAAGAAATGTTATTAAAAAATGAAGATTGTTATAATTTACTAATTAAATATTCTTACTATTCAATTATGATTCACGATAGTGAGAAAATATTATATTTAAATAAAAAAGCTATAGAATTGTTTGGAATAAACTCATTAGAAGAAATGAAAAAAAAATCTCTCACTGCTTTTTACAATACAGATGATTATAAAAAAATAAAGGGAAAATATCTAGATATAATAAATAATAAAAAGTCAGCGGTATCCTTTGAAGAAAAAATTATAAATAACAAAGGCAAGAAGATCAATGTTCATAATATCTCTACATATTGCGTTTATGGAAAAATGCCTGTAATACTAACTATCATGAGAGATATTACACCAGAAAAACAAGTACAAAAATTAAAAGACGAAGTAAAGGAAAATATTAAGTTATTAAATGAAACCCAGCAACAGAACAGATTTATAACTGAATTTTTTTCTAATATATCGCATGAATTAAAGACGCCTTTAAATGTGATATTTTCTTCACTTCAATTATTGAATGTATATGATGATGAAGAATTTATCAAAAATAGAAAGAAATATTTAGATGTAATGAAACAAAATTGCTATAGGTTAATTAAATTAGTTAATAATTTATTAGATATAGTAAAATATGATTCTGGATTTATTATTCCAAATATGCAGAATGAAGATATTGTTTATGTGGTTGAAACCATTGCTATGTCTATAGTTCCATATGCTGAAGACAAAGGGATAGAATTGGTATTTGATACTGATATTGAAGAGAAAATTATTGCTTTTGATGTGGACAAAATGGAAAGAATAATTTTAAATTTACTTTCAAACGCCTTGAAGTTTACAGATAGGGGCGGATATATATATATAAGCATAAAAGATAAAAATGAAAAAGTCGAGATATCTGTTAAAGATACAGGAATAGGAATAGCTGTTGATAAAAAGGAATTTATATTTGGTAGATTCACTCAAGTGAACAAGAGTTTAAAAAGAAATCATGAAGGAACTGGTATAGGACTTTCGCTTGTAAAATCTTTCGTAGAATTACATAATGGTGAAATTAAACTCGAAAGTAAATTAGGTCATGGAAGTGAATTTACTGTTGTGTTACCTTCAAGGCAATCCGAGGAAACGAAGGTTGAAACAGAGATAAAAGACAATGTGATTGAAAGAGTTAGCATGGAATTATCTGACATATAGTCACGTGAATTTGAAAATAGTTTGTCGATAAGATGGGAGAGATGTAAGTTGTTTGAAATGTCACTAATATATTTGATTGGAATATCAGTCCCTGAAAGTTTGCTTTTTGTTTGGGCATTTTATACTTTGTCACAAACCCCAATAAATATTAAGAGGTTCTTTTTGTCTGTTATAGTGAATTTTACTTTGGTTTGTGGAGTAAGACTCTTACCTATAGACTTTGGGATACATACTTTGCTATTAATAGCAGCATATATATTTACTAATATTTTAATAAATAAAATTAACCTAATAACATCAATATTAGTAACTATTAGTGTGATCATAATACAGTTCATAAGTGAATTTATAGATTTATTTATTATTGGACATATATTGAAATATAATATGGAATACATATTGAGCAATCATGTAGCGAAAGTACTGTCTGGACTTCCTGCTTTTATATTTTTTGCATTTTTTGTTGTCTTGGCAAAAATGGCAATAAGTAAAGTACAAAGTAAAAATTATAATAAATAAAGATATATAATAAAGTTCCTATATATAATGATTGGATTGTCTATCATTATATATAGGAACTCTTTTTTACGTAAAATATTATAAAGTTAAATAGATAATATAGATTATGTAGTTAGATTAGAAATATGTATGTACTCTATCTTTAATAAATTATAAATATTACTGCGAAATAAAATTAATAGTGCAAAATAAAAACGTTATCATATGAAATTTGATATTATTTAAATAAATACAATGAAAATCATTTTCAATAAATGAAAAAAGTGCTATTATAATTATAGTGATTAATTAAAATCATTATCAATTGAATGTGATTTTAATTAAAAGGAATTATTTAATTTATACTTAATAGAACGGGTTTCAAGAATTAAAAAGTGTCTAGCTTATAATGGATTGCATCGTCAGCAATTAGTAAAACTAGCATGACCCAAAAAAATATATAAATTTATGAGAATTATTTTGAGGAGGAATCAGATATGCCATTAATATTAGCTGCTAAAGGAAACGAAATGAATATTAAAAAGATTACAGGAAATGATGAAACAAAAAGATTTCTTAATAGTTTAGGACTTGTGGCAGGTGAGAAAGTTAAAATTATTTCTGAGCTTGGAGGGAACCTTATAATAAATGTGAAGGACAGTAGAGTAGCGTTGGACAAAGGTATGGCAAGCAGAATAATAGTTTAGGAGGATTATGTAATGAGCACATTAAAAGAAATAAAATGTGGACAAACTGTTAAAGTTAAAAAAGTCGATGGATTAGGAGCGATTCGTAGACGTATTATGGATATGGGAATTACAAGGGGCTGTGAAGTTTATGTACGAAAGGTGGCTCCATTAGGAGATCCTATAGAAGTAACCGTTCGTGGATATGAGTTATCTCTACGTAAAGCTGATGCAGAAATGATAATCGTGGAATAATCCGTGAAAGAGAATATATGAAACCCAATATTATTGAAAAAGAGAGATTAGTGACAAGGAGGAATGAAAATGTCAATTAAAATAGGTCTTGCAGGAAATCCAAACTGTGGAAAGACTACTATGTTCAACGAACTTACTGGTTCATCACAATACGTTGGAAATTGGCCAGGAGTAACAGTTGAAAAAAAGGGTGGTAAGTTAAAAGGAAATAAAGATGTGGAAATTGTGGATTTGCCGGGTGTTTATTCTTTATCTCCATACACTCTTGAAGAAGTTGTGACACGTAATTTTATGATAAATGATAAACCAGATGCTGTAATTAATATAGTAGATGCATCAAATATTGAAAGAAATTTATATTTAACAACTCAAATCTTAGAGTTAGGAATTCCAACAGTTGTAGCTCTTAACATGATGGATATTGTTGAAAAGAATGGAGATAAAGTAGACGTTAATAAACTATCAAAAGTTCTAGGATGTCCAGTGGTTGAAACTTCTGCACTAAAAGGTAATGGAGTAAAGGTTGCAGCAGAGAAAGCTGTGGAACTTGCAAAGTTAAAAGCGAAGCCAAATTTTGTATTAGCTTTTTCAGATGAAGCCAAACATGCTTTTGAAGAAATTGAAAAAGTAGTAAAAAATGATATCACTAATAAAGAGTTTGAAAGTCATTGGCTTGCAATCAAGCTTTTTGAACGTGATCAAAATATTTTAGAAAAGTTAAAACTTTCAGAAACTATTTTGAGTAAAATAGAACAGATAATAAAGAAATACGAAGATGAGCTTGATGATGATAGCGAAAGTATTGTTACAGGTGACAGATATGCATTTATAGGTGATGTTGTTTCAAGTGCAATTAAAAAGAACAATAATAGTGGGGAAACAACATCTGATAAAATAGATAAAATTGTTACAAACCGTTTCTTAGCGCTTCCTATATTTGCTGCCATTATGTTTGGTGTATATTACATAGCAGTAAGTTCTATTGGAACAATAATGACAGATTGGACTAATGACGTATTAGTAGGAGAAATAGTACAAGGTAATGTATCAAATTGGCTTGCATCAGTAAATGTTGCAGACTGGTTACAAGGATTAATAATAGATGGTATTATTGGTGGAGTTGGAGCTGTAATTGGTTTTGTTCCACAAATCATGGTTTTATTCTTTTTACTATCAATTCTTGAGGACTGTGGATATATGTCTCGTGTAGCCTTTATTATGGATAGAATTTTCCGTAAGTTTGGATTATCAGGTAAATCATTTATTCCTATGTTAATTGCATCAGGATGTGGAGTTCCAGGAATAATGTCAAGCCGTACGATGGAGAATGATAGAGATAGAAAGATGACAATTATGTTAACTACATTCATTCCTTGTAGTGCTAAATTACCGATAATTGCATTAATTGCGGGTGCATTATTTGGAGGAGCATCTTGGGTTGCACCTTCAGCATACTTTTTGGGAATAGCAATGGTTATTATTTGTGGGGTTGTATTAAAGCAAACTAAATTATTTGCAGGAGATCCTTCGCCGTTTGTTATGGAACTTCCACAATATCATATTCCAAGTTTAAAAAGTGTTTTGATGCATATGTGGGATAGAGGAAAATCATTTATTTATAAAGCAGGTACAATTATATTTGCTGCTTGTGTAACAATATGGTTTTTACAATCATTCAATTGGTCATTTGAGATGGTTGATGCAGGAGATAGTATATTAGCAAGTTTAGGTAATATAATAGCACCTATTTTTGCACCGTTAGGATTTGGAAATTGGCAATCAGCTGTTGCTACAGTTACTGGTCTTATTGCAAAAGAAAATGTTGTTGGAACATTTGGAGTTCTATTTGGTATAGCTGATGCAGTGGAAGATGATCCAGCGCTTGTTGGAAATGTTGCAAGTATGTTTACAGCAGCAAGTGCGTTCGCGTTTATGGCATTTAATTTACTTTGCGCTCCTTGCTTTGCAGCAATAGGTGCAATAAGACGTGAAATGGGTTCGTGGAAATGGACATGGATTACTTTAGGATTCCAAACATTTACTGCCTATATAGTTGCACTTATCATTAATCAAGTTGGTAGCTATATTTTGGGAATTGGAAGTCTGACTGGAGCTATAACATCAGTAGTAATAGCGATTTTAGTAATTACTATAGTTATATTAACAGGAAGAAGTTCAAAGGAAAAACAAGTTGGTGGACAATTAAGTTATACAGAATACAAGTAAAAATCAAGTGGGTAAGTTTAATCATAACTACCTACTTGAATTTTAAAATAAGGAGTGATATTCATGATAGCAACAATTATCTTAGGTGGTATTATATTTGGCCTTACAGCACTTATAATAGCAAAACAAATTAAGAAAGCTAAAAGTGGAGAAAGTAGTTGTGGATGTGGATGTTCAGGATGTTCTTCAGCTAGTTCATGTCACGGAATAAAAATACAACAAAAATAGAATACTTAAAAATTTAATAGAAGCATATATACCAAGTAAATTATTTTAAATAATTGCTTGGTTTTTTATATTATTAAGGCTAGAAAATTTTAAGAATATAAAGAATTTAATTAAGCCAATAATATTATGGAATAAATGTATTGACAATGTGAATAATATAAATTATAGTATAATTCATATAAAACATATAGAATTAGTAAGGAATTAAAGAATTGGAAAGAAATAAGTTATAGAAAATAATTTTAATTAGAAGTGTATTCGTTATAAAATTATTATCAAATTTAGTTAAGATATTATTAATGTAAAACCTACTAAACATATATGGTAAATAATAAAAGAGAGGGGCAAATATAATGAAAAAGACAAGAATATTAAGTGTAATGCTATCAGCTACTTTAATTATGGGGGCATTTGTTGGGTGTGGTAAGCAAGAAGCTAAGAGCGAAAATGCAAATGATAGTAAAAAGCCAGTAGAATTACTCAATGTATCATATGATCCAACAAGAGAATTGTATACAAAGTTTAATGAAAGTTTTGTTAAGTACTGGAAGGATAAAACCGGACAAGATGTAACAATAAATCAATCACATGGGGGATCTGGTGCACAGGCACAATCAGTTATTGGAGGATTGGATGCTGATGTTGTGACTCTAGCATTAGGATATGATATTGATGCTATAAGCAAGGAAGGTCTAGTAAATAGTGATTGGCAAAGTAAATTTAAAGACAATAGTTCACCATATACATCAACAATTGTATTTCTTGTCAGAAAAGGAAACCCAAAGAATATAAAAGATTGGGATGATCTTACTAAAGATGGAGTTTCTATAGTGACACCGAACCCAAAAACTTCTGGTGGGGCTAGATGGAATTATTTAGCTGCATGGGCATATGCTTCAAAAAAATATAATGGAGATGAAAAAGCTATAAAGGATTTTATGTCTAAGTTATATTCAAATGTTGCTGTACTTGATTCAGGAGCTAGAGGAGCAACAACAAGCTTTGTTGAAAGAGGATTAGGAGATGTGCTTATAGCATGGGAAAACGAAGCAATTTTATCACTTAATGAACTTGGAAAAGATCAATATGAAATAGTTGCTCCTTCCTTAAGTATATTAACTGAACCACCAGTTGCAGTAGTGGATAAGATAGTTGATAGAAAAGGAACAAGAGAAGTTGCACAAGCTTATTTAGAGTATTTATATACAAAAGAAGGGCAAGAACTAATAGCACAAAATTACTATAGACCTATAGATAAGGAAGTTGCTGAAAAATATAAAAATACATTTCCAGAGCTTAAATTAGTTACAGTAAATGATGAATTTGGGGGATGGGCAAAAGCACAATCAACACACTTTGCTGATGGAGGAACATTTGACCAAATTTATGTTCCAAAGAAATAATATTTTCTGGGTAAAAATGGACTTCTTATTAGTATTGTTGTAAGCATTTCCTAAATAATATGCATTAGATGTGATGTAATACTATAAAATAATTCATAAACCTGAGAATAAAAGAAATAACTTTTATTCTCAGGTTTTATTTGGTCTAATTATAATATTTTTCGAGCAAATTTATTGACAAAATGGTGAAATTACCTTATAGTATATTTCATATAAAGTTTATAAAATTAGTAGGAAATGGAACGATGGTTTTATATTATTGACCAAGAATATAATTAACTCATAGATTGGGGTATAATTTCTCTTAAGATTATAGTGAAGAGCTTATATGGAAATATGATTAAGTATTCTTGGTATATTTATTACCACAAACCCTACTAAACATATATGAATATTAAAAATTACTATAAAAGATAGGGGCGGACATTGTGAAAAAAAGTCGAATCTTAAGTTTAATGCTTTCAGCTGCTATAGTTATTGGGGTTTTTGCAGGATGTGGAAGGCAAGAGGCTAGCAATGGAATAAAACCAGTGGAACTCTTGAACGTGTCGTATGATCCAACAAGAGAATTGTACACGAAGTATAATGAAAGTTTTGTGAAGTATTGGAAAGAAAAAACTGGACAAGATGTAACAATTGATCAATCTCATGCAGGATCAGGCTCACAGGCTCAAGCAGTAATCGGAGGATTAGACGCTGATATTGTGACTCTGGCACTAGGATATGATATTGATGCTATTAGTAAGTCAGGTCTCATAGACAATGATTGGCAAAGTAGATTTAAGGAAAATAGCGCACCATATACATCAACTATTGTTTTTCTTGTTAGAAAAGGAAATCCTCAAAATATAAGGGATTGGGATGATTTAACAAGAGATGGTATTTCAATTGTAACACCAAACCCAAAAACTTCAGGAGGAGCTAGATGGAATTACTTGGCGGCATGGGCATATGCATCAAAAAAATATAATGGAGATGAAAAGTCTATAAAAGATTTTATGTCAAAGTTATATTCAAATGTAGTAGTGCTGGATTCTGGTGCAAGGGGAGCAACAACTAGTTTTGTTAGAAGAGGATTAGGAGATGTACTGATAGCCTGGGAAAATGAAGCTATGTTATCATTACAGCAGCTTGGAAAGGATAATTATGAAGTAGTTACTCCATCATTGAGTATTTTAACAGAACCATCAGTTGCAGTAGTAAATAAAGTTACTGATCGAAGGGGAACTAAAGATGTTGCAGAAGCATATCTAGGATATTTATATACTAAAGAAGGACAAGAATTAGTAGCTGAAAACTATTTTAGACCAAGAGATAAAGAAGTTGCAGAGAAGTACAAGGATATATTTCCAAAGTTAGATCTTGTAACTATAGATGATCCTTTATTTGGTGGATGGAAAAAGGCTCAATCAACACATTTTTCCGATGGTGGAACATTTGATCAAATCTATATTCCAAAAGGCTAAGGATAAGTAGATAAGAAATTTTGAAAGGTATTAATTATTTTGTTAGAATGGGGGATGAATATGAGCAAGTCAAAAAGAGTTATTCCTGGATTTAGATTAACTATGGGATTTTCTCTTGTTTACTTAAGTCTTATTGTCCTAATTCCTTTATCAGCTTTGGTTATAAAGTCAGGGGGAATGGGATTAGATAAGTTTTTTAGTACAGTATTAAATTCTAGAGTATTACATGCATACTTAGTTAGTTTTGGAGCAGCGTTCATAGCAGCAATAATAAATAGTATATTTGGTGTGATTTTAGCCTGGGTTTTAGTAAGATATGATTTTCCGTTTAAAAGATTTATAGATGGTATTATTGATTTACCATTTGCACTGCCAACAGCGGTTGCAGGTATCTCGCTTACTACTTTATATTCTGAAAATGGATGGGTAGGAAAAATATTTTATTCGTTTGGAATAAAATCATCTTTCTCCATTTTAGGGATCGTCATTGCATTGATATTTATTGGAATTCCGTTCGTTGTAAGGACAATTCAACCAGTTCTTGAGGATTTAGATAGTCAATATGAGGAAGCAGCAGCAATGCTTGGAGCTAGTAGAGCAAGGACTTTTTTTAAAGTAATATTTCCAGAAATATCAGCACCATTATTAACAGGCTTTGGATTAGCTTTCGCTAGAGGTGTTGGTGAATATGGTAGTGTAGTTTTCATAGCAGGAAATCTTCCTATGAAAACAGAGATAGCACCTCTTTTAATTATGTCAAAATTAGAACAATACGACTATAGCGGTGCTACAGCAATAGCATTGGTTATGTTGGGAGCTTCATTTTTAATATTATTTGTTATAAATGGAATCCAACTATATAATAGTAAATTAAAGAAGATATGAGGTGAGTAGTAAGTGAAGAAGACATCAATGCATAGAAGTGAAAATAAATTCATGAAGTATGGTTTAATAAGCATAAGTGTATTATTTCTTGTATTAATGCTTATTATTCCACTAATATCGATAATTTCGGAAGCTTTGGCTAAAGGATTTAATGCATATTTAAAAGCCGTTTCAGATGGATACACTCTTAAAGCTATGAACCTCACATTAATAGCTACGTTAATCGCAACAATTATGAATACCATATTTGGGATATGTGTTGCATGGGCTATTACAAAATTTCAGTTTAGAGGGAAGAACCTATTAGGAACTTTAATTGACTTACCTTTTGCAATTTCTCCAGTTATTGCGGGGTTAATATTTGTATTAACTTTTGGAAAAGGTAGTTTTTTAGAAAATATCTTAGTTGAAAATAATATGAAAATTGTTTTTGCTGTGCCAGGAATAATACTAGCAACAATATTTGTTACATTCCCATTTGTTGCAAGAGAAATAATACCTCTAATGAATGCACAAGGAACTGATGAAGAAGAGGCAGCAGCAATGATGGGAGCTAGTGGGTTTAATATATTTAGAAAAATAACTCTTCCTAATATTAAATGGGGACTCATATATGGAGTAATACTGTGTGCAGCAAGAGCAATGGGAGAATTTGGAGCAGTATCAGTAGTATCTGGTCATATTAGAGGAAAGACAAATACTCTTCCATTACACATTGAAATTTTATATAATGAATATCAATTTTCAGCAGCTTTTGCAGTTGCTTCAATATTAGTTATTATTGCAATTATAGTTTTAGTATTACGTAACATTGTGGAATGGAAAAGTAAGAAGGGGGTCTAGAATATGTATGTGGAACTAAAGAATATTAACAAAAGGTTTGGAGATTATAAAGCATCTGATAATGTTAACTTTAGAATAGAGCAAGGAAAATTGATTGGTCTTTTAGGTCCTAGTGGAAGTGGTAAGACTACAATCCTTAGAATGATAGCAGGCCTTGAAACTCCAGATGAAGGAGATATCATTATTAATGGGGTTAAAGTTAATGATATAGAAGCAGGAAAAAGAGGAATAGGGTTTGTTTTTCAAAATTATGCTTTATTTCGTCATATGACAGTTTATGATAATATAGCTTTTGGTCTTGTAGTACAAAAAGCTAAAAAAGATTTTATATATGAAAGAGTTATGGAACTTATAGAACTTATTGGTCTTAAAGGTCTTGAAAAAAGATATCCGGGTCAATTATCCGGAGGACAGAGGCAACGTGTGGCCTTTGCTAGAGCACTTGCACCAAATCCACAGCTACTCTTATTGGATGAGCCTTTTGCAGCTATAGATGCGAAGGTAAGAAAAGAACTTAGAAGATGGCTTAGAGAGACTATATCCAAATTAGGGATAACAAGTATCTTCGTAACTCATGATCAAGATGAAGCTGTTGAAGTAGCAGATGAAATAATAATAACTAATAAAGGTAGAATTGAGCAAAAAGGAAGCCCAGTTGAGATATATAAAAATCCAAAGACTCCTTTTGTAGCACAATTTATTGGTGAATCAAATCTAATAGAAGATTATACAAAGTTAAAGGGATTTGAAGTTGTAGATCCTAAAGAAACGAAAGCAATTGTACGTCCTGAATTTATACAAATTGCTAAAAATGATAAAGAAATATTAACTCCTCTTGCAGCAGAAAAAGGAATAGTTAAAGATATTGCTTTTAGAGGAAATAACCTTGAAATAGATGTTCAGGTTGGAAATCAAATACTTTATGCATATCGTAGCTTAGAGGACGAAGAACTAAAAATTGGTGAAGAAGTTTTAGTTTTAATTCATAGAGTTTATGCATTTAATGAAAATAGTGCAAATGTTGTAGAAAATAAGATTAAAACAGAAGAAATATCTGTAGTTATATAAATATTCTTTAATAAATAAGAAAAAACGTGAAAACTTAATGACTTCAAATTTGAAGAAAATAAAAATTAGTACTTAAAAATGCAGAAGTTAAAAACTATAACTCTGTGTTTATTTAGTAAATATTGACCTTAAAAAAAGGAGATATGCTATGAGTAAGAACGTTCAAGTAAAACAACTAGAGACAGATATATTGATTATTGGAGGAGGTACTGCTGGGTGTTATGCAGCACTAACAATAAGGGAAGAAAATTCTGATGCATCCGTACTTATCCTTGAAAAAGCCAATATTAAGAGAAGCGGCTGTTTGGCAGCTGGGGTAAATGCAATCAATGCATATATAGTAAAAGGAAGAACTCCGGAAGACTATGTAGATTATGCTAAAAAGGATGCAGATAATATTGTAAGAGAAGATTTATTACTTACAATGTCACAAGGTTTAAATAAGGTAACAAAGAAACTAGAAGATTTAGGTCTTGTTATTTTAAAGGATGAAAATGGCGAATATGTAGCTAGAGGAAATAGAAATATTAAAATTAATGGTGAGAATATTAAGCCTATTTTAGCAGATGCAGTTAAGAAACTTCCAGATGTAACAGTTATGAATCAAGTTAATGTTATTGATTATATTGTAAAAGATAATAATATACTTGGCGCATTTGCAGTTGATGTTGAAGAAGAAATTCTATATGAAATTAAAGCTAAAAAGGTAATATGTGCGACTGGTGGAGCGGCAGGTTTATATAAGCCTAACAATCCAGGCTTTTCAAGACATAAAATGTGGTATCCTCCATTTAATACTGGGGCAGGATATGCCATGGGTATAAAATCAGGAGCTGAAATGACTACTTTTGAAATGAGATTCATTGCTCTAAGATGCAAAGATACAATTGCACCTACAGGCACAATTGCACAAGGGGTAGGGGCAAAGCAAGTAAATTCAAAAGGTGAAGTATATGAAACAAAATATGGATTAACTACATCTGAAAGAGTTTATGGTACAGTAAAGGAAAACCAAGAAGGTAGAGGACCTTGTTATTTAAGAACAGAAGGTATTAGCTCTGCTCAAGATGAGGAATTAAAGAAAGCATATTTAAATATGGCACCTAGCCAAACATTAAAATGGATAGAATCAGGAAGAAATCCAAGTGAGCAAAATGTGGAAATTGAAGGAACAGAACCATACATAGTAGGTGGTCATACTGCTAGCGGATATTGGGTTGATACTAAAAGAGAAACAACAATAAAAGGTCTTTATGCGGCTGGTGATGTGGCTGGTGGATGCCCACAAAAATATGTTACTGGTGCATTAGTAGAAGGTGAAATTGCAGCTAAGGCAGCAGTAGAAGCAATAAGTGGTGATGGAAATAATAATATTACTTTATCAAAAGCTGAAGAAGTTTCACTTATAGAGAAAAAGAAAGCAAAAGTAGAAAAAGTATTAAATTCTGAAAATCAGGTATTTAATGTAGAACAGCTTGAAGAAGCAATGCAAAAGGTAATGGATACCTATGCAGGTGGTATTGGAAGCAGTTATCAATTTAATGAGAAACAGCTTGAACTTGCTGCTGAGAAAATTGAGCAAATTGAGAAATTAAGCGAGAATCTGCATGCGGAAGATATGCATGAATTGATGTTTGTATATGAGCTTAAAGAGAGACTTATTATTTGTAAATCAGTAATTGCTCACTTAAAGACAAGAAAAGAAACTAGATGGCATAGCTTTGCAGAAAATCTTGATTATCCAGAAAAAAGCAATGAATGGCTTAAGTATGTTAACTCAAAGCTTATAGATGGTAAACTTACAATGTTATATAGAGATTTAGTGGGAAGAGGTGAAACATATGAGCATAGCAATTAATAAAAATAAATGCATAGGATGCAAAAGATGTTTAGCTGTGTGTCCAGGAAGTCTTATAAAATCAACTGACGATGGAAAGAAAGTATATATAAAATATCCTAAGGATTGTTGGGGATGCTCTTCTTGTATAAAAGAATGCCCTACAGGTTCAATTTCATTATATCTAGGAGCAGATATGGGTGGAAGAGGAAGCAGACTTACAGTTGAATTAAAAGATGATATTGCAGACTGGAAGATTGAAGAAATTGATGGAAAAGAGCATTCAATTAAGATAAATCGTAAAGATTCAAATCAATATTAATAAAAAACATATGAAAAAATAATATTACTTTTTCATGTATTTTAGATAAATTCTTAGAATTTTAATTAAGATAATAGGGGGACTAATATATGAGTGAATTATCACATCTTGATAAATTAGAAGCAGAAGCAATTTATATTATTAGAGAAGTAGCTGCAGAATGCGAAAAGCCAGTAATGTTATATTCTATTGGTAAAGACAGTTCAGTTATGCTGCATCTTGCAATGAAGGCATTTTATCCTGAAAAGCCGCCATTCCCTTTCATGCATATTGATACAACATGGAAGTTTAAAGAAATGGTAGAATTCCGTGATAGAAAAGCAAAAGAATTAGGAATAGAAATGATTGTCCATTCAAATGAGGAGGGTATTAAGCAAGGAATTAATCCTCTTGAGCATGGTTCAGCGTATACTGATATTATGAAGACGCAAGCTTTAAAACAAGGTTTGAGTAAATATGGATTTACAGCAGCCTTTGGTGGTGGACGTCGTGATGAAGAAAAATCTCGTGCGAAAGAAAGAATTTTCTCTTTCAGAAATGAAGCACAAGCATGGGATCCTAAAAATCAAAGACCAGAAATGTGGAAACTTTATAATACTAAAATAAATAAAGGCGAAAGTATGAGAGTTTTCCCAATCTCAAATTGGACTGAAAATGATATATGGCAATATATAAAACGTGAAAATATTGATATCGTGCCTTTATATTTTGCAAAAGAAAGACCGTGCATTGAGCGTGATGGCAATATTATCATGGTGGATGATGATAGATTAAAGCTATTACCAGGAGAAAAGGTTGAACATAAAATAATAAGATTTAGAACACTTGGATGTTATCCATTAACAGGTGGTTTTGAATCAGATGCAGTTACTTTAGATGCGATTATTGAGGAAACCCTTAGTGCCGTATCATCTGAAAGAACAACTAGAGTTATAGATAGTGAAGCAGCAGGTAGTATGGAAAGAAGAAAGAGAGAGGGGTATTTCTAAGATGAAGAGCTTATTAAAGTTTATAACATGTGGTAGCGTAGATGACGGAAAGTCTACTCTTATTGGGCATATTTTGTATGATTCGAAGCTTTTATACGCAGATCAAGAAAAAGCTTTAGAATTGGATAGTAAGGTTGGTAGCAGAGGAGGAGCAATAGACTATTCTCTACTATTAGATGGTTTAATGGCGGAGCGTGAGCAAGGAATTACAATAGACGTTGCATACCGTTATTTTACAACTGATAACAGAAGTTTTATAGTAGCAGATACTCCAGGGCATGAAGAATATACTAGAAACATGGCAGTAGGAGCATCCTTTGCAGAGCTTGCTATTATATTATTAGATGCAAAGCAAGGTGTACTTGTTCAAACAAGAAGACATGCAAGAATTTGTTCTTTAATGGGCGTAAAACATTTTGTATTTGCAGTTAATAAAATAGATTTAGTAGATTATAATCATGAAAGATTTCTAGAAATCGAAGAGCAAATTAAAGAATTAGTAAAAGAACTTTCGTTAGAAAATGTTCATATAATTCCAGTATCAGCTACAGAAGGGGATAATGTTACAAAGAAGTCAGCAAATACTCCATGGTATAGTGGGGAAGCACTTTTAACACATCTAGAAAATGTAGAGATTGATAATAAATCAGAAGAAGGTTTCTATATGCCAGTTCAAAGGGTATGTAGACCAAATCATACTTTTAGAGGGTTCCAAGGGGAAATTGAAGCTGGAAGTATTGCAGTAGGAGATGAAATCACAACACTTCCTAGCAATGAGAAAGCATTAGTAAAAAGTATTCATGTTACTGATAAGGAATCACAAAGTGCTGGGCAAGGGCAGGCTGTCACAATACAGCTTAATAAAGAAGTAGATGTATCAAGAGGCTGTGTACTTACAAAAGGAACTAGCATTGCTCCAAGCAAACTACTTAGTGCAAAAATTCTTTGGATGGATGATTCAGAATTAACAGCAGGTAAAGAGTACTTTGTAAAAGTAGGAACTAAGATGTTAACTGGTGTTGTTACAGATGTAAAGTATAAAATTGATGTTAACACAGGGGAGCATTTACCAACTGGTTATTTAACAAAAAATGAAATAGCAGCATGTGATATTTTACTTTCAGAAAAAATAGTTGTTGATGAGTTCGATGCACATAAAACTTTAGGAGAACTTATTTTAATAGATCGTATTACTAACATGACATCAGCTTGTGGTGTTATAGAAGATGTTCATAATAATGATGCTAAAAATGGAAAGTTTGCTTTTGAATATAATGAATTAAAAGCAAGAGGAGATATTTTTGAAGAATTCTATTATGATACAGAAACTTTATCTATCTTCAAATATAAACCAGAAGAAAAAACTTACACTGTAGGTGATGAACTTCCAGTAGAAGGTGATAGCTATAAATATCCAGAGAACTTTGATTTACTAGTTCTTCGTGATGGAGTAGCAATTGAAGTACGTGATAAGAAAATTGCTAACATTAAATCAATCGATGATTATAAGTATCAAGAAGTTCCAGTTATAAATGGTAGAGGATTTGAAGTTAAGGTAAATTCTAATGAGGAAGTTACAACATTCTTAAATGAATATAAAGAAACTAACGAAAAAACTCTAGGTGATTTCTTGAATAAGTGGGTTAAGTTTGAAACTTATAGAAAAGTAGTTTTTCATAGCACTAACTAAAAGATATAATAACTTAAAATAAAAAAGTATTAATGGGTTTTTAACCTATTAATACTTTTTATTTTTAGTGAAAATCTATGTAATAAAATAATTGATGCATACATGACAATTCAAATTTAGTTTAAGAATGTGCCAATTTTTTTGTTGTAATCAGAATTTACAAAAGATTGAGGGTGAGTTTGAACCTATGATAGAATGTATGCCTATCAAAAATTAATCGATACATTAGTATATTAAAATAATCTTAGGTTCTAATTTAAAATATACCTATAAATAATTCAAGAGCTTGAAACAAATATGATCAGTTGTGGTAAAATAAACATAGATAAACTAATTAAATAGTTAATTTACTAGATAAACACAAATACAAATTTACTAAAACTTTAAATCGATATATTCACTAGAAATTATAAATATTTTTGTGAAGAAAACATTTGAAAATGAGCTGTTAAAGGTTCTTAGTTGTAGGTTGTTCCACTTTAGCTTGTCAAACTGAAAGTTGGAACATGCTAAAGTGGATGCAACCTGCAACTTAGAACCTTAAGCGATATTTTCATAGTTTTTCGGAACAAAAATATTTATAATTTCGGTGAGTCTAGCGCATTAGTTTAAGCTATATTTTGTTTACGTATAGGGAATTTTTTACGAAAGGATAAAATGTTATGGAGATTATTACTACAATAGTTGGGCAAGTAGGCATTATGTATGTATTAATGGCTATTGGATTTATTGTCTACAGAAAAGAATTAATTAATGAAGAAGGAGCTAAACAAATATCGAATTTGTTGGTTTGGGTGATTAATCCACTAATAATGCTGACTCGTTATCAGATGGAATTTTCAATAGATAAATTAAAGGAGCTTGGGATTTCCTTTATAGTTTCTTTATTTGCAATGCTTTTGGGATTTTTAATTGGAAGGATTATTTTTAAGAGAGAGCAACGAATCGATAAATTTGCCATTGGATTTGCTAATGCAGGATTCATTGGGATACCATTGGTAACCAGTATAATGGGGATAGATAAAGTTTTCTTCTTATCAGCATACCTGGTTTGTTTTAATATATTAAGTTATACATATGGGATATACATGGTATCAAATAATAAGAATCTAGTTACGGTAAAGAGTGTATTATTAAATCCAGGAATTATTGCTGTAGAACTCGGTTTATTAGTTTTTATTTCTCCAATAAAAATTCCAAAACTTATATATGATGCATTTAATTTAGTAGGGGAAACTAATACACCTATAGCTATGATTTTGCTTGGTACGTATATCGCAAGATCTAAAATTATTACGCTATTTAACGATGGACATGCTTATTTTGTTGCATCTGTAAAATTGATAATAATTCCAATAATAATGATTATATTATTTAAGTTTTTACCTTCATCTTTATCGGAAATAAAAAAAGTAGTATTGATAGCTATGTCTACACCAGTAGGGCTCACTGTACCAATGTTTTCTCAGATGTATGGTGGAGATTATGAATACGGAGCAAAGTTAGTGGGACTAAGCACGTTATTGTCATTAGTTACAATACCAATAATTTTATACATTGCTAATATTGTTTGGTGAAAAAAAGTAAGTTTAAGTGAAGTGGATTATTGGATATATAAAGATAAGTCTAAGACGAAATTATCCTAATAAGATGAATAATTAATAGAATAAGATTTACAATTTTAAATATATACAGACCAGAAAGATACGCTTCTTTTTCTGGTCTGTATTGCATTAAAAATAATTATATACTAGTTTGTTCTTCTTCTTTTTAACAGTGTTGTAATTATAGCTGGAGATATTGAAATTAAAACAATTAATATAATCACAATTTCAAAGTTATTCGCAACAATAGGTATATTACCGAAAAAATAACCGCCAATAATAAATAAAGCTACCCAAGGGATGCTACCTATCATGTTGTATATTATAAAGTTGCTAAATTGTACACCAGCTGTGCCAGCAATAAAAGGTATGAAAGTTCGTACTAGGGGAATAAACTTAGCAATAATTATTGTTTTACCTCCATAAGTATCATAAAAGGTTTGAGCTTTTTCTATATGCTTTTTATTAAAGATTATAGAATTATTGTTTTTAAAAATTTTTGTCCCAAAGCGTTTTCCAATATAGTAATTTACGCATTCTCCTATAATATTTGAGATGACTAATACAAAAGTTATTTTTTCAATGTCTAATGCTCCTTTTGACGCTAAAGTTCCTGTAACAAATAATAGTGATTCTTCAGGAAGAAAAGGTGCCATAAATAGGCCAGTTTCACAAAATACAATAGTAGACAAAAACAGGTAAGTATAATTATTGTAATTTCTTACGAATTCTGTTAGAAAAGTATCAATAGATAGTGAAAGGGGTAAACTGTAAAAAAACATTATCATAGAACTCCTTTTTATTTTACTTTAGTGATTTAATTCAAAAATATAAGTAGTCATAAACAAGATAAGGAAAATGTAGAATTATAATTTATATTGTCATTATATATGAACATACAATATAATATAGATTATACAGGATAGTTTACTGATATTCTACTATGTGGTCTATACTATTTTTAGATAAAATTTAATGAGGACTATATATTTTTCAAAAGATTATTTTTGGGAGGGACTATGAAATATAAAAAATACCATATTGTTTCTTTTATTATATTAATGTTTACTTTAATTATAAAAGAAATATTAGATTTACTAAATTCTGCTGACAATTTTGGTAAATCATCGAGCTTTAATTATATATATATATTAAATTGTTTTTTGTTAGGAGTGTGCTTTTTATTTCTCATAAAAGGTTTATTGCAAAGATTGAGAGCCGCCTTGGTTATTAGTGTATTTATTATATCATTATTTATCATATCCAATTTCTTTGAGATTGTATATTTTGAGTTTAATGTATTTTTATTAAGTTACATACTATTATCTTTAGTAATTCAAAATAACTGGTTTAAAGCAAAAGCTAACCCAGTAAAATTAAAGGTGGGGATTATATTATCATGCCTTTTAGTGTTTATTAATGCTATTGTGAGCTTAACCTCAATAAATATTTTTAATCATATAAATGTACTTGTAAATTTAAGTGTATTATTGGTAAATATAAAACTAATTTTAGAGCCAAATACTTTCAAAGAAGCGCATTCATATGAGGATAAGCTTAAAGTTCAAGAGATGCTAAGAAAATTTGCAACAAATCCTGTATCGGCCATTATTTTAGAAGATGACAAGCAGTATTTCTTTCCTGAATTTTGTGAAGGCGTTATAGGTTATACTGTAATTAACAATATAGCAATTGTAGCTGGAGAGCCTATATGCAGCGATAAGGATATGAATAATATTTTACTAGAATTCAAAAGTTTTTGCTCAGATAATTCATTATCGATATGCTTTTGCCAAGTTTCTGAAAAGTATATTAATGTTCTGAAGAACGCTGATTTTATAGTGCAAGAATATGGAAAAGAAGCTATTATTCATTTAGATACCTATACCATAAGTGGTTCTAAGACTTCAAAAATTAGATGGGCAAACAATAAGATGGATAAGTTAGGTATTAAAGTAACCGAATATAAACCTCTTATTGAAAGAAATCAGAAAATTGAAGAGCAGATAGTTAATGTTTCTAATGAGTGGTTAACAATGAAGAAAAGTAGTGAACTTTCTTTTATGTTAGGGACTATATCTTTGGACAAACCTTTCGATAGAAGGTATTTTATAGCATCAAATCCAGAGGGGGAGCTATTAGGATTTATAGTATGCTTTCCATATGAATCACACAAAGGATATTTTATTGATATAACAAGAAGAAGCAAAGATGCTCCACTCGGAATTATGGAAAAACTAACTATAGAAATATGTAAAGTTTTAAAAGAAGATGAAGTTAAAGAAGTTAGTTTAGGACTAGCTCCGTTGGCAGATATTCAAAGTAGTAATAGTATAGAGGGAATTACGGTCTATAAGTTTTTTAAATTCATGTATAAATATATGAATTCATTTTATGGATTTAAAGCGTTATATGATTATAAGAAGAAGTATAATCCATCAGTTTGGGAATCAAAATTTATAGCATTTTCAGCTGAGGCATCTATTTTATCTATAGGGTATGCTATGATAAAGGCAAAGCACCCCCAAGGGATAAGAAGGCTTTTATTTGAAAGATTATTAGCAGTTCTTAAACCAAATAGTAATTAATTAAAGCCATTTGAACCATATCATCACCCAAATTAGAATAAGAATGGGGCTTAGAAGAATCAAATACTATGGAATCTCCAGGATTTAAAATATAATTTGTGTTGTCAACAGTTAATGACAATTGCCCCCTGTAAAGTATTATATATTCTTGAGTCTTTTCACCATGGGAATTAGATTCATAGGAACTATTTCCATCTAACTCTACAGTGAAAAGTTCAAAGTTTCTATTTACATTACTAGTAAAATGACAGTAAACTCTATATTTTTTATCAGGAGATTCTTGTTTAGTGGAATCTTCTTTTTTTATTAAAATATCTGTTTTTATTGGTTCATCGATAAGAGAAGTATAGGGGATTTTTAATCCACTAGCAATCTTCCATATTGTGTTTATGGTTGGATTAGATTCACCTCGCTCAATTTGTCCAAGCATTACTTTACTAACACCGCATATCTCAGAAAGTTTTCCTAGGCTTAGCTGCCTTTCAGTCCTTAGTCTTTTTAGATTACTAGCAATAATATTATTTAAATTCATATTTTCACTCCTTGACAAATATAAAGTACAAAAGTAAGATATAACATATGATAAGATATAACGTACTATTTATATAATATATCTTACGATTTTATATATAAATTATCAAGGGGGCATTTTATGGAATTGGGGAAAATACCAGATAATCCGTTAGAAAAAGAGGGGGAAAGTAATTTAAGGTACTTTATTCAAGGAATAAAAGATTGTATTCCGACTATTTTTGGGTACATAAGTTTAGGAATTGCTTGCGGAGTTTTGGGTAAATCTTGTGGATTGACAATTTGGGAAGCAATGGGTATGAGTGCGTTTGTTTATGGAGGATCATCTCAGTTTATAGCATCAAGTATGATTTTATCAGTGGCATCTGTACCAAGTATAATATTCACTATTTTCTTTGTTAACTTTAGACATTTGTTTATGAGTGCGGCAATTGCTCCATACTTTAAGAATAATTCGTTTCTAAAAAATCTTTTTATAGGCACACTATTAACGGATGAAACTTTTGTTGTTGCATCTGTCGAGGGTTATAAGAAAAAGAAGATTAATAACTTTTGGATGGCAGGCTTAAATATTACAGCATATATCAATTGGATTTTAGCTACAGGTATTGGAGTTTTTATTGGAGGGTTTATACCAGATTATAAAGTTTTTGGATTAGATTTTGCATTAACTGCGATGTTTATAGGCTTATTGATTATAGCCATAAAGGGGAATTTAAAGATTAAAAAGGCTGGTATAATAGTTGTTACCAGTTCAATAGTTTTGATAATAAGCACCATACTCGTGTCTACTAGTGTTGGCGTTATTATCTCAGCAATTATTGGGGCATTAATTGGGGTGGTGATTAAAGAGTGAATTTCTATGTATGGAGTGTAATTATAGGAGGGTGCATTGTGACTGTACTTCCGAGAGTATTACCAATCACTATATTATCAAAGGTAAAACTAAATAAAAAAGTAGAAGAATTTTTAACATATATTCCAATATCAATATTAGCTTCATTAATAGCTGTGGAGCTTTTTACAGTAAATAATAAATTTACATTTCAAGATAACTCTTTAGAATTACTAGCAGCAATTCCAACAATATTAGTTGCGATGAAAAAGAATAATTTATTATTAACAGTGGTTGTTGGAGTGGTATCAATAGCAATTTTAAGGTTTGTATTTTAGAAATAATCAATAAATTAAGGGCATTACAGAAATGAAGATGTCTTTTTTTATTGACTTGATAATTATATCAGTGTATCATCATCTATAAGTAAAATTAAGGATAATAATGAGTATGTTAGAGTTAAAAGGATAAGTATAATGAAAGATAAAATGAAGTTAACATCAAGAACTAAGGTTTGCCTAATAAATAGCATATTATTTTCTATTGTAATTAGTATTTTTGCACAGATATACATATATCCATTTAACAGTAAATTTGTTTTAGGAATTGGAGTTGTCGTAATTGGTTTTGTATTTGCCGCAACTGAAAATATATATCCATTTATAGTAGGGGTTACAGCTGGAATTTTAACTGCATTTATAAGAGGCATGGGTTTACTAATATCTTCACATAATTATTCAAATGATATTATACTACAATTTGCTCCAGCGGCTATTTTTTATATCTTTTATGGAATATTCGGAACTATATTTTCACTGAGTAAGAAAAATGAATCTATAATACGTTTATATATGGCATTAGTATGTTTTGATGTAGCCTGCAATATTATAGAAATATTAGTTAGAAATATGTTTTCGGTATCAACACTAAAAGTGATTATTGTTACAGGACTTATTCGGGCATTTATTCAATGTGCTGCATTTCTAATATACAATTACCAGAAGTTATATATTAAAAAGTCAGAACATCAAAAGCGTTATGCCGAATTAAACTTGATGGTTTCTAAAATATACGCGGAAGCCTTCTATTTGCAAAAATCCACAGATGATTTAAACAATGTAATGAAGGAAGCATATTACTTGTATGAAATGAATAAAAGTAAATCAGAATTTTCAACTAAGGCATTAGCTATTGCACAAAATGCGCATGAGATTCGTAAAAATAATGATCGTGTGCTTAGGGGAATCAACGAGCTAGTAAAAAATGTTGAGAAAGCAGAATACATGACTATTTCAGAAATTTTTTCTATAATATCAGATAGTACTAAGAGATTAATAGATAATATTAACGCTCAAATTTATATAAAATTTAAAGTGGAAAATGATTATTCTATTAAAAGGTATTATGATATATTTGCTATTTTAAACAATCTAATTATTAATGCGATTGAAGCATGTAAAGAAAATAATATAATTAATGTGACTGGGGAGATTTCAGAAAAAATATTATTAATTAGTGTTTCAGATGATGGGACAGGCGTGGAAGAAGATATATTACCATACATATTTAATATTGGTTTTTCCACTAAATTTGATGAGAATACTGGTGCAATGTCTACAGGAATAGGATTATGCCATGTTAAAAATCTACTAGATGATTTACAAGGGATAATAGAAGTTAATAGTGATACAAGAAAAGGAACTAAATTTACAGTTAGTATACCGCTAACTAGTCTATCCGATAGCTAGCATCCGTAACACTTCCTCGCACTGTGTGAAAGCGACTATGCCAAATTAAAAGCTCACAGAGAAAGTTTTGCTAACCAAAAATAAAATGCCCACAAGGGGAAAGTTCGAGAAACCAAATGTAAAATTTGGACTCTCACTTTTGGAGCATCACTTTTTGGAATATCTGCTTTTCTCAAAGTGGGAGCTAACGGCTGCACGCTCCTGGATAAGTTCAACTAAATTCAGCTGGAGTATAAAACTCTACCTGAAAAGTTTCATAATAAGGGGGGCTATTTATGGAAACAACATTTGTCATTATTGATGATGACATAGCAATATGCAAGATTTTGGAACAAGCAATTAAGAAGAACAATTTAGGCAAGGTCATATCAATACTTACAACGGGAAGAGAGGCAAAAGAGGCTATTTTAAAATTAAATCCAGATATTGTCTTAATAGATTTGTTACTGCCTGAGGTAGATGGAATAGAAATTGTAAAAAGGACTTTTGACAATGGTTATACTGGCAAAATTATAATGTTATCTCAAGTTGAAGAAGGAGAAATGATTTCAAATGCTTATAAAAGTGGAATAATTTTTTACATCAATAAACCTATTAATATGATTGAAACCATCAGTGTTATTAATAATGTGAAAAAACAAGTTGAGTTAGAGAAATCCATGTTAATGATTAAAAGTGTAATATTTCCGGAAAACATTGCGAAGCATAAGGAAATTAAAAATGCAGCAGATAATCTTTCTGCGGAGGATAAACTAGCACGTATATTTTCAGATATAAATATTATTGGCAGCGCTGGAGTAGAGGAATTGAGGCTTGTAATATTACATATAATTAATAAAAAGAAACTGAATCCATCTAAATCCTATCAGCTTAAAGAAATCTATATGGAAGTTGCTAAAGAATTATATGGTGATACACTGGCAGTTATAAATTTTAAAGCAATGGAACAGCGGATTAGAAGAACTATTACTAAGGCAATGACTTCTGTAGCTAGCTTGGGGATTGAAGATGTGGATAATAATATTTATAAAGAATATTCATCTTCTCTTTTTGAGATAAAGCAAGTAAAACAAGAAATGAAACATTTAAAGCAGTCATCATTTAATCAAGGTAAGATAAATACTAAAAAATTTATTGAAGGTGTGTTAATTAAAATTTTAAATTAGGAAAATGAAAATATGCTGGAAAGTGGATTTGTTATTTTATTGAATGTGTATAAAGATATAAACTTCAAAAAACTACAGAAAACACAGAATGTTAAAATCCATTGACTATATTTATATTAAATTATATAATCAGTTCAAGATTTAAGAAAAAGCGATGGAGCTTTGGTATACATGCCAAGGCTCTTTTTTTATTGCATAAAAGTTTAAGTAAGAATATTTTTTGAAATGGAGATATGAACTATGGATGGTAAGAGTAATGAATTAGGACAAGTAAGTTTAAATACAGCTCAATTGCTAGTTAAATGCCTAGAAGAAGAGGGGGTTAAATATATATTTGGTATTCCAGGAGAAGAAAATCTTGAAGTTATGAATGCAATATATGATTCGACCATTGAATTCATTACTACCAGACATGAACAAGGAGCAGCATTCATGGCTGATATATATGGCAGGTTAACCGGTAAGGCAGGAGTTTGTCTAGCTACACTAGGGCCGGGAGCAACAAATTTAGTAACAGGAGTTGCGGATGCACACAGTGATGGAGCACCACTTGTTGCTATTACTGGACAAGTAGGAACAGAGAGGATGCATATTACTTCTCATCAGTTTCTAGACTTATGTAAAATGTTTGAACCAATTACGAAGAAGACAAAGATGATAGTACGACCTAATACAGTAAATGAAATTGTAAGAATTGCATTTAAGTATGCTGAAAGCGAAAAGCCTGGAGCCTGTCATATAGACTTGCCTGTAAATATAGCTAAGATGCCTGTTGATTCATGCGAAAAACCTTTATTAAAAAAAGTGCAGCCTAAAGAGTTTGCTGAACTTGAAACAATTGAAGAGGCAGCAGCTGAAATATTTAAAGCTAAGAATCCTGTAATACTTGCTGGAAGCAGTGCTGTAAGAGCTCAAGCAAGTGAAGCATTAACTAAATTTGCTACAGATTTAAAAATTCCAGTTATCGTAACAATGATGTCAAAGGGAATTATTCCTTGTAATAATCCTTATTTTATATCTACTATTGGTATTCCGCAAAAAGATTATGTAAATAAGGTAATTGAAAATGCTGATCTTGTTATTGCAGTTGGTTATGATATTGTTGAATATGCTCCAGCAAAGTGGAATCCAAATGGGAGCATAGAAATCATACACATTGATAGTAGTCAAGCTCATATTAACAAATTGTATCAACCCAAGGTTGAAGTTGTTGGTGATATTTCAGATTCATTATTAAAAGTTGCTCTAAGGACCTCAAGAAAGAATGAACCTGTATGTGCACTAGGGATAAAGGAAGAAATAGAAAAAGAGCATGAAAGTTATTCGGGTGATTTATCATTTCCTATGAAGCCACAAAAGATCTTAAATGATGTAAGAAAGGTTATGGGACCAGATGATATTATAGTTTCAGATGTGGGAGCACATAAAATGTGGATTGCACGTCACTATAATTGTTACAAACCCAACACGTGTATAATATCTAATGGTTTTGCCACAATGGGAATAGGTGTACCAGGAGCAATCGCAGCAAAATTAATAAATCCAGATAAAAAAGTATTAACAATTACTGGGGATGGTGGCTTTATGATGAATTCCCAAGAGATTGAGACTGCTATTAGAATCGGAACTCCATTTGTGACGCTTGTATTCAATGATAATAATTATGGTCTTATTAAGTGGAAGCAGGAAGAACAATATGGAAAGAGCTGTTATGTGGAGTTTACAAATCCAGACTTTGTTAAATTAGCGGAAGGAATGAATGCTAAAGGATACAGAATAGAAAAGGCAGAAGACTTAATTCCAACTTTAGAGGAAGCTTTTAAGCAAACAGTTCCTGTTATCATAGATTGTCCTGTTGATTATGATGAGAATTTAAGATTAACTGAACAATTAAAGAAAATTTATAAAGGATAAAAATCAGAGGGGGGTAATAAATGATTAAGTTAGAGAATATAGTTAAGAATTTTGGCGATGTTCATGTTTTGAAAAATGTAAATTTATTAGTTAAAGAAGGAGAAAAATTAGTAGTAATAGGACCAAGTGGTTCAGGAAAATCTACTCTTATTAGATGTATGAATTATTTAGAAGAACCTACGTCTGGAAAAGTAACAATAGATGAGTACGATTTAAGCCTAAAAAAAGATTTGGCTAAAGTTAGGCAATCTACTGCAATGGTTTTTCAACAGTTTAATTTATATCCGCATATGACTGTGCTTGAAAATCTTACTTTAGCTCCAATAAAACTTCAAAATGTAAGTAAAAAAGAAGCAGAAGAATCAGGATTAAAGTATTTAGAACGAGTAGGCTTAAAAGAGAAGGCAGATGCTTATCCAAACCAATTATCTGGTGGACAACAGCAAAGAGTAGCTATTGCAAGGGCTCTTAATATGCATCCTAAAATAATGTTATTTGATGAACCAACATCGGCATTAGACCCAGAAATGATTCAGGAAGTATTAGATGTTTTAGTAGGATTGTCCAAGGAAAATATAACAATGGTTGTTGTAACTCATGAAATGGGATTTGCAAAGCAAGTAGCAGACAGGGTTATTTTCATGGATGGAGGTCAAATAATTGAAGAAGCTCCACCAGAGGAATTTTTTTCTAGTCCAAAGAATGAAAGAACTAAGGCATTTTTAAATAAAGTTATAAGATAAGGCACAATCAAAAAATAAATTCAAATAAAAATAAAGAAAGATAGTGTAAAGTAAACTATGAAAAAATAGAAGTAAAAATCAATCTACACTATTAAGTAAAAATGTTTAATTTTACAATTTATCATTTGATTTTGTGTATGACAAAAGACCTCCGTCGCCGAAGGCAAAAACTGTAAAATGTATTAAGTTTATCTTTATTTTAGGAGAGTTGATTTTCTTGCATATGAAGTATAGTTTGCTGACCAAGACTAATAAGTATTTGCCATTTAGCAGGCATGTTATCAGCTTGTTTTAATTGATCAATCTCATTTAGAGGCCGCCAATAATTATAAGGATGTGGGCGCAGAAAGTTGTAATATGCAACCCAAAGAGAGACTCCGTAAAGGGCACCGTCTTCACTCCCATAACCACAAGTAACACGGTATGATGATTTGAAAGTACGATTTAAGCGTTCAACTACTTGTTTAATCCAACGGTATTCTTTAGAAACCGAATCATCATTTGTAAGTCCTATTACTTGAGTAAGATCAAAAATTTTATTTTCTTCTAGCTCAAACTGTTGCTTAGCAAGTGGATAAGCGCTATAACCATCAGCAATAAACTTTAACATTTTACCAGGAAAGCTTTGAAATTTATCAAAAGCCATCCGCATCGCAAGTATGCATGGACCAACAGCTCTTGTGTCAGATACCTGATAGCCAAGAATGGACTTTTTACAAGCATCCATAACAATCCAAACATAATGCCTGATACCTTTTACTCTTATATAAGTTTCATCAGCAGAAAGGATATTAGAAGGTTTGTAATCAAAAGTATCTACAAATGGTTTAATTACAGTAGCTGCAGTTAATGCATAGTTAGCAACCATAGTATGTGATATTTTTATACTATGTATCTCCGCTAAAGCGTGAGCGGTTTGTCTAGTTGAAAGCTTAAGATTAACATGGTAGGTCAGACATAAACCCATAATGTGAGGATTAAACTTTTTAAAACTGAAGTTGATAGCACGCTTAGAAAGTGTATGTAAATTCATCTTAAAGAAATCAAAAGTAAATTCTCTATAAATATAGTGAAGCTTATATTTATATTTCTCAGAAGATTTTATATCACTATGAAGTCTTTTAAGACCAGCTAAGCAATATGAACACTTAGGATTTATACATTTATGAATGCGAAAATGCTTACGGTTTTTCTTTTGAGTAAGAGTATGGCCACAATGAGGGCACACAAGTACTATAGGCTTAGTAACATAATTGCTTTCGTTGAAATTTTGACCACAAACCTTGCATTGGAACTGACCTCGATTGCCGTTATTATCGTAGATATAATGGTGAGGTGCACCACACTTTGGGCAAATAGTTTCACTAGGAATAGACTTGCCGTTCCGTCGTTGGACGGGTTTCACTACCTTGTTATATTTGTGCTTGTAATAAGCTAAAAGAAATTGATAGTCAACTTTTTCAAAACGAATAATTTTAGGAAGTTTGTCTACTTTAAATTTTTGATATTCTGGGCTGTTAGAATCGTCGAATGCCCATTGATTTAATGGTATATTCTTTGAAATAAACAAAACAAGTTTATAAATAGTTTTAACTAAATATTGATTATATAAAAGTAAATAAGTTATAATTGAATCCATGACAATGACCTTTCTTTTGATGTTGTTTTGGTGTTGCGGAACTCGATTATAACATGAAATTAGGGGGGCATTGTTTTTTTGTACAAAAAAACGCTCGAACCCTTGATATATAAAGAAAAAATTTAAAAGAGTAGTGTAAATACTTTACACTAACTAAAGAAAATAGGGGGAAAATATATGAAATTAAGAAAAGTATTTTTAGCATTAGGATTAGGTATATGTGTGATGATGGCGGGATGTAGTTCCGCATCTACTTCAAGCAGTGCAACAGGAGGTAATACTGTTGAAGCAAAAGAAATACAAGCTATAAAAGATAGAGGGGTATTAAAAGTTGGAGTAAAAGTTGACGTACCTAAATACGGATATAAGAATCCTAAAACAGGTGAAATTGAAGGCTTTGAGATTGATTTGTCTAAGGCAATAGCAAAGAAAATATTGGGAGATGAAAGTAAGGTAGAGTTTCAAGGGGTAACAGCTAAAACTAGAGGTCCACTTCTTGATAATGGAGAAATCGATATGGTTGCAGCTACTTTTACAATAACAGATGAAAGAAAAAAGAGCTATAATTTCTCTGATCCATATATGAAGGATGGTATCGGATTGCTTGTTAAAAAGAGTCTTGGTGCATCATCTCTAAAAGATCTAGATGGAAAGACCATTGGAGTAGCACAAAGTGCAACAACCAAGAAAGCATTAGAAGAAGAGGCAAGTAAGCAAGGAATTACTCTTAAATTCTCAGAACTTGGTGGCTACCCTGAAATTAAAGCAGCACTTGATTCAGGCAGAGTAGATTGCTTTGCAGTTGATGCAGCTATTTTAAATGGATATGTTGATGATTCAACAGTAATATTAAATGATAGATATAATCCTCAAGAATATGGTATTGCAAGTAAAAAAGACAATACTGAACTTGCTAAAGTAATAAATGAAGTAGTAAGTGAAATGAAGACTTCAGGTGAAATAGATAAATTAATTAAAAAGTGGGAAATTAAATAATGAATAGTCCTTTTTCATTATTTAAATGGGAGGCCGTTTTTAAAGACTTTAGCGTATTTTTTGAGGGATTTATAACAACACTTGAAGTTTCAATATTAGGACTTACTCTTGCATTAGTATTAGGAATTATATTTGGAGTTCTTTCTACAAGCAAAATTAAGATTTTTAAAGTTATAAGCAGGATATATGTAGAGATAATTCAAAATACACCGCTAGTAATTCAAATATTCTTTTTATTCAACGGACTTCCTTATATAAAGATTGTCTTACCAGTATTTTTAATTGGAGTACTTGGAGTTGGAGTTTACCATGGGGCATATATAGCAGAAGTTGTGAGAACAGGTATTACGTCAATACCCAAAGGTCAATTTGAAGCAGCGAAGTCACAAGGATTTTCTCATACTAAAACCATGAGATATATAATTTTGCCTCAGACAGTAAAGATAATAATACCACCACTTGCAAATCAATTGGTAAATCTAATAAAAAATACTTCTGTATTAGCAATGATAGCAGGTGGGGACTTAATGTATAGAGCAGACTCGTGGTCAAGTTCAAATATGTATTATGGTCCTGCATATGTTATAACTGGGGTTCTTTACTTTATACTTTGTTACCCATTAGCAGTATTATCAAGAAAACTTGAATTAAAAGAAAAGAGAAAAATATCAATTAATATTGAGGATTCTATAAAGACTCAAACTGTTGCTGCAGAAGGGGGGCTATAATAATGTCAAGTGTATTTAATCAAGCAAATATAGAATTTCTTTTACAGGGAATAAAATTGACTTTAACAATAGCTTTTATATCAATTATTCTAAGTATGTTTTTTGGAACAATTCTTGCAGTGTTAAGAAATTATTCAAAAGGAATTTTAGGAAAAATTGCAACAATATATATAGAAATTTATAGAAATACACCAAACTTATTATGGATATTAGCTATCAGGTTTTTAGTTCCAATAAAGCCTATGTATTCAGGGATTTTATCTTTTACATTGTTTACTTCTGCTGTTATGGCGGAAATATTTAGGGGGGGAATGAATTCTGTTAGTACAGGGCAATATGAGGCAGCTTATTCTCAAGGATTTTCAAAATTTCAGACTTTGAGATATATAATTTTGCCTCAAAGCTTTAGGAGATGTATTCCAACATTTTTGTCTCAATCGGTTACTGTAATAAAAGACACCTCTTTCTTATGGGCAGTGGGTATTGAGGAATTTACAGGAAAAGGTATGATTCTTATGGGAAGTTTTGTTTCATCATTTCAGATATTCTTATTATTTGGAGCTATAGCCGCAACGTATTTTATTATGAATTTTGCAATATCATGTTGTGTTAGAACAATTAGGACCGAGTACTAAGATTAAGCAAGAACTAGAATATTTATTATATGAAAATCGAGTAGAGTTAAAGCGAATGGTTTAACTTCTACTCGATTTAAATATTTATACAATATGATATTAGACAGATTCCTCATTAAAGTTCTACTCTTCCATCTAAGTTACATAGTGTATATCTATCTCACTAATTATCTGAATTTTTCAGGGAATTGTTTTATAATTGCGTCTGAAATTATATCAGAAAAATGAATCATGTGATTCTCACCTGTATCATAAGCCTCAATATCTGCAGGCCAGAGTTTATTTATTCTGGCTACGGCTTGATCTGTAACTAATTCTAAATGTTTATGTAACATGTTTTTTAATTCAGTGTTTTGTAGGTTAGGATTTGCTTTTGATAAAAAGTCAGCGATTTCATCAGCATTTTTGTACCATAATGTATTATACTTATCTAATTCAGCCTTTTTGTTGTTTTTAGCTGCGTCAACAACTTGACCTGCAATTGAAATATGTTCCCTTAAAAGCTCAGAAAGCTTATTTCCTGCTTCTTCACCGTAGTATGGGCTAATTGAATTTCCAATGTCATCTTGATTTTTAAGTAATCTTTGTAATATAAAATCTTCATCGGGAAGAGAAGATAAATCGCTAATAATAAAATTCCTAGTCCATAAAACATGATCAATCCAGAGTTTTCTTTCATCTGATTTTAAAGTGACTGAAGAAGTGGTCAGGATATTTTTATTATCAATGCTATATACCTCTATCGGTGTTATTAGTGTATTAAGTAAAATAAATAGTATAAAAGTAGAAAAGAATTTTTTCATTATAATTTAACACTCCTTTGCGATAATACTGATTTCATTTTTTCCTAATGTTTTAATAATATACTAGTAATAGAAAAGAAGCTTTAAGCAAGGGAAAATAAGTAAAACTAATATCCATGCATTTTTATAATCTATCTTCTGGTTGTAGCTCCACTTAGAATATTAGAACAAGAAAAATAAATTCCTAGGAGGATAAAGATTAGACTAATAATATGGATAGGTAATATTTTTTCTCTTAATACTATACTAGAGAGCAAAATACAGCTGATTGGCATAACTCCTGAAAATACAGCAGCATTATTCGCATCCACTTTTCTAATTCCTTTGAACCACAATATATAAGAAATTACAGAAACAAATACTCCGTTATATCCTATTGATAGGTATATTGTAGTATTTAAGTTAGTAAAATCAAAGGATAGAAGATCATGTAGAGCAAAGGGAATGAAACATAAGGTTGAAAATATTGTAATTATGGTTGTTCGGTATATTGGTGGAATTTGAATGTCATTTTTCTTACTCAATATAGAGAAAAGAGCTTCGCATAATACCGCTAAAAAAACTAACAGAGTTCCTTTAATAAAATTTACATTACTTGAAGGTAATATGAATAAGCTATAAATATTTATTAATAAGATTCCAAAGACAACAAATACAATTCCTAAGATTCTATTTAAATATAGCTTTTCTTTTAATATAAAGAAGGCTAATATCCCAATTATAGCTGGTGAAGTGCTTGTTATTAAGCCACTTTCAGATGCAGAGGTGAATTTTAATCCGAAAAAAAGCAGAATTCTAAATAAGAAAACTCCGGTAGTGGATTGAAAAAATAACATAAGCATTGTTCTCTTATCAATTTTAGGGAGCTCTTTTTTTATTCTGAAAGTCAAAGGTATTAATACAATCAATGCTGTTATAAGGCTTAATTCTGATGTTAAGAAAATAGGCAAGGTTTGAACTAATAATTTACTTACTACAACTGAGCTGCCAGCAATAAACATTGCTAATGTTAGTTCTAGATAAGCACTAAATTTATTTTTCATTTTGGATTCTCCTTCTATCATTGTAAGTTTATAGTATTTATTTTATAATAGTAGCACCTATAAAGTGGTTTATGTAGTTCCACTTAATATGGTTTTTTCTAGTACCACTTTTATTAGGAGATGATTAAGTAATGTGGTTAAGTATATATAAAAATAGTGATGTATCACTTATAAGACAGATTTATGGACAAATAAAATTACTTATATTGCAAGGTAAATTAGTTGAGGGAAGTAAGCTACCATCAACAAGGTGGCTTTCAGAAGATTTAAAAATATCTAGAAATGTTATTTTGGAAGCTTATGAACAGCTTATGGCCGAAGGTTATATTGAAAGTAGGCATGGGTCAGGTACAGTTGTTTCAAAAGGCACTTATTTTAAAAGAGAGACAATAAAGAAAAATCAAGTTATTTCAAGCAAGATTTTAAAAGAATATGACAATAATATAATTGATTTTCGATCTGGAATACCAGAATTAGGTATGTTTCCTAGAAGGGAATGGGGAAATTTATTTAATAAAATCTGTACTAATAGTTCATATTCAATATTTAGATATTGCAGTCCTGAAGGCGTAATGGAATTAAGACAAGAACTTTCAGAGTACTTATTTAGAACAAGAGGAATACAGTGTAGTCCGGAACAAATAGTGATTACTTCAGGTTCTACACAAGGACTATCTTTGATAGCAAAAATTCTATATAATCCTAATTCTGAAGTTGTTACAGAGGACCCTATTCATTATGGGCTATTAAATGTTATTTTATCTTGTGGATATTCAATAAATGCTGTTCCAGTTGATGATAAAGGATTAAAAACGGATATGATAAATCCAACAGGCAAAGTCGAATTCATATATGTAACACCATCTCATCAATTTCCATTAGGTGGAGTTATGCCAATACAGAGACGTATAGAACTTGTTAAATTTGCAGAAAAGAATAATTGTTATATTATTGAGGACGATTATGATAGTGAGTTTCGCTATGAGGGGCAACCAATAAGTTCACTCTATGAATTGGAGCCAAATAGAGTAATATATATTGGATCTTTTAGTAAGATTTTGGCTCCAGCATTGAGATTAGGTTATATGTTATTACCTAAAGAATTATTACACAGATATAGGAATTTAAAAATGTACACAGATGTACATACTGAATCTATTTCACAGCTTGTTTTGGCAAAGTTTATAAGCGAAGGAAAGTTAGAAAAGCATATATGGAAAATGAGAAAAGAATATAGTAAGAAACGACAGGAATTAATTAAAAATTTAGATGTTAATTTTCCTAACAAGTATATCATAAAAGGACAAGCAGCTGGTTTGCATTTGGTGGTTGAGTTCGAAGATATAACTTTTACAGAAGAAGTATTGAATAAAATTACAAGAGAAAGAGTGAAAGTATATCCAGTTGAAAGTTATGCAATACATAAAGGATATCATCAAAATGAAATTATTTTAGGATATGGACATTTGAGTGTTGAAGAAATAGAAAAAGGAATTATGAGGATTGGGAAGGTTTTAAAGAAGGATATATATAGAAATTAGTTATATTAACTAATTTAAAAAATTTGAACCAATTTGAGTTTTCACATTGACTTAAAGCGCGCTTTAAGTGATATTATTTTTTTTGTAGGAGGAAGTATATGTTAGAATTTGAAATAAGTGAGGTATCGAAAATAACCAAATTAAAAGCTCACACCTTACGGTACTACGAAAGTATTGGATTAATTAAAGATATTAAAAGAAATTCAGCGGGAAAAAGAATTTATACTGAACAAGATTTGAAATGGCTTGAAGTGATAAATAGACTTAGGGACACTGGAATGAATATAAGCAAGATGAAAGAATATGCAAGATTAAGACATATGGGAGATGATACAATCTCAGAAAGAAAAAATATGATGGAAAATCATTTGGAATCAATAAATAGAGAAATTAAAAAATTATTGGAAGCAAAAGACTATGTAGAAAATAAAATCAAGATTTATAATGAAATGGAGGAAAAGATTAATGAAAGAGGAAAGCAGATTTGAAAGAGGATATAGAAAATTACTTGAGATAGATGGAAAAGCTGGTCAAGAGGTAGAAAATGGTTTGAAGGATATATCTCCTGACTTGGGCAGATATATCATAGAGTACAGCTTTGGTGATATTTATTCAAGAGATGGACTTGATTTAAAGTCAAAAGAAATTGCAGTAGTTGCAGCATTAACAGCATTAGGAAATGCGCAGCCGCAGTTAAAAGTTCATATAAATGGAGCTCTAAATGTTGGGTGTACAATTAATGAGATTAAAGAAGTGATAATTCAAATGTCAGGATATTCTGGTTTTCCAACATCTATAAATGCAATGAATGCATTAAAAGACGTGATTAATGAACGAAAAATGGAAGGTATGAATGATATTGTTGGAGACGAACCTACAAATGAAATACTGCCATCAGAGAGGTATGAAGTTGGGGTGAAGGAGCTCTCAGAATTAGATAGTAATCAAGTGAAAGTTCTTGAAGAAGCGTATAATGATTTTGCACCAGACTTAGTTAAGCTTGTAGTAAATAGCTATGCAGATATTATTGGCAGAAATAATTTGAGTAAAAGATATAGGCAGATTGCTACAATTGCAGCGTTAACAGCCTTGGGAAATGCTAAACCACAATTGAAGTTTCATATAAATGCAGGACTGAATATTGGGTTAACAATAGATGAGGTAAATGAAATCATGCTTTTGATGACTGTGTTTGCGGGATTTCCAGCAGCAATAAATGGGACAAATACTTTAAAAGAAGTTGTGAATGAAAGATAAAATAAGTCCATCATAGATAAACAACATATAACTTAGACTTATGTATATAACTCAACGAAATAAGAAACATACGTTTGTTCCAGTTTCTAGGGAATTTTTATGGGCAATTCTAAGGCTATAAGTTGTGCCCAAAGTGCTAGCATCAAAGAACAAGCTCTGAACTAGCACATTTGGAACAACTTATAGCCTAAGAATTACATCCATCAAAATTCCCAATGAAACATTCCACAAAAGTATGTTTCTTATTTCTAGTTGAGATATTTTTCAAAGTATAAGTTTAAGTCTTAATTTGTTTATCTATATAGATATCTAACATATAACTTACCGAAATTATAAATATTTTTATTCCGAAAAACTATGAAAATATTTATAATTTTTAGTGAAAATAGTAACAAAAGTTTTACCGAGATTTTAAAAATATTTATTTATAAGTAGAATACTAATTTGAATATCTATGAACAAGCACGTAACCTAGACTTATGCTATAATCCGCCATAAAGTAGAAATATTGTTGCATCCTAAAGGGCATGATAATTTCGGAGGATTATGAATAAATCGACGAAAATGCTAAATGTAATTGGTAAATATGGTATATAATTAGTATATTATATAAGTGATTTAATAAGAGTAATATTGGGGGAGAGAAATGACTGGGATACGATATTCTTTTAATAGTAATAATAGAAATATTGAAATAAAAAGATGTAATAACGCTATACATTCATCAAAGACTCACTTTCATGAAGAAGTTTCTATAGGATTAATTGAAAGTGGGAGTTCTAAAACTGAAATAGAAGGAAATATCTACGACCTTACAAAGAATACATTTCTAATAATACCTCCCAATATTTCTCATAGATGTAATCCAGAAAACTATGAAAATTGGAATTTTAAAATGTTATATATTAATACAGAATGGTTTAAATCAGGATTCAATACTAATAGTAAAGATATAGGATTTGATTATATGAAAATAAATGAAAAGATATTTTTAGATGTAGTTAAATTAATTGATGATATTGAAAAGGGAAATGATACTATAGAAAATGAATCAAAATTATTAAATTACATTTCTCTTTTACTCAACAATGACAAATTGTATCTGGATGAAAATGTATCAGAAAATATCAATTCAAATATTAGAAAGATTAAGGAATATGTAGACTTAAACTATTTGGAGGATATAAGACTTGAAGATTTGTCTAATATAATAAATATAAGTAAATTTTATTTAATCAGAAAATTTAATGATTATTATGGTTTATCTCCACATCAATATATAACTAATTTGAGAATAAATCATGCTAAGAGATTATTACAAACTAATAAAGATTTTGTTAGTGTAGCTATTGAAAGTGGCTTTTATGATCAGAGTCATTTTATAAAGAATTTTAAGGAGTATACTGGGGTAACACCAATGATATATAAAAGAAATATCTAAGTCGGTTCAATTTTTTACAATACTAATTTTAAAATTAAATTTATAATTACTTAGGTTCATAGCAGGACTAAATAATAATTAATTACTCTAATAGGTAATTAATTAAAAAGCTAAAGGAGTAATTATAAATGAAAAGTAAGATTATTTTTGCAAATTTAATGGCTATTTTGACTATACTTATCTGGGGGACAACTTTTATTTCAACTAAAATATTGTTAACCGAGCTTTCGCCAGAAGAAATTTTGGCTTATCGCTTTTTTATAGCATTTCTTATTTTAATTGTTATTTGTCCTAAAAATTTTAAATTTCTACCGTTAAAAGAGGAAATGCTATTTGTTCTTCTAGGAGCTAGTGGAATATCTTTATACTATTGGACTGAAAATTTAGCACTAAAATATACGTATGCATCAAATGTTGGTCTTATATCTTCTTCTATACCTATTTTTACAGCATTAATCTCTCATTTTATATTTAATAATGAAAAATTCACAGTTAATATGTTATTTGGATTTATTATAGCATTTATAGGAATATCTATTGTTATATATAATGGAAAAGTATTAAGATTAAACCCAAGGGGAGATTTTATGGCAATAATTTCTGCAATTTTATTTTCTATATATTCAGTTTTAATAAAAAAGGTAGATAATAAATATGATCAGCTTTTAATAGTGAAAAAGACATTCTTTTATGGTGTTATAACTATGCTGCCTATTTTATTTATCACAAAGGTTAATATAACAAAGGTGCCAAATTTGAGGACAGATATTATTTTGAATTTATTGTTTCTTTCAATATTTGCATCAGTACTTTGTTTTCTAATGTGGAATAAAGCGGTAAAGGTTATAGGAGCAGTAAAAACTACAAATTATATATATTTTGTGCCGATAATCACAATGATATCATCTAGCATTGTTTTGGGTGAAAAAATCAGCGGATTAATGATACTTGGAGGAATGTTAATATTTTGTGGTGTTTATGTAAGCCAGGGTAAATGGGGGAATAATATACTTAACTTCAAAATTAATAAAGCCGATAATATAAGCGGATCTTAAGATTTGCATTTGTATAAAAAGGGAGAATAATTCATATGTCTAAAATTATGATAGTAGAAGATAATGAAAATATGAAAAAAGAACTTATTGAATTTTTAACACGTTATGGATACGATGCTTATTCACCAAGCGATTATGAAAATATAGTAAAGATAGCCTTAGATGACGAACCTAATTTGATTTTACTTGATATAAATCTTCCTTACTATGATGGATATTATATATGCAGGGAAATTAGAAAAGAAAAAGATATACCTATAATAATTGTAACGAGCAGAGATAGTGAGATGGATGAAATTATGAGTATGAATCTTGGAGCGGATGATTTTATAACAAAACCATATAATACTCAAATATTACTTGCCAGAATAGCAGCCGTATTAAGGCGTGTTTCTGGCAATAATTCAATCCAAGAAATAGTCGAACATAAAGGATTAAAACTGAATGTTACTAACGGAAGTGTGAGTTTTAATGGAAATAACATTGACCTTACTAAAAATGAGTTAAAGATACTACTCTGTTTGCTAAAAAACAAGGGAGGTATAGTGAGTAGAGAAGACTTAATGGATTATTTGTGGAATTCAGATCTTTACGTTGATGATAATACCTTATCCGTAAATGTGACTAGGATTAGAAAGAAATTATGTGAAATAGGTTTTAACGATGGAATAGAAACAAAGAGAGGACTCGGATATATACTATTATGAAAATAAAAGACTATTTTGCTTCAAAAGTTCCATATCTCATAATGAATCTGATAATATACCTATTAACGTTGGTTATAATGAGTGTAGTAAAAACACCAAGTGTAATAATGTTTGTGATTTTTCTTATTTGGTTTTGTCCATTAATCATATATATTCTGATTGATTTTTTTGCTAAGAAGAAATTTTATGATGATATTATTGGAATCCTTGATAAGTTAGATAAAAAATACCTTTTACCGGAAGTCATAAGATCTCCTAATTATTATGAAGGAAAAATTATTTATGAAGTTTTGAGTGATTGTAATAGAAATATGCATGAGCACGTTAATTTTTATAAGCATCTTCAAAACGAATATAGAGAGTATATTGAAACTTGGGTTCATGAAATCAAAACACCAATATCTTCTTCTAAATTGATTATTGAAAATAGTGAAGGTAAAGAGAAAAATGCTCTAGGAGATGAAATTAGAAAGATTGAAGAATACATAAATCAAGCTTTATATTATTCTAGAAGCACAGATGTCAATAATGATTATATAGTAAGGGAATTTGAGATAAAAGAAGCAGTTAAAGAGGCCATTAGAAATAATAGACGCGATTTTATAAACAAAAAGATATCTGTTGATATTGAAAAAGTATCAGGGACAGTTATTACAGATATTAAATGGGTGAAATTTATTATAAACCAAATTATAATTAATTCTATAAAATATAGTAGAAGTGAAAATGCAATGGTAAGAGTAAGTACAACACTTGGAAAAGATAACTTAATATTGGCTATTGAGGATAATGGAATAGGGATTCCACAAAGTGATGTTAATAGAGTTTTTGATAAAGGATTTACAGGGGAAAATGGGAGAAAGTATGGAAAATCTACAGGAATAGGACTTTATTTGTGTAAAAAGCTTAGTGATAAATTGAGTATTGGAATAAATCTAAGTTCAGTTAAAGGTGAGGGAACCAGAGTTAATGTAATTTTTCCGATTGGTGACTTTACAAATATACGGTAATATTTAATACATTTGTTTTTGAATATAAAGTTAATTTATTAAGTTGAGGCCTATATACTGGGATATTAGATTTAGGGAGGAATTTTAGAATGTATCGGATGAGCAGGAAATTTATTTGTTTAATATTATTTGCAGCAGTAATTACTGCAAGCTGCGTTTCAACCAATGCTTATGCATTATGGGAGGAAGATAATTATCAATGGAAATATATTGGGGATTATGGATATGTAACAGGATGGCAGGAAATAGATAATAGGTGGTATTATTTTAACCCAGAAGATGGGACCATGAAGAGAGGATGGTTTTACGACACTCAATACAATAAGTGGTATTATTTAAGTGCTGATGGTGATATGGTCCATTCTAAAACAACATCGAACTATCCACAAGAATTGAATAATATTTATGAGAAAATAAAGCAATATGTAAATGAAGAAATAACCTATAAATGGACGAATAATATCGATGGAAATATATTTATGTGTTTCATAAGTAAGAATAACGGGGGCACTAGACAGTTCTATTATCACGTATTAACTGGCAACGTATATGAAATGAAGAATGGTAATCTTACAAACCTTGCAACTCATGAAGTATTTAATATTTTCACTGAAGAGCAAGCTGTCCAGGTGATAAAGGATTATCTTTCAAAAGGTTATAAATATATCCCACAAATAATTAAAGTAGATTCTGATGATGGAGAATCGTATTTGGTTCATTGCTATGATGATAAGGGATACTATTATGAATCTAATAGCTGGTATTATGTAAATAAGACTACTAGAGAAGTTAGACCTATGATATAAAATGTAGAGATTACAAGCAGAGTAAGGGAAGAGTATAATTCCTTACTCTTTTATTATGTCTAGTAATAGATTATTTGATATACTTTGAGTTAGGAAAATTAACTTACAAAATTGTAAGTTAGTTGAAAGGTACTTCAATATGAAATAGATACAGTTAGTTTTAAAATATATTCATGGAGCAAATAAGAAGATAATAAAATTGGATTATATCTGCTTATTAATTAACCAATTAGGAGGAGCATTATGGAAAATATTTTAAATGTACAGAATGTAGAAAAATATTATGGAAATAAAGAGAATGTGACAAAGGCGCTTGATAATATAAGTTTCAAGGTTGAGAAGGGAGAATTTGTAGGAATAATGGGCCCTTCAGGTAGTGGTAAGACGACCCTTTTAAATTGTATATCTACTATAGATAAAATTACAACTGGAGCTATTGTAATTGATGAAGATGATATCACGAGGTTAAAGAATAAAAAATTAGAAAAATTCAGAAGAGATAAGTTAGGCTTTATATTTCAAGATTTTAATTTATTAGATACATTGACTGCATATGAAAATATAGCATTAGCATTAACTATAGCGGGAAAAAAGGGAAATGAAGTTGATGAACTGGTTAAGAAATCATCTAAGAGTTTAGATATATTGGATGTGTTAAATAAATATCCATATCAAATGTCAGGAGGGCAAAAACAAAGAGTAGCTGCGGCGAGAGCAATAGTTAATAACCCTAAATTAATTTTAGCAGATGAACCTACTGGTGCATTAGATTCTAAATCAGCAAAATTATTACTAAATTCTATTGAAAGATTAAATCACGAGTTGGATGCAACCATTTTGATGGTAACTCATGATGCTTTTACAGCAAGTTATGCTCATAGAATATTATTTATAAAGGACGGTAAAATTTTTAACGAAATTGTAAGAGGCGAAGATTCAAGAAAAGAATTTTTTAACAAGATAATAGATATTGTTACACTTCTTGGAGGTGACTCAAAAGATGTATTTTAAAATAGCCTTAAATAATGTTAAAAAAAGTTTTAAGGATTATACTATCTACTTTTTAACTTTAACTTTTGCAGTATGTATATTTTATAGTTTTAATTCAATTGGATCTCAATCTGTAATGGCAGATATGAACGCAGGACAAACTGAGTATGTTAAAACTATGGAAAGGCTTATTTCTGTTATATCAGTTGGAGTTTCAGTCATATTAGGTGGGTTAATAATATATGCTACTAAATTTTTGATTAGTAAGAGAAAAAAAGAGTTTGGCATTTATATGGTTTTAGGCATGGGAAAAAGGAAAATGTCAAAGATATTATTTTTTGAAACTTTATTTATTGGGATAATATCGTTAATTGCAGGACTATTACTTGGAATGTTATTTGCCCAAATACTTTCAATATTTACAGCGAAACTTTTTGCTATACAAATGACTAAATATAGTTTTGTTATCTCTACGAGTGCGATACTTAAAACCGTTTTATATTTTGGAATAATGTATCTATTAGTTATGATATTTAATGTAATCATTGTTTCAAGATATAAATTAATTGATTTAATATGCGCAGACAGAAAAAATGAAAGAGTAAAAATAAGAAATACTTATATTGCAGCAACTATGTTGATTTTATCATTAGCTATTTTAGGATACGCATATTACTTGGTTAATCTTGCGGGCTTAGATTTTTATGATACCAGATTTAAAGCCTCAATAGTACTTGGAATCGTAGGTACAGCATTTTTCTTTTATGGAATAGCTTCAGTTATGTTTCTGCTGCTTCAAAGGAATAAAAGCTTATATCTAAATGGATTGAATATTTTTAGTATAAGACAAATCTCAAGTAAGTTTAATACTAATTTCATTTCTATGACTATAATTTGTTTAATGCTATTTGTTACTATAGGGACATTATCAACTGGATTAGGAGTAAAGAATTCTTTAGAAGGTACATTAAAAAATCAAACTCCATTTGATGCATCGTTTCAAGCAGTTGATGATAATAATAAGAAAGTCTCAATAATGGACGCCTTGAAACAGTTAGATTATAATTTAGAAGGTAACGCTGAGTATGTTATATTTGAGCAATATCAATATAATATGAGCACTAAAAATTTATTAGATGAATATGCCACAACTAATGAGGATAAACAAATCATAAACTTAAAAGTATTTGAGAAAACTAATATGATTAAGCTGTCAGAATATAATGACATAAGAAAATTAAAAGGAAAGCCAAGTGTGAATTTGCAATATAATGAAATAATTGTATCTTCAAACTATGAGCCGCTAAAAGGCATACTTAAATCATTTGTTGAAAAAGAAAAGACAATAAATATAGCGGACAAAGAATATAAAATAAAAGACGGAGAAATAGAAACGGAAGCTCTAACAACATCGCCTACAAGTGATAACATATTTAATTTAATAGTACCAGATGATTTAGTAAAAGGATTAGAAGTATCTGATGAAACAATTAACTTGAATTTTGTCGGTGATAATAGAGAAGAATCTAAAAAAGAGTTGACCGCTATTTTAAGTAATTTTGCATTTGATAATAATTCTGCGTATAAAAACTTAAACTTTATAATTCATGGATGTACTAGAGAAATGGCATATGATATGAGCAGAGGATTATCTGCAATGATATTGTTTATAGCTATTTATATGGGAATTGTATTCTTATTATCAAGTGCAGCAGTTCTTGCAATTCAGCAATTATCGCAATGTAATGATTCGTTAGAAAGGTATAGATCATTAAGAAAAATTGGTGCAACAAGAAGTATGATTAATAGAAGTATTTTTAAGCAAGTGTCTATATTCTTTATCTTACCATTAGCACTTTCGATAGTTCACTCATATGTTGGGATCAAAGTAGTGAATCAATATTTAGTTGCACTAGGTGCTGGAAATAAGCTTGAACCAATTATTATAACGGCCTTAATGATGGTTGTTGTATATGGTGGATATTTATATGCAACATATGTATCATATAGAAATATAACTGATAGTGAATATAATTAACTTTAAGTATATAAAGCTTATAAACTGATTTAAATTAGGATTTGTAACTTATATATATTTAAAACATACTCAATACTAGAAAAAGAGGGTATTCTTTTGCAGAGCGTTGTATTTTATAGCAACAAGGCAACAGGGTACCTTTTTTCATGTAATTATGCCCACTTAATCCTAGCTTTTGCATTGGAAATCTATAATATTTGTGGTTGCTTTTATAGACATTTATGTTATGAGAGGGTAAAATTGAATTTAAGTAACATAACTAATAAAGGGGAACACCAGAGTATGGATGAAAAGTGTTTAGGGAAGATATATAGATCATTTCTAAATTACATACCTTGGCCAGTATGGATTGAAGAAATTGATTCTACCATAATATTTTTTAATAAGCGTTATGAAGAAATGTATAATGTAAGATTAGAAGATGTTATAGGGAAGAAAAATGAAGAGGCTTTTCCGATAGAAAAAGCAAAAATATATAATGAGCAAATAAAGGAATGCCTTGATAATCTCGAATTGAATGTTGTGGAAGGAATAGTAAATGGAGCAGTTGTTGAGTGCTTTATCTTTCCAATATTAAATGAGGAGAGCAAGCCTTACGCGGTTGCAGGAATAATAGTAGATATAAATGATAGAAAATTAAGAGAGGCTGAGGTTGAAGAACAAAAAAATATATTAAGAACAATAATAGATGCAGTTCCAGAATCAATCTTTTATAAAGATAAGGAAAGCAGGTTTATAGGATATAATAAAAAGTTCGAAGAGTTTTACAATAAAAGAGGTGTAACCGATATAATCGGTAAGACGGATTTAGAAATATATAATGATAAAGAAGTGGCCTCAAAGTTCATTGAACAAGATGAGAAGATTATGAATACTAAGAAGGCAACTTATTTTGAACAGAGGATAAAAAATGAAAATGGCAGGGAAGTTGTAGAAGAGAATGTAAAGATACCTGTTATAGATAAGAGGGGAGACGTATGGGGATTAGTTGGCTTGTCTAGAGATATAACTGACAGAAAAATTATGGAGGAGAAGCTTCGATACCTTAGCGAAACAGATATACTTACAGGATTATATAATAGATATAGTTTTGAAGAGAAAGTTAAGGAATTAAACTATAATGAATATCTTCCGCTAGGAATAATAATGGGAGATGTTAATGGACTAAAATTAGTTAATGATGCATTAGGACATTTAGACGGAGATAATTTATTAAGAAGCATAGCACAAATACTCAAGGATATATGCCAGCCGGATGGATATGTATTTAGATGGGGTGGAGATGAATTTATAATACTTCTTCCAAACTGCAATGAATTAAAGTGTGAGCAGATTATTCGAGACATTACTAAAGAATGTGAACAAGCTGAACATAAATTTATGCAATTAAGTATTGCATTAGGAGAAGCTATTAAACATTCTTTAGAGGATAATATATATGATTGTATCACTAAGGTAGAGGAAAAAGTATATCGCCAGAAGCTGTTAGAAAAGAAAAGTATTAGAAGCTCAATAATGGAATCGCTAAAAAAAAGCTTGGAAGAAAAAAATATGGAAACAAATGAGCATACTGAAAGAGTATCTCAATATGCGCTTGCTATAGGGAAAAAACTTCAGTTAAAAATATCAGATTTAGATGAATTAGCGCTGGTCGCCAGCTTACACGACATAGGAAAAATAGGAGTTAATGAAGATATATTATTAAAACCTGGAAAATTAACCGAAGAAGAATTTGAGATAATGAAAACTCACACAGAAAAAGGGTATAGAATCATTAATGCATCAAGTGAGCTTGGTAATATAGCGAAATGCGTGCTAACACATCATGAAAAATGGAATGGTACAGGATATCCTTTAGGTCTAAAAGAAGAAGAAATACCTTTAATAGCAAGAATAATAAATGTTGCTGATTCTTACGATGTAATGACTAATGATAGAGTGTATAAAAAGGCTATGAGTAAAGAGGAGGCTGTTAAGGAATTAATAAGATGTTCAGGGACACAATTTGATCCTAAAATAGTTGAATGTTTTATAGATAGTTTAAATATTGAAGATAGTTTAACTAATGTATATTGAAATTTTATTTTAATTTTGAGTTTGTTTAAAAAGATGTTTCGAAATGATTACACCAATTTCGAAACATCTTTTTATTACAAAATTATGATTATAAGAGGTGAAAATGAGCCGGATTTAAAAATCAAAGTTTATAAATTAAATGCTTATACTAAAAAATTATTTGTAGAATATATGAAAGAACAAAGAAAACAAAGAAAAGGATTTAAATTTAGAAAAGTTGGCAAGGATTTACTAAAGGGGTCATTTAAATAAATTATAAGAAAAGATATAAGAAGCCACTAAATAATTAAAGGATCCTGAAACTTTTTAAAATAGATATGTGTATCAGTTATTGGAATAAATCATAAATTTGGGAGGAAGTAACAATGGAGAATAATGCTTTGAAAGAAAATTTAGAGTCATTATTTAGTAATTTAGGAAGGTTTATAAAAACAGAAACAGTTGTAGGAGAACCTATTACTGTAGGAGAAGTGACTCTTGTACCAATCGTAAGTGTTATGTTTGGAATTGGTACAGGTGAAGGTATTAAAGGAATGAATGGAACAGGTTCTGGAGGAGGCGGGGGGGCTGTAATATCACCAAACGCTATTTTAGTGATTAAAAAAGATGAGGTTACAATGTTACCTATAAATGAAAATAATAATCTTGATAATCTTCGAAATATGGTACCCGATATAATTTCAAAAATTAACGTGAAAAAATATAAAGAAAATGATAAGAAAATAGAAGAGCAATAGTATTAGATTTGTACATTTTAATGATTTAATTAATTTGAACACACCAGAATATAAAATTTTTAGTGTGTTTTTCATCGAAATATTGTAAATTATATATTGTGTAATCATTATTTAGTTTAAACATTAGGAGGGAATAAAATGTACGATAAAATAATGGAATCAGTAAATTATATTCAAGGAAAAATAAATAGAAATCCTAAAATTGCAATAATACTTGGGTCTGGATTAGGTGATTTAGTTAACGAAGTTAGTGAAATAGAAGATATACCTTATGAAAGTATACCAAATTTCCCAGTGTCAACTGTAAAAGGGCATGAAGGGAAATTGGTGTTTGGTAAAATAAATAATATAGAAGTTCTTCTAATGCAAGGAAGATTTCATTATTATGAGGGATACACAATGAAGGAAGTTACGTATCCTGTATATGTAATGAAAAAATTGGGCATTGAAAAAATTATTTTAACTAATGCATGCGGCGGTATAAATAAGAGCTTTAAACCAGGAACACTAATGCTTATTAACGATTTTATAAATCTGTTTGGAGATAACCCTTTGATTGGTGTAAATGATGACAGGTTAGGACCAAGATTCCCAGATATGTCAGAACCATATAAGTTAGAGCTTATAGAAAAAGCAAAAGAAGTTGGAGATAGATTGGGAATAGAATATGCTGAAGGTATTTATGCAGGATTTATGGGGCCTTACTATGAAACAGCAGCGGAAATTGTGATGATTGGAAGGCATGGAGCTGATGCAGTTGGAATGTCAACAGTACCAGAAACAATAGTAGCTAATTATTTAGGCATGGATGTACTTGGGATAGCATGTATTACTAATATGGCTACAGGCATACAAAAAGTAAAGCATTCACATGAAAGAGTAGTGGAAACAGCTAAGAAGGTTTCTGTTGATTTATGTAGATGGGTATCAGAACTTATAAAAGAGATTTAATTTTATTTGTAATCTTAAGGTAGTTTGATAAATTCATTCAATTTTAAAGATCTTATTATATTTAGTAATAATAAACAACAGTCCAATTTATATAATATTATGTAAATTGGGCTGTTGTTCGTATTAAAATTTATAAATTATGAGCGTAAAAGGAATATAATTGAAAATGTTTTTACTAATTATGTAAAACGGACAAAAACATTATGTTTATATTAATATTTTTAAGGTATAATGGAAGAGTAATAATAAAAATAGGAGAATAAAAATATTTATGTTGATTAAAAATAAAATTTTATCGCGTTTATTGAAGAATAATTATTCCTTAAAGTGTGAAAATATTAAAATATGCTCAATATATGCATTAATTAGTTTGGTATGGGCTTTTTGTTCGAATTCAATCATTAAGCTAATCATAAATGACCAAGATAATGTATTAAAATTTAGCATCTATAAAGATTTTTTATTTGTGATTTTAACTACAAGTGTTCTTTATATATTAATAAATAGGGGGTTAAAAAAGATACATAGTACAAAGCAACAGTTTAGAAATAGCTATAAAGAGTTAGAAGTATATGTTCAACAATTGAGTGATTATGAAGATGAATTGAAAATTCAATATGAAAAAATACGCGAAGATGAATTAAAAATAAAGGAAATCGGAGAAAAAAGTAAAGCAATTATTGAAGCTATACCAGATGTTTTATTTACTTTTGACGTGAACGGTGTTTTTATAGATACCGAAGCTAAGGATGAGGATATATTGATGATGCCAAAGGAAAAGTTTATGGGTAAGACAATATCAGAAGTTATGCCTAAAGAGATTGCCGAATTAGCTTATGAGAAATTAAATTTAGTTTTTGAAACAGGTGAGCTACATAGTTTTGAGTACAAGCTATTAGATAGTTATTGTGAGATTAGAATGGTTAAAAGTGGAGAAAACCATGTTTTAGCGGTATTAAGAGATATTACTATTAGAAAGAAATTAGAAGAGCGACTAGAATATTTGTCCTATAATGATCAACTAACGGGATTATATAATAGAAGATTTTATGATGAGGAATTAAAACGTTTAGATGTAAAAGAAAATTATCCTTTAACTATTGTGTTAGGTGATGTGAATGGGCTGAAGTTGATTAATGATTCATTTGGGCATGTGGTAGGTGATGAGCTGATTAAAAAATCAGCACAAATAATAAAAAATGGATGCAGATCCCAAGATGTTGTTATTAGACTTGGTGGAGATGAATTTATTATTTTAATGCCTAAAACAGATACTTATGAAGCTGAGAAAATTATTAAAAATATTAACAATCTAGCTAAAAAAGAAGAAATACAAAATCTAGATATATCCATTTCTTTTGGTTATGAAACCAAATGTCATGAAGAGGAAATGATCCAAGAAATATTCATAAAAGCTGAAGATTACATGTATAAGAGAAAACTTTTTGAAAGTTCAAATATGAGAGGAAAAACAATTGATACAATAATAAATACTCTAAATGAGAAGAATAAGAGGGAAGAAGAACATTCTGTTAGAGTCTCTGAGTTGTGTGAACTTATGGGAAAGAATATTGGATTGCCTGAAAGAAAAATTCAAGAATTAGAGAATGCTGGATTGTTACATGATATAGGTAAAATAGCAATAGAAGAAAGTATTCTTAATAAGCCAGGCATGCTTACAGAGGACGAGTATAATGAAATCAAACGTCACCCTGAAATAGGATATAGGATATTAAGTACGGTAAATGAAATGTCAGAAATTGCGAAGTATGTGCTTTCTCATCATGAAATGTGGAACGGAAAAGGGTATCCGAAAGGTATTAAAGGTTTGGATATACCTATTGAATCAAGAATTATAGCTATAGTAGATGCATTTGATGCTATGACTAGTGAGCGATCTTATCGGAAAGCATTATCAGAAGAATTTGCTATAGCAGAATTAAGAAGAAATTCAGGAATTCAATTTGATCCTGAATTAGTAAATGTGTTTATTGAAAAAGTATTGACTCAGTAAAAAAATTGCATAGTTAACAAGTTAAGAAGATTGTAATAACAATTATTAAAATATAGATCATTGTATAGTAATTTCTTTAGGCTGTCGACAAAGTCGACAGCCATTAATTAGATTTTGAATAATATTGCCACTGATATATTTGCGTGTATAAACTTATTATTTCATTCCAGTGTATATAAAAATAGCATCCCTTAGAAAGGCAGAAAGACCAGGTTGATATTTATCATAATAGGCAGTAAATCTTTCATCATCTACATACATTTGAGCAAGACCTGCATGGGCTTCCTTTGAGTATTCACTCCAAGAATAAGTTAACCATTGGCGATGTAAATCTGCAGCCTTTTGGGCAAGTTCGCTGGAGGGGTCATTAGTTGCGAAAGCATCTTTTAAGGTATCTATAACTTTAGCTCCCAATTGTTCCAATTCTTCATATTGTTCTTTACTCATATTTTTGAATTTTTTATTTGATTCATTCACTGCATTATCACCATATTTAGATCTTATTTCTTTACCATACTTTTTTTCATTTTTATCTATCATATTTTGTTTAAATCCCTCAAATTTTTCTTTATCACTCATTATAATACTCCCCTCAGTTGAAGCTATTGTTTTATCAACATTAGCTATTAATATATCTAGTTGTTGTCTTTTCGCAAGAAGCTTTTCACGATGCTCTTTTAGTGCATTGCTATTATTAAAGGAAGGTGATAATAATATTTTTTTGATACTATCTAAATCAACACCCAATTCCTTGTAAAATAATATTTGCTGCAATCTATTTACTTCTTTTTGACTATAAATTCGATATCCAGATGAATTAATTCTTGCCGGCTTAAGAATTTCTATTTCATCATAATATCTAATGGTACGAGTACTGATACCTGTTAATTTGCTTAGTTTCTGCACTGTGTATTCCATGTGATTACCTCCTTACAAGATTACTTTACACCTTTACGTAGCGTTAATGTCAATGATATTTTTATAAATTTAAAAAGAAGTTTTTAGAGGCTTTGGAATTTAATATAATAAAGAAATAATGTATGCACTAATAGTTAAAATGTGTTATTATATTGATATTGAGTATCAATTAATAAAAAAGAAAGTGGTGAAAATCATGAAATGGTTTAATGATTTAAAAATAAGAACTAGGCTAATGCTTAGCTTTGGGATAGTAGCACTATTTATAGCTGTTGTTGGAGGATTAGCTGTATTCAATATAAATAAAGTGAGTTCAAATTCTAACATATTATATGAAGAGGGAGTTAAAGAATTAGAAGCCCTTCAGCAATTTAATTCAAATACTTTACATACAAGAATTGAAATTCTGAATCTTATAAATAACGGAGATATATCTAAAATTGAAGAAGCTAAATCTAAAATAAGTGATTTTAGAAAACAAAATGATGAAATACTCAAAAGTTATGATCGAGCTGTTTTAAATGATAATGAAAAGCAAATTTACAACGACATAAAAAAAGAGTTAACTCAATATAGAAGTGAGTCTGATAAGATAATAAAATTGGTATCTGAGCAAAATTATGATGAGGCAACTAAGCTAAGTAATGAGAGTGCAAAAACAAGAGAAAATCTGACAAATAGTATTGATAAGTTAGTAGAACATGTTGAAACAAACGCAAATGAAATAAATACCTCGAATGATAATATAAAAAGTAAATTCATTAAATATATGTTTATGGATATTTTTTTAGGCTTTGCTATAGCAATAATTCTAGGAGTTTTTGTAACTACAATTACTACTAATAGGCTGAAAAAAGTTTTAGAATACGCAAAGTTTTTAGAAAATGGGGATTTAACTCATAAAATAAATATTAACTCTAAGGATGAAATTGGAATATTGGCAAAAGCTTTAGATAACGCAAATGATAACTTAAGAAATTTGATAGGAGAAATAATAAAAGGTGCAAATATGATAAATTCTTCTGGGGAAGAATTATCAGCCACAACACAAGAAGTTTCAGCTAAAATGGAAGAAATAAATGAAGCAACTCAACAGATTTCAAATGGAGCTCAAGATTTAAGCACAGCTACAGAAGAAGTAAGTGCGTCGGCTGAAGAAATTGGAGCAACTACAAGTGAAATTGCTAATAGAGCTAATGATGCAGCTACTTCAGTGAATGAAATTAAAAAACGTTCGCTACAAATAAAAGAAAAAGCAACAGAAAATATAGGAGAAGGAAATAGAATTTATGAGGAAAAGAAATTAAATATACTTAAAGCAATTGAAGATGGAAGAATCGTAAATAAAGTGAAATCAATGGCAGAAGCTATAGGGGATATAGCATCACAGACCAATCTTCTTGCACTTAATGCTGCAATAGAGGCTGCAAGGGCTGGTGAAAATGGAAAAGGCTTTGCAGTAGTGGCAGATGAGGTGAGAAATCTTGCAGAGGAGTCTTCGCAAGCGGTTTTGAGTATACAAGAAATGGTATTACAAGTACAGTCAGCTTTTGAAAATTTATCTCAGAGTGGAGAAGATATACTTAATTATATTGGACAACATGTAAAGCCAAGTTATGAATTGCTAATGAATACAGGAATTCAATACGAAAAAGACGCAGAATTTGTTGATAATATAACAAAGGAATTTGCATATTCTTCTAAACAGATAAATGAAGTTATAGATCAGATAAATAATGCAATACAAAGTGTATCAACAACAGCAGCAGAAGCTGAAACAGGTTCGGAGGATGTATTAAATAGCATTGGCAAAATAAATGAAGCTGTTAATGATATAGCTAAATCTGCACATAGCCAAGCTGAACTTTCAGAAAGACTTAATGATATGGTACAAAAGTTTAAATTATAATAATGATTATATATCGAATTTAGTAGTTTGAACTTATTAGAGTATTATATTGGAAGTGGACTATATTCAGAAATAAGAAGAATTTGACAATAAATAATCTTTGCATTAAAATATTTTTTAGAAAAAATAACAGGAGGTAATATTATGATTAAAGAAAATGGTAACATATCAATTGACACAGAAAACATATTTCCTATTATTAAGAAATGGCTATACTCTGATAAAGACATATTCATCAGAGAAGTTATAAGCAATGCATGTGATGCGATTAGTAAATTTCAAAGGTTAGTTTCTCTAGGAGAAGCAACAATAAACGGAGACGAGCAATATAAAGTTGTTGTATCAATAAATAAAGAAAAGAAGACTCTTAAATTCAGTGATAATGGTATTGGAATGACTGAGGAAGAGGTTAAGAAGTATATCAATCAAGTTGCGTTTTCAGGTGCAACCGACTTTATGGAAAAATATAAAGATAAGATGGATGAAGGTAAAGATATAATTGGTCACTTTGGACTTGGATTTTATTCAACTTTTATGGTAGCTACTAAGGTGGAAATTAATACTTTATCCTTTAGAGAAGGGGCAGAAGCAGTAAAATGGGAATGCTCTGGTGGTACCGAATATGAGATTGGATCTTCTGATGAAAGAACAACAAGAGGTACAACAGTAACATTATATATTGATGATGAAAGTACAGAGTTTTTAGAAGAGTATAAGGTTAGAGAAATAATAAAGAAATATTGTTCGTTCTTACCTACAGAAATATATTTAGAAGATGAAAATAAACCAAAAGAAGAACCTAAATATGAAACTAAGAAAAATGAAGATGGAACTGAATATCAAGAACTAGTAGAGCCAGAAGCAGAAAAACCTTTAAATGATACACATCCTTTATGGGTTAAAGCACCTAAGGATTGTACTGACGAGGAATATAAGGATTTCTATAGAAAAGTATTTATGGATTTTAATGAGCCGTTATTTTGGATTCATTTAAATGTAGATTATCCATTTAATTTAAAAGGAATATTATATTTTCCTAAATTAACTCATGAATTTGAAGCGACAGAAGGTCAAGTTAAGTTATACAATAACCAAGTCTTTGTTGCGGATAATATTAAAGAAGTAATACCTGAATTCTTGTTATTATTAAAAGGTACTATTGATTGTCCAGATTTACCTTTAAATGTATCAAGAAGTTTCCTTCAAAATGATAAGGAAGTTTCAAAAATTTCTAATCATATAGTTAAAAAGGTAGCTGATAAATTAGTCAATTTATTTAAAAATAATAGAGAAGAATTTAATAAGTTCTGGCCAGATATACAAATATTTATTAAATATGGATGCTTAAGAGATCCGAAATTCTATGATAAGATTAAAGAAATAGTAATCTTTAAGAATTTAAAGGGTGAATTCGTAACATTAAAGGATTATCTTGAAGCTAATAAAGAAAAGCATGAAAATAAAGTATTTTATGCTAATGACGAAAAGCAACAATCTCAATATATAAAGATGTTTAAAGATTATGATTTAGATGCTGTTATATTAGATTGTTCACTAGATGATCACTTTATTTCATTCTTAGAGATGCATGAGTCAGGCGTTAAGTTTAATAGAATAGATTCAGATATTTCAGATACATTAGGAAGTAAAAATGATGAAAATGATGAAACTGTAAAAGCGCTAAATAAAGAAATAGAAGATTTGTTTAAGGATTCACTTGGAGACAAAATAAAGAATTTATCTATTAAAGGATTAAAAAATGAAGAGACTCCAGCACTTATTTTAGTTTCAGAAGAGTCAAGAAGAATGGCTCAAATGAGTAAAATGTACGCAAAATCAGGAATGAGCTTCCCAGGTATGTTTGATGAAGAAAAGACTTTAGTTGTAAATAATAAGAATGCAATTATTAAAAAACTTTTAGAAGTTTATAAAGATGAAACTAAGAAAGAAGATGTTAAATTTATTTGTGAACACATTTTAGATTTAGCTAAGATTGCAAATAAAGAATTAGATGCTGCTGAAATGGATGAATTCATAAAGAGAAATAACATGCTTTTAACTAAAGTTGTTGCACTATAAAGTTATTGTGAAGCACTTAAAGTGAAGCGAGAACAAACGAAATAGAATACATATATGTTCCTCAGGACTATGAAAAATCTCGCTGGGAATATCTAAATTAAAAGTTGCACCACTTCTGCATGCTCCTGTGACAGGCACAGGACAAGCAAAAGCGGAACAACTTCCCATCAAGATATTCTAGCAGCTTATTTTTCAATGCCTGACTCCACATATATGTATTCTATTTCTTTGTTTTGCTATCACTATAATTATTTCACATATACATACCAAAGAATATATAAGTATTGTATTATAAATATATAAACTGTATGAAAAGTCTTGAATATCCATTCATTAAAGGTATTGTAACCATATATATAAATACTTTTAGGTGATAAACAATACCTTTATATTGTTTATCTACGTAGTGGAAGAAGTAGTAAGTTTTTGGGAATTTAATTCTTAATTTGAATTGCATATCTACATTGTAAATTGTTAGCTGTAATGTTATAATACTTAAGGATATCTTTTAAATGGAGGAGTTTTTATTTATGAAACATATAAAAACAATAAACAAACCAAATATTAAGAATAGTTTATGTAAGCCAGGATGCAAAGAATGTGCAAACTCATGTCAATCAGCTTGTAAGACATCTTGTACAGTTGCAAACTTAGAATGTGAAAACTAAATTTAGGCATATGAAATAAAATAATAGACCAAAGATGTAACGTATATTTCGTGCTAGACAAGGAAGTAAAGTTTGCTCATAGTGAGCTTATTAGCAAACTTTACTGACGCAGTATGACACGAAATATACAGGCATACTGGTCTATTATTTTCTTGATAGTGCCTCAGGCAGTAACTATATAGTTACTGCTTACTTTATATGTTTAGGAGGAAATCGATTTGTCTTTAATACATAAATTTAAGCAAGGTGAAAACTATTTTGTTTTAGATGTAAATACAGGTGCAGTGCATGTTGTTGATGAAATGGTTTATGATATATTAGATGATAATAAATTAGGAAATAAGAAGGAAATTTTAGATAAGCTGAACAGTAAGTATAACGAAGAAGAACTTTCAGAAGCTTATGATGAAATTCAAGAATTAGCGGAGGAAGGTATTCTTTATTCAGAAGACCAATATGAAGAAATAGCACATAGTTCTATGGATGATAGAGATTATATAAAAGCTATTTGTTTAAATGTAATTCATGGATGTAACTTAAGATGCAAATATTGTTTTGCAGATGAGGGTGAATATCATGGACACGGTGGTGTCATGAGTGCTGATACGGCGAAAAAAGCAATTGATTATGTTATTAAAAGAAGCGGCCCAAGAAAAAACATAGAAATTGATTTGTTTGGTGGAGAGCCAACTCTAATAATGGATACCATAAAGGAAATAATTCAATACGCAAGAGACAATGAAGAAAAGTGGAAGAAGAATGTTAGATTTACTATGACTACAAACGCTACTCTTCTAACTCCAGAAATGATGGATTTTATGGACAAGGAAATGGGGAATATTATATTATCATTAGATGGAAGACAGGATGTTAATGATAATGTTAGAATTAAGGCTGATGGTAGCGGCTCATATAATGATATAATTCCTAATATCAAAGAAATGATCAAAAGAAGAACTAAGGGCAAAACTTATTATGTAAGAGGTACTTTTACAAGACAAAATACTGATTTTTATGAAGATGTAATGGCTATGGTAAATGAAGGGTTCAGAGAATTATCGATAGAGCCAGTTGTTTTAGAAAATGGTCATCCGCTTGCACTTAGAGAGGAAGATATAGATACAATTTTTGATAATTATGATAAATTGTATGAAGAAATGGCAAGAAGAAAAAGAGAAAGCAAAGATGAATTTAAGTTTTACCATTTTAATATAGATCTTCAAGGCGGCCCATGTGTTTATAAGAGAATTTCAGGATGTGGTGCGGGATTTGAATATGTGGCTATAACTCCTCAAGGTGAGGTATACCCATGTCATCAATTTGTTGGAAAAGAAGAATTTAAATTAGGAAGTATCTATGATGATACATACAATACCGATTTAGCTAAGAAATTCAAGACAGCTCATATATATAACAAGCCTAAGTGTAGAGATTGTTGGGCTAAATTCTATTGTAGTGGCGGCTGCCAAGCAAATAACTTTAATTTCAACGGGGATATGAATATTCCATATGAAATTGGATGTAAAATGCAAAAGAAGAGAATTGAATGTGCAATCGCACTAAAAGCTGAGGAAAATTAATTTATATAACACGTAGACTAAGCGTATGTAAACCGAAATCAGATACATTGTTCTTCCATAGGACTAATGAAAATTTCGTTGTAAGTTTCTAAATGGCAGGTTGCACCCATCTTTGCTTGCTCCGAATATTCATTCGGACAAGCAAAGATGGAACAACCTGCCATTAAGAAACTTAATTAACTTATTTTCATATGCCTATTTCAGAAAAATGTATCTGATTTCTAGGTGGATGTACGCTTAAGTTTGTATAGATGTAATATGAATTTTAATCAGATAAATATTTAAGATCATCATATATTAAAATAGAAAATTCATTTATCAGTTAATAAATATACAAATATAGATTGAAAATTTAGTTGAGTGTTTTTTGCGCGTAAGTATTATGGAAATTATGTTGAAAATTCATGATGTAAAAATAGAAAATACTAATTTTATATTTTATAATCATATTTAGTGTATGATAAATGAAATAGTTATTTTATTAAAGCATGTTACTATCAATTGAAATATGCAAGGAGAAATATTGATTGGAAGAGTATATTTTTGAGAATAATTTAAAGTTGATATATAAGAATACAGATTCTGAACTTACATCAATTTGTATATCCTTAAATGCAGGTGCTGGAGTTGAGACAGAGAAATATGGGATTGCTCATGCAACTGAACATATGGTATACAAGGGAACTAAAAATAGAACTGAAAAAGATATTAATGAAGAATTAAGCAATCTTTTTGGATTTAATAATGCAATGACTAATTACCCTTATGTAATATATTATGGAACTTTGCTAAAAGATGATTTAGAAAAAGGTGTAGAACTATTAAGTGATATAATTTGTAATCCTAGCTTTAATGAAAACGGATTTAGAGAAGAAATGGATGTAATTAAAGAAGAGCTTGACGAATGGGACGAAGAATTAGAACAATATTGCGAGGATAAGTTGTTTTTTAATTGTTTTAGGGATAGAAGAATAAAGTATCCTATTATAGGCACAAAGGTTAGTCTGGAAAATATAACAATGGAGGATATAAAGAAGTTTTATAATAAATATTATTTCCCGGAAAATACATCTATTGTTATTATATCATCAAAGGCATTTGAGCAAGTTAAAGATATTATATGTAGTTATTTCGGAAATTGGGAGAAGTCTTGTTATCAAAAAATAAATAACGAAGAAGTGAATACTGAAAGTATTGAATATGAAAAGCCAAAAGTGCAGATATTTAACAATAAAAGAACTGGCATAAAGTCGTGTAAAATTGAGATGCTATGTCCTATAGATGGTTTAAGTAACAAAGAAATTAAATGTCTGAGAATTTTTAATCAATATTTTGGAGATGGTGTTAATTCAATTCTTTATGATACTTTAAGAACTCAAAATGGATTAATATATGATGTGATTACTAAAATTGCACATGAAAGTTATATAAAGCTATATAAAATTACTTTTAGCACTTCAAAGGAGAATGTAAGTAAATCAATATCTTTAATCAAGGAGTGCATAAGGAATTTAAAATTGCTGAAATTAGGCGTCAATACGGATGAATTAGGAAAGCTGATTAAAAACTTTAAATTAAAAAGGTTATTTAGAGAAGAACAAAGTATAGTTTTAGCAAAGGAACTAGCAACTTATAATTCAATGTTTGGAAATTATAAAATATACACTGATGAGGTTGAAGAATTAGAAAAGTTAACTGTTAATGATATTTTTGAAGTAGGTACAAAAGTATTAGAAAAGCTGACAATACAAATAATTGAGACGGAATAGATGGAGGTAAGATATGTATAGTTTTAAAAATGATTATAGTGAAGGTGCACACGAAAGAATATTAAATGCATTAATTAAAACAAACTACGAGCAAACAGATGGATATAGCACAGATGAATACACAGAAAATGCTAAAGCATTATTAAAAAAGAAAATGTGCAGAGAAGATGCAGATATTCACTTGTTAGTAGGTGGAACACAAGTGAATCTTACTGCGATATCAGCTTTTTTAAGACCACATCAAGCAGCGATAGGAGCTGATACAAGTCATATTAACTGTCACGAAACTGGAGCAATTGAGGCAACTGGACATAAAGTTATTACAACAAAAACTGATGATGGAAAGCTTACTAAGGAATTAATTCAAAGAGTATTAGATTCTCATGAAAGTGAACATATGGTTCAACCTAAATTAGTGTATATATCAAATTCTACAGAATTAGGAACATTATATACAAAATCAGAGTTAGTTGAGTTACATAGATGCTGCACAGAAAATAACTTATTATTATTCTTAGATGGTGCACGTCTTGGATCTGCTCTTGTATCTGAAGAAAATGATTTGACTTTAGAAGATATAGCTAATTTAACTGATGCTTTTTATATTGGGGGAACAAAAAATGGTGCTCTTTTTGGAGAAGCACTTGTAATTTGTAACGATGCATTAAAAGAAGATTTTAGATACTACATAAAACAAAAAGGTGGATTACTTGCAAAAGGAAGACTACTTGGAATACAATTTGAAGAACTATTTAAAGATGATTTATATTTTGAGCTTGCAAGGCATGCTAATGAAATGGCTATTCTTTTAAAAAATGCTTTAAGAGAAAAAGGATATAAATTTTTAACTAATTCGAGTACAAATCAACAGTTCCCTATTTTACCTAATAATGTTGTTAAAATGATAAGTGAGAAGTACTCATTTAATATTGAGAGAATAATTGATGAGGATACTACTGCAATTAGATTAGTTACATCTTGGGCAACAAAAAAAGAAAATGTAATAGAATTTATAGAATACTTAAAATGTATTTAGTGTTTGTTTAAATAAGGATATTATATAGAAAGCTTTGTATCATTTTAGCGGTGATATGAGGCTTTTTAAGAATTTGGATGGGAGGGAAAGTTTTGAAAATACCACTGTTGGAGCAATTGCTAAAATACCATGATGAAAAAAATATGCCACTTTCTATGCCAGGAAATAAATCAGGTGCAGGTTTTTTAAACGATGAGCTAGGAGAACAATTTGTAGGCAGATTAGGTTTTTTAGATATAACTGAGGTAGAACCTTTAGATAATTTACACTATCCAGAAGGAGTAATAAAAGAAGCGCAAGAATTATTAGCGAAAACCTATGGAGTGAAAAAGGCCTATTTCTTAGTAAATGGAAGCTCGTCAGGGAATATGGCAGCCATGTTCTCGGCATTTGATGAGGGGGATGAAGTTCTAGTTGAAAGGAATTGTCATAAGTCAATTTATAACGGGTTAATTATGAGGAAGTTAAAGGTTATATATATTGAGCCGGTTATAGATGAAAAAAATGGTGTGTTTTTACCTCCAGACAAGGAGAATATTTATAAGGCGCTATATAAATGCTTAAATCCTAAGGGTATAATTTTGACTTATCCTAATTATTTTGGAATTACCTATGATATTGATGAGATTGTAATAGATTTAAAATTAAAAGGAATGAAAGTTGTTATAGACTGTGCCCATGGAGCACATTTTGGTATAAATGACAGGTTGCCTAAGTCTATTGCTAAGCTAGTAGATTATACAATTTTAAGCGCCCATAAAACCTTGCCAGCTTTGACCCAAGGGGCATATCTTTTGGCAAATGAGGAAAATGAGCAATTAGAATTTTATTTGAAGGCTTTTACAACAACATCACCTTCGTATTTAATTATGGCATCCTTAGATTATGCTAGACATTATCTAGATAATTATGGTGAAAGAGAATATGAGGAGTTAATAAATAATGCTGAAAGATGGAAAGAAAAAATAAATAAATTAAATAAAGTACATATATTAAGCAAAAATGATTTAAATAGAGAGCATAGATATAAAATGATAAAAAAAGTTGAAGATCACTCCAAAGAATATGATATTGATTTGACTCGATATATATTAATTCTTCCTCAGGGATATAGCGGACATAAGCTCTTTGAATATTTAAGAAAAGAAAAGATACAAGCAGAAATGAGTTTTTCTAGAGGCGTTGTTTTAATTTTGTCTCCATTTAATAATGAAGAAGATTTTAAAACAATATATGGTAGTATTTTAAGGTTAGAGCTAAATGATATTTGTGGAGAAAGTGAATCAAAGTATTCATCTGAAATTCCAGAAAAAGTTTTGGAGCCATATCAGGTATTCAAGTTAAGTGGTGAATGGATAGAAATTGAAAAATGCGAGAATTGTATTGCCAAAGAAGCTATTATTCCATATCCACCTGGAATACCATTAGTGTGCTCTGGTGAAAGAATATCTGCAAGCTCCATAAAAATAATAAAAGAATACATCATCAATAAGAAAACAATAATAGGAATCAAAAACGGAAAGACTCAGATTGTCAACTTGAAATAAAGAAAATTTATTATGTTGATATGGATTTTTATATTGTGTTAAAATATATCTATTTAGAATAATATATATTGTGATGCGATGAAGGAGGGATTGGAGATTATATTATGGAGACAAATGTTGTAACCAAACAAAAAGATAAGGTTAAAGTCAAGAAACCTAAAAATTATAAAGTTGTTATGTACAATGATGATTATACTACAATGGAGTTTGTTATTAATATATTAGTAAGTGTGTTTAATAAAAAGTTAATAGAGGCTGAGAAGATAATGCTGGATGTACATGAAAAAGGCAGGGGGGTAGCCGGAATATATAGCTATGATATTGCAATAACGAAGGTTGGAACTGCAATGTCTATGGCTAAGGAACAAGGCTTTCCATTTAAGCTTACTGTGGAGGAGGCGTAAAATATGAAGATTACTAATGAGGTTAATTTGATATTACTTAGAGCATATGAAGAAGCTAAAGAGAAGAATTGTGAGTACATTACTCCAGAGCATCTTCTATACGCAGCAACATTTGATAAAAATGTTGAATATGCTATTAAAGAATGTGGCGGCAGTTTAGAAAGCTTAAGATATAACTTAAGTACTTATGTAAAGACATATATAAATAAAGTTGGGCAAGGAGAACCACAAGAAAGTATTGAATTTCAAAGAGTTATCCTATCAGCGAATGAACAAATTAGATATAGTAGTAAAGATGCTATAGACGTAGATCATATATTATCAGCTATTTTTAATTTAGAAGATAGCTATGCTCGTTATTACCTAGAACAAGAGGGTGTTACAAAGAGAGATTTGCTATTTAGTTTATGCCATAGCATAGGAGGAGATAGTATTCATAACTCTTATGATGAATATATAGAAGATGATAGTCAGAAGAATATAGACGACTCTATAGAACCAATAGATCAAGAGAATTCCGCAAAGAGAAAAGAAGATGCTTTTCTTAATAAGTTTACAGTAGATCTTATTAAAAAAGTTACAGAGGAAAATAATGATCCATTAGTAGGAAGAGAAGATATTTTAGATAGAAGCATTCAAATTCTCTGTAGAAGAATAAAAAATAATCCTATCCATGTAGGAGAATCAGGCGTTGGTAAGACGGCTATTACTTTAGGGCTTGCAAAACTTATAAGTGAAAATAAAGTTCCAGAAAAATTAAAAGGAAGTTCGATGTTTTCTTTAGATATAGGGTCGGTGATTGCAGGAACTAAGTACAGGGGAGATTTTGAAGAAAGAATAAAGAGGATCCTTGATTTAATTGGGAAACAGGATAAACCCATAGTATATATCGATGAAATTCATAATATAGTTGGTGCTGGAGCATTAAATGGAGGAGCTCTAGATGCTTCAAACTTATTAAAACCTTATTTAACAGAGGGGAAGATTAGATTTATTGGAGCTACTACTTTTGATGAATATAAAAAGTTTTTTGAAAAGGATAAGGCGTTAAGCAGAAGGTTTCAAAAGATAGATGTTAAGGAACCATCTATTAGTGAAGCGATAGAGATATTAAGTGGACTAAAGGGGACTTATGAAGAATACCATAATGTAACTTATACAGATGATGCAATAAGTGATGCCGTAACTCTAAGTGATAAGTACATTAATGATAAATATCTGCCAGATAAGGCTGTAGATATTATAGATGAGGCAGGAGCGTTTGTGCGAATGCATAATGAAAATCTAGAAGAAAAGATCACGGTTGATAGTAAAATTATTGAGGAAATAATATCAAAGGTTTGCAGTATTCCAAAGCAGACAGTAGAAAGCAGTGAGATAAGTTCGCTAAAAAATCTTGAAGCTAACTTAAAAGAGAATATTTTTTCGCAAGATAAGGCTATTGAAGAAGTAGTTAGATGCATAAAGATGTCTAGATCAGGATTAAATGAAGAAGATAAGCCAGTAGCGTCTATGCTTTTTGTAGGACCAACTGGAGTAGGGAAAACCGAAATAGCGAGATGCCTTTCTAAAACTCTAGGCATAGAGCTAGTTAGATTTGACATGAGTGAATATGCTGAAAAGCATGCGGCTTCAAAGCTTATAGGATCGCCTCCAGGATATGTAGGATATGAAGAAGGCGGATTACTTACTGATGCTATAAGAAAAACTCCCCATTGTGTTTTATTGCTAGATGAAATAGAAAAAGCACATGAAGATATTCTAAGTGTGTTACTTCAAGTTATGGATTATGCAACGCTTACTGATAATAAAGGTAGAAAAGCTGATTTTAAAAATGCTATTATAATAATGACTTCTAATGCTGGAGCAAGGAATATAGGCAAAAAACTTATAGGGTTTGGGGATAGAGAAGTTAAAGGTGAAGCAATAATGGAGGAAGTAAAGAAATTCTTTACTCCTGAGTTTAGAAATAGACTAGATAAAATAGTAGTATTTAATAGTATGAGTGATTTAATGGCAATTAATATTGCTAAAAAGCAACTTAATAATTTTAAAGCTAAATTAAAATCTAAAAATATTGAGATTGATTTTAGTGAAGAATGTATTACTTATGTTGCTAAAGTAGGAACTTCACAAGAATTTGGTGCTAGAGAAGTTGTTAGAATTGTTAACTCTAAGATAAAGCCACTATTTGTTGATGAAATATTATTTGGAAAATTGAGTAATGGTGGAAATTGTGCTATTAATGTTATTAATGATGAGTTTAAGTTGGAAATTAAATAAATAAAGGAAAATATTAAGTATTAATACATTTTATTAATATTTAATATTTTTTTGCTTCTTATCTCATAAAGCCCATAATAGATTTTAAATCACAATAGTATTGTTTTTTTGAATAAAAAATACAAATCAAGAAATAATAAATGTGAAAAGAAAATTTCGAAACTAGAAGAGGAGGTGAACTATTGTAAAGTTATTATAACTTTACAATGGGACATTAGAATGGAAGACAAGAAATTAATATGTAAAGATTGCGGACAAGAATTTATTTTTACAGTAGGAGAACAAGAATTTTATAAAGAAAAAGGCTTTGAAAATGAGCCTGTAAGGTGTGCTGACTGTAGAAGATCTAGAAAGCAACAAAGCAATAGAAGATAATTAATTCTATTGATGAAGTAAAGAGCCATAAAAAATAATATTTTATGGCTCTTTTTATTATGCACATTTAAAAAATAATAAAGTGATACATTTTAGGCAAAATAATTAAAGAATAGATATATTATAGAGTAATTATTAAAAAAATATTTAATTTCTATTGAATTTTTTATACTTTTGCTAGTATAATATAAAGAAAGATTTATGTAAGAGATAAATGAAAAAAATTATTCATTTAATTTTACATTTAAAAATTTTATTAGAATGTACATGAAATAAATTTTTAGAAGTATATTTTTAAAGATAGTGATAAGGAATAGTATATATTAGTTAACTTTTAAGAGAGCTAGAAGTTGGTGGAATCTAGTAAGTGAGCTTTATAGAAGCAGCCTTTGAATTTTATAGCTGAAAAATAAAGATTATAATTAACATAATTTTTAATTAGGCTATGACGCGTTCCTCGCGTTATAGAGGAAGAGCATGTATGTGCTCTAGCTGAGTGAACAATACTTGTATTGTTTATTAGGGTGGTACCGCGAAGTAGTTCCTTCGTCCCTTGTTGGGATGAGGGATTTTTTATTTTACAGAAATTTATTAAAATTTTAAAAACTTTAGGGTTTATTAAATTAAATGTTAGCAAATCAATAATGAATGATGAAAAATGAATAATGAATGATGAGAGAGGAAATTCCAAAGGAATTTCTATAAATATATAAAATTTAAGAAATCACGAAGTGATGTCAACTTTAATCATTAATTATTTATCATTCATCTTTCATTTGCAAAAATAAGGAGGTTATTTTTAATGGAAGAGATACTTGAAATTTTAGAAAAAAACAGTAGATATAGCGATGAGCAAATTGCTATTATGACTGGCAAAACGGTTGAGGAAGTTAGAGATGCAATAAGAGATTATGAGGAAAAAAGCATAATAGCTGGTTATACAGCACTTATAAATTGGGAGAACACTGGAAGTGAAACTGTTACAGCATTAATTGAAGTTAAGATAACTCCACAAAGAGGAGTTGGATTTGATAAAGTTGCAGAAAGAATATATCAATTCTCAGAAGTAAAAGCATGTTACTTAATGTCTGGTGGATTTGATTTAACTGTTATTGTTGAAGGAAAAACAATGAAGGAAGTTGCGCTTTTCGTATCAGAAAAACTAGCAGTTCAACAATATGTATTGAGTACAGGAACACATTTTGTATTAAAGAAGTATAAAGACCACGGAAAAATATTCAAGGAAAAGAAATTAGAAGATAGGGAGACAATATTCATATGATATTAGAAGATATGATTTTAGATAATGTTAAAAATATGCCTCCATCAGGTATAAGAAAATATTTTGATATAGTGAATGAAATGGAAGGCGTAATTTCACTTGGTGTTGGAGAACCAGATTTTGTAACTCCATGGAATGTAAGAGAAGCTGGAATTTATTCATTGGAACAGGGGCACACTCATTATTCATCTAATGCTGGATTTATTGAATTGCGTACTGAAATATCCAAGTATCTTTATAGAAGATTTAATCTTAGTTATGATCCAGCCAATGAAATAATAGTTACCGTTGGAGGAAGTGAGGGGATTGATGTTGCGCTTAGAGCATTAGTTGGACCTGGGGATGAAGTAATAGTGCCAGAACCGAGCTTTGTTGCATATAAAGGGTGTACAGCATTTACAGGTGCAACTGCGAAGGTGTTAAATCTTCAAGCGAAAGATGAGTTTAAGCTTACACCTGAAGCGTTAGAAAATGCGATTACGCCTAGAACTAAGGTTGTTATAATACCTTTTCCAAATAATCCGACGGGTGCAATAATGACTAAAGAAGAGCTTGCGGGTATTGTTGAAGTTCTTAAGGATAAAAATATTATTGCAATTTCAGATGAAATATATTCAGAACTTTGTTATGGAGAGAAACATGTTTCAATAGCATCATTCCCAGAGATGAGAGATAAGACTTTGGTAATAAACGGATTCTCTAAATCTTATGCTATGACTGGCTGGAGATTAGGATATATTTGCGGTCATCCAGTGCTAATAGATGCTATGAAAAAGATACATCAATATGCACTTATGTGTTCACCTACAACAGCTCAATATGCTGCAATAGAGGCTTTAAAAAGTGGTGATAAAAATGTGGAAGAGATGTGTAGAGAATATAATAGGAGAAGAAGAGTATTAATAAATGGATTCAGAAAAATGGGATTGGAATGCTTCGAGGCTCTTGGTGCATTTTACTTATTTCCAAGCATTAAATCTACAGGCATTACATCAGATGAGTTTTGTGAACAGTTACTCTTAAGCGAGAAAGTATTGGTTGTTCCAGGCAATGCTTTTGGAGAATGTGGAGAAGGATTTATAAGGGTATGTTATGCTTCATCTATGGATGATATTCTTGAAGCATTAAAGAGAATAGAGAGATTTGTTAATAAAATAAGAGAAAAATAAGAAAGGTGGAATAATCTATACATATATTGTTTGGGTTATTCCATTTTTATTTTCAAAGTAATGAAAGAAAAATATATTTGTAGATTATTTTTGAAAAATTAGACGTCATATATAATAAAAAAAGTATATAAGATTCCCCTCAAATGTAGATATATGCTACATAATAATTAAAAATAAAATTAATTTTTATAATAAAAATAGGGAATACTAAGATTATTGACATAGAGTTCCTAATATATTATGATAAATGTGGAAGCGATACCATAAAGCTAAACTTTTTATGTGTAGTTTTATACTCCACATAAATTTAGTTCAAATAATGCCCTAAAGGGGTATATCGTCCAAGAGCGTGCAGCCATTATCTGTCAGATGAAGAGAGTTAAGGATGCTAGATATCGGAAAAATTAAGTTTGCAATGAGGTGGATTTTCATGCCAGTAACTATAAGCGATATTGCAAAAAGAGCAAAAGTATCTCCGGCAACTGTTTCAAGAGTTCTTAATAATTCAGGATACGTGAAGGAAGATACTAAACTTAGAATATTATCGGCAATAAAAGAGATGAATTATACTCCAAGTGCGATTGCTAGAAGTTTATCAAAAAGTGAAACTAATACAATTGGAGTTGTAGTTCCGGACATAACTAATTCCTATTTTGGAGAAATTATTAAAGGAATAAGTGAAATTGCTGAAAAGAATAATTTAAATATTATTTTATTTAATACAGACAATTATTTAGAAAAAGAAATTCGTGCTTTAAATTTATTAAAGGAACAAAGAATTAAAGGGATTATAATGACGCCAGGTTTTGGTGCAGAGCAATTTAATGATACATATATAAAAACAATAAATAATTTAAATATTCCTATAATTCTAGTTTCTGCGGATGTAAAATTTAAAAAATTAAATGGGGTATTTGTAGATAACGTAAAAGGTGGTTTTGATGCAACAAACCTGTTAGTTAAAGAGGGACATACTAAAATAGGAATAATGACAGGATTACTAAGCTCAGAACCAGTTATGGATATGCTGGAAGGGTATAAAAAGGCATTAAAAGAAAGTAATATACAATTTGTAAATAAATATGTTTTCTATGGTGATTTCAAATTAGATAAGGCATATGAAGTAACTAAAAAATTTCTAAAAGAAAAAGATCCTCCAACAGCAGTGGTTGTTTGCAGCAATATGATGACAATGGGAGTAATAAAAGCAATAAAAGAGCAAAATAAAGATATTCCTGAAGATTTAGCCATTGTTGGAGTTAATAAAATTGATTTTTTAGATGTAGTTGGCCTAAATATTACATATATGGAAGACTCCCCAATTGAACTTGGGAAAGCTGCTATGGATATGCTCAGAGATGTTATTAATAATACTGATGATACAGAGGTTAGAAGATTAGTAATTGCACCTCAAATAGTAGCCAAGGGTTCAGAGAAAAAATATAGATAAGATGCACAAATGGGTATAACATAAGTAATATTTAGCATAATAAATTTGACATATTATAAATATAAATAAGTAATATTAATAATAACTACTTTATTAGATTTAAGTCATGAAAACTTCATGAGTTTAAATATTAAATATTATATTTAGGAGGAAGGTTAATGAAAAAGAGATTATTATCATTATTAGCAGTTTCAGCAATAACAGTGACATTATTTGCTGGATGCGGAAGTTCATCATCAGGTAATGGTGCAGGCGGAGGAGATAAAGCCGCAAAAGAAGAGAAAATTAAAGTTGGTATGGTAACTGATTCAGGAACAATTGACGATAAGTCATTTAACCAAGGTACTTGGGAAGGCTTAAAGAAGACTGAAACTGACTTTAGTACAGAAACTAAATATTTAAAACCAACTGGAGAAACAGAAGCAGATTACTTAAAGAATATCGGAGATCTTTACGATTCAGGATTTAAGTTTATAGCAACTCCAGGTTTCAAATTTGAAACAGCTATTTTTAAAGCTCAAGATAAATATAAAGATGCACATTTTGTTCTTATAGATGGTACTCCAAATGATGGAGCTCAACCAGCAAATTATAAAGTAGGAGATAATTCAGTTTCTATCTTATTTGCAGAACATCAATCAGGATTTATTGCAGGTGTTGCTACATCAGTTCAACTTAAAGAAGGTGAACTAGGATTTATTGGTGGTATGGAAATACCAGCGGTTCAAAAGTTCAACTGGGGATTCCAACAAGGTGTTGCTTATGCTAATAAAAATTTAGGAACAAAAATGTCATTAAAAGCAGAAAATGTAGTATACCAAGGAACATTTAATGATGCGGCAGCAGGACAACAACTTGCAGCTCAAATGTACGATAGAGGTGTTAAAGCTGTATTCTGTGCAGCAGGTGGTGTTGGTACAGGTGCTATAACTGAAGCAAAAGCAAGAGCAGCAGCTGGAAAAGCAGTTTGGGTTGTTGGTGTTGACGTAGACCAATATCAAGAAGGTGTAGGTTCAGACGGTAAATCAATAATTCTTACTTCAGCAGTTAAGAAAGTGGATTCAGCAAGCTATAACATGGTTAAAGCATTAAAAGAAGGAAACTTCCCAGGTGGTCAAACTTTAACATTTGATATCACAAAGGATGCTGTTGGTATTCCAGAGAAAAATCCTAATTTAAATGATGAAACAATGAAAGCTGTTCAAGATGTGACAGCAAAACTTAAAGATGGATCAGTAAAAGTTAATGATAAGAATGATGGATCATTAATAAAATAATTCAAATTAAATTCCTAAAACAATGTAGTTAGGATTCTATAAAATAGCAATGGGGATGCATTTCTACAGGTTTTATAATCTTAAGCGATTTAAATCTGATAGAAAAGTCATCCTCTATTGTTCACTATAAACATATTTTATCCGATAGCTAGCATCCATAATACTCCATCTTCTTTAAAAGAGAGATAACGGCTGCACGCTCCTGGATAAGTTCAACTAAGATTCAGATGGGGAATAAAATCCCACCCGAAGCAAGTTTCACTTGATAAATTGTAATTTAAATAAGGAGGAGTCTGATTATGGAATATGTAGTTGAGATGCTAAATATTCGTAAAGAGTTCCCAGGTATAGTGGCAAATGATAACATTACTCTTAGACTAAAAAAAGGTGAAATTCATGCACTACTTGGTGAAAATGGTGCAGGTAAATCGACATTAATGTCAGTACTTTTTGGAATGTATCAGCCAGAAGTGGGAAGCATAAAGATAAGAGGTAAAGAAGTAAAAATATCCAATCCTAATGTTGCAAATGATTTAGGAATAGGAATGGTTCATCAACATTTTAAATTAGTAGAAAATTTTACTGTAACTGAAAATATAATCTTAGGATACGAGCCTAAAAAGGGTCTAGTAGTAGATATAAAAAGTGCAGCTAAAAAGATAGAAGAATTATCAAAAAAATATGAATTAAGAGTTGACCCTTATGCAAAAATAGAAGATATATCAGTGGGAATGCAGCAAAGAGTCGAAATTCTAAAAATGCTTTACAGAGATGCTGAAGTGTTAATTTTTGATGAACCTACAGCAGTGCTTACTCCACAAGAAATTGAAGAACTTATGAAAATTATGAAAAATCTCATTAATGAAGGAAAATCAATCATACTAATAACTCATAAACTTAAAGAGATAAAAGCAGTTGCAGATTACTGTACAGTTATTAGGCGTGGAAAATATATAGGAAGTGTAGAGGTTAAAGCTACTTCTGAACAAAAAATGGCTGAAATGATGGTTGGAAGACCTGTCAGCTTTAAGGTTGACAAAAAAGAAAAAGAACCTGGCGATACAGTTTTAAAAATAGAAGATCTTTCGGTTTTGAATAATAAGAAAGTTCTTGGAGTAAAGAATTTTTCATTAGAAGTAAAAGCAGGAGAGATTCTTGGTATAGCAGGCGTTGAAGGTAATGGGCAAACTGAATTAGTTGAAGCTATTACTGGTATGAGAGCTGTAAAATCAGGAAAAATATATTTTAAAAACGAAGATATAAGTAATATATCAATACGTAGGCGTATAAACAAAGGAATAGCTCATATTCCAGAAGATCGTCATAAAAGAGGGTTAGTTTTAGATTATACTATCGAAAATAATATGGTTTTAGAAATTTATGATAGAGAACCATTTTCAAAGCATGGCTTATTAAAAAAGAATGCTATACACAATTATGCAGAAAAAATAATAAAAGAATTTGATGTAAGATCAGGCCAAGGGGGAGCATCTCTTGCAAGAACGATGTCAGGAGGAAACCAACAAAAGGCGATAATAGGACGCGAAGTTGAATTAAATCCGGAATTATTAATAGCAGTTCAACCTACTAGAGGTCTTGATGTAGGATCAATAGAATACATTCATAAAAGACTTGTAGAACAAAGAGATGCAGGAAAGGCAGTACTTCTTATATCTTTAGAATTAAGTGAAGTAATGAATTTATCAGATAGGATTGCAATTATTAATAGTGGAGAATTAATAGGAATAGTAAATGCTTCTGAAACAAATGAAAATGAAATCGGCTTAATGATGGCTGGAATTCAAAAAGGAGGAAAGTCGCATGAATAAAAAAGAAGCTTTAAATTCAATACTTGCAGTTGTTCTAGGATTGATTGCAGGAGCAGTTTTAATGTTCGCTATTGGAGATAATGCTATAGACGGATATTCATATTTATTTCAAGGCGGATTGAAAAATATATCTAGAATTGGAGATACTTTAGCAACTGCGACTCCTTTGATACTTACAGGGCTTTCAGTAGGATTTGCATTTAAAACAGGACTATTTAATATTGGAACACCTGGGCAAATGCTTTTTGGTGGATTTTGTGCAACAACTATAGCATTAACATATAATGCAAGTATGCCGAGGCCAGTATTATTATTAGTTATGATAATCGTTGGAGCTTTAGCTGGTGCTTTATGGGCATTTGTGCCGGGATTATTAAAAGCTAAATTTAATGTAAATGAAGTTGTATCTGCCATTATGATGAATTGGATTTGTTATTGGATAGTGTATTATGCTATACCAACTTATTTTAAGGGTTCAACTGAAACAGAATCTAAGAATATTCCAGAAATAGCATCATTAAGAACTACTTGGTTTTCAGATTTATTTTCAGGTTCTTATATTAACTTAGGAATACTTATCGCAATTATAGCTGTTATTATTATTGGATTCATTTTGAATAAAACAGTTTTAGGATATGAATTGAAGGCGGTTGGATTTAATAGGGATGCTGCTGAATATGCAGGAATGTCAGTAAATAAAAATATTATTATTGCAATGATGATATCTGGAGGACTTTCAGGACTTGCAGGAGTGGCTCAATATGTTGGAAATGCATCTAATATTCAAATAGGAATAATGCCATCACAAGGGTTTGATGGAATAGCTGTATCATTACTAGGAGCTAATAATCCAATAGGTATTCTTGTATCAGCCATTTTCTTTGGACTTTTATATTCAGGAAAAGGATTTATGAATGCTAACACAAGCATACCTCCAGAAATAGCAGATACAATAATTGCCATTATAATATACTTCGCAGCTATAAGTGCAGCGGTGCCAATAGTAGTTAATAAAATTAAACATAGAAGAGCCATGGCAGCTGCAAATAAAGCTGGTAATACTGGCGGGACTGGTATATTACCAAATGAAAATGCAAGTAATGAGTCAACATTAAGTAGTGATGAAGAAGTGGATGATTCAGAAAAACTTGGTGATACAGAAGAAGTAAATAATAAGGGGGAGAAGTAATATGTGGGACATAGTACAGCAAATTTTTCCATATGCTATAGCATATACAATTCCTTTACTTATGACTGCGCTTGGAGCATTATATTGCGAAAGAAGTGGAGTAATTAATATAGGACTTGATGGGTTTATGATTATAGGCTCATTTTCTGGAGCTTTAACAATAACAAAGTTACAAGATGTTTTTCCAGGCAGCAATCTCCCTCTTTGGATAGGATTGATTGTAGCTCTAATAGTTGGAATGTTATTTTCACTTTTACATGCATTTGCCAGTATAAACTTAAATGCTAACCAAGTAATTAGTGGTACAGCTATAAATATGATAGCAGGAGCATTAACTATATTTTTGGCAAGAACTATTTCAGGAAGTGGACGTATAAGGATTAGAACTGGATTTTTTCAAAGTGATATTCCTGGGCTTTCTCAAATACCTGTACTCGGTAAGTTGCTTTTTGCAAAATCATATGCTACTACTTGGCTTGCATTAGCAATATTACTACTAAGTATATTTTTAATATATAAAACAAGATTTGGATTAAGATTAAGGTCTTGTGGAGAGTATCCTCAAGCAGCTGATGCTGCAGGAATAAATGTATATCGCATGCGTTATATAGGGGTATTACTTTCAGGAGGTTTATCTTCACTATCAGGAGCAATAATACTCGTGACATATTCGGGTGAATTTAATGGAAGTGTTGCAGGTCTAGGATTTTTGGCACTTGCAGCTTTAATTTTTGGGCAATGGAAACCACTTGGTATCCTTGCAGCAACAGCCTTTTTTGGATTTGCAACAACAATTGCTAACGTATCACAAGTTATTCCTGCTCTAGGTTCTATACCATCAGTAGTACTTAAGATTTTTCCTTACGTAGCTACTTTGATTGCCCTTGTGATATTCTCTAAATCGTCACAAGCGCCTAAATCAGCGGGTGAACCTTTTGATTCAGGAAAAAGATAATATTTACTTTTAATAATTATAATGCACAATTTAGTAATAAGCCTTTAGTATAAGATTATGTTAAAGAGCTAAACATTAAAGTAAGAGTTTTGTTCTAGGTTGTGCATTTAAAGATATATAAAAGTATACTAAAATAAATACTTTATATTATATATGAAAGAGGAGAGATACAAAATGGATATAGCTAAATATATAGATCATACAATACTTAAGCCAGAGGCTACTGTGGAAGAGGTAAAGAAACTTTGCAAAGAAGCAAAAGAATATGGTTTTGCATCTGTCTGCGTAAATGCATGTTATGCAAAATTAGTTAGCAATGAACTTTCAGGAACCGATGTGAAGACTTGTGTAGTAGTTGGTTTTCCATTAGGTGCAATGACTAAAGAATCCAAAGCATTTGAAACAGCTCAAGCTATTGAAAATGGTGCAACTGAAATAGATATGGTTATTAATGTAGGCGCATTGAAGGACAAAAATTATTCACTTCTTAAAGAGGATATAGAAGCAGTAGTAAATGCGGCTAAAGAAAAGGCGCTAGTTAAAGTAATTATAGAAACTTGTTTATTAACAAACGAAGAAAAAATTAAAGCGTGTGAAATATCAAAAGAAGCTAAAGCAGATTTTGTTAAGACATCAACAGGATTCGGAGCAGGTGGAGCTACAAAAGAAGATATAGCTCTAATGAGAAAGACTGTTGGACCAGAATTAGGCGTTAAAGCATCTGGGGGAGTTAGAGATTTTAAAACCGCTATGGAAATGATAAATGCTGGTGCAAGTAGGATAGGAGCTAGTGCTAGTATAGCAATAGTTAGTGAAAGTAAATAATTTTTAAGTTTAGAATCTAAATGAAAAAAATTAATTATTAGAAGTTAAGTGGTGAAAAGGGTGATTTTATGAAGATGACTGATATTATAAGTAAAAAAAGAGAAGGTATGGAACTTACTACGGAAGAAATTAATTTTTTTGTTGAAAATTATACAAAAGGTAGTATTCCAGACTATCAAGTTTCAGCATTACTTATGGCAATTTGTTTTCAAAAAATGAATATGAGAGAAACTTCGGATCTTACCATGGCAATGGTTAATTCAGGAGATATTCTTGATTTATCAAATATAGAAGGAATAAAAGTAGATAAACATAGTACGGGTGGAGTTGGCGATACTACGACACTTGTATTAACTCCAATGGTTGCTGCCCTTGGGATTCCAGTTGCTAAGATGTCTGGAAGAGGTCTTGGTCATACAGGAGGTACAATAGATAAATTAGAATCATTTGAAGGATTTTCAGTTGAAATAAGCGAAGAACAATTTATGAGTAATGTTAATAATAATAAAATTGCTATTATGGGTCAAACAGCAGATTTGGCGCCGGCAGATAAAAAATTATATGCTTTAAGAGATGTTACCGCTACAGTTGAAAATATATCCCTTATATCATCAAGCATAATGAGTAAAAAAATAGCAGCTGGGGCTAACGCTATTGTTTTAGATGTTAAAATTGGCGATGGAGCTTTTATGAAATCTTTTGAAAGTGCTAAAGAACTTGCAGAAGCTATGGTTAGTATCGGTAAAAATGTTAACAGAAATACTGTGGCTGTAATATCTGACATGGATCAACCATTAGGATTAGCAGTTGGAAATGCATTAGAAATAAAAGAAGCCATTGATACTTTGAATGGAGCTGGACCAAAAGATTTATTGGAACTATGCTTAACTCTTGGAAGCAATATGGTGGTTTTAGCGAGGAAAGCTGAAACAGTCGAAGATGCTAGACAAATGCTTCTTAAAGTTATAGAAGATAAATCTGCGCTAAATAAACTAAAGGAATTTGTTGCATCTCAAGGAGGAAATCCAGAACAAGTTGAGAATACAGAACTTTTACCAAAGGCAAAATATGTTGTAGAAGTTAAAAGCGAAGAAGAAGGATATGTATCTAAAATAGATTCTGAGCATATAGGCCTAATAGCAATGGAACTTGGAGCAGGCAGAGCAACGAAGGAAGATACTATAGATTTAGCTGTTGGTATAGTTTTGAATAAAAAAAGAGGCGATAAAGTATCAAAAGGTGAAACTTTAGCTTATATACACGCAAATGATGAAAGTAAAATAAAGAGAGCGGAAAAGAGCATAATTGAAAGTTATCATATAGCAAAAGAGAAGTCTGAAGATATACCATTAATTTATGGCGTTATAAAATAACTCCAAATTAGTTAAGAAGAAAAATTTGAGGATTCAACAGGAAAAGTCATTGGAAACAAACCAGCGTTAGGTACGGCTATATTAGATGAACTTTGGGAAGAGCAAATGAAAAATTGCAGTATTATTTTAGGAACCAGAAATTCTTTTGTAGACATGGGGCAGACAGTAGCTGAAATCTCAAATATAGAAAAGATAAAAATCGGATCATTGGACCTATAAAATTATATATATTTTTAGAATAAGAGGGGGGATATTTATGGATTACAAAAATCTTATTAAAATAGCATTAGATTATAGGGAGAGGGCTTATTCGCCTTATTCAGAGTTCAAGGTTGGGGCAGCTATTCTTTTTGATAGTGGAGAAATATATGGAGGATGCAATATAGAAAATGCATCTTTTGGAGCAACAAACTGTGCAGAAAGAACTGGGATATTTAGAGGAATATCTGAGGGGGAAAAAAGAATAAAAGCTGTAGCAGTAGTAGGTAGTTTAGAGGAATACACATTTCCATGTGGAATATGTCGCCAAGTAATTGTTGAATTTGGCGATGAAGACGTTAAAATAATAATAGCTAAAAATGAAGATGATTATATAGTAAAGGACATGAATGATATTTTGCCTGGAGCTTTTAAGAAAGAAGCGTTAGGAAAATAAAGAGAACAACGAATCGGAGGTAACAAAATGAGTGTTCATATTAATGCACCAGATGGTGCTATAGCAGAAAGTGTATTATTACCAGGAGATCCATTAAGAGCAAAATTTATTGCAGAAACATTTTTAGAAAATGCGGTATGCTACAATGAAGTTAGAGGAATGTATGGATTTACAGGAACATATAAAGGAAAGAAGATTTCAGTTCAAGGAACAGGAATGGGAATACCATCAATATCAATCTATGTTAATGAGTTGATTCAAAGTTATGGAGCTAAAAACTTAATCAGAGTAGGAACTTGTGGGGGATATAGTGAAAAAGTTAAGGTTAGAGATCTTATTATAGCTATGTCAGCTTCAACTGATTCAAATCTTAATCTAGTGAGGTTCCAAGGAAGAACATATGCACCAACAGCAAGCTTTGAATTATTAAAGCCAGCATATGATATCGCAGTAGAAAAAGGATTTGATCCTAAAGTAGGAAGTATATATAGTTCTGACGTATTTTACGGTGATGATAGTGAAGATTGGAAGAAATGGGCTAAGTTTGGCTGTTTAGGAGTAGAAATGGAAGCAGCAGCGTTATATACAATTGCAGCAAAATTTGGTGTTAATGCGTTGGCATTACTAACAGTAAGTGATCACTTTGTAACAGGAGAAGTTACAAGTGCAGAGGAAAGACAAAAAACATTTACTAATATGATGGAAGTTGCTTTAGATACGATTGTAAAATTAGATAAATAAATTTTGATTAATAAAAGAGTTGAGGAGTATACTTCAACTCTTTTAAAAGTATTTTGATTATTTTTTTATAGTATCTAAGGAGGGGGAGATCTTATGAATATACAGATATTTGGAACAAAGAAATGCTTTGATACTAAAAAAGCAGAACGCTTCTTTAAGGAGAGAAATATAAAATTTCAGTTTATTGACTTAAATGAAAAGTCTATGAGTAAAGGCGAATTAAATAGTGTATTAAATTCAGTTAAACTTAATGAATTAATAAATACAAAGAGCAAAGAATATACAAAATTAAATTTTAGCAATATACGAAGTGCGGATATAAAAATTGAATTGTTATTAAAAAATCAAAAAGTTATGAATACTCCTGTGGTTAGAAATGGGAAGGAAGCAACAGTTGGAGAGAAAACTGATATCTGGAATGAATGGATAAACAAGAGTTGATGTATCTTCGATAAAAGGTAAAATTATTCCCATAGTTTCAGTAAAAGTCAGGTATATAATATAATAGTTTTTAGAATACTAAATTTGAGATAATTTCAAATATATATATAAATATCTAAGTAGAAATGAGTCTAAGGTTTGTATTAATTATATGTGAGTACCTTAGATATGAAACTACTCTTTTATTTATTATTCTATATGTTATAGAAAGGGTGAAAATAGTTATGGCGAAAGCAGGAATGAGAAGACCAGATCCGAGTGAACCACATGGAACAGAAAGTAATCATATAACACATTATAAAAAAAATGATGTAAGAAATGTTCCGCAAGAAATACAAGGCAAAGCCAAAACAGGAAATAAAAAAGCGTCACCAATAGAATAAGATTGCAGTTATGTGTGATTAACTGTAAAAAGGGCAAGGGTTTTATTAATCCTTGCCCTTTTTATAATATAAATTATAGATGTTTCACTAGAATAACTAATATTTTAAGAATTTGAATAAAGGTACAGAATATTTAATGTAGCATGTGGGTAGAAGTGTGTAATATGGATATAATAAGAAAAATAATAACACATATATTTCCTGAGAAATTTAATAACTACATTATAAAAAAACATAAAACTTCTTTTGACAAAAGTTAAAAAATATAGAATAATATAAATAAATAAGTACATTTTAATAAATAATTGGCTTAAAAAACTTTATAAATAAATTTTTCACTTTTAGATATTAGTATTTAGTTTAATTAAATTTATTTTTGTATAAGTTGTTATCTATAAAATTTCAAATTGTTTAAAATTATAGGTATGATTGGTGTGAGTATTGTGGAAAAGAAGACAAAGATAGTGAACTTTAATGAGTTAGTAGAAGGTATGGTAGTAGCTAAAAATGTAGAAGAAAATGGGAGTGTGCTCCTTAAAAAAGATTTGTGTATAAATAGCCAAATGATAAAGAAGCTGAGAAGTTTATTATTTATAGGCAAAGTGGAAATATATGAAGAGAGCGTTGAAAAAAAGCCAAGTAATATAGAAAATAAAAAAGAAGAACAGCACAGGAAGATAGAAGAAGAGTTTAAAGAAATATCATTAAAATTGCAAAAAACATTTAGACAATTGGCAAATGAAAATGGAATAGCAATGAATGAAATTAGAGAGTTTTCAAAAAAGATTCAGAATGAGTTAAATCCAAGTAGCGTAGTTATAAAGAACATTGTGCTTTATGGAAGTGGAGCAGATTCGATATATAGGCATGGAGTAAATGTTGCGGCATTGAGTGCGATCATAGGGAAATGGTTGGGTTTTGAAAGTTCAAAATTAAACTTACTCGTATACGCAGCAATACTTCACGACTTTGGAAAGACAAAGATAGATAGAGATTTACTTAAGAAGGAAGAAGCTTTAACAAGAAATGAATTTAACAATATAAAAACTCATGCTCAGGTAGGCTATCAATTTATAAAAGACATATCGTTTCTGGATAAGTCAGTTAGTTATGGAGTATTAATGCACCATGAAAGGTTAGATGGGTCAGGATATCCGCTAGGGTTGAAAGATGAGGCAATACATCCTTTTGCTAAAATAATTGCTATTGCAGATGTATTTGATGCAATTAATTCAGATAGAGGATATAAAAGAAAGAAACTCCCATTTGAAGCGTTGCAAATAGTTAAAAATGAAAGCCTAGGGAAATTAGATTATGAATATTCAAAAATGTTTTTAGAGCATATTTCAGGGTACTATATTGGTGAAGAGGTATTACTAAATACTAATCAGAAATGTAAAGTAATACAAATGAACCTAAATAATCTAGAAAAACCCCTTGTTTTAAAAGATGGAGAGTTTATAGATTTATCAAGAGAAACAGATTTGTATGTGAAAGAAATGTTGTTATAACTTTTGTGTTATTATATAGGAGAAGACTTAGTATTAAGTACAGGTGAGAAAGCTAAAATAATTTATTATCAAAACAAAGGCTTTCAATATTAAATAATAGAAATTAGCTGTCTTAGAAAAAATTTATTTCTGATAAATTTAGATTAAGAGAGCTGTTTTTTTGTGTGTTAATAATTGTAAATTGAGTTATTTTTAACCTAAAGTTATAATAGATTTAAAGAAACTATTGTATATTAAATCTAAGTAATTGAATAAATTATAAATCATAGAAATAATTGTTGCAAATAAGGAGGATTGTTTATGAGTAATAATGCCGCTCTAAAAATTACTTCAGATCTAGATTATATAATTACAGGTAAGGGAAAATATGTTTCACAAAAGAACTATAAAGAAGAGATGTTGGATAAAGTAGAACCATATATAAAGAAAAATTTAAAAAGTGGGTATATTATTGGAGAAAATAATTTAAAATTATATTACGAAAAATTTATGGTAAAAAACCCAAAGGCTAATATTGTTATATGTCATGGTTTTGGAGAATTTACGGAAAAATATTATGAATTAATTTACTATCTAATGAAAGAAAATTATTCTGTTTTTATTATGGAGCATAGAGGGCATGGTCGTTCTCCAAGACTAGGTATAGATAGTAGCCAAATAAGCGTTGAAAAGTTTGATTATTATACTGAGGATTTCAAAAGATTTATAGATGAAATTGTTATTCCTAATAGTAGTAATAAAAACTTATTTTTGTTTGCTCACTCTATGGGAGGTGGGATTGGTACGCTTTTCCTAGAACAATATACGAATTATTTTACCGCTGCTGTATTAAGCTCACCAATGCATGAAATAAATACAGGAAAGGCACCAAAAATCTTTGCAAATATTGTTTCTAGAAGTCTAAGAATTTTGGGAAGAGGGATAAATTATTTACCTGGCCAAGTTCCGTATGCTAAGAAAAAGGCATCGCCTACTAGATCTACTAGTTGCAAAGAGAGATATGAGTACTTACATGAAAAAATTAAAAAACATGATGAATATCAGTGCGGGGGATCGTCAGCACTATGGTACATCGAAGGTGTGAAAGCAACTAGAAAACTTATAAAAAAAGAAAATGCCTCAAAGGTTAAAATACCTGTATTGCTACTCCAAGCAGAATATGATACACATGTTATTCCAGAGGCACAAAAAAAGTTTGCACAATATGCTACGAACTGCGAGTTGGTCAAAGTAGATGGATCAAAGCATGAATCATATTATGAGCGAGATGAGATAGCATTTAGTGTCTTTGATAAGATCATTTCTTTTTACACTAAGAATGTTTAAAATAAATTTACAAATAAAAAGAACAAAGTTTGAACTGCTTCCCGTCAAGTAGACAATTAAAAAAATAAAAAAATTTTCTGCCAGTGGGTCTAACCTGCTGGCAGTTTTTATGCTGCATGTAAATATATTTCATGCTTTTCCATCGGTGTTAATACACCAAGATTTCT
>NZ_QXDJ01000001.1:1276-309342 GCF_003575225.1 Clostridium chromiireducens | reverse complement strand
TGAACTGCTTCCCGTCAAGTAGACAATTAAAAAAATAAAAAAATTTTCTGCCAGTGGGTCTAACCTGCTGGCAGTTTTTATGCTGCATGTAAATATATTTCATGCTTTTCCATCGGTGTTAATACACCAAGATTTCTCTGCAAGCGTATATTGTTGTAATAATCGATATATTCTTCAATCATCTTTACTAAAGACATCTTATCTGTAAATTGTTTTCCGTAGTATCGCTCTCTCTTGATAATTCCCCAAAAACCTTCCATCGGTCCGTTATCAATACATTTTCCAACTCTTGACATACTTTGTGTCATTCCTGCATCTGTAAGCTTTTGATGAAATACACGGTTGGTATATTGAAAACCCCTGTCACTATGAAAAAGGGGATGAGCCTTCGGTTCTTTCGCAATAGCATCATCTATAGTATCAAATACCAATGAGTTATTGTTAGTATCTCGAATAACATAAGATACGATTCGGCGATCATAAAGATCCAAAATAGCACTTAAGTAAACTTTACGCTTCTCACCATGAACATAATACTTGAATTCTGTTACATCAGTAAGCCATTTTTCATTCGGAGCGGAAGCACTGAATTCTCGATTTAAAAGGTTCTCCGCAATATATTGAGGATTCTTAGCCTGTCTAGTACAACCGTTATTCTTATATTTTATGGTAGATTGAATATCTAGTTTACGACAAATACGCAATACACGCTTATCATTCACTTTGATATCATGATAGCGTTCTAGGTCATCTCGAATTCGTCGATACCCTTTGTCTGGACTCTTCTCGTGAATCTTTTCAATCTTGTCAGCAATGAGCCTATTTTCACTTTCATTCAAGGTAACATCTCTTTTTAGCCACTTATAGTAACCAGCTCTTGAAACCCGACCAAGTTTGCATAAGGCTTGCACAGGATAATTATATTTTGCATTTTCTTCTTTGATTGCCTGATAAATATATTCATGGCGAACTCGGCTTAGCCCCGCCTCCTTTCTATCTCCTCGAGTTTTTTTAAGAAGGAAACCTCCATTTCAGCTCGTTCCTTTTCAGCACGTAAAATCTTGTTCTCTGCTCGCAATTTTTCCAATTCATTCATCTCAGCTTCGGGTTTACACTTCCCGCGCCTGTCTTGAAGGCCATCTATTCCAACCTTTTCATATTTCACAGTATAGCCTCTAGCCTGTTGATATGAAATCTGGTATTTTTCTGATGTTTCTTTATAATTATGTTCATGTGCAATGCAGTATTGTACAATTTCAACTCGTTCTTCAAATGTGGTTTTTCTTCCTTTGATCATGATCGTTTTCCCTCCTGCTCCATAAGCTTTCAGCTTCTCATGACCATTATACTTCAAAACCCATTTAGATATAGTATCATTTGATGGAATTTTGTATTTTACGGCTAATTCTTGCAATGAACCTTCTCCACAAATATAAGCATTAACAACCTTATGTTTAAAGGCTGAGCTATAGCATGCATTATGTCCAGTTCGGATAAATGCGCTTTCTCCGAAAGTCCGATATTTAGCAATCCACTTTCTAAAAGGTGCGCTGGTCACCCCATATTTCTTTGCAATAGAATCATAGCTACCTTTTCCATCTAAATGTTCTTTTACTGCCTGAAGTTTTTCTTTAGGTAAGATATTTCTAGACATAAAATTACTCCCTTCTAAGTAAAACAGTTTTATTATTTCAACTGTCTACCTAGAAGGGAGCATATCAGTTTAAATATTAGCTTTGTTCTTTATGCTATGTATTAATAAAGTATTATCTTAAGAATTGATTCAATATATCTTGAGTATTTGGTTTAGAACCGTTAATTATATCTCTATATTCTTTTAATCTTTTATCCTCTTCTTCTGTCAAACTTTGATTAGATTTTTTCTTTTGGATTAAAATTTTGAAATCTTCGTAATCATCATTACCCAATCTTCCTTTTATTATGCTGTCAAGAAGCGTATGCAAAGTTTTTTGTTGTTCTTCAGAGAAGGCAGTACCATTATCTTTACATTTTTTTAGTTCCAATAATTGTTTTTTCTGATCAGGGGAAAGATATTTATAATTTTCCTCACTAAAAATATTAAGAATTCTATTTTTTTCATCTTTATCTTTTTGTGAGTAAAAAACAGATAATTCTAAATCAGGCTTGTAATTAAGGATACTATTTGCTATTACTGGGCTTGAAAGTGCTATTAGACAATTCAGTACAATAAATAAAGAGATTAATAATTTTATGGTTTTATCATTCATGTTCATACCTCCATGGATATTTAATTTATGCAATTATTATGTGACAAAATTAAGAAAATTATTATTATTATTGCTAAGTTGTTGAATAATTATTTTATTATATAAATAAAGCTTTTAATTACATATATAAGAACTTATGTTAAATATAGTGTAAAAAATAATGGTTTGTATTTTAAATTACATTAAACTTCTATATAATAAAAAAGTATTTATATGAATAAAATTTACAATTATAAATATGAAATAATAGTATATTGAAAAAAGTGGTATAATGTATAAAGGGGAAAAGGGGATGAATTTATGAATACATGGATTAAGGAAAGCATTTTTTATCAATTTTATACACTTGGAGTTTGCGGAACATTGGAACCCGGCAAGGTATATAAAGAAGAGAATAGATTAGCTAAAATAGAAAACTGGATACCTCATTTGAAAGAAATGAGCATTAATGCTATTTATTTTGCACCAGTATTTGAATCAAGCTACCATGGATACGATACGAAAGATTATTATAAGATTGATAAAAGACTTGGAACTAATGAAGACTTTAAGGAGCTATGTAATAAACTTCATAATAATAATATACGGGTAATATTAGATGGGGTTTTTAATCATGTAGGAAGAGAATTTTGGGCGTTTAAGGATGTTCAGAAGAACGGACGAAATTCTAAGTATTGCAATTGGTTTTCAAATCTTAATTTTAATAGCAAAAGTCCAATGGGTGATGAATTTAATTATCAAAGTTGGAATGGGTGTTTTGATTTAGTTAAGCTTAATTTGAGAAATCAAGAAGTATTAAATCACTTATTACAAGCCGTGGGACTTTGGATAGATGAATTTGAAATAGATGGCTTAAGACTAGATGCAGCAGACAGTATAGATTTTGAATTCTTTAAAGTCTTGAGGAAATTTACTGAATCTAAAAAGAAAGATTTTTGGCTTATGGGTGAAGTTATTCATGGAGATTATACTAGGTGGGCAAATAAAGAAAATCTAGATTCTGTTACTAATTATGAATGTTATAAAGGAAATTATTCGAGTCATAATGATAAGAATTATTTTGAAATAGCATATTCATTAAATAGGTTATTTGGAAATGGCGGAATATATAAGGATCTATGCCTATATAATTTTGTTGATAATCATGATGTTAATAGATTAACAAGCATCCTAAAAGTTCCGGAATATGTATATAATGCTTATATATTATTATATACAATGCCAGGAGTACCTAGTATTTATTATGGCAGTGAATTTGGTATTAGAGGTGTTAAGGGAAAAGGTACGGATTTACCTCTCAGGCCGGAATTAGAGCTTGGAAAAATAGAACAAACAAATAATGAACTATACGAATTACTTAAGAAGCTTGGAAAAATTAGAAGCCAGTGTGAAGCATTAAAATATGGGAATTACGAACAGGTAGTTGTTAAAAATGAACAGTTTGTATTTTCTAGAACAAGTAATAATGATAAAGTTTATGTGGTTTTAAATCTAAGTGATAAAGAAAGTAGTTTAAATTTTAAAATGACTTTTTCTGAGGGAATTGATCTATTGGATGATAATGAAACCTTGGTTAATGGCGGAGAAGTTTATATAAAAGTTCCTGCCTTTTCAGCTAAAATAATCAAGGAATTAAAAAGAATTTAATATAAAATTTTCTATAAGTCTCATCTGAAATAATATGACTAATAGGACTAATAAGGGGTAATAATATAATGAATTTATTAGATAATGATTATAATAATTATACAGGAAAATTGGGAGCAGAATATTCTAAGGAGAGTACAAAGTTTGTATTATGGGCACCAAATGCTAATAATGTTAGATTAGCTTTATTCGGGGATGACGGTAAAAATTATACAAATGCACCATTAGAAATATTAGATATGAATAGAGGTGCACAGGGAACTTGGAATATAGAAGTTAAGAGAGACTTGAAAGGCGAATTTTATAATTATTTAGTTACTAATAGCGGTAATGAAAGAGAAGTAACAGATCCCTATGCTAAAGCATTAGGTGTAAATGGGAATCGTGGTATGGTTATTAATTTAAGAGAAACAGACCCAGTAGATTTCCATAAAGATGAGAAGCCAGAACTAAGTAGTGCAGTCGGATCGATAATATATGAAGTCCATGTAAGAGATTTTTCTGCAAATGAAAATTCGGGAATCAAACCTGAAAGGAAAGGAAAATTTATTGCATTTTGTGAATATGGAACTACGGTGCCAGGGAGATATACTAAAACTGGTATAGACTATTTAAGGGAGCTAGGAGTAACCCATATTCATTTGCTCCCAGCCTTTGATTATGAAACTGTTGACGAAAGTAAACCAGATGTGCCACAATATAACTGGGGATATGACCCAAAAAATTATTTTGCGCCAGAGGGTTCGTATTCTACAAATCCTTTTAGTGGAGAAAAAAGAATAACTGAGTTTAAAGAAATGGTTAAATGCCTACATAAGTCTGGATTAAGAGTTGTTATGGATATGGTTTATAACCACACTTATAGAAGTTATGAATCTAATTTAAATTTGGCAGTCCCAGGATATTATTATAGGCAAGATTCTAATGGTAACTTTTCTAATGGATCTGGTTGCGGTAATGAATTAGCATCAGAGCGATATATGGTAAGAAAGCTAATTGTTGATTCGGTAGTATATTGGGCAAAAGAGTATCATATAGATGGATTTAGGTTTGATTTAATGGGACTACATGATATTGAAACCATGAAATTAATCAGAACCGAGTTAGATAAAATAGATCCGACTATAATTATGTATGGGGAAGGATGGACTGGTGGGTTGTCGCCATTAAATGGGGAAGATTCGTCAGTAAAACAAAATATATTCAAATTTGATAAGATGCAGATAGCTGCTTTTAGTGACGATACCAGGGACTCAGTTAAAGGGCATGTATTTAACATTAATGAAAGAGGATATATAAATGGAAGAATAGGCCTGGAAGAAAGCATTAAATTTTGCGTAGTTGGTGCTACCGGCCAAAAGGGAATAAATTATGATAAGGTTATGTATTCACATTGGGCATGGGCTAATGAGCCATACCAATGCATAAATTACATTTCTGCTCATGATAATTATACATTGTGGGATAAATTACACATGACTAACGAAGATTCTTCTTTACAGAAACGTAAAAATATGAATAAGTTAGCGGCGGCTATAGTGCTGACATCTCAAGGAATTCCGTTCTTCCAAGCAGGAGAAGAATTTTTAAGAACAAAGAAAAATGAAGATGGAAGTTTTAATCATGATAGTTATAACGCACCAGATAGTGTTAATAGCTTAAACTGGGACAGCGTTCATGAGTATGAAGAAATCGTGAATTATTATAAAGGACTAATAAAATTAAGGAAAAAGTATAGAGCTTTTAGAATGAATTCAAGTGAAGAAATAAAAAAGAATCTGATATTTTTAGAGTATGGAGAAGATTTTTATAAAGAAAATGTTGTTGCATATAAGATTGAAGATAATAGTGGGAAAAATTTATCTAACACTATAGTTGTAATATTCAATCCAAATGATGAGGAAGCATTCGTAGAGTTAAAAGAATGTGGATGGAGTGTTCTTGTTAATAAAGAAAGAGCAGGGGTCGATGAGATTTATGCTATAGCTGGAAACAATGTAACTGTTCCTTCAAAGTGTGCACATGTTTTAATTAAAAAATGATTTTGATGGAAGGTTTTTGGTGATATAAATGGAAGAAGAAAAGTATTTAGTATTTTTAAATGATATAAATAAGGATAAGCCTAATGAATTTCAAAAAATAAATATAAAAGAATGTCCTTTTTGTAATAGAGACAAACTTACAGATATTATCGATGAAAAGGGTCCATTTATGTTACTTAAGAACAAGTATCCAACCATAAAAGACACTTGTCAGTTAGTCATTATAGAGACCTATACTTGTGAAAATGATATGGGGGAATATTCTGAAGAATATATGGAAGACTTAATAAGGTTTGGTGTAAAGCACTGGTTAAGGATGGAAGGCAGTGGAGAATACAAATCAGTTATATTTTATAAGAATCATGGACCAAGATCAGGTGGAAGTTTAAAACACCCACATATGCAAATTGTAGGTATTGATGATATAGACTATAAGTCAAGAATAAAGGATGAATACTTTAATGGGATAGAAATCCATAAAAGTGATAATTGTTTGGTAAATTTATCCCATACACCATTTAATGGATTTACTGAGTTTAATATAATAATAGATGATGATTTAAATGCATTAAGTGAACTTTCAGTTAATCTTAGAAAAATAGTTCACTATCTTTTAAATAATTATTTTGTAAAATGTGATAGTTTTAATATATTCTTCTATCACTTTAAGGAAAAGATAATATGTAAGGTTATGCCTAGATTTACAAGTTCACCACTACTCCTTGGGTATGGCATCAGACAAATCTCAAGCTGCGAAGAAGAAATTGTAGATAAAGTAAAATCGTTATATTTCCAATAATATTAAGTTTTAGTTTCTATACATATCAAAATGTATAGAATTATATAGATAAACAACGTGATAATTAAACTTAGACATGATAACTCGCAAAATGAGTAGCATACGTTTTGTTCCAGTTTCTAAGGAATTTTCATGGGTGATTCTAAGAAAAAAGTTGCTTCATAAATGCTAGCCTCGAAGGCAATGCGCTCACAGAGAAAGTACGAGAATCCAAATGTAAAATTTGGACTCTCACTTTTTGAACTAGCATATTTGGAACAACTTTTTTTCTAAGAATAACTACCACAAAAATTCCTTACGAAACATTATACAAAAGTATGTTACTCATTTCTAATTGGGTTATAATTCAAAGTGTATATTAAATTTACGCTTTGTTTATCTATGATATGTGAATAATAGCATTATAGTTTTAAGATTATAATATTAACTATTTTAGTGAAATAAATTTTAATTAATACTTATATATTTAATAGTATTTGTAAATAATTAGATTAGGCAATATATATTAAGGGGTGAAAAAATGGATAATAATGAAATTGAAATTAATAAACCTAAGACGAATAAAAAAAGCAAAGCTAAGATGATGTCATTAAAAATTATTCCATTAGGTGGGCTTGGCGAAATTGGAAAAAACATGACAGCTTTTGAATACGACAATGAAATAATTGTTATAGATTGTGGATTAGCATTTCCGGATGAAGATCTTTATGGAATTGATATTGTAATTCCGGATGTAACATATTTGATAAAAAATAAAGATAAAGTCAAAGGTATCTTTATTACTCATGGACATGAAGACCATATAGGTGGATTGCCATATATATTAAAGCAAATCAATATACCTGTATACGGCACAAAACTTTCACTTGGACTAATTGAATTGAAACTAAAAGAACACGCTATTCTTAGTGATTGCACTCTAAACATGGTGGAACCAGCGGAAACAGTGAATTTAGATAAATTTAAGATTGAATATATTAGAAATAATCATAGTATTCCAGATAGTTGCTCAATTGCATTACATACACCAGTGGGAGTTGTTGTCCATAGTGGAGATTTTAAAGTAGATTTTACACCTATAGATGGAAAAGTCATGGATTTACAAAGGTATGCTCAATTAGGTAAGAAAGGCGTATTACTGCTAATGGCGGATAGTACCAATTCTCTTCATAAAGGTTACACAATGTCAGAAAAAACCGTTGGTGAAACTTTAGAGAACCTATTTAGCAAAGCTACTGGTAGAATAATTGTTTCTACCTTTGCATCTAATGTTCATAGGTTACAACAAATTAGCAATTGCGCTGTAAAGTATGGAAGAAAGATAGCATTTAGCGGAAGGGGCATGGAAAATGTATCGGAGGTAGCTAGGGAACTTGGTTATTTAGTCATACCAGAAGATATGGTAATAAGCTTAGATCAAATAAAAAATTACCCCAATGATAAGCTAACTATCGTTACAACAGGAAGTCAAGGGGAATCAATGGCAGCACTTACAAGAATAGCAGCATCAACACATAAATATATTCAAATATTTGAAGATGATATGGTTATAATCTCAGCAACACCAATACCAGGTAATGAAAAAGCGGTATCCAATGTAGTAAATGAACTGATAGAAAAGGGAGCCAATGTAATATATAAATCTATAGAAGAAATACATGTTTCAGGTCATGCTTGTGAACAAGAACTTAGATTGATTCAAGCTTTATTAAAGCCTAAATTTTTCATTCCTGTTCATGGCGAATATAAACATTTAATTACACATGCTAAGATTGCTCAAAGTATGGGAATAGATAAAGATAATACATTTATACTAGAAAATGGAGATGTACTTGAATTAACTAGAAATAGTGGAAAGATAACGGGAAAAGTTCCATTTGGAAGAGTTCTTGTGGATGGTATGGGTGTAGGCGATATAGGAAATATGGTACTTAGAGACAGAAAGAATTTGGCTGAAAATGGAATAATAACTGTAGTTATTGCTATAGATAGGAGAAATAAGGTGATAATATCAGGTCCAGACATTGTTTCAAGAGGTTTTGTTTATGTAAGAAATTCTGAGGAATTAATTGATGAAGTTAGAAATATTGTAACTGATGTTGTGGAAAAGTGTTTAGATAAAAATATTACTCAATGGGCAGAAATAAAAAATGGTATAAGAAGAGAAGTTGACAATTTTGTATATATGAAAATGAAAAGAAAGCCTATGATTTTACCAGTGATTGTTGAAATATAAAAAGACTTTTAGATAATGTCTGTATACCAAAAGAAGAAATTATTTAAAATATAAAATAGTTATTTAATAATGATAAAACCACCTATTTTAGATTGATATTGGCTTATGGAGAAATCAACTACGATAGGTGGTTTAATTAATTTATGAACAAAATAAATTTCGCCTTGACTCTGACCTAAGGTATGAGTTTATAATAAACTTAAAGGATTATTAAAATGTTATTTTATCCTTGATTTGTGTAATAAGAAATTTATTATTAAAAACTTTATCTAAATTAGGAGAGGATTGAATTATATGAAGAAAATACCATTTTCGCCACCTGATATAACAGAAGAGGAAATACAAGCTGTTGCAGAGGTGCTAAGATCAGGGTGGATTACATCTGGCCCACAACTTTCTAGATTTGAAGAGGGAATAGAAGAGTACTTGCAAGTAAGTAGAGCATTAGCGTTAAACAGCGCAACGGCTGCTATGGAATTAGTACTTAAGGTATTTGATATAAAAGAAGGAGATGAAATTATAACTACTCCTTATACTTATACTGCAACTTCCAGTGTAGGCATACATAGAGGCGTTAAGCCAGTATATGTTGATGTTAAGAAAGACACTTTCATGATGGATATAGATAAAATTGCAGAAAAGATTACAGATAGAACAAAAGTAATCATGCCTGTAGATATTGCAGGATTACCGTTTGATTACGATGCGTTAAAGAAAGTATTAAAGGATTTAAATAGAGAAGATATTATAATAAATTGTGATTCAGCTCATTCCTTTGGTGCAAAATATAAAGGTCAACCTGTTGGATCTCAATGCGATTTTCATTCATTTTCATTCCATGCAGTTAAGAATTTAACCACAGCTGAAGGTGGAGCTGTTACTTTTAACAATAATAATTTTAGAGGACATGAAAATCTGCTTCAATATATGAGATTTACAGCAATGCATGGTCAATCAAAAGATGCTTTGAGTAAGCTTAAGGCTGGGGCTTGGGAGTATGATATTATAAATGATGGACTAAAATGCAATATGACTGATATGAGTGCAGCTATTGGAATTGTTCAGCTTAAGAGATACAACCAAATGCTTGAAAAGAGAAGACAAATATTTAAGACTTACAGTGATATCTTATCAAAAGAAGATTTTTCAATAATACCAGTTACAAAAGATGATAATGGAACTGAAACATCATATCATTTATATCTTTATAGAGTTAAAGGATTTAATGAAGAAAAGAGAAATATTGCTATCCAAAAGTTAGCTGAAATGGGAATTGCAACAAATGTTCATTATAAGCCACTTCCGATGCTGACATTGTATAAGAATTTAGGATATGATATCAAAGATTATCCAAATGCTTATGCTCAATATGAAAATGAAATTACCCTTCCAGTGTACACTACACTATCATTAGAAGATGCAGCGTATATAGCTGAGGAAACTGTAAAAGTAATTAAAGAGATACTATAAGTTATGTGAAACTTACCGAAATTATAAACATTTTATCCGCTAGCCAACTCCTGGATAAGTTCAACTAGAGATTTAGGTGGAGATTGGCTCCACCTAAATCAAGTTTCACTTAATTCCGAAAAACTATGAAAATATCGCTGAAAGGTTCTATCAACTTTAGCATGCTCCAACTTTCAGTTTGACAAGCTAAAGAGAAACAACCGCTAGCGGAAACTCGACTCACGTTCGTTCGCTGAGTAAGCGATTCACACTAAATCAAAGATTTAGGTTCACTGCTTAAGAACCTTTAACAGCTCATTTTCAAATGTTTATAATTTCTAGTGAAGATATCAAATTAAAGTTTTAGTAAATTTGTAAATATGTTTATGGAATAAGTCAAGTGTTTAAATTAGATATCTATATAGGACTATGTGATTAACTATAAATTTATATCTACTAAGCCCTTATAAATCAATATGTTGGTAAACCAATCATAATCTTAACATATATTTTGAAATATAACCCAACTAGAAATGAGTAGCATACTTTTGTGGAATGTTTCATAAGGAATTTTTATGGTAGTGATTCTTAGAACGAAAGTTGTTCCAAACATGCTAGTTCAAAGCTTGCCTTTGAGGCTAGCATTTTGGGCACAACTTTAGTTATTAGAATCACCCATAAAAATTCCTTAGAAACTGGAACAAAAGTATGCTATTCATTTCGGTGAGTTTATTGGATAAGTCTAAGTTACATGTTGTTTATCAATAAATATATTAAGCTTAATTGGAGGGACGATATTGAAAATAGGTGAATTTGCCAAAAGATCAGGAGTAACAGTAAAAACATTACTTCATTATGATAAAATTGGACTTTTAAAACCATCTGAAAAGACTGATTCGGGATATAGAATTTATTGTGAAGATGATTTTTTGAAGTTGCAGCAAATTACAACTTTAAAGTTTATCGGATTATCCTTAAGCGAAATCAGCCATACAATTAACGAAAGTGGAGAAAATCTAGAGCATATGATAACTATTCAAAAAAAAGCACTAGAGGAAAAGAAGAAGCATATAGAATCAGTTATAGCTGTTTTTAATAAAGCTGAAAATAAGGCAAAAGAAAGTAAATTTATAGATGTTAACAATTTAATTAATATCATTAAGATAACCAATATGGAAAAAAGCGTAAAGGAACAGTATAAGAGTGATAAAAATCTTAATCTAAGAAGTAATCTTCATAGTTATAATATCAATAAAATAGATTGGGATAAGTGGTGCTTTAATCAAATGTATTTTCCTGATCAAGCAAAAATATTGGAACTTGGATGTGGTGTAGGAAAGTTATGGTATAAAAATAAAGATAGTATAAATAAAGAATTAAGTATTACTTTATCTGATTTTTCTAAAAGCATGCTAAAAATTGCAAAGAATAGATTAAAAGAAATAGATCATGAATTTACTTATCAAGAGATAAATGCAGAAGATATACCCTATAAAGACGGTAGCTTTGATGTAGTTATTGCACAACATATGATTTATTTCGTACCTAATATAGAAAAGGCTTTATCTGAAATAAGAAGAGTACTGTCACCCGGCGGCATATTTTATGTGACTGCTAATTCTTGTAAATCAATGTATGAACTTAATGAACTGGCAGAAAGTTTTGCACCAAATCTTGGATTAGATAGTAACGGATTTTCCAATAGATTTGATTTAGAAAATGGTAGAGCAATTCTTCAAAAGTATTTTAATAAGATTGATATAGAAGTTTTAGACGGAAAAATAATAGTCAATAGTGCAGAACCAGTAGTATCATACAAAGCATCGACCATACAAGGAAGCTCGGTTTTAATAGGGGAACGAAAAAAAGAATTTACAAGATATTTAGAGGAATACATTAAAAAGCATGGCAACATTTCTATAACCACAAAAGCATGTATGTTTAAAGCGAAAAAATAAAGGATAAAGAAGACATTTTTATATAGTGTCTTCCTTATCCTTTATTTATTTTATTATACTTCGTATTCATTATCTGAATTACAGTATTCTATTTAAATTTTAATAAATATTTATAAAGAATATTAGTTTTTTATTAATATATGATATTTTAAACTGGTATATTTTGATAATTATATATTTTTGTGGACAGATGTTTAAAAATAGGGTATAAATTGATATAATGGTAAATGAAAATCACTATCAACTAAGAAACCGCAATTTACTTTTAGTAGCTGATATTTCTTCAACTTATATCAATTCACAATGAATAATTAATTAAAAGGAATGAAATTTTAATTAAATTGATTATTTTTATAAATATTAGACAATAGAAAGAGGAGGAATTTAAAAAATGTACAATAAATTGTATCAATTAATATCTCAAGAATCAGTAAGCCAAAAAATTAAAAAACCTTTTTTGGTAATTATAGCATTTACTTTAGTTAGTATGATCATAACTGTTGGAACTTTATATATGTTTTCTAAGAAGACAAATTCGTTATATATAAAGTCATATGAGATTTCAGACAACATAGCTAACATGAGAATTAATCTCCAGAAAATTGAAAAAGATCTTTACAAGGCAATTGGCGAAGATGATAGAGAAGAAGAGATGAAATATTTAAGATTGGTTGATGAAGAAGTAATAGTTTTTGATAAGAATTTTACAAACGTAAGAGAAGTGTTTCCAGCGAATAATGAGATGATTATTAGACTTGAAGAGGCAATAAAATTAGCTGAAAGTAATAGGGCGGAAATAATAAGTTTACTTAATGAAGGAGATAAAGCTTCAGCAACATCAATAATTCAGAGTACATATTCACCACATATTGATATTATCGTAGAAAGGATTTTGGAAGTATATGAAGAGTCTCAAAAAGAAACAGCAAAATTTCTACAAAGAGTTACTGTGGTTAATAATATTATTTTAGGATTTATAGTTATTTTTATGTTTATTATAGTAGCTGTTACATCAACAGTAAGTAGATTATTAACCAACATATTTATGAAAGGAATAAATAATATTAAAGAGATATCGGAAGAACTACTATATGGAAATCTTAAAGTAGAAAATAAATATGATCTTAATGATGAAATGGGTGGAATGGCGAATAATTTAATTGGAGCTATTGAAATGATAGATTCTTATGTTGATAATATTACAACATTATTAGAAGAAATATCAGTTGGAAATCTAAATATAGAGTTAAAGGAAGAAGTTGAATATAAGTGTGATTTTATTCCTATACAGGAATCACTTGAAACTATTATTGATAGATTAAATGAAAACTTCTATAGTATAGGTAAATCTGTAGATTTAACTACTAATAGTTCAGAACAAATATCATTGATTACTAAGGATCTTGCAGATGGAGCTACAAATCAAGCAGCAATAATTGAAGAACTTTTTGCAAGTTTTAATGAGGTTTTAGCTAAAGTTAAGATAAATTCAAAAAATGCAGAAGAGGCTAATAGGGTATCAAAAAACACTAAAAAAATTGTAACAGAAGGCAATTATAAAATGGAAAGATTAATGGATTATATGAAAGATATAGCTGAGTCATCTAATCAAATTGCAATGATTACAGGTACTATAGAGAATATTGCATCGCAAACAAATCTTTTAGCTTTAAATGCTGCAATTGAAGCAGCTAGAGCGGGTGAGTCAGGAAAAGGCTTTGCAGTAGTAGCAAATGAAGTGAAAAATCTTGCTCAGCAATGTTCTCTTGCAGTAAAGGATACTAATGCTTTAATAGAAAACTCACTAATTAGAATAAAAAATGGCGAGAATTTAGCTAAAGAAGCTTCAGAAGCATTAAATAGTATAGTAGTTAATGTTGATGATAGTTCTAAGTTAATAAAAGATATATTCATTGAATCATTTGAACAAACAAAAGCTATAACACAGATGACAGATAATGTTGATCAAATATCTGGAGTAGTTCAAACAAATTCAGCAAAGGCACAAGAAACTGCCGCATCTACTGAAGAGTTATTGCGTCAAGCACAGAACATAGCTGAAAAAATGTCATTATATCAATTAAAAAATTCACTTGCTTGTTAAAATAAATATTAAGACAAAGAAAATAAAAGAAAAAAATAGCACAAAAGAGATAATTAACAATAATGAATTTATTTCAGGATAAAGAGAAAAATTAATTACGGGCAAATTTCAAGAGCTTTTCATGTAGAAAATGTTGATAGAGCACAAATCTCAGCAAAATTTGAAAATGGAGAATTACACATTATCTTACCTGTTATCTCATTTTTTTTGTGGAAGATACTAAGGTTTAGTAGTAAAATATTAGTAATTATAGTATTTAAGGATGATATAAAAAATGGACAAAGGTTTTATTAAAAGTAAGATAAATATCCCTAAAGCAAAGGAAAAATTGATAAGAAGACTAGGTTTATTTGAAAAGCTAAATGAAAGTGTAAATTATAAACTTACTCTAGTTACCGCTCCAGCAGGATTTGGGAAGAGTACATTAATATCTTCTTGGATAAATTTTGATGTTAAGAATAGATACTACATGTCTTGGGTATCGCTTGATGAAAGGGATAGTGATCCACTTACATTTTGGAGGTATATTTTAATTTCAATTAATCAAATACAAAGTGGAATGTTAGAGAATGCTTTTTCAGTACTTAATTCTTATCAATCTAACAATGAGTCGGCAATGGATTTTTTATCAGTATTTATAAATGATCTTTACAATATAGAAAAAGATTTATTCGTTGTATTAGATGATTTATATTTAGTTACAAATGAGGAGATATACGATCAATTGAGATTTTTCATAAGAAATGTGCCATTCAATACGCATGTTATTATACTTAGTAGAGTAATCCCTAATATAGGTATTGCTAGGCTAAGAGCAACTGATAATATGCTTGAACTTTCCCAAAGGGATATCAGTTTTACAGTTAAAGAGACAAAAGAGTTTTTTGAAAAGGTAATGAATGTAACTATTGCTGAGGAGATTTTAATTGTTTTAGAAAAACGTACTGAGGGATGGGCAGCAGGCCTACAAATGGCGGCACTTTCATTAAAGAACAATAAAAATGAAAATGATGTTATAAAAAACTTTAGAGGCGATCATAGATATGTTCTAGAGTATTTGATGGAAGAAGTATTTACTTTATTAGATAAAGATATACAAATATTTCTTATGAAAACTTCCATATTAGTTGAAATGAATTTTGACTTATGTAATAAGATAGTTGGTATAGAAAATAGTCAATACATATTAGAAAAACTAGATAATGAAAATTTATTTATGATTCCTCTGGATCAAAATAAAGAGTGGTATAGGTATCACCACTTGTTTAGAGATTTTTTGCGAAATAGGAGAGAGATTAATATAAAAGACGATCTGGTAAGTTTGTATAATAATGCTGCAGACTGGTATAAAGTAAATGAGTTATATTCCATTAGTATTGATTTTTATCTTAAAGCTAGAAATTATGATAAGGCAGTATCTATGATTGAAAAAATTGATATGGATTTAATGTTTAGCGGAGAAATGAAAAAAGTATATGACTGGTGCATGTTGATCCCGCAAAGTAAGTTATATGAAAGTCCTAGGCTTTGTATGAATGCTGCCTGGTTCAAATGTATTAATGGGGATTATGAGGATACAGAAAAATACCTAAAGCATGCTCAGGAAATTATAGAGAAATTTCATAGTCAAGAAAAAGCAGATTATTTTTTTGCTGAAATAATGATAATAAAAGCTATGCTTGCAACTTTAGATAAGGATAGTGACAAGATTGCTGAGTACTTGAATAAAGCGAAGGCTCATAGCTCTAAGTATAGTTTATTAAATGCTACGACTATTTTATTAAATGGAACTGCATGCATTTATAGAGGAGATGTATTAAAGGCATTAAATTTTTTTGAAGAATGCTTAATTATTAGTAAAAATATAAACAATTACTATATAGCAACCATGGCAAATACCAGTATAATTATTTCAAAGATGCTTAAAGGTACTCTATATGAGGCGGAAAAACAATGTATGGACTTACTAGAATATCTAGCACAAAGACATGCTGAAAATATACCAATAGCAGGAACTATATATAACGATTTAGCTCTAGTGTACTATGAATGGAATGACTTAAGTAAATGCAGAGAGTGTGTGGAAAAGGCCTTAGAGCTTGGGATGAAAGGAAATATTTCTTTGATTATATCTATAAGCTATATAATTTTAGCAAAGATATATTTTGCAGATTCAAGTAGTGAAGATGCTTTTAATTATATTAAAAAGGCAGAAAATACTATAGTTAATAATAGATTGTTTAATGTAAGTATAGACCTTGAAGTTGTTAAGCAAAACATGTTTTTAAGAATAGGAAATTTTCAACATGCTGAGACATTAGTAAACAGTCAAATTTTCGAAAGAGAGGTAAAATATAATATAGAATATTTATTCTTTAATATGGTTAAGTTGCGATATTATATGTTATCAAATTCACTAATTAAAGCAGAGAAATTAGTAGATAAATTATATGAAAGCTTTGAGAAGAGGAAAATTTATAAGGTAGTTGCAGAAGTATTGATTTTAAAGGGAATTATTTCTGAAAAGCTAGGAAATACTCAAGAGACTTTAAAGTGTTTGTCTAAAGCAATAATGCTATCATATAAGGAATATTATATGAGAATTTTTCTAGATGAAGGACAATCTTTAAAAAACATTATGGTTAAATTAAGGAATAAGATTGAAACTGATTTAAATGAGGGAGCTAAAATCTTTTTAAATGAAATAATTAATGGCTTTGATGAAGTAAATGATATTAAGAAACTTGATAACAATGATTTATTAAGTATAAGAGAACTGGAAGTATTAGAATACTTAAAAGATGGACTAACTAACTTGGAAATTGCAGATTCTTTATTTGTATCTGTAAATACAGTTAAAACTCATCTTTTAAACATATATACAAAATTAGATGTTCATAGTAGGACAGAAGCTTTAGTAAAAGCCGCTGACCTAAATATTTTAAAGGGGTGATGTATAAATCACCTCTTTAAATCATACTTGTGGGTGATTATAAACTCCTCCTAAATTAGTAAAATGTAATTAATCAATAAAGATTAAGTTATTTTAGGAGGAGTAAAAAATGGAAAAGGCAACAGGAAATGATTTTACAACTGGGGATATAAAAAAGCATATATTAAAGTTTGCTATTCCCATGACAATAGGTCTTTTTTTGACTATGGGTTACACAATAATAAATACTATATGGATAGGCAATTTGCTTGGAAAAGATGCTATGGCTGCATCTTCAGTAAGTTTTCCAATTATCTTTATTCTAATATCCATAGCATCAGGTTCTACAACATCAGTATCTATATTAGTATCTAGAAATTATGGTGCTAAGAATTTAAAAATGATTAATAAGGTCATTGAAACAGCATTTTCAATATTTTCTATAATAGCAGGAATACTTATAGCGTTAGCTCTTATTTTTAGAAATGAATTATTAGTTCTAATGGGAACTCCAAATGATATATTTAATATGGCATCAAGTTATTTAAGTATATTGCTCTTAGCAGCATTTATTAATTATCTATATTATGTTATTAACGCAATTCTTTCTGGAATGGGGGATACTAAAACGTCGGTTGTGTTTTTAGTATTATCGACTATTGCAAATGCTATTTTAGATCCCATACTTATAACAGCTTACGGACTAAATGGAGCTGCTGTAGCTTCTCTTATTTCAGGGGCAGTGGCTACTATTTCTGCAATTATATATCTAAGGAAAAAGAAATTCGAAGTAAATATAATTCCTAAAAGGCTTACTATTAATAAGAAAATCGTTTATGACATGCTTAAATTAGGAATGCCTTCAACAATACAACAATGTTTAATGCCGATAAGTCTTATATTTATCACTTCTTTTATAAGTAGATTTGGATCAGATGCAATTGCAGCCTATGGAGCTGCAAGCAAAGTCGATTACCTAGCACTAATGCCTTCAATGTCAGTTGGAGCGGCAGCATCTGTTATAACAGGACAAAATATTGGGGGAAATAAAATGGAGAGAGTGACAGAAGTATTTAAATGGGGAATAATAATAATTTTAAGCGTAATTGCTCTAATATCTATAGTAGTAGGATTTTTTCCAAAGGAAATTCTTATGGCCTTTGCAAAGGATTCTGAAATGTTAGCAATAGGTACTTCTTATTTAAGCATTAATGCTATAGGTTATTTAATATTTAGCATAAGTTTTGTAACTAACGGGATTATAAACGGCTCAGGAAAAACCTTAGTAACCATGACAATATCAGCTGTATCTTTACTAATAATAAGAATACCATTATCAGATTTCTTATCAGAAACCAGTATAGGGATTACAGGAATATGGGAAGCTATTATGATTACGTATATATTTAGCACAATGTGCAGTATGATATATTATTTATCAGGAAAATATAAAGGAAAGTCAGCAGTCTACGAAGAAAAGGCTTTTTCATAAGAAATTAGAACGAAAGAAGCAGGAGTATTATAAAGCATTATCTTTAAATACTCTTGTTTTATTTTATGAGTTTTATTTTCAAAACCAATTTTAATCGATAAATAGGATGGTATATTTATGGATTAAAATTAGTATAAATGAAGCAGTGTTTAAATTATAAAGAGAAGAGGATTATTCTATGAGCTTAATAAATAGTTTTTATATTAAATATTTAGAGAAATTTGATGACATACCATTTCGGATTAAGTTTCAAAATAATGAGGAACATATTATAGGGAAGGGCGCCCCACAGTTTGAAATAGTAGTAAAGAATGAAATAAGTAAGACCGAATTACTTAAGAGTACTTCACTGGCTCTTGGAGAAGCATATATGAAAGGAGATATTGAAATAACAGGGGATTTATTTACTGTATTGAATTTATTTCTTAGTCAGATGGATAAATTTACAGCAGATACTAAGTCACTAAAAAATTTAATCTTTTCATCTAGTTCTGCAAAAAATCAAAGGAATGAAGTTCAATCACATTATGATATAGGTAATGAATTTTATAGTCTTTGGCTTGATAATTCAATGACCTATTCATGTGGATATTTTAGATCAAATGATGAGAGTTTATATAATGCCCAAATGAATAAAATACACCATATATTAAAAAAGCTTAATCTTAAAGATGGTATGAGCCTTTTAGATGTCGGCTGTGGATGGGGATCCCTGCTAATAGAAGCAGCAAAAGAATATAAGGTTCACGGACTCGGAATAACACTAAGTGAAGAACAATTTAAAAGGTTTAAAGAAAGAATAAAAGAAGAAAAGCTTGAAAATCTATTGGAAGTAAAACTTATGGACTATCGTGATTTAAGTAAGTGTGAAAAATTATTTGATAGAGTTGTTAGTGTAGGAATGCTTGAACATGTTGGAAGAGATAATTATGATTTGTTCATGAAAAATATAGATTCCGTTTTAAGACCTAAAGGAGTATTTTTATTACATTATATTAGTGCACTTAAAGAATATCCAGGAGATCCTTGGATTAAGAAATATATATTTAAAGGCGGGGTTATTCCAAGTTTAAGAGAAATCATAAATATTTGTGGTGATCATAATTTTTATGTCATTGATGTAGAAAGTCTAAGAAGGCATTATGTTAATACTCTTCTCTGTTGGAGAGAAAATTTCAACAATAAAAGGAGTGAAGTCACTAAAATGTTTAATGAAGAGTTTGCTAGAATGTGGGAGCTTTATCTTTGCGCCTGTGCATCAACCTTTAACAATGGAATAATTGATCTTCATCAAATATTAATCACAAAAGGTTTAAATAACGAAATTCCTGTGACAAGAGATTATATGTATGTAGATAAACAACATAGTAATTAGAATTAGGCGTATAACGCACGGAAATAAGTAGCATAGATTTGTTCCAGTGTCTAAGAATCACTACCATCAAAATTCCTAATGAAACGATTTACAAATGTATGCTACTTATTTCTAGTTATGATATATTTTAAAGCATAATCGAAGTGTAGACTATGTTTTTTTATGTATGGGATTTGCCTATATTTTTTGTGTATATGCTATCCTAAAAATATGTGGATAAGAATGTTTAGCAACATATTTTTTTATATAAGATTTAATATTAAAATAAATCTATGATAGAATGTATAAGATATAAATTAAAAAGGAATGATTGAATGATACTAATGATAGATAACTACGATTCATTTGTATATAACCTTGTTAGATATTTTGAAGAAATAGGTGAAGAAGTGGAAGTGGTTAGGAACGATAAAATTGATATGAAGAGCATAAACAGTAATAAATATTCAGGCATAGTTATTTCTCCAGGCCCTAAAAATCCAGAGGAAGCAGGATTATCCCTAGATATTATAGATAAGTTTAAAGGGGAAATCCCGATTCTTGGGATTTGCTTAGGCCATCAGTGCATTGGACACTATTTTGGTAGTAAAATAGTTAAGGGGGAAAGACCGATGCATGGAAAGATAAGTGATATAACTCATGACAATAATGGATTATTTCGAGGTGTAAAAAATCCACTTAACGTAACAAGATATCACTCTTTAATTATAGATAAAGAAAAACTCTCAAAAGAATTAATAGTCACTGCAAAAACTTCAGATGAGGTAGTTATGGGAGTTAAACATAATAAGCTGCCTATATATGGAGTACAATTTCACCCGGAAGCAGAACTCACTGAAGATGGACACAAAATTCTTGAAAATTTTGTTTTAGAGTGCAAGGCACATTCAAAAAATAATAATGAGGTTTTATAATGATAGATTTTAGAATAAAAGAATTAAATACATATTATGATCCATTTTATACATATAATCTTTTTAAAGATGATATTGATAGCATTTTTTTAGATAGTTCAAAGGAAGATAAATTATTATCAAAATATTCTTTTATAGGGTTAAATCCGTATAAAAAATTTACTTCAAAAGGAAGGCAAGTGTTAATAGGTAAAGATAAATATGATAATGTTGACCCTTTTGAAAAACTAGAAGAAATTATGGAAGAATATAAACTAAATATTAAAAATGACATTCCTTTTATTAGTGGTGCCATTGGATATTTTTCATATGATATAGGAAGAGTGCTAGAGGAGTTACCAGATAATTCAGATGAAGATTTTAGTATACCAGATAGTATTTTTGTTTTCTTTGATAATTTAATTATTTTTGATTTACATAATAAAAAAACTTATATAACTGCTGCAGGTCAAATTCAAGAATCCACAGTAGGTATATCAAACATAGAAAAATATTTGGAAAACTATATTGAAGATATAAGAGACAAAAAAATAGAATTAGTAGAATCTAAAAATACTTTTATTTCAAATTTTGATAAAGAAGAGTATGAAAAAGCAGTAGCAAAACTTAAGGATTACATTAGAAGCGGAGATGTATACATTGCTAATATGACTAGAAGAATATGTTGCAGTAGCGATGAAGATTCCTATAAAATATATCAAAAGTTAAGGAATACTAACAAAGCACCATTTTCAGCATATATGAATTTCCAAGATTTTCAGATAATAAGTTCTTCTCCAGAAAGATTTTTATCAATTACAGATGGATTGGTTCAAACAAGGCCAATAAAAGGCACAAGACCAAGAGGTAAAAATAAAGAAGAGGACGAAAAAAATAAAAATGAACTACTGAATTCAGAGAAAGATAAATCAGAACTTTTGATGATTGTTGATTTAGAAAGAAATGATTTGAGTAAAGTTTGTAAGCCTAATTCTGTAAAGGTAACAGAACTTTTTAAATTAGAAAAATATGAGACTGTGTTTCACCTTGTTTCAACCATAGAAGGAAGGCTAAAAGAAGATGTTTCAGCAGTAAAATGTATCAGAGAATGCTTTCCAGGTGGCTCTATAACAGGAGCTCCCAAAATTAGAGCAATGGAAATAATAGAGGAACTTGAAAAGTTAAAAAGAAATATTTATACAGGATCCATAGGATATTTTGACTTAAGAGGCAATAGTGATTTTAATATCGTAATAAGAACTATTGTCAAAAAAGATAATAAAGCTTATCTAGGGGTTGGAGGAGGAATCACTTGGGAATCTGTTGAGGAAGATGAATGGTTTGAAACAATAGATAAAGCTAAGGCTTTAATGGGGGTATTGTAATGCGAAATATAATTTATAATGAAGATAGAATTTTAGTAGATGAGGGAGTTTTTTTTGGAAGAGGCGTATTTGAAACTATGCTTTGGAAAAATGAACCGGTATTTCTAGATGAGCATTTGAATAGATTAAAAAGTGCCATGACACAAATAAATTTATTACCTTTAGAAGAAACGAGTCTAAGAGAATATTTAAGTAAATTAAATATAAAAGATAAGGTTTTAAAAATAACTGTTACTCCATTAAATATTATTATTACAGAAAGAGAGCTTAATTATAAGGTTGAAGATTATTATAGAGGAATGTATTTAACCATTTCAAAGGTAAGAAGAAATAGTACTTCAAGATTATGTTATATAAAGTCAACCTGCTATATAGAGAATTTAATTGAAAAGGAAAATGCAAAGAAAATTGGTTACGATGATGTAATATTCTTAAATGAAAAGGATAATATTACGGAAACAAGCTGTGCGAATATATTTATAGTTAAAAATAGTGAAATATTTACTCCTAGGCTTGAAGATGGATTGCTAAATGGAATAATAAGGGCTGAGATTTTAAAGGAATTTAAGGTTATTGAAAAAAGCATTACTTTAGAGGAATTGAAGAAATCTGATGAGGTTATAATAACAAATAGTTTAATGGGTGCAATGTCTGTAAAAAGGATAGATGATATTAAATATGATAGTGAAGAATTTAGGAAGATATTTAATAAAAAATTGAATACTTTAGATTTATATTAATTAAAATGGAGTAGACTCTTTTATGCATATTAAATGAAAGAGTCTACCATAATTTTCTGTTTTAGAGATAAATTAATATACTTATTATGTCTATCCTATAGAACACATTTTATTGAATTATCATAAGTCTATTTATTAAAAATACACTTTGTAATTGTCTTGTCCTCTTCTCGGCTAAAACATTTACTGCAGGAAATACATTTTGCTGGTAATCTGTCGCCAGCATTCCAGCGATTTATCAAATCAGCTTCTCTTATTAGTGGTCTGCATAATGAAATATATTCAATTTCAGTTTCATTTATTATATTAGTCAATTTATCAAAATTTCTATTACCTCCAACTGAGATTAAAGGAATGTTAATTTCTTTAGCAATTACTTCTGAAAAGTCTTTGAAATAAGATTCATTTTCTGATTTTATATTTCGAATAACCCCTTCTCCAGGTCTAGAAGAAGGACTCCCTCCGCTTATTTCTATTGCATCTATTCCTGCTCTCTCAAGAGTCTTACACACATTTAGACAATCCTCTGAAGACAATCCTTGATCCATAAAATCATTACAGTTGATTTTTACTAGTACTGGAAAGTTCTTGCCAACGGCATCTCTTATTTTTTGATAGGTCTCAATGATTGCTCTGGCTCTATTTTCAGGTGAACCACCATATTCATCTTCTCTACGATTATAATAAGGATTTAGAAATTTGCTTAAAAGATATCCATGAGCTACATGCATTTGTACACCGTCAAAGCCTGCCTTTTTAGCTCTAAGTGCTCCTTTAGCAAAGGCATCCTCCATATCATATATATCTTCCTTTGTCATTTCCTTTGGAATGATTTTGTAATATAAATCCTCTACTGAACTTGGTCCCCAGGCTACTCCGTTTTCGGCACTAGTATTTTGTGCTCCAGTGCAGACTAATTGAAGAATTATATTTGCAGAATACTTATGAACCCTGCTAGTTAGTTCCAAATATTCATCTATATAAGAATCATTAGAGATACTCATTTGCCCTGATAATAAATTTTCAGAATCACTTACTCTTGCTAAGCCGGTTATAATAGTTCCAACTCCTCCTTTTGCAAGGTCTTCATAAATTTTTAGTAGTTCTTCAGTCACATGTCCTTCTTTATCTGCTGCTCTATCATTTGTTGCAGAGCGAATAAATCTGTTTTTTAATGTTAATCCTGCAAATTGTGTTTGATTGAATAATGTTTTCATTATAGACACTCCTTAATTTTAGTTTATTTTATGTTGATTATGGTTATAATTAAATCGCCATAATAAGAGTTTACTTTAAAGATTCAATCATGTAAAATGATTATATTAGATTAACTATATCACTGTTAGTGATATTTATTGTGGAGGTAATTTATGGATAGTAATGATTTAAAGATATTTCGCGCAGTTGCAGCAGAAGGAAATATAACAAAGGCAGCTCAAACCTTGGGATATGTACAGTCAAATGTTACAGCAAGAATTCAGCATCTTGAAACGGAACTTGGAGCTACGCTGTTTTATAGACAGAGAGGTATGGTGCTGACGTCTGAAGGAGAAAAATTGTTGCCTTATGCAGAACATATATTACATTTATTCGAAGAGGCTGCTAAAGTAGTTAGTAATTCTTCTGAACCATCTGGACGTTTAGCAATAGGTTCAACTCATCTTACTTATTCAATTAATATACCAGAGATTTTTTCACAGTATCATAAAAAGTATCCAGAGGTAAATTTATCTTTAATAACTACAAAAACAGAAGATCTCATAACAAAGATTCTAAACTTTCAGTTGGATGGCGCTTTTGTGAAGGCATCTGTGCTTGAAGAGAAGAATTTTGTAAGTGAGCTTGTTTGCCAAGAAAAGCTTGTTCTTATAGCTTCTCCTGAAATCAAAGATTTACATGAGCTATACAAATTACCATTTTTACTTAATTCAGTTGGTTGTGTAAATAGAGAAATGCTCATGAGATATTTCAATTCACAAGGAATAAGAGATCTCACATATATAGAGTTTAATAGCATTGATGCAAGTATAAATGGAGTTATTTCAGGACTTGGAGCAGCATTTGTACCAGAAGACTCCATTAGGCGGTATGAAAAGGCAGGGCTATTACGTTCTTTTTGCGTTCCAGAGGAATACAGCCGTGTTTATACATACTTTATAAGAAACAAAAATAGCGTGGTTACAAGTGCATTCTTAGAATTTGTTAGAATGATTAAAGAAACTAATGATATGAATCTTGTAATAAAATAAATAAAATGCAACACCTCGTTATTAATATAATTTGTTTTAGGATAATGAAAGTTTGATCATTTCATAAGCAAGTGATAAGAAGGCAATGTATTTATATTAAAGGAAGGATGAAGTGTTTAAACATTAGAATACCGTATCATAAGAAAACTAGAGATATGGAATCAATATAGTTTGGCATAGATGATAAATCAATAGTGGATTTAAGTAATGGAGGAGAATCAAGTTCGGATGTGATTGGTTCACCTCTTTATTTTAATGCAAATGATAGTATGAATTAATGGGTTTTAAAACAAAGTGATATCGATCAATGAGAATCAGAGATGTAGTTATTTGCAATATTGATAAAGCTTTTAAGTAAAGTATTAATTTTTAAATCTTTATTCACTATAAACTTAACTTCTAATTCATCAAAGTCATCTGTTAAATCATAAATAAAAAAATTATTATTTTTAGGCAAAATACTTTTAGGTAAAAGTGATATTCCTAGACCTTCAGAGATACCCCTAATAATAGATTCTAATGAATCAAATTCAATAATAGTTGTAGATTTAGAATGATTATTGACTAACCATTTTTGTAGCAGTTTACGATAAGGGCAATTAATATCAGAAATTACTATTATTGGAGCATTTAATTTATTAGTATCATTAATGCTTTTAGAAGATACTAGTACAAGTTCTTCTTTAAAAGTAATAACTTTCTTGATTTTTGAAGATTTAATGTCACCAGGTATAAAAGCACCATCTAATTCACCTTTTATAAGCATATCTATAAGAACTTCTTGTCTTTCTGTTTTTAATATTAAAGATACCTCGGGATTTTTCTCATAAAATAGGGAAAATAATTTAGGTAAAATAGAGGCTGAAATAGTCTGAGTGGCTCCGATTTTAACGCTTGAAGAAGCTTGTGCAGGAAGAAACTCCTCATTAACTTCATCAACTAATTCAAGGATTTTATCTGCATATTTAAGCAATTTTTCTCCATTAGGTGTAATCATAGTACCTTTATTGTTTCTTATAAATAAAGTAGTGCTCAATTTATTTTCAAGTACTTTAATTCTCATAGTTATATTTGATTGTGCATAACCAAGTTTTAAAGCAGCTTTTGATATAGATTTTTCATAAGCAACTGATTGAAATATTCTTAAATCATTAATTTCCATAGTATAAGACCTCTCATATAAATTAATTTAGATTTGCCATCACTATTAGTGATATTAAAGATTATTTATAAGTATTATACAATTTTTGTATGGGGAGTTAAACTGTAAATGTAAAAACTAATAAATGAACTGATTAAGAATTTTACTCATGAATTTAAAAATAAAAAGGAGAATAAAAGCAAATGATAGCAACACAATATAAGATTATATTACCAAGTGATTATGATATGAATGTCATAAAGGATAGAGTAAAAAACAACGGATACAAAACAGATGGATTTGAGGATTTGAAGTTTAAAATGTATTTAATAACAGAAAAAGGAACTAATAAAAGTTCACAGAATAGTTATTGTCCTTTATATATTTGGAAAGATAGTAATGGATTAAATAAGTTTTTGTTTAGTGGTTTTTATGACAATATAATAACTTCATTCGGATGGCAAAGAGTAAATGTAGGTATACCATTGGTTGATACTACAACATACAAAATTAAAGACAGTAAATATTTACTTGAAATAACAAGAGAAATACAGCCACAAGAAAGCCTTAACAACTTAAAAGACAAAATAAAAAAGGATATTCCAAGAATTGAAGAAGCGGAGTATGTAGTTATTTACAATCCTGATAAATGGAAATATAACGTATTTTACTTTATAGATAATTTAAGTAAGGTAAAATCAGAAGAAGGAACAATTTATGATATACTTCACATATCACAAGAAAAAATATAAATAAATGATTTTGTATAGAGTTAAACTATTCCCCTGAACTTCAGACAGTGTCAATGTAAAGAATATCTTATGAATTTGAACTTATTAAATTCATAAGATATTATAATAAAATAGTATTGACATATAAAATATAACTATATATAATCAAATCATAGCAAATAGATAAGATTACTAAAAAATGAAATGGATAGTTTATATTAAATAAATATTTATAAATAAAGTTAATAAAATGTTGGAAAGAAAAATAATTCTGACTGGAAAACCAGAGGACATATTCTATAAAGAATATGTCTTTTTTATATACTTTAAAAGACTCAATAAATAATAATTATAGAAAATATATAAACACAATAAAAAATTAGAAAGAAAGGATGATTAACAATCTTGAGGAATTGAATGAAACCGGTAGTCAAATCAATAATTTTAAGAAGAATATAATGAATGTGGAGGCAAGGTATTATGGAAGTAAATGAAGAAAACAAAGAATCAAAGATTGTATTAGATAACTTGAGTCAAATATATTATGTAAGAGATAAGGAAAGTTCAGAAAAAGAAAAATTTCAAGCTTTAAAGGATTTTTCGTTATCAATTGGTAAAGGAGAATTTATTGCAATTGTTGGTCCGAGTGGATGCGGAAAATCAACACTTCTTGATATAATATCAGGTATAGTAAAAGCAGAATCAGGCAGTATTTCTATTGATGGGAAAGTGGTTAATGGACCAGCGTTAGATAGAGGGTTCGTAATGCAGGGGTATGCATTATTTCCGTGGAGAACAATAAGAAAAAATGTTGAGTTTGGTCTTGAATTAAAGAAAGTTCCCAAAAAGGAAAGAAATAAAATAAGTGATGAATTTATTGAGCTTATAGGACTTAAAGGATTTGAAAACAGGTATCCTCATGAATTATCAGGAGGTATGAAACAAAGAGTTGCCATTGCACGTTCCCTCGCATATGATCCGGAGGTTTTGCTTATGGATGAGCCATTTGCAGCAGTTGATGCTCAGACTAGAGAAACTCTTCAAGATGAACTTATGAGAATCTGGGATAAAACGAATAAAACAATAATATTTGTTACACATAGTATTGAAGAAGCAGTTTTACTTGCAGATAGAGTTGTTGTAATGACTAAAAACCCTGGAACTATCAAAGAAATAGTTGATATAGATTTGCCAAGACCAAGAACAAATTCTGATATGAGGGTTTGTGATGATTACAATTTGATAACTAACAAGATATACGAATATCTTCATAATAAAGTAGAGAAGAAAGAGGCGTATTCTAATAATAAACGAATTATTTCTCCAGAAGTAGCCCCAGCAATGGTATTATAAAGGTCTTATTAAGAAATATGCACAAGAATTTAAAATAGGAAATATCATAATACAGTAGCTACTGGTATTGGAATAGGATTTAAGAAAAAATTCCAATATATAAATAATAGTTATTGAACCAAACTTTTCAGCAGTTTTTAATGGAGTAAAGCAGGGGACACATATGATACATGGTATTGGAGTAAGATTTATGACAGATACGTATAATGCTAAAGTTACGAATGAAGTTTTTGACGTGAGTGATGATAAAGCAGTTAAAGTTTAGTTTCACAAAGTAATTAAAGAGGTAGATTTTCATGAAGAATAAATTTTTTATATTAATTATTGTGATAGTATTATTGATATTTACAGGATGCTCAAGATCATATGAAAATGACGATGTGGTAAAAGTGGGGTATGTCGGAAATTTTACTGAAGTGCCTTTATTTGCGGCATATGAAAATGGATATTTTGAGAAAGAAGGAGTAAAAGTAGAGTTAGTAAAAATTAATGATAATGAGGTTGAACAAAAAATAAAGAATGGTAATATTGATGCATTTACATGCGACTATAAATTTTTAAAGTGGAATGAGCCTAATATTAACATGAAAGTAAGTATGGGTATTACAAGCGGTGCTATTGAAATTATAACTTCAAAAGATAGTCATCTTCAAAAAATTAGCGATATAGAAAATAAAAAAATAGGTATTGCAAATCAAGGAGATGGAACTATGGTTGCGGCTATTAATGTTTTAAGTAAAAATAATATAAAAGAAGATAGTATTAAATGGGTTTATTTAAAGGATGAAAATCCAACAACAGCTATTGAAAATGGAGAGGTTGATGCTGCTGTGGTTTGGGATATTAATAAAGAATATAATAATATCAATGTTATATATAAGACTGGACTTATAGATAATGAAAATTCAGCAGGCAATAATCATAGTAGTCATGGTAATAATTATTTTTATATTAATTTTGCCGGAGTAAGAAGTGAGATTTCTGACAAGTATCCAGAAAAGACAGCGGGTATTTTACGAGCATGGATTGAAGGAGCCGCTACTGTTGAGGAAGATAAGGATAAATATTTAAGTAATGCCTTGGAAAAAGGATATATAAAAAATGTAAGTGATGACGATGAAGCTAAAATAAAGTATTTTATGTGGATGCCATCAGTTAAAACAGGTAAAGAAAATTTAAAGGAATATATACATATTCAAAAATCAATGGGAATTATTAATAGTAATTTAAATGAAGATAGTTTTCTTAAGAGTATCTTTGCAGATGTTCTACCATTTTGGGACTAATATACCTTGGAAAATAGACATTACAAAAATATATTGACAAGAGATAATGTAGGTAATATACATATAAAAATAAAAACCGAGTATTTTTATATGGATAGTGACAATAAGAATTGAATAATGTTTGATTATATAAATAATGATATTATGGCATACACACTTATATATCTGACTAGAAAGCTGGAGGATGTATATTTTATTGAAAAGATAGAATATACATCCTCCAGCTTTCGTTTATTAAATTACTGTTTTGTACAATCTGGATTGTTACAAAAGGTTAAAATTATGAAATCCATATTATGACATAATAATAACAAAATTAAGAAAGGTGAAGAAACATGAAAGAAATAAATTTAAATGTTGCTGAGGTGGAAAAACGTGAAACAAGGCTTGGAACTATTATAGCTTGGGATGGTAACGCTGAAGAACTTATAGAACAATCTGACTATAAGGGTAGAGGTTGTGGTAAGAAAAATAGTGGCTGCAGATTATGTGAAATAGAAGGACCATTTGCACAAGGAGCTGGATGTTCTGAGGAAATGGTAGAATGCCAGGCAGGTCAGATTAGAGATGCAGTGTTAATACAGCATTCCCCAATAGGATGTGGAGCTGGACAAGTTGGAAATAATCGATTATTTCGTTTTGGACTTGCAACAAGAAATCTTCCAATAGAAAATGTAAGAATAATTAGTACTAATTTACTTGAAGGGGACATGGTTTTTGGAGCAACAAAAAAGTTAAAGCAGACAGTTGAAGATGCATATAAGAGATATAAACCAAAGACTATTTTTATAGTATCATCGTGTGCGACAGGAATAATTGGAGAAGACATTGAAAGTGTAGCATCTGAATATGAAAAAAAACTTGGGATTCCAGTAGTACCATTGATTTGCGAAGGTTTTAAGTCAAAGCACTGGACTACAGGTTTTGATGCAACACAACATGGTATCTTGAGACAAATAGTAAACAAACATCCTAAAAAACAGGAGGATTTAATTAATATAATAACTCTCTGGGGATCAGATGTATATACTCCAATGTTTAAAGAGCTTGGACTTAGAGTTAATTTTGTAGTTGATTTGGCAAGTGTTGAAGATTTGGAAAGGCTGTCAGAAGCAGCGGGGACTGTAAGTTTCTGTTATACATTATCATCCTATCTTTCAGCTGGTCTGGAACAGCATTTTGGAGTACCAGAAATAAAGGCTCCGCAACCTTATGGATTTAAGGGAACTGATGCATGGCTCAGAGAAATAGGAAGAGTAACCCATAGGGAAGAGTTAGTTGAAAAATATATTGTAAAAGAACATAAGAGAGTTGAGCCTATTATCAAGGAATTAAGGAAGAAACTAAAAGGAGTAAAAGGATTTACCTCAACTGGTTCTGGATATTCTCATGGTCTCATCACAGTACTTAGGGAATTGGGAATATCAGTAGATGGTTCCTTAGTATTCCATCATGATCCGGTATATGATAGTGGAAATGTAGAAGAAGATTCATTAAAACACTTAGTTGATAATTATGGAGATGTTAAAAACTTTAGTGTTAGTAATAGACAACAATATCAATTCTATAGTCTATTAAAGAGAGTTAGTCCAGATTTTATTTTAATAAAACATGGAGGATTGTCACCACTTGCATCAAAATTAGGAATTTCAGCTGCACCTTTAAGTGATGAAAGTTTAACAATAGGTTATCAAGGAATGATATATCTGGGAAACAAGATATTAGATATTTTAGCAAAAAAGAAATTCCATAATATTTTGAAAGAGCATACCGAAATGCAGTATACAGACTGGTGGCTGGAACAATCTGATCCATATATATTAGCGAAAAATCCTAGACTTTTAGATGAGAAGTTTAATGAATTACTTGAATCAAGAATAGCAGTAGACATTTAGAAGGAGTTAAGAAGAAAGATGAGTAAAAAAGTCAAAGAGATAGTGAGAACAAATTCTATAGAGCAAGTGCGTTACGGATGTGCAATAGGAGCACTTGCATCAGTATCAGCAATTCCACATGCGATGCCAATCACACATTGTGGCCCAGGATGTACATCAAAACAATCTGGTGTATTAATGAGTAATGGCGCTCAAGGTGGCGGATACAGTGCTGGGCCTGTAATCCCATCCGTCAATGCAACAGAAAAAGAAGTTGTGTTTGGTGGAGAAGAAAAGCTAAGAGAATTAATTAAGGGAACTTTACTTATAGTTAAAGCAGACTTATATGTGGTTCTAAATGGATGTATAGGGGAATTGGTGGGTGATGATATAGGCGCAGTTGTAAAAGAATTTCAAGAGTTAGGATTTCCAATTGTGCATGCAGATACAGGTGGATTTAAAGGAAATAATTTAATTGGTCATGAAATAATCACTAAAGCTATTATTGATCAATTTGTAGGTGATTATACTGGAGAAAAAGAAGAGAAACTTATTAATTTATGGTCAGAAGTACCTTATCAGAATACGTTTTGGCGTGGAGATTTAGAAGAAATTAAAAGAATATTAGAAGGTTCGGGTTTTAAGGTTAATGTTTTTTTTGGAACAGAGAGTAAGGGTGTAGAAGAATGGAAAGACATTCCTAAAGCGCAGTTTAATCTTGTACTTTCACCATGGGTTGGTATTGAAACAGCAGAATATCTTGAAAAGAAATATGGACAACCATTTTTGCATATTTCTACTGTACCAATAGGAGCAAAGGAGACATCAGATTTTCTTAGAAAAGTAGCACAATTTTCAGGTAGAAATAAGAGAAAAGTTGAAAACTTCATAAAAAAGGAAGAAAAAAGATATTATTATTATTTAGATACTTTTTCAGAATTTTATGCAGAGTATGGATGGAGTGTAACTTCATTGTATGCTGTAATTAGTGATTCAACATATGGGTTAGCACTTAATAGATTTTTGGCAGACCAGTTAGGTTTAGTTCCAGCTATACAGGTTATTACAGATAATCCACCAGAAAAATACAGAAAACAAATAAATGATGAATTTAAAAATATTTCAGAAGGCATATCTACTAAAGTTGAATATGCCGAAGATGGATATACAATAGATGAAATAATTAGAAATACTGATTTTCAGGGCAGATCACCAATAATCTTCGGTACATCATGGGATAGAGATCTAGCAAAAGAATTAAAAGGATATATTATGGAAATTGCTCTTCCTGTATCTAATGAAATTGTTATTGATCGAAGTTATGTGGGTTATAGAGGTGCATTAACGTTCCTAGAAAGACTTTATACAATAGTCACAGCAACAGATACAAAGGTAATAACATCATAAAAGTTTTTATGATGATATTTCTTATAATTTTAAATTATTTAGAAAGGTGGGACTGGAAGAATGAAACAAAGATATGTAAATATTATTGTTGTGGCTATTTTCTTTTTAATATGGGAATTGGCAGCCAGAACTGAAGTATTAGATACTCAATTTATACCAGCATTTTCAACTGTAGCATTACGAATGTTTAAAATGGCATTGAGTGGCGAATTATTTGTACATATTGCCATAAGTATTGAGAGAATGGCAATTGGATTTATTTTAGCTACAATTGTATCAGTACCAGCTGGATTTATCTTAGGAGGATGGGTTCCTAAGTTGGCAAGATTCTTTAATCCTCTGTTTACAAATTTTTCTCAGATTAATCCATTTACTTTAATTCCATTATTTATAATTTTATTTGGAATTGGAGAAGCGGGTAAGGTAAGCATTATTTTCTGGGTTATATTATGGCCGATGCTTTTTACCACTATGGCAGGGATAAATCAAATTGATCCAATCTTTATTAAGGGTGCAAGGTCGATGGGAGCTAATGGAATACAAATATTTTTCAATGTTATTCTTCCAGGAAGCATAAACAGAATATTTACAGGTATAAAGACAGCATTAACAGTGGGATTTACTATGCTTATTGGTACCGAAATGGTTGGTTCTGAAGCAGGGATAGGATGGATTGTTTCTAATTCTCAAAAAAATTATGATGTACCAAAATTATATGTAGGAATTTTGACCATAGCAATAGTGGGAGCATTAATATCGGTATTAGCTGATAATTTAAAAAGCTCAATAATTGTTTGGGAAGATGATTTAAAAGAAGAATAGTTTAATTTAAATAAGGAAGGAGGTAAGTAACGTGAAGGAAGAGAACAAAGTAATATCTAAAATAGGAAAATTGATTTTTAGTACTTTATCAACAATAGCATTCTTTATAATTTGGTATTTAGCGACTGCAACTGGAATTTTAGATACTGGAATTATTCCTGAACCATTAAAAGTATTTAATCAATTAGCTACAAATATATTTAAGGGTGATCTGCTCAGTCATACATTACTGACATTTAAAAGAGCAATAATGGGTTTTTTTGTGGCATTAATAGTGGGATTATTAGTAGGATTTTTCTTAGCTTCTATTTCAAAGAAGTTAAGAAGTTACGTAATTCCAATCTTACAATTTTTCGAAAAACTTAATCCGTTTGCACTTTTCCCTTTGTTTATGTTGTTTTTTGGAATAGGAGAATTTAGCAAAGTAATAATAATTTTTTGGGTTGCAGTTTGGCCAATCATTTTTCACACTATAGCTGGAGTAGAAGGTGTAGATAAGCTACTAATAAAGTCAGCAAGAACAATTGGAGCATCATCTAAAACAGAATTTTTTAAGGTAATTTTACCAGCATCACTACCAGATATTATTACTGGCATTAAATTTAGTGCGCAAATAGCTTTTATATTAGTTATTTCAGCAGAAATGCTGAGTTCATCAGCAGGATTAGGATGGTTTATAAGTATTGCAAAAACACAATATAATCTTCCTAACTTATATGGAGGAACATTATTTGTTGCAGCATTAGGGATAACTATAAATAAAATATTAAACATATTAGAGAGTAAATTATTTGTATGGAAAGAGAAAACTTTTTAATATATTCAAGGAGGGTAAATTATAATGGCAATAGAAAAAGATAAAAAAGTAAAAAGAATTATTCAAGCAGTAATAGCAGTTTTGGTTATAGGAGGTATTATTATAGGAGCACAATTTGGTAAGACGAAATATTCGTCTCCATCTGAATCCTTGGAAGCTAATAGTAGCACAAAAACTACTGATAGTAATTCTACTAGTAGTGATGATTTATTTCCAATAAAAACAGCAACAAGAAAGGATTGTACATTAGCACCTTTTTTAGTAGCAGATAAAAAGGGATTTTTTAAAGAGGAAGGATTGAAATTGGTATTTACTGGTGAACTAAATAATGATGCAGTAACACCTTCAATTTTATCTGGTGATAATGATGTAGCAGATACACATCCAAATTCATTAGCACTTAAGGTATATGGAGGGTCAAAAATTAAAGCCGTAGGCCGTTCCATAATTGAACCAGGTCCTGATGTTGATCCTAAATTAAGACATATGAGATTCTATGTAAATAAAGATGCGGTAGCATCTGGTGTTAAAACGTGGAACGATTTAACAAATTATAAAGGCAATGAAAAAATAAAATCAGCTGGGTTTAACAATACTTGTGAAGATTTTATTCCAAACAAAATTTCAGATGCCAAAGGTGTTTCAAGAGGCAAATTTGAATGGATTACATTTGAATCAGATCTTCAAAAAATTCAAGCTTTAAAACTTGGGCAAGTTGATATAATAGGAGTCCATCCACCATTTTTTGATGCAGCTACAGAAGCAGGACTTACTCAAATTTCAGATTCATCAGAAGCAGGACTTGGTGAAGCAACTGGAGTTTATCTATATTACTTTTCAGATAGTTTTATAGAAAAAAATCCAGATAAAGTAGCAGCATTTGTTAGAGCTATGACTAAAGCACAAAAATGGGCAAATGCCAATGTTGAGGAAACAGCAAAACTAACTAGCGAATTTATAGGAACTGAAGTAAAAGGAAATCACTATTATTCTGAAACTACACAAATCAATGAAGATACCATAAAGCCATGGATTGAAGATTTAGAAAACACTGGAGCAATTCCTAAAGGATCTATCAAAGTAGATGATATTATAACACATAAATTTGAGGCACAATAATGAAAAAAGATACAGATGTTCTTTTAAATCTTAAAGATAAATTAATAGAAATATCAGGTTTGATTATTTTGATTATGCTTTGGGAATTTGTAGCTAGAGCTAGAATTATTAATAGTGATATATTTCCAAGCTTTACAGTAACCATAAGGAAAATAGGTTATCTATGGGGAAATGAAGATCTGTATATGCATATAATGTCAACATTGTGGAGATTCACATTTGGACTTTTATTAGCTGCTTTAATAGGAGTAACAGCTGGTACAATTCTTTCAAAATATAATGATATTTATTTAATGTTTGAACCTTTAATCAGAATTTTTGCAAAAGTTAATCCATTTTCTTTGATTCCTGTATTTATTGCATTATTTGGAACAGGTGAAATGATAAGGCTTGCAGCAGTTATATGGGTAGGTGTATTCCCAATATTGCTTGGAACACTACAAGGAATAAAACAGATTGACAAAGGTTTAATAAAATATGTTCAATCTATGAATATTTCGTTATTAGATACAATATTCAAAGTATACGTTCAGGCATCTGCACATAGTATTTTTGCTGGGATTAGAGTAAGTGTCCAAATGACATTCTTTATTATAATTGTTGGAGAAATGATGGGAGTTAATTCAGGACTTGGATATCTATTGCATAATGGAGCACATCACTATTTCGATGCACCTAAAGTATATGCAAGTTGTGTAATTATAATAACATTAGGGGTTATAATAAATAGGTTTTTTAAATATATACAAAATGGATTATTTTTTTGGGAAGAACCAGTGTCGCTTTTTAAAAAACATAAAGTATACAAAAAAATAGATAATTTTATTTTTATTATATTATCAATTATCGTAGCAGGAATATTAATACTAGGAGAAGGGCAATTAAAGTGGGCTGCCTATAAAGCAGAACATCCGATTGAATTTTTCAAAGAGTAAATTAGCAATGTTAAAAGAAAGGAGTTGAATTATATTAAATTAAAAAGTGTGAATATAAAAGGTTACGTTACAATAGGAATTTTTCTAGCTATTTGGGAATCTTTTTGTAGACTTAAAATACTAGATCCTATACTTATTCCATCTTTTTCAAAGGTCATAACTGGAATTGCAGAATTGTTTTCGAAACAAAAACTTTTATATCATATAGGCCTTAGTTTTTATCGATCTTCCTTAGGATTTTTACTTGCAATTATTATTGCAGTACCGTTAGGCGTTGCAATTAGTATCTTAGTTAAACAAATCCAGGAATCAGTAGAACTTGTTTTAGATGCCTGTTCACAGATAAATCCATTTATTGTTTATCATTTAATTATAATTATTTTAGGTGTTGGAGAAGTCACACAGATCATAGTCATTACATGGACATGCATATGGCCGATACTTTTTAATTCAATTACCGGAATACTTAATGTAGATGAGTCTTATATTAAGCATGGAGAATCTTTTGCACTTAATAAATGGAATCTTATAACAAAGATATTGTTACCGGGTGCTTTACCTCAGATTATGTATGGTGTTAAGCTGAGTCTTAATTATTCATTATTTATGTTAATAGCTGCAGAAATGATGGGAGGAAGTTCTGGACTTGGATTTTTAATTAGGTCATCCCAGAATATGTATAGAATAGATTGGGTAGTAGGAATAGTTATTGTTATTGCCATAGTAGGATTATTAATGGATTCAGTGGTTATGCGCTTAGAAAATAGAAATCCGCATTTGAAATATATACTTTATGACAAAGAATAAGGAGAGAATCTATCTGATGCCTATGGTTTACAGAATAAGAAATAAAAAAATAAAAAGCAAATGGAGGCAAAAAGCATGAGTAATCAAGAAAGAAAATTAAAATTTGAAACATTGCAACTACACGTAGGACAGGAGAATCCAGATCCGACAACCGATTCAAGAGCAGTGCCAATATACCAGACAACATCATATGTATTTAAGAACAGTGCGCATGCGTCAGCAAGATTCGGACTAACTGATGCTGGTAATATTTATGGACGTTTAACAAATTCTACACAAGATGTTTTTGAAAAACGTGTTGCAGCATTAGAAGGTGGGATAGCAGCTCTCGCAGTTGCATCAGGAGCAGCTGCTATAACATATGCGTTGCAAAATATAACTCGTGCAGGAGATCATATAGTAGCAGAAAAAACTATATATGGTGGATCTTATAATTTATTAGCACATACATTCCCAACAAATGGAGTAACAGCAACTTTTGTGGACCCTGATGATTTATCAAATTTTGAAAATGCAATTCAAGAAAATACAAAAGCTATTTTTATTGAATCACTTGGAAATCCTAACTCAAATATATTAGATTTTGAGGCATTAGCAGAGATAGCACATAAACATAAAATTCCGCTAATAGTTGACAATACGTTTGGAACCCCGTTCCTTTTCAGACCAATTGAATATGGAGCAGACATAGTTGTTCATTCGGCTACTAAATTTATAGGTGGACATGGTACATCATTAGGTGGTGTAATTGTTGATTCGGGAAAATTTGACTGGATAGGTTCAGGAAAATTTCCACAATTAACTGAAGCTGATCCAAGTTATCATGGAATTAAATTTGCAGAAGCAGTTGGTGCAGCGGCATATGTAACAAGAATTCGTGCAACTTTATTAAGGGACACTGGGGCGAGCATAAGTCCATTTAATGCATTTATATTATTACAAGGATTAGAAACACTTTCTCTTAGACTTGAACGTCATGTTGAAAATGCTTTAAAAGTAGTACATTTCTTAAAGAATCATCCAAAAGTTGAGAAGGTTAATCATCCATCATTACCAGAAAATCCTGATAATGCTTTATATAATAAATATTTCCCTAAAGGAGCAGGTTCTATATTTACTTTTGAAATTAAAGGTGGAGCAGAAGAAGCACAAGCATTTATTGATAGATTAGGAATTTTCTCTTTACTTGCAAATGTAGCTGATGTTAAGTCACTTGTAATACATCCAGCAAGTACAACACATTCACAATTAAGTGGGGAAGAATTATTAGATCAGGGAATTAAGCCAAATACAATAAGATTATCAATAGGAACAGAACATATTGATGATATAATCTATGATTTATCTCAAGCTTTTGAAGATTAAGATTAATATATACTATATTTAGCACCTCATAAATTGCCTGGATTTCCATTTTAGCATTTATGAGGAATAAATAAAACGAGACTTACTTAAGTAAAAACAAAAACAGCCTTAACTATTGATATAAATAGGTTAAGGCTGTTTTTTTGTAAGAGGATGTATATTGATGGTGTTTAATAAAAATTATGAGATTTTAATCTGATTTTAATCTTTCTTATATTTTAGATTAATTTTTGCGAAGTATTATATAAACAAGGTAAGAGACAATAAAAAAATATGGAGGATGATTAATATGGAAAGAGATGAAATGATTAAGGTGTTAATGGAAAAGACTAAAGTAAGCTATGAAGAAGCAGAGGAAGCATTACAAAATTGTGATTTTGATCTTCTAGATTCTATAATTTACTTAGAAAGAAAAGGAAAAGTTGAAAATGATGCAGCTAATACGATTATAGAAGTGGCTGTAGAAGGCGAAGAAGAAAATAAAAAAGAAAATGAAGAAAATCATAAGAAGAAATGTGGAGGCATTGGAGAAATTATTGGCAGGGTATTTAAATTTATGAAGAAGATAATTATCAAAGGGAATGAAAACTATTTTGAGATGAAAAAGGAAGATAAAAAACCAGTAAGGATTTCACTTACCATATCTGCACTGTTACTGATAATTGGATTTTGGCCTGTTACAATATTATTAGTAGTTGGTTTATTTTTAGGATATAAATACTCAATAACAGGCAATGATATTAATAAAGATAAGGTTAATGATATTTTAAATAAAGCTTCAGAATCAGCGGACAATATAAAAAGTGATTTTAAAGAAGGATATAAAGCTAATTAATTTACAGATGGAGTATTAGAGGTTTTGAAGTTATTCGAAGCCTCTTATTTGTATATAAAAACATCAAGTTAAATGGTATAATTTAGACAATAGATATGGAGGGTTATTCATGGAAGATCATAAGCTTATAGAAAAATTGAAAAATGAAGCTAATATAAGTTATGAAGAAGCAAAAGCTGCACTTGAAAAGTCAAATTGGGACATTCTAGACGCATTTGTTTATTTAGAGGTAATAGGTAAAGTTCAAAGACCTTCTGATAGCATATTTTATACTAATGAATATAAAGAAAATTATATTCAAAGCATGATGACTAATAATAAAAATCAAGAGAATAATTATAATAATGCAAAAAGGGATAATACCTTTGAAGGGATTTTTGTAAAAGTATGCAAAATAATAGATATATGTAATAACATTTTCTTTGAAATAAAGAGAGAAAATAAAGTATTTCTTAGGATTCCAGTTACAGTGATTATACTTTTATTAATATTCTCCTTTGGTATTGTTATTCCTTTATATATAGTAGGACTTTTCTTTGATTTTGAATTTTCACTATCAGGAAAAATGAGAGAGGTAGATAAGATTAATCATGTACTTAAGTTAATATCAGAAAATGTAAAAAAGGTAAAAGGTAAATTAAAAAGGGGATTTAAAAATGGTTAAAATTTTAATTGTTGAGGATGATGAGAAGCTTGCAAGATTTGTAGAGTTAGAGTTGTTACATGAAGGATATGAAATCTTAAAAGCGGATAATGGAAGATTAGGTCTTGAAATAGCTGAGAAGGGTGAAGTAGATTTAGTACTTCTTGATATAATGATTCCGCAAATAAATGGATTAGAAGTATTACGTAGAATTAGGAAAACTTCAGATTTGCCTATCATAATGCTTACTGCAAGGGATGCCGTTATGGATAAGGTATCTGGACTTGATGCAGGAGCGGATGATTATATAACAAAGCCTTTTGCAATAGAAGAGTTATTAGCAAGAATAAGAACAGCCCTTAAAAAGAGGACTGTTATTGAAAGAAGAAATACAGACATAATAAGCTGCGGATTATTGTCTTTAGATAAGATGAGACATAAGGTAATGTATGATAATACAGAAATAGAATTAACAAACAGAGAATTTACTTTATTAAAAACTTTATTGGAAAATAAGAATATAGTATTAACTAGAGATATACTAATGGAAAAAGTATGTGGCTATGATTATATTGGAGAAACTAATGTAATAGATGTTTATATAAGATTTTTAAGGACCAAAATAGATGATGCATTTAAAACAAAAATAATATCCACGGTACGAGGGGTAGGATACGTTATAAAAGATGAGTAAAGTTAACAAATCAAAAAATGTTACATCTATTGCAATAAAATTAAATTCTATTTTTGTAAGAAAATTATTTTCAAAATTTCTTTGGATTGATATACTTACAATATTTTTTCTTATTTTATACTGGTGTGTTGATGGGGAAATCAATTTTTACGGAGAATTTGTACTAAATGCCAAAAGAGCATTAAATTTCTTACCTATAGAAAATGCAACTTATATAGTAGTTTGGGGTAATGGTCAAACTATGGTTAAAGAGGCAGGTAGTTTTTTATATTTAGTTCAAAGAGTGTCTATAGCTATAGCTGTTATACAGGTCTTATCTGTACTAAAAGAAATTATTTTTGGAACAATGAGAATTAGAAGGACACTAAAACCTCTTGATGAAATAGCTCAAACTGCAAGCAGACTTAGCAATATGACTTTTGATGAGGAGAAATTTCAAAATCTTGAGGAGGCCATCTCTAAAATTAGCCCTGTAATATCAGATGAAAAAATTTATACTGGAGATAGTGAACTTCATGGATTAGAAGAGGCAATAAATAATCTTTTAGAAAGAATGAGAGATTCTTATAAACAACAAGCAAGGTTTGTTTCTGATGCATCCCATGAACTAAGAACTCCAATTTCTGTAATACAGGGGTATGCTAATATGCTGGATCGTTGGGGAAAAAATGATGAAAGTGTATTAAATGAGTCTATTGAAGCCATTAAAAGTGAATCTGAAAATATGAAGAATCTAGTAGAACAGCTGTTATTTTTAGCTCGAGGGATTAACGGTAAAACACAGATTAACGCTAAAGAGTTTTTACTAAATGATATGATGAATGAAGTCCTTGAAGAGTCGAAGATGATAGATGAAAAACATATATATAGATACCATAGTTCAGAACAAATAATTGTTCATGGCGATATTGGTTTACTTAAGCAGGCAGCTAGAATATTAATTGAAAATGCAGCTAAGTATACTGAAGAAAATGAAGTTATAATGTTTAAAACAGGAATAAATGAAAAAGGGGAACCTTATTTTTCAATTCAGGATAATGGTATAGGAATGGACGAAAAGGACATACCACATATATTTGAGCGATTCTTTAGAGCAGATACAGCAAGAGTTAGAAAGAATGGTGGTACTGGGTTAGGACTTTCCATAGCTAAATGGATTATTGATGGACATAAAGGGTATTTCTCTGTATTAAGTAGAAAAGGCATTGGTACTAGGATAACAATATTTTTACCTAGAAGCTAAATAAATCAAACCGAGTTATATTCATTATTGATGAAAATATTAGTGGTTATTATCATTAATTTAAAGAAAAGGTGCTACTCTTTGCGGGAAGGGCACTTTTTTCTTTGCTCTTAAAGCCTACCTATATATATTGTAGTTTTATAGGAAAGTCTAATCAAGAATGGGATTTGTATATCTCAAGAACTATTCCATATAGAGTGGGAACTTTGGTAATAGAGTTTAATGGGGCCGTGATGAAGAAACACCTTTTTGTGAAGGTGAACGAATAATTAGTAAATTTGACATGCTTGATTGATGTAACGTTCACTTATTTGAATTTATAATTTATAATAGTATATGAAGTCATTTTATGGCTTTAAATATTAGGTTAAAGTATCTGAAAAATATCACTTTATTTAGATAAATGTTAGTAATTGTGGTAATATAACAATAAATAAGTAATATGAAATATAAATTAGCATTGTAATGGAGAATTTTATGGGAACGAATAATTATATACTAGATATAATAGATGAAATTAAAGAGATTCTACAAAAAAATGATTATATAAAAAAGAGATACAATAAAGATATAGAGTGGTTTAAGGAAAGAAAAAACCTGTATAAGAATAATGCAATTAGAGTGGCTATCATGGGGATAACAAGTAGTGGAAAATCTACTTTGGTAAATGCACTTTTAGGTGAAAAGATTTTACCAATGGCTATAAGGCCAAGTTCTAGTATTATAATTACTGCATCTAAAGGAGAATGTAGACAAGCTACAATATATTTTAAGGATAACAAGCCACAAATTTTAAAAGACGATGAACTTAATGAGAATATTATAGGAAAATATGCAGATGAAAGTAAAAATCCTAATAATCAACTAAATGTTACTCAAATTGATATTACAACACCTAATTTTATGTTGGGAGAAAATATACACATAATAGACAGTCCGGGACTAGACGCTTGGAATTTAGAAAATCATGAGAAGTTGACTTTAGAAATATTACTTCCAACAATAGATATCTGCATCTTTGTAACTACAGTAAAAGCTAATAGTGATGGAACTAATGCTGAGAAAATTAAAATTGTTAGTGAAAAAGGAAAGCAGGTAATTTTAGTTCAAAATATGATTGATTCAATTGAAGAGAAAATAGGCAGAAATGGAATAGTTGAAGAAGATAAAAATACTATCCTAAGAAAACATAAAAAGAGAGCAGAAAAACTCTTAGGAGAAGTTACTGAGCAAAGAGAGGATTTCGAGGTCATACAAATATCAGCGCTTAATGGATTAAAAGGAATAATAACAAGAGATAAAGAGTTGTATAAAAATTCTAACTTTAATGTTTTTATTAATACAATAGAAAATTGTGCTGGTAAAACTATTCCTAAACTAGATGGGCAAAGAGCCATAAGCCTTATAGAAAAAATTAATAATATAATAAATGCTGATAGAGAAATTATAAAGGGAAATGAATTAGATACAATAGAAGAATTAATTAAAGTACAAAGTAAAGACATTGATAATCTTTTAGATACTTTTGAAAATTCTCAAGAAGAGATATTTGTTAAGATAAATGAAATTGAAGATGTGATTTTTGAAACAATAAATAAAATTGCAGAAGTATCATCGGATATTGTTGAAGATTATTTAGAAATAATAGATAGAATTAATAACAAAAATTTATATATTGAAAGTGACATATTAAATATAGTTAAAAAGTGCGAAAAGGAAAAGAAAAAGATATATAATAAGCTTAATCTTGATATAAGGCTTTCCTATGTTCTACCAAGCGTTGAAAGTAAAAATATTGAGATCAAACATAAATTTGAAGAAAGAACAATGTTGTTTAAAAAAGAAGGAGTATTAAATAAGGGAAAAAGATTGTTATCTAACATCTTTGATAGAGAATGGGGATATAAAGAAGTAGAATATGATGAAAAAATAGTCGATAAAGATGCTACTATACAAATGGTTAGAAGTATATGTAATCAAAATAAAAACAGATATATAGAGATATTGAAAGAATGGACGCATCAGTATAGAAAATCTATTGAGGTTTTTTACGATGAAGTAAACAAGAGATATGAGGAATATGAAGAAAAGAAGAGTCAAAATATAGAACTCTATAATATAGAAGAAGTTAGCAAGAGTTTGATAAGTATTAGGGATGAACTTATTAACCTAAAAATCGAAGAAAATGAAGTGGCCGCTACGAATATTAATTATGAAAAAAGAGTGGCATACCCTATTTCAAATATGCACTATAACCTTTATATGTTAAGTAATAGGATACTAGAAGAAAACTATTTGCTAATAGGGAAATATATGAAGTATAAATGTAAAGAGAAGACAAATAAGGAGGCTCTTGAACTTTTCTGGACATGGGATATAGATTCATGTAAAGAATTTATTTCAAGGATTTATGGCTTATATCTAAAAGAACATGAGTGTGAAATAATAAGAAAAGAAGGCATATATAGGTTTGGGAATATAGTGATTGTTTATGAGTGTGATAGATATAATTTGGATTTACACAATAAATTAAAGCACATAAAAGATTATTCAGTAAATATTTTTATTATCTTTAATGGAATTCAAATAGGAAATTCTAAGAAACAGATTTTGGAAAGCAGAAATTTGAGCTATTTTCTTAAAGAAAATGATGATTTAATGATTAATTTGGTAATAGATTCAAGCAGAGAATTTATTAATGCAAAAAATGTACATGAACTTTTATATGAAGTAGCTGATTTAGAGAACAGTATTGAAAATAGATTTAAGGGAATAAAAAATGATTATATGTTAATAAATTCTAAAAACCCAATATATAATATGGCTTTAATAGAAGGAAAAGAAAAAGATAATTTTTTAATTAGTGATTATAAGACCGTGAAAGAAAAATTATTTGAAAATCCTTTATCAAGGGGTGTAGAGGAAAAAGAAATTTTAGAAGAAATTTTAAGTTATTTTTTGAATAAAACTAATTAAAATAAAATAGATGGAGAAATTAGGATAATTATTATGGAGAAGGAGTATATAATGGAAGACAAGTCAATTTTAATTCAGAGTGATGAAGTAACTAAGAATATAATGAGCGAAATACAAGATGATATGATAGCCTTACTTTCTAAGGCATCTCGAGGCATGTCTGAAGAAGTAGCAGAGAAGTTAAAACCAATTGAAAAAAAAATCAATGATTTAAAAGGAGACTTTCAAGAATTCACAGAAGAGGATTTTGCGGAAAAACTTGATGATTTAAATACTAGCATACAGAAGATAACAAAGTCTATAGAGAGTACAGTAGAAACGGCGATTAAAAAAAATATAGTGGAACAAAACAGTGTATTATTTCAATCAATAGAAGAAAGATTAGCTATTTTAGGATTAAAGGTTGTAAAAGATGCTGCAAATAATAAAGACGCTATTTTAAATAAAATAGATGATATTAATGTAGAAAAAGTTGAAGAAAAGGTAGAATTATTAGAAAAATCTATTGGAGGAAAAGTGGAATTGCTAGAACAGTCAATGGAAAGTAGTTTATTTGATAATAAAATTTCAATTTTAGGAAAAATTAAGGATATTGATGATAAAATTAAAGATAAAGATATTATAATAGAATTAATAAATAAATTAGAGAATGAACTTAACGAGAAAATAGAATATATACAAGAAGAAGTAGAATGGGGAAATAGGTCATTCTTTTCTAAGCTTTTTGGGAAGAGGAGATAAAAAATAATGACGAATATAGATTTGATCAAAGACGAAAGATTTTATAGATTACTGGAAAAATACCTTAGTAATGAAAATCAAGGAGTAAACTATAGGAAATACTTTGAGCATTTTATTGAAAACTTAAATAAAAAAGAAATAATTGTTCCAGTTTTGGGGATTCAAGGCGCAGGAAAAAGTAGCTTTTTAAACGCTATATTAATGGAGGATAATGTATTACCAACTGATGTTGATGAAACAACTTGTGTGCCTGTTGAAGTTAGATATGGAGAAAATATTGAAGAAGCTATAGTGTATTATTTAAATGGAAGTAAAGATAATATACACATAAAAGATTTAGAGAAGTATGTACATAATGATTATAATGAAGCAAATAATCTTAAAGTATCAAGAATAGTTCTTCATAATAAAAGTGAGGTGCTAAAAGAAAATATCGTTCTTGTTGATTTACCAGGGGTTGGTAGCTTAACGCCACAAAACCAAAAAACTACTTTAGAATATGTAGATAAGCTAGTAGCTGGAATTTTTATGATCAGGACAAATCCTCCTATTACAAGAACTGAAAAAAATTTCATAAATGCTTTATGGCCTAAGTTAACCAATACTATTTTTGTTCAGAATAAATGGAATGATGAAAGTTTAGAGGATGCAAATGAGGCAAGAGAGCACAATGAAGGAGTTTTAAGTAGTATAAGCTATGCTCATAATGAAGAAAGAAGTATAAATGTAAATATTGTAAATGTTTATGAAGCTGTAAAAGGGAAATTTACTAAAAATGAAGCAGCTTATAATAATTCTGGCATAGTTAATGTTTTGGAGGAAATAAGAAATATTTCAAAAGAATATAAGGAAGAATTAACTAAGACTTTAAAGGCAAGAATCAATGAAACATTGGAAAGCATTACTGATAGAATAGAGACTTATAAAACCTTAGCCTTAAATGAAGATAAGCAAAATGATGTGGAAAAAGAAGAAAGAATAAATGAAATAAAAAACATTCTCTCAGAAAATAAACGAAAAATAAGAAATTGTAGGTCTTATGCTGAAGATGAAATGGGGAATATTATAGATAGTTCTTCAAAGATAATAAGAGAAAATATTGAAAATTTAAAATTAGAACTTAGAAGGATTATTAATAAGGGTATAGTTGATGGAAGCAGACTTAGTTTAGTGTATAAGGAAACATCTGATAAAGCAATAAACAATATAATGGATGAGGTCTTATCAAATATAAGTGCTTTTATAAAAAATATTAGTATTGAACTTGAAGAAGTAAAGATAAAAGGCTTTGATGGAAGATATGAAAATATATCGTTTTTCAATAAAAAGAGTTCAATTAAATTTGAAAAATCTCTTCCGGCTGTATTGGGAGTATCAAGTGGGGTGGTAAGTACAATTGGAGCTGTTGGGATTTTCGGAGGACCAGCAGGAATTCTTGTAGGTATGGGAATAAGCTTAGCATTTTCTTTAATAGGAAATCATATGCGTAAAAAGATAGTTGAAAATAGAGCTGTCTATACTTTAAAAGATTTAGAGCCTATGATAGAAGATCTGGAAAAGTATTTAAAAGAAGAAATAATTGGTGATTTAATGGCTAAGCAACAAGAAATAGATGATTCTATAAAGACTTTAAGAGTTAATTTAGAGAAGAATTTTAAGGAAGATATAGAGCGTATAGAAAAGCAATACGAAGCAAACTACAATGAAGATCATGCCTTAGAATTTGAAAAAGACTTGAAAGTGTTAGAGGGATTAATAGAGGAATATAAGGAGAATTAATATATGGATTTTTTTAAAAGCTGTGTAGAGAGACAGAAGAGAATTGATAAAGTGATTAGTATAATTGAAAATGATGATATTAAAGCTAAAAATTTATTAATAAAAAGCAGGATAATAAATCCCGCTCATTATATTGTCATGTTAGGGGAAACAAGTTCTGGGAAAAGTGCCTTAATAAATAGTATGTTTGATAATAAGATATTGGTTGAAAGTGTAAAACCAACTACCGGAGTTGTCACTGAAGTTATAATTGGCAACAATTATGAAGAAACTCTTGTAGCTATAAACAATGACTTTAGCATGGAGATTATAGATAGTGATAAATTTGCAGCGCTTACGTTAAAACCAAGTGATAAATTGAATAGGTTGAGATATATTGGACCTTGTAAAAATTCGAAATATGATGGAATAAGAATTTTTGATACTCCGGGATATGGTTCGTTAATTGAAAGACATGAGGAAGTTTTAAAGGAATTTATACCTGAAAGCGATTTTATTATATATGTAGTTTCATATAAGACTGGAATTGGGGAAGATGACTTTCAATTCTTGAAATATGTCGGTGAAATCATAAACGATAATGTAGAAGTAGTATTATCTATAAATATGTGCCCACAGGGTATCACAGAGGATAATAAGAGAATTTCTGAAATAAGAAAGAGTGTTAATGAATGTATTCATAAGGATGTTAAAGCGTTTCTTGTTGAAAGCAGTAGTGAAAAGAATCCAGTAACAGAGGCATTATGGGATTACATTTATGAAAGGACTAATGATGAAAGTAAAAGAGAAGAACTTTCAGAAACGTTGAAAAACTACCAAGATTATTTACTGCGTGAATGTGAGATTAAGATTAATTCTAGAATTGCAGAAATAGAAAGTACAAAAGAAAATATAGAGGAAAGAGTAAACATAATTAACGATTTTCTTGAGCAAAAGCAGAATATATTAGAAGCAATAGAAAATGGATTCGTGAAAATAAAATTAAAGTCTATAAGATTAATTAGTAAGTCTGATATAAGAATTAAAGAAGAGATTTTTAAATACATATATGATGAAAGTAAATGGTCAATGAAAGAAGAAACTTTTTCATTAATGCAGCATTATTATGTACCGAAGCTTACTAATGAAGAAACTGAGAATTTAGTTTCATATATTGAAGACGAATTTATTAGCTTGGATAGAGAAATTGAAAATATGCTCGATACACAGATTATTAAAATAAAAGAAGATATTAAGAAAAGTGCACCTTCTTATAGCGAAGTTATTGAAGGAATAATAGAAAAGCATAGAGGAGATGTTATTGGACGAGCTACAGGTGAAATGTTTAGAAAAGCATATAAAGGAACCTCTGGAGAAGTAGATGATGAATATGGGACGAGTAAGAATTTAAAGAAAATTGTAAATACATTTGAAAGAGCAACATTTGGAGAAATAAATGCTAATCTAAATCGTTTGTTAAAAACAATAAGGGCTACATCTTTAAAAGGGATTACAGAATCTTTAAATATATTTACAGATTCAATATTCTTTTTATATGATTCATTAACATGGCAGAAAAAAATAGAAGAGATATCTATAACAGCCATAGATAATTGGGCAAATAATATTGAGAATTCTACAAGAAAATATTTAGATGAATTAAAAGAAACTAATAAAGAAGAAATATTAGCTCTATTTAATGAATTAAGAGAAGAATTAAGTAATGATAAAAATGAGCTGGAAAATATAAGTTCAGAAGAACTAATTAGGTTAAGGTCAGAAATAGAATTCTTACTAAATAAATGTTTACTAGTAAACTTAAAAAAATAATATAGATGAGTAATATCTAACTTAGAATTAAGTGGTTACTTACCGAAATCAGATACATTTTTGTTCCTCAGGACTATGAAAATATCGCTGAAAGTACTAAATGGCAGATTGTACCCACATTAGCTTGCTCCCACTTTCAGTGTGACAAGCTAATGTGGAACAAGCTACCATTAAGTACTTTTAACAGCTTATTTTCAAATGCCTGCTTCACAAAAATGTATCTGATTTCTGATGAAAATATCACTTAAAATCTAGTGAAGATATAAATGTGTTCATATAATAAGTGTAAGCATTAATTTACTTATAGATAACCAAAACAAAAATTTTATTAAATTATTCAAATATATATTTCAAGTTTTTAAATTAAATACTATAGATAAACCATTTAAATGTATACCACACCAGAAAGAAAGGGCATTCTTTTGCGCAGTGTTGCATTGAGAAAACTGCTATAGTATTTCTTCAGTAAAAGTTGTTCCATTCTTGCTTGTCATGAGCTTTAGCTCAGGAGCATGCAGGAATGGGTACAACTTTTACTGTTAGAAATACATAGCTGGTTTCTCTAGTAACCGAGCAATAGAATGCCCTTTATTTCGGTGAGTTGCATATATAATTCAAAGTTTACCTATACATCTATAAATTTATCCTTATTCGTTTCTCTAAATTCTTTTGGTGTTATCTTGAATTTTTCTTTAAAGAGCTTATTGAAATAAGAGACACTATTAAAGCCTGTCTCAAAAGAAATTTCTGTTATGGATTTATCTGTTGTATTTAATAACTTTGATGCCATAGCTAATCTATAAACATTAACATATTCGTTACAAGTTATACCTAAATGTTTTTTGAAAAACTTCATAAAATAATATTGGCTGAAATTGCAGGTATTAGCAATATCAGAAATGGGAAGTTCATGCATGTAATTTTCATGTATGTAATTTAGTGTAGCTTTGATCTTTTCTGTAGATTCATTAGTTAAAGAAGATGTTTTTTTCTTTAAAATTAAATCATTCTCATAAAGAAGTGAAAAGAAATAAAATAGTAGAGATTTTATTTTTAATTCAAATGCAGTCTTTTTTATGTCAAAGCAATTTATAATTTCACTTATAGAGTTAAATATTTCATCATAGCCCGCTAGGAAATTGTTTATTATTATGGGTAATTGATGTTCGTTGTTAGATATGGGTGCAAAATATTTAATTAAGCAGCCATCTGTGGTAGAACTGTTTAACATTCCTAAATTAAAAACCATAACATTCCAGGTGCAATGCATATTGTCAACTGGATAGATTGAATGTAATGAGAATGGTTTTATTATTAAAATATCTCCGTCTTTAAGGATATACGAATCTAAATCTACTCTGAATTCTGCCATTCCCTTTTCAACTATGATTATTTCTATTTCTTCATGCCAATGAGTTACTATGGAATGCGATACATTATCATTAATTTCGCAATGATAAACTGAAAAAGGCAAAATAAAATTACCATGAATTCTATTTTCTTTTAAATTTAAGCTATGCAATATTATCACCTCAAAAGAACAGTATTTTTATGTTTTTGCACTTTATTTTGCAAGTATTACTAATATTTATAACTTATAATAGCATTATATTAATATTTTTGAAACAGAAGTGCTAATAATTAATTATATTTAGAAGTTATTACAATACTTAGAAGTAATAGCAGTTTTGGAGGGGACTTATGAATTGGCAAAGAGAATTAATAGCTTATCAAATTTATCCGAGGAGTTTTAATGATTCTAATGGAGATGGTATTGGGGATATAAATGGTGTCATTGAAAAATTAGATTATTTAAAAGATTTAGGAATAGATTTAATTTGGATTAGTCCAATATATAAATCACCAAATGATGATAATGGATATGATATTAGTGATTATAAAGACATACTTAAGGAATTCGGTACAATGGATGACTTTGATAATTTACTTAGAGAAGTTCATAAAAGAGGTATGCGCTTAATTATGGATCTAGTAATCAATCATACATCAGATGAACATCCATGGTTTATTGAAGCAAAAAGTTCAAAAGATAGTGAAAAAAGAGATTGGTATATTTGGCGAAAAGGAAAAAAAGCTACGGACAAGGAACTTAGCTTGGAACCCAATAATTGGGCAAGCATATTTGGAGGATCAGCCTGGGAATACGATTCAAAGAGTGACGAATATTATTTACATTTATTCAGTAAAAAGATGCCAGACCTTAATTGGGAAAATGAAAATTTAAGAGATGCCCTTTATGAGATGATTAATTGGTGGCTAGATAAGGGGATAGATGGTTTTCGTGTGGATGCAATCAGTCATATTAAAAAGTTTGATTATGATGATATGCCTAACCCAGAAAACTTAAAATATGTGCAGTCCTTTGATAAGCATATGAAACAGCCAGGCATAGATGTATTGCTCCAAGATTTGAAAGAAAATACCTTTGATAAGTATGATACATTTACAATAGCAGAAGCAAGTGGTGTCGGTATAGAAGATTTAGAGGAATGGGCAGGAAATGAAAAAGGTAAATTCTCAATGATATTTCAATTCGAGCATATGCAATTGTGGAAAACAGAAAATGATGAAAAAGCTAATTTGGTAAATTTTAAAAGGATTCTATCTGGATGGCAAGATGCTATTTATAAGGATGGATGGATAGCTTTATTTTTGGAAAATCATGATTTGACAAGAAGTGTATCTAAGCTTGGAGATGATAAAAAATATTGGAAAGAAAGTGCTAAAGCTCTTGCACTGATGTATTTTATGCAAATGGGAACTCCATTTATTTATCAAGGTCAAGAAATAGGTATGACAAATGCTGATCATGAAAGCATTGAGGATTTTGATGATGTTGCAACACTGCACAACTATAAGGAAAAAGTGGCATGTGGAATGTCTGAAGAGGAGTCGCTTAGAGTTATAAAGGCAACTACAAGAGATAACTCAAGAACTCCTATGCAATGGAATAACGAAGAAAATGGTGGATTTACTTCTGGAGCTCCATGGATGAAAGTAAATAGAAATCATAAAGAAATTAACGTAGAAGATGAACTTAAAGATGAGGATTCCATACTCAATTTTTACAAGAGGATGATTCAAATAAGGAAAGGAAACAATACATTAATATATGGGCAATATAATATTATTTTAGAAGAACATGATAAAATTTATGCATATACAAGAAGTTTAGACAATGAGAAATATATTATAATTACTAATATATCAAAAGAAAATGTGGAATATAATTATAGTGAAGAAAATCTTAAACATAAAAGCTTGATTCTTTCAAATTATAGAGTTGAAGAGCATGCTGACATGACAAAATTTGTACTAAGACCATATGAGGCTAGGTTATATAAATTATGTTAGTAGATTGAGTGCTATGGGAGGGTAAAATGTTTAAATTCGATTTTGAAAAGACTTTCTGGATTTATGAGCCACAAAAATATCAAATTAAAGATAATAAAATTGAAATTATTACAGAGCCAAATACAGATTTTTGGCAAAGAACCTATTACGGATTTAGAAATGATAATTCTCCAGCTTTGTTAATGAAAACTGAAGAGAAATATTTTTCTTTTACTATTAAAACTGAATTTGATAGCAAAAAGCAATTTGATCAATGTGGCATTATAATTTACCAGAATAGCGATAACTGGTTTAAGGCATCCATAGAATATGAAAATAAGGAGTATCAAAGATTAGGAAGCGTAGTTACGAATAATGGATTTTCAGATTGGGCTACAACAGATATAGCTGGAGATATAAAATCAATGCACTATAGATTAAGTCGTAGAGAAAGTGATTTTTGCATTGAAAATTCCTATGACGGCAAAGTATTTAAACAAATGAGAATCTTTCATTTATTTGAAGGAGATAAAGAAATAAACTTCGGTCTATATGCTTGCAGTCCATCAAATTCCTCCTTCAAAGCAGAATTTTCAGAACTTAGTATGTCTGAATGTTTATGGGAAGAACATAAAAATGCTTAAATAGAGGATTATGCGAGAATTTTTATAGGTAATTATGAAATAGTAGTTTTAATATAATTCACCGGAATATAAATAATTCTTTTATTCCAGTTCCAAAGGGATTTTAATGAGGAATCCTAAGTCTAGAAGTTGTGTTTCTAGTTGGGATATATTTCAGTGGATAAGTATATCTTATAGTTGATATAGCTATAGATATATAGTTTTATTATAATGCTTATAGGTACGTTAAATTGATAATTGTGAATATATGATAATACCAGAAAGAAAGAGGACTCTTTCTCACAGCAACCGAGTAATAGAGTCCTCTTTCTTTCGGCTAGTTACAATCTATATTATTAAAGATAATTTCTTACATTGAAAATTTCTCCATTTTTAATGTAAACTCTAGGTATTCTGTATTTAAGCATACAAAGTATTTCATAATTAATTGTTCCCATAATTTCTGCAAAATCATCTGCGTTAAACTTAAGGTTACCTTGCTCACCTAGGAGTATTACTTCATCTCCAACTTTAATGTCACCACCTATATCTGTAACATCAATCATGCATTGATCCATGCAGATTCTTCCGACAACAGGAGCAAATTTACCATTTATAATTACTTTAGCATTTTTTGCTAGCGATCTAGAATAACCGTCTGCATAACCTATGGGTATAGTTGCAATAAGGCTCTTTCTTTCAGTTTTGAAAGTTCTACCATAACTGATATACATGTCTTTATCCATTTCTTGGACACGAGTTATTATCGCTTTTAATGTTAATGCAGGTTTTAAAGAAAGGTTTTCTTTTTTAACATCATTTGATGGATAATATCCATAAAGTATAATACCTGCTCTTACAGCATCTAAATATGTTTCAGGCATATCCATTATTGCGCCACTGTTTGATGTATGTTTTAGTGGTATTTCAATCTTAAGTTTAGATAGTTTTTCGTTAAAATCTGTGAACTTTTTGAATTGTTCATAGGTATAGTTTTTATCTTTCTCATCAGAGCTGGAATAGTGGGTAAATATTCCTATAACTTCTAGTCCTTCTAATGAGCATATTTCCGAAATTTCTTTAAGTGCTTTATCAGTAGGAAGGAAGCCTATTCTTCCCATACCAGTATCTAAAGCAATATGAATTTTTGCTTTTTTATTGAGATTTAATGCTGTTTTTGATAATTCTCTTGCATAGTCTAAATCATATACAGTCTGCTCTAAGTCGTATTTTATTATTTCTTCAGCTAAATAAATAGGAGTGTATCCTAGTATCATAATAGGAGCTTTGATATCATCATTTCTAAGTTCGATTCCTTCTGTCAAAACGGCTACTGCAAGTCTTGAAGCACCATTTTCAAGTAAAGTTGGAACAACATCTAAACAACCGTGGCCATAACAGTCTGCTTTAACGACTGCAATTACTTCTTTATCTTTAATTAAGTTTTTTATATTCTTCATATTATAAGCTATAGCATCTAAATCTATTTCTGCATATACAGGTCTAAGTATTTTTTCCATCTATTCATTCCTCACAAATATTATTTGAATTAAAAATTAACTTCAATACATCTTAATCAGCATAATGTAACAAAGTTACTATTTAAAAATTTAATATTAAATTTATTTGAATATTAAATTTTTCATGCAATATATATACAATATAATAAATTAATGACAAGAAAGAAAGAACCACTAAGGTTTGAAATTATATAAGAAGTGGTTTCGAAATATTATTCTTAATAGGCTTATCTTTTAGAACATACCTGTAACTAGACAATCCAAGCTGACATAATAATGAAACATAATTGATAGGAAAGGAAATCTTGACTCAGGTGAGTCTTGATATATAGGAAAAGAAATATATAGGAAGGTGAAAAACAATGTTAAATCAAGAAGAAATGGAAAAGTTAGATGGTATTTTAATTTCTAATGATTATAACAAAACAGCAATTATTACTATTATGCAAGATATCCAAAAGGAATATAGGTATCTTCCAGAGGAAGCGTTAAGCTATATTGCAGAAAAACTTAAGATTAGCGAAGCAAAAGTATACAGTGTAGCAACCTTTTATGAAAACTTTTCATTAGAACCAAAAGGTAAGCATGTTGTAAAGATATGTGACGGAACAGCCTGCCATGTAAGAAAGTCAATTCCCATATTAAATGAATTTAGAAATGAGCTAGGACTCTCAGAAGTAAAAATTACAACAGATGATATGAGTTTTACGGTAGAGACAGTATCGTGTCTAGGGGCATGCGGATTGGCACCAGTTTGTACAGTAAATGATGTAGTGTATCCAGCCATGACTCCGGAGAAAGCGCGTAATTTAATTAAACAATTAAAGGAGGAGATGACTGATGAAAATTAAAACGAGGGAGGAATTAAATTCTGTTAGTGAACAATATAAAGCATTATTAGATAAGCAATGCAAACAAATATTAGTATGTGCAGGAACAGGGTGCGTAGCGGGAGGTTCTTTGGATATCTACAGGAGATTGTATGAAATAATTCAAGAACGAGGCCTTAATGTTACTCTGGAATTACAAGAAGAACCTCATGGTGACATAATAGGGGTGAAGAAAAGTGGATGTCATGGATTTTGTGAAATGGGACCTTTATTAAGAATTGAGCCAGCAGGGTGGTTATATATAAAGGTTAAGGCTAGTGACTGTGAAGAGATTATAGATAAAAGTATTATTAGTGACGAGGTAATTGAACGCCTATGCTATAAGGAAGATAATAAATACTATAGCATGCAGGAAGAGATTCCGTTCTATAAAAAGCAAACTCGTGTTGCGTTAGAAAATTGTGGACATATTAATGCTGAATCAATTGATGAATACTTAGCAGTAGGTGGATATAAAGCTATGGCTAAAGCATTATTTGATATGACATCAGAAGAGATTATAAATGAAATATCAGAATCATATCTTAGAGGAAGAGGTGGAGGTGGATTTCAAACCGGTAAAAAGTGGAGCCAGGTATTAGCACAGAAAGAGAGCGAGAAATATATCGTTTGTAATGGTGATGAAGGAGATCCGGGTGCGTTCATGGATAGGAGCATGATGGAAGGTAATCCACACGGGGTAATAGAAGGCATGATTATTGCTGGGATTGCTACTAAGGCGCATAATGGTTATATTTATGTTCGTGCAGAATATCCTCTTGCAGTTAAACGATTGCGAAGAGCCATTGAACAAGCAGTAAATAAAGGGATTTTGGGAACAAATATACTGAATTCTGGTTTTAGTTTTAACCTACATATAAATCAAGGGGCTGGGGCTTTTGTATGTGGTGAAGGTAGTGCTTTAACAGCATCAATTGAAGGAAATCGAGGTATGCCAAGAGTTAAGCCACCAAGAACAGTAGAACAAGGTTTGTTTGGAAAACCAACTGTGTTAAATAATGTTGAAACATTTTGTAACGTTCCACAGATAATAAACAAGGGAGCAAAGTGGTATAAGACCATGGGGACTGAAAGAAATTATGGTACAAAGGCATTCGCCCTTACAGGTAATGTTAATAATACAGGTTTAATAGAAATCCCAATGGGGACGACTTTAAGAAAAGTTATCTTTGATATTGGAGGAGGAATTAAAGGTGGCAATTTCAAAGCAGTACAAATTGGAGGGCCATCTGGAGGTTGTCTTTGTCTTCATGAGAATCATCTAGATCTAACATTGGACTTTGATTCTTTGAAAAAGGTTGGAGCAATGATTGGTAGTGGTGGTTTAGTTGTTATGAATGATAAAAATTGTATGGTAGAAATGGCACGTTTCTTTATGAATTTTACCCAAAATGAGTCCTGTGGTAAATGCATACCATGTAGAGAAGGTACAAAAAGAATGTTGGAATTACTAAACGATATAGTAGAAGGAAAAGGCACATTAGAACATATTGAAATGTTGGAGGAGTTATCAGAAACAATTTCTGATACAGCTCTTTGTGGACTTGGGAAGAGTGCTGCGTTTCCTGTAATAAGTACTTTGAAGTATTTTAGAGAAGAATATATTTCTCATGTTGTAGATAAGAAATGCATTGGAGGCGTATGTAAGGCTCTAATGTTATATGAAATCGATAAGGAAAAATGTAAGGGATGTTCAAAATGTGCCAGAGTATGTCCAGTGCAAGCTATTTCGGGAGAAATAAAGAAACCTTATACAATAGACAAATCAAAATGTATTAAGTGTGGTACTTGTATGGAAGGATGTCCTTTTAAGGCAATTCACTTAACTTAAGATTCAAATATTGTTTTTGTATATACAACAAATTAAAATCTATAGATTATAGAAAGGATGATAAAAATATTATGTCCAAATATATGATAATTGATGGTGATAGGATAGAGTTTGATAAAGAAAAAAATATTTTGGATTTGGTAAGAAAAGCAGGGATTGAATTGCCGACCCTTTGTTATTATTCAGATTTATCAATTTATGGAGCATGTAGAATGTGTGTCGTTGAAGATGAAAGAGGAGCGATTATTGCTTCTTGCTCCACACCACCGAAAGACAAAATGGTAATTAAAACAAATACACCAAAACTTCATAATCATCGGAAGATGATTTTAGAATTACTTTTATCTACACATTGTAGGGATTGTACTGTATGCGAAAAAAATAATAAATGTAAACTGCAAAAATTAGCCTTACGCTTTGGTTTAACCAACATTAGATTTAAGAATACAAGAACTGTAGCGAATTTAGATACATCATCAAATGCGCTCATACGAGATCCGAATAAGTGCATCCTGTGCGGTGATTGTGTAAGAATGTGTAGTGAGATACAAAATGTAGGCGCAATTGATTTTGTATTTAGAGGCTCTAAGATGATAGTAAGCCCGGCATTTGGAAAAAACTTAGGAGAAACAGATTGTGTAAATTGTGGACAATGTGCAACTGTATGTCCCACAGGTGCTATTATCATAAAAAGTGATCTTAGAGAAGTTTGGAAAGCAATATATAACCCAAGACAGAGAGTTGTAGCGCAAGTAGCTCCAGCGGTACGAATTGCCATGGGTGAGGAATTTGGGATGAAACCAGGTGAAAATGTTATGGGGAAAATCGTTGCTGCTATGAGGAGACTAGGATTTGATGAAATCTATGATACTTCTTTAAGTGCTGATTTAACAGTAATAGAAGAATCAAAAGAATTTTTAGAAAAAATGGAGTCAGGAGATAAAAGTATTCCTTTGTTTACATCCTGTTGTCCAGCATGGGTTAGATATGCAGAAACCAAACACCCGGAGCTCATGCCATACGTATCTAGTTGTAAGTCTCCAATGCAAATGTTCGGAGCTGTTATAAAGGAATACTTTAAAGAGAAAGATGTTAAAGAGGAGAAGGAAACTGTATCTGTAGCAGTTATGCCATGTACGGCAAAGAAGGCAGAGGCATCTAGAGATGAATTCATAAGAGAAGGAGTAAAAGATATTGATTATGTGATTACAACAACAGAATTATGCTCAATGATTAAGGAGATTGGTATTCAGTTTGATAAAATAGAAGCAGAATCTTCAGATGTTCCATTTTCCTTATACTCGGGTGCGGGTGTAATATTTGGTGTCACAGGAGGAGTTACTGAAGCAGTTGTTCGTGGAGTAGTCAATGATAAAACTCCTAAAGCTTTAAAGGAAATTGAGTTTGTTGGCATTCGAGGAATGGAGGGTATAAAAGTTTGTGAGCTTCCAATAGGAGCTGAAACTCTTAGAATCGGTGTAGTTAGCGGTCTTAGTAATGCTGAAATTTTGATAGATAAGATTAAAAGAGGTGAAGAACATTTTGACTTTATAGAAGTTATGGCATGCCCTGGAGGTTGTGTAGCTGGTGCAGGACAGCCGTTTAGCTTAAGTGAAGATAGAACTGAAAGAGCAAAAGGACTATATAAAGTTGATAAAGTCGCACAAATCAAAAGAAGTGAGGAAAATCCTATAATTCAATCATTATACAATGGATTATTAAAGAATCGCTCGAAAGAGTTATTGCATGTTCATTATAGTAAACATATAGAATAATTAATCCAAGAATGAATCAAATTCATATTTTAATTTATAAAAGGGATTCTATGATATCCTCCTTGTACAGATTTCGAAGTTAAATATTTAACTTATTAGATGAACATATTTATAAATTTGCTAAAACTTTTATCTGATATCTTCACTAGAAATTATAAACATTTTTGTAAAGAAAACATTTGAAAATGAGCTGTTAAAGGTTCTTAAGCAGAGAACCCAAATCTTTTGATTTGGTGTGAATCGCTTACTCAGCGAACGAATGTGAGTCGAGTTTCCTCTGTAGGTTGTTCCACTTTAGCTTGTCAAACTGAAAGTTGGAGCATGCTAAAGTGGATACAACCTACAGCTTAGAACCTTCAGCGATATTTTCATGGTTTTTCGGAATAAAAATGTTTATAATTTCGGTAAGTTATCACATAAGTCTAAGTTATAGTCTTACTGTTTTAGGACCACTTGTAAAAGAACTAAATGTTACAATGGCATCCGCAAGGTAAAATACCTCAAAAATATTATCATCTAAGCTATACATTCTTTTTAGTGAAGGAACTGCTTCTAACATTGCTGCCTTAACTTCACTACGTGGGTCTACTACAGCTTTCCCATTTAATCGAATCCATTCACCTTTAGGAGATGTTGTTGAGATTTCCACTTTGGGATTTTTAGTTAATTGTTCAAATACAGGCTTCGTATTATTTGTTGTAAAATACAATTTGTCCTCATATTTCATAACGGCACCAAAAGGTCTAACTCTTGGTTGATCTCCATCCATTGTAGCAAGATAAAAGGTAGGATTGTTAAGTAAAAATTCTAAAACTTCATTCATTGAAATTGCTCCTTTTCTATAAATATGTTATAATTTCTGCGTACATAAATAGTATGGCATTACTATAATTTTTTCAAGTAGAATTATTTTTGTTACATAGTATCTAAAAGATACAAAGGAGTATAAAATGGAGGAAAGAAGAGAATTATTTGGAAGGTGTCCATTTGTAACAGCCCAAAAAATTATAGCGGGTAAATGGGCAATAATAATCTTACATATTTTAAGTTTAGAAACTCATAGATTTGGGGAATTACAGAAATTGATTCCGGAGCTTAAACAAGCTACACTAACAAAGCAGCTTAGGAATTTAGAAGAATATGGATTAGTAAAACGTTACGTATTTCCACAGGTTCCGCCTAAAGTGGAGTATTCATTAACTGACATAGGAAAAGAATTCAAAATTGTGCTGGATAGTATATCTGTTTGGGGCGAAAAATATATTGAGCATATAAAACTTAGTGAGGATGTTCAACATGATGCTGAATAAAATTTTAATATGTTTAATTTAAAAATGCTATGGCTTAGTGCATGAGCCATAGCATTTTGTATTTATCATATTATTTATAGCAATATTATAAAAGAGAATATCGATATTTATTGAGCAATGTGTTGAATTGACAAATAATATAGCTATTACTACAATGTTAATCAGATTAATAAATCTGTGGAATTAAATAACAATTATGAAATGATAAAAGAGGCTAATAAAATTCGGTTGTAACAAGTTTTAATATAGTTAGGAGGCTTAATTATGGAAAATAAAGAGACTGTTCTGATCACAGGTGCATCAAGTGGAATAGGATTAGAGCTTGCTAAAGTATTTGCATTCCACAAATTTGATCTCATATTGGTTTCAAGAAGTATTGAAAAATTAAAAGAATTAGCGAGTGTACTTAAAAATGATTATGAAGTAAATGTTCAGGTAATTGAATACGATTTATCTAAATCTGGAGCTGCCAAAGGAATATTTAATAAGGTAAAAAGTATGAATTTGCAAGTTGATATGCTCATAAATAATGCCGGAACAGGTATTGTAGGTTTTTTCCATGAAATCGAAGAAAGCAAGGATTTAGAAATCATGCAGCTAAACATGATAACTTTAACAGAAATGACAAAGCTTTTTTCAAGGGAAATGATAAAAAGAAAAAGAGGAAAAATTTTAAATGTAGCATCCACAGGAGCTTTCTCACCAGGACCTTTTACAGCGGTTTATTATGCATCTAAAGCATATGTATTATCTTTTTCGGAAGCCCTTAGTATAGAATTAGGACAGTATAATATAACGGTAACAGCACTTTGTCCGGGTGCAACTAGAACTAATTACTCAAAGAATGCTGGAAAAAAAGACATGCCAAATGCAATGAATCCGAGAAGAGTAGCGCTAGCAGCATATGAAGGATTAATAAACAATAAAAAAATAGTAGTGCCGGGAATAGCAAATAAGATATTGATAAGACTACCGAAGAGATTGGTTAGTAAAATTAATTTTAAGACTCAGAAAAAGTTAAGTATTTCTAAGAGGTGACTAATTTCGTTAATTAATAATAGATAATAAATAATAAATAATGATAATATAAGCAAATTAATTGTGATAATGTCTAAAAAATTGGTAACAGAAAAGAAAAATAAATTTTTTTATATTCATATTTTTAAAATGTGGTATTGAAACAATAATAACAAGTGATGTTTGGATAAAACTAATTATTTTGTAGATAAAAGAGTTATAAAAAATATTTTAACTAATTAAATCATACATTTTATCTTCCATAAATTGGTATAATAATAACGGGGTGAGACGTTATTATGGGAAATCAAAAAAATAAACGCAATAAGATTCTAATAGTAGTTATAGCTTCTTTTTCCACTTTACTTGCTATGTATCTGGGAGTTTCAATGTACTTTGTAGACCATTTTTATTTTGGTTCAACGGTTAGCTGCATTAATGTTTCAGGCAAAACAGTAGAGGAAGTTGATGAACAAATGCCACTCAAAGTTGAGAAATATACATTGGAATTGAATGAAAGAGGAGATAATAAAGAACAGATAAAAGGGGAAGATATTGGCTTGAAATATAATTCGGATGGGAAAGTTCAAGAATTAAAAAATAATCAGAACCCTTTTAAATGGATTATTTCCATTTTTTACGAGAAGGAATTTAAAGTGGAAGATGTAGTTACATATGATGATAAATTATTAAAAGAATGCATTAATAAGCTCTCATGCTTTGATAGTGATAAGATAAATGAACCTAAAAATCCTACTTTTGACTATGGAAGTGAAGGCTATAAAGTCATAAGTGAGGTTCCTGGAAACAAAATTAATAAGGATAAGTTGTATGATAATATTGTAAATGCAATACTTAAAGGAAAAACTGTGTTAGATTTGGATTCAATGAATTGCTATGAGAATCCAAAGTATACAGCAGATTCTAAGGAAGTTATTGATACAAAAGACTTACTTAATAAATATTCTTCATCAAAAATCACATATACATTTGGTGATAAAACAGAAGTTTTAGACGGATCCACAATTAATAAATGGCTTAAGATAAATGAAGACTATGAAATTACATTTGATGAGAAGGAAATAAAAAGTTATTTAGATAAACTGTCAAGTTCTTATAATACAGTTGGTAAAACAAGAGATTTTGTCACATCCTTAGGAGCAAGTGTAAAGGTCAGTGGAGGTGATTATGGCTGGATAATTAATAAAGATGAGGAAGCAAAGGATTTGATAGCTATAGTAAAAGAAGGGAAAACTGTAACAAAAGAACCTAAGTATATGCAGACAGCCATAGTTCATGGAAAAAATGATATTGGTAATACTTATGTAGAAATTAATATGTCACAACAACATTTATGGTATTATAAAAATGGTACATTAATTACAGAAGGAAATGTTGTTACAGGAAATATAAGTAATAACTGTGGAACTCCAACAGGTATTTATAAGTTGAAATATAAAGAAAGAGATGCTATCTTGAAAGGTCAAGGATATAGTTCACCAGTGAATTTTTGGATGCCATTTAATGAAGGGATTGGAATTCATGATGCAAGTTGGAGAAGTGAGTTTGGAGGAAATATATATAGAACAAATGGCTCACATGGGTGTGTTAATGCTCCTTATAATTTAGCTAGTACAATATTTAATAATATTGATGAGGGTAGCCCTGTTATTTGTTATTATTAAATCTTCAGTAGGATATTTGAAGTAAATCAGACTCTGTTATTACTTGATAAATTTTATTAAGACCTGCATTTTGCTGGTCTTTTATAATGTAGTAAATAGTATATTTAAATATAACAATTCTTATTAAGGAGTTGAATTTATTTGGTTAGAGATTACAGGCAAGTTAATTTTATTCAGCCAGATAATCCAACTGATGAAGAGAGACATAAAATGTTATTAATGACTTTAGAGCAATCTAATCGTGCTGAAGATTTTAATAATATAATAGAATTACTTAGTCCGCCACAGGATATTACAACAATTGCATCACCAGGAAGCTGCAAAGGAATTAGGGTTGGCATAATTGGTGGAGGAATTGCAGGGTTAACCTCGGCATTTGAACTTAGAAAACTTGGATTTGATATTACTATTTTTGAAACTCAGGAAAATAGACTTGGAGGAAGAATCTATACTCATTATTTTGATGCAGATAAACGATTTTATGCAGAACTTGGAGCAATGCGTATACCGGTTGCACATGAAACGACTTGGCATTATATTAATACTTTTGGATTAAGGACAAGACCTTTTGTTCAAAATAATGAGAATGCATTATTTTATGTAAGGCATAAGCGTGCAAGAAATGATCCTCAAGGTAAAAGTGTAATGGAAAATATTTATCCTGAATTCGATTTGACTCCACAGGAGAGAGTTACACCATGGCAAAAACTTATTGGAGATGCATTATCAAGTAATTTATACAAAATATCACCAGCAATTAGAAAAGAGCTGTTACAGGTAAAGAGAGAGTACTCTTTAACAATCGAATATCTGGGTAGCTTTGGAATAAGAAGAGTGCTTGAAAAAATGGGATTAAGTGAGGCTGCTATAGAAATGATTTCCGGTTTGGCCCCTTTTCTTGGATCATTTTATTATAATAGTTACACTGAAAATCTTATTGAGGAGTATACTGTAGATTATGCGTATAGATATGAAATTGTTGGAGGTATGGTTAATTTTCCACTTTCTTTCTACAACTCTTTAATGTCTAAAAACCCAATTGAGTATTCTAATATTCAAGAAGAAGGTTTAGGCAAAATAACATGGGCTAATGGTAAGACAGTTAATAGTATATTAAGAGGAGATATACCCAATAAAGTAATACTTGAATATAAAGACGAGAAAACTATGGAAACTCATAATCAATCTTTTGACTATGTTATTTGCACAATTCCTTTCTCTAGTCTTCGCAATGTATATATTAATCCAATGTTTAGTTCTGAAAAAATGCAAGCGATAAAAGAAGTATTTTATACATCTTCTCAAAAGACCGCTTTCATGTGCAATGAACGATTTTGGGAAAGAGGAAATGACAATGAAAGGATTGTTGGCGGAGGGTCGAATACAGATTTGCCAATTCAGACTATATGGTATCCTAGTCATAGAAATAGTATTGAAAATATTCAAGAAGAAAGTCAGCAAGTACCTACTGGAATGCGGGATAATTCATATAATGAACCAGGTGTTTTATTGTCATCCTATAATTTAAATTTAGACGCTATACGTGTTGGTGATTTAGAGGATATAAAACGTGTAGAGGAAATAAAAAGGCAAGTTGAAGCAGTTCATGGACTTGAAAAGGGATATCTTGATTCCATAGTTGAAAACTTTATTACTGTTAATTGGAATGGAGAAAAAGGATTTTATGGAGCATTTTGTTATTTTATGCCTGAGCAGCAAAAGCATTTTTCATATGCAATGGCAAAAACAGAATATGATAATAGAGTACATTTTGCAGGGGAACATGTTTCTTTGACACATGGTTGGATAGAAGGATCTCTTAGTACTGCAGCCAAAGCAGCAAATGAGATAGCAAGGCTTTGCAAAAGTGTATAAACAGGCCGCATCAAAATATACAGATAAATATTTATTTTGATGCAGCTTATTTTTTCTTATTATTTAGACAAAATAATATAAGATATATTTAAAAGAAAGTGTAAAAAAAGCTGATTTTAGAGTATAATATTACACGAAGGGAGTAATTGTCATGAGAAGAAAAAGAAAAGATAAAAGCAATAAAGTTATTCCGGGTGTTGTGGTTTCTCTAAGCATTTTAACTGCCGTTTATTTAGGTCTGTCATTATACTTTACTAATCATTTTCACTTTGGATCCATAATAAATGGAATTGATGTTTCAGGAAAAACGGTTGAAGAAGCTGAGACTAAATTAGCATCTGAAATAAATTTATATACATTGGAGCTAGATGAAAGAGGTGACATGACCGAAACAATTAAGGCGGCTGATATAGGATTGAAACATGATAGTAATAAAATCAAAGAGTTAATAGATAAACAAAATCCTTTTAACTGGATTTCAACAATTTTTAAGAAAGATGAGTCGGAAGCATCTCAAATAGTGACATACGATGAGGAATTATTAAATAAAACATTAAATAATCTCGCATGTATTACTAGTAGTAATACAGTTGAGCCTAAGAATGCTAGTTTTGAATATAAGGATGGAAGTTACGAAATTATTGATGAAGTTTTAGGGAATAAAATAAATAAAAATGCGCTACATGATGCAGTGGGAGATGCAGTCCTTAATGGAAAGGCAAAATTGGATTTAAGTGCAAGTAATATTTATGAAAATCCAAAGTATACATCGAAATCACAAGAAGTTATTGATACGAAAAACACGCTAGATAAGTATACAGGATTAAAAATTACATATAAGTCTGGTGATAAAACAGAAGTTTTAGATGGTTCCACAATACATAATTGGCTTGGAGTCAATAAAGATATGGAAATTACATTTAATGAGGATAAAGTTAAGAACTACGTGTACAAAATATCTAGTGTTTTTAATACCTTTGGAAATACACGAAATTTTGTTACAACTACTAAGAAAACAATACAAGTAAGTGGTGGTAATTACGGATGGATTGTAAATAATTCAAAAGAAGTAAAGGATATAATAGAAGCTGTTAAAAATGGACAAGATATAACAAAAGAACCAGCATATTCCCAAACTGCACTTGCAAAGGGAAGTAATGATATTGGTGATACATATGTAGAAATTAATATGACAAAGCAACATTTGTGGTTTTATAAAAATGGAGCACTTGTGGTGGAAGGAGATGTAGTTACTGGTAATGCGAGTACAAACACGTTAACTCCTGCAGGTACATATGTATTAAATTATAAAGAACGAAATGCAACTTTGGTGGGTGAAGACTATAGTTCTCCGGTTGAGTATTGGATGCCTTTTAATGGAAATATTGGAATACATGATGCTAGTTGGAGAAATGAGTTTGGTAAACAGATATATTTGACTAATGGATCACATGGCTGCGTAAATTCACCTTATGAATTGGCTAAGACAATATATCAGAATATTGATGCAGGAACACCAATTGTTGGTTATTACGAATAAAGAATTAATCCCTATACTGTTGTTTTATGGTATAGGGATAATTTTTTTATGGTTGCAATTGATATTGATACCTATTATGTTATTAGTATGAATATTTATACTAATAATATAAGAAGGTGAAATTATGGAGATTAAAATTCTTATTGCAGAAGATGATAATATATTTAGAGATCTTGTGTGTGATATCATTAAAAAGGAGGGATACACTCCAATAATAGCATGTGATGGGCAAGAGGCGATTGACGTGTTTTTTAGTAAAAATGATATTTCTTTAGTAATATTGGATGTAATGATGCCGGTACATGATGGGTGGGAGGTACTTAAGGAAATTAGAGAACACTCGGATATTCCAATAATTATGCTTACAGCATTAGGGGATGAAAAACATGAAATTCTAGGATTAGAAAAAGGTGCAGATGAGTATATTGGGAAACCATTTAGTTATGAGGTGTTTATAGCACGTTTAAATAATATTGTAAAAAAGGTGAAGAAAAACTATTCGGACGAAATAACTGCAGGTAGAATAAAAATTATTCAAAAAACTCATAAAGTAGTAGTGAATGATGAAGAAATTAAGTTAAATCTTAAAGAATATAATCTTCTGATTTATCTTATAAAAAATGCAGATATTGTATTAACAAGGGAGCAAATATTAGATAAGGTTTGGGGATATGATTTTGAGGGAGACATAAGAACAATAGATACGCATATAAAAACTTTAAGGGCTAAACTTTCAGCTCAGGGAAATTCTATAAAGACAGTAAGGGGATGCGGATATATGTTTGAGGTAAAGAAAAATGAAAACAATTAAGACGAAGCTGTTTTTTATATTTATGGTACTTATGATTTCATTAGTTTTAAGCGGAATCCTTTTAAATTCAATATTCTTAGAATCATACTATGTTTACAAAAATAAAGGGACATTAATATCATTAAGCGACAAAATTGCAAATGAATATATTACTAACAAGGAAAATAGCTATGAATATATAGATATGATTCAGAGCATAGATGGAATAAACACCATAATTGTGGATAATGATTTTAATGTAGAATATAATTCATTTCGATCGAAATCGGTTGATGAGGAAAAACGTTTGGCAAAAGAAGTTAGGAAAACTATCTTAGATAACCAAAAAAAACTTTCAAAGAAATATGTATATTATATCGATGAAAAAGATAATAATCAAAAAACAAAACTAATTTATATATCAAAGGTTAACGATGAAGAATACTTAATTTTAATTAAATCAGTAAAGAGTATCCATGATAGTGTTCAAATTGCAAATCAGTTTTACATATTTGCTGGCTGCATAGTAATTTGTGTTGGTGCTATTTTTATATTAATATTCTCAAAAAAAATAACTAAGCCAATTATTGATATGAGTAATGTTGCGGAAAATATATCAAATCTTAAATTCGATAAAGTTAGATACATTAATTCAGAAGATGAGATAGGTAGATTAGGAGAGAGTATTAACAAAATTTCGGATAAGTTGAATAAAAGTATAAGTGAATTAAAGCAAGATGTGGAAAGCAAGAAAGAACTTGTAAGAAATATGTCTCATGAATTAAAGACACCAATAGGAATAATTAAAGGATATGCAGAAGGACTTAAATATGGCGTTGCCAGCGATAAAGAAAAAATGGATAAATATTGTTCTATTTTAGTAGAGGAATGCGATAGAATGGATAAGTTGGTTAAAGAACTTTTAAATTATTCTATGATAGAAGGTGGAATGATTAAATTAAATATTATAAGTTTTGATATTTATGAATTTATATCTACGATTATTGAACGCTTTAGACCAATATTTAATGAAAAAAATATTAATTTTAAGTTTGAGTGTATAAAGGGTTATGAAATTAATGCTGACAGTGCTATGCTTGAAAAAGCAATAAATAACTTTATTACTAATGCTATAGATCATGTTGATGAGAAAAAAATTATTAATGTGATAGTGGAGGAAAAAGAAAACAGAATAAAAATAAGTGTATCCAATACGGGAGATAACATACCAGAGGTGGCAATGGATAAGATTTGGGATGTATGTTATAAAGTCGATAGATCACGATCCAGAAAGTATGGAGGACATGGAATTGGTCTATCATTGGTTAGATTAATAGCTAAGCTTCATGGCGGCGTTGCTGTTGTAGAAAATGTTGAAGATGGTGTGATTTTTTCAATCGAATTACTAAAAGACTAATTTATTTATAATATAATTTTTTATTTCACATAAATTTCACAAAAGAGTTTTATTATGTATTTGTAACCAGATATGATTGGATTGCAAATATATTTCTGTTAAATGATTTAATTAAAAGGAGAAAGTGGATATGAAAAAGAAAAAAGTATTAGGTATTGTCATCGCATCTGTAATTGGAATTTCAAGTATTATTCCAGCGTTCGCTGATACTGTAGGTTCACAACCTCAAACAACCAATACTACAGTACAAACTGAAACTAAAAAGTTAACACAAGAAGAAAAATTTGAAAAACTTACTAAGAGAGCTGCAAAACTAGAAATAGATGTTACTGGTTTGACGAATGAGCAAGCAGCAGATAAAATAAGGACTGCAGAAGCGTCAAAATTAGGTGTAGACATTACAGGGTTATCTAAAAAAGATGCAAAAGTAAAAATAAAAGCAGCTATTGAAGCTAAGAAACAAGAAGTAACAGAGAAACTCGAAGATAGAGCTGCTAAATTAAATGTGGATATCACGGGATTAACAGGTGAGGAAGCAAGAGATAAAATAAGAAAAGCAGAAGCAGCAAAATTAGGTGTTGATATCACTGGGTTATCAAAAGAAGAAGCGAAAGAAAAGATAAAGGCAGCTGTTGATGCAAAAAAACAAGAAGTGACTGAAAAGATTAAAGAAAAAGCAACAAAGCTTGGTATAGATATTTCAGGTCTTACTAATAAAGAAGCTAGAGAAAAAATAAAAGAAACTCGTCAATCAACTAAAGCCACAACAAATAGTGTATTGAAATAAAGTTCAATAGAGGAAAATTAAACTATGCAAAGTAGATGCTTGCATAGTTTTTTTATTATTAAAATTCGTAATTAGGTAACATGAATTGCGAAATAGCATATTTTATATGTATAACCAAGTAAAGATATAGAAGTTATATGAAAAGATGGATTTATAGTATCACAGTTAAATAAAATATATTCTTAAATTAAAAGAATAACTATAAGTAACTTTTGGCCTAAATTAAAAAGGGAGGAGAAAGCGATGAGTTCAAGAGAATATTTTGATAATATTTCTTTAAGTTGGAACAAGATGCGAAGTGAATATTTTAAAGATGAAGTAAGGGAAAGAATATTGCAGAAATTAGATGTGGATAGTAAAGTGGTCGGAGATTTAGGTTGTGGGACTGGATTTATTTCGTTAGGACTTGCTCTTAAGAATGCCAATATTGTTTTTGCAGTAGATCAATCTTTAAATATGCTTAAGGAATTAAAAAAAGAAAGTCTTAATAGAAATCTAAAGAATGTATACCCTATTAGGTCTACATTGGAGGAGTTAGTTTTATTTGATGAATCTTTAGATGCAATAACAATTAATATGGCACTTCACCATGTAGTGAATCCGGCGAAAAGCTTAAAGGAAATGTACAGAGTATTAAAAAACGGAGGGGTAGTAGTTATTTCTGATGTATATAAGCACAATGGCACCTGGGCTAGGGAAGAAATGTACGATGAGTGGTTAGGGTTTAGCGAGGAAGAGATAATAAGGTGGTTAAGTGATTCTGGATTTAAAAATATTAAAATTGAAGATACAAAATTAGAAGCAGTAGGTATATCAAGTAAAGGAGAATACACCAAAACAGGTATATTATTAGCTACAGCAATAAAATAATGGATTAATGCATAGTATAGATTTATTGAAAGTGGTAGCTTACATGGAATTTAGTAATAACAGTTTAAAGAAACAAAAGAAACTTGAATTTTATGCCGAAAAATTCAAGTTTCTTTTGTTAATATGTTACTAAAATGAGTTTTGATTAGAAAGTATAATTTCATTATATAATGATATCGTAAACATTGTATATTTGTAAATGTTATCAAAAATAATGATTAAATTTGTATTAAAAAGCTGAATATTATTCTTGAATATAAAAATAAATAGTTGTATAATACATACTGTTAGCATACGAACAATATGTGTAGGAATAATTAATTGATGGAGGGGTAATATGAAAAAAACTATGTTAGTTTGTTTAGTTATGGCAATGATATTAAGTGGTTGTAGTTCTACAAGTAGTACAAGCGTAGATAATAACTCACAAACTACTCAAAATACAGAACAACAATCAAATGTTAAGTACATAATGGCTGGAAAAATTGATGCAAATGATCAGGCAAATGTAGCTTCAAAGATTGCAGGGAGAGTTTCACAGGTGTTAGTTGATGTTGGTTCTAAGGTGAATGCAGGGGATACTGTTATACAACTAGATACACAAGATTTGCAGGCACAAGTGGACCAGGCGCAGGCAGCAGTTAAAACCGCTCAGGCAAATTTAACGAATGCTATGAGTACTGCACGTCCTGAGCAAATAGCTCAAGATCAAGCATCATTAGATAGTGCAACTGGAAATTATGAAGTTGCTAAAAAAAATTATGATCGTACGAAAGCTTTATTTGATTCAGACGCCGCTACACAGCAGCAACTTGAAACAGCACAGCAACAGCTTACTGCAGCAGAAGCACAACAAAAGACAGCTCAAGAAGTATTAAATATGCATAAAAATGGTGCAACAGAAACAAGTATAGATATTTATAGGGCACAGGTAGATCAAGCAGAAGCAGCTTTAAAGATTGCACAAACATCATTGGGGAATGCAACTATAGCAGCACCGATTTCAGGAACAGTAAATGCTAAAAGTATTAACGTAGGAGAGATGGCATCAGCAAATACGACGCTTCTTTCAATATCAAATGCAAATGCTTTAGTTGTAAATGCTTATGTGCCAGCAGATATTGTTGGTCAATTTAAAGAAGGACAAGATGTAACTGTAAAGGTGTCTGAAGTAGATAATACAGAGTTTCAAGGAAAAATATCAGTTATAAACTCTAAATTAAATGCTCAGAGTAGAAATATTTTGGTTAAAGTAGCATTATCAGATCCGAATTCAGTGTTGAAACCTGGTATGTTTGCTGAAGTTGGAATAAAGGAATAAGGGAAGAGGTGACTGAAATATGAAAGAAAAGCGTAAAATATTAATTATTGGAATATTAGTGGCAATTGTGGTAGCATTGAGTAGTATAGCATTTTATTATTGGTACGAAAATACATATTATGTTTCGACAGAAGATGCAAAAGTTAATGCTGATTTCGTAAGTGTAACTCCTCAAATTTCAGGTAAGTTATTAGAACTTAATATTGCAGAAGGAGACAAAGTGACAAAGAACGAAATATTGGCTCGTCAGGAAATGAATAATCTTCCAGATACAAGTGTAGAGCAATCTTTAGTTAGATCACCTATTGATGGAATTGTTGTAAAGAAGCAGGGAACTGTTGGGGAACTTTTATCAACAGGTCAAACTTTAATTACATTAGTTGATCCAAGTAAGCTTTATATTTCTGCGAATATAGAAGAAACAAAACTTGGAAAAGTTAAAGTTGGACAACCGGTTGATATTACAATAGATCAATATGACTCTGAGAAATTTAGTGGAAAAGTAAAAACTATTGGTGAAGTATCTAATTCGGCTATATCACTATTGCCATCATCAACAAGCGGAACTTTTACTAAGGTAGTTCAAAGAATACCTATAAAAATCGAACTTGATAGTTTTAATGAAAAGATTCTCCCAGGAACAAATGCAATTATTAAAATTCATATTAAATAATGAGGTGATGTAATGGGAGAGAGTAATAAAGATTCGTTAATGAATAGTTGGTTAGCGCTAGGCGTAGTTGTAATAGGTACTTTTATGTCTATACTCGATAGTAGTATAGTAAATATTGCTCTTCCTAAAATGATGTCTGTTTTTGGAGTATCTTTAGATGATATAAAGTGGGTATTGACCGCTTATACTTTAGCACTTGGTGCGATTATACCTCTTACAGGATATTTACAAGAAATTTTGGGTGCTAAAAGAGTATATATATTTGCTTTGGCGATGTTTACAGTAGGATCCATGTTGTGTGGTGTTTCTTGGAGTAATACCAGTATGATAATATTCCGTGTCATTCAAGCTATCGGTGGTGGAATGATAATGCCAGTAGGAATGTCTATAATATATCAAGTATTCCCTAGAGAAAAAGTAGGATTAGCTCTTGGCTTCTGGGGAATAGCATCTATGGCAGCACCGGCAATAGGGCCAACTTTAGGTGGATATATCATAGAAAAGATGGATTGGAGACTTATTTTTAATATCAATGTACCAATTGGTATAATTGGAGTGATATTGGGTACAATTGTATTAAAGGGTGCTGAAAGGAAGCCTTTTAAATCTTTTGATATAATTGGATTTATATCTTCTACAGTAGGTCTAGTTAGTGTATTATATGTTTTAGGGGAAGGATCATCAATTGACTGGTCCAAGCTTGAAAATCCAATATTGATGACTCTTGGATGTTTAAGTCTTGTGCTATTTGTAGCTAATGAGTTAACGCACCCAAGCCCTCTCTTAGATTTAAGAGTATTTAAATTGTTTGATTTTACAATAAGTCAGATTGTAACTAGTGTCTTGACATTGGCGATGATGGGGGGAATTTATGTATTACCTTTATTTTTGCAAAATGTCAGAGCCTATACACCGATGGAAACTGGATTAATGATGTTGCCAGGAGCATTAGTAATGGGAGTTTTAATGCCAATCAGTGGTAATCTTATGAATAAGGTAGGGGTAAAAGCACTGGTTATCCCAGGGCTTTTAATACTTGCAGGATCTTCATTTGAACTTGCAAATGCCATAAATATGAACTCTAGCAAAGAGCATATTGTACTTATTAATTGTATAAGGTCTGTTGGAATGGGATTAAGTATGATGCCAATTAGTACTAGCGGTATGAATGTTGTGCCTGCCCATTTAATTAGCAGGGCATCAGCTCTCTCAAATACTTTAAGGCAGATAGCGAGTTCGGTTAGTGTTACTCTAATGTCTACACTTATACAAGGAAGAAATGATTATAATTATGCCAAATTATCAGAACAAATTAACGTATATAATAAAACAGCAATAGATACAATAAGTACACTGACAAAAGCATATATGGGCATGGGGATGCAGCAAAGTGCTGCTAAAGCTTCTGCATTATCTTACATAACAAGAATGATTGGAAGTCAGGCTTATTTGGATGCAATGGCTTATGCGGTTACGGTAACTGTTGTTATTGTATTCGTAGCTATATTTCTAGCTTCATTTATGGGCGTGAAAAAAACACCTAAGAAAGAAAATAAGGAAGGTGAAAAAAATGAACCGACAGGAGGAGTCCTTGTCTCCGAATAATGAGTTAGTTCAAGAACAAGCTGATGAAATACTTGGAATATTTAAAAGTATCAAAAGATCTCTTAGTTGTAAATATGAGAAAATAGCAAAGGAATATGGATTTACGGCTCCGCAGTTAGGGGTTATATTTCACCTATATATGGTGCCGTCAATTACTCTTAATGAGTTAAGTGACTATATGAGCTTGACGAAAAGTACAGTTTCGGGAATAGTAGATCGTTTGGCTAAGCAAGGTGTTGTAAATAGAGAAATCCCAAAAGATAATCGAAGAATTGTCAAGTTATCAATTTCAGAGGAATTTAAAAAAAATAATGATATATTTGCCATAAAGAAGAGATTTTTTGATGAATTTATACTGAATTCAATAAAGGAAATGGACCCAGAAGAAGTAGATAAAATTATTTATGGCTTGCGACAATTAAGTGTATTGTTAAAAGATGATAACTAGATAAAGAAAAAGTTATTTTATAAAATCAGTTGTAGCATTTAAAGTTAATATAATAGATAACAAAAAACCGTATTGATAAAGTTAATACGGTTTTTTGTAGTGTGATTAAGTATTGAAAAATGGTAATAAGAGAAAGTCCATAGGGAGCTGGATAATAAAAATCACCAAAATGAACTTTATTAATTATATAAGATTTCCAAGGAACTAAATTTGATGGAATAATAATTTTGCACATGATTTTTTTGCTTATACTTAAAGTAAAATATGAAGCTAACTAACAAGTTTTATGAATTAATAAAAAGTTCTTTATAGATTTTAATTGTGTTAGCAATATAATTAAATTATGACTGTTTTTGTCGAAAATATATACATAATTAGGTATCTATTATATTATTTTAATATAAAAATTAAAATTTAGAAATAGGAGAGAGAAAAGTTTATGTCAGAAAATAATAATAAAAAAATTGTTTGGTACACTTTGGCATTTATGGCATTTTCGACAGTTTGGGGATTTGGGAATGTTATTAATGGATTTTCTGAGTATAATGGCTTAAAGGCAATTATATCTTGGATATTAATTTTTGCAATTTATTTTGTACCATATGCGTTAATGGTAGGGGAATTGGGATCAGCATTTAAGGAGTTTGGTGGAGGAGTCAGCTCATGGATTAACGAAACTATAGGTCCTAAAATGGCATACTATGCAGGTTGGACATACTGGATAGTACATATGCCTTATATTTCACAGAAGCCATCAGGATTTATTATCGCAACAAGCTGGGCTATTTTCCAAGATAAAAGAATTAGTAGTATGAATCCTATGTTTTTGCAATTATCATGTTTAGTAATTTTCTTGATAGGATTATATATTGCATCTAAAGGGTTAAATCCATTAAAAAAATTAGCGACCCTTGCAGGTACATCAATGTTTGTAATGTCAATATTATTTATTATTTTAATGGTAGCTGCTCCTGCAATTACTGATGCTCATTTAAATTCTATTGATTGGTCGTTAAAAACTTTTATGCCAACATTTGATGTTAAATTCTTTACAAGTTTATCTATCCTAGTTTTTGCGGTAGGTGGCTGTGAAAAAATTTCGCCTTATGTTAATGAAATGGAAAATCCTGAAAAGGGTTTCTCGAAGGGAATGATTACATTAGCAATTATGGTTGCTGTATGTGCGATTCTAGGTACTATTTCACTTGGAATGATGTTTGATTCGAGCAATGTTCCAAAAGATTTAATGACAAATGGAGCATATTACGCATTCCAAAAGCTAGGTGAATATTATCATTTAGGTAATTTATTTGTTGTTATATATGCTATTACAAATATGATTGGACAGTTTGCGGTATTGATTATATCAATTGATGCACCTTTACGTATGTTACTTGATAGTGCTGATAAGAATTTTATTCCTGAAAAGATGTTTGTAAAAAATAATCATGGAGCATATAAAAATGGTCATAAATTAATTCTAATAATTGTATCTATATTGATAATTGTTCCAGCTTTCGGTATCGGAAATGTAGACGAGCTAGTAAAATGGTTAGTTAAATTAAATGCTGTTTGTATGCCGCTACGTTATTTATGGGTATTTGCTGCTTATATTGCGTTGAAAAAAGCAGGAGAGAAGTTCATGCCGGAGTATCAATTTGTAAAAAGTAGAGTATTGGGTATGATAATTGGAATTTGGTGTTTTGCATTTACGGTTTTTGCATGTATTAGTGGGATGTATTCTAAGGATACTTTCCAACTTGTACTTAACATCATAACTCCGTTTATACTTATTGGATTAGGTCTGGTTATGCCTTATTTTGCTCGTAGAAATAATAAGTAATTATATATTCGTTTTGCGAATTAAAAATTATGTAGATGTATCGAATTAAAGTAGATAATTACTTTAATTTAGGTATTACAACCCTGGATAATATAGTTCGCCCTAAGCTTATCTTATGCTTAGGGCGATTTTTTTATAGTGTAGGATGGTTTAGGCGAGAAACTATATTTGTAAAGGGACTGATAGAGATTCAGTAATTGAGAGTGAGCGAAATGCTGAAGGAAATGTAATTGAGCTAAATCGAAGTGGAAAATAAATAATTGTATGTAATAAACTATTAATATAGAATATTAAATAAATAGAATATAAATGGAGGGTTTAGATATGGAAAGACCTAAGTTTGCTTTTATGCTTATGGGACCTAAATATGATAAAGATAAACATAATGTGTGTTTTGAAACAGAAACCAAAGATACTTATATTGTGTCTGTAAATAATTTTGAGGAAGCTTGTGAAAAGGCTAAGGAACTTTCTGAAAAAGGTTTTGGGGCGTTGGAACTATGTGGTGCCTTTGGGGAAGAAAAAACAAGAAAACTTATAGAAATAACTGAAGGAAAAATGGCGATTGGATATGTAACTCATTTTCCTAGTGAGGATGATAAGTTTGTAAAATTTTTTGGAAGAAAATAAATTACGATAAATGAGCATAGGAGGAAAGATGTCTGATATTAAAGATTTTGAAGTAAATAGCGTAAACAACTCAGCAAAACCGCTAGGAGAACAGATTTCGGAACGTATAATTCAATTAATTATAGAGAATGATTGGAAAGCTGGTGATAAGTTACCTAATGAGTACGAACTTGCAGATAAACTTGATGTAGGAAGAAGTACTATTAGAGAGGCTATAAAAGCTTTAGTTTCGCGAAATATTTTGGAAATAAGACGTGGCGCTGGAACTTTTATTTCTGAAAAAGGTGGAGTTGCAGATGATCCGTTGGGGTTGACGTTTGTTAAGGATAAATATAAGTTGGCTCTTGATTTATTAGAAGTAAGATTTATGATAGAACCATCCATAGCATCTATAGCTGCAGTAAAGGCTACGAATGAAGAAATCGAAAAAATGTCGAGCTTGTACGATGAAATAGATGAGCTCATTCTGAAAAAACAACCGTATCTAGAGAAAGATATAGAATTTCATGCTGCTATAGCGAAAAGTAGTAAAAACTTAGTTGTAGGAAATTTAATTCCTATTATTAACAGATCCATTGCAATATTTATTGATATTACTAATCAAAAGTTAAGAACTGAAACAATGGAAACACATAGAGAAATTTTAAATGCAATTAAAAATCATGATGCTAACGGTGCACGTGATGCTATGTTTTTACATTTAGTATATAATAGAAGAAATATTAAAACTATTATAGGGAAAGAAATTACTAGCTAAATATTTGATATAGGAAAATACATCCGATCTGATTAGAGAACGGATGTATTTTTTTGGAATTATTGGTTATACATCAGATGTATTTTAAAGAAAGAGAAGAAAAAATCAAGAGTATAAGTTGGGTTATGGATAGAATATGTAAAAATATTTTAAGAAAAAGGTTTTTGAGAAATAATATTGACAAAAACATAGGTTGTGATATTATAAATACATCAGATGTATTTAAACGGTATCAAATATTAACTAGGAGAGAAGTAGTATGATTAGTCAAGAAATAAGAAAAATTGCACCAGAAATGGACCCACTCCGTAGGGGAATGGGATGGACAACCGAGGACCTGGCAAAGCCACAAATTATTGTAGAAAGCACATTTGGGGACAGTCATCCAGGGAGTGTTCATCTCTTGAAATTTGCTAACAAAGCTGTAGAAGGGATTACTCAGTCGGGAGGAAAAGGAGCAAGATATTTTGCAACAGATATTTGCGATGGAATGTCACAAGGACATGATGGAATAAATTATTCTTTGGCATCTAGGGATACATTAACTTCATTAATAGAAATTCATGCCAATGCAACACCGTTTGATGGTGGAGTATTTATTTCAAGTTGTGATAAAGCAGTGCCTTCGCATCTTATGTCTATTGGAAGATTAAATATACCAGCTATTATAGTTACTGGAGGAGTAATGGAAGCAGGTCCAGATTTATTAACATTAGAGCAAATAGGTGCTTATAGTGCTATGTGTCAGCGTGGAGAAATTACTGAAGAAAAATTAACTTACTATAAAGAAAATGCTTGCCCGTCTTGCGGGGCTTGTTCATTCATGGGAACAGCAGCTACAATGCAGGTAATGGCAGAAGCGCTTGGATTAATGCTTCCAGGAAGTTCATTAATGCCCGCTACATGTGAAGATTTAGAGGATGTTGCATTGAAGGCTGGTAGACAAGCTGTAGAATTAGCTAAGATGAATCTTCGTCCAAAGGATATTGTTACAATTAAAGCCTTTGAAAACGCTATTCTTGTTCATGCGGCTATATCAGGATCTACTAATTCACTTTTACATTTACCAGCTATAGCTCATGAATTTGGATTATATATTGATGAAGAGACTTTTGATAGAATACACAAAGATGCACATTATTTGTTAGATATACGCCCAGCTGGGAAATGGCCTGCTCAGTATTTCTATTATGCTGGAGGAGTACCGGCAATAATGGAGGAACTAAAACATTTACTTCACTTAGATGTAATGACAGTAACAGGTAAAACTTTAGGTGAAAATTTAGAAGAACTAAAGAATAATGGATATTATGAAAAATGTAATAGTTATTTAGAAAAAGTTGGATTAAAGAGAGAGGATGTCATTCGTCCGTTTAATAATCCAATAGGTACCAATGGATCAGTTTCAATATTAAAAGGAAATATTGCTCCAGAAGGTGCAGTTGTAAAACATTCTGCGGTTCCAAAAGAAATGCATGAAGCTGTATTAAAAGCAAAACCTTTTGATAGCGAAGAGGATGCAATTAATGCGGTTTTAAAGAAAATAATTAGACCAGGAGATGCAGTTATTATAAGATATGAAGGTCCAAAAGGAAGTGGAATGCCAGAAATGTTCTATACAACAGAAGCGATTTCTTCTGATGAAGAGTTGGCTGCAAGTATAGCACTAATAACAGATGGTAGATTTTCAGGAGCGTCTAAGGGGCCGGCAATTGGACATGTTTCACCGGAAGCTGCAGTGGGTGGACCAATAGCATTAATAGAAGAAGATGATTTGATTGAAATTAATATTTCCAAAAGAGTACTACAGATTATCGGAATAAAAGGTAAGAAGTGTAGCGAAGAAGAAGTAAAGAAAGCACTAGAAGAACGTAAAAATAATTGGAAGCCAAGAAGGCCTAAGTATGAGTCGGGCATCTTAAAGCTATTTTCAGAAAATGCAGTATCACCAATGAAGGGTGGATATATGAAATAAATTAATATACATAAAGTAAGGTTTCTACCAATCTAAGATATAGATTATCTATCGTTAGGTAGAAACCTTATTTGTAATATATAAATAAAATCTATTTTTGCTCCTCAACAGTATATTTTCTGCTCTGGATAGTTTTATTTTGTTTCATAAGATTTATATCGATATGTTTACCGTTTGCAAGTATTCTTAGATATAGATAATCTATAATAGTTATTTGTGAAATATACGATGAAAGCTTTTCAATAACCGTTTTAGGATTAATAGGGTAAGTATATATAAATTCATTAACCATTTTCGCAAAAGGAGAATTTGGATTACTTGATAAACCTATTATAGGAACATTATGATCTTTTAATATATCTACAAGTGCAATAGTATCTCTATTCATACCAGAGTTGCAAAACACTAGTGCTAAATCATCAGAACTTAACTGTGATGTTAATTTTAACTGCATATGATAATCTGCATTGCATATACAAAATAAACCGGTATCTATGAATTTATTATATGAATTTAAAGCTAATTCTCCAGATGAACCTAGACCTAAAAAAGCTATTTTCTTGGCTCCCATCATAGTTTTAGCTATTCTATCTAATAAGGATGTATCTAGTTTATTAGAAGTTTCTTGAATATTATTCGCATATAAATCGGTCATATATTTGTATGCATTTGATGAAGCATCAATACTATTTTTTTTATTTTCGTTCAAATTGTTTGTAACTTCACCAGCCAATGATACTTTAAAGTACTGATAGCCAGAATAACCAAGCTTCTTTACAAATCTGAATACTGTGGCATCAGATACATTAAGCTCTGTCGCAAAATCTTCAATTGTATAATATAAGACCTTTGTTGGGTTTTTTAATATAAAATCAGCTATAATTCGTTCTTTTGAGCTGAAACTATCATATCTATCGCTAATTTGTAATAAGCAACTATTTTTCAAGTAATTCAACACCTTTCAAGTAATTCCTAGATAGTTTTAGAATAAAGATTTTAGAATCTTTATTTTATTATAGCATAAAATACTAATTAGAAAAAAAGAAAATGAAATAAAATTTCATGTATTGAAATTTTATTTCATATGTAGTATAATTTGAATCAAGATAATGAATAATAAATTTAGCGGCCGAAAATATTTGATGTCATTATTGTAAACATTTAAATAATATTTTGGAGGTACAATTATGAATGGATTTATAAATTTCCTAGAAGAAAAAGCAATGCCTGTTGCAGGTAAAATTGCAGCTCAAAGACACATTAGAGCTTTACGTGATGGTTTAGCAATAACAATGCCTTTAATAATAATAGGATCTATATTTATGATTTTAGCAAACTTCCCTGTGACTGGCTATGCCGACTTTGTAAACGGTATATTCGGCGCTGGATTTACTACTAAACTTTTATATCCAGTAAGAGTAACCTTTGATATTGTTGCAGTACTTGCAGTTATTTCAATTTCATATCAATTAGCGAAAGATAAGGAAGTAGATGGCTTATCAGCCGGAGCGCTTTCGCTTGCAGCATTTTTAATGTTAACTCCAGTGCAAACTATTAATGTAGTATTAGAAAACGGGGATAAATTAAACTTGGGGAAAATTTTACCAACAGCTAATTTATCAGCAGGCGGATTAATAGTTGCTATACTTACAGCTATAATTGCCACAGAAATATTTATATTTGTAGTTAAGAAAAATTGGGTATTAAAAATGCCTGAATCTGTTCCGCCAGCAGTTGCAAAATCTTTTACAGCAATAACACCAGGGCTTATTATATTAGTTTCATTCTTCTTCATACGTTTAGGCTTTGAAAGTACATCTTATCAAACAGTATTTGCATTTGTAACTAAATTTGTTGGAGCACCATTAGCTTTAGTAGGATTATCTTTTGGTGGTATGGTATCAACCATTTCACTTTATAGTTTCTTCTGGACTTTAGGAATACATGGAACTCGTGTAGTTTTCGGAGTTATGGATTCGATATTATTACCAGCAATGGATCAAAATCGATTAGCATTAGAAGCAGGGCATCAAGCTCCTAATATAGTAACATTACAATTTTATGATAATTTCGTTAACAGTTTAGGCGGATGTGGAGCAACTTTAGGACTAATTATATGTATAATATTGCTTGCAAAATCAAAACAAGCAAAATCGATAGGAAAATTGGCGCTTGCACCAGCAATATTTAATATCTCTGAACCAATAATATTTGGTATTCCAATTGTTATGAACCCAATAATGATGATTCCATTTATTTTAGCACCTTTAGCTGTAGGATCACTTACGTATATAGCGATGGCAACAGGATTAGTTAGTTATCCAGCAGGAATAGCAGTGCCTTGGACCGTACCATCATTTTTCTCTGGATTTTTAGCTACAAATGGAGATTGGAGAGCAATAATTCTTCAAGGAGTAAATATAATTGTTTCAGCTTTAATTTACTGGCCATTCTTAAAGGCTTGGGATCATAAGATGGTTCAGCAAGAACAAGAAGATTCAAATGCAATCTAATTAATAATAAATATGTAGGTTTATGAAAGGAAGAGATTATTATAATGGAGAATTTAGAACAACAAGCATTTTCTTTAATAGTTCACAGTGGAGATGGAAGAAGTTATGCGTTTGAAGCTATCAGGGCATCAAAGGAGAAGGATTTCGAAAAAGCAGAGGAGTTATTAAAATTATCAAGTAAAGAGTTTGAACAAGCACATCATGTTCAAACAGAATTATTAACAATGGAGGCTGATGGTAATTCAAGTATACTTTCATTATTATTAATTCATGCTCAAGATCATTTAATGACAGGTATAACTGTAAAACAATTAGCTGAAGAACTTATAGAAATACGAAGAGAAATAAATATGGATAAAGAAAAAAACAAGAATATTCAATAAAAAATGAGATGTGTGAAATGGGCATATTTCACACATCAAATTAAAAATAATTGATAAATATTTTCAAACTATAGTATAACATAAAAAATAAATTAATTAAATATTTAGTATATTACTGGATAAGTTTATGGTGATTAAATTAACAAAATTAAAGTAATACTAAAATTTATAATATATTTGGAGGTAGGACATGGAGTTAAATAAAAGCACATTTAAACTACCGGAGAACTTTTTTGTTGGAGCATCATCATCTGCGTGGCAGACAGAGGGATGGACAGATAAAAAGGATGGACAAGATTCATATATGGATTTGTGGTATAAATCTACACCACATCTTTGGCATAATGGTTATGGACCTACATTAGCAACGGATTTTTACAGAAGATATAAAGAAGATGCAAAACTTATGAGTGAAGTGGGTTTACAAAAATATAGAACATCAATTGATTGGTCTAGATTTATAAAAAACTATGAAACTGCCGAAGTTGATGAAGAAGCCCTTGCGTATTATAACAACATGATAGATGAAGTTATTAAAAATGGTGTTGAGCCAATGATATGTCTTGAGCATTATGAGTTACCAGCAATATTGTTTGAAAAATACGGTGGATGGGGTTCTAAGCATGTAGTAGATTTATTTGTGAAATATGCTGAGAAAGCTTTTGAGGCATTTGGAAACAAAGTCAAGTATTGGTTTACTTTTAATGAACCTATAGTAGTTCAGACTAGAGTATATCTGGATGCTATAAGATGGCCATTTGAGCAAAATACAAGAACTTGGATGCAATGGAACTATAATAAGATTCTTGCAACAGCAAAAGTAGTAGAAGCTTTTAAGTCAGGTAATATCGGAAAAGATATTGGAGGAAAAATTGGTGTTATTTTAAATCCAGAAGTAACTTATGCAAGATCCTCTGCACCTCATGATGTAAAAGCTGCTGAAATGTATGACCTTTTCTTTAATAAATTATATCTTGATCCAAGTGTAAAAGGAGAAATTCCACAAGAATTATTTGAAATTCTTAAGAAACATAATTGTTTATTTGATTATAGCGATGAGGAATTAGATATTATTAAGAATAACACAGTTGATTTATTAGGGTTAAACTTATATTTTCCGCATAGAGTAAAGGCTAGAACAAGTGGCTGGAATTCAGAAGCTCCATTTCATCCATCCTATTATTATGAGATGTTTGAACTGCCAGGCAAAAAGATGAATCCACATAGAGGATGGGAGATATATCCTAAAATAATGTATGATATGGCAATGAGAATCAAAAATGAATATGGAAACATTGAATGGTTCATTGCTGAAAATGGAATGGGAGTAGAAGGAGAAGAAAAATATAAAAATGAAGAAGGCGTAATACAAGATGATTATAGAATAGAATTTATATCTGATCATTTAGTATGGTTGTTAAAAGCTGTTAAAGAAGGCTGTAATTGTACTGGATATATGTTGTGGGCGTTTACTGATAATGTGTCGCCGCAAAATGCATTTAAAAATAGGTACGGTTTAGTTGAAATAAATCTAGATGATAATAGAAATAGAACTATTAAAAAATCGGGTCATTGGCTTAAAAAATTATCTACTGATAGATGTTTCGAAGCAAAAAATACAGAAATAGTTTATAAGTAAAAATATTTAACACAAGAATTTAAAGCAAAATATGTAAAAAAAAAATTTATTATGAGGTGATTTTAATGAAAATTTTATTAGTGTGTTCAGCAGGAATGTCAACAAGTTTATTAGTTACAAAAATGGAGAAAGCAGCAAAGGAACAAGGAATAGAGGCAACTATATGGGCAGTGTCTACTGATGCAGCAGATTCTAATATGGCGAAGGCAGATGTAGTATTAATTGGGCCACAAATCCGTTTTCAACTTCCAGAAATGAAGAAAAAGGGTGAAAAGTATAGTATTCCAGTAGAAGCTATCCCATCTGTAGATTATGGTATGTGTAATGGACCAAAAGTTCTAAGCTTTGCAATTAATTTAATAAATGACAATAAGTAAGCCTAAAGTTATAGCTTAAGGATACTAAAATAAACCGTGTCAAATAATTTTGGCACGGTTTATTTTAAGTGAATAAAATTATTTGATCCTCATATTTTTCTTGAAGTGCTAATTTATAGATTAATTTTGAAGTGTTGAAGGTATAAAGAGAAAAGTTAATTGAATTATATACATGAAAGAGCACATAGATTAATAAAAATTATAGTAAATAGAATTCTGGAATGATATAATTTTGAAAAGGATCTATTTGTAGGATAATTTATAATAGCTTGGAGGGTGTTATGGAAAAAAAGCTTTACTTATCATCAACAGATAAAAAGTTAGCAGGTGTATGCGGTGGATTTGCTGAATACTTCGGACTTGATTCAACTCTGGTTAGGCTTGGTTACTTGGCCATGGTTCTTTTAGCAGGAACTGGAATACTTTTGTATATAATTTGCGCATTAGTCATGCCTAATAAACCAGTAGAGTAGTAAATATATAAATTCGAAAATGTACTTAAATTATATTTTTAATCCAACGTTATACAGATAGAAAACTTAAGTAATAAAAAAATAATATAATAAACATATTGAATATAGATTATGGTAAACAATTAGGAGGAATCCATGGAGAAAATAAATAATTTAATAAACCAAGGTCAGCTACATATAACAACAAATACACTAGTTTTATTAGTGATAGCTATCGTTGCCATATATATACTACTAAAGGCAATTGGGAACTTAATAAAAATAGTAGCGATGATAGGAGTATGCTGGTTCGTGTTAATGTCTCTTCAAAGTACAAATCTTGTAAATATACCAGTTATAAAAGAGACATATACAACAATAGAAAAAATGATTCCATCAAAAGAATTATGGACGGAGGCTTTGGATAAAGCCGATAAAATCAATAAAGTCGTTAATGACCTAAAGTAGAATTTATTGTGAGCTTATTAATAAAAGTTAGAAAAAGATATACATAAATTATAGTTATAAAACAGAGAATAATCATAAAATATATTTGATAAAAAAACGGGCAGAATAATTTGCGCCCGTTTTATTATATATAAGGAGTGAAAAAACATGAAGACTTCGATTCATAGAATTGCTATTCCATCAATCTTAGAAGTAGGAAAAGGGAATATCAATAATGTAGGAAACTTGATTAAAAAGGGAATGTTTCAAAATGTATCATTATATTTTGGAGAAGGTATAGAAGAATTGTTTGGAGCGTCTATTCAAAATTCTTTAAAGGAAGCTAATATTGAAGTATCCAATATAGAAACTATCTCAGATATAAATTTTGAAGAGGTAAGTGTAAAAGCCTTTGAAATATCAAATGAGGTAGAAGCTCTAATTGGTATCGGAGGCGGAAAGGCCATTGATGCAGTAAAGTATATGAGCTTTTTAAAAAAGCTGCCGTTTATCAGTATTCCAACTTCTACTTCAAATGATGGATTTTCAAGCGCAGGCGCATCACTTTTAGTTGCCGGAAGGCGCATGTCTCTTCCGGCTAAAACACCTTATGGAATAATTATAGATATTGATGTAATTAAGGGAGCACCAGAAAAATTTATTTATTCAGGGATTGGAGATTTAGTTTCAAATATAACGGCATTGTACGATTGGAAGTTTGAAGAAGAGAATGGTAAAGTGATTATTGATGATTTTGCAACTATGATTTCTAAAAAGGCAGTAAATAGCTTCGTACGAACTGAATTTAAAACTATTAAAGATGATTTGTTTTTAAAAGAACTTGTGGATTCACTAACATTAAATGGTATATCAATGGAGATAGCAGGAAACAGTTCTCCGGCTTCGGGATCTGAACATTTAATATCTCATGCTTTAGATAAATTTTTGGAAGTGCCTCAGCTCCATGGTATACAGGTAGGAATAGCAACTTATATTATGGCTAAGGTACAAAATCATAGATTTGAAAGGATAACAAAAGTACTAAAGGAAACAGGATTTTTTGATTATGCTAAAACATTAAATATGAGAAAAGATGATTTTAAGAGAGCTATAGATATTGCCTCTTCAATGAAACCGAATAGATATACGTATATACACATTGAAGAAAATAGAATACTTGCTAAGAAAATTGTTGATACAGATGAAATATTAGATTATGTATTAGTATAGATAATTTACTTAAGTAAATTATGTTTTTACTGTGAAAACAACAGGCGAGCGAATTGTTTATTTAATAAAATCAGGTATTAATTTTAGTTAATGATGATAATTGTATTTATATGAATAAAAATGGTATAATTAACCGTAATTTAGTTGTAAAAGTTTATGTGAATACATATTAATATATAGGAGGAGTGAATAGGTTGGAAAAGGGAATTTACGTACTTCAAAATAAGTTGAAAGAATCAAAGATTGAATTCATATTTTCGGGAACATTTTCTCAAGGATTAATAGAGGAACTTGGTGTTGCATTAAAACAAAGATTACAGCTTCAACAAGCAACGAAAAGTAAGATTAGTACAGCATTTTTTACTTTTGTTGAGCAGACTCAAAACATAAAACAGTATGAAGTATCAAAAGAAGAAACAAAGGATTTTTCGGTTATTGCAGGATCAGCTATAATAGCTATTTCAAAAATAGAATCAGGTTACCGCGTGTATTCTGGGAATACAATATTAAATGAGGATATTGTGGATTTAAAAGAGAAGCTAGATAAAATAATATCTATGAATAAAGATGAACTAAATAGTTACTTTAGAGAAGTTTCCAGGAAAGAAATAGATATGAGTAACGGAAGAGCAGGACTTGGACTGATTCAAATTGCTAGAAAAGCAGCTGGAAAAATAGAGTATAAATTTGAAAAGATAGATGACAGTTACTCCTATTACACATTAACTGTTACAGTGTGAGGTTAGATAGATGAATGATTTTATTACACAAAATACAAAAAGTACTCCATATGTTGAGTTCATTAATGAGCAAAAAAGATTGATTTTTAAGGGAGAATCTTATCCGGAAAATGCTTATAACTTTTATGAACCTATTTATAAATTTATAGATGAATATCTAAGTGATTTTAATGAATTAATTATAGAATTTCAACTTTCTTATATAAATACTAGCAGCATAAAATGTTTAATTATATTATTTGATAAACTTAATGAGAACTATCAAAGTGGGAAAAAAATCACTATAAATTGGTATTACGATGAAGATAATGGCTTTGATTATGATATGGGACAAGACTTTAGTATGGATATAGATATTCCTTTTAATTTTATTTCAATAAGTGATGAGGAATAGGAAGTGAAGGAAAAAGAGACTCTTAAGGGGTATAGTCAATCATATATAAAAAATATTTTTAGAATAATTCTTATAGCTAGTATAATTATATCACTTGCTGTTATAATTACAGGACTTTTAGGATATACAAATACAAAAAAGTCACTAATTGATAAGGAAAAATCACAAGATATTGTTTTTATAGTGAAATCAATGGCATCTAAGATAGATAGTCGTATCAATAGAGCGGTAGAGACTTCTTATATTTTAGCAAGAGATCCCTTAAATATAAAATGGTTAGCAGATGAAGAGAAGGATAAGGATTCAGGGAAAATTGTATTAAGTAAAATAGAGAGTATAGCTAATTCCTATGATTACAGTAATACATTTATGGCAGGTGTAAAGACAGAACATTATTATTTTAGAGAAAATTCATATGTAAACAAGAATAACGAGGATTTTGTGGTGTTATCTAAAGATAATACTGCGGATAAGTGGTTTTATGAAATGCTAAAATCCAAGAAAGAAATTCTTCTTAATGTTGATTATAATAGAACAATGGATGACTTTTTTCTCTTCGTGGATGCAATTGTGGGCAGTGTAGATAATCCTGTTGGAATAACAGGAGTTGGATTAAGCCTTAATGAAATAACAAAGGAATTTAGAGAATTTAAGGTGGGGAAGAATAGTAAACTCTGGATGGTAGATGACAGGGGTATAATACAATTGTCTGATATACGTGAAGATATAGGGGAAAATTATTCAGAATTTCTACCTAAAGAGGTAATATCAGAAATTAAAGATACATATTCAGATAGTAAAGAAAACGTAAAGGTATCAGAATACACAAATAGTAACAAAGAAATTGTAGATTATGCGTATTGCAAGTTAAGTTCAAGTGATTGGATTTTATTTTATGAAATACCTAGAATGGAGAATTTGTCTCAAATTAATTCTCTCAGAAACAATACAATAGTAAATGTTGTTCTGGTTTTATTATCTTTTATGATATTATTTTATATTATTTCTCGTAAAATTGCTAATCCGTATAAACAGGCTCTTTTAATTAATATGGAGCTTGAAGAGAAAGTTAATATTAGAACTCAAGAATTACAGGAGTCTAATCAAAAGATAAGTGACAGTATAGAATATGCAAAAAGGTTACAAGAAGCAATATTGCCTTCAGAGTACGAATTAAAAAGAATATTTAAGGATCATTTTTCTATCTGGAGACCCAAGGATACAGTTGGAGGAGATTTTTTTTGGTTAAGGGAAATAGATGATGTAATTATATTGGCAGTTGGAGATTGTACAGGTCATGGGGTTCCAGGTGCATTTATGACAATGACTGTGAACGCAATATTGCATAATATAGTAACAACAATAAATAAAGATAATCCTAGTAAAATTATTAGAGAACTTCATATACAGTTAAAACAAGCTTTGAATAAGGATTCTAATAGAAATAGCGTTGATGACGGGTTAGATATCGCAATATTTTGTATAAAGAACAAATCTAAATTGATATATTTAGGAGCTAATTTGGATTTATATATTAAGTGTGGTAAAGAAGTTCAGATTGTAAAGCCTCAGAGTAAAGGAGTAGGATACAGTTATATAGAACTAAAGGAAACGTTAAATAATGAAATCATAGATATAAAAGAAGGGGATATATTTATAGTTACGACTGATGGATTTATTCATCAAAATGGAGGACAAAAAAATTATCCTTTTGGAAAAAAACGATTATATGAAATGATACAAGGTTATGATAGTGAGAATTTCGATTCTATAAAAGATGAATATGAAACCAATCTAGAAACATATATGAATAATGAGCAGCAAAGAGATGATATTACTGTCTTTGCATTTAAGGTAAAATAGATACAAATATTGGGGTGATTATATGACAGGAATTGAACCAAGTTTTTTTGAAAATGAGAAAGCTCTACTCAAAGACGCAAAAGAATTAATTGAAGATGAAAAAAGAGATGAAAAAAGTGTATTTAACAACTTCTCAGTAATTGTTAAACAATTTGATAAGGTAATTAGAGATGTTGAGAAAATAATTAGAATTAGTGATGGACAACAGGAATATCTTCATAGAATTCAAAGTGATTTAAAAAAGGAAATTGAAGATAGAATAAGGGCAGAAGAAAAGCTGAAATATTATGCTGCAATTGACACACTTACTGGAGTTTACAATAGAGGAATGGGGCTAGCTTTATTGGAAGCAGAAATTAAATCAATAAGAAGAAATAAAGATGTTTTTTCTATGTGCTATATTGATCTTGATGGATTAAAACATGTAAATGACAATTATGGACATCCTGAAGGGGATGAACTTCTTGTAATAACATGTAAATTAGTAAAAGAAGTAATAAGAAATAACGATATTTTATGCAGGGTTGGTGGAGATGAGTTTATAATTCTTTTTCCAAATATGCAAAAAGAAGATGTAGATGAAGCTATGAGAAAAATAACATTAAATATAGTTAAAGAAAATGAAAAGAAATTAAGACCTTATGATATTTCTTTTAGTTATGGAATAGTCCAAGTAGAATGTGATGATGGTAAAAGTATTGATGAAATCATTCAAATGGCCGATGCTGATATGTATAAATTTAAGAAAAAATATAAGAAAAGTTGTTTTTGCTAGTGCTAAGAATATGGTTTCATAATAATTTTTATAAGATAGCTTGAGTAGGATTTTGAATAAATATTTTTCTGATGGTAAAACTACCTTTAGATTTTAGTATAACTAAAGGAGGAAATCTAATGGAAAAGTTAAAAAAAGGCGAGCATGAAAGAGCCATGGAAAAGGCAAAAGAAATGTTAGATAAAGGTTATGGAATGGGAGAAATCGTAGAGGGAACAAAACTTAGTGAAGAAAATATATTAAAAGCAAAAAGAAAATGGGAAGATCGATCATAACACTATAGTAGATATAGCGTGTGTTGTATAAAAAATAAGGTTAACGGCATAAATGCTATTAAGTTATTCATAATAACTTAATAGCATTTATACTTATAATAGATAGGTATAATATCGTTTATTATCAAAATAGATATCTATATTCTTAAGTTCATAATTTTTATAATACAATTTCATTGTATGAATAATATTTCTTATAAGTAAAAACATATAATATCAGCATTAAATTATGAATATTTATGAATAAATATACAAAAATGATGAATATGTTGTATAATGAGATTATAAAATGAAAAGTAGAGGAAAAGATTATGGATAATATTACATATAAATATATAAAGTATGATGGTAAAGAATTTGAGCAGGTTATTAATTTGAGATTTGATGTACTTTTTAAACCATATGGGAAAATTACTAAGTATGATTATGATGAATTAGATAATATAAGCTTTCATTTAGTAGCAGTATGCGAGAATACGGTTGTTGGATATTCAAGAATGACTAATTTTAACGGTGAAGGCAAAATAACAAATGTAGTTGTTTCTCAAGATTATACTAAAAGAGGAATAGGTTTTGAAATGTTAAAAAAGCATATAATTAAAGCAAAAGATGAGATGATGATGAATTTACATTTAAATTCTAGATTGGAGACTGTTAATTTTTATGAAAAGGTTGGATTTATCAGTATTGGAGATACTTTTTTATCTGATAAAAGTGGGTTGATACTACAAGAAATGTGTTTTAAGGTAAGTTGAAAATTACAAGATATATATTAATGCAATAAAAATCATGTATGAAGAGATTAGATTCTTTTTGTGTATGATTTTTTTTATCTATAGAAATTTATATGATATGTTTTTTTGAGTCAATTTTTACTTATCAACTTAAGAAATAATTAATCCTAAATAAAAAAATAAATTGGAAGTTATAACCATATAATGTAAAATTGTTATATGGTTATTAGGAAGATAAATTTTATTTAATATTTGATACAAATTAGTAAAAGCTTCAAATATAAAGTTAAGGTGGTTTTATTATTATGTCAACGTTTAAAGAAAATGGTTTTTTAAAATCAATTTTCTCATTATGGCAATCTAAAGAACAAGTAAATGAAGAAATATACGTAAATGATAAGGAATCTGAAAACATAATTTTAGTTGAAAAACCAAAGGGTAAAAAAAGAATATGGAAAAAGGATTGTAGTCCTATAAGAAGTGTAGTCTTATGGGGTAGAGATAACGATAATAATCCTTCCTTTCTCATTCTTTATGGTGAACATAAATTTAAGAGTACTGAGGATGATGGAGAACCAATTAATAGAGTTTTAGAAGATAATGTGAAATACACTAGTTATGCAGTATTCAAAGGAAAAGAAGGACATTTTCCTGCTTTCCAAGCTGTAAAAATTATAGATGAGGGAGGATATCATAATAGAAGAGGAAATAATTTACCCAAAATGTATTATAAGACTGGAATAAAATCTTATTGGAAAAGAGATGAAAATTATACAGTACAAGAATTTGTGATTTTAAAATCAGAAGAGCAGATTATATTACCTTACTTTAAATTTTCTTATAAAGAATGTATAGAAAAAATTGAGGAGCAAGGCATTAACTTTCAAGATTTTATCTTGGCAAAGCATCCTAACGAAATTTTAGAATTAAGTGAAGATTTTTTAGAATATTATCAACTAATTTATGATCTAGTAAGTAATGAAAATCTTTATTCCAGAAAAAAGAGATTAAACGAGTTACTTGATATGAAGCCATCAAAAGCAATGTACGAATATCTTATTAAAATAGGAAGTACTGAGCACGTAAGTGGTCTATTTTTGGAACTTGCAAAAAGGAAGGATTCAATATTAGTTGAAGAAGCAAAAATTATTTATGAATCAGAAATACATTGGGGAGAAGAAAGTTATATAAAGGGTGTAAAAAGATGCGCACGAATATATATTTCAACTTTAGATGATAAATTAAAAGAAGATCGAGCTAAATCCATTTGTGAATCATTACCATATATGGATCTGCACCTTATTAGGATTAAGGACAGCAATATCTTAGAGGGGAAGATAATTGAAGGGGCAACTTATCGAAAGTATGCTAATCAAGGACTACTAAGGGAATATCAAGGAAGATACGATTATTCTAAGCGTAAATGGATAGAGCAGAGATGCTCCCAGCGCTATAAGATAAGTAATTATAGTGATGGTGTAATATTAAATACTTTAGAACTAAAAAATACAATACAAGAAGCAGAAGCTTATGGACTTGCGGATGTTATTGGGAAAATAGCATATTACTTAGACTCGCCAAGGCTGACATATTATTTTAGAGGTAATGATAAAACGAAAGAGCTAAAATATTATAAACGATATATACAAAAAATTATTGATTTTTATGGACAAAATGATCCAGAGAGATTTATGCAAGCTATGAAATCTCTACTAACAAGCTATACAAAATATGATTATGTATGTAAATTTCGAGGTAACTTTCAATTTAATGAGATTTTAAAGCATTACTTATACTATGAATTTAAGGATAAACCACCTGTTGGATGGGAAAACTGGGAAGCTAGAAGCAGGTGGATGGAAAATGATCAATTAATGAAGCTTCAAGGGCGATATGAATTTATGAAGAAAATTTGGGACAATCATCTTGAAGATGTATTGGATATTGCTAGCAAAGCAAAAATAGACCCAATTTTAAAGGCTTGCTATTATATTCTAAAAGATTCTAAGAATACTAAACAATTTGTTAATAATATGCCTTACACAAAATTAGTAAAATTGACAGAGGGATCTTATGAACCACTTGCAAATATTTTTAGGCAATTACTTTCAGAGAAATTAAAGTCTGTTGGTATCTTTAAATCTGAGATAATGTTTGCTTTAATGAACAGTTGCAAGAAGGAAAATCATGATTTGGCTAGAGACTATATGAATAAAACCAATGGAGCTTTTTCAGCAAGTGATTTAGTAGTTTTAATTAGGATGAATAATTTTGAAATATGGTCTGAAGTGTTTAAAGAAAACTTACTTTTTTTAGATGCAAGTGAATACTTTAATTTTGTGAAAGCTATCATAAAAAATAGTGAAAAGTTTATAAGTGTTAATTTTTCTAAAGAAATTAAAGATATACTTTCATTTTCTACTAGCAAAATACAGAAGGTTTCAGAAAGTGAAAAAGTAAATCTTTTAGAAAATATGATTTATGAAATATGCAATGCTAATAAAATATCTGACTGGATTCATGAATTTGTCGAAGAAGTTATATTCTCAGTATCCTATGAAGAATTAGACGCTTTACTTAAGAAAGCAAAAATACGACAAGTGACTAAGGCCATTTCACAAAGGAGTAGACAAGTTATTTCGATACTTGAAACAATACAAAATAAGAAATTGCCTTCAGATTCGGATTTTATAGGTATATTAGAAACGGGCACTTCGAAAATGATAACTGTATTATTTACAGCAATTACTGAAAGTAATGAGGAACTAAGTTTAAGATTTTCAACTTTACTAATCATGCTTGAATCAGATATTACTATCCTTAATAAAAAGGCAGAAGAAATTTTTGATAACATGACTGAAGAAAAAAGAAGAAAATTACATGCTATGATAATAGATTCGCCTGTTAATAAGGTGTATTCTTTTGGAATTAGAAAACTAGATGAAATATATAAGGAGTTGATTCCTAAAGAGATCATTATTCAGATGTTAGAACACACATCAAGTGAAGTTAAGGCCTATATTTCTAACAAGACAAACGAGATATTAAATAATTTAGGCAATGGAGATAAGGAACTTTTTATATATTATATTAGGACTTTGCTATTCTTGCCTAATAAGATTTCTAGAAGTAAAGACAATCTCTATGAGGCTATTCCAAAATTTGTACTAAAATATATTGATAAACGGGAGGAAGTTGAGGATATTTTGCTTGATATTGGAGGCTCAAATATAATAAAAGATTCAGAGCGCGCTCTTACTACTCTTGCCCAAATTAGAAAGGGGGTCGTGCTAATTGAAGGTTAATTATCAATACGCAAGTCCATCGATGTGTGTAAACAAAGGAGAAGAGACTGTTTTAGGTCTTAGTCCAGATCTTTCTAGAGATGAAAAAGTTTCCTTCTTAGGTAAGTTAAAGCATCCGTTAATTTTTAGAGATGCAATGTTAATGCTTCGGGAAATTGTTATTTCAGATGCTCGTATAAAGAAAAAAGAAAGAGTAGAATTCTTTGAATGGCTTGAGAGTGAAATTGAGAGGAGAATTCTAAAGCATGAACAATATTTGCCGGGAGTTAGGGAAAATTTAAGTAAGGATATGAGTAGGTTATTAAATACATTGGATGAAAATAATAGTCAGATATCCAAGTTTATTGACATTAAAAATAATCTTAAAAAGGAAATTGATAATCATGATATATGGAAAGATTATTACAAAATTGAAAGGGATTTTTGGAAATTTATAAAAGATAGGGATTTAGATCTTTGGTTTGTGTTAGACCCGGTAATAACAGTACATCCAGATCAAGTTTCATTTGAGGCCTTTTCAATAGATGAGTCAACCTATGGGTGTTTATCGATAGATATGGAGGAATTTGAACTTCTTCAAAAGCCTGAATTGGGTACTACTAATATAGATTTTTCATCTAAATTAGCTAAAGAAATAGAAAGGTTTAGAACCTATAATGAGGTTCAATTATCAGTTAATCCAGAAGGTTTTACAGTAGATACGGGGATAATTCCAGAGCATATGGAAAAGAAAATAGATTTGCCGGAAACTTGGATAAAAGGATTTAACCAGGTTTCATCAGCTGCAAGTTTAGGAGGTACTAATATAGAATTATCCCCTACTGATATATATGATATTTGTTCACTTTTAAGAAGGCATAAAGAACAAAAAAGTCCGAGATATATGAAGTGGATATTAGAGCCTCAAGAGCCAGTTAAAATCATTTTTGAACCCTTTGGCAGTGAACTGACTTTAAAAGCAATATATAATGGAGAAAAATATAGAGAGGAAAAAATATGGGGAAGAAGGAGATGGCTTGTAATAGAAAAAATAATTCCTTTAGCTAAATCTTTCAAAGTAAGGTTACTTGGTTTTGGAATGCCGCAATTTATTACAGCAGACCTTGGTAGAATGAAAATGACTATAGGATTTTCATCATGGTCATCTAATGATTGGGTTAAAGGAACGGCCCTTAACATTCTAGGCGGATTTATTGGTGATGGAAACTATGACAAAGTATATAATTTATTGAAAGAAAAAAGATGTTTATCCATGGAAAGCATATATGATTATCTAAAGAGAGATTCAAATGCTAAAAACAAAGCAGAAATTAAAGCTGGAATTGGCATGCTCTTAAAACGTGGTGAAGGTTATTTTGATGCTATAAATGATACTGTAAGGTTTAGAAAATTATGCAATGAACCTATTCCGAAAGAATTATATGAAACCACAGAAATGGAATTTAAAGTTAAAGAGTTTATGAATGAAGGAATGGATAATTTCTCAGTAGGGGTAAAAGAAAATAATGAGTTTATATTTAAACATTCCTTCAAAATGCCTAATAGTAAATATAAGAATTGGAAATTTCGAGGAACAGAAGACTATAATAGAGAACATGATTTAACAGAAACTCGATTAGAGATAGATGAAGATGGACAAATTTCTAAGGTGAAATGCAAATGCAGAGAGTTTAATAGGGGACCTAGAAATATTTCAGCTCCATGTGCACATATTCTGGCACTATATTTAATATCTTCAAAATTTACAAGATTACAATTAGAAAAAGATAGAGAATATAAAATAAATGATATTATGGAGAGTTTATTATGATGGAGAATCAAGAAACATCTAAAAATAAAAGGCAGGACTATAGAGAAATAGTAAATCAAATGGGTAAAAAAGAATTTACCTTATTAAAGATGCAGGAATATGGATTTTGGCCAAAGAATTTACCTACACCTTATGAAAGACAAGAAAATGAGACGCAAGAGGAATATGCACATAGAAAAAGTTTAATAAAGAAATATGAAAAAATAATAAAACAAATTTCTGACTTGTATAATGAAAAAGATAAAATAAATCAGAAACTTCGTGAGCTTAAAAAAAGATATAATGAGACATGGGACTATGAAAAAATTAGATCAGATGTTGCGAAAGCAATAATGGAAGAATCTATAGCTAGGCGTAAGGAGAGAAAAGAAAAAAGGGCACTTGAAAAAGAGCAAAAAAGTGAAGATTGGAAGAAAGAAAAAGAAAGAAGAATTGTTTTTATCGGTAAAGGTTATTCTAATTCACTTTTTGACAAGGAGAGCGATACGGAGAGATTATTATCACTAGGATTGCCTATTATTGAAGATGATAAAGAGCTATCTGAATTGTTTGAGATTGAATACACAAAGCTGAGATTCTTAGCCTTTCATAGAGATGTAGTAACACTAGATCATTATCATAGATACACAATTCCAAAGAAAAAAGGTGGAGAACGAAATATAGCAGCTCCAAAATCTATCTTAAAAAATGTTCAACGAAAAATCCTAGAGAAAATTTTATCAAAAATTCCTGTATCACATTATGCACATGGATTTCTAAGAGGAAGGTCAGTTGTCTCAGGAGCGAAGGCTCATGCAATAGATGAAAAACATGTAATAATTGAGGATAGCAGAATAAGTAAAAATATTGATACTGAGAGATCTGCCCAGGAAAGAGTTCCATTATTAATTAATATAGATATTGAAGATTTCTTTGGAACTATAACATTCGAAAGAGTTAGAGGAATGTTTAAATCATTTGGTTATTCAGGATATGTTTCATCACTTCTTGCTATGCTTTGTACTTATTGCGAACGAATGCCTATAGAAGTGAGAGGCGAAATAAAATATGTTAAAACATCAAATAGAATTCTACCTCAAGGATCGCCAGCAAGTCCTATGATTACAAATATTATTTGCGGCAAGTTGGATAAGAGATTAAGCGGAATGGCATTAAAAAATAATTGTGGTTATACAAGATATGCAGACGATATGAGTTTTAGCTTTAAACAAGAAATAAATAAGCAAGAACTTAGGAATTTCATAGGATTAACATCAAAAATAGTAATGGAAGAAGGGTTTAAAATAAATCATAAAAAAACACATTTTCTAAGAAATAACAATCGTCAATGTATCACTGGGATTGTTATAAATAACCACGAAATCGGAGTGCCTAAAAAGTGGATAAAAACACTAAGAGCAGCAATTTATAATTCTAAGAAACTTATAAAGAGTGGAGAAAAGGTGCCGATGAGTACCATAAATGAAATAAGTGGGATGGTTTCATGGATCAAAAGTGTCAATGAGGAAAGATATGTAAATATAATTGAGGAGGGCACGAATTTAATAAAAGAATTAACTTATACTCCATATTCTTAAAAATACTTTTAATTGTAAGGTAGACAGATATAGGTACGCGTAGTTTAATACATTAAAACTTAAAATTATTAGAAGTACAAATTTATTATTACTAATATTATGTAAAAAGTTGAATCAATTTCCTTAATATGTTATAATGATTGAGGTAAAGCTGAATCAAAGAGATAGGTTTCTTGGCCTTTATACTATGGTGGTGCGCCATGGTGGAGATTTGTTAGACACACATCATCAGGTTGCGCGCAATTCGCTACGCTACCAATACTGTGCGCTTTTAAAACCGATCCTTCGGTTAAGCGACAGTATTGGTGCTACGCTGAAGTGTCACAACCAAATACAAGAATAGTTAGCAAGAAATCTATCCAACTATATTAGGATTATCTCCAGTTCTATTTAAGTGGAGGTAATCTCTTTTACTATAGAATGTATATTTTATTAAATTTATGAGACGAAGATTGAATAAAATATGTATTCTAAACTAAGAAATGAGTAGAGAGGGTTGTAGTATCATGTGGTTAAAATTCTTAATTGAGTATTTTAAATCGCCAAGAACAGTAGGCGCTGTAGCACCTAGTTCAGGAAAACTTGCTGAAAAAATGTCTGATGATATTGACTTTGAAAATGCAAAATGTATTGTAGAGTACGGTCCAGGAACAGGGGTATTCACTGAGAAGCTGGTTGAAAATCTAAAGAATCATACAGTATTGATTCTTGTGGAATATAATGAAGAGTTTTGCAAGCAGCTAGAGGAGAAGTATAGTGATTACAGTAATGTTTTAATAGTGAATGATTCCGCTGAAAATATTGATAAACACCTGAAAAAATATAATGTTAGTGAGGTAGACTACGTGGTTTCGGGATTACCATTTGCAAGCCTTCCTAAGAGTATGTCAAATAAAATATTAAAGAATACTAAAAATATATTAAAGAAAGATGGATTATTTATAACTTTTCAGTATACATTACTTAAGAAAGGTTATATAGCAAGTTATTTTGAAGATATAAGCTTTGAGAGAGTAATATTAAATATTCCACCAGCTTATGTTTTGAAGTGTCAAAATACCTAATCTATTGTTAACTTAAAATAAGACGGTAACTAACCGAAATAAGATACATTTATGTTTCATCTGATTAGTTAAAATTTCGCTGAAAAGTACTAAAAGGACAACCTCCATTAAGCACTTTCAATAGCTTATTTTTACATGCAGATTACACATACATGTATCTTATTTCGTTGTTTGTATGTTCGCTTAAGTTTTGAAACATATATTTTGAATATATATTAACATGTACAAATATTATGAGGAGGAACATGAAGAAAGAAATGACATTTATCAGAATATAATAGGTGAGAAAAATATAACGTTTTGTAGTAGAAGTGAGATAAACACATAAATTTCATATTGTAGACTTTTTCATTTTCAGAGATTATAATATTTGTAGACAAAGATAATAGTTGGGGGTTATTTATGGATACAATGGACTATAAAATATTAAAATGTTTAATGTCTAATGCGAGGAATAAAGCATCAGATATAAGTAAGGAAATTCATTTATCAGTTTCAGCGGTCCTTGAACGTATAAGGAAAATGGAGAAAAATGATATAATTAAAAATTATACTATCATAGTAGATCAAAAGAAATTAGGAAATGATATGAGTGCTTTAATGGAAGTTAGTTTAGAGCACCCAAAGTTTTATGAAACTTTTACTACTTCAATTAAGAAAAACCCTAATATTGTCTCATGCTATTATCTTACTGGAGATTTTGATTTTATTCTTAAAGTATTCTGTAGATCATCAGATCATCTTGAAAGGATTCATAGAGAGATAAAGAGTCTAGAGGGTGTGTCATCTACAAAAACGCATTTTGTTTTAAAAGACGTAAAAAATGTATATAGCGTAATACCCGAAATAGATGAATAATATAGATTTTTGTTTAGTAAAAAGTTATACAGATTATTCGCATTGAGCCATAAGGATTTAATTTTGAGATTTAAAAGTTTAAATAAAAGTATTTTCTTAGTTTTAGTAAACCGAAGTATGTTCCATTTAATCGTATAAAAAACATGCCTGGAAGTTAAGTTCCAGGCATGTTTTTTTAGTATATCCATATATTGTTTTTATGAATCCATTCTTAATTTTATATACTCTTTAATATATTTAACGCATTTTTCAAAACCTAATTTACTTGTGTCAAGAGATAAATCATAATTTTTAACATCTTCCCACTTCTTACCTGTATGATAATAGTAGTACTCACTTCTATATTTATCTAATCTCTTAATTTCCTTTATTGCTTCTTTTTCTGAAGCGCCAAGGATATCCATTTCGTGTTTAATACAATAATCTTCAGATGCATGAATAAAAATCTTAAATACATTTGGTTTATCTTTTAAAATATAATCAGCACAGCGTCCTATTACAACATATGATTCTGTTTCAGCCAATTCACGTAATACCTTAGCTTGATAATTAAATAAATTATCATTTGAAGTAAAATCATTACTTTCAGGTGGAATTAATTCACCGTTGTATATTTTCTTAGAAACTTTATACAGTAAGCTATTTTTTACACCTTCGTCTGCATTAGCAAATAGGGCCTCATTTATACCACTGTCATCTGAAGCTAGACGTAACAATTCCCTGTCATACATATTTATCCCAAAATCGTTAGCTAGCATTTTACCTATTGTTGTTCCACCGCTTCCGCAAGTTCTAGTTATTGCAATTACAAACTTATCCATGTAATTCCCCTCCTTCTCTATACAACAATTATACCACATTTTATTACTCTCCTAAATATGCCTTTCTAACAGAATCATCATGTAATAATTTATCTGCTGGTCCATTTAATACAACGCTGCCTGTTTCAACAACATATCCACGATCTGCAATTTGAAGTGCCGCATTGGCATTTTGTTCTACTAAGAGAATGGTGGTTCCATCTTTACGAATATTTTTTATAATTTCAAATATTTCTTCAACTACAATAGGAGCAAGTCCCATAGATGGTTCATCAAGTAGTAGAAGTTTTGGATTTCCCATTAGTGCTCTACCTATAGCAAGCATTTGCTGCTCACCACCTGATAAAGTTCCAGCGAATTGCTTTCTTCTTTCTTTTACCCTTGGAAACCAATTAAATACCTTTTCCATTGATTCTTTAATTTCAGCTTTATTTTTAACTAAATAAGCACCAAGTAGAAGATTTTCTTCTACTGTCTGGTCGCCAAAAACCCTTCTTCCTTCAGGAACTTGGCTAATTCCTTGAGCTACTATTTTATGTGCACCTAAATTGCTAATTATTTTATTATCATAGGTAATTTCACCAGATTTTATTATGTTTAAGCCACTAATAGCTCTAAGAGTGCTTGTTTTTCCTGCACCATTAGCCCCGATTAAAGTCACTATTTCTCCGTCATTTACTTCAAGACTTAAATCATGAATTGCATGAATAGCCCCATAAAACACATTAATATTCTTAACTTTTAACATATTATAGCGTAGCCCCCTTTCCTAAGTAGGCCTCAATTACTTGAGGATTTTTTTGGATTTCTTTTGGAAGTCCTTTTGCAATAATTTGGCCGAAGGAAAGTACATAGATATATTCACATACATTCATTACAAGCTTCATATCATGCTCAATAAGTAAAATTGAAATTTTGAATTCATCTTTTATCCAACGTATTAATTTAGTAAGCTCTGCAGTTTCTTGAGGATTCATACCAGCGGCTGGCTCATCAAGAAGTAAAAGTTTGGGCTTAGCAGCTAGAGCTCTAGCTATTTCTAATCTTCTTTGTTGACCATATGGAAGATTTTTAGCCAATTCTTCTGCCTTATCATCTAGTTTGAAAATCTTTAGAATATCTATAGCATCTTTTTTCATTTTAATCTCTTCAAATATTTGAGCAGGAGTATTAAGAATAGAGGCTAATAAACCAGATTTTGCTTGAAAGTTGAAACTAATCATAACATTTTGAAGTACAGTTAATTCAGGAAAAAGTCTAATGTTTTGAAAAGTTCTAGCTATACGTTTTGAGGTAATATTATAAGGTTTAGTTCCATCAATACGTTCTCCATTTAATGATATTTTTCCTTGAGTTGGCTTATAAACACCAGTAAGCATATTAAAAAGAGTCGTCTTACCAGCCCCGTTTGGTCCAATTAGACCGATTAATTGATGTTCGCCTATTTCGATGTTTACGTCAGAAACAGCAGTTAGACCACCAAACGTTATTGTTAAATTTTCTACTGAAAGTAAAGACATGCTATTCACCAACCTTTTTATTTTCTTCTATGTTTTTTAATGATGGATTTTTAAATTTCTTAAAAAATTTTCTTATATTAGTTACTGAAATTTCCCTTGTTCCAAGAATACCTTGTGGACGGAAAATCATCATTATTACAAGTAAAAGAGCATATATAAGCATACGATAATCCTTCATTACATCACTAAGTCCCCTCAAGGATTCAGGCAAATAAATAAGGATTGAAGTTCCAAGGACAGTTCCAGATATACTTCCCATACCACCTAATACAACATAAGTAATTAACTCTATTGATTTAGCAAAGTTAAAGCTTGCAGGATCAATAAAAGTATTAAAATGGGCGTAAAGACCACCTGCAAGACCAGCCATACTACTACCTATAATGAAAGAAATCATTTTATATTTTGTAGAATTAATACCCATTGCTTCAGCAGCTATTTCATCTTCTCTGACAGACATAATTGCTCTGCCTTTTGAAGAGTTGATCAAATTCTTTAATATTGCATAGCAAAGTGCAGCTGATAAAAATACCATCAAGAAAGAAGTTTTTGTCGGAATTGCTGAAATACCTCTAGCACCTCCAACATAATCAATATTTTGAATTAATACTTTAACTATTTCTCCAAAACCTAAAGTACAGATAGCTAAGTAATCACCCTTAAGTCTTAAAATTGGATAACCTATTAAAGCTGCGAGTATTGCTGCGAGTATTATTCCAACAAGTAAAGAAATAGGGAAGGGCATATTAAAATTCTTAGTCATTATTGCAGAACCGTATGCTCCTATAGACATAAAAGCAGCATGTCCCATAGTAAATTGTCCAGTAAAACCTAATATAAGATTAAGTCCTAAGGCTGCAATTAAGAAAATTCCAATTTGCTTCATAAGTCTAAGAATATAGTCACTAATTATTCCCTGATTAACAAAGAGCATTAATATAGCATAGATTATTAAAAGTACTACGAATGTAATTACGTATCTTGTATATATAGCTTTAACTAAGTTTGAGCTTAGATTTTTTTCGTTTTTGGTTATATTATTATCCATCCTTATCACCTACACCTTCACATTGTCTTTCTTACCAAATAAGCCAGTTGGTTTTACAATAAGAATTATAATTAAAATTGAAAAAGCAATTGCATCTGATAAACCTGAGTTAATATATACCTTTGATAAGGTCTCAATAAGTCCCATTGCAATTCCTCCAAACATTGCTCCTGGTATAACCCCAATTCCTCCTAGAACCGCTGCTACAAAGGATTTCAGTCCTGGCATAACGCCCATAGCAGGCTCAAGTCTAGGATAAAGCATACCAACAAGTACACCAGCAGTTGCAGCTAGTGCTGAACCTAAAGCAAAAGTTAAAGAAATAACTCTATTTATATTTATTCCCATTAGGGCTGCAGCATCTCTATCATAAGAGGTTGCTCTCATTGCTCTGCCTGTTCTAGTTTTGTTTACTATAAATTGTAATATAATACATAGTAATATTGTGACTGCAAGTGCGATTATTTGAAGATTACTAATAGTTATTGGACCTAACTTATAAGAAACCAAAGGAATTACTTGTGGAAAGTTTCTTGTATTTGGTCCTGCAATAAAATCAGTTTTTACAAAATTCTGCAATAAAAGTTCCATACCCATGGTAGTAATTAATAGTGTAACCTTAGGTGAGTTTCTAAGTGGTTTATAGGCAATTCTTTCAATTAACATACCTATAACAGCACACGAAATCATAGAAAAAAGCAAACATGGAAGAAATCCAAAGCCTAATACTGTTGCTGCAAAGTATCCTGTAAAAGCACCAACCATATAAATATCACAATGGGCAAAATTAATTAACTTAATAATGCCGTACACCATCGTATAACCGATAGCTATTAAGGCATATACGCTACCAAGGCATATGCCATTTACAATTTGTTGTAACAAAGTACTCATGTCAATCTCTCTCCTTTAAAATTGCTGTATTAAAAGCTTACACGTATCGGTGCTTAGACTATTTATACAGTCATTTGATATTAAATATATAAGACTTTATTTTTCTTTGATTCCCTAATAAGCTAAATTTAGGCACATGAAAGGAAATAATAAATCAAAGATACTCTCTATTTTTTCATGTGCCTTAATTAACATGAAGTGAAAACTCACGTTAATTATTTTTTATTTGATTTCAGTTTCGAACTCAAATTGTCCTTTTACAACTTTATTAATAACAACACTCTTTATTGGATTGTGTTTATCATCAAATTTATAATGAGTAGTTCCGGCATCAACATCTAATTTTGCCATTGCATCTTTAAGTGCAGCTTCATCTGTGCTTCCAGCTTTCTTTATTGATTCTGCTACAATATATACTGAATCGTAGCTAAGTACTGAGAAGGCACTTGGATCGCTGTTATATTCTTTTTTGTAATTATCAACGAACTTTTTGATTGCAGCATTATCTGATTTTAATGATACGTGATCTGTGAAATATGCCCCTTCAACTGCATCTCCACCAACCTGAACTAGACCTGGATCACTCCATGAATCACTACCAAGTAAAGCTGCTTTTATACCAATTTCTCTTGCTTGTTTTGCTATTAATCCTATAGTTGAATAGTTATCTGGAAGATAAAGAACATCAACATTTAAATCTTTAATTTCTGTTAGGAATGCTTTAAAGTCACTTTCCCCAGCATTGTAAGTTTTTTCATAAGCTACAGTACCGCCAAGAGATTCAAAGTTTTTCTTGAATTCTTTTGAAATACCTACACAATAGTCGTTACCAACATCATAAAGCATGGCTACTTTTTTAGCTTTTAAGTTTTGAGCAGCAAATTGTGCACCAACTTTACCTTGTAATGGATCTATAAAACATGCCCTGAATACATAATCTCCACCCTCAGTAGTTACTTTTTCGTTTGTTGACCCTGGTGTAATCATAACTACCTTTGAGTCTTTCGCTACTGCCGCCATTGGAATTGAACATTTACTTGCATATGTTCCAATTATTGCTGCGACCTTATCTTGAGTAATTAATTTTGTAATTGCATTTGGAGCCGTTGATGCTTGATTTTGATCGTCTTCAACAACAAATTCTAATTTTTTACCATTAACTCCTCCGGCTGCATTTATTTCTTTAATTGCAAGTTTTGCTCCATTGTCCATAGCTGCACCTAATGCAGGAACATCGCCAGTTAATGGGAAAACTCCTCCGAGCTTAATCGTGTCACCACCACTATTAGATGAACTTACTTTTGCAGTTTCACTACAACCGACAATCAGTGTAGTTGACAGCATTATTGCTGTCATAGCCCCTAATGTTTTTTTCAATAATGTTTTTCTTATCATGATAACCCCTCCATATTTAAATTTTTTAATATTTCATAATAAGTGAAAGTTGATTCAGATAAGGTTTAATCCCGTTTGAATCTTATATGAACTTATCTAGGGTCATGACACTGTTATTTCCTGCTTGAGAAATAAGAGTATTACAGTGGCTAGACATTAGATAAATTGATAATTCTGAAAACTTATTATAAAAAAAATAGGACTAGTGTTTTTTACACCAGCCCTTGGTTATATGCTATATAATACTATAAATAACTTATTTGTCAATATAGATAATAATTGTTATTTTATGAAAAAAATTATTCTTAAATTATTTAATTATGAAAAAAATAAAATCAAATATGAATTTGAAAGATAGGATAAAAGCAGTAATTTACTGGGTTTGTAGGTATTATAATTTGGAGGAAAAAAAGGCGATAAAAAGCTAAATTAAAATGAAAAGAAACCACTCAAAACGTAAAAAATTTCTTTGGGAAAGTTAAAAATATTAAAAAACGATAAAATTTTTTGAAAAAGATATAAAAACAATAAAATAAACTGTATTTATAAAAAATATTGAAAAAATTTTTTCTGAAATATATGATGGACTTAAGACAATGGTTTACTTTTACAAACCAGATATATTTTAGACAAAGAAGTCAAATTTCACCGTCTAAGATGTATCTGGTTTTTTTATTTTATATAAAGTGAAAGTTGGTTCAGGTGGGGATTTATCCCCAGTTGAATCCTAGTTGAACCAATACCCTTAGGGAATACAATGTCCAGGAGGGTGCAGCCGTTATCTCCTGCTTAAATAAGTGGGAGTGTTACAGATGCTAGCTATCGAATAAAATTTAGGAGGCAGATATATATGGAGAATTTGGGATATTATAATGGGAAGTACGGTTTATTAGAAGAAATGACAATACCTATGAATGATCGTGTATGTTATTTTGGCGATGGAGTTTATGATGCTACCTATAGTAGAAATTATGTGATTTTTGCATTGGACGAGCACATTGAACGTTTTTTTAATAGCGCTGGTCTATTAAAGATAAAAATTCCTTATACAAAGGAACAAGTAAAAGAAATTATAAAAGATATGGTGAAGAAAGTAGATTCAGGAGAACAGTTTGTTTATTGGCAGGTAACAAGAGGAACTGCAATGCGTAATCATGCCTTTCCAGGAGATGAAGTTCCAGCAAACTTGTGGATTATGTTAAAGCCTTTAAAAATCAAGGATATGTCACAAAAAATAAAACTAATCACCTTAGAAGATACGAGATTCTTACACTGTAATATTAAAACATTAAATCTATTACCAAGTGTAATGGCGGCTCAAAAAACCGAGGAAGCAGGATGCCAGGAAGCCGTATTTCATAGAGGCACAAGAGTGACAGAGTGCGCTCATAGTAATGTATCGATTCTAAAAGATGGTATTTTAAAAACTGCACCAGCAGATAATTTGATATTACCTGGGATTGCAAGGGCTCATCTCATCAAAATGTGTAAGCTATTTAGTATTCCCGTTGACGAAACAGCATTCACATTAAAAGAATTGATGGAAGCAGATGAAGTTATAGTTACTAGTTCTGGTCAATTTTGTATAACTGCTTGTGAAATAGATGGAAAGCCCGTAGGAGGAAAGGCTCCAGAGATTGTAAAGAAATTACAGGATGCGCTATTAGTAGAATTTTTAGAAGAAACAAAGGCAGAGTAGGAGGCATCATATGAATCAAGAAGAATTAACAATATTTAATTTGGGAGAAAATCTAGATAATTTAATGAATTTAGACCCAAGAGGATATGGGGTATGCCGAATTTTATATTCTGCTTCGAGGGAATATACAAAGGAACCTCTAACTACGAATGCTGCAAAAAAGTTAGTGAATACATTAAAAGAAGGAGATTTGGTTTATATAATGACTGGATTTGTACTGCTTCCGTTTAAGAAGGCTGAAATGGATGGCATTGTGAGCTCTATTCTTTTAGCAAGATCTTTAATTAAGGCTTTTAATGTAAAACCAGTTATTATATGTCCTGAAGACAATATGGAGGCTGTTAAAAATCTAGCCCAGGTAATGGGATTGCATTTCTATGATAGTATAGAAGAATTAAATGAATATCCCATATCCATATCAGCTGTAGCATTTACAAAAGATGTGAATGAGGCTGAAAAACAGGCTGATGAAATTATATCTAAGGGATTACCAGGTGCAGTTATCAGTATTGAATGTCCTGGGGCTAATTCTGTTGGTACCTATCATAATGCTGTAGGCTTAGATGTTACTGAATTAGAAGCAAAGCAAGATATTCTATTTACTAAATTACAGGATAAAGGCGTTCTTAATATAGCAATAGGAGATCTTGGAAATGAAATAGGTATGGGGACTATTAAAGAGCATTTGGAAGAATATATTCCATATGCAGCTGAAGGAAAATGTAATTGCGGATGTAATGGAGGAATTGCAGTGGACACAAAAGCAGATAATATTATAACTGCTACTGTCTCAGACTGGGGATGCTATGGATTAATTGCAGCAATTGCTTATCTTAGGAAAGATTTAGATATACTACATACAAAAGAATTACAAGAAGAAGCAATGGTGGTTGCATCAAGAAGTGGAATGATAGATATGTATGGATGGCTAGTACCTGCTATAGATGGTTTTGGTTTATCTCTAAATCTTTCAATGGTTAATTTAATGAGAGAATGTGTATCGTATGCTATCAAATTAGAAAAGACATGTGCCACATGGTTTGAAAAGGTCATTGAATTAGGTTTCTATGAAAATGTTATGTAAAGAATCTAAAGGATGGAGGAAGAAAGCATGAATTATTCAGAAATGAAACCTAGTGAGGTTCGTAAATTAATACGTGAAGGTAAGATTACAGGTCCAACTTCAGGAATGTGCGCAGGATATGCTCAAGCTAATTTAGTTATTTTACCAAAGGATTTGGCTTATGAATTTCTTTTATTTACTCAAAGGAATCCAAAATCTTGCCCTATATTAGAAGTTAGTGATGTAGGAAGCAGAAATCTAAAGTATATTGCAGAGGATGCTGATATTGCTAGGGATATTCCTAAATATAGGGTATATGAAGATGGTATATTAACTGGTGAATATACCAGTATAGAGCATCTATGGAGAGATGATTTTGTAAGTTTTTTTATAGGCTGCAGCTTTTCTTTTGAATCAGAACTTTTAGAGGCTGGTGTACCCGTTAGGCATATAGAGGAGAGCTGTAACGTTCCTATGTTTGTAACTAATATAGAATGCGAGCCAGCAGGAATATTTAATGGAAAAATGGTTGTGAGTATGAGACCTATTCCTAATAATCAAGTCGTAAAGTCAGTAATGGTAACAGGTTCTATGCCAAGGGTTCATGGGGCTCCAATTCATATAGGTGATCCTTCTGTTATTGGTATATCAAATATCAATAAGCCTGATTTTGGTGACTGTGTTAAAATAAAGGAAGGAGAAGTGCCAGTGTTTTGGGCTTGTGGAGTTACGCCACAATCAGTAGTTATGAATGTTAAACCTAAAATCGTAATTACACATTCTCCAGGGCATATGCTCATAACAGATACTAAAAATATAGACTTGAAATTTTGAGAGGAGGACACTTATGTATAAGGTAGATTTAAATTGTGATTTAGGAGAAAGCTTCGGAAATTATAAACTTGGTTTAGATGAAGAAGTGATTTCGTATATATCTTCAGCTAATGTAGCATGTGGATTTCATGCGTCAGATCCATTAGTAATGGCTCATACAGTTAAATTAGCCAAAGAATCTGGAGTATGTATTGGAGCACATCCAGGATTTCCTGACTTAGTGGGGTTTGGAAGGAGAAACATAAATGTCTCGCCAAAGGAAGCTAAGGCTATGGTGCAATATCAAATTGGTGCGTTAGATGCTTTTTGCACAGCTGCAGGAATTAAAATGTGTCATGTAAAGCCACATGGTGCTTTATATAATATGGCAGGAAAAGATTTGAAACTTGCCGAGGCTATTTGTGAAGGAATATTTGAAATTAATCCTGAATTAATTTTACTCGCCTTATCAGGAAGTGAAATGGTAAGTGCCGCACAAAGTATAGGATTAAAGGTAGCACGAGAGGCTTTTGCCGATCGTGCTTATGAGGAAGATGGTTCTTTAGTTGCAAGAACCAAAGAGGGAGCGATGATTACAGATGAAGATGTTGCTATTAATAGAGTTATCAAAATGGTAAAAGAAAATAAGGTAGAGGCAATTACAGGAAAAGATATACCTATTAAAGTAGATTCAATATGTGTTCATGGAGATGGAGAGAAGGCTTTAGAGTTTGTAAAAAAAATTAAGGCAAGATTAGAATCGGAAGGTATAAAAATTCTTCCATTAAATGAAGTGATTTAAGTTTCATATGGCTTACTATATATATTCTAAAGAATATTAGAATATATATTCTGAAGAGTATGAACCTATAAAAAAGTGCATTATGACAATTGAAAAATACGTTTTATATAAAGAAGGCTTGTGGTTATGGAAAGATATCTTAGAACTTATGCTGAAATAGATTTGGGTGCTGTTTTAGACAATATAAATGAAATTAAAAAACGAGTAGAAAAAAACACCAAAGTAATGGCAGTAATCAAAGCAGATGGATATGGACATGGTGCTGCCGCCTTAGGAAATTTTTTAAAAACTGAGGTGGATTATTATGGAGTTGCTACAATAGAAGAAGCATTAGAGCTGCGTTATGAAGGGATAGAATTGCCCATATTAATTTTGGGGTATACATCACCAAGTCAGTATACAGACTTAGTAAAAAATGATATTACTCAAACGATATATACTTTGGAAATGGCTAAGGAAATATCAAAAGTGGGGGAAGCATGCGGAAAGCAAGCTAAAATTCATATTGCGCTAGATACAGGAATGACTAGAATTGGTCTTGATGTAGATGAAATAGGTATTTCAGTGGTTGAGAAAATTTCGACTTTACCTAATTTGTTGATTGAAGGTTTATTTACTCATTTTGCGACTGCAGATGAGAAGGAGAAAAGTTATAGTAAATTACAAATGGATAGGTATGATAATTTTGTAAAGTTGCTAGAAAGAAGAGAAATACATATTCCCATTAAGCATATGTGTAATAGCGCCGGAATTATTGAGTTTGATCATCACCGATTTGATATGGTACGAGCAGGAATAATTATTTATGGGCTTTATCCATCTGAAGAGGTTGATAAAAATGCTGTTAAAATTAAGCCGGCATTAGCTTGGAGAACTCATGTAATAAATGTGAAATCTGTAGATGAAGGGCATGGAGTAAGTTATGGAAAAACTTTTATTACTAGAAGTAAAACCAAGATAGCTACTCTTTCGGTGGGATATGCTGATGGATATCCAAGAGCTCTATCATCAAAGGGAAGAGTATTAATTCATGGTGAGTATGCTCCGATTATAGGAAGAATTTGCATGGATCAAATGATGATTGATGTTACACATATAAATGATGTGGAGATTGAAGATGAAGTAACGTTAGTAGGAAAAGATGGCGATAATATTATTTCAGTTGAAGAATTAGCTGGTATGTCTGGGAGTTTTAATTATGAATTTGTCTGTGGAATCGGAAAAAGAGTTCCGAGGGTGTATAGATAAACAAGATGTATATTGGATTTATATGGTGACTCGCCGAAACAACAGAGTATCCATTCTTTCTGGTGTGGCATATATTTCAAAGCATAAGTCTAACTAGTAGTTTGTATATCTATACAAGGAGGATGTGATAAAGTCTGTTTTAGAAGTCAAAATCAGTATTAAGCATACTGATTTATAAGGGTTTATCAAGTGTGAAATATTGGTTGATAACATCCTCCTATACTGAGTATAGTATAGAGAATACTTTAACTTAGTTATTATATAGTTAATAGTTAAATATGAGTATACTATAGAAACAGGGCAATAGAAAATTTTTGGAGGGAACGTAGTTATGGAAAAAAGTAAATTTGAGATTGAAGTTTCACAAATCAGTGAATTTTCAGCTTTGATTGAGTTTGGAAATGAAATTAATGAAGATATAAATAAAATTATAAGAACCTTTTGCGCATATATGGATGAACATCCATTTGAGGGGTTTGTAGAATATATTCCTTACTTTACAAGTGTTTCTGTAATTTACGATCCTTTAAAATTTAACAGTGATTCTCCTTTTGAAATTGTTAAGGTTAATCTAGAAGATATAGTATCTAATCTTGATTTTTCTTATATGGATAAAGAAAATATTGTTGAAATTCCAGTTTGCTACGGTGGTGAGTTTGGACCTGACCTTGAGCATGTTGCTGACATAAATAATATTTCTATAGAGGAAGTAATAAAAATTCATTCTGAAGGAAGATATTTAGTTTATATGATTGGCTTTGCTCCTGGATTTCCTTATTTAGGAGGAATGTCTGAAAAAATAGCTGCTCCAAGGCGTGAAACTCCAAGAACAGTAATTCCAGCTGGAACAGTTGGAATTGCAGGAATGCAGACAGGTGTTTACCCAATAGAAACTCCAGGTGGGTGGCAACTTATAGGAAGAACGCCTATAAAACTATTTGATTTAAATGAAGAACCCAAAAGTCTTTTGAAATCCGGAGATATAGCTAAATTTTATCCTATTTCTTATGATGAATACTTAAGGTTAAAGGAGGAAAAATAGTGAGTATTACTGTTTTAAATCCAGGGCTTCTTACTACTATTCAAGATTTAGGGAGAAATGGATATCAAAAATATGGTGTTATTGTTAGTGGCGCTATGGACACATATGCAATGAGACTTTCCAATATTGTTATTGGAAACAAAGAAACTGAGGGCGTTCTCGAAATTACTATGGTTGGACCAGTATTGCAGCTACAAAAAGGAATATTGTTTTCTATAGCGGGCGCAGATATTTCGCCTACCATTGAAGGTAAAGCAGTTCCTATGAATAGACCTATTTATATAAAGGAAGATTGCATACTTAAATTTGGTGCTTGCAAAAGTGGATGTCGTTCTTATTTGGCAGTAGCTGGTGGTTTTGATATTCCAATTGTAATGGATAGTAAAAGTACATATTTAAGAGCGCAATTAGGTGGACTTGAAGGAAGATCCTTAAGAAAAAATGATGTAATTAATGTCAGTATACAAAGTACAATTTCATCAAGAATAGTAAGCAAATTAATGGAAATTAAATGTGATGGAGATTTTACAGCAGCAAGGTGGTATGTAAAAGGCTATGCTGAGAAGAAGTGTGAAAATACAGTTATCAGAGTTTTTGAAGATAGGCAGTTTAAGTATATTTCCCATGAAAGTATAAATAAATTTTTTAGCTCAGAGTTTAATATAGATACAAAATCTGATAGAATGGGATATCGTTTATATGGCCCTAAAATTCAACTTAAAGAAAAGTTAGAAATGATATCTGAGGAAGTTTCTGTTGGAACTATTCAAATTCCCCCTGATGGAAATCCAATTATTCTTTTAGCTGATAAGCAAACAGCAGGAGGATATCCCAAAATAGCGCATGTAGCATCTGTTGATGTTCAAAAAATAGTTCAGCTTAAGCCTAATGAGAAAGTAACTTTTAAAAAAATTACTCTAAAAGATGCGGAGAAACTATATTTTCAAAGAGAAAAATATATAGATAATATAAAAAAATCTATAAAATTGATAACTATGTAGTTAAATCACATATAATTTAGATTTATAATATAGGTGACTGAAAGAACATAAAGACATATTCTAGAATATAAATTTTACTGACCACAAAATAGTGGTCAGTAAAAAGTATTGATAAAAAGCACCTCTGAAAGTGCTTTTTATTTTAGAATTCTTATGAAGTTTGAGCGATTAGAGTAAGTTTGAACATAAAGTAAAAAAAGACTCTCCTCTACACGAATGTATACATTTTTCATGATATTTTAAGTTATCCTTTACCTGCTTGTTTTATCTAGAACAAATTCATCTAATTTATTACCGTTTAAACCAATGGCACACACCTTAATATAATCAACTTCTATATCTACAACTAAATAATGGTACACTGCAATTGGAGCAACTACAATTCCGCGTTTACTTTTATATTTATCTCTAAGCTTTTCACCACCACCACCAGTAATTACTTGAGTAACTTTTCTTTTATAGCAGTTATCTACATTACCAAAGGAATTATCAACTATTCTTCTTGAGTAGTTATGCTCGTGGCCTGAGAAGACTATATCTATACCACATTCATCAACTATTCTCCAAAAAGCATCCCTATATTCTGGATATAAATCTAGACAATGGCCAAGATGGGCACCAGTAGGAAAGGCCGGGGAATGAATAAAAACAAGCTTATTCTTTATGCATTTAGAAGCTGCTTCTTTAAACCAACTAAGTTGGTCTTCACTAATTTTATGAGTTGAACCAAAGTGGAAGGCATTAAGAATTATAAGCCTTGTATCCTCGAAATCTTTATAATAAACAGTTTTATTATAACCCTCCAGATGAGAGTCGGGGGTTAAGTCGTTATAAATTTGGCTGAGGACTTTTTCAAATTTATCATCTATAGGTTCTATATTAACTTCATGATTGCCTACTATTGGAAGTAATAGTTTGTTGGGATGATATTTCTCAACTATGTTTCGGAATCTACTTAACTGTGAGGTTAGAATTTCTTCTTTGTTGCTGCCTGCAACTGTATCTCCACACATTACAATAAATTGTGGAGATGGTTCTATTTTAGAGCTTTCGTCCATTATTTTTTTTAGCACTTTTTCATTTATCCCACTTTTTTCTTTACCTTTAGAGTCACCAAAAACTATAAATCTCATTGTATACGCTCCTCAAAAAATATTATAAAATATCTATTAATAATTCATCCCTTTTTATTTAACCATTTCTTATAGAGTTCAGGTTTATTGCATTTAACAAAGTTTAAAAAATCTTTTTTGTATCCTAAATCGTCTAAACCTTTAATAATTAAAGAAGGATATATGACTTTCTTTTTCATTGCTCTGGCAGTATCAATGAGCTTAATTCCATTTGAAGGAGTTAGAAAAATATGAAATGGTGCGGCATCTAAGCGTCTATATCCTACTGAATCCATGGCTTCATACAGTTCGATAATTTCAAGTGAAATGCTGTCAGTAAGAGGAGTGGATAATAAGAATTTATCTAATTCTATTCCATTAATGTACTCACGTATTATATAGTTCTCACCAAAGGTGTAGAGCTTAGGAAAATGTGAATCCATTTGTGCCATTGCTAAAGTCTCTATTTCATCTGCACATATTTGCTCTTTTTTAAAGATCTTTATACACTTTTGTGAATCAATTTTATATACTTTACCTTGTGTACCTGACCCTAGAAATTCAAGATTATCTATATCTAAACCAGAGTATTTCTTAATAATAATCACCTTATCAATAAATTAGTGTCAATATTAGCATATGACTAAAAGATGATTTTGCTATATTAAAATTTGTAGGTCGTGTGAATTTAAAGATTATATGTATATATCTAGTCATAATACTGAGAAACTATAATAAAATATTATCAGCATGCAATTTATCCGATAGTTAGCGTCTGCAACACTCCCTCTTCTTAAAGGGAGCGGTAACTGATATACACTCTTGGATGAGGCATCCCTTGAGGGCACATTGTGACCCTTATGGTTATAAGTTCAACTAAAATTCAGATGGATAAAAAACATACCTGAATCAAGTGTCACTTGATACTATATTTTTATGGAAGGGAGGAATTTTATGATTTATAACATTCTAATTGGAGGAGCTGCAGGGCTAGGCATGGAGACTATTTCATCCATATTAGAAAAAGTTCTAAAAAGAAAAGGCTTTGAAATATTTACTATACAAGATTATATGTCAAGAGTAAGAGGTGGGCATAATTTTTTCCAAATACGTTTTGGAAATGAGGAAATAAATTCTCATTGGGATGAGATTGATGGGATAATTGCTTTAGATAAAGAAACAATAGATTTGCATTTAGGTAGATTGAAAGAAAATAGTTTTATCATTTCAGATGAGCAAGTTAAGATTGAAGATAAAAGATTTCTTGGTCTTCCTCTTAAAGCTACATCTAAAAATATTGGAAATTCTAAAGTATACGGAAGTGTAGCACTAGGTGCTTGCATAAAGTTATTTGACATTGATTTAAGCGGTGTTAAGGAAGTGCTCTCAGAGAAGTTTAAAGATGAGATTGCAAATAAAAACTTTAGTGCATTTGAAGAAGGATACAAGCTCGTTACACCTAAATATCAAATTCAGCCTAAGAGCAAAGACAGCAGTGTTTTGCTTGGAGGAAATGATGCTATTGCCCTTGGTGCCCTTGCCGCAGGATGTAAGTTTTACTCCGCATATCCTATGACACCATCAACTAGTATAATGAATTACCTAGCATCAAAAATGAATGAAGCAGAAGTTGTTGTTGAGCAGGCTGAGGATGAAATTGCTTCAATAAATATGGCTATCGGAGCTTCTTATGCAGGGGTTAGGGCTATGACAGGATCATCAGGAGGAGGATTTGCACTGATGGTTGAAGCTGTAGGCTTATCTGGTATGCTTGAGGTGCCTCTTGTAATAGCAGAAATACAAAGACCAGGACCTACCACGGGCTTGCCAACAAGAACAGAACAGGCAGATTTAAGATTTGTTATTTCTTCATCACCAGGAGAAATTCCTAAAATGGTAATAGCACTAAGAGATCCTGAAGATGCATTTTATCAGACAATAAGAGCCTTTAATATTGCAGATAAATACCAAATACCTGTTATTATACTTGGAGATCAATTTTTAGCAGACAGCATAAGAACCATAAAACCATTCGATTTTGATAAAATTAAGGTAGAGAGATGTTTACATGATGATGAATATATTAATGTTAAGGATTATAAGCGTTATGAAATAACAAAGACAGGTATTTCGCCACGTATTACTCCAGGTAAAATACCAGGTCTAACAGTACTTGTTGACAGTGATGAGCATGACGAATATGGTCATATAACAGAATTAGCAGAAATACGAAATAAAATGAATGATAAGAGACTTAGAAAGATTGAATACCTAAAAGAGGAACTTTTAGAACCAGAATTAATAGGAGAAGAAAATGCAGATACTTTACTGTTGGCATGGGGATCATTGTATAGCCCAGTCAAGGAAGCTGTAAAACTTTTAAATCAACGTTCGGGAAAAAATAAATATTGCTCATTAATATTTGGCGATATATGGCCTTTACCAGATAAAGAGCTCAATAAGTATGCTAAAAAGGTAAAAAGTATAATAAATATAGAACAAAATGCTACTGGCCAATTAGCAGGTCTTATAAGGGAATGCACTGGTATTGAATGTAATAGCAGCATCTTAAAATATGATGGAAGACCTATTTCATCTCAGGAAATATATAATAAGTTAACTGGAGGTGAGCAATAATGGATAAGGAGATATTCTTAACATCAGAAACAGCTTGGTGTCCGGGTTGCGGAGATCATAACATTCTTGATGCTCTTAAGCAATCGCTTATAGCTTTGGGAAAAGCGCCACACGAAGTACTTATTGTCGGTGGGATAGGCCAAGCAGCTAAAACACCGCAGTATATAAATACTAATGGATTCTGCGGTCTACATGGGAGATCGTTGCCACCGGCAGTTGCAGCAAAAATTGTGAATAAAGAATTAACTGTCATAATAAATACTGGTGAAGGTGACTGTTATGGTGAAGGTGGAAATCACTTTATTCATAATATTAGACGAAACGTTGATATAACACAATTTGTTCACGATAACCAAATATATGGATTAACAAAAGGGCAAGCTTCACCTACGACTGATATAGGACATGTAACAGATGTTCAACCAAATGGATCAAATAATATTCCAATGAATCCTGTGGCTTTAGCGATAACTCTTGGTGCTGGTTTTGTTGCAAGAGCATTTAGTGGAGATAAAGAACATTTAAAAGAAATTATGATTGAGGCTATTAAACACAAAGGATATGCCATTGTTGATATCTTACAGCCATGTGTATCATTCAACAAAATTAATACATTCCAATGGTATAACAAAAGAGTTTATAAGCTAGGAAAGGAATACAATCCGAGTGATAAATTAAAAGCTATTGAAAAATCTATGGAGTGGGGAGATAAAATTCCTTTAGGAATTTTATATAAGGAAGAAAAGTCTGATTTTCATGATAAAGTTAGTTTCTTAAAAGACAATAAATCGCTTGTAGAGAGTGAAGTTAAAACAATTAAAATTAAGGAATTTATGAAAGATTTTGTTTAGTATAGAAGAATGCTTAAAATAATAAAAATTAGTTATTAATCTTAATGAAGAACCTGCTATGCATAATTTATGTATAGCAGGTTTTCTAGGTGAGAAAATATTGATTTTTGTTTATTTTGAACAAAAACACGAACGATTAAAGAAGAAATCTTAAAAAAATACACAAAAATATTAAAATACTATTGATTTATGTCGTAAATTATTGTAGGATTATGTATGTAAAATAAAGCTCTATATATTGCATGAAAAATATATTACATGATATATTTGTTTTGCTGAATTTTCGGTAAAAATGAAAAATATAGAAAGTAGTATTTTTACACGTTATATATAAAAAATGAAATTTTACCCGTATATGCTTAGAAATAAGGTCTAAGCGTCTCTACCGGACTACCGTAAATTGTCTGACTATGGGTGTTTATAGATGCTTGATTTCTATAAACCCCTTTGTAATAACACAAAGGGGTTTATATTTTTGAAAGGTATCTTTAAATTCTTGTTATTATTTTTCATATTTTTTCATTGTTAGTGCAACATACTAACAAAGATATTATTTTAGAGTAGAGAATATTATTTATTTGTTTAACTCAAAAATAGGAGGAATTATTGTGGACAATGTTTCAAAAAAATCGGTAAAAACAACGGAGGAGAATGGTATGTTAGAAAAAATATTTCATCTATCAAAAAACAAAACAACTGTAAAAACAGAAATATTAGCAGGTATAACAACTTTTTTAACTATGGCGTATATCTTAGTGGTAAATCCAAGTATTTTAAGTCAATCAGGTATGGACATAAAAGCAGTATTTACAGCAACAGCTTTAGCTTCTTGTATTGGAACTATAATTATGGCCCTTGTTGCTAATTATCCATTTGGTATGGCACCAGGTATGGGATTAAATGCATTTTTTACATTTACAATTTGTTTAACAATGAAGTTTTCATGGCAAACAGCTTTAGCTGCTTCATTAATTGAAGGTCTTATATTTTTAGCTCTTAATTTATTTAAAATAAGACAAATGATTATTGATAGTGTTCCACAAACTTTAAAGTATGCAATTAGTATAGGTATTGGTTTCTTTATAGCTTTTATCGGATTACAAGATGCAGGTATAATTGTTGCTAATCAAGCGACATTAGTAGGTTTAGCAAGTTTAAAAAGTGTTACAGTTATATTAGCCTTTTTTGGGGTAGTATTAATAGCTGTACTATATCATAAAAATATAAAAGGTTCATTCATTATTGGAATGTTCTCTGTTTACATACTTGGAGTAGTATTTGGAGTGGCACAATTACCAAGTGGAATAGTATCACTTCCACCATCAGTTGCGCCAGTATTCATGCAATTTGATTTTAAGAGTGCAATGGTTATAGGAATAATTCCAGCAATTATGACTATGCTATTTATAGATATATTTGATAGTATCGGTACGTTAATAGGTTTAGCTTCAAAAGCAGGATATTTAGATGAACAAGGGAATGTAAAAAATGCAGATAAAGTTTTAACTGCAGATGCTGTTGGTTCAACAATAGGTGCATGTTTAGGAACATCTACACCAGTTGCGTTTATAGAATCAGCTGCAGGTATTGCAGAAGGTGGAAGAACTGGATTAGCTGGTTTAACAATCGCTGGAATGTTCTTCTTATCATTATTCTTTTCACCAATTTTAACTGCTATACCAGGCTTTGCTTCAGGACCAGTTCTAATTGTTTTAGGATTATTAATGATGGAACCAATAACAAAAATAGATTTTTCAGATTTCACTGAAGGATTACCTGTATTCCTTACATTAATATTAACACTATTAACATATTCAATTACAGATGGTTTAGCATTTGGATTCATATCATATGTGTTAATAAAATTATTCACAGGTAAATCAAAAGATATCCCTACACCGATGTATGTTATTTCAATTTTGTTTATCATAATGTTCGCGATTTAATATAAATTAGAGTTGAAAATTATTAATTATACTTCATAGTGGTATGAAACCACTATGAAGTATTTTTTGGTTTGATTACATTGGAATTAAATTTTATTGAATAAGAAATTATTAGGTAATAAATAATAGTATAATAATGTTATAATTATTATGTGAAATATATGGAAAGATAGGAGTAGTTAAGATGAATATTGATATTTTAAAAAATTATGCAGAACTTATAGTTAAGACAGGAATAAACTTACAAGATAAACAACAATTACTCATTAATTCACCAATTGAGTGTGCTGAATTTGCTAGAATAATAGCTGAAAAGGCTTATGAAGCAGGTGCTATAAATGTCATAGTAGAGTATAATGATGAAGAGCTTGCTTTAATAAAATATAATAAAGCTCCAATTGAAAGCTTTGAAAAGGAACCAACTTATGTTGCATTATCAAGAGAGGAGCTTATAAGGGAAAAAACTGCATTTATAAGTATATCAGCTCGAGATCCAGAACTGTTAAGTGGTGTAGATCCGAATAAAATCTCTACTTTAGCTAAGACCACAAGTAAGACAATGAGAAAAGTTAGTTCATCTATGATGAGCAATGAAGTTCAGTGGTGTGTTGTTTCTATACCTACAAAAGGATGGGCTAAAAAAGTATTTCCTGATGTATCAGAAGCAGAAGCAGTGGAAAAACTTTGGAATTCGATATTCAGCATAGTAAGAGTTGATAAGGAGTCACCAGTTTCTGAGTGGAATGAACATCTAGAAAATCTTAAGAAGAGAAAAGATTATTTGAATGAAAAAAACTTTAAATATCTTCATTATAAATCAGAGGGGACAGACTTAACTGTAGAGCTGCCAGAGGGGCATCTATGGCTAAGTGGTGAAGAGAGTACTAAAGATGGTATTACCTTTGTAGCAAACATACCAACTGAAGAAGTATTTACCCTTCCAAAGAAGGATGGGGTAAATGGATATGTTACAAGTAAAAAGCCATTAAATTATGGTGGAAATGTTATAGATAACTTTAAGCTGACATTTAAAGATGGAAAAATAATTGATTTTAATGCTGAAAAGGGAGAAGAAATTTTAAAAGGACTTTTAGATACTGATGAAGGTGCAAGGTACTTAGGAGAGGTTGCATTAGTAGGTCATGATTCACCAATATCAAATTCAGGATTAATATTTTTTAATACATTATTTGATGAAAATGCATCTTGCCATTTTGCTTTTGGAAAAGCATATCCAAGTTGCTTAAAAGATAGTGACAATATGTCAGAAGAAGAACTTTTATCAAAAGGCGTGAATGATTCATTAACTCACGTTGATTTCATGATAGGTTCAGCAGAACTTGAAATAATAGGTGAAACTATTGGCGGAGATAAAATTCAAGTGTTTAAAAATGGTGATTGGGTTATATAATCCATAACCTAAATTTGAAGTGTAAAAGAGAAGTAATATATAAGGATATTGAGTAGCTAACTGAATTTGTTAGCATTCAATATCTTTTTTTGAAATAGGTAATATTTTTTATTAAGATAAATTAGATATACTGACGAAGAGAAGACCGATGATTAAAACCTATAATAACATTAATTGACGAAGAGCACGTAAAAAAGTATAATGGTAATTAAATGCAAGTATTACAGAAAAGGGAGAATTTATGTTATGGTAAAGTGTAAAAATCTTTTTGAAAATAAAAATATTGAGGTAATAGAATCTAAAGGTGATGTAAAGGTTATTGAGTATAAGAAAGATTTGAGTGTGAATACTACAAGTGCAATGACAGCCTATTTTGCTTCGGAAATGAATGTTAGAAGAAGGCAAGTTCTAATTGAATTAAACGGAAACGCGTATACTATTAGTGCTGGAGCAATGCAATGGACAGCAGGAGCAGTTAGCATGGGCGCGGATGTCAAAGGATTTGGTGATTTACTTGGTAAAGCTCTATCTTCTAAAGTAACAAAAGAATCCGCAATAAAACCTAAATATCAAGGGAATGGGTTGTTAATGTTAGAGCCTACATATAAGCATATTTTACTTGAAGAAGTTTCAGAATGAGATGGAATGGTTTTAGATGACGGATTATTTCTTGCTTGCGATTCAAGAATTCAGCAAAAAGTTGTAGCTAGAACAAATCTTTCCTCAGCAGTACTTGGAAAAGAAGGATTATTTAACTTATGCCTCAAAGGTCAAGGGATAGCAGTATTAGAAAGTCCGGTTCCAAGAGATGAGCTTATAGAATTTGTGCTGGAAAATGATGAGGTAAGAATTGATGGAAATTTTGCTATTGCGTGGTCTAATTCTTTAGAATTTAGAGTTGAAAAATCAGGCAAAAGTTTAATTGGATCAGCTGTTTCAGGTGAAGGATTTGTGAATGTATATAGGGGAACCGGAAAGATACTTATGGCTCCAATAGCGTAAAGAACCTGAATAAAACAAAAAATAAAAATAAGAATTGATAATAAATAAATATCAATTCTTATTTTTATTATTTTTATCTGTTCTATGCATGTCTAAAAATTAATAATTATTCTCAATATTTATATTACATAGTGAGAATAAATTTTTATTGACATAATACACTATTGGCAAATTTAAGAGTTAATAGTTGTTGAAGCTTTTATTCACAATCAGATAATGATAATTCTGATTATCTTTTTACTTTCGTGCCAAAAGTTTGATCCCACATATTCAAAGCTTCCATAAAAGTAGATGTATCTAATTGTGTTGAAGTTGGAAGCGTTTGTATAGAAGTCTCATAAGATTGCCTTATAGCTGGTTTAACTTTATCTTGACTTTCTTTAGGAGCCATATCAAGGGTAACATCCTTAACTGAAGGGCCTGGATAAAAATAGCCGCTATCATATGTTATTGCCTGCATTTTTGGTGTCATAAGCCATTCCATTAGTTTTAAAATAGCATTTTTTTGTTCGTCGCTAAGTCCTTTTGGAATAGCCATGTATTGGGCATCGGCTACCAAGGTAGTATTGTTTAAAAAGAATCCTTGATAATTTTGTGGAATACCACCTATAATTCTTTGATTCATATCCCATCCTAATTGACTTGCTATAATTGATCTCTTACCATCCTTTAATTCTGTAAATGAAGTACCAGTCTTTGCTGGATAATAATCTATATATTGATCTAGTTCTTTAAGGAAAGCCCAAGTCTTGTCCCAAGTTTTAGGATCTTTAGGGTTTTTATCTCCTAAAATATAAGGTAATCCTTGAAGAAATATTCTTCCGGGTCCTGAGCTAGCTGGTCTTGCATATGTAAATTTACCTGGATTAGCTTTAACAAAAGCTAAAAGTTCTTCAGGAGTATTCGGTACATTTTTAACAGCGTCTGGGTTATAAGTAAAGAACGGACCGCTAGGGGAATATACATAAGTGATACCATAACCTTTTACTAAATCATATGTAGCTTTGGCACCAGCGCTATAATTACTTTCTAAATTAGGAAAGTTGTTTTCATAAGTTGGCATAATATTTTCAATAACATCTCTTTCTATGCACGTAGAAAGACCATCAATTCCAGTGAAAATTAAGCCGGTTTGCATATTTTCAGATAAAATTTGAGCTTTTAGTAAAGATGGTGCTTCTAAGGCAGTAGATTTTTTTACTACGACATCTCCGATTAAGCCAGGATTTTCAGCCTTAAATTGATCTATAGCGTCTCCAACTAACTGCATACTCCCTGAAATATCTATTATGTTTAATGTAATAGGTTGTGAAACTTTTGGAGTGTTTTTCAAACCACAACTTGTTAATATAGTTGTCATAAAAACTATCACAAGCGCGATATTTAAAGATTTCAACTTTTTCATAATTATCCTCCATTTTTATTTATAAAATGTTTTGCAATTTATTTTGAATAAAATATTTAAGTATAATATAGGAACTATGTATAAAAGAAACTATAATTTGAATTTATTTACTTCATTCATCATAGAATTTGTTAAGTTTGATAAAGTTTGTGCTGAATTCGCCACATCGTTAAATGATGAATTTATTTGCTGTACTGAAGCTGCTATTTCTTCTGCTGAAGCTGCATTTTCTTCTGATACTCCAGAAATATCTAAGGTTCTTGAAATTATAAGATCTTTTTCAACATTTATATCTTCAATAGATTTATTTATGCTATCTACTCGCGGTAGTATAGAATTAATAGCTTTAAATATCACAGCAAAAGATTTTATAGAATCTTCGATTAGTGTTGACTGATTGATTAAACTATCTTTACCTAAATCAGTAGTAGTAACTGCTACTTGGGCTTCTTTATTAATATTCGAAATTAAGCCACTTATATTGCTAGCAGATACTTTAGATTGTTCTGCTAATTTTCTGATTTCTTCAGCAACTACAGAAAATCCACGACCAACTTCTCCTGCTCGAGCGGATTCTATGGCAGCATTTAATGCTAATAAATCTGTTTGCTCGGCAATGGAATTAATAATAATTGTTATGTTATTTACTTCTTCTACGTGGTTGTCTAAATCAACGACTTTATTTCTTACAGTATCAAAAGATTCGTTTACATTTTTTATAGAATCAAATAAAAACTTCAATTTGGAATTACTATCTTCTGCCATAGTATTAATGTTATGTATATTCGAACTTACATCATTAATAGATGAAGTTATTTGATCTAATGAATCAGCAAACTTATCCAAGGAGGACTTTACATTTATTAAATCGTTAGATTGATCATTTGCAGCAGTAGCTACTTCTTGAACGGCTGCATTTATCTCTTGTGCAGATGAAGACATTTCATCTGAAGCCACTAATAAGTTATTTGCTTGCATATTTACAACATTCGTTGAAGTTTTTACTTCTTCAAGCATAAGTGAAATGTTTGAAATTGTCTTGTAAATTGACTTTTTCATTCTTCCAAACTCATTTTTAAAGGTGGTATTAATTTTTATACTGAAATCACCTTGTGCAACAGTATCCAAATCAGAAATAATTTCCTGCATAGATTTTCTTATGACTAAAACTATAATTGAAGAAACTGCTATCATTAAAATGAAACCGATTATAAAGGTTATAAAGAAAATGCCAGTACTTCTTGTATACAAATAGATATTATCATTTTGAAGATTATTAGCTGTATTTGAACTATACGTTACTAAATTATCAAGGAAAAGCTGCATTTCATTTCCGAGTTGGTTGAATTTTTCTAAGTCTATCCCATATAATTTATTACCTTTTTCAAGATCTTTAATTTGTGAATAATACTTATTAGAATCATTTTTAAATTCATTTAAATTATTTTTTTCTATGGAACCTAAAGATAAATTTTCATATGCGCCCACCATGTCGTTCATAGCTTTATAGTCGTTATCTATAGAAGCAACATCATCAGCATTAAAATCCGAAATAGAGATTCTATTAACATTTAATCTTATATTTGAGTACTTTTGTCTAATTTCCTCTGTTTTCATAATTTTTGTTAATGCACCATCATACATTAATGAGGAATTTTTGTTAATCGTTTTCATATTGCTATAACCAACAATAGCAATAGAGAAAGACACTATTGTAGATAAAATAACCATTAATATAATAAGATTAATAACTTTAATATTTCTCAGCATATTATTACCCCTTTCAAAATAAAAAATATTGTTATAATTTAGATATTATATTGAAAATAAATATAGTTAAAATTAGAAATTTAGCTTGTGAATAAAATATATACCTTATATAGACATTTTTCTTTAATTTACTCACTATTTCAAGATATATCACTTTTTTAGGATAATTAAATCAATATTCTACATATTATAACAATAATTTAGATAAAAAAGGAATCATAAAAATAATAGTTTAATTTAAATATTATTTTTAGAAATTATAAAATATCCACTTGACATTGTAAACGGTTATGATAAAATAAAAACATAACTACCATACAAGTATGGCAGAAAACACTTATATTCGAAAGTAATATAATTATTTGATAATAATGTTATAAGTTAAAATTAACTACCATACAAGTATGTTAGTTGGAGCTTTCGAAATATAAAAGATGAAGTTATAGAAATTCAACTACCATACAAGCATGGTAGTATGAGAGGAGAATATCAAGATGGTTTTAGAAATGAAAAAAAATACAACAAGTAAAACCATATATTATGCGCTTCGAGAAGAAATTATTAATTTATATCTTGAGCCAGGCACAAGCATTTCAGAGAAAGAGCTTTCAGAAAAATATAGTGTAAGTAGAACTCCGGTTAGAGAAGCGCTTGTTCGCTTAGCGCAAGAAGGATTAGTAAATATTTACCCTCAAAAAGGCACAGTTATTTCTTTAATTGATTTATCAGCTGTTGAAGATGGCAGATTCTTACGTGAACATTTAGAAAGAGCTGTAGTAAAGGAAGCGTGCAGAGAATTTTCTCCAGAAAATATATTGGCACTAGAAATGAATTTGAAGCTTCAAAAAATGTATATAGAAAACCATGATTATAAAAAATTATTTGAAGCAGATGAAGAATTTCATAAGATAATTTTTGAAGGAAGTAATAAAAAAAGAATATGGGATAGCATAAATGATGGTAGTACCGAGTTTCAAAGAATTCGTATGCTTAGATTAACAGCTAACTCTAGCTGGGATAATATTTATTTACAGCATCAAGAAATATTTGATGCTATAAAAAACAAAGACCCAGAGAAAGCAGAAGAATTCATGAAGGAACATTTAAATATGGTTACTTTTGATAAAAATGAAGTAAGAGAAATCTATCCGAATTATTTTAAATAATAAATTAATTCTAGATTATTCTTAGCTAATAATTAAGGGAGGTGAGGCTTATATAAAGTATGAAATTTGAACCATTTAGGTTCCTAAAGAAATTATATAGCTGAACTAAAGTTAAATAAAATGCAAGTAAAAATGCAGGAGGGATATTACTATGAAAATGGGATTTAGATGGTACGGTGAAGGAAATGATACCGTAACACTTGAGCAAATCAAACAAATTCCAGGCGTGGAATCAATTGTTTGGGGTCTTCATGACATGGCGGCTGGAGAAGAATGGCCAATGGAAAAAATTCTTAAAGTTAAGGAATCAACTGATAAATATGGATTTAACCTTGATGTTGTTGAAAGTGTTAATGTTCATGAAGATATTAAGTTAGGTTTACCAACAAGAGATAAATATATTGAAAATTATAAAAAGACAATAGAAAAGTTAGCAAAGGTTGGGGTTAAGGTAATCTGCTATAACTTTATGCCTGTATTTGACTGGTTAAGAACAGACTTATATAAAAAAGCAGAAGATGGATCAACAGCTCTTTTCTATGAAAAAGCAAGAATTACTGACATAGATCCAATGGAACTAGTTAATAAAATTGCATCGAATCCAGATCTTACAATGCCAGGTTGGGAACCAGAAAGATTAAAGAATTTAACACAGCTTTTTGATGCTTATAAAAATGTAACAGAAGAAGATTTATGGAATAACTTAAAATATTTCTTAGAACAAATTATTCCAGTAGCTGAAATTAACGATATTAAGATGGCTATTCATCCGGATGATCCACCTTGGCCAATATTTGGACTACCAAGAATAGTTAAAAATAGAGATAACTTAGCAAGATTATTAAAACTTGTTGATAATCCATATAATTGTCTTACTCTTTGTAGTGGTGCTATAGGCTCAGATCCTAATAATGATGTGCCAGCAATGATAAGAGAATTTGGTGATAGAATTGCTTTTGCACATATTAGAAATGTAAAGATTTATGAAAATGGTGATTTTATCGAAACTTCGCATAGAACTTGTGATGGTTCATTAGATATATGTGATATAGTAAAAGCTTATCATGAAGTTGGATTTACTGGATATGCAAGACCAGACCATGGAAGACATATTTGGAATGAACAATGTAGACCAGGTTATGGACTTTATGATAGAGCACTTGGAATCATGTATATATGGGGAATATGGGATACATTACAAAGAAATAAATAGGCATATAGAGGCAAAATGAAATTGGTATGTCCAAGAAAATCTTGTCTCTGGGAATTTTAATATACAAAAGACAATTGATATTAATCCTATTAACAATAGTTTTGAAGAGGTGAAAATAGAAATGAGTAACGCTAAAATAGTACTAAGCAAAGAAAGTATTAAAAATAGTGAATTATGGGAAAAAGCAGGGATAGAAATTCCAAAGTTTGATCATGATAATATGTCAGATTGTACTAAGGAGAATCCTACCTGGGTTCACTTTGGAGCAGGAAATATATTTAGAGGATTTATAGCAATGCTGCAACAACAACTTTTAAATAATGGAAAAGTAAATGGTGGTATTGTTGCTGTTGACGGACATGATTGTGATATGATGGACAAAATCTATACACCTTATGATAATTTAAGTTTACTTGTAATTATGAATCCTGATGGAAGCTTAGATAAAAAAGTTGTAGGAAGTATAGGTGAAAGCTTAGGAGCAGATTATTCAAGAGAAGAAGAATGGAAGAGATTACACGAAATATTCTCAAATCCATCATTACAAATGGCAAGTTTCACGATAACAGAAAAAGGCTATAGCGTAAAAAATATTTCTCAAGATGATTTAACAGATGGCTTAAATCACCCAAAAAGCATCATGGCTAAGGTTGCATCATTAGCATACACAAGATATAAAAATGGACAATTACCTATTGCTTTTGTTAGCATGGACAACTGTTCACACAATGGAGAAATACTTCATAACTCAATTGAAACAATCGTAAAAAAATGGATTGAAAATGGCTTAGTGGAAGAAGATTTCCTTAAGTACATTAATAATAATGAAAAAGTATCATTCCCTTGGAGTATGATAGATAAAATTACACCAAGACCTTCAGGAGATGTTAAAGACTCTCTAGAAAAAGAAGGATTTGAAGGTATGGATATTATATGTACAGAGAATAATACTTATGCTGCACCATTTGTTAATGCAGAAGGCCCACAATATCTTGTAATCGAAGATCATTTTCCAAATGGACGTATGCCACTCGAAGAAGCAGGCGTATTTTTAACAAACAGAGAAACAGTGGAAAGAATTGAAACAATGAAGGTTTGTACTTGTTTAAATCCATTACACACTTCTCTAGCAGTATTTGGATGTCTTCTTGGATTTAACTTAATAGCAGATGAAATGAAAGATCCAGCCTTAAAGAAATTAGTTGAAAAGATTGGATATGAAGAAGGTATGCCTGTTGTTGTAAATCCTGGAATAATAAATCCTGAAGACTTTATTAAAGAGGTAGTTGACGTTAGACTGCCAAATCCATATATACCTGATACACCTCAAAGAATTGCTTCAGATACATCTCAAAAAGTTGGCATAAGATTTGGTGAAACAATTAAAGCTTACGGTGCGAGAGAAGATTTAGATCCAAAACAACTTAAATATATTCCACTTGTTATTGCAGGTTGGTGCAGATATTTAATGGCAATAGATGATAATGGTAATGCAATGGAATTAAGTCCAGATCCATTATTAGATGAACTAAAGAAATATGTAGCTAATGTAAAATTAGGTACTAAAGAATTAGGTGAAGATACATTAAAACCTATACTAATAAATGAAGAAATTTTTGGTGTAAATCTTTATGATATAGGCTTAGGAGAAAAAATCGAAGGTTATTTCAATGAAATGATTTCAGGCGTTGGTGCTGTCAGATCAACTTTAGAAAAATATTTAGAGTGTAAATAATTTAAGATAATTAAATACATCAAAAAATAAACATTTTTATCATTCTCCGTTTACTTTACTCTGCCAAATAATATAAACAAAGAATGATAGAAATGTTTAAGAAAATTAATATGAAGTACATTATAACATAAACCATGCTAATTAACAACTTTCCTTAGAGTAAGAGAGCGTATTGAAATGATTGGAAAAATTTAAGATACGATTATATTAAGGACGTTAAATTAGTATAATTTTTAACAATCATAAATATCTTAAGGTCAATTTATAAACTATAAGAAAACGTTATGGTAAAGGATTGAATAGATGCAGATTACAATAATGTGCGTGAATTAATATATCGTATATTATTAACCCACTAAGTTCAATACTTTACAAATATGAAATAATTATTTGAAAGTAGGATGATGAGTATGAAAAATTTCATGGATGACAACTTTTTACTATCTAATCAAACAGCCATAGATTTATATCATAATTATGCTAAAAATCTGCCAATTATAGATTATCATTGTCATATTGATCCAAAAGAAATATATGAAAACAAGAAATTTAATAATATAACTGAAGCATGGCTTTATGCTGATCATTATAAATGGAGAGCAATGAGAAGTAATGGCATAGATGAAAAAAACATCACAGGAGATGGAAGTGATTATGATAAATTCTTAGCTTGGTCACAAACTATACCTATGTCTATAGGAAATCCGCTTTATCATTGGACTCATTTAGAACTTCAAAGATACTTTGGAATAGATGAACCTCTTGACGAAGATACGGCTCCTGAAATTTGGAAAAGAGCTAATGAATTACTTAGTGGAGATGGCTTTAATGTTAGAGATTTGATAACAAAATCAAACGTTGAAACTATATGCACAACAGATGATCCTATTGATACATTAGAATATCATATAAAACTTAAAGAAGATGCTAGCTTCAATGTAAATGTTTTACCGACTCTTAGACCAGATAAAGGAATTGAAATCAATTTAGATGGCTTTGTTTCTTGGGTAAAAGATTTAGAAAAAGTATCCGAAATATCTATGGATAATTATGATGAATTTTTAAAAGCTCTTGATTCAAGAATAAAGTTTTTCCATTCAGTTGGATGCAGAATGGCAGATCATGGTATAGATGGTGTAGTAGTTTATGCAGATTCAACAAAAGAAGAAGCAGCAGCTATATTCGCAAAAGCTTTGAAAGGCGAAACTGTAAGTATTGATGAAGAAAAGAAGTATAAAACTTATACATTAAGACATGTATTTAAACTTTATCATGAGTTAGGGTGGACTATGCAGCTTCATATAGCAGCGCTTAGAAGCAATAATACAAAAATGTATGAAAAAATTGGAGTTAACACAGGTTTCGACTCAATTAATGATGAAAGTATAGCTTATCCACTTTCTAGACTTTTAGATTCTGTGGATAGAGAGGATTCTCTTCCAAAAACTATTGTATATACATTAAATCCAAAGGATAACTATGTACTTGGAACCATGATTGGAAATTTCCAAGGTGATGGAATTCCAGGAAAAATGCAGTTTGGTGCAGCTTGGTGGTTTAATGATAACAAAGATGGAATGATTGAGCAAATGAAAGCTCTAGGGAACCTTGGATTATTAGGAAGATTCGTTGGCATGTTAACTGATTCAAGAAGCTTCTTATCATACACTAGACATGAATACTTTAGAAGAATTGCTTGTAATTTAATTGGAGAATGGGTAGAAAACGGTGAAGTACCTAAAAATGATAAATTACTAAAAAGAATTGTTCAAGGTATATGTTACAACAATGCAAAAGAATATTTTGGATTCGATGAAAAGTAATTAGAAAATACTGAAGTTAAGAAAGAGGGGACAAACAAATGTCAAATAAAAATAGAAAAATTACAATAGCTAGAGGTGTAGGTTACGGACTAGTTGATTTAATGGGTGGTGGTGCATTTACCATTATTGGAGCATTCTTATTATTTTTTTACACAACATTTGCAGGATTAACACCAATAGAAGGGGCTTCTATTATTGCGGTAGCTCGTATAGTTGATGCAGTTGCCAGTCTTTTTATAGGTAGTATATCTGATAATTTTTATAAGACTAAACTTGGTAAAATGTTTGGAAGACGTCGTTTCTTCTTATTAATCGGAGCACCTTTAATGGCAGATTACGTGCTATTATGGGTAACAGGAAGAAGTTATTGGTTCTATTTAGCTACTTATTTAATATTTGAAATTGTTGCAGCTATGGTATTAATTCCATGGGAAACATTACCTGCTGAAATGACTAAAGATTTTGATGACAGAACTAAATTATCAGCATCAAGAATGTTTATTTCTGCAACAGGTACATTCTTAGCTACTTTTGTTCCTGGAAGATTAATAGCTTTCTTCGGTGATAAAAATCCACAAGCATATTTTATTAATGGATTATTTTTTGCAATCATATATGCTATATGTATATTGATATCATATAAAGTAACTTGGGAAAGAGATCTTACACCTGAGATGGAAGCTGAATTACTAAAGAGCTCTGAAAAGAAAACTTTTGGTGAGCAAATAAAAGCTATGATTGAAGTAGCAGCTGATTATATATCTACATTAAAGATCAGAGCATTTAGACAACATTTAGCAATTTATATATTATCATTCACAGCTAAAGATTTATTTAACTCTGTATTTATATATTTCTGTGTTTATGATTTATTGGTTTCATCTACTCTTGCGGCTAATATACTTTCACTTAGTCTTATTGGTATACCAACAACTATTGTAGGTGGATTCTTAATGATCAAGGTTGGACCAGGAAACTTATTTAAAATATCATATACAACTATGATTGTTTGTTTATTAGGATTCTACAGTATCTATAAAATGGGATTAGGTGCTAATACTTCTTTATTATTCTTAGTTGGTGCTGTATATCAAATAGGTAGAAGTTTATTAGAATTTACTCCGTGGAATGTATTCCCATTCATACCAGACGTTGATGAAATGGTTACAAGAAAAAGAAGAGAAGGATTATTTGCAGCAGTAATGACTTTCACTAGAAAGAGTAGTGTAGCAATATCTACATTTGCTATCGGTGTTATATTACAAGATAGTGGATTTGTTAAAGGACAAGCAACTCAACCAGAAAACGTAATTACAACTATTGCTAATGTTTTACTTTATGGATGCATAGGATTACTTATATTAGCATTAATCTGTGCAGTAACTTTCAAACTTAATAAGAGAACACATGGTATATTAGTAGATGAAGTTGAACGTCTAAAAAACAACGGTTCAAAACAAGACGTTACTCCTGAAACAAGAGCAATTGTTGAAAATCTTACTGGATATAAATATGAAAATGTTTGGAAAGAAACAGCAGTATAACATATTTTTAATTACTAGAAGGTTAATAAGTTAAAATATAAACAAAGTTACAATCCTATCTCTCAAAATATTTTAACTTAACTCTTATGGCTGTCTTAAGATAGAGAATAAATTTCTATTTTAAGGCAGCTAATTTTAAATAAAATAATTATATAAGTGAGGAGATTTTAATATGAATAACAAAATTAACTGTCTATACTGTGATAAGGACGAAAAACTTGATAATTTAATGATTGAAATATGTAAGCTAGATGTATCTACTCTTTATTTGTTTAAGGAACAAAGTCATAAAGGAAGATGTATTGTTGCATATAACAAACATGTAAATGAATTATTTGAGCTAGAAGAAAAAGAATTAGAGTTATTTATGAAGGATGTTACAAAAGCAGCTTCTGCGATTAAAAAAACTTTTGCACCTGATAAAGTAAATTATGGGGCATACTCAGATACACTTCCTCATCTTCATTTTCATTTAGTTCCTAAATATAAGGATGGCTTTTCATGGGGTGGAGTATTTGAAATGAATCCTCAAAAAACGTATTTAAGCGATGAAGAATATAGTGAAAGAATAAAACTTATAAAAGAAAATCTATAATTTGTATGAAAATATAGAGGGGTATTTAAAAGAATATGTCTCCTTTATATCAAAGAAAATTAGCTAATATAAAGCAAAGATGTAATATAATAGCCCTAAAAGCGTTAAAACTTTTAGGGCTATTATTTATACTGCCTGATTATTAGAATTTGAACCAGTAAATTGACTGTTATATAGGTCTGCATAGAAACCTTTTTTAGCAAGAAGCTCATTATGGTTACCCATTTCAATAATACTTCCTTTATTCATAACAAGTATTAGTTCTGCGTCTCGTATTGTAGAAAGTCTATGCGCAATTACAAAACTTGTTCTATTCTGCATAAGCTCTGTCATAGCTTTTTGTATATATATTTCTGTTCTTGAATCAACGCTGCTTGTAGCTTCATCAAGAATCATAATAGTTGGATTTGCAAGTATTGCTCTAGCTATTGTAAGCAATTGTTTTTGTCCTTGAGAAATATTTGTAGCTTCCTCATTTAAAACTGTGTTATATCCATCAGGAAGTGTTTTGATAAAGTGATGAGCATGAGCTGCTTTCGCTGCTTGAATAATTTCTTCTTTTGTTGCATCTTCTTTACCATAGGCAATATTATCAAAAATAGTTCCATTAAATAACCAAGTATCTTGAAGTACCATACCAAACATATTGTGTAGTTCACCGCGTTTTATATCTCTTATATCAACTCCATCAATTGTAATTGTACCGCCACCTATTTCATAGAAGCGCATAAGTAGGTTGACAAGCGTAGTTTTTCCGGCACCAGTAGGTCCAACAATAGCAATTGTATGACCTTGTTTTACATCAATGTTCATGTTTTTAATAAGAGGTTCTTCAGCTTTATAGTTAAAGTCAACATTTTCGAATTTTACTTCTCCTTTAGGAGATTCTATAACCTTAGCATTTGCACTGTCTGGAATCTCTTCAACTTCATCTAATAGTTCAAATATACGCTCAGCAGAAGCTACTGTTGATTGAATTATATTAGCAATATTTGCAGTTTGAACTATAGGTTGAGTAAATTGGTTAGAATATTGAATAAATGCTTGAATATCACCAATTGTAATTTTGCCTTGTATTGCTAAGTAACCACCAACAACAGATACTATCACATAACCTATGTTACTTACAAATCTCATCATAGGCATTATGATTCCAGAAATAAACTGAGCCTTCCACCCTGAAGTATACAATCTATCGTTAATTTTTTTAAATTGCTCAATAGAGTCATGTTCATGGCCAAAAGATTTAACTATTTTATGGCCGGTATACATTTCTTCAACGTGACCATTAAGTTCACCGATTTCTTTTTGCTGAGCTGCAAAATATTTTTGAGATTGTTTTGCAATAAGTGCAGTCACTAAAATATAAAGAGGTAAAGTTAGTATAACAACCAAAGTCATCAATGGGCTAATTGTTAACATCATTATAATAATTCCAACAATAGTTACAACAGAGGTAATAAGTTGTGTAAGACTTTGTTGAAGTGTTGTTGCAATATTATCAACATCATTTGTTACACGGCTTAAAATCTCACCATGAGTTCTTGAATCAAAGAACTTAAGTGGCAGACGTGAAAGCTTATCTTCAACATCTTTACGAAGGTTGTATACAGTTTTTTGCGCGACACCGGCCATAATGTACTGTTGTAGGAATCCAAAAAGTGTACTTATTAAATATAATCCGAGTAATAATAAAAGTGTATGTGCTATATATGGAAAATCTATATTAGGTATTGGAATAGTAGCTGCTTTACCAGCTTTGAGTAGAGTCTGATTTTGTCCGATAGCTGTAAATTTTGCCATTAAACCTTCAAATAATCTAGTAATTGCCCAGCCTGAAACTTTAGGTCCTACTATGTTAAAAATAGTACTAAAGATTGCAAATATAAAAACTAAAATAAAGTTGACTTTTTGTGGCTTTAAATAACTTATCAGCCTTTTTAAGGTACCTTTGAAGTCTTTTGCTTTTACCACTGGGCCACTTGCAAATGAACTCATTGGTCCACCGCCTCCGTGGCCTCTTCCACCTGTGGGCCTTTTGGGATTTCTATTTTCACTCATGATAATTCCTCCTCTGAAAGCTGTGAAGATACAATTTCACGATATACTTCACAATTATTTAAAAGTTCTTTGTGAGTTCCCATACCTGCAATTTCTCCATCGTCTAAAACTATTATTCTATTTGCATCCATAACTGTTGCGACTCTTTGGGCAATAATAAGCATTGTAGCTTCTTTTGTTTCATCCTTAAGAGCAGCACGAAGTTTTGCATCAGTTTTAAAATCAAGAGCTGAGAAACTATCATCAAATACATATATTTCAGGTTTTCTAACTAGTGCACGTGCAATTGATAAACGTTGCTTCTGACCGCCAGAAATGTTGGCTCCGCCTTGAGCAATAACATGTTCATAGCCTTTTTCCATTTCATTAATAAAATCAGAAGCCTGTGAAACAGTTGCAGCATGTTGTATTTCTTCAATAGTGGCACCATCTTTACCGTATTTAATATTTTCAGCGATAGTACCAGAGAAGAGTACAGTTTTTTGTGGAACAAAACCTATTTTAGCTCTCAAACTATCTTGGCTCATTTCGCGTACATCTACACCATCAACAAGCACAGAACCATCAGTTACATCATAGAAACGTGGTATTAAGTTCACTAGGGTAGATTTACCAGAACCAGTACCTCCTATAATAGCGGTTACTTCACCAGGTTTAGCACTAAAGGTTATATTGCTAATTGCAGGTTGATCCGCACCAGGATATTTAAAACTAACATTTCTAAATTCAACATAACCACTTTCTTTGTCAGCAAGCACAGGAGCTTCCGTATCTACAATTTCTGACTCCATTTCTAAAACTTCATTTATTCTTATAGCAGAAGCTTGTGCTCTTGGTACCATTATAAATACCATAGAAAGCATTAAGAAACCAAATAGAATTTGCATTCCATATTGTATAAATGCAATTAATGAGCCAACCTGCATATTACCTGCATCTATTCTTTCGGCACCAAACCAAATAATAGCAATTGTTGTTACATTCATAATTAGCATCATTATCGGCATTAAAAAGGCCATAATTTTATTTACCTTTATAGCATTATTCATAAGATCAGCATTAGCGTTATCGAATCTATGTTTTTCAGTTTCAATACGATTAAAGGCGCGTATTACTCTTATACCAGTAAGTCCTTCTCGTAATACAAGATTCAATTTATCTATCTTTACCTGCATTAATTTAAATAATGGCATAGCATATTTAAGCGTTGCCGCAATAATGATTGCAAGGAGTGGAATAACTATTGCAAAAATCCAGGTTAAAGATGTATCTTCTTTTAGAGCCATTACAATACCACCTAAAGCAGTTAAAGGAGCAAAAAGTGCTATAGAAAAAATCATTATAGTCACCGATTGAATTTGAGTAACGTCATTTGTTGTTCTTGTAATAAGTGTTGCTGTACCAAGTTTATCAAATTCATGTAATGAGAAGCTTTCAACTTTTGCAAATAGTTTATTTCTAATAATTCTTCCAAAGCCTACAGCTGTTCGTGAAGAAAGTAGTGAGGATAGAACTGAACAGATTGCGCCACCAGCTGAAATTAATAACATTATTCCACCTGTTCTAATAATGTAATCTATGCCTTTATAGGAGCCATCAAAACCTAAAAATGACACAGTTTGAGTAACATCCTTTTGAACAATACCTTTATCAATGATATCAGCCATTAAAGTAGGCAAGTAGAGATTAGCAAGGACTTGAGTAAAAATTAACAAAACTATTACTATTATTTGCAGTGTATATTGCTTAAGAAACCTAAACAATTTAAACATTAATATCATCTCCATTCATTGTTTTTTTACTTTTGTTCATTAATTAGAAGCTTTTTTAAGGTATCTAAGCCCTCGAAAATTTTATTGAGTTCTTCTTCACTTCCTCGATTTATAGTATTTTTAATATTATCTTCAATTTTTTTATGGAAAGTTTTATGCATATCCTTATATTTCGGGGATATAGTTACATAAACGACTCTCTTGTCTTCTTTGCTCCGTTCTCTTACTACCATTTCTTGAGCTTCAAGTCTATCTATAATACCTGAAATTGTGCTATTAGATAGACAGAGGTGGTTGCTAAGTTCAGTTATCTTCATTTTTTTATATTTACCCAAAAGTCCAATAACCATACCTTGAGGTGCAGACATGCCAGTTTCGCTAATCATTTTTTTCATATTATGCCTAAATAAATTCATTACTTCTTGAAAAAGTTGTGCAACTTCGATACTTTTATTTGATTCATCCATTATATTTCATCCTCATACTATAATATATTTCGTTTACGAATATTCCGTATCAGAATATTTCGATTACGAAATAATTTTAATACTATAAGCATTTTGTGTCAAGACCAATTTAAATTATATTCAATCCATACTTAGTTATATATGGAATGTTGAGAGGTTTAAATAGAATCCTAAGATAAATTGTTAGACTTTAATATTGTTATATTATATAAAAACATGTCGAAATAAAATGAAAAAATGCATATTTTTATGTTGATTTACTAAATAGATGAATATATAATTGTATTTGCCAATACACAACAAAATTCAACAAAAAATGCTAGGAAATATAGAAAAAATCATGTCTAAATTATAATTTGTTAAAAAATATATAAATGGTATTAGGGGGAGTTTTATGAAATTTTATCATTCACTTAGATTTAAGCTTACGATAGTTCTTATTTGTGTAGCTCTTATTCCACTCTTAGTCTTATCTGTATTTCAATTAAATCGGTTCAATTCAGCGATTGATAGTAACATTCGGGAAAAAGAAATTGGTATAGCAGAGTCAAATGTTAATCAAATTAATACATGGATTGATAGTAAAATGTCACAGCTTACTGAAATATACAAAGTTCATCCAGAGTTTGCAGATATGGATGTAAATACAATAAACTCAGTTCTTAAACCTATAAGTGATAGTGACTCGGAAGTTGAATCTATGTCTGCTATTAAAAAAGATGGGAAGGTTAACGATACTATTGATGTAAATGATAGAGATTATTTTATCAAGCCAAAAGAAACCAAACAAATGGCTATAACTGATATAATTGTGCGTAAAAATAGTGATGTGATGAATATACCTATTTCTATGCCAGTTTTAGATAAAAATAATAATTTCAATGGGATAATTGTTAGTTACGTTAGTATAGATGCAATGAAAAATTATCTTAAAAACGTAAAGGTAGGGGAAACTGGATATGCATTTATGTTATCTCCTAAAGGGGATTTCGTATATCATCCAGATAAAGAGATGGTTGGAAAAAATTTTGTAGATTCTATAAAGAATCAAGATACTGTAAATATCTTTAAAAATGAAGTGTTAGCTAAAGACAGCGGATATATTGAATATACAGATGATGAAGGTGTTGAAAAAATTGCAGCATTTTCAACTGTATCTAAAACATCATGGAAAGTGGTAGTTACAGTTCCTTCAAAGGAAGTATATAATGAGATTAATAAGTCTACTAGTTTGTCAATTATATTTATATGTATTTCTGTATTAACTGTTATGATAGTATCATTTTTTATGTCAAACGTTACTGCAAAACCTATAAAAGAATGTGTTAATTATCTAAATCAATTAGCAAATGCAGATTTTACGCAAAAGGTGCCGTATAAGATTAAGAGGCGAAAAGATGAGATAGGAATACTTGCAAATTCAATGGAGATAATGAGTGATTCTATAAAATCAGTCGTATCTAATGTTATAAGTGAAGCTAATAGTGTTAAAAATAATATTACTAATTCATCTAAAGATATATATGATTTATCAATGCAAGTTGAAAATGTGTCTTCAACGACGGAAGAAATGTCTGCTGGAATTGAGGAGACTGCAGCAGCTACCAAACTTATGAATTCAACTTCAGTGGAGATAGAAGATTCGGTTAAAAATATTTCAATTAAAGCACAAAATGGTTCTGGAATAGCAGAAGAGATAAGCAAACGTGCTCTTAGTTTAAAGGAAAATGCTGTAGTATCTGAAAAAACTGCACATGATATAAGAGATAATATTGATGTTGATATGCGAAAGGCCATTGAGCAGTCAAACGCTGTTAACAAAATTAATGTGCTTACAGAATCAATTTTACAAATTACGTCTCAAACAAATCTTTTAGCATTAAATGCGGCAATAGAGGCAGCAAGAGCAGGAGAAGCGGGTAAGGGATTTGCTGTAGTAGCAGATGAAATAAGAAAATTAGCTGAGGTTTCAGCAGATACAGTTAATGAAATTCAAGAAATAACAAAATTAGTTATGAGTTCAGTTATTAATTTAAAATCAAGTTCAGAGAGAGCATTAAATTTCATTGACACAACTGTAATTGATGATTATAAGAACATGGTTAATATTGGAGAACAATATTACAAAGATTCAGAATCAGTTGAAAGGTTAGTAAATGATTTTAGTGAAACCTCTAGAGAATTATTAGATTCAATACAAAGTATGGTAAGATCCATAAATGAAATTGCAGCATCTAATGATGAGAGCGCACAGGGGGCCCAAGTTATTTCGGAAAAAACATTGTCTGTTATGGAGAATTCTAACAATATAACAGAGCTTATGAGAACTACAGAACAAAATGCTGAAGAGCTTATGCAAATTGTTGCTAAGTTTAAAATATAACTTAATAAATAATTAGTAAAATGCTCCGTTTTTTATGGAGCATTTTTATATAGTTTCAAATAGGTAAATCTAAAGAAGATATATATTCTAATTAAATATGGTGACTTACCTTTAAAAAAATAGCAAAGAGGTATATAATATGGCTATTGAGCACGTGTGCAAAGAATAGATGAAGGAGATAAATAAAGATGATAAAATATCTGCAGTCAAAAACAGTTAAAATGGCTTTGTCAGCTACAATAGCAATAATTGTATCAAATTATATAGGATTACAGTTCGGAGTAACTTCTGGAATAATAGCGATACTTAGTATTCAAGATACAAAGAAGGAGGCTCTGCAAGTAGGAGGAAGAAGAATAATTACATCGACACTAGCTATATTTCTTTCATTTATAATTTATTTGTTGTTAGGTAGTAATCCAATTGTGTTTGGATTATTTTTGTTAATATTTATTCCAATAGCTCAAATGATAAAAATGAGCGAAGGAATAGCTGTTGGGGCGGTATTATCAACGCATCTTTTAATAAGTAATGATATAAATCTTTTTTGGGTCATTAATGAAGCAAAATTAACTGTTGTAGGCATTGGAGTTGCAATCATGTTTAATTTATATACAGCATCATTAGAAGATGAATTTGAGAAAAATAAACATAGGATTGAAGAATATTATAGGGCAATATTATCGGATATGGCAGTGACTTTAATTACTCAAGCTGTTCCAGTTTATGAACAGGAAATACTAGCAACTGTTGAAAATTTAGTTGAAAAGTCTAAAGCTATGGCGCAATTAATAAATAATAATAATTTATTTAAAAAAAATGGCTATTATATAAATTATATTGAGATGAGAATACTTCAGTTAGATACAATGAAAAGAATGAAGAGACACTTTTCAAGATTTTACATGACTTATGACCAAACAAAAATATTATCAGAGTTTACTAATGACGTTGCAATGAATCTCCATGAAGATAATGATTGCCTTGAGCTAATTGAAAAATTAAATTTTCTCAGAAGAGATTATGCAAGTATGGAACTACCAAAAAATAGAGATGAATTTGAAAATAGGGCATTGCTATTTCAATTTTTGAATGATTTAGAAGATTTTTTGATTATCAAAAAAGAGTTTAAACAGTCTTTTAAAAATATCGTAAGTGATTATAGGGTTCCGCAATGATAATCGAACTTATGTGTGTTCCCACCGAAATCAATGATATTCGTTTGTTTCGGTTTCTAAGGAATTTTGATGGGTAGTTCTAAGATTGGAAGTTGCACCAAAAGTGCTGGCCTCAAAAGAGGAAACTCGACTCACATTCGTTCGCTGAGTAAGTTCGAAGGACCAAATGCAAGATTTGGATTCTCACTTAAGCATTGAACTAGCACTTTTGAACAACTTCCAATCTAAGAACCACAGCCATCAAAATTCCAGATGAAACACTACACAAAAGAATATCATTGATTTCTAGTTAGGGAATATATCACAGTATAAGTTTAATTATCAATGAGGAACCCTTGTATCAGGTATAAAGATATAGTGATATTTATTTTGGGCATTAGAATTAATATATATTAAAACTTTGTATACAGTATGTTTGGAAAATCATTCATAATTTGTGAATAGTGTGTAGAGATAAGACATATATATATACATGTTTAGTATACAATGGGTGAAGGTGTTCTTATGCTCCATGATTTATTTATAAATGTCACTATTTTGATATCCTTTTTACTAATAATAGGACAGATTTTTAAGAATAATAGTTTTGATCACAGACAAGCTTTAAAAGTTCAATTCCTGCTAGGTATAGCGTTTGGGCTATTAGGAATAATTTTAATGATGTTTACAATAAGAATTACGGATAACATTATTATAGACCTAAGAAATATTTCAATTATTTGCGCAGGTATACTTGGCGGACCTATTTCAGCAGTATTTGCTACAATACTCATTGCTTTTTTTAGGCTTATTTATTTTGGTATAAATACTGCATCAATAATAGCACATTTTGTAGCACTTATAATTGGTCTTGGAACAGCGTATATAGCAACTATGAAGCTGTCAAGAAGAAATAAGTTTATATTTATGTTTCTATTTTCAATGCTTATATCTAGTACGGCATTACGGTATTTAATAGAAAATAAAAATGGCTTAGAAGAAACAGTTTTTTTTTATTGGGCGGTATACATTTTAGGAATAGTGTTAGGGTACTATACTACTAAATATATAATTTCTGCAAATTCTAATTATAAGAATATGCTTTATTATAGAATGATGGCTGATAATTTATCTGATACTATATTAACCTATAAAGCCGGAGGGAAAATTATATTCGTCTCTCCTCAGGTAGAACAATTATCTGGATATACTCAGGAAGAATTAGTGGGAACCTCCTTCTATAAATATATATATCATGAAGATATAGAATCACTAAAGAAGGCTTTTTTAAATAACGTGAAAACTAAAGATATTTCAACACAAGTTTTTAGAATCAAATGCAAAGATGATAAGTATGTTTGGGTTGAGTTATCAATGAAAGTGATGAGAAGCAATGATAATTCGATAGAGCAAATTATCTGCGTTATTAGGGATATTTCTGCGAGAAAGGAAATTGAGAATGAGCTGAGGATAAGTAATGCTAGATTTAAGGCAATTTTTGATAATGCAGGTTTAGGAATTGTTGTACGTGATAATAATGAGAAAATTATTGAAGCTAATACCGCATACTTTCATATGCTGGGGTATTCGAAGGATGAAATTAATCACTTATCAGGGATAAATAGATTCAAAGGTGATGAAGAAATTGTAGATATTTTTAATAAACTATATAATGACGAATGTACATTGTGTAAATCAGAAAATTGTTATATTGGTAAAAACAATGAAAGAATATGTGCTGAAGTTACTTCTACCCTGATACCGGGAACAGAACATGACCCTATTTTTATGATTAATATAATTAATGATATAACCGAGAGGAAAAGAATGGAGAAGAAATTAAAAGAGAGTGAAGAGCGATTTAGAGTTGCATTTGATAGTGCGGTGATAGGAATGTGCTTGGCACATATAAATGGAAAATTCTTTAGAGCAAATCAAGCTCTGTGTGATTTATTAGGATATTCTCAAGATGAGTTATTAAATATCAATTTTGAGCAAATTACACATTATGATGACAAGGAGAAAGAAATAGCTTTAGTTGAAAAGTTATTATCAGGTGAAATTCCTCATTTCATTCTTGAAAAACGTTATATTCATAAAAACGGAAAAATAATTTGGGCCATATTAGGAATTTCCATTGTATATGACGCTGGAAATAAGCCACTATATTTGGTGGGACAAATACAAGACATTACTTTAAGGAAATTTGCTGAACATGAACTTTTAAAAGCTAAAGATAAAGCAGAAAAACTTGCAACTGTGGATTTTCTAACAGGAACGTTAAATCGTAGAGCATTTGAAGAGAGATTTAATGTGGAGTTTAGCAGGGCTGAGAGAGAGAAATTAAATATGAGCATTATACTAGCGGATATAGATTTTTTTAAAAAAGTAAATGATACTTATGGACATCAAGTGGGGGATATTGCTTTGCAAAAGTTTGCTCAATGTATTGTGAATATGTGCAGACCATATGATTTTGTAGGGAGGCATGGTGGTGAAGAATTTGTAATTTGTTTACCAGAAGTAACTAGTGAACAAGCAATCATGATTGCTGAACGTATGAGAAAGGCAGTAGAAAATTTGCATATAAATTTTCAGAATAATCAAGAAAAAATTAATATTACTGCAAGTTTTGGAGTATCATCTTATAAAAAAGTAAATGGAGAAAACATTAATAATCTTATATTGAGAGCAGATAGAGCAATGTATAAAGCAAAAAACAAAGGCAGAAATAGGGTTTGTACTGAAGAGGATGATTAAAATAAATGATAAGAAGTTTTATTTTGGGGCCCCTTATAGAATTATTATACTATAAGGGGCTAGCTCTATATGCACATAATTTATTACCCTAATGATTATGTGTAAAATAGTAGGATAGAAAACTTTATTAAATTTAAAACTATAAATTGATATTACAAGAGATATTAATTTATACTATAAACATAGGAAGAAATATAAGTTAATTAAAGTATAAAAATGCGAAGCAGTTTTATAAATATTAGCTTACTAATAATATAAGTGAAGAAAGGAATTAAAGATGTACGATTATCCGTTATACAGGCCTCCTAGTGAAAGCAATAGCCTTATAATACAGGCAACGTTAGGTTGTTCACATAATAAATGTAGTTTTTGTAGTATGTATAAATCGAAGAAATTCTCTATAAAATCCTTGGAAGAAATTAAAAATGATATGAACCACTTTAGAAAGATATATGAACATGTTGAAAAGATATTTCTTGCAGATGGTGATGCTTTGATTATTCCTACTAAGGACCTAAAAGAAATACTAATGTATGCAGGTAAGTTGTTTCCTGAATGTAGTAGGATTACTCTTTATGGTTCACCTAAATCAATACTTCTTAAAACTCATCAGGAGTTAGAAGAGCTTAAGGCTTTAGGGTTATCTATGATATATATGGGAGTTGAAAGTGGAAGTGATGAGGTTTTAAAAGATATAAATAAAGGGGCAAGCAGTGAAGAACTATTAAATGCAGCAGTAATGGTTAAGAATGCAAATATTTTGCTATCAGTAACTGTTATAGCTGGAATTGGAGGAAGAAAAAATAGTAAAATTCATGCAGTTAAAACTGGCGAATTAATAAGTAATATGGCTCCAGATTATTTAGGCGTATTAAGTCTTATGGCTGAGGAAGAAACTGATTTATATAATAAAATAGTGAAAAAAGAATTTCAATTGTTAAGTGATAAAGAAATGTTAATTGAAATTAAGCTTTTAATAGAACACATCAATATTGAGGAAACAATAGTATTTAGATGCAACCATGCATCGAATTACGTTTCGCTAAGAGGAGATTTACCTTGTGACAAAGAGGCTATGATTAATCAGATTGATTATCATATAGAACATAATAAATTAAAATATGAATATGATAGACGACTTTAACTAATATAAATTTATTGGAAAAAAAGTGATATTTTTGTTGAAAAACATGGAAATAAAGTGTAAAATATACCTAATATATACATTGATAATAGCACACTTCTCGAAAGATAAGGTCGCAAAGCTATGGGTCTAAAGAAATTTATTTCAATGACTGCCAGGCTGCCAAAATGTTGTTAAATGCATTGCATACGCATTAGTTTATCTTTTTGGCGCCTATTAATTAATAGGCGCCTTCTATTTTATGGAAATAGTTTGGATATAGATATGTATATATTAACTACACTTTATAAGGAGGAAGTATTTATAATATGTACGACTATCAAGAATACAAGCTATCTAGTTAAATTATAATCTTGTTAAAATCTAAATGAAAATCATAAATTTAAAAATGAATTCGATTTATTGGGAGTAATAAAAGGAGAAGAGTTTTATGAATAATTTAGAAAAAAAACTAACAAGAGAAGAGATTAATGAAGTTAAGATACAAAGGTTAAAAAACATTGTTAAATATGTTTATGATAGTGTTCCGTTTTACAAAAATAAATTTGATATGATGGGCATAACTCCTGAAGATATTAAAACATTAGGGGATATTGAATTACTGCCATTTACAACAAAGGAAGATTTAAGGAGAAATTATCCTTATGGTATGTTTGCAGTTCCTATGAATAAAATTGTAAGAATTCATGCATCATCAGGGACAAGTGGTACGCAAACAATAGTAGGTTATACAAAAAACGATATAGATAATTGGTCAAATTTAATAGCTGATGTCTTGGGTAGATATGGTGTTACTTCAGATGATGTGGTGCAAGTGGCTTATGGATATGGTCTATTTACAGGAGGATTAGGACTTCACTATGGTATCGAGCGTGTAGGTGCATCAGTTATACCTATGTCAGGAGGAAATACTGAAAAGCAAGTACTTACTATGAAAAATTTTGGAGTTACTGTACTTGCTTGTACCCCATCATATGCTCTTCATATATATGATACTATGGTAAAAATGGGAATACACCCTGAAGAATTAAAATTAAGAATGGGGGTTTTTGGAGCAGAACCTTGGTCTAATGAAATAAGAGAAAATATCGAAAGTAAGTTTAAAATCAAGGCATATGATATATATGGATTAAGTGAAGTAATGGGGCCAGGAGTAGCAGGTGAATGTAATATGCAGGATGGTTTGCATATTAATGAAGAAGACTTTTTTCCAGAAATCATAGACCCAATTACTCAAGAAAGTGTTGAGCCTGGAGAAAAGGGAGAATTGGTTTTAACTACTTTGACAAAGGAAGGAATTCCATTGATAAGATATAGAACAAGAGACATATCATCACTTAGCTATGATAAATGTGAATGTGGATGCCTATATGTTAAGATGAACCGTATATATGGAAGAAACGATGATATGATGATTATTAGAGGAGTAAATGTATATCCAATACAGATTGAAAAAATATTACTTGGTTTTGAGGAATTATCACCGAACTATACATTAACTTTAGAGAAAAAAGGTAATCTAGATCAATTAACAATTACAGTCGAAACGAACAGAGATCTAAAGTATTACTATACACATGAATTAAATGAACTACAAAAAAATATTAAAAATAGATTGCATAATTTACTACAAGTTGGGTGTAATATAGAATTTGTTAATCCAGATACACTTGTAAAAAGTGAAGGGAAGGCTAAAAGAATATTCGATAAAAGGGAAATATGTATTTAATTAAGGATTTAATTATAAAAACAAAGATATGATTTAATAAGGATAGATTTTGTGAAAACTTGATAAAGTATTAAAGTTATTTGGAAAAATTATAAAAAGTAGATAATTAATTATTTATCTACTTTTTATAAAATCATCAATGCCAATTAATGACTATATGATAAATAATATAGTTATTTAAAACTTATATAGCAATGAGCACATGGCAACGCCAGCACCAACTGAACAAAATACTGCTTTAGCACCAGGAGTTATTGGTTTATTTTGAAGGGTTTCATGTAACGCAAATATTGGACTAGTGGTACCGGTATATGCATATTTATCACCAATGTATGCAAATTTTTCTTCATAATTATCGATATTTAATATTCTTGCTGTTTCAATTAAGAATTGCTTAGAATATTGTGATAAAAAGAAATATTGAATTTCATCAAGTGAGAAATCATATTCACACATGAATTCATCTATAGCTTTACTCCATTCAGGGGCAAAGAAATTAAGAGGAAATGGGGTCCATTGTTGTTTTTTATCATATTCACTGGTTGTATTTAAACGCGCTTTAGTAAGTCCACAACAAGGAGAGATAATTGTACTGTAGTATTCAGATCTTGTGCAGTATTTAGAATCTAGTATTCCTCTTTGTGTATCTTCCTCAGTGCATTTTAAAATTACTGCAGCGGCACCATCACCAGAGGCTGGATATGTATATTTACAATCTTCCCTAGCAATAGAAGATACTAATATACCGCCTACCACAAGTGCATATTTTATGTTTTTTGATGTTTTCATAAAGCGGCTCATTTGATCGAGAGCAACAACCATACCGACACAGTTGGAGTTTAAATCATATACAGTATGTGCATTTGATGCTTGTAACTCATGATTTATGATAAGTGCATTAGATGGACATAAATATTCAGGTGTGTCAGAAGAAAATACTATAGCATCAAGTTTATCAGCTGATATACCAGCGATCTTTAAAGCGTTTTTTGAGGCTTCTATTGCCATAGTTAAAGCGTTTTCGGTGGTATTATTTACAATATATCGTTCTTTTCTTCCTAGATTATCAAGAAAAGGTGCGATATCTTTACCTAAGTTTTTGAAATGCTCTATATAGTAATCATTATCTACTTTGTTTGAAGGGTGGTATATACCTGTCCCTACAATATTTACGTTTTTGTATTTCATGAACATTAAGTCTCCTTTTAATTTATTTGTGAAGAAAATTCTATATGAATACTGTTTGTAGAAAAGCAATACTTTTTGTGGAATGTATTTGAAAAAAAGATATATTATGTATATTATATCATATTGTGTAAAGGAATCAATATGATATAAGTTATAACATTTAAATTTATTCAACATATTTGGAGGGATAATATGGAAAAGAAAGAAAGTTTTATAATAGAATTTAATAAAAAATCACTAAAATTAGTATTAATAATTTATTTATTAAGTTGCTCATTATCATTAATATTTTTTAGCGCACTAAAGTTTTTAGGTTACAATGATGACATAAGTATAAGCTCTTTAGCTATGATAGGAGTATTTGTTGTCATTTATGCTGTGTTATTTAGAATATGTTATAGGTCTACAATAACGAAAGATGGTTTTAACATAAAAGCTTTTAACATAACAAAAGGTGTAATTTTATTTATCACTTATTTTCACTACATATTTTTAAACTTTACAATGCATTTAAACTCTTTATGGCTTGTGATTTTCTTTTTTGTTATGCTTGGAGCATTATTTTTTGATGTGAAAATGATTATTGTATCAATAGTGTTGAGCATATTGTGCCAAATAATAGTTTTTGTTCATGATCCTTCGATTTTTCAAGATAGACAGCTGTTTATGGCAGAATCACTCATGAGGATTATTACTATTTTATTAACGTTAACGGCAATTCTTTTAATTGTATATTTTTCATCGAGATTATTAAAATCTATTGAGGAGAAGGAAATAGAAATAGGAGAAGAAAATCAAAAGCTCATAAGTTTATTTGAAAATATGTCTAAATTTTCTTCTAGTATTTTAGAGTCAAGTGAGAATTTGAGCGCCGCAATCGAAGAACAGACAAGCTCTCTTTTAGAAGTATCAGGAACAAGTCAAGCTTTATCTGATGATTCAAATGAAATGCTTATTAAATCAGATGGTAATAAAGATAATTTAAATGCGTTACTCAACGCTAATGAGGTAGTGGTAAGTAAAACTAAGGATAGTGAAGATAAGATAAAAGATCTTATTAATATTACGAATAATAACCAGAAGTCTTTAGATGAAACTATTACAATTATTAGAGATATAAAAAATAGTATAGAAGATACTTTTCAATCAACAAAAGATTTAGAACATAAATCAAGACAAGTAGATGAGATATTAACACTTATTGGTGATATATCAGAACAAACAAATCTTCTTGCATTGAATGCGTCAATTGAGGCTGCTAGAGCAGGGGAATATGGTAAAGGTTTTGCTGTAGTGGCAGAAGAGATAAGAAAACTGGCTGAAGGAACAAAGGAATCACTTAATCAAGTGAGTTCAATAGTTAATGAATTGAAATATAAAATTAATACCGTTCAAGAGCAAATGAATGATAATAATGAAAAATCGCAAAAAGGGGATAGTATTCTCAATGAAACAGTTAAAGGGTTAACGATGATGAATACTAATTTAAAATCATTTACGAATAATATTATGGATATAGGTAATGCATCTGAAACCTTATTGACTAAAGCTAAAGGCTTAGTTGAATCAAATGAAGAAATATTTAATATAACAAAAGATACAATACCAAAATACGGAATAGTTACAGAGCAGATAGCTCAAAGTGCATCTACAAGTGAGGAAATCGAGGCTAATATAAATGAGCTTAGGAATATCGCCGAGAGTATGAATAGGCTTACTGAGTAGAGTTATGTAGACTTATAAAATATCTGGAGTAACTTCTAGTTCTAAGCTAGAAGTTACTCCTTTAATATTAGGTGGATATTTGAAGAGGCATATTAAAGTTAAAATTAGATTATAAGATCAAGACGCAAAAGATTCTGGTAAAGAATCTAAAGAGAAATGGTTTCCTAATTATCACAAGTGTTGGAGATCATTTCTCTTTTTAATTCCATACTCAATTATGCGCCTCTACCTACATTTTCAGTCATAGTTGAAGTCCATTTTCCGCATCTATCACCGAAACAACCTATTATTGAATCTCCATTTTTTATTCTTACCACTTCGCATCTATTAGAGCAGCCTTCACATTCAAAGCTATTGGAGATAAATTTAGACTCAGCTATATCAAAACCTCTAAAATTAGTTGCACCAGTTTTGGCAACAGTTTCCTTAGCAATAATGGCAGCACCTATTGCTCCCATGACATTATAATGCTCAGGAACATATACTTCACAGCCTAGAGCTTTTTCAAAGCATGCCTTCATTCCTTTATTAGCAGCTACACCACCTTGAAAAAATATCTTAGGACAGATTTCTTTCCCTTTTCCTATATCATTTAAGTAATTTCTAACGAGAGCTTCACACAATCCATTTATTATGTCACATTCGTTGTAGCCAAGCTGTTGTTTATGAATCATGTCTGATTCAGCGAAAACCGCACATCTTCCAGCAATTCTTAAGGGCGTAGTTGATTTTAGTGCATAATCGCCAAAGTCTTCTATAGGTATACCTAAACGTTCTGCCTGCCTATCTAGAAAAGATCCGGTTCCTGCTGCACATACATTATTCATTGCAAAATCTATAGCAACACCATTTTTTAAGATTATAATTTTTGAATCCTGTCCGCCTATTTCTAAAATTGTTCGAACGTCTTCATCAATTGCTAGCGCAGCACACGCATGAGCTGTTATTTCATTTTTTACAGCATCGGCACCCAGTACAGATGAGGAAATATGTCTTCCACTTCCAGTGGTTCCAACTGCTTCTATTTGTTCATCATGATATTTTTCCTTTAAAATTTTAAAACCTTCTTGAATAGCATTTATTGGTTTACCTTTTGTTCTTAAATATAATTTTTCAACAACATCAAAAGTTCTGTTTAATACAACAATATCAGTACTTACTGAGCCAACGTCAACACCTAGATAATACATTTTGTTTTCTCCTTTCTAATAAATCTAAAAATGCTTCTATTCTAGTAACATATCCAGTTTCTCCAGTCATTTCATCAACAACAAGCGTAAGAATGGGAAAGTCCTTATCTCTGGATATTGTAGGAAGGAGAGCTTTGCATACAATTTCAGGCATACATCCCATTGGGAATATTTGAATAGCGCCATCAAATCCTTCTTCAGTAGCCATTACCGTTTCTCCAATACATTCTCTAGCGTGACCGCCAATATACAATGGGAGATATTCTTTAGAAGCTTTCCTCATGTCCAGCGAATTTAATCCAAACACTGACATAAATGAATCCTTTGCCCACCAACTTGGAGTGAGTCTTCTCTTTGTAGAAACACCATAATCCATAAGTTTATCTTCAATATAAAGATTTGAAAAAGGTTCAATTATAGTATATATCTCACCAATTATAGCTATTTTTATAGGTTCTTTATCTTTGCATAATTCTATTGAATTAAACTTTCTATAATAATAATTTAATATTTTTATCATTTCATCAGGACTGGTACTTTTTATCGCATCGGATTTACATTTATTTAATAGTTTTTTACATTCACTCTTATTTCTCTCATATCCAGCTAGGTAGTGTGCCTTTGCTTCTATTTTATCTATTAGGTTTAAAACTTTAAAGCCTACACGTAACGAGTTTAATTTTTGAACAGTAGATTTTTTGCTGTTTGATGAAATTAACGATATTCTGTTTAGGAACTCTTTTGTTCCAATTGCTGAGGGCTTATCTAGCACAACAAAATTCAAGTTATGTCCTAGCTTTTTCAGGGTATTTATTTGTAATTCACAATATTCACCATATCGACAAGGTCCACAACTGCCAGTAATTATTATTGTATCAGCGCCTTGCTCAATTCCTTGAATGTAATTTCCCATCATAAGTTTGAAAGGCAAACACATATCTTCGGGAGAATGCATTGAACCTATTTCTAAAGATCTTTTACTATTAAATTCTGGGATTATGTAGTCTATACCAAGCGAATCGAAAATGGCTTTGGTAACAAGGTATGTATTTCCTAAATGCGGAGTCATAATTTTCATGTCAGTACTTCCTTTCCAGCATATCAACAAAGGCTTCTATTCTTGTATCGAATCCGGACTCACCAGTATGTTCATCAACTTTAAGAATTAGAAATGGGAAATCTTTAATCCTCTCTTTTATAAGATCTATAACAACAGAATCTATACCACAAGCAAAAGAAGATATATATATTACACCATCAATTTTTTTATTTTCAACTAAGTATGTTGAAGCGCCATATGCAGTTCGTGCGAAAGTCCAAAAAGGCCTTTTAAATAATTCTTTTGTTTTGTCGGAAATAGAGTTTTCGTCTATGAATTCTTCAGTTATTATTCCAATTCCTAACTTATTTAACTTTTTTACTATATTCATATTTACGAAATTATCGTAAACATTATAAGGATGACCAATTAAAACGATATTTAGTTTATATCCTTCGTTTTTAATTCCTGTTTTAATTTTACTTTGTTCAGCTAAAGCCTCGTAATATGCTTCTTTAATTTTTTTCTTATTGTTTGTTATCATGCTTCCTGTAGATATAATCCAGTTATATAATTTTTCTTTTGAAGTCGCATAAATAGGAGCCATGGTAACCTTAGGCATATTAGGGACGGTGTTTATAATCATTTCTGGCAATCCACAAAATTTTGGACAAATGAATTCATTTTCGGTTATCTGCATAATTCGCGGGATGACCATTAAATCGCATTTATCCTTGATGGAAGCTACATGACCATGGAATATTTTAATTGGTAAACATGCTTCGTTTACACAGTGTTTAACGCCTTCATCTAATATCTGTTTGTTTGTGTTAGGGGAGGTTATAATTTCAGCACCAAGCTCACTAAAAAATTTTTCAAGAAAGATAGAATATTTGTAATTTAATAATCCTTTGGGAATTCCAACCTTCATATACATTTCACTCCTATAATATTTAGCTCGTTTTTCTATTTTTCTCATAATTTCTTAAAATATTCATATTTTTAATAAAAAATATAGGAATATAGTATAAATGTAGTAAGGTGGAATTAATTTAGCGCGAATTTGATTATCTATTGTAAGATAAATCATGGAGTAACAAAAGTTACTCCATGTTAAAAACAATGTTTAGATTAACTAATGTACCAATTTCCTGTTGCAACTATCATAGAAATAAGTTTTAGCGTATTTTCATAGAAAGTACATTTTGTTATTGGTTTATTTATTAAAGTTTCCCAAAGAGCAATGGTCCAATTATCATGTCCTTTTTCAATGAGGGAACTCACTAAAAAAGGTGCTATAAATGATAGATCGTTAGATGAACCAAAGGAATGGCCAGGAGGGCCATTAGCTATATAATATCCTGATTTTATATTTTTAGGATTATATGAGGTCTCTTTTTTTATCCAATAATTAAGGGTATGAAGCTCATGAGTTATTGGAGTTTTATTTATAATTATATCCATAGAATATCGCCAAGGAGTCCTACAACTGTTAAAATAATAATCTCCATCATGAATAGTTTCTAGGACTTTGAATTTAGGAGCTATATAATTATTTATATTATTGATATCCTTTATAAAGAAATCAGGCATTAGCCCGTTAGCCTTGCTTTCATTCTTCATTTGTTCTGAAATAATAAAGTCGATTTTATCAAGTACCATTTGCCACTCTGTGCTATTTTTGAAATCGAATTTAATAAATTCTCTTATATGATACTTTAGAAAATCTGAACTTCTAGTCACGTACTTGAAATTATTAACTTTTATTCCTTTGACCCAATCACCTAAAGTTAGAATATAATCATTTTTATTTACGCAACTATCCATTAAGGCATTAATCCTTTTAACAGCTTCACTTTTATAGTTGATTTTATCATTCTCTCCCCAAATTTTATGTGCGAGAAGGAGTCCATAACTGATATCCATATCTCCATCGGTTGCAGAGGACGTTTCAGGCGAAGAGTTAACAATATTACCAGTAGAATTTTTAACTTGCTGCCATGCCATTAAATTATTGTTATAAAAACTAGGAAACGACTTTATATAATTGTATATTGATGTAAAATGAATTTTAGCTGTAAGATCAAATTTACTCATAATTGGGAATATAATCATTCCATAGCCCATTGCTTCGGAGACAGTGACTGCATTATTAGTAGTAGGTTGGTCTAATGCGTAAAAAAGATATTCTTTCATAGTATTAGAGTCATTTACAAGTCTTAAGTAACGCATTTTCCAATCATTATAAAAAGATAACAATTCTAGATTTAAGTTAGTTTGTGAATAATAACTAACTAATGAATCATTGTAAATTATAATCACCACCTTTTTTATTAATATATTTTTATTGTTAAAAAGGATGCTAATTTTATAAGACTGTGTGTAAATAGTTATTTTAGAGCTAGTAACTAGATATTATGGTTTGAAGAATTGAATCACTATAAAATCATTGTAAATAGAATGATTTTATAGTATACTTACTTCTTGTGATAATTAAATTAATAAATTGGGGCGCTATTTTTAGCGCCTTTTATAGTTTTTATAATAACTTTTTATATTCCAAATGAACAGAGAGGGAATGACATAAAATGAAAGACAAATTACACATAATACCATATATTACCGCTATAATAACTAACTTTATTTTTGGTTTGAGTTTTCTATTTTCCAAACAAGCATTGAGAGTTGCTGCCCCTATGGAGTTACTTTCATTTAGATTTTTAGCCGCTTTTTTTGTGATGACAATTCTAATATGGATAAAAGTAATAAAAGTGGATTATAAAAATAAACCTATGAAATGGCTTATTATCTTAGCGTTAGTAGAGCCAATAATTTACTTTATTTTTGAAACATATGGGATTCAAAGAACGTCATCATCTTTAGGCGGCCTTATGATAGCACTTATACCCATATTAGTAACAATTCTTGCAATATACATATTGAATGAGAAACCTTCTATAAGACAGGCTTTAAGTATAATATTATCTGTATCAGGTGTAGCTTTAATAATTTTGATGGAGAATTCAAACGATCCGGGAGGAAGTACTTTACTTGGCATACTTCTTCTTGGAGGAGCAGTATTTTCAGCAGCATTATTTAACATAATAGCTAGAAAAATATCTAAGGATTTTACTGCAATAGAAGTAACATACTTCATGATGATAATAGGAGCAATATTTTTCAATTTAATTTCAATTATTGATCATATGTTAAATAGAGAATTACCCAAATACTTTTTGCCGTTAAGTAGTCCAAGTTTTGTATCATCAGTATTATATCTTGGCATATTATCGTCTGTGGTAGCATACTTTCTGACTAATTATACATTGTCAAAAATGGAAGCTTCTAGATGTTCAGTATTCGCCAATATATCAACAATAGTATCTATAGCTGCTGGGGTATTAGTTTTAAATGAAAATTTTTACTTATATCATTTTATAGGGTCCGTTATGATTTTAGTAGGGGTATGGGGGACAAACTATTATAAGAGCCGATAACATTTCGTTTTGAGCTAATTTCGTTAAGAGTCAACATAAGTTTTCGTTTAGTTAATGATATTTTCCTTTTTTGCTGAGTTGTTGTATCATTAATAAAAAAGCATTGTTTTTATGGGGGGCAGAATGGAAAGAAAAATAGTTTTTTTTGATATTGATGGAACTTTATATAATAATAAAATAGGGGTGCCAGAAAGCACAGTACAAGGAATAAAGGAATTAAAGGATAAAGGACATCTTGCGTTTATATCAACAGGTAGAGCGAGGGCGATGATACCTCAGGATTTAATAGATTTAGGATTTGATGGTGTATTAGCTGCTTGTGGTGCATATGTAGAGTGTAGCGGTAACGTAATATATAACATTGATTTAGAAAAAGAAATAGCTGATTATGCAGTAAATGTTCTAAGGAAATATAATGTGTTTTGCGTTTTAGAAGGACAAGATTATTTATATATGGATGAAGATAATTTTTTGGATGGAGGGTTATTTTCCGTAACTAAATTTAAGAGCCAATATAGTGAAAAAATAAAGCCAATTAATGGAGAGGAGTATCGCATAAATAAGATTACATGCAGAACTAATAAAAATAGCAATTTTGAAGAAGCATTTAAATCTTTAGAGAATAATTTTGATTGTATATACCATAACACTGAATTTATCGAATTAGTTCCGAAAGGATTTACGAAAGTAAAAGGCATTGAGGCTATCATTAAACATTTAGGAATATTTATTGAAGATACATATGCATTTGGAGATAGCTTAAATGACATAGATATGCTTCAATATGTTAGGTATGGAATTGCTATGGGAAATAGCAATCCAGAAATTCTTGAAAAAGTTAGGTATAAGACAGACAATATTGAAAATGACGGTATTTATAAAGGATTAAAGCAATTTAAACTTATATAATAAGAAAGTGACTTAGAATTATTATAACAATTTTAAGTCGCTTCTTTTTTAGTAAAGATTAAATTATAGATATAAAGTTCATATTGATAGAGATAATATAATTTAGAGTATATTATGACGAATAACTGTAAAAAACTATATCATATTAATATAAATGCATTAATATTAATTACGTAGTAAAATATTTTACAAGAAAAAAGGAGAAAATCTTTCTTTCTTTTCTAAAAAGATATATAATGTTATTAATAGATAATTATTATTTATGAAAAGTAATTATTAAATAATTAGGAGGTATTATATGAAAGTTATTGTGATTGGATGTACTCATGCAGGAACAGCTGCTATAGTCAATTTAAGAGAATTACATCCTGATAGTGAAGTTGTTGTATATGAAAGAAATGACAATATATCATTTTTATCTTGTGGAATTGCATTAAGCATTGGAGGAATAGTTACTGAAACAGAAAAATTATTTTATAATTCACCACAGAATTTAAGTTCAATGGGTGTTGTAACAAAGATGAAACATGATGTCTTAGATATTGATTTTGATAATAAAAAAATTAAGGTAAAGAATTTAGATAATGATGAAATATTAGAGGATAATTATGACAAACTGGTCTTAACTCTAGGTTCTTGGCCAATAATCCCTAAATTTGAAGGTGGAGACTTAGAAAATATCCTTTTGTGTAAAAATTATAATCATGCAAAAGAAATAGAAGCTAGACGTAATAATGCAAAAAATGTGATTGTAATTGGTGGAGGGTACATTGGTGTAGAACTTGCTGAAGCATTTAAGATGAAAGATAAAAATGTTACATTAATAGATGCTGAAGATAGGATAATGTCAAAGTACTTAGATAAGGAATTTACCGATATTGCAGAAAAAGAATTTAAGGATCATGGAATTAACTTGGTATTAGGTGAAAAGGTTAAGCTATTTAAAGGGGAAAATAATAAAGTATCACATGTGGTTACTGAAAATAAAGAATATGAGGCGGATTTAGTTATTTTATGTATAGGTTTTGCACCAAGTACTTCTCTTATAAAGGGAAAACTGGAAACTTTAGAAAATGGTGCAATCATGATTGATGAATATATGAGAACAAGCAGAGAAGATGTATTTGCAGCAGGTGACTGTTGTGTTGTCAAATTTAATCCAGGGAATGATACAAGATATATCCCGTTAGCTACAAATGCAGTTAGAATGGGAACATTAATTGCACATAATATTACTGGGACTAAATTGAAATATATGGGAACACAAGGCACTTCAGGAATTAAAATATATGAAAAATGTATTGCGTCGACAGGATTAACTGAAGATGTAGCAAGAGCTACAACATCATTTAATGTAGGTGCAGTATCAGTAATGGATAGTTATAGACCAGAATTCATGCCTACTTATGAAGAAGCATTATTAAAATTAGTATATGACAAAGATAGTAGGAGAATACTAGGCGGGCAAATTATATCAAAATTAGATTTGACACAGTTTATGAATACATTGTCAGTGGTAATTCAAAATAAAATGACCGTTGAGGAGCTAGCCATGACGGATTTCTTCTTCCAACCACACTTTAATAAACCATGGAGCTTATTAAATATAGCCGCACTTCAAGCATTAAAGAACTTATAAAGTGAAACTTTCAGGTAGAGTTTCATATGTAGATGGAGTGTTAAGGATGATAGCTATCTTATAAGCTAGATATTTAAAGTTAAAATCAACTGACCACGATTTTTTGGTCAGTTGATTTTATATAAATAATATTTTAAGAGGATTCTTCTAAGATCTTAATGTTCTTTCCAATTATTTTTATACCTTTTCGTATATCTTCATCGCTTACTCTACCAAAACCAATTCTGAAGGTATCATCTCCGTTAATAATGCTAGATTCTAGATGATAATTTTCATAAAATATATCACCGGGCATAAATAATACATTATCGGAATAACAGAGTTCTAAAAGTTTCCTAGAGTTTATTTTATTTTTCAATTTAATAAATACATGTAGGCCACCTTCACCGGTTATATATTCGTAAGGGATGTATTTTTCAACTAAATCAACTACAAGATTATATTTATCTCTATAATATTTTCGTACGTTTTTAACGTATCTACTAAAGGCACCACTTTTCAAATAATAATAGAAGGCACTTTGATCTAAGAAAGAAGTGTGAATATTTTTGCCTCTCTTGACACTCTCTAGAACATCAATAAGATTTTTATCCGCAAATATCCATCCGATTCTAAGTCCGGGAAATAATATTTTAGAAAGACTTCCTATATATATAACTCCATTTCCACCTCCACATAAAGAAGCAATAGGATCAATAGGAGAACTGGAATAAAGTAATTCCTCATTAAAGCCATCCTCAATTATAGGAACAGAATATTTCCTGAAAAGTTTATATATTTCTCTTCTTCTTTCAGTTTTTGTAACAATTCCTGTTGGATTGTTATATGAAGGTATTAGATATCCAAACTTAGGAGAATACTTGCTTAACGCATTTTCAAGGGATTTTAAATCAAGACCTTCTTTATCCATCTTCACTTGAACGATTTGCAGACCATAAGATTTCATTATTTTTAATGCTGTATTATGAGTAGGCTCCTCGCATAAAATAATATCTCCTTTATTGGTCAATGAACTAATAATTATGTCAAAGGCTTCAGTAAAACCATTTGTTATTAAAATATCTTTATTTTCAGTGTTTACACGTTTTTCGGCCATATAATCAAAAAAGTAATCTATCAAAGGCTTATAACCTTTAGCATAACCATAATTCAACAAATTTGTTCCTTCAAAAGTCCAAGCATCCAAAAGAGAACGTTTAAAATCGTCAAGGTTAAATAGATGACTTTCTGGAGAAATAGATTTAAAGGATATTATCCCTTTTTTGTAAGGTAATTCATTCTTTACGATATCAAATTTTTTTAAGGTACTTCCGTAATCATTAATTATCTTTGAATAATTTATATTGTATTCATAACTTTCATTTTTGCCTTCAATTAAAATAAAGGAACCCACACCTTTTCTAGTAATAATTATTCCCATACTCTCTAACTCTTCATAAGCTGAGATAACGGAATTTCTGCTTATACTTAAAAATTTACTTACTTCTCTGGTAGATGGGAGTTTGCTATCCTTTTTTAATTCACCATTTTTAATTCCTTGTTTAATATGTTTTTCTAATTGAAGATATATAGGCTCATCTTTATTTAAAATAAGATTGGAGAATATCAATTTTAAATCACCTCATTTCATTGATATTAATATGGCATTAATTATTTATGATACTTTTTACAATTATCATACAACTTATTGAATGTCAACTTAATTGTGCATTCGCACTTTATAGGACAATGTCTTACTTTTTTATTAACTAACATTTATTGTTAAATAATATTAATTAACAATATATTTTTTATGTTGTATAATTGATTTATAAGAAAAGATTAGCGTAAATATAAAATTATTAAAAAGAAATAAGGAGGTATTACCTATGAAGGGTACAGTTGTTTCAACTTGGATGAGAACCAACAGAAAACTGTTTGGAGATTCAGTAGTTGATGAGGCGATGGATTATATTGGCTGGACAAGTAAAAAAATATTTTCACCCATCGAAAATGTGGATGACAATGAAGTGAAAAGAATAATATCATACATAGCAAAAAAACAAAATATTGGTGTAGGTGATCTGTGGAGACAAATTGGGCAAGATAATATAAGGACTTTTAGTCACGATTATCCAGCTTTTTTTAAACATGATAATGTATATTCATTTTTAAAATCAATGTTTGATGTACATGTTGTGATGACAAAAAAATTTGCTGGGGCGAAACCGCCTTTGGTATTAATAGAACCTATATCAAGTAGGGAAGCAATATTTAGCTATAATTCATCAAGAGGTATGTTTGATTATTTTCTGGGAATGTTAGATGGGTCATGTGAATATTTTAATGAAAAAGTAAGCGTGGAAGAGATGTCAAGAACCGATAGTGAACTAAAGCTGAAGCTTACTTTTGATAAGGATATATATTACAATAAAAAATATTTTGTTAATAGATTATTTTCATTAGGTTTTATTAGAAATTTTGGAGTTAAGGTAGGAATTTTTACATTCTTAATATCGACACTGGTATTAATAGCTTTGTTGGGATTTGATAACGCTGTTAAGAGCATAATCGGAGGAGCTGCATCGGGAATCGGAGCATTTATAGCAGTCAATTTAATGATGTCTCCTTTAAGTCAAATAAAAGAGGAGCTAGGAAGAATTATAAATAATCAATATAACATTGATGGAAGTATTACAACATATGACTTCTTAGAAGACATTTATAAACTTTTGAAAAAACACAAAAAAGTTGTACAAGCTGATTTCGTAGGATTTAAGGGTGTTACAGATGAAATGGGTGCTTTTGTAAACACAATAAATAAAATTTCTGATACGATGAATCACACATCCAATGAAATAAGTGGTGTTGTTGAACAAGTAGCCGAAGGTGCTATTACCCAAGCACAAAGTACAGATAGTGCCGTACAAGCACTAAACGAAAATATTCAAGCGCTTAGAAATATAGTTAGGAATGAAAATTCTAATAAACTTGAACTTGAAAATGCAGTTGATAAAATAAATAACAGTTATGAAAATGTTGATAATGCTAGTAAGAATATTTTAACGTCACTAGGAAAGTTTGAAGATGTTAAAATAAAGGGAACACATTTAGAAGAAAGAGCCAAAGGTATAACGCAAATCGTTTCAATAGTTTCAGGAATATCCGAACAAACAAATTTATTAGCATTAAATGCTTCTATTGAAGCTGCTAGAGCAGGGGAACATGGCAGGGGATTTGCTGTAGTAGCCGATTCTATAAGAAAATTGGCTGAGCAATCAAAGGATGCAGTTTTGGAAATTAACTCTAATTTGGAGCAATTTGTAAATGAAATAAAATTATTAGTAGGACAAATCGATAATCAATATGATGTACTGGCTAATGAGACTGATAGTTTAAAAACTGTTAGAAATATAAGCTTCGAAGCTAATCAATCCGTTCAAAATGTAGCTACATCAATGATTGAAACTATAAATAGGCTAAATACTGAGGCTGATGCCATTTCAAATGTTTATGACAGCATAGAATCTCTAGCAGCCATAGCTGAAGAGAATTCAGCATCATCTGAAGAGGTAAGTGCTAGTGTAATAAATTATACAAATGAAATAAAAAAACTTATAGAAAATATATATGATTTTAAAGGTATAACTGAGACTTTCAAAAAAGACTTGGAAAGTTATAAAATATAATTATATTAGAGAGAGAGCAATCTAAGTAACAGATTGCTCTCTTTAAATTGAGAAATAAAATGTGCAAACTAAAACATAAAGTGATTTAGACAATGTTAATAATATGGAATATAATTAGAGAAGATACTTTAGTAAAAAATTAGGAGACATATTCTATGAACATAGCAAATAATCAAATTACAAAAGGTATGGATAGATTCAATTTAAAAATGCTTGCACTAGCATTAATGACTATGGATCATATTCACCAGTTTTTTTCATCAAATGGAATTCCGATTTGGTTTACATGGCTTGGAAGGTTATCAGCTCCACTTTTTTTCTTTACAATGGCAGAAGGATTTTTTTATACTAGAAATAGAATCACTTATGTAAAGAGATTATACTTATTTTCCGTAATAATGTCTTTAGGTAAATTTATAGCTTGGAAGATTTCAATGAATAATTCATCTTATCCAACTGTAACAAATAATATATTTGAAACTTTCTTTCTAATAGGATTTAATATATTAATCTTTGAATACCTGAATAGAGAGGGAAGTGGAGTTAGTAAGAAAATTATTATTTTATCTCTTGTTATAATGCTTGAAATTGTTTTACCTATGAGCGTAGTCTTGTTACCAAATAGAAGTATATCAAGAATTATATTATCCTTTCTTCCTTGTCCATTACTATGCGAAGGTAGCTTTGCTTTTGTTTCTCTCGGAATTGCATTTTTTTATTTAAGAAATGATCGTAAGAAAATGATGGTTGTATATGCATTATTCTCATTAACATTTTTTCCATACTCGATACTTTCCTTAGAAAATGCATTTTATCATAATTATCAGTGGATGATGATTTTTTCAATTCCTTTAATGATGCTTTATAATGGGAAAAAAGGGCATGGATTAAAGTATTTATTCTATCTTTATTATCCAGCACATATTTTTTTATTCTTTTATATATCAGGAATTATAAATTGATTATTGTTTAATTTCCGAATCCAACTAGATATTTAACATAATCAGAGTTTTCTTTAGAGGTCAATGATTCAAGTAAAATGTTGACTTAATATATCAGATTGATATAATTTTAGTATTATATACCGCAGAAAAATATGTTAGAGGTGAATCAAATGGCAAAGGTAAATAAAACAAAATATGCCCTTTTAGGAATATTAAATCACATGTCAGGGTCAGGCTATGATATTAAAAAAGTGTGTGACTCTTCTATAGGACACTTTTGGAATGAAAATTATGGACATATATATCCTGTACTTCAAAGGTTGGAGGAAGAAGGATTAATAACAAAAGAAGTTAAACAAAATGATGGAAGACCAGCTAAAAATATATTTTCAATTACGGAGAAAGGAAAAGAGGAATTAGATAAATGGCTGCTGCTTCCGATAGAAAAAGAACCTATTAGATCTGAACTGTTATTAAAACTATTTTTATCTAAAGATATACCCGTAAAGAATATTATTGAACTAATTAATGGTATCAGGGAAGATTCAGAAAAGGATTTAATTAAATATGCGGAAATAGATGCACTTCTAAGGTCAGGTAAAGTTCAAGTAGACAAAAAGAGTTTAGTCTTATGGCTTACAACAATTAGTTATGGAAAACAAAGTGAAGATGCTAAGATAAAATGGTGCGATGAGACGATAAAGTCCTTAGAAGAAATAAAAGATTTATAATGCATGTTAGGTTTTTGATAAGAGAAGAAAGTATAAACTTTTACAGTTAATACTTTCTTCTTTTATTGTGTAAATAAAGGTAAAATGCCAGTTCTAAATTGATTATCATATTTGTTAAAAAAAACACAAAGTATTCTAAATTAATTAAATGTTATTTAAAGTTACTTAATATTTTAAATTTTCAGACAAGATGATATTATCTAGTTACACCAAACAACAACAAGAAAATATTAAATATCAAATGTAAATGTTTAAATATAGAGGAGAGGTTTCAATATGAATTATTATGAAGAAAGTCTAAAATTACATGAAGAAAAACAAGGTAAAATTTCAGTAACATCTAAAGTTAAAGTTGAAACAAGAGATGATCTAAGCCTTGCATATACACCAGGAGTTGCAGAACCTTGCAGAAAGATTCATGAAGATCAAGAAAACGTCTACAAGTATACATCGAAAGGAAATTTGGTAGCAGTAGTTACAGATGGATCAGCAGTGTTAGGATTAGGAGATATAGGACCAATGGCAGGAATGCCAGTAATGGAAGGAAAGTCAATTTTATTTAAAGAGTTTGCAGATGTTGATGCATTCCCTATATTGGTGGATTCAAAAGATGTTGATGAAATCGTTAATGCGGTTAGACTGATAGCTCCGACCTTTGGTGGAATAAATCTAGAAGATATTGGAGCTCCAAGATGTTTTGAAGTTGAAGAAAAACTTAAGAAGGTAGTTGATATTCCAGTATTTCATGATGATCAACATGGTACAGCAATAGTAGTACTTGCGGGTGTTATAAATGCACTTAAAGTAGTAGATAAGAAACTTGAAGATGTAAAAGTTGTAATTAATGGGGCAGGCGCAGCTGGAACTGCAATATCAAAATTATTACTATCATCAGGAGTTAAAAATTTAATTGCTTGTGATAAAGTAGGTATCTTATATAGAGGAATGGAAAAAATTGATGATGCTAAGGATGCTTTAGCAGAGATAACAAATCCAGAAAATATAACAGGAAGCCTTGCAGATGCTTTAGCTAATGCAGATGTATTTGTTGGAGTATCGGCTCCAGGAATATTAAAACCTGAAATGGTCAAATCAATGAATAGAGATGCAGTAATATTTGCAATGGCAAATCCAACACCAGAGATAATGCCTGATGAAGCAAAAGCAGCAGGGGCACGAGTTATAGGAACAGGACGTTCAGATTTTCCAAACCAAGTTAATAACGTTTTAGCATTCCCAGGAATATTTAGAGGAGCTTTAGATGTTAGAGCAAAAGAAATAAATGAAGAAATGAAACTTGCAGCAGCATATGCAATTGCTAATTATATAAAAGATGAAGATTTAAATGAAAATAATGTAATCCCAAGTGCATTAGATAAAAATGTTGCTACTAAAGTTGCATATGCAATTGCTGAGGCTGCAAGAGCAAGTGGAGTTGCAAGAAAATAGTTAAATTAATGATCTTATTAAAAGTATTATCAATATAGAAATAGAGTTTATACATGTTACTAAATAACTAGTATTGCCTGATATACATGTATAAACTCAGGTAAAAATTCAGGAAATATTAAATAAGCTTATAGTTAATGGAGTCCCACAAAATTATAAATGAGAGATTTTGAAGAATACTGATTCATAATGCAAAATATGTAAAGGTTTAAATTGTGAGAAAATAAAATTTTAGGAGGTATAAACATGCAAATTCCAATTAAAAAGACACTTGATAAAATCCCGGGAGGTATGATGGTTGTTCCACTTTTCTTAGGGGTGTTAGTTAATACATTTTGTCCACAAGTTCTAAAAATAGGTGGTTTTACAACTGCATTATTTAGTTCAACTGCATCGTCAACAATTTTGGCTTGTTTTATGTTTTTGATTGGTTCTCAGATTAATTTTAAATTAGCACCAAGAGCAATAAAAAAGGGTGCACTATTGATAACTGGTAAATTTATAGTAGGTGCTGGTATTGGTATATTTGTAGGTAAAGTTTTTGGTCCTGCTGGAGTATTAGGTTTGTCACCACTTGCAATCCTTGCGGCTTTAACAAATTGTAATGGTGGATTATATGCATCTCTTGCTTCACAATATGGTGATGAAACTGATGTAGGTGCATACGCTTTATTATCTTTAAAAGATGGTCCGTTTTTCACATTAGTTGCACTAGGCGCTTCAGGCTTAGCTCAAGTTCCTTTCATGGCACTAGTAGCAGTAATGGTTCCAATAGTAATAGGAATGATACTCGGGAATCTTGACCCAGATATGAGAAAATTCCTTGGAAGCAGTAAAATGTTATTAATTCCATTCTTCTCTTTCCCATTAGGTGCAGGAATGAATCTTTCAACTATTATCACAGCTGGAGGACCTGGAATATTATTAGGAGTAATAGCTGCATTTACTGGAATAGGCGCTTATATATTATTAAGAATATTTAAAGAAGAGCCAATTATTGGACTCGGGACTGGCTCAACAGCAGGGAATGCTGTAGCTACACCAGCAGCAGTTGCAGCTGCAGATCCATCATTAGCAGTTATAGCAACAGTGGCAACAGCACAAGTTGCAGCAGCATGTGTAGTATCAGCTATACTTTGCCCATTCATTGTTAGTTTTGCATTTAAGATGCTTCAAAAAAGTAAAGCAAGAAAACTCAATAATGAAGTTGTTGCATAATATTGAATAAATTTCATATTTAAGGGCGGATTCTTTGGAGTACGCTCTTAATCTTTTGCAAAAAGTAATTTTAAAAATAGCATTTGAATTTAACGCTAAAGGGAGTTTTCTTTATTTTGTAATAATCAGTTCTTTGGATATAATTAAAGTAAGTTGTGTAAATTAAAATATGTTATGAAGTTTTAAAAGGGTGATAAAATGAAATTAAAAGGAAAAATAATATCTTTTGTAATAATAATTCTTGTAATTTCCATTGGAAGCATAACTATACTTTCCTTTATTGAAATGAAAAGATTATTAAGAGATCAGATAGATAAAAATATGTTAAATATAGCTGATTCTTTTGCATCAACATATGAAGTAAAGGAATATTTAAAGGGAAATAAAAGTATTTCAAGTGATATATTAAATGATGAAATTGAGAGGGCTCGTATAAAAACGAATGTGGAATTCATAGTGGTTATGGATATGAGCGGTACTAGGTATTCACATCCTGTAAAAAGTAAAATAGGTGAAAAATTTATTGGTGGTGATGAACAAAGAGTTTTGAAAACTGGAGAGCAGTATGTCTCAACAGGAAGTGGAACTCTTGGAATTTCGGTAAGAGCTTTTGCTCCCATTTATGATGAAAATAATAAGCAAATAGGTGCAGTAGCAGTAGGAATGCTATATAATAAATTTGACAATGAAGTGTATACAAAAATGTATAAATTCATACCTATTATAGTAATGGGATTAATCTTAGGTATTTCAGGTGCTATAGCTCTTTCCTATAATATAAAAAAGGCTATATTTGGTCTTGAACCAGAAGAAATAGCTTTGGCTTTAAAGCAAAAGGAAACAGTAATCGAAAATATAAAAGAAGGAATAATAGCTTTAGATAAGAATGGTTGCATAACGTTATTTAATGAACAAGCAAGTAAAATTTTAAGGCTAAAGGAAAGTGATATAGGAAAACCAATTACTGACTTTACATATGAAAGTATGGCACTAAATGTTTTAAATAGTGCAAAGTCCATGACTAATGTAGAAATAAAGGTACGTCCAGGAGTAAATATAATGTGTAAATACAGCATTATAAGAGGGTTTAAGAATCAAGTTCTAGGCTTAGTAGTAACGTTTGAGGATTTAACTGAAGTACGTAAAATGGCAGAAGAATTAACTGGAATAAGAAAAATGGCATGGTCACTTAGAGCTCAAAATCATGAATTTATGAATAAGTTACATACAATTTCAGGACTTATTCAGCTAGAGGAATATGATGAAGTAACTAAATTTATTAATGTTATTGTTGAAAATAAAAAAAGTATAACTACCATAATATCCGATAAAATTAAGAATGTATCCCTGGCTGCCTTAATCTTGTCTAAATATAGTAAGTGCGAAGAATCAAGAATTAGTTTAATTATAGATGATGATTCAAAGATAACAAAGTTACCGGAGTATATGACATCAGAAGAACTTGTGTCTGTTATTGGGAATTTAATAGAAAATTCTATTGACGCTGTTAAAAATGACGGAACAGGTGAAATTTATATGAAAATATTCGAAGAGGATGAACAGATGAAAATTAAGATAAAAGATAATGGAGCGGGAATACCAAGAAAAATGGTAGATTCTTTATATGACATGGGTACTACAAGTAAGGAAGGCGAACGGGGCTTTGGAATGTATATAGTTAAAAAAATTATTGATGAGGCTCAGGGAACTATTAGTTTTATAATAAATAATGGTACTGAATGGGATATATCTATTCCTATGGAAAGGAGTTAAATGCATGATAAAAACTATGATTGTTGAAGATGATCCAATGGTTAGGCTAATAAACTCAAAATTTTTAAATAAAGTAGATGGTTTTATATTAGAAAAAGCCGTTGCAAATCTTTCAGAAGCAAAAGAATTTTTATCTAGTAATTCTGTTGATTTAATTCTTCTAGATGTTTTTCTTCCAAATGAAAATGGAATAGATTTATTAAAATGGCTAAGAAAAAATGAAATATCGTCTGATGTAATATTAATTACGGCAGATAAAAGCATAGATAGAGTAAAAGATGCATTTAGATATGGAGTTGTAGATTACTTAATAAAACCATTCACCTTTGAGAGATTTAATGAATCACTAAGTATTTTCAAAGAAAGAATAAATAGTTTTAAGAATAATGAAACCATAGAACAAGGAGAACTGGATAAGCTTATTTTAAGCAATAAAAGCAAGGAAACAAATAACGAAGAAGTAAAGCTTAATCTGGAAAAAGGATTTAATAAATATACCTATAATTCAATAGTTAATGAACTTGAAAGCATAAAAGAAGATTACTTTACAACAGAAGAGTTATCTGAAAAACTAGGTATAGCTAAAGTCACTGTAAGGAAATATCTTGATTATATGAGTAAACAAGGCCAAATAGAAAAAATTATTGAATATGGAAAGATTGGAAGACCTCTATATAAATATAAGCTTAAATCATAGATATCCAATGCGAAACTTAGCATTATGGGATAGCTAGCCAAAAGAGAAGGTACTCATGTTATTCAGTTGCTAGAAGAAATACTTATAGATATTTCTTCTAGCAACTGAATAAAAGAGTATTTTCTTTTTCTGACATTGTGTATGTTTAAAATTATAAAGTATATTTCTAGGCAAGAAATTTATAATGCTTTAAAGTCTCTTTGGAGGCTTTAATTTATTTACTTAACTTAAATAAATATTAAATGTTAAAATACATCAATAAAAATGATTAAATTTATCACTAAAATTTATGTTTAGGATGTGTTATTCTATATTACATACAATAGGAGAGGGAGAAATTTCACAAATTGAACAAATTGAGAGTGTTGTTTGATTAATATAGCGTTAAGGACTTGTTTTACTAAGTGCTATTTTCAAGTATTTATATTAGGAGGGTGAAGTAAATGGAAAATTTTCAAAAGTATAAAAGAATGTATTTTATGCCACCAGTGGTCACATACGACTGGGTGAAGAAGGATTATATAGATAAGGTACCTAGATGGTGCAGCGTGGATTTACGTGATGGAAATCAATCACTAATTGAGCCCATGAGTTTAGAAGAAAAATTAGAATTCTTTAATATGTTAGTAGAGATCGGTTTTAAGGAAATTGAGGTGGGATTTCCAGCAGCTTCAGAAACAGAATTTGATTTTATAAGAACACTAATTGAGAAAGAAATGATTCCAGAAGATGTTTCAATTCAAGTGTTAACTCAGGCTAGAGATCATATTATTAGGAGAACTTTCGAGGCGGTTAAAGGGGCACCACATGCTATAATTCACTTATATAACTCGACATCAGTTGCTCAAAGAGAGCAGGTATTTGAGAAATCTAAAGAGGAAATTAAACAGCTCGCTGTAGATGGGGCCAAGCTTTTAAAAGAACTAGCAGAAAAAGAAGAAGGGAATTTCTCCTTTCAATATAGCCCGGAAAGCTTTCCAGGAACAGAAGTTGATTATGCATTAGAAGTATGTAATGCAGTTTTAGATATTTGGAGGCCAACTAAGGAAAATAAGGCAATTATCAACATTCCAACAACAGTTGAAAATGCAATGCCTCACGTATTTGCCTGCCAAGTAGAATATATTCATAAAAACTTAAAGTATAGAGAAGCTGTATCGTTATGTTTACATCCACACAATGATAGGGGATCTGGAGTAAGTGATGCGGAGCTTGGGATACTTGCGGGAGCGGATAGAATAGAAGGAACCTTGTTTGGAAATGGTGAGAGAACAGGTAATTTAGATATTATTACAGTTGCTATGAACCTTTATTCACATGGAGTAGATCCTAAGTTAAATTTTAGAAATATGTCTGAAATATGCGAAACTTATGAAAGATTAACTAGAATGCAAGTGGGTATGCGTCAGCCATATGCTGGCGAATTAGTGTTTACAGCTTTTTCGGGTTCACATCAAGATGCAATTTCAAAGGGAATGAAGTGGCGTGAAAATAGAGACAGTGAGTACTGGGACGTTCCTTATTTACCTATTGATCCGATGGATGTTGGTCGTCAGTATGATTCTGATGTTATTCGAATTAACAGCCAATCAGGCAAGGGGGGCGTTGCTTATATATTACAAAAGAATTATGGAATTTCACTTCCAAAACAGATGCAAGAAGCTTTTGGATACACCGTTAAGGATATATCAGATAAAGCCCATAAAGAATTAACTCCAGAATGGATTTATAGCATTTTAGAAGAGAAATACATTCGTAATTCACATGTGTTTCAAATCCCAGAATGCCATTTTAGACAAGGTGCAGAGATGACAGCAGAAGCTACAATCTGCCACGGCGGGAAAACACAATGTGTAACTGCACAAGGAAATGGAAGATTAGATGCAGTTAGTAATGCAATTAAAGAATATTTTGGAATTGAATATGAATTAGATGTGTATGAAGAACATTCATTATCTAGCGGCTCTCATTCAAAAGCAGTGACTTATGTGGGGATAAAATGTCACGATAAGCTTTATTGGGGAGTTGGAATAGAAACAGACATTATTAATTCATCGATTGCCGCTTTAGCAGTAGCAGTAAACCAATTAGAAGAAATAAAAAATATGAAAAGATCAGATGAAAGAATGACTGAAGTACTAAATTATATTCAATCTAATTATAAGACCGTTACATTAGACAAACTTTCAGAAACATTCTTCTTATCTAAGCCATATCTATCAAAATATATTAAAGAAAGTACAAATACTACATTTGGAGATATAGTGAAGCAAATTAGAATGGATAAAGCAAAGAACTTATTAAAGGGAAGTGGTATGACGGTAGAAAATATTTCAGAGCAGGTAGGATACCAAAATGTCGAGCACTTCATAAGATTGTTTAGAAAAGCATATGGAATAACACCTGTTGAATTTAGGAATAATGTACCAAAGTCGAAAAATGAACAATACATTTAGGCTTATGCACAGGTCAAATTATTAATACAAATATAGAAAGGATAGCTTGAATTAAAAGGTTATCCTTTTTTGAAAATAATAAAGTAAATAATTCTAGAGAGATATATGAGTCATTTCTAAAATAAATTAATACAAAGAAATGGCTCATCTGTTCTTGTTAGACTTTTGTAATTAGCAGAATACATTACTATAAGCCAATCTTTATTTATGGGGTGTTTCTCCAAATACAAATTGTTTAGTTCGTCCCATCATATAAGCAAGCTTTATTATAGATTTTTCTTCTTGTGTCATTTCTCTATCATATACTTTTTCAAATTGAATAATTAATGCGGCTATATCAATTATTTCTTTAGGTTTTGATACCCTTTTTGAGGGTTCAGGAGTATATACTGAAGCTTTAATATTATTATTATAGATAAGTTTAAAGACTTCCGAAGTATAAAATGCATCGTTATAGGCATCATGAAATTCGCCTTCTATTGGGAGATTTAAAAATTCAATAGTATTTCTGAGTCCTATTCTAGACTTATTTGGTGCATTAAAATATTTAGAGGCATATTTTTGTACATCAATGTATTTGTATGTTTTTAAACCAGGTAGGTTATAGTATTTTATATTTCGTATAAGTTCTTTAATATCAGCCATGCCCCAAATGCACAGTATAATTTCTTCATCACCAATAAATTTTTGGAAATCTTTATAAACATGAATAAAATTTTGACTTGAAATAATTTTGTCGTTGGTTATCTTGGTTAGGTTTTCTATATAAGGATGAATTGATGTATATAAAGTTGGCTTTACTAAAGCATCAAAGGTAGAGGTGGTTTCAAAGTTTTCGTTAAGCTTTATTGCACCAATCTGAATAATCTCAAAGGGCATATCACTTACGTTTATACCTTTTTTATTTTCAATAGAATCGTCAGGAACTGTAACATTATTCATTTTTTGATTAAATTCTAGGTCATATATAATATAGTGCATTTTCTCACCTACTCTTATCTAATAATTAAATTTAACTGGGGTAATATATTAATTATAGTATTTCCAAGTGAAAAAGTAATTATATTTATTAATATATAATTTAGTAATAATAACGTTATGAAAAAAGTAATTATAAGTATAGAATAAATAATTTGGAGAAGTATATGGGAAAGTCGAAAAAAAATAGTAGGATTAATGAAGATAATCTTATACAAATAGATAAGAAAAAATGTATTGGATGCACAGCCTGTGCATTTACATGCGCTCAAGAAACTAAAGTGGCTATATTAAAAGAAGTAAACAATGGAAAAAAAACAGTAGAACCTAAACAGGGAACTTTTGGAGATACAGGATGTATATATTGTGGAATGTGTGCTGCTGCTTGCCATAATAAGGCTATGAATATTAGAAATGATTTGGATCTGGCAAAACAATACTTAAATAGCGGAAAATATACGGTTTTGATTTCTTCACCATCTGTAAAAGCAACTTTAGGAGAAGAGTTTGATCTTCCCATAGGAACTTATGTAGGTGGGAAAATAGCACCATCTGCTAAAAAATTGGGATTTCAAAATGTATTTGATTCAGATTTTGGAGCGGATATTTCTGTTGTAGAGTCGGGAACTGAGCTTGTTAAAAGAATTTCAAACAAAGAAAAACTCCCTATGTTTACATCGTCTTGCCCTGCTTGGGTACGTTATGTTGAATTCTTTTATCCGGAAATATTACAATATATTTGCACTTCAAAGTCTCCACAGCAAATGATAGGTGCAGGTATAAAAACTTATTTTGCAGATACCTATAATATTCTACCAACTAATATAGTTACAATATCTATAAATTCATGTGCGGCAAAAAAATATGAAGCTGAAAGAGACGAGATGGGAAGAAATAATTATAGAGATATAGATCTAGTTTTAACAACTCAAGAATATGCAGAGCTTTTGAAAGAAAATGAAATTGATATTACAGCTATTCCTGATGAAAAAACGAGCCATTTTATGAGTGGGTATACAGGTGCAGGAACTATTTTAGGAATAAGCGGAGGCATTATGCAGTCTATTCTTAGAGCAGTAAGAAATTATTTGGGCAGTGATATATCACAAGTTCAAAATATTAAATTTAGCAGTCTGCCTGAATATGAGTATATAAAAGAAGCTAATATTACTTTAGGAGGACAAAAGTATAAAGTGGCAATAATTAATGGACTGAAGGAAATCGAAAAGTTCTTAAAAAGTGAGAAATGGAAAGAGTATTTATTAATTGAAGTTTTGAGCTGTTTTGGTGGTTGCATAAATGGTAGTGGAACACCTAAAATAGAAAGAAAATCAGAAATAATTGAAAATTTATGTATAGCCTGTGGAACATGTATAGAAAGCTGTCCTGTTAATGCAATAGAATACAATGGGGAGGGAAGAGCAGAAGTTCAGAAAGAAAGATGTATTGGATGTAAATTGTGCAGTAATATTTGTAGAGCGAATGCAGTAAAAATGGAGTGCTATGACAAAGTAACTAATAATTTGTTAGAAAAAGATTATATAAGATCTAGAACTGATTGTTTAATAAATATTGATAAAAAATCAATAAGAAGGATATCTGACGAGAATGAAATGCTTCAGAACATGTATAAGAATTATATTGGAGAACCAGACGGAGTGAAGGCAAATAAATTACTTCATACAAGCTATTGCAATAGATCTTCGCAGCTTCAAAATAAAATTTCTAAAAAGCGAAAAAAACATTAGAAGAAAACTTTATAATGCTATTTTCAAAACAAATAATTATCACTGTGCGTTATAGGGTTTATTGCTAAAGTACTTTAGAATATAATTAAAAAAATACACAATTATCTCCATTTTATAGGGTAAATTATAAGGGGGAAAAATGAAAACTATAGTTATATACAAATCAAAAACCAATTTTTCAAAAAGGTATGCAGAATGGATAGCAGAGGAGCTATCCGCCGATATTTTTAGTGTTTCGAAAATTTCAATTGAGAAAGTTAAAGAATATGATATTGTAATATTTGGTGGAAGTCTTCACGCAGTCGGAATTAATGGTATAAAATTTATAACAAAAAATTTTAATGAGTTTCAAAATAAAAAAATTATTATTTTCGCTACAGGAGCATCACCATTGAAAGAAACGATATTAAATGAAATAAAAAATATTAATTTTACAAAAGAACAACAAAAATATATAAAATTATTTTATTTACGTGGTGGTTTTGATTATAGTAAGCTTAATTTTTGTGATAAATTTCTTATGACACTTTTAAAATGGAAGTTAAAAAGTAAAAAAGAATTAACACCTGATGAAAAAGGTATGCTTTTAGCTTATGATAATCCAGTAGATTTCATGAGAAAAGAAAATATTCGGCAATTAATAAGATACGTGAATTCTATGAATAAAGATTATTAATTACCATAGGTTTTTATTTAGATTTATGTTAATATAAGCATACAAATATTACACATAAAACTTTCTATAATATTAAGAGGCAGCTATAATAGCTACCTCTTTCTGATATAAAATAGAAACTATAAAAAAATTTATATATTTAATATAATTAACATGATTTTAAGTTATATATAACATACTAATTAATAAATATTATTAATTAGTATGGATTATTTTGAAAATGTATGATAGAATGATAGTATAAAGATAGGAATAATATAAAACTAAAATTATTATAATTTTAATGAAAAAGATGATATATATAGAAAGGAGAGTTCAGAGATGGGAAATATAATAAAAATTAATATGTATGCAGAAAAGAGAAAAGAGATTAGTAAGCAAATAAATATAAAAAAAATTGAAGAAAATATTTTACATTATAATGAGTGGTTAAAAAATAACCATAGAGAGGATCAAATTGAAAGCTATGAAAATTTCTTGCGAGCTAAATAATTATTTTTAAGAGGTAGATTATACTTTAGTGTTTAATCTACCTTTTTTATTTTACTTAAAATATTTAAGTAAAATAAAAAAATATCTTTAACTGTCTATTAGCATAGATTATATTTAAAGATAAAATGAGTAAATATACATAAAACATGGTATAATTTATTAATTGATGCAAAATAGGAAAAGAAAAGAGAGTGACAATAATAGTGAAGACTAAAGGAAGAGGAACGGGAATAATATTGATTTTAATAGGATCTATGCTTTGGGGGATTTCTGGTACAGTTGCGCAATACTTGTTCCAGAAAAGTGGATTTAGTCCAGAATGGCTAGTGGATATTAGATTGCTGATATCTGGAATAATACTATTAATTTATGCATTTATAAAGAGCAATAGAGCAGTGCTAGAAGTTTGGAAATCAAAATATGACTGCTTAAACATTTTGATGTTTGGAATTCTGGGAATGCTAAGCGTTCAATACACATATTTTGCTGCTATTAAATATGGAAATGCGGCAACTGCGACCATTCTGCAGTATCTATCTCCTGTAATAATCACTATATATATTTCAATTAAAACTAGGAAACGTCCAAGTATTCAAGAAATTTGGGGAATTATTTTGGCTATGCTGGGCACGTTTTTGATAATAACCAAAGGAAATGTTAGTAGTATTTCAATATCTAAATTAGCATTATTTTGGGGGATAAGTTCAGCATTTGCAGCAGCTTTTTATACAGTTCAACCTAAATACCTACTTAATAAATTTGGTTCCACAATTACTGTAGCATGGGGGATGCTAATCGGAGGAATAGCGTTTAGTTTTATACATAAACCATGGGATTTTATCGGTGAATGGTCCATAGAATCGGTATTAGCTGTTATTTTTGTTGTGCTATTTGGAACGTTAATTGCCTTTTATTGTTATTTAGAAAGCCTAAAGTACGTTAAACCAACAGAGGCAAGTGTATTATCATCTGCTGAGCCTTTATCAGCAGCTTTTTTATCGGTCATATGGCTTAACGTACCGCTTGGAATATCACAATGGATAGGAACATTATGTATTATAGTTACAATTATAATTTTATCTTTCATAAATAAATCCAATGGAGAACAAAATTAATATAACTTAAACAGGAGTGACTAGTAATGGAAAATGTGAAAATTCAATATTGTATAAACCAAATATCAGAATTTCTTGCTGCTAGAGATATTGGTAGATTAGATATTAATGAGCTAGAAAATAAATTTGGTATTAATAAGGTCGATATATTAGTTCTGCTTGGAAACTCAATTCCGTATACAATCAAATGCGCTGTTAAAGCATATGAAGATAAATTATGTGATAAAATTTTAATAAACGGTGGTATAGGACATTCAACTGAAATTTTAAGAAATGAAATAAGAAAAGATGATATATATAAATTTATTAGTGTAGAGAATAAAGCTGAAGCGGATATAATTTTTGAAATCATGACTAAGGTTTATAAAATTGATTCAGAGAAAATAATTGTGGAAAATAAATCAATAAATTGTGGTGATAATGCTAAAAAAGCTGTGGAATTATTAGAAGAATTAAATATTGAATATAGTTCGCTACTTTTAGTTCAAGATCCAACTATGCAGCTTAGAACTTATGCGTCATTTTTAAAGTATGTTAATCCAGAGAAAGTGAAATTAATAAATTACGCGCCGTTCATTCCAAGTATTGATGAAAATTTTAAATTAAGAAATGTCGATATAAATGGGATATGGGATGAACAAAGATATTTTCAACTTATAATGGGAGAAATACCAAGACTAAAAGATGATGAAAATGGATATGGTCCTAACGGTAAAAGTTTTATTGCACATGTGGATATTCCAAGTGAAATCGAAGAGAGTTATTATTTACTAAAATCAATGATTTCAAATGAGGATTTTTATAGTAGGTGCTAATTTAATTCAATTAGCACTAATTAACTATAAGAATAATGTGGAAAAGTAGGAAAATTAATATTATAATGTATATTATGTGATATTATAAGACTTAATTATCAAAAAGTTAAGAGTATAACTTGATTTTTTATTATTATCATACACTTGTGCATTTAAAATAGGAGGGAATATGCCAGAAACAGTACTATTTGCGTTTATATTTGCAAAGATAAAGGGATATAAAGTAAGTCCAGTGTTTAAATCTTGGACTATTTATCCACTAATTATATTTGAAGTAATATATTTAATTGGACAAGTTGTTATTTTCACAGGGAATTATAAGTTTATTGGATTCATGCAAAGCTTAAAACCATTTTATTTATGTAGCTATTTATTGTTAGTATTTAAATATGAGATTTATATAAGCTCAATAATAGGTTCTGGTTTTGTACTTTTAGGTGGAGTGTTAAATGATATTGCGATAAAAGTTAATGGAGGCTTTATGCCAGCTTACCCAACTTTATCTTATTTAACTGGATATGTAAAATTAGATTCGTTTAAGGTAATAAATGATTTTCATATATTGGGAGATTCACAAACAAAGTTAAGAATATTGACTGATTTTATAGATCTTGGTTACAGCATTATTAGTATAGGAGATGCATGCATGAGAGCTTTTGCGTTTATTGTAATATATAGTTCTATAAAGAAGATCGGAACTCTAGAATTAAAGGAGGAATAGAATGTTAAGATTAACGGCATTGGAGTTTATAGTAAGAACAATTCCAGAGGCACTAGTATATATTTTTGCTGGTTATATATTTTCAAATAAAGAAATTAAAGTTGTTAGATATTTGACTTCTAGCTTATTATTAGCGGTAATTACGTTTTTTATTAGGATGTTGCCAATAAACTATGGGGTACATACAATATTGATTATTATTACTCAAATTATTGTTTTAGTCTGTGTGAGTAAGATTGATACTATTTTATCTATAAGATCATCAATAATAACTACTATTTGTTTATTTGTTACAGAGGTTTTAAATATGTTAGTACTTAATGTTATATTTAAAGAACAGTTGGAATCTATAATGTCAGATACATGGTTAAAAACAATATATGGATTGCCATCATTGGGGAGTTTTGCGCTTATTGTATTAGGTTATTATTATGTGAGAACAAAAGGGAAATCTAAAAATGTTAAGGATTGAAAGTATATGTGAAAATATTTCAAATTATATAGCCAATGAATTAAAATTTGATAATAATAAGCGAGATATAATAAATTATGGAATATTTGCTTTAATGCAGATGGGAATCTGTATAGGACTTGTTATAATATTTGGCATTATTTTGAATGTTTTAATTGAAGCTTTAATAATATCTTTCACAATCAGCATATTAAGAAAAAGTTCTGGAGGAGTTCACGCTAGTTCGCCAAGGAGATGTGCTATTATTGGAACAGTGAGCAGTATAGGAATGGGGTTAATAGCGAAATATATGAATTTAAACCTTAACTTAACCATTATGAGTGGAGGTTGTATATTTATATGGTCATATTATATTATATATAAATTAGCACCTGTTGATAGTAAATCTAAACCCATTAAAAGTTCTAAAAAAAGAGGGAGATTAAAAAAAAATTCTATAGTGATTTTAAGTGTTTATTTAATTATTATTTTGGTTGAAATTACATATTTTTATTTTACAGAGGAGTCTAAAATTCTTGTTTACTCGCTATGTATTTATATGGGTGTGCTATGGCAAGTTTGTTCCTTAACTAAATATGGACATCAAGTAATGGCAAAATTAAATAAACTCTTTAAATAATAACTAAATTAAGGATGGGGGGAGATAAATGAAAAATAAAATTTTAATGACTATAGCAACATTAGCAACGGTTTTTGCTTCTATAGTTGCTACGTCTGCATGTATTTGGTCATCATATCAACCAGAAGAACCAAAGTGTTTAAGAGATGAATAGTCTATAATAAAAATGAGGCTGATATATCAGTCTCATTGTGATTATAATGAGGTTATGTTATATGAAAAATGTAAGAAACAATAGAGAGAAACAAATAAACGAAATAGTATCAATAGTAAAATTAGCATCACTTTTGTTAATTGGAGTGATTCTTTGTAAGGAATTTGTTAAGAATGATAGTCTAGTGATATTTGCGCCAAAATCATTTTATACTCTTGTAGGTTTATTTGTGCCATTACTTTTACTAATTTTAATTTATCTTGGGTGGATTTTTTCAATTAAGAATAAATTTAATCTGTCAAACTATGTAGAAGTAATATCATTTATAGCTATATTTTCAGTAGTCATATTTATTTGTGGTGCGAACCAAAGTGAATATAAATTGTTATTCCTATTTATTATTATAACAACAACCATTCAATCTGGAATGAAACAAGGGTTTATAGTTTCAGGTGTTTCATCAATAATTGTTTTATCTATGGATATACTTATGCAACCTAATGCAGTTATAAATGTTAATTTTGAAAATGATTTAATTTTAGTAGGAGTTTTTATTTTAACAGCTTGGCCTTTAGGGTTCTATGTAAAAGTCGAAGGAGAACACATTAAAAAGCTTGAAGAATTAATTAATGTTGATGGTCTTACTGAATTGTATAACCACAGATATTTTTATGATACGTTACTAGAGAAAATTAAGATTGGAAAAAGGGATGATAAACCAGTATCCATGATTTTTATAGATATAGATTATTTTAAGCAGTATAATGATACTCACGGACATCAAAAAGGTGATTACATTCTTAAAAAGATAGGTGGGATTATTAAGTCTGCTGTAAGAAAAGATGATATCGCTGCAAGGTATGGCGGTGAGGAATTTGCAATAGTATTGCCTAATACTGACGAAGGACAGGCAATGGACATAGCAGAAAAATTAAGGAAAGAAATAGAAGTTACATATTTTGAAGGTGAAGAAAATCAACCTGGAGGTAAGATTACAGCATCAATTGGGGTATCTATTTATCCAGATAAAGCAAAAAATGATATAGAGTTAATAAAAAGTGCAGATGATGCATTATACAGAGCAAAGTTTTTTAATAAAAATAGAGTTGAAGCTTACACATCAATTTTAGATGAAATTAAGAAAAATATAGATGAAAAAGATATTGAGCTTGTAGCATCAATAAAAACATTAATTAGCGTTATAAATGCAAAGGATAAATATACCTATGGACATATAGAAAGAGTAGTTGTGTATAGCAGAATGATGGTTGAAAAGCTTAAATTAAATGAAAAGGATAGTAAGATTTTAATTTATGGTGCTTATATGCATGATATTGGGAAAATTAATATTAGTAAAGATATATTACTGAAAAAGATGAAGCTCACAGATTTGGAATGGGAAGAATTAAAGCAGCATCCAGAGAATGGAGTGGAAATTATAAAATCAGTAGAATCGCTCCAAGATATTATTCCTCTTATATTAAGTCACCACGAGAGATATGATGGGAACGGATATCCAAATAATTTAAAAGGTGAAGAGATACCATATCTTGCTAGAGTTCTTACGGTAATAGATAGTTTTGATGCCATGACTTCAAATAGGCCATATAACAATAGGAAGACTTATGAAGAAGGTATACTAGAAATTGAACAATGCATTGGAACACAATTTGATCCGGAAATTGCAAGGATTTTTATTGAAGTAATTAAGAGTAATGAAGGCGTTTCCTTTTATGAAAGTATTAAAATGAATGAAATGAAAATATAATTGGAGCCAAATATTCGCAAAAACCATAGAAAGTGTAAAACTGATTCACTTATTGCATCTGAAAGAATAAGCTATTAAGGAAAAGTTTATTATTTGGAGGAATTTTTATGGGTTACTACGTTAAAGTGGAACCAGATGTGAAAATCTATGTAGAGGATCTTAATGAAGAGGGCGAGAAGACCATTGTATTTTTACATGGATGGCCAGGCAGTCATAAATTGTTTGAATATCAATTTAATGTGTTGCCTAAGATGGGCTTTCGATGTATTGGCATAGATCAAAGGGGATTTGGAGATTCAGATAAACCTTTCAATGGATATGACTACGATAGATTATCCGATGATGTGAGAAAAGTTATTGAGGTACTTAATCTAGATGAATTTACATTGGTAGGGCATTCAACAGGTGGCGCAATTGCTGTAAGGTATATGGCTAGGCATAAAGAACACGGAGTTTCAAAGCTAGTCCTTTGTGCAGCTGCAGCACCAAGTCTTATTCGGCGGCCAAACTTTCCTTACGGATTACCAAAAGAATCAGTAATAGATATTATTAAAGGGACCTACTCGGATAGACCTAAAATGCTTAAGGGATTTGGTGATATCTTTTTCTATAAACATATAAGCGAAGCATTTTCAGAATGGTTCTTTCAATTAGGATTACAGGCAGCAGGTTGGTCTACTGCTGAAACTGCAAATACTTGGTTAGGTGAGGAAATGTTATTTTCGGATCTTGAAAAAATAACTGTACCGACATTAATCCTTCATGGCATTCATGATCAAGTTTGCCTTTTTCAGTTAGCCGAGGCTCAAAAACAAAGAATAAGTAATTCAAAACTTATACCATTTAATGAGAGTGGACATGGATTATTTTATGATGAAAAAGAAAAGTTTAATAAGGTTCTTGCGCAATTTGTTAATTTATAGGTCATATATTCATATGGAGAGAGACGATAATGAAATATATTGCAATAAGAGAATGAGGCGAATTAGATAAAAAGATAAAGCAGGCTACAGGATAGTCTGCTTTATTATTTTGACAAGTATATTTGACAAAGTTGAAATTTTTTACTACCATTATCTATATGATAGGAGTTGGAAAAATGAATAAAGAGGAGATATTAGAAAGGAATAAAACCAGGGGGAATTGGCAGAAATGGTTAATGCATCTCGTCAAACCATAAGCTCCATCGAAACATGACAATTTTGCCTAGTGAAAAGTTAGCATTACTACGTTGCATAGCCTTGGATAAAAAATATGAGGAACTTTTTTATTTTGAATAAGCTTTAAGTGTAAATTTTATTTTTGGATTAAGGAAAAAATATTGAAATATAAGTTGAAGATTGAGGAGTGATTTTTTTTGGAAGAAAATATTGAATTTAAAGAAAATGAAACAAAGAGGAGTAATTTTTTTAAAGAGTGGGTAGTTCCTATATTTACTGCTTTAGTAATAGTATATTTATTAAGGCAATTTGTATTTTTTAATGTATATGTTCCTACTGGTTCAATGACTCCAACTATAAATAAAGATGATAAAGTAGTAGTTACTAGGATACATAATATGGCTAACCTTCAAAGGGGAGATATAATTGTATTTTATTCTGATGAATTAGCTGAAACATTGGTAAAGCGATTAATAGGATTGCCAGGGGATAAGATAGAAATAAAAAATGGTGAAGTATATGTAAATGGTGAAAAGGTTCAAGAGGATTATGTTAAAAACAAAGATAAATACAATGGTAAATTTGAGGTGCCGGAAGGAAAATACTTTTTCCTAGGTGATAATAGACCAGTATCTAAAGATGCAAGATACTGGGAAGATCATTATATAGACAGTTCTAAAATAGAGGGAAAAGCACAATTTGTATTTTATCCTTTTAAAGATTTTGGAAAACTGAAATAGTAAAGAACTGTACTAGAGAAATTAATTTATTAGACGTAGCTTTTAAATGAAGCTACGTCTTTATTTAAAAGAAATTAGAGGAATAGAGATTAATGCCGATTCTTTAATATGTTTTACTAATGTCAGAGTAATTATTCCAATACAAAGTATATTTTGAATAATTAAATAAATAATATAAAATATATAGATTATTTTGTCGTATTATGTTATTATTTATTCATACAAAATAACAAATCCCAAGTATCTTAAGACTCATAATCTCATATCATAGTACAGCCATTTAGTTGGCTGTATTTTTTTGTTGATGCAAAAAAGTTTCAAATATTATTTATCAAAATAAATAATTATTAAGGAGTAGCTTTTAAGGTTATTGTTTCATATTATTTAATATAAATTAAGAAGGAAAGGTATTCTATAATGCTAGATACAATTTTAAAGCCTATACAAAAGGTGATATCAACTAGATTAGAGAAAACTAAATTAAAAAAAGAATTATTAAAACATCCGAATTATACTGCAAAAGCTAAAGAAATCTGGGATATGATTGATGAAGATTTTGGAATTACTAATACAATAGAAAATGTATTAAAACTAAAGGTTGATAAATTTGATAAAACATTAAAGGAAAAATTCCCTGAGTTAACACAGAAGGATATTTCCGAATTGAAAGAAAGCATAATCGGAGAGCTAAGCGCAGGAAAAGATGCAGTTATGGGTCAAGTATATGGTATTAAAAAATTACAAGATATAAATTCAATTCTGAAAGAAGAAAATGAAAAACTTAAGGAACAGCTATCAAAACTAAAAGAAGCACTTCCTTTAAGTAACAATAGTAATGAGAAACAATAGAGCTTATAAAAAAATCATTTAAGAGCAGCTATTATGATATGCTCCCTTCTAGGTAGACAGTTGAAATAATAAAACTGTTTTACTTAGAAGGGAGTAATTTTATGTCTAGAAATATCTTACCTAAAGAAAAACTTCAGGCAGTAAAAGAACATTTAGATGGAAAAGGTAGCTATGATTCTATTGCAAAGAAATATGGGGTGACCAGCGCACCTTTTAGAAAGTGGATTGCTAAATATCGGACTTTCGGAGAAAGCGCATTTATCCGAACTGGACATAATGCATGCTATAGCTCAGCCTTTAAACATAAGGTTGTTAATGCTTATATTTGTGGAGAAGGTTCATTGCAAGAATTAGCCGTAAAATACAAAATTCCATCAAATGATACTATATCTAAATGGGTTTTGAAGTATAATGGTCATGAGAAGCTGAAAGCTTATGGAGCAGGAGGGAAAACGATCATGATCAAAGGAAGAAAAACCACATTTGAAGAACGAGTTGAAATTGTACAATACTGCATTGCACATGAACATAATTATAAAGAAACATCAGAAAAATACCAGATTTCATATCAACAGGCTAGAGGCTATACTGTGAAATATGAAAAGGTTGGAATAGATGGCCTTCAAGACAGGCGCGGGAAGTGTAAACCCGAAGCTGAGATGAATGAATTGGAAAAATTGCGAGCAGAGAACAAGATTTTACGTGCTGAAAAGGAACGAGCTGAAATGGAGGTTTCCTTCTTAAAAAAACTCGAGGAGATAGAAAGGAGGCGGGGCTAAGCCGAGTTCGCCATGAATATATTTATCAGGCAATCAAAGAAGAAAATGCAAAATATAATTATCCTGTGCAAGCCTTATGCAAACTTGGTCGGGTTTCAAGAGCTGGTTACTATAAGTGGCTAAAAAGAGATGTTACCTTGAATGAAAGTGAAAATAGGCTCATTGCTGACAAGATTGAAAAGATTCACGAGAAGAGTCCAGACAAAGGGTATCGACGAATTCGAGATGACCTAGAACGCTATCATGATATCAAAGTGAATGATAAGCGTGTATTGCGTATTTGTCGTAAACTAGATATTCAATCTACCATAAAATATAAGAATAACGGTTGTACTAGACAGGCTAAGAATCCTCAATATATTGCGGAGAACCTTTTAAATCGAGAATTCAGTGCTTCCGCTCCGAATGAAAAATGGCTTACTGATGTAACAGAATTCAAGTATTATGTTCATGGTGAGAAGCGTAAAGTTTACTTAAGTGCTATTTTGGATCTTTATGATCGCCGAATCGTATCTTATGTTATTCGAGATACTAACAATAACTCATTGGTATTTGATACTATAGATGATGCTATTGCGAAAGAACCGAAGGCTCATCCCCTTTTTCATAGTGACAGGGGTTTTCAATATACCAACCGTGTATTTCATCAAAAGCTTACAGATGCAGGAATGACACAAAGTATGTCAAGAGTTGGAAAATGTATTGATAACGGACCGATGGAAGGTTTTTGGGGAATTATCAAGAGAGAGCGATACTACGGAAAACAATTTACAGATAAGATGTCTTTAGTAAAGATGATTGAAGAATATATCGATTATTACAACAATATACGCTTGCAGAGAAATCTTGGTGTATTAACACCGATGGAAAAGCATGAAATATATTTACATGCAGCATAAAAACTGCCAGCAGGTTAGACCCACTGGCAGAAAATTTTTTTATTTTTTTAATTGTCTACTTGACGGGAAGCAGTTCATTATGGCTGCTCTTTCATATTATTTTGATGAATATTCATAATAAGGCATTTCGATTACAACTCCTGTGTCATTAAAGGTGTAGTTTGTGTTAGCAAGTGGATTATTATTGTTAACTAAATTTACACCAATCTTGTAAAGAGCTTCAGCCATAGCAGGTGCATCTTGAACAACAGTGCCTAGCATAATTCCTCTTTTAATTAAATCTTTAGCTCCAGGTATAGCGTTGGCGCCAACAACAGGAATTGTCTTGGAGGGATCTCCTAGGTTATAGCCGTATTTCTGTAGAGCTTCAATAGCGCCAATAGCCATTGTATCATCATTTGCAATAATTGATTCTATTTGATTACTATATCGCAAGAATATTTGTTCAAAATCATTTTTTGTAGAATCCTTACTCCCTGTTGAGTTTACTATAGCGACTTCACGGGTTTTTATACCGGCTTCATTGAGCGCTGAAATGGAATATTGAGTACGTGCATTTGTTAATGTATTATTGTTTCTATTTTTTATCATTACATATTGAAGGATATTATCTTTGTTTTTATCTATACTTGCTTTGTTATTATTCCAATCATTTACTAGAATCTTTCCTTGTAAAATACCAGATTGTGCTGCATTAGTTGCAATTACAAGTGCTTTTGGATAGGATTTAATTGATTCAGTAGATAGTGGCGATATATTAAATAAAATTACTGGAATATTTTTTTGTTTAACTTTATTAATAAGTGAATCAACATTATTTGCGCTAATATCAACCAAGTTTGCTAAAAGTAAATCAAAATCAGTTTCAAATATTGAACTCATAGTCTCATTTTGAATATCTTGGTCTCCTTTACCATCAAAGAAAATGAAATCAATAGTACCTTTGTTTTCATCTTGAATTTTTTTTAAATTTTGCTGGACTATAGATATATAATCATCATTAAAGGAAGAGAGAAGGACGACTACTCTAATCGTTCTTCCAGGAACATTTTGTGCACTTGTACATATACTGTTTTTAGTACTACCTATAAATGTGATTAATAACAAGATTAAAATAATAATTAGTGTTAAGTTTTTCTTCAATGTTTTCATTGTAATCCTCCACTGAACCTGTACTATAATTTTAATGATTATTTTTATATTGTCTTTTCATATGAATTTTATTCTAATAAATTTATATGAAGAGCTGAAAGTAATTTGAAAAATTAAGATTATTAAGGTAATGTACAGAAAGTTAACATAAAATTTTTTTGTTCAAGTTAAAATTCAGGTTAATTTATTTAATAAACCTATATTACATATATTTACAAAGGAAATTGCGTGTAATATATAGAATATTTTAATGATTAAGATAAGTATTTTAAGAAATATTAAAACCTTAATTTTTAGTAATATATATGGAAAGATGTAAATTAATTAAGGTCTGTAAAATAAAATATAATTATTTATGTTTTATTTTAAAGTTTAGTAAATAATATGTGGTATAATAGTATTTATTATTTAAGATGGTATTAAGTAGTACATACTTACAACAACTTAGGAGGGAAACTATCAATATATGATTATTATAATAAATATTATCATTGTAATTTTATTAGTATTTATGAATGGTTTTTTTGTAGCAACAGAATTTGCAATGGTAAAAGTAAGAAAATCGAGGATAGAAACATTAGCTCTTGAAGGAAATAAAAACGCAAGACATGCTTTAAGAGTTGTTAAAGATTTAAATTCATATTTGTCAGCGTGTCAGTTAGGAATAACATTAGCATCTTTAGGCTTAGGTTGGGTAGGAGAGCCGGCAATTTCTAAAATGTTAATGCCATTATTTAATTTACTTAATTTATCCGATAGCACAATTCATTCGATTTCATTTGTTTTAGGATTTTCAATTATAACAGGATTACATATAGTTCTTGGTGAATTAGTACCTAAATCACTGGCGATAATAAGTTCTGAGAAAATAGCTCTTTATACAGCTTTTCCGCTTATAGCATTTTATAAAATTACTTACCCGATAATGTGGACTTTTAACCATAGCACGGAAGTTGTATTAAAATTATTTGGTTTTTCTCAAGTTGATGAACATGATGCAGCCCATACGGATGAAGAAATAAAGCTTTTAGTAGAAGATAGCTATAAACATGGATTAATAGACCAAACTGAGTTAACTTTTGTTGATAATATATTTGATTTTTCGGAGAAAACCGTAAGAGAAATAATGATTCCACGTACTGATATGGCATGTGTTTTTATTGAGGATTCTTTCGATGAAATTATTAAATTTGTCTTAGAAGAACAATTAACTAGATATCCAGTATGCCGAGACAGTAAAGATAATGTTATTGGTTTTATCCATATCAAGGACTTATTTAAACTTAAGATTGAAGGTAGTGAAAATATAGAAGGAATTATTAGAGAGATAAAGTTTGTTCCGGAATCATTATCAATTAGTGAATTATTTAAGACTTTTAAAGAAGAAAAATCACAAATGGCAATAATTATTGATGAATTTGGAGGCACATCAGGACTTGCGACTTCTGAGGATATATTAGAAGAAATTGTTGGAGAGATTCAAGATGAATTTGATGACGATGGAGAAGAAGATATAAGAGAAAATGAAAATGGAAGCTTTGTTGTTGATGGAAAAGTTCAAATTGGAGATGTTAATGAATTGCTAGAGACAGATATTGAAGATGAAAACATAGATACCATTGGAGGTTGGGTTTATTTTCAATTAGGATCATATCCTAAAGTAAAAGAGAAAGTTACTTATAAGGAGTTTGATTTTATCATATTAAAATGTGATAGAAAAAGAATAAGCAAGATATTGATAAAAAAAGCAAATGAGTAATAATTCTTATAAAAAGTAAATAATACTATGAAATCCCTTTATTTGGTATGTTACCGCTAATAAAGGGATTTTTTTATGAAATTAAGACAATGTTAATTGTAAAAAGTGAATATATTGTGTACTTGGGTAAGAAATGATGAAAATAGCTTAGTTATTTCAAATTCTCTTAATACCTTATTATATTTTGTTTCGATATATTTGCAGATTTTTTTACACTACTTAAGAAGTACATATATATGAGATCAAAGAGTGAACAGAATATACCAAGTGCTAGTACTAGTTTACTTCCGTAAATAATACCGTACAATACTGTTGGAGCTAAGGTACCAATCCATTTGTTTATAGCAATAATTAAATTTTGGCCTTTTGAATCTGTTCTATGAACAAGCATATTTATAAACAAAATGGACATTATAAGGTTTTGAATGAAAACGGAATAAACTTCTCCTAAAGATTTAAATTCTATTATGAAGAAATATTGAATAACAAACGCCATTATAAACATAATTATAGTCCAAGGCATAAAATACTCTGTACTAGTTTGTTTGGGAAAATATCTTTTACCATATAATAAATAAGTGCAAAGAATAAAGAAATCTAGAAATAACCACACAAATACAACTAATGTCTCAGTATTTATGGTATTAGTTTTTAGAGCAATATAAGACTGAATTGATTCCCAAGAAAAATTCAGAGCTAATGCAATAAATGGCATTCCATAAGTTTTTTCCTTAAAACCCAAATAGATTAATTCGAGGTAAGCTATTGTCCAACAAATTCCGGTTATTAGTAGAAGAGAGAATACCATGAGAAATTTCCTCCTTATGATTTTTTGTTACAATTTCAAAAGTTCTGTAATTGTGAGACTTTAATATACAATATTCATGATCAATAAAAACTAGACTTATAATTGATTAAATTGAGAACTTATTATTGTTCTAAATATAAGAAGGTGTATTGTTATAATTGCATACGGGGAGATTCTTGTATGTATTTCTAAATTTGAGGAATAATATTCTAGAAGTTATTCTAGACATTACAGTAAAGAATTTATATTATGTATGTCTTGAAACGGAGGAGAATATTATGGATAAAGAACATAAGGGATTATCTGCGTGGCAGCTTACAATGATGGCACTAGGAACTGTAATAGGGGGATCATTTTTCTTGGGAGCAGCAGTAGCAATTCATGCTGCAGGACCGTCTATTTTGATTTCATATATACTGGGAGGAGTGTTAGTTTATTTTATACTTTACGCTTTATCAGAAATGACTGTTGCAAACCCAGATTCTGGATCGTTTAGAACTTTTGCAGCACAAAGTTTTGGTCCAGGAGCTGGCTTTGTTGTTGGCTGGGTGTATTGGACTGGAATGGTCTTAGCAATGTCTAGTGAAGCTACAGCTGTATCAATATTAGTCAGGGAATTCGTTCCCAATGTATCTATATCATTACTTGGTGGTAGCGTTATAATTGGCGTTACTCTTCTTAACTTATTAGGAGCTGATAAGCTAAGTAAGCTAGAAAGCGGTCTTGCCGCAGTAAAATTGCTTGCAATAATATCATTCATGATTATAGCAATATGTTTGATTGTAGGGCTGATTCCAGGAACATCTGCTATAGGTGTAGGGGAACTTAGCAGAGAACCTTTCATTTCAGGAGGTATAAGAAGTATTGCAGGTAGTATGTTAATAGTAATATTTTCATATGCAGGGTTTGAAATAATTGGGTTGGCAGCTTCGGAAGCTAAGAATCCAAAAGAAACAATACCTAAAGCGATTAATTATACAGTGGTATGTCTTGTAGGGTTTTATATTCTGTCAGTTTTTCTTCTACTTCCGCTGATACCTACAGCTATGCTCAGCGAAGAAGTAAGTCCTATGGTAGCTGCCCTTAATAGATGGGGAATGGGATGGGCCAGTACAGCAATTAACTTAGTGCTTATTACGGCTATACTGTCTACTATGCTTGCAGCAATGTTTGGACTTGGAAGAATGATACGATCACTTACAGATGAAGGGCATGCCCCTAAATGGTTGAAGGATACTAGCGATGTGCCTTATAAAGGTATATTATTTTCTGGATTTTGTATGTTGGTTGGATTAGGAACAGGTTTATTATTTCCAAGAATTTATTTGTTTCTATTAAGTTCTGGTGGATTCGCGTTACTTTTTACTTATGCAGCAATAATGGCAACCCATATAAGGTTCAGAAAAAGAAATGGATGCCCTCCAGAGGGGAAGTGTCAAATGCCTGGGTACCCATATACGTCATGGATTGGGCTTATCAGCATGATTGTTGTTATTTTCAGTATGCCATTTATTTCTGGGCAGTCATCTGGGCTTATAGCAGGATTAATAATGGTTGCTGTATACTCGTTAATTTATATGGGATTTGGACTAGTAAAGGATCCTAAAAGGAGTAATGTAGTTACAAGTAGAGCACGTAATAAAATTTATAAATCAAGATTGTCAACGGAATTTTCTAATGAATTGACTCCAACGGCAAATGAAGAGAAAAAAGATTCTAGGAGTTGTAGTCAAAATTTAAAATGCAATACTAGTAAAAAATCAATGAAGAAATGATAAATAAGAAAAAGACTATCACTTTATAAGAGAGTAATAGTCCTTTTCTTATTTGCAGACACAATTGTTGTTTGAAATTTCTTGAAATTTAATAATGTTTATTAGCACAAATTTGAATATCTTTTATGGGTTGATATACATAAAGTTCGCAATAATTATCTTTTGATACAGAGCTGTCAATATATTCAAATCTAAAAGTATCAGCAAACTCATATCCTGAATTAAAAATCCATTTTCTATATAATTGAACAAGTAAACGGCCTAAATGTCTTCCATTAAGGTCATCTGGACGAAAGAAGCCGACAAAGCGAAATACTACATACTTATGAGCAGGGATAGAAATACTTGTCATTCCTTCAGGAATATTAGTTAAGTCCGAGACTTGGGAACTAGGAATATAGTATATAAATCTATCACTGTTCCAGTCTGTAAAACCAAAATACTCATTAGGATTAATTATATTTTTGATTTTGTTTTTATAATTGTAAAAGAAATCTCGACCATAGGCATTGGCGCTTTTATCGCCAGATTTACTAAGTATTTTATGTTTAATACCGATTAGATTAAATTTTTGCTTAAAAACAAAGTGTGGTGTATAAGTAACAGAATCACCAACAGATAAAATATCATTTGTATTGATTTTCTCTTTAAGAATTAGGCTTAATGAGGTCTTATCAGATCTTATTTTTAAAGGTGTACATCCAAAACACTTTTTAAAAGCCCTTATATAAGATTGCTCATAATCAAAGCCATAATTTAAAGCAATATCTATAATTCTCATATTAGTGTTTATAAGTTCACTAATACTAGAAGTTAACTTTCGACCTTGTACATATTCGATTATAGACTCTCCAGTCAAAGATTTGAAAATTCTATGCAAATAATATTTCGATAGACCGGTATAAAGAGATATATCATCTAAAGATAGTTTATTATAAAGATTTTCCTCAATGTATTCCACAGTTTCAATAATAGTTTCTTTTAAGTCTTTCATAATTTAACACCTTTTCTCACAAATAGTTATCATATTAAAAAGCAATATCTGTTCATTTTAATAAAAAGTTTCCATTAAAATTATATTGAAAGGCGATATTTATTCATTTCAATATATTATATCTATTATGACAATCAAAGTAAATACTATGAAAAAATTTAAAAAATATACTATTATGTAAAATAGGAGGATTTAAATGAAAAGAAGAGTAGTTATCACAGGCATGGGAGCTGTTACATCTCTGGGGATAGGTGCAGATAAACTTTGGCAATCAATTAAAGAAGGAAAATGTGGAATTAGTAAAATTGAGAGAATTGATGTATCAGATTTACCTGCCAAAGTCGCATCTGAAGTAAAAGATTTTAATCCAGAAGATTTTATTGAAAAAAAAGAAAGTAGAAGAATGGATAGGTTTGCGCAATTTGCTTTGACAGCAGCTCAAATGGCCGTGGCAGATTCAAAACTTGATCTATATAAAATAAATAAAGAGAGGCTTGGAGTAATAATTGGAAGTGGTACTGGTGGAATTGAAACTTTAGAAAACCAGTGTGCAGAATTTCAGGAAAAAGGATATCGCAGAGTGAGCCCATTTTTGGTTCCTATGATGATATGCAATATGGCTTCAGGACTTGTTGCAATAAAATTTGGAGCAAAGGGATATAATGAGTGTTCTGTAACTGCATGTGCTTCATCTACAAATTCAATTGGAGATGCGTTTAAAGTAATCCAAAGGGATGATGCAGATATAATGATAGCTGGAGGTGCAGAAGCCTGCATTACAAGACTAACTATAGCAGGTTTTTGTTCAAGTAAGGCAATGACAACAAATTCTGATCCAGAGATGGCATGCAGACCATTTGATATTGATAGAAATGGATTTATCTTAGGAGAAGGTTCAGGAGTATTAATTCTTGAAGAGCTTGAACATGCTTTAAGCAGAGGAGCTAATATAATAGCCGAGGTGGTTGGATATGGTTGTACAAACGATGCTTTCCATATAACTGCACCAGCTGAAGGGGGAGAAGGAGCTGCAAGATGTATGGAAATGGCTATCAAGGATGCTGGTATAATGCCATCTGAAATTGGATATATAAATGCACATGGAACTTCGACTAAGGCAAATGATAAGAATGAAACTGCTGCTGTGAAATCAGTCTTCGGTGAGTATGCTTATGAAATGCCAATGAGCTCAACAAAATCAATGACAGGTCATTTATTAGGTGCGGCAGGAGCTGTTGAGGCAATTATAACAGCCTTAGCGCTTAGGGATGGTTTTCTGCCTCCGACAATAAATTATAAGAATCCAGATCCTGAATGTGATTTGAATTATATACCTAATGAAGGCAAAGATTCTAATATTAATTATGCTTTAAGTAATTCTTTTGGATTTGGAGGACATAATGCGTCATTAGTTTTAAAAGCATTTAAATAAATATGTGTTTTAAGCACTATTGTAATAGATTTTATGTGGACTGCAGATATAGGAGTAAAGAATTAAAAGCGAAGGTAAATAATATTAAGTATAAAAAGGAATGACTTGCTTAGGAGTAAGCCATTCCTTTTTCGTGCCATCATGGATAGCAACTTGATGTTGAAAATCTGCTTTAGGGCCTGATAGTTAGAATCTCAAGTCAATAACAAGGGAGATAGTTAGAAAGAATATGAATGAGGCTGGTGATCTAGGACATATAAATTTATTAAATAAAACGTTGATTAAGTGTGAGTGTTTATTAAATATATAAACATATATTATTTTGTTTATAAAAATAATAGACATGAAATAAAAATACACATATAATGAATATTAGAAAGAATCATTAAATAAGGAGCGGTTTAATATGACAACAATTGAGAGATTTTTAGATGATAAGGGAATTATTAAGGTTTGGCCAGCAAAGAGGGAGGTGAAGATGAAAATATTGGAGTATCTAAGCACAAAGTTTGAATATGATGTTATTTACAGTGAAAAAGAAATAAATAGAATTATTGACACCTGGCACAGTTTTAATGATTATTTTTTGCTCAGAAGAGGTATGATAGATTACAAGTTTTTATATAGAACTAAAGATGGAGCGAAATATTGGAGAGAAAAAAAGAGTAGCTAAGAATGATTGGTAAAATAATAAAAAACTTATTATGTTGAGGATTAATTCAAGATATTGTGATATAATACCTAATTATAGAAATTTATCCGAGAAAGGAAAAGTATAATGAATTTTCTGTATATCATTATATAGTGTGTGCTGATATGGATAGAAGTTTGAAAGAGGAAAGAGAAACCTTACTACAAAAGAAAAACATAATAATGCAGGAACTAAAGGAAAAGAAAATAAAAGTAGAAGAAGTAGAAAGAAAACTCAGCACTTTAAATAAAGAAGTTAAAGGAGGCTATAGTGAAGAAAAGCAGGCTAACGAAAGAATATTTAGTCATTTAGCCCAGGATATTGAAAAGTATGAGGAATCACTAAGTGAGCCTTATTTTGGAAGAGTAGACTTTAGAGAAAAAAAAGGCTTTACTGAAAGCATCTATATTGGAAAGAAGGGTATAAATAATAGTAAAGACGGGGAAGAAGTTATAGTTGACTGGAGGGCACCAGTTGCTGATCTTTATTATAGCGGAACTGGCGGAGAAGCTTATTATAAAGCTCCTAAGGGGATAATTGAGGGACATTTAGAATTGAAAAGAAAATTTCTATATAAGAATAATGATATAGAAAGGTTATTTGATGAAGGCATAAATGAAATTATAATAAATGAAGAAGAGGGTCAAAATTTAGTTGATGAATTCTTAAAGATTAATTTAGAGGAAAATAGGGGAAAAAAACTAAAGGAAGTTGTTGCAACAATTCAACGCGAGCAAAACGAAATAATAAGGTGGCCTAAAAACATTCCTATAATAGTTCAGGGATCTGCAGGTTCAGGGAAGACTACAATTGCATTACATAGATTGGCATATCTTATTTATAGATATAAGGAAAGTATGAGTGGGGATGAGATTTTAGTTTTAGCCCCAAATAAATTATTTCTAAGTTATATTTCAGATATCTTACCTAGCCTTGGAGCAGAGGAAGTAAATCAAAGTACCTTTGAGGAAATGGTATTATCAAAGTTGAAATTAAAAGGGAAAATGTATAATAAAGATGAAAAATTATTAAAGATAATAGAAGAGCAGGATAATCATCTTAAAAAACTTATAGTGAACTCTAGTAAGGTTAAAGGTACTATGTTATTTAAAACAATGTTAGATAGGTATATTTCATTAGTTGAAAAAAATACAGTCCATATAAATGACATTAAAGTTGGAAATGAGATTTTATTTGATAAAAAAGAAATAACAAGGCTGTACATTAAGGATCTAAAACCTTATCCAATAAATAAAAGAAAAAACGAAATAAAGAGATATTTGAACTTAAAAATTAAAGATAGAATATCAAGTTTGTTAATAGAAATAGATGATAAATGGGAAAAGAGAATAAGAGAAGTAAGAAGAGAAATGAAAGATTCTGAGGAAAGAAGAAAGCTTCTCATAGGTCTATATGAAGAAAGAGATAAAGTTAAAGAAGAGGTTAAAAACAATAGTAAGAAAGAATTTAATAACTACTTTAAAGAGTGGAAAGATGTGGATTCAAAAGATATTTATCATAATTTTTATAATGATGATTTGTTTGAAACAGCCACTGGTAACAAAATTCCTAAAATATTGGCAGACTATATGCGGGAAGAATTCAATTTTAACTTTCAAAATAAAATAATTGATGAGGATGATTTACCTGCACTAGCGTATATACGGATTTTGCTTGAAGGAGTAGAGGAAGATGAGAAATTTAAATATATAGTAGTAGATGAAGCACAAGATTATAGTCCGTTTCAGGTATATTTAGTTAATTGTTTTTCTAAAGGAAATGGTTTGACATTAGTTGGAGATTTAGCACAAGGAATATACTATTATAAAGGTTTAAAGACATGGGATGATATAACAGAACAAGTTTTTGAAGGTAATGCTACTTACATTCAATTAACTCAAAGTTATAGGTCTACTGTTGAAATAATTGATTTCGCACAAAAAACTTTGAAGGCTCAGAATTTAGGTCTTAAAGACGCGAAGCCAGTTTTAAGACATGGTGAAAAGCCTAAAATAGTAAAAATAGGCAGTGATAATGATTGCGTTCAGGCTATAGAACAAATCATTAGTGATGTTCAAAACTACGGAAAAAGAACAATAGCAATAATTACTAAAGATATTTCACAAGGGGAAGGAATATATAACATTCTAAATAAAAAAAGTAAATATAATTTTGAATTGATTTTTGGTAAAGAAAAAGAGATAGCGGAAGACTTGATTATAATTCCGTCTTATCTAACAAAAGGATTAGAATTTGATTGTACAATAATAATGAATCCAAGCATGGATAATTACAAAGAAAACACATTGGATGAAAGATTGCTATATGTATCATTAACAAGAGCGTTGCACTTAGAATATATAATTGAAAAAGATGAAGTTACAACATTAATTTAGAAAAAAGAATAGCTTACTAGGGTGTAATAAGCCATTCTTTTAACGGTTAATAAATTATTAAATGAAGGAAACATTAATGAAAAATGTTCATAGTTTTATTATAATGTTATTTTGTGACAGAATTGTGGCATCATAGGAATAATGAAAAAAGTTTATTATATGTTGCCATATAATAAACTTTTTTCTGTGTACATGTATAACAATAATATTAACTAGTGAAAAAGTTATGCTGATGAAATCTTTAATAATCTTCTATGGGCGTAAACTGCAAATATGCTTAGGAAAATAACTCCAAACAAACATTGACCATTTATAAGGAGTGTCCTGCCGAGAATTAACCCGTTTGAAGCATTTCTATAAGTATCTCCAAGGACAGCTATATTTACATTGTTCCATAGCGTGTGCATAATGCTTGGTAGTATTACGTTTGCTGATAATGTAAAAAGATGCGTGAAAGCATAATTGATTACCCAAATTGCTATAGTTTGGAGCAATATATATAGTATAAATTTTCTTTTATTATAATGTAAATTTAATATGATTATGGCAGGAAGCTTATATAATATGAGAATCAATCCCATTATTAAATTGGCAGTCCTTAAATTATATCTATTGATAAGTCTAGGCAGCAAATATCCTCTCCATCCATATTCTTCGAGTAAGCCGACTACAAAAAATACAATAGAAATTAAAATTAGTTTGAATATATTAATAGATGCATAATACAAATCTTGTGATAATACACCACATTTAATAAGTATAGCAGAAGAAGCACAAAGAAATATTATTATCAATGGGTAGAAAACTGCAAACATTAAGCTTTTAAAGGAGACTTTATAAATAAAAGGCTTCAATAAAACCTTTATTGAGGCAGATTCTATTAAATTTGAAATTATCGCAGCAAAAGCTGGAATCATGGAAATAAATAATAGTGCTCCAATAAATTCTTCGGATAATAACACTATACTTATGAAATAAGATAAAGAAAAAGTAATTAATAAGAATATTTTTTCATATTTCATTTTTTTGATTCCTTTCAGTTAGTATAATGTAATATCGTTAAATAAATATAGCTATAAAATAATGTAGTTATGTTTGAATTTTTTAAAGAATTATTACTATTTCTAATCTACCAGAAAATTCATAAAAGATAAAGATTAAATAACTCACTTACTTAAAAGTTTTATTAAGGATTCATTAGTTAAATATGTTATTTTTATTTTGCTGAAAATGTGAGGTATATATTAATACGAAAAGGTATATACTGTGTAGATACCCCATTCAACTAATACTTAATTTCCTTATTTTATTATTATAGGTGGACTTCCACCTATTTTTTTAGAATTATATAAATGAGAAATTTGATTTTTATAAATATAGATTTGAGAATATCAATATATTAAATGGAAATAAATTATTAGATTTATTTTGCAGGAATAATATGGTAATATGTTCTATATAAACTTAATATTTAAATTATAAAGGAGAAAATCATAAATAACAGTTAATGAGTTAATAAAATAATATTAATAGATGATAGAAATTAAAAAATTTTTAGTATTAGATGTTGTTACATTCTTTCAGATGATTTAGCATAAGTATAAGTTTTTTATTTAGTAATTAAATATAAATTATCATCAATAATTATGAAAGGGATTTATAAATGAATTATTTTGAATTTAGAGATAGATATTTAAATATACTTATTAAATTGAGAGAGACGACTAATCAAATATATACTCGTATATCAAGAGAGCTAGATGGAACTTGCAATATTAAATGTAAAGCAAATAGTACTGATAAAGGCAAGGAAACAGATAAAAGTAAAGCTGATAGTATGGATATGGATGAAATTTATAATAAATGTTTAATTTTGAATCTGATTGAATTTACTAATTGTAAAATTGAAAATTTGATGAAATTACTTATTGATGCTACAAGCATTCCTTATGAAATTGGAATGCTAAAAATTGTTAAAGGCATTTGTAGAGTAAACAGTTACTTATATTCTATAAAAGTAAGAATTGAAAAGCATTCCATGGAGCATAGTAAGAATTTCAAAATAATTTATTATATATATATTGAAGAAGCTAAACGATTGTTTGACAATTTAGGATATGTGGAAGCTACTTTATTAATAATATCTACTGACAAATTGCTTTGGGAAAGGCAAGAAGGTGATTTCTCTAAGATTAAAGCAAAAACTTTAAAACAAATAGATTGCTTTCTGAGTGAAAAGTTGATCTAATATACTTCATAATTATTAAAATCAACAAAACCTAATAGAAAATATATAAAAATGCACAAAGAAAATGTTCACTAGAGTGATTTGATATATTTATAATTGATGAGAAAATATTTAATGGCCGGTTGAACCTACTTTTACTTATCCTTAATCTCATTAGGACAAGTAAAGGTGGAAAAACCAGCCATTAATTGTTTTATTACAATTACAAGTAGAGTTTGGAGATTCATGTATGTATTTATCGTTGTAATAAATCAACTTAATTGATTATATAATTGCTTTGCATTCTGATTTGACGTGAAATTAAATAAGATTATAAAAAATAAAAAAATACAGGGGGTTAGCCTTTGGGTTATAAGGCGTTAAAGGATATCATTGAGTATAAAGAAAGAAATAAGAGCATATGAAAGGAGTTTGGAGCTAATATCTTTTAAATCAAATAATTCAAAGAATGTTATGTTGAATTATGTCGAAAAGATGTTAGTATAGAGACATGGACTTGCTTGAAAACAATAAATATGCAGAGTGAAGTTAAAGAAAAATTTTTATTGTTTATATATAAGATCAAGAAGCCAAATAAAAAATACAAAGGAGAAAAACTAATGAAAAAGAATTTACTAAGAAAGATGGTAACTGCAGCAATTGCCGCTACAACAATAACTAGCTTCTCATCATTAGGAGTATCTGCAGCAACTATTAATTCAACAGATTATAATAATTATTATAATGCAATGATGAATAATTCCGCAAAAACTGGTTGGGTTATGAATAACGGCAATTGGTATTTCTTTAATAATGCTGGAGAAAAACAAACAGGAGTTATTAAGGTAAATGGTAAAACTTATTGCTTAAATCAATCAGGTATAATGGAGATTGGAAAGGTTTTAGTAAACAATAAAGTATATATAACTAACCAAAGTGGACAGGTTATAGGAACTAAAGTCCCAACAGTAGATAAAGTATTCAATTCAAATAATGATGTAATAAAAGATAGCAATAAAACTTCTACAGTTAGTAATACAAATAATACAACAGGAAATACTACTAGTACAACTACAGGAAGTAACACGACAACTAAACCAGTAACAACAACTAATACTGGTAGCACTACAACTACAGGAACTACAAGTAATACATCTACAACATCAGCAGATGTTCAGGGGTTACCTAAATTACCTACAAACTATTCAATAACAGTACAAGCTACTGCTGAACAAAAAATTCTTGAATTAATGAATGCGAAAAGAACTGAAGCAGGTTTAAAGCCATTAGCTTTAGATAATACTTTAATTCAAGTAGCTAGATATAAGAGTAATAACATGATTCAAAATAACTTCTTTGACCACACAAATCCAGACGGAACAAAGTGGACAAACTGGTTACAAACAATAGGGTATAAATATAATACAACAGGTGAAAATATCGCATATAACACTTATGATGCAGTAGAATTATTTAACCAATGGTGGAATTCACCAGGTCATAGAGCAAATATGATGAATTCTTCTTATACTAAAGTGGGTATAGGAGTTATATTAGGAAACGGTAAATACATGGGAACTCAAACTTTCGCCGGTTAATAGTGAAAGATATATATAGTAAAAATCAAATGTAATTTATCAAAAAATCCAAGGAATTATACCTTGGATTTTTTTGTTGTTTATAGAATTGATGAAATCGTGTTTACAAGATGAAAATATTTGAGGAGAGAGGTAAATTAACTAGCAGTTTCAAGAGAAGGGAATTCAACTAAGTAATTATATATACCTTATGGGATATTAAATTGTTGTTCATGCCAAGCCAATTATCTTTTCTATTTGAATTCATATAATAGAAATTAAGGAGAGTGGTTTATATGGAAGAATCAAAAAAAGTATTTGTTGTAGGAGAAAAACCTACTATATTGTATATTATTATTTCTGCAATGGTGCCGCTATTTTTTAGCTTAATATTAGGTAGTGCTATAATTGAGTACTTTAAATTATATAATTTTATAATTGTTTGTATTACGATTATGTTCACATTTTTATTGTTGTCGCTTTTATATGTTCCAACTATAGTGAGATGTAGGCAATATTGGTGCATAAACGGACTGTACTTAGAAAGCTATGCTATTGATGATTATATTCAACAACTAAAATATTTGATAAGTATTTTTAATGGTAAGAATGATATGTTTGCATTTAAAATTAAATTAGCTGAAATTGAAAGTGTAGGAATTTATTGGACAACAATGTGGGTCATCTCGGCAACACCTGTGCATTTTGTTTATTTTGGTATAAAATTGAAGGAGGGCTCTATTGTAACTTTTAGATCAGTAGTTACTGCTAACAATAAAGAATATATTAATGCTGTCAAGTATTTAAAAGAAGAATGTAATATTCAGATAGTAGATAAGTATAATTTATTAGGTGCAATGGAGGAGGGAAGTATAAGTCTTGCTGAATATATTGATAAAATTGAAAAACAACAGGGCAAATGGGGGATAAATAATGATAAAGGCCTATTTGATTTTAAAAGATGATAATCTAAGGGATAGTTTGAAGTCTAAAATTAAATTGTTTTTAGGCAGCGGCTCCGAGAGAGTTACCTTTGTGGAAGAAAATTATATAAAAGATTATGCTAGTAACGATATATTGGTGATTTTTTATCAAATAGAAGATGCTCATGAAATCAATAGTGCTAAAGAATTAAAGGAATATACTCATGCGAACTGTATTGTATTTCTAAGTAAAGATGAGTCACTAGTATTCCAATCATTAAATGTTAAGCCATTACAATTTATTCGTATAGATAATTTTGATGAGGATTTTAAAAATATGATTGAGATATTATTAGCTTATATAAAAAATATAGATACTGTAGTTACACTAAAATCTGGAACAGCCACAATAAGACTTAATGTTAAGAATATTATTTTTATAGAATCTTATGGGCATTACTTAGTAATGCATTGTACAACTGGCGAGTATAGGGTAAGAGAAAAATTAACTACTATTATAGAGCAAATTAATAATCCTAGATTTATTCGGGCCCATAAATCATATATAATCAATGTTGATTTTGTTATAAAAGTATTACCGGGTAAATTAAAGTTAAGAAATGAATTGGAAATACCAATGGGGAGAAACTTTAAGGAAAAAGTTATACAGGGAATTACTAGTTTAGAAAATAATTTTAGTTATAAATAGTAAAATTAAAAATGTATGCACTCGCCACAATTTTGTGGTGAGTGTTTTTTGCATAATTAGTATATATAATATATTGAGAATATCGTAATATGTAATCATGATAAATTTAAATATTTTTTTATCTTTAAGGAAAATATATTTTAAGAGTACAGAAGAAATCAATTGAAGTTTAATATGGAAAGAAATTATGTTAAGATAGTATAAAATAATACTGATGTGAGAGCAGGGAGGACTGAATATGAAATTAGGAATTATAGGGGCTGGAATGATTGTAAAGGAGTTATTGAGAGCTACTCCGTACTTAAAGGATATAGAGTTAGAAGCTATTTTTGGAAGAAAAAGCAGCGAAGATGTAATGAATGAATTAAAGGATACTTATAATATTAAAAATATTTTTTATGATTATGAGGAATTATTAAAATGTAATTTAGATGCAGTGTATATTGCATTACCTAATAATCTGCATTTTGAATTTGCTAAAAAGGCATTAGAGGCAAATAAGAACGTTATTATTGAGAAACCAATGACATCAACATACAAGGAAGCATTAATATTGAGTGATTTAGCTAGAGAAAGAAAATTATTTATATTTGAAGCAATTACTAATCAATATCTTCCTAACTATAAAAAGATTAAAGAATTTCTGCCAACCTTAGGAAATATAAAAATTGTTCAATGCAATTATTCTCAATATTCGAGTAGGTATAATAGTTTCAAGGAAGGTAATGTGCTGCCTGCTTTTGATCCCAATTTTTCTGGTGGAGCTTTGATGGATCTAAATATCTATAATATTCATTATGTGGTTGGTTTATTTGGCAAACCTAAAAATGTTGAATATTATCCTAATATTGAAAGAGGAATAGATACATCTGGAGTATTGATACTAGACTATGATAAATTTAAATGTGTTTGTATTGGAGCAAAAGATTGTAAAGCGCCTATAGCAAATAATATTCAAGGGGATAATGGATGTATCTATCAAGATACTCCAGCTAATGTTTGCGAAAGATTCGAATTATTAATGAATGATGGAACTAGTTCTGTAATAAATGAGAACAATTATGAACATCGTATGGTTAATGAATTTATTGAATTTAGGGATATTATTAAAAGTAACAACTTGGAGAAATGCTATAAGATGCTAGATCATAGTTTGATAGTTACTGAAGTTCAAACAACTGCAAGAAATAAAGGTGGAATTGTATTTCCGGCAGATACTGAAATTAAATAGAATTTATATATCAAATGGCAAAAGAAATGATAAACGTAGTTAAAAAAGAATTGAATTTAAATGTTAGTTTAATAGAATTGGCATATATAACTATGAAGTTAGTTTCAAGTAGAGAGATATGGATTAAAAAGATTTTGTGAGTTTATATGAACATCTTGAGCTTTTAGGAATAATAGATAAGAAAAATAGATGCTAACATGATTAAAAAAATTAGAGTTAGTAGTTGACCAAAGAGTAATAGGGGGATAATAATGAGATTTTTGAGAAATACTTTTGGATATTTTTTGGCAGCAACTGTTATAAACGGATTATGGGGAATTTTTCTTGATGAATTTGGACTTTTTGGGACATATGGGGCTGCGTTTTTTCTTACTGGATCGATGTGGTGTGTGAATCATTATATAGGATTAATTAAACATGATAATGATTCAGCATTTGTTGACATGGGATTGGGGGTAGCAATTGGTTTAATAGCAAAAAATTATATGGTGAATGGCTCTGAATCATTAATAAATTCAGTTCCAACATTATTATATGTAGTAATTGGTGCAGCCTTAGGTGGATATATGGCGGTACTAATGGAAAAGCATATAATGGAAAAAGGCACTATAGAAATCAAACCTAAAAAAGAAAGTCTAGAGAGTGTACATATAGAATTAGTAGATGGAAAGTTGGAGGTGTAATTATGTCCGGACAAGCTATTTTTACAACAATAATGGGAGCTTTTTTACTGCCATTTTTCATTAGACTTTTATGGGGAAGGTTTGTAAATAAACTTGGAGCAATAGGTGGTTTTTTAGCGGCTATAACTGTGGTAGGGACAATTTGGATATTAGACCATGGAATGAAAAATCACTTGATACAGCAGGGGAGTAGTGGATGGATAGATATGGGGCTGGCGGCTGCGGTTGGTGCTTTTACTGCATCAGCTGTAACAGGAGGAAAAGTTAAAAAGTCATTTACAAATTTGGGATCAGCTGTAATTGGTGGAGTTATTAGTGGGATTATACTTTTATATATTATGTAGGTAATGATACTTATGTTTTTACATATATTAAAAAATTTTGTTTGCATATTTAAGCTGATATTGTGCACAATAATATATGAAAGAGGTGGTTCTCATGGACAATGATTTTAATAATAATATTTTAGGATTACTCCGAAAATGATTTTAAAGTCCCCATAGTACAACTTGTCTTTCTGAAAAATAAAGCTAGGGTTTTAAATTAAACCCTAGTTTTATTTTTTTGTTATCGATTTAGATAAGTTTACTAGGGATATGTTATAATTTATTAATAAGAAAATACTTCTATCTTAAATTACATGGAGGGCTTTAAGTGAGTGATAAAAATAAGATACAATTAAGTAAAGAGAAAAGAGAGGATATGATTTCTGCAATAAAAAATTATTTCTGTGATGAAAGAGATGAGGAATTAGGAGATCTAGCATCAGGAAAGATTTTAGATTTCATAATTGATGAGCTAGCCACGGAATTCTATAATCAAGGAATATATGATTCTTATAATTATATGAATAGAAGTATTGATGATTTACTTTCAATACAAAAATATTAGCTGCTTTGAAATACATAGGAGAAAGTTATGTTCAGTATAAGTGAAATTCTAGAGATTTTAAAAAATAACAGCTCTATGGCAATTCCTATAAGTATTTTTATTAGTATAATGATTTCACTTTTAGGAATATTGCCATCCGTATTTGTAACAGGAGCTAACATACTGTTCTTCGGACCTGTGGAAGGTTTTTTATTATCTTTGATTGGTGAATCACTAGGCGCATATATTACTTTTAAAATTTATAGGTTAGGCTTTAAGAGGAGAATAGAAAAATTAACAGATAAATATAAATTGATTTCTCAGATAGTAAATAGTAATGGGAAAAAGGCTGGTTTATTAATATTTCAAGGAAGATTGATTCCATTTATACCATCTGGTGTCATAACATTATCGGCTTCAATAAGTAATGTAAGTGGTGGGATATTTATTATCGCGACTTTTATAGGAAAAATTCCATCAATAGCAATAGAAGCTCTTCTTAGTTATGATGTAATAAATATTTATGATAATTGGTTAAGGTTGATTATGACAATTACTGGATTGCTGTTAATGCTTATTACTCTTAGAGGTAAAAATTATAAATAAAAAATATCATAGATAAACAATATGTAATTTAGATTTATGTATATAACTCACCGAAAGAACGGGTACTCTGTTGTTTCGGTTTCTAGAGAATTTGGCTGTGGATTTCTACCAGCAGAAGTTGTGCCCATTTGAGCATGCTCCTTTGGCAAGCAAATGACAAGCTCGAATGGAACAACTTCGGCTGAAGAAATCCTACAGCCAAATTCTCAATAAAACACTGCACAAAAGAGTACCCATTCTTTCTGGTATAGTATATATTTCAAAGCATAAATCAAACTTATAACTGGTTTATCTACATAGATATCCAATTTAAGACTTAAACTTATTCTTTGAAAAATATCTCAACTAGAAACTGGAACAAAAGTATGTTTCTTATTTCGGTGAGTTATACGCATAAGTCTAAATTATGTGTTGGGTATCTATAAAGTACTTACTTAATTTCATTAAAGTAACGGCTTTCTTTCTATTTACTGTTGAGTAAGGCATATTCTTTAAAGCGGCATAAGCTGAAACTGTATTATTTTTATAGAAGATAAATATAATCAATTCTTTTTCTTCTTTGTTTAAGGAATTAATTGCAATTTTTAATAATTCATAATCAGATTCACTGCAAAGAACTTCTTCAAGGCTATCGCCTTTAGATGAGAGGTTATGTTCTAAATTATCAGATAAAGTGAGTGCTTCGGAACCTTCAATTGGACTTCTGTTTTTAACTCTTTTAATCAAATCATTAATATTATTTTTTATTGCATTACTTGCATAAGCAACAAATCTATGCCGTTCTAAATCATACATAGATAAACATTTAAAAAGTGTTCTATAGCATTCATTTTGTATATCTTCGTTATCATAGCCATGAAGAAAAGTTCTTTTAACGATATTTAATATCAATGGGCGAAACTCTTTAGCTAATTCTTCTTTAGAAATTGGATCACCGTTTTTAGATCTTAAAACTAAACTTTCAATGTATTTATAATCCATATATACCTCCTAAATATAAAAACTAAATAGTAAGTATCAAAATACCTATATATATAGTCTAAAGGTGTATAAACTTTAATTCTTATAGAAAACCTATAGTTTTGTTTAAAGCTTATATAGTATTTAACAAAGGATTATATTGCTGAATATAAAGTTGTATAATTTAGAAATCTTAATTAATTGTTTTATGAAAAATCAGGAAATAGAGTTATAATAAGTATAAATATTATAAAATAGCGTAGGAATAAATATTAAGAATGGTTATTATGCAAATAAGTGATTAGGAGGAAAGTTTATGATGACAGTATTTAGTTTGATTAATATAATACTAATACTAGGTATGTTTGGAATATCAATTTATGGATTTGTTTTATTTGTGAAGCTTGCAAATAGAGGAATAAAAGCACTTGATATTTATATAGAGGAAAAGACTAAGAAGGATTTATAGGTACAAAACAATTATTAAATGTATTCAAAAGAAAGGATGAAAAATATGGTGGAAAAAATATTATCAATGAGGCTACTTAAAGATATATATGGAGTATGTAGATTGGACAAAAATGAATTAATTCCTGAATGGGCTCAAAAAAGTGATTTCTTTTCAATAACAAAAACTAATGAAGAGTTATCAATCGTATGTAGTCAAGAGGATATTCCAATTGATATACAGTGTGAGAAGAATTGGAGAGTATTAAAAATAGAAGGGCCCTTAGATTTTTCTCTAATTGGAATTCTTTCTTCAATAAGTACAGTGTTAGCAAATAATAAAATAAGTATATTTGCTATTTCAACATATGATACAGATTATATCCTCGTTAAGAGTAGTGATTTAGACAATGGGATTGAGTCGCTTCTTAAAGAGGGGTATGAGGTTCTAGTGTAAGAGATAATTTAGACGATGGGGATATCTTGATATAAAGTATTTTTTCAAGAAGTCGTTAGGGCCGCAAATAATATTGTACTTACATAATATGTACGAATTAGATTATTAAAGTAAAGAAGTAGAATATATAATTTGCATAGATTGGGGAGGAATTGATGTACATCACTTTTGATTTGGGAACTGAAGATGAAATTGATGAATTAGAGCAACTATATAATGATTTGAATGATTATTTGAATAAAGGAATAAACTACCCTGGATGGAGGAAAGATGCATATCCAGTTCGTCAAAATGCAATTGATGGAGTGAAAACTGGTAATCTATATGTAGCAAAATATGATGGAAAGATTATTGGAACTATTATTTTGAGTAACAAACCTGAACCAGCCTACTATAAAGCTAAGTGGGAATTTGAATCTGATTATTCAGATGTTATTGTTATACATACATTTGCTGTACATCCTAAGTTTTTAAAGTGTGGTGTAGGTAAGGCGTTAATAGATTTTTCTATTGAACATGGTGTGAAGCTAAAGGCTAGATCAATTAGATTAGATGTTTATGAAGGCAACGTGCCAGCCATAAGGCTTTATGAAGAATGTGGATTTAAGTATGTAGATACAGTTGATTTGGGTCTTGGAAACTACGGATTAGATTGGTTTAAGTTATATGAAAAATTACTATAAATTTGAGGGGATTTTTAACCATGTCAAAAAAGAAAAAAATAATATTAAGTTCAATCTGTATTATATTTATAATTGGTGTTATAGCTGGAGGAAAATATTTAATCTCTGTCAAAAATTATCAAAAAGCAATTAAGGAATTAACAATCAATAATGTAGATTTATCAAAGATTTCAGATGGAAAATATATTGGTACCTATGATGCTGATTTAATTAGTGCAAAAGTTTCAGTTACAGTTAAAGATCATAAGATTGAAGAGGTAGACTTATTAGAACATAAAAACGGCAGAGGAAAACCTGCAGAAATCATTCCAGAGATGGTGGTCAAAGCTCAAAGTTTGAAAGTGGATACTATTTCAGGAGCAACAAATAGTAGTAAAACAATTTTAAAAGCTATTGAAAATGCATTAGCTTCTAGTCAAAAATAAAACTATAGATATCCAATATAAAACTTAGATTCATGATGTAACTTACCGAAATCATAAACATTTTTATTCCGAAAACTACAAAAATATCGCTGAAGGCTCTAAGTTGAAGGTTGCACCATTTCAGCATGCTCCCACCTTTGGTGTGACAAGCTAAAGTGGAACAACCTTCAACTAAGAGCCTTTGACAGCTCATTTTTAAATGTTTTCTTCACAAAAATGTTTATGATTTCTGGTGAAGATATCAACTTAAAGTTCTAGTAAATTTGTAAATATGTTCATCTAATGAGTAAATTTCCTTGGAAACTGGAACAAAAGTATGCTACTCATTTCGATGAGTTTATTGCATAAGTGTAAGTATTAGATAGAAGTGCGTTTAAAGAGAACATATTTTATTTTCCTGAAAGTGAGGAAATATAATCATCAATCATAAAGTGAAAACTATCTTCTAAATCTGCTTCACCGTGAAAATATCCAAATGAATATAAAGATACGAATCCGTGTAAAGCACTTCTTAATGCTCGACTTTTATGTATTAATAAAGTTTTATCTTTAATATAAAAATCTAAAATTTGATGGATAATATTATTGGTCTCTTTTGCCAAACGTAGAACTTCTTCATCTTTAGTGCTTGGGATATTTACAAAAAGTCCATAAGCTGTCTTATTTTTAAAAGCAAAATCTCTGTAAACATACGCATATTCACGAATGGCATCTTCGCCACTTTTACCGATTAATCTCTGCATTAGCTTTAAATTTAACTCTTTTAAAAAATATATTGTCATCTCTATTTTTAGATTATTTATATTACTAAAATGATTATATAAAGATGGGTATTTTATGCCAAGCTTATCAGCAATTTTAGGAAATGTAACTTCATTAAGACCGATGTCATCAGCTAATGAAAAAGTAGCTTGAATAATTTTTTCTTTAGTTAAATTTCTTTTTTGCATATGTATACCACTCCTAGTAATTTCAATATATGAGAATAGTTTAACATTAGAAATCATATTTATCAAACTATAAATCATAATTTACAAACTATAATTTATAGTTTATTATTATATTAGAAAGTATATTGAAATGAACTACAACATACTTTGGTGTATTTCTTTCTATACTTGTGTTTAGTTTTAATAGAGTTGTTATAAAAATAAATACAATAGTATGTTATTTTCTATAGTTTGTAAATTTATATTTCATAACAAAAGAAAGGAGATTGTTCATGAAATTGTGGAAAAGGAATTTAATAGTTTGCTGGTTTGGAATGTTTGTGACGGGTATAGGAATGAGTCAAATTGCTCCAGTTTTACCTTTATATATACAACATCTGGGAATTAAAGATACAGCTTTTATTGCACAACTTTCAGGAATTGCTTTTGGTGTTACATTTATAATTTCTGCAATTTTTTCACCAATTTGGGGACATGCTGCTGATAAATTTGGAAGAAAGCCGATGCTGCTACGGGCAAGTCTTGGTATGGCTGTAATTATAAGTTGTATGGGCTTTGCATCAAATGTGTATGTTCTTATAGGTCTAAGATTATTACAGGGAGTCATTACAGGTTATGGTACAGCCTGCACCACATTGATTGCTACTCAGACAGATAAGGAAAATGCAGGATATGCTTTAGGTACTCTCTCAACAGCTAATATTACAGGTTCTTTACTAGGACCAACAATAGGCGGGTTTGTAGGAGAAACCTTTGGTTTGCAGAATGTGTTTTTCATAACAGGTGGAATGATGTTAATTGCATTTATTACTACTGCATTGTTTGTAAAAGAATCTTTTAATCGTCAAGATAGTAAAGTTTTAAGTGTTAAGGAAGTATGGGGAATTGTTCCTGAAAAAGGTTTAACTGTTACTTTATTTATAACTTTCTTTATATTATCTGTGGCAATGTATTCAGTCGAACCAATAGTTACAATTTATGTTTCTCAATTATCCAGTGAGATGAGTCACGTTGCATTAATGGCAGGAATAACCTTCTCGGCTTCAGGCTTTGCTAATATACTTGCAGCTCCAAGGCTTGGACGGCTATCTGATAAAATTGGGGCACATAAAGTTATGCTAGTATGCCTTATAATAGCCGGAATTATTTTTATACCACAAGCTTTTGTGAAAAATACTTGGCAGTTGATGGGACTCAGATTTTTATTGGGACTTACAGCAGGCGGACTTAATCCTTCTGTTAATATATTAGTTAAGAAAATTACACCTACTTCTATCACTGGTAGAGTATTTGGTTTTAGCATGTCAGCCGCGTATTTAGGTGTTTTTGCTGGTTCAGTTCTTGGTGGACAGGTCGCAGGTCATTTAGGAGTGAAATATGTGTTTTTTGTTACAAGTATACTGCTATTGATTAATGCAGTGTTAGTATATTTAAAAGTATATAAGAAAGTAAATATAAAGCAATATTAACAAAATAGATTAATATGAAAAGGAGATAAAAAAATGAAAGATTTAAAATTAGTAGGGAATGAACTTATTAATTCGAAGAGGACTGCACTAGTAGTTATAGATTTACAAAATGGTATTGTTAACAGTCCTCGTTTACCTCATTCTGGTGCAGAGGTTGTAGAGAAAGCAAGTAATTTAATTAAGGCATTTAGTAATAAAGGAGCTCTTGTAGTACTTGTGAGAGTTTCATCCATAGATGGAAAGGATATGATTAAACCAGAAACAGATTCAGCGAGTAATTCAGTAAAATTCTCAGAAGGATGGGATAGATTTGTACCTGAAATAGAAGATAAAAATGCAATTACTATAACTAAAAGACAGTGGGGGGCGTTTCATGGTACTGAGCTGGATTTACAATTAAGACGTCGTGGTATTGATACTATTGTACTATGCGGAATTTCTACTAGTATAGGTGTAGATACAACAGCAAGGGAAGCTTACCAACATGGATATAATCAAATCTTTGTAGAAGAAGCAATGACAGCTGGAACAAAAGAAGAACATGATTATGTTTGTAAATATATCTTTCCTAAAATAGGAAAAATGAGGACGAGTGAAGAAGTAATTTCATCATTAAAATAATAACTAAATATATGCGACAAGAAAGATACAATTCATATGAATCGTATATCTAAAATATTTTATGAGATTCAAATAAATGCTTAGTAAGACAAATTACTAAGCATTTTTAGAATATCTATTTATTATTTTTATCAAATATAACTTTTCCGGGGCAAACCTTAGATTGGCCAAACCACATGCATTTTGTGCAATTTAGGCATTTTCCTGTGTCTTTACCTTCCTTTGCGTAATTCGCCCAGTCAGGATTTATAAGAATTCCCTTACCAATATCAACAATATCAACATTTGTTTCATTTAGTATTTCTTCTGCAATTTCAGACGAATTGATTCCATTAACTGCAAATACTGGAATAGATACTTCTTTCTTGATTTTTTCTGCAGCATATACAGCATTAGAATATTTGTAACCTTCACTTACATGAATTTCTTGTTCACTAAAAAATCCGTAAGATACATCAAGGAAATCTATTCCGTTTTTATCTAATACTTTAGCATAATGTATTCCATCTTCTATAGTTGGTTCAAATCCTCCTAAACGAATTCCAACTACGAATTCCCCTGGAGTTACTTTTCTGATTCCATCTAGTATCTCTATAACAAACTTTTCAGGAGTTGATCCATATTCATCAGTTCTTTTGTTTACTCTTGTATTTAAAAACTGGCTTATTAAGTAACCATGGCATCCATGGAGTTCTATGCCATCATATCCAGCTTCATAAGCTCTTCTTGCAGCTTCAATATAATCATTTTGAACAGATTTTATATCCTCATAAGTCATTTCGCGTCCTACAGCACTTCTACCAAAATTATTATATTCATAAGGACTTGGACATATTGGATTTTCTGATATGCCAGTAACACCTGCATGGTGAATTTGAATAAATATTTTGCAATTTTCTGCATGAACTGTATCAACTATATTTTTTAGTCCTTCAATTTGATCATCTTTCCATATTCCAAGCTGCTTTACTGATAAAAGTCCATCAGAATTAACACACGTAGCTTCCTGAATTATAAGACCAGCTCCACCTTGAGCTAATTCTTTATAACGGTCAACATTCTCTGGTGAGACATGTCCATCTTGACCAAATCCAATTACCATTGGAGGTACACAAATACGGTTTTTTATTTTTACATCTTTAATACTAAATTCCGAAAATAATCTTTTCAAAAATTCCACACTCCCACTTAGCTGATTTATTTACATTTTACCATTTCTTTGGTATGGTATTATTATATTTTATCAAGAAACATTATAACAAGTACGCACATTTTTGTGCCTTAGTCTTGGAGGAAATGCTTATGAAAGAACCATTGAAAAAAACACAGCATGTTTGTTCTGAAATGTGCCCGGTTACTCGCGCGTTGGAGGTGATTGGCGGTAAGTGGAAACTGCCTATCATATGGAAAATATCAGCTGCGAAAAGTATTAGATATAATGAACTTAAGAGAAGTATACCTGGAATAACTAATATTATGCTAACTCGTTCTTTGCAGTCGTTAGAAGAACATGGTCTTGTAAAAAGAACAGAGTATAATAAAATTCCACCTCATGTAGAATACTCCTTAACGGATGCTTGCCAGGATTTGTTACCGGCCTTGGTTATTATAAACGAGTGGGGTAAAAAGGTATGGCCGAGCCACTAATTCAAAGAATGAAAGAGGATAAAAGGTAATATTTAAACATAATAATTTAAATGAGAATATTATTAATAATAAAATTTGGAGGTTATTATGAGTACAACAATTTATTTTTTCAGTGGAACAGGAAATTCATTAAAGATTGCAAAAGATTTAAGCAATCAATTGGAAGATTCAAAGATTATACAAATTTCTGAGAAAAATTTATCTATAACTAATGACACATCATCAGATAAGATAGGTTTTGTATATCCTATATATTTTAATGGTCTACCAGCAATGGTAAAGAAGTTTATAGAAAGTCTACAGGTTAACAAAGATGCATATTTTTTTGCAATAGCAACTTTTGGGGGCACCGCAGGAATATCTTTTAACCAAATTGATGATATATTAAATAAGAAAGGTGCATCTCTTTCTGCAGGCTTTAAAGTTAAAATGCCAGGAAACTATCAAGTAATGTATTCACCATGGTCAGAAGAAAAACAAATGAAACGATTTGAAATATTAAATAGAGAAGTTGTAAAAATAGCAGAAAGTATAAAAGGAAGCCGAGTTGATACAACTAATAGAGCCGGAGGAATAAAAAAAGCTGTCATTGGATTGATATATAATACTTTTAAGCCAAATGAAAAAGATAATAATTTTTGGACAACAGAAGCCTGTAATGGATGTGGTACATGCCTAAAAGTTTGTCCGGCAAATAATATTACGATAGTAGATGGAAAACCAGAGTGGAAGCATAAGTGTGAACTTTGTCTTGCATGCATGCAATGGTGTCCCAAAGAATCAATACAATACAAGAAAAGTACTTTAAAAAGAGGAAGATATCATCATCCTGAAATTAAAGCCAGTGAATTATTTCATAGGTAAAGATAGGAAGATTTTAGAAGCAAGTAAAAAAATTAAGATATGGAGCTATGCGATGAGAATCTAACTTGTTTGTATACATGTTTATTACATAGGACTTTGAAAATAAGCTTAAAGGGTTCTATTAATAAGACATCATACAACCTATTTAAACTAAACAAGTTATGTGTTATTATAATAAAAAAATGTGGAGGATGATTGGAATGTCAAAAGAGAAACGATTGTCAGATAGTGTGGCAGATGATATTTTGACTATGATAACGATAGAAAAAAGATTTGTGCATGGAGATAAGCTTCCGAATGAAAATGATTTGTCTAAGGAATTAAACGTTAGTAGAACAACGCTAAGAGAAGCTATTCGAGTTCTTGTAACAAACGGTGTATTAGAAATTCAAAGAGGACGCGGCACATTTGTTAAAGAAAAAGATGGTGTTGATAGTAAAGAATTTCAGTTGTTAACATCAGCGAGAACAAATGCAAAAGATTTATATGAAATGAGACTTATTTTTGAACCAGAAGCAGCCTATTTGGCTGCAAAAAGAGCAAGTGATATGGAATTAAAGCGTATAATAAGCTTAGGAAAGCAAGTGGAAGAGAAAATCAAAAATGGTGAGGATAGAACAGAAGTAGAGCAATCATTTCACAAATCAATAGCTAAAGCAACACATAACGAATTTATGAATAAATTGATGCCAGTTATTTATCAAGCAATTGATAAGGGAGTTGTTTTATCAAAAGAAAAAGAATTAGCAGTTAAGGATACAGTAAATGATCACAAAATGATAATGGAGTTTATGGAGTCAAGAAATGCTGAAGGGGCAAGAAATGCAATGAAAATTCACATACTTCATGCTATAAAAGCGCTAGAAATAGAATAAATTATATAATTAACGAGAGAAGTTGATAAGCAATATGAACTTATACAGTAAGTATTTAAAAAAATATAAATTTCCTTTTGGAGTAGCTGTTACTTGTGTTACACTGGAGGCATTTTGTGATTTGCTGGGGCCAACGCTTATGTCAAATATAATTAATACAGGAATTGAACAGGGGTCACTTTCAAAAGTATACTATTGGGGTATTCTTATGCTTATAGTTACTGCCATCGGAGCTTGTTTTGCTATAACGCGAAATATTTTAGCTAGTACGGTATCTCAACATATGGGTGCAGATTTGCGTTATGATTTATTTGGGAAAATTATGTATTTCTCTGAAGTAAGTGCTGATAAAATTGAAAGTGGTTCTCTTATTACGCGTATGACTAATGATACAGCTCAAGTTGTATTGTTTGTTAATGGAATTATGCGTATCTTTATGAAGGCACCAATCACATGTGTTGGGAGCATCATTTTAGCAACTATTCTTAATTTTAGGCTAAGTCTTATTATTTACAGTGTTGTTGCAATAGTTGCTATCCTTATTATGGTTAGTATGAGATTAAGTTATCCTCGTTTCTATGAATTACAAAATGCTATGGATAAGATGAATTCGGTTATACAAGAGTATCTAATAGGGGTTCGCTTAGTTAAGGCGTTTGGAACATATGATAAAGAAACAGATAAGTTTGAAAGTTCCAATATAAATTTAATGGAAAAAGGGGTGGCATCTCAAATTATTGTCACTTTAATATCTCCACTTATGACACTTGCTGTTGGAGTTGGAACAGTAGCTGCAATTTTTGCTGGGAGCAAGCTATTCTCTTCCAATCTTGCAAATCCGGGTGATATTACGGCATTTACAATTTACATGGCACAAATACTAACATCATTAATCATGATAACAAATGTATTTAATGTGTTCGTAAGGACAAAGGCATCCACTGCACGTATTAAAGAAGTGTTTGATTGTGATGAAGATTTTACTGACAGTGGTGAAAAGAAAGAATTAAATGGGGATATTGAGTTTGATAATGTAACATTTGCGTATCCTAGTGGAAGTGGAATACCTGCTATAAAGGATTTATCGTTTTCTGTAAAAAGAGGACAAAGCTTAGCAATAATTGGACCCACAGGCAGTGGCAAATCTACAATAGCTTGGTTGCTTTTGCGATTTTATGATGTAAATAGAGGAAGAATATTGATTGATGGTTATGATGTTAGAGATATAAATGTTGAGAGTGTAAGAGATAATATTGCTATTGTACCACAAAAGCCGATGCTTTTTTCAGGTTCTATTGCAGAGAATATTAGATGGGGAAATAGTAAAGCTACAAACGAGATAGTTCATCAGGCTGCAGATGGAGCGCAAGCAGATTTTATTTATAAGATGCAAGAAGGATATGAAAGTCTTTTAGGAAGTGCTGGGGTGAATATTTCAGGAGGCCAAAAGCAACGTATTTCAATAGCACGTGGAATACTTAAAGACTCATCGGTACTTATATTAGATGATGCTACTAGTGCATTGGATGCAGTTACTGAGGCAAAGGTTAGAGCGAATTTAATTTCTAAATTCGAAAATAAGACTATAATTACTATTACTCAGCGCTGTGGGACTGCTATGTTTGCCGATAAAATTTTAGTAATGGATAATGGGACTAAGGCTGGGTATGGAACTCATGATGAACTTATAGAAAGTTGTGAAATATATCAAGATATCTATAGGACTCAGATAGAGAGCAGTAAGGAGGTGTAATAAATGGCACAACAATTTTCTAATACTCAAGTAAAGATTCCGTCAATAGGTGGGAGACATGTAGGTGGAGGGGGAAATCGTTTTGCTCCTACACAGAAGGCTAAAAACGCCAAAGGAACACTGATGCGTATAGTGAAAATATATTTACGTTTTGCCAGAACTATTTTTGCTGCAATGATACTAACAGTTTTTTCATCTCTAATTTCTGTTGCAATTCCATATTTTGTTGGTAAGACAATTAATACATTCAAAATTTCTACTAGAATAGTGAATACAAATACTCTTACAACGTTATTAATTATTATTTTAGCTTTGTATGCGGTAAATTGGATTATTTCATGTATTAATGGTGTTATTATGCTTAAGGTATCACAAAAGCTGGTACTTGTAATACGTACTGAATTTTTTGAAAAAATGCAGAAGCTCCCATTAAAATTTTATGATGTGCGCTCTCATGGTGACACAATGAGTAGAATAACAAATGATGTAGATAATATTAGTTCTACTATCGCTCAAACAACTACTCAACTAATATCAAGTATTTTAACATTATCAGGTTCGTTTATTGTTATGGTAACACTAAATATTCCGCTTACTGTAACAGTTTTATTGTGTATACCTTTAGTAATGATATTAACACGTATGATTGCTACTCATAGCCGTGCTTATTTTTCAGCACAGCAGAGAAGCCTAGGATCACTTAATGGGCTAATAGAGGAAAATATACTGGGATTAAAAATGGTAAAAGCTTTTGATAAACAACAAGATATATTAAAGCAGTTTAAAGAAATTAATATGAAGTTATATGAAAATAGCAGTAAAGCACAAATTTGGTCTGGGTATATGATGCCTCTTATGAATGTGATTAACAATTTTATTTTTGCAATTGTCGCTATGGTTGGAGGCATATTGTCGGTATCATATGGATTGTCAATTGGTACTGTAGTTAGTTTTTTGAGCTATTCAAAGCAATTCTCGCAGCCTCTTAATTCAGTTGCAGGTATGTTTAATACAATTCAATCGGCATTGGCAGGAGCAGAACGTGTTTTTGAAATTTTAGATAGTGAAGAGGAAACAGCAGATATAGAAAATGCGATTGTCATAGAGTCTCCCAAGGGTGACGTAACTTTTGAAAGCGTATGTTTTTCTTATGATAAATCTACACCTATATTAAAAAATGTAAGTTTTGATGTTAAGGCGGGGGAAACAGTTGCCTTAGTAGGAGAAACTGGAGCAGGAAAGACCACTATTGTAAATCTTCTTACGCGTTTTTATGATGCAGACAGCGGCAAGATTTTAATAGATAGTAAACCAATCACTAGTTTAAGGAGAGAGAGTCTTAGAAGCTGTTTTTCAGTAGTTCTTCAAGATACCTGCCTTTTCACAGGTACAATTATGGATAATATTCGTTATTCACAGAAAGATGCAACTGATGAACAAGTAATAAGAGCAGCCAAAATAGCTCGAGCTCATAGTTTTATTGATAAATTACCAAAAGGCTATAATACAATGGTTTCAGGAGCCACAGATAATTTAAGTCAAGGACAACGCCAGCTTATATCGATAGCTAGAGCAGTTTTGTGTGACAGTCCTATACTAATTTTAGATGAGGCAACTAGCAGTGTTGATACAAAAACTGAGAAAGATATTCAGCATGCATTAGTTAGATTAATGAAGAATCGCACAAGCTTTTTAATAGCTCATCGTTTATCAACAATTAGAGACGCGGACCGCATTATGGTTATCGGTGATGGAAAAATATTAGAAAGTGGAGATCATAAAATCCTCATGAAGAAAAAGGGACAGTATTATAAAATGGTTATTAGTCAAATGGGAAAACTGCCTGAAAGCTAACAGGCTGAAGATTAATGACTTTAGTATTTAATTAAATAGTTTTGCGTGTGAAGTACTTATAAGATAACAAGTACTTCATATTTCAATTATAAATATTTATTATTTAGGTTAGTTCATGATAAAAATAAAGAGCAGCATGTATAGCAGTAAATACACATGTTGCTCTTTATTTTTTATATTTATAAGGGGTAAATATTTATGAAAAACTTAAATTAATCTTTAAATTTATTATAGTATATTGTTGTGTCAAAATTGTGGCAAAATAAAATTTAATTTTGAGAATCTTCTGGATGTGGAGATTTACCAGTAGCTTCTTGAACCTTTTTAGAATCAAAAGAAGGATCTGCTTCTGATGAATGAATATCTATTATTTTTTCAATGTCATAAACTTCTGGAATTGGGCCTTCAGTTATTTTTTCTTTAGCCATATAATCACTCCTACATTATAATTTTTTTAGAATTGCCATTTTAAAAGTTAAGACAAAAGAAAGTTATAAAATATTTTAGTTACATAATTATTATTAAGATAAACATACATATTAATACGTGAAAAGTTTAGATTAATTGAAAATTTAATCAGCGTTTATAGATTTTAGAACCTTGAATCTATCATCACATAAATCTATTCTAACTTTACTATTTTTAAAAACATTTTGTGAAAGTTCCCGTGATATTGCTTTCATGGGTGCCATGTAGTTTTGATTGTTTTCATAATCACCTTCAACAACAAGAGATAAAATATATAAATCTTTTTGCTTATCTATTTTAACATCAATTTCTGAGTTATCTGTGAAGTATTGCTCATCCCTGAAGTAATCCCCAAGTTGCTTGGCTTGGGATTGCTGCATATTACTTGTATAAAAAAGATGATTTTTTCCATAGTCAAGTGCATTTTTAGGAATATAAATGTTATATAAAACTGAAGCGGCAGTTACTGAAAATATTAAAATTCCTACAGCTATTGGCATAAGGTAAGAAGCGTTTTTTCCTCCGTTTTCAATATGTTCTTTATACAATTTTCGTTGAGCAAGACTGAGATATATTCCTAATCCAGCATTAATAGCTATAAAGATAACAGAAGAGTCAATTGAGAAGAAGGATGTTAAGGTGATAATACCTATAAATCCTAAAATAGTTGAAAACAGAACTATCCATTTCATTTTATTATTACCGTATCGCCCATAGTTTAAGGAACTCATAATTCCAGCAGGTACAAATGAGAATAATATTGAGAATATAATAAATGATTTAGGGTTCCATAACTTTTTAGTTGGTGTTTTATTTATTGATGCCATAAAGAACCTCCTTATATAATGATTTATAAAAATTATATCATATGAATTTATGGAAAGTTATGTAAATTTGTTAATTTAATCTAATAATTTAATATGAATTATTAGATAAGGCAAGTTAAGCAAATTAATACGTTTATGTATTAATTTGACACAGATTTAGGATAGTGATATAATTATTGACAGAGTGTGAAGGTCACACGAAGGGGTACACCACCTTGGGTGTATTATTTCGTGTGGCCTTTTTTGCATACAAATATAAGAAAGAGGTGAGTAATATGATAAAGGTAAATGGACAAGAATTAGAAACCGTGAATGAAATATCTTTAGAGGAATTTCTTATTAATAAAGGGTATCTAGTTGAAAGAGTTGTGGTTGAATTAAATGGTGACATAATACCAAAAGCCCAGTTTAATCAAACCAATATTAAAGATGGGGATTCGCTAGAGGTTATTAGCTTTGTTGGAGGCGGCTGATATCATTAAATAAAAGCTTGACCTTAGAAAATTGATTTAATATCAGAAAAATGTATTAAATAGGACTTATAAATTACATCAAAAGGAGAAGATTATAATGAAAAAGGATACACTAGTAATTGGGGGGCACGAATTTTCGTCAAGATTTATTTTGGGTTCAGGAAAATATAATTTAGAGTTAATTAAGGCAGCAGTTGAAAATGCAGGTGCACAAATGATTACATTAGCTTTAAGACGTGCAAATACAAGTGGAGGAGAGAATATTCTAGACTTTATTCCAGAAGGAGTAACTTTACTTCCAAATACATCGGGAGCAAGAAATGCAGAGGAAGCAGTAAGAATTGCAAGACTTGCTAGAGCTATGAGCTGTGGAGATTTCGTAAAAGTAGAAATCATTCGCGACTCAAAATATCTACTTCCAGATAATTATGAGACTATTAAAGCAACAGAAATACTTGCAAAAGAAGGCTTTATAGTAATGCCATATATGCATGCAGATTTAAATGTAGCTCGTGACCTAGTTAACGCAGGTGCAGCTTGTATTATGCCTCTTGCATCACCAATTGGATCTAATAAGGGACTAGCTACAAAAGAGTTCATTAAAATATTAGTAGATGAAATAGATCTTCCAATTATTGTTGATGCAGGAATAGGAAGACCATCTCAAGCCTGCGAGGCTATGGAAATGGGAGTAGCGGCAGTTATGGCTAATACTGCTATAGCTACTGCAGGTGATATTCCGGCTATGGCAGGAGCTTTTAGACAAGCTATTGAAGCAGGGCGTGCGGCATATCTATCTGGCTTAGGTCGTGTTCTAGATAAGGGTGCCTCTGCATCTTCACCATTAATAGGATTTTTAGAAGATTAGGAGGTGCAGATATGAAAGAACAACGTACAAATCACATGGAATATATGCCAGGGATGGAAGTTATCGAGTCAGATATAATGAATCAAGTAGTCAGCAGAATGGAAGCATACGATTATGAGAAGTATACAGCAGCAGATGTGCAAAGAGCTTTGAATAATGACTATCGGACTATCGAAGACTTTGCAGCTTTATTATCTCCAGCAGCTATGCCTTTTTTAGAAGAAATGGCTCAATTAGCAAAAGAAGAGACAAGAAAGCATTTTGGTAATTCAGTTTATATGTTTACACCTTTATATCTAGCAAATTATTGTGAGAACTACTGTATCTACTGTGGATTTAACTGTCATAATAAGATACGCCGTGCAAAGCTAAATTATGAAGAAATAGAAAAGGAAATGCAGGCAATAGCTAAAACAGGATTAGAAGAAGTTCTTCTTCTGACCGGTGAGAGCAGAAAAATGTCTGACGTAAAATATATAGGAGAGGCCTGTAAAATAGCACGCAAATATTTTAAGCTAGTAGGCTTGGAAGTATATCCAATGAATTCGGATGAATATGAATATCTTCGTGAATGTGGTGCGGACTTTGTTACAGTATTTCAAGAAACATATAACTCAGATAAGTATGAGACTTTACATTTAGAAGGCCATAAACGTATATTCCCATACAGAGTTAATGCTCAAGAAAGGGCACTAAAGGGTGGAATGCGTGGGGTTGGATTTGCAGCTTTGCTTGGTCTAGATGATTTTCGTAAAGATGCTTTTGCTACAGGTGTACATGCTTACCTGCTTCAAAGGAATTATCCTCATGCAGAAATAGCATTTTCATGCCCAAGATTAAGACCGATAATTAATAATGACAAAATTAATCCAAGGGACGTTCGAGAACCGCAACTATTACAAGTAATCACAGCGTATCGTTTGTTTATGCCGTTTGCAAATATTACTATTTCAACAAGAGAATGTGAAAGATTCCGTAATAATGTTATTGGTTTAGCAGCTACTAAGATTTCAGCAGGTGTAAGTACTGGAATTGGTAGTCATGCAGAAGAAGCTGAGGATAGAGGCGATAACCAATTTGAAATTGCTGATTGCAGAACGGTAGAGGAAGTGTATGAAGCAATTAAAGATAAAGGACTGCAACCAGTAATGAACGATTACGTTTATGTATAATTATAATTTCTTTATGAAAAACATCTTAGAATATAAGGTGTTTTTTTATCTTTTAAATATTGTTTCATATCTATTTAAATGATACTTAAAAGGTGTTATGATATTTAAAAGTATGACAACAAATTTAATAGGTAAAAAGCGGAATTAAGAAATTATATAATATATTCTTTACTTAATTTAGAATATGAATATGTTTTGCCTGGTAGGAAGAAGTGATATTTATGGAATTTATAAATGTAAATAGTATACAAGAAAATGGTATAGTTAAATTCATTACACCTAATAAAACTTTGTTTGATGGCGTAATTAGAAAGATATCTAGTGAATATTTAGGAATTTCAATTAACATAAAACAAAAAGAGTTTATAAGGTTAAATAAAAATGAATCTGCTGAATTTATTATAGTTTATGAGCATAAGGCTGTGAGATGTTCTTCAGTTATACTTGGCTGCAGTCAAAATGATTTTGAGCAATCTGTAATAATAAGTATACCTAAACCTATAGTATTCATTGAAAGAAGAGAGTTTGAAAGGTTGTCTGTTGTTTTGGATATAGAATATTCACCATTTCCACTTGGTGTAAAATATAAGGATTTACATAATGTAGAGGATCATTATTTTACAACTTTAAAAAAGACTTATACAGTAAATATAAGTGGAGGAGGAATATGTATTTTAGTTCCAAAAGATGAAATAGATTTTAAATATGGACTTATATCAATGCCTTTGAAAGATGAAAAAATCGTAGCGCTATGTGAAAAATTAAGAAGTGAGCCGTTTAATAATCCACAATATGATAGACTCGTTTACAAGTTTAATGATATAAAACCAAAACATAGGCAGCTAATTATAGATTTCATTTCAGAGAAGTTTAAAGAGGAACGTCAGAGTGGATTCGGTTTAATTATGGAGGGTAAAGATGAGCAAGAATAAAGGAGAAGTTACTTTATATTTAATGAGACATGGACAAACTATTTTGAATAAGGCTGGAAGGACACAAGGGTGGTGCGATGGAGTTCTAACAAAAGAAGGGCTTGAAGTAGCCGTAAATGTGGGACTTGGGCTTAGTGATGTTAAGTTTAAAGCCGTATATAGTAGTGATTTAGGTAGGGCTGTTAAGACTGCAAGAATAGTAATAAAAGAAAATACAGCAAGTACTAATTTGAAATTAGTGGAACTTGAAGGTTTGAGAGAAGTATGTTTTGGGAAATATGAAGGAGAGAAGGAAGTGATAATGTTTAATGACATTATGAATTTTCTTAATGTAAGTTCTATTAAAGAGGCGGTAGAGAAATATGATTTTCAAAAAGAATATTGCAATTCATGTGCTGAGTTAGATGAAACAAATGAGGCAGAAAATTATGAAACTGCATTAAATAGAGTTATGAGAAGTATAAAGGATATATGCGAAGAAAACTCAAATGAGGATGGGGGAAACATACTTGTCGTAGTCCATGGAGGAATGATCAGACTAATTATTGATCATTTAGACAAGAGTTTTAACGTAAGAGATATGGCTAATTCTAGTATATCTAAGATTATTTATAAAGATGGAAAGTTCACTGTTGAATCTGTAAATGATACTAGCTATAGTGAGAAAGGAAAGGCTATAAAATGCAGTAGCTATAAAAGAAGCTAGAAAAATGGTCATCTCATCTAGTTTATTTGTGTACAGGCCATTCGAAAGCGGATTAATTTAGTTATGCTCGCCACAAAATTGTGGTGATTGAGGTTTGGCGCCTAATTATAATAATATTAAATCTGATTAGGAGGTTACATTTCTATTTACTGGCTCTATAAATTAGAGCATATTGAAAATAGAGGTAACCTCCTTTTTAGTATTATAAATCAATCTATTTATCTTTCAATTGGATACATTTACATGTTTATGTATAAGTAGTAAAATAGGAATTGTGGGGAAAGGGATAAAATCAAAAGATAATTTGTTGAAAAACATTATGAGGAGGTATTGTATGAAAAGTATAAGGAAATTCAGAGAGCTTCTAAATTCAATTAAGTTTGAGGTATTAATAGAATGGAGCTTTTTTTCAATTTTTATGATATTTCTATTTTGGATTAATTATTATAATAAGTTGTTCTTTCATACGGCAATTGAGATATTTATTAACTTTATTTTTGTAGTCGTATTTGTATTTGCTTTTAATACTTATAGAATTCATAAAAATAGTTTCTTATTAGTTCTGGGAACGGGTTACTTTTTTGTAGGAGTATTAGGGATTTTTCATCTATTATCATTTCCAGGAATGCCGTTCCTAAGTTATATAGACGGTATGAAGACGGCATCTCAATTTTGGATTTCTTCAAGATATATGGGCGTTTGTACATTTCTATTAGCTAGTATATTTATGTGGAAACCTGATAAAAAAGTTAATCCTTACACTATATTTATTGTTTATTTTTTTATTACTATGTTTTTGGTAATATCAATATTAGCGGCCAAAGTTTTCCCAGAATGTTTCATTGAAAATGTAGGACTTACACCTTTTAAAGTGATTAGCGAGTATATTTTGTGTATAGCTTTTTTATCTATAGCGGCCATATTTTCCACATTAAGAAAATATGTTAGTAGATATCTGTTTATCTGTATTGAAGGCTTTCTTATATTATCAGGAATATGTGAAATGTTTTTTATAAGTTATATAACTCCATTTGAGTGGACAAATATCATAGGACATATAATGACAGTTATAGCTTCATATCTTATGTACAAAGGGGTTGTTGAGGCAGGATTGAGAAGGCCTTATAATATTATAAATGAAAATTTAAATTTTGCTGATAATAGGGCAAAATTATTTGAAGAAATAATATTCACAAATCAACAATGCTTTAATATGGTAATTAACAACTCCGATAATGCTATTTTTGTTATTAGTGATAATAAATTGATTTTCGCAAACCAAAGAATGAGTGAACTCCTAGGCACAAGAAATTTGGAAGACATTATTGGGTTAGATGTTGGAAATATATTAGTTGATGAAATGAGAGATGCGGCGTTTGAACGAATTAACAATGCAGTTTTTAATAAGGGAAGTACTCCGTTTACAGAGAGTAAACTATTGAGACTAGATGGTAAAGTGGTCGATATTGAGGTTACAAATTGCTTTTGTATGTATGAAGGAAAAACTTCAGCGATGGTTATGTTTAGGGATATTACTCCAAGGAAGCAAATACAACTTCTTGAAAATCATATATTAGAAAATAAAAGGCAAATAAATAAGACAAATGAACTAAATAAAATGATGACAGAATTTTTTTCTAATATATCCCACGAGTTGAAGACACCTTTAAATGTAATACTAGGAGCTGTTCAGATATTATCATTACCTTCAAAAGAAAATGGTAATGCTATAGAGAATTTAGCAACAAGTAAATATCTAAAGACAATAAAGCAAAATTGTTATAGACTTGTAAGGCTTGTAAATAACCTTATAGATATATCAAAATTTGATTCTGGTTACTTTAAAGTTGATTTACATAATCACAATGTTGTAAGTGTTGTTGAAGATATAACCTTATCAGTGGTGGATTATGCAAGGAATAAAGGAATTGAATTATTATTTGATACTGATGTAGAAGAAAAAGAAATGGCAATTGATTTAGATAAAATTGAAAGGATAATATTAAATTTATTGTCTAATGCCATTAAATTTACTAATAGGGGTGGACAAATACTTGTAAGTCTGTTTAATAAAGGGGATAAAGTACTTATTTCAATCAAGGATAGTGGAATAGGAATGCCAAAAGATAAACTAGATATGATTTTTGAAAGATTTGGGCAAGTAGAAAAAAACCTTGCACGCAATAAAGAAGGTAGCGGAATAGGGCTATCTCTTGTAAAATCAATTGTAGATATGCATGATGGAAATATTAAAGCTTTAAGTGAGGATGGAAAAGGAAGCGAGTTTATTATTGAATTACCTGTTAGATTAGTTGAAGTTAGACAAAATTCTGATGGGCATTTATATGAAAGTAAAGTAGAAAAAATAAGTATTGAATTTGCGGATATATATTCATTATAAGTTAATAAAAGATATGATTAGAAGATAATATTGTCTATATATTCTGTTAACAAAGAAATTACTTGGTGATAAAGTAAGGAAAATTACGTCCTTAAATTAATTTGCGGTAAATGACATGTAAAATTATATTATTATGTTACTACTATTAACAATTTAATTGACACCAAGGTGCAACATAAAAAATAGAGGGAATGAGATAAATGAAACATATGATGTTAGTATTCAATTGTAAGTCAGGAATGATTTTAGCCGAGGATATAATACATAATGGGGCAAAGCTTGCTTCAAGAAATACAGTACTTAATTCATATATTATTGACAAATTAATTGGTTTGGGGGAGCTTAAGGTTAGCGTTTATGTCGCAGAAGACATAGATAATTTAGATAAAAACAATCATAGTATATTGAAAAAATTTAAACACGAATATGGGGTAAATATTCATTTAATGAAAAGAGTATTAAATGAATTAATAACTGAAACTAAAGTTAATGTTGATGATGTTTTGCAAATATCCAACTTTATAGTTAACTATTTAGATGAGCCTAATACATTAATTGAGTGTTTAAACTCATTAAAGGAGGCAGATGAATATACTTACACGCACTGTTTAAATGTAGCTATATACTCGATGCTTATAGCAAAGTGGATGAATTTATCCTTTGAATCAATTATAGATGTTATTCAGGCTGCACTTCTTCATGATATTGGAAAAATAAAAATAAGTAACGAAATTTTGAACAAACCTAGTAGGTTGACTAAAGAAGAATTTGATGAAATAAAAAAACATTCGATTTTGGGTTATGCTATAGCCAATAAACATCATGGTTTTAATGAGAATATAAAAGAAGGAATTCTTATGCATCATGAAAGAATTGATGGAAGCGGATACCCATTTGGTAAAAAGGGAATGGACATAGCGTTAAGTGCAAAGATTGTCGCAGTAGCTGATACTTTTGATGCTATGACTTCAAGTAGAGTATATAAAAAAGGTGTAACTCCATTTAAAGCTTTTCTAATGTTCATAACTGAGGGAATAAATCAATATGATATCTCTGTTATTTTTGCATTACTAGAGAATATAAGTGCATATTATATAGGCATGAAAGTAGAATTTGAAGATGGAAGGATTGGCGAAATTGTGTATATACCGCCTAATGATGTACTATGTCCAATAGTGAAAATTGATGATGAGCTTATAGATCTTTCAAGAGAATCAGGGTTTAATATAATTAATATTTTTAATTAATGATTTCTTAACAAACTAAAAGTGATTTTAGAGGGTATAAAAGCACAAAAGAATGAAGAAAAATGATTTGCATTATAATTAAGTATAAAATAACCTCATGAGTAAGTAAAATCTTCTATGGGGTTATTTTATATAGTATTTTATAGACTGGCTTATTTTTACAATTGAGTATTCATAGGTATTAAACAGTATAGGATTTGTGCAATTGTTGGTGTCAAAGTAAAAAAAGTTGAAAAGGAAAACTCTCAAGCATCATCTAGAATTAGGGAAAAGTGTTTTTGGGTTAGTGTACAGTATAGTGTGTAAAAATATGTTATAATAAATTAGAAAGAGTATAAAATAACGCTCTATAATTCCGAAACATTCAAGTGTAAATTTGAGAAAAAATTTAATTTTATATGAAAATTGAAATATTTTCATATGTATAGTAGATTAATGATTAGGTGAGATCATAATTGAATATTAAATGAACTAATAAAATATAGTAAATTATATATTATCAAATAAAAAATAAAATTGGGGGGATGATTAATGTTAAAAAAGTACAAACATGCTTTAGAAAATATTAATAAAGTATTTTTTATGATGATTGGAGCAGCTCTGGCATCAATAGGGCTAGAAATATTTTTAATACCTAATAACATAATTGATGGAGGAATGACGGGGATATCTATAATGGCAAGTTACTTAACTAAGGTACAGCTTGGAATTTTTATATTGATATTTAACTTACCTTTTGTCATTATAGGGTATAAACAAATAGGAAAGACTTTTGCCCTTTCAACTATATTCTCAGTAATATGCTTTTCAATAGGGGTAACTCTTCTTCATCCTATTTCAGGCATAACACAGGATATCCTTTTGGCAACAATATTTGGTGGTATCATACTAGGCGTAGGAGTAGGTTTAATTATTAGAAATGGTGGTTCATTGGATGGAACTGAAATTGTTGCTATAATACTTGATAAGAGAAGTGCATTTTCAATAGGAGAAATAGTAATGTTCTTTAACCTATTTATATTGGGAAGTTCGGGTTTTATTTTTGGATGGGACAGAGCGATGTATTCTCTATTAGCTTACTTTATTGCTTTTAAGGCGATAGATATTACAGTTCAAGGACTTGATGAATCGAAAGCTGTAATAATTGTTTCAGATAAAAATAAGGATATTTCCGAGGCAATAATAGATAGACTTGGAAGGGGGCTTACTTTTTTAGAAGGAAAGGGAGCGTACAGTGGAAATGAAACAAATGTAATATATGTAGTATTATCAAGACTTGAAATAGCAAAGTTAAAAAATATTGTAAATGGTTTTGATGAGGATGCCCTAATTACAATTACAAGTGTCGAGGGCACTGGAAAGAAGTATAGAAAGAAAGCTATACATTAAGCAGTTAATAAAATTGTTTTTCTAATCAAACGGAGACACCGTAATACACTAATAAACTACCGTATTACGGTGTTTTTTTATCTAGAAAAAGATATGGAAGTTTTTAAAAAATTTGTGTAATTTACAAATTATGTTATAATGTGAATATATTTCAGTAATGAGGGCAAAACAATAATAGTTAAAAAAATTATAAGTGAGGATTAAAATGAAGCAGATAACTCGAAGATATGATCTTGATTGGCTCAGAACAATAGGCGTTTTATTAGTAATTCCTTTTCATTCATTACTAATGTTTAATATGGATCCAGGTGCCATAGTATATGTAAAGGATACTATTGATGTAAAACTTTTTAATATATTGGATAGAATTCTTCATTCATTTCATATGCCTCTTCTTTTTATAATTGCTGGTATGTCTGTTTATTTCTCATTGCAGTGTCGTACAAAAACTAAGTATATAAATGAAAGAGTAAGAAAGTTACTAATTCCTTCTTTGTTTGGTTGTATAATATTAAATCCAGTAATGACATATATATATTTAATATCAAAGAATGAAAATGTATCATTTTTAAATCATTTGTTGAGGTTTTTCACTAAGAATCCAGGGGATTTTGTAGGATTGACTGGTGCTTTCACGCCAGCTCACTTATGGTTTGTAATTTATCTTTTAATATTTTCTTTAGTGGGGTTGCCTTTTTTTATGAAAATAAGTAAAGGTGACTTTAATAATTTGTTATTTAGACTTGGAGATTTTTTAGAAAAACCATTAATGCTTATATTAGCAGCTATACCTGTTACAATTTTTTCAGCAATTAATATTTTGGGTGATAAGAATCCTTTAGTTTATTTTGCTATATTTTTCATTGGTTTTTTGCTAGCAGCTGATGATAGGTATCAAAAATCTATTATTAGAGATAAATGGATATATTTAATTCTAAGTATTATTTTCGTATATTTAAAGTTTAATATACCACATACATTTGAGACGTGGTCTCCAATTTGGTGTATTTATGGGATTTTTAATTCTTCAACAACAATTGTATCTGTATTTGCACTTCTTGGATTGGCAAATAGATTTATCAACAAAAATACAAGGGTATTGGATTACTTATCGAAAGCTTCATTTCCTGTGTATATAATTCATATGCTTATAAATACAATGGTTGGTTTTTGTATCATAAAGCTTAATATAATCCCAGAAATTAAATTCATATTGATCGTTGTAATTACATTTATAGCCTGCTTTCTTGTTTATGAATTTATAAAGCGTGTGGAATTTTGGTGTTATATATTTGCTATTAAATCAGAGCAGAAGTTATCAGAGGAAATTAAGCCTAAAGAAATATATGATGAAACTAAATTATTTTAGATCTCTACTATAAATCAATCTCTGGGGGGAGATTATGTTTATAGAATATTTATAAAATGTGATATGATAAACTTATATAATTTGAAAATTACAAAGGAGAAGTAAAAGTGAAATTTAGACAATCTGTTAAGAAAGATGTTGATAGAATAATGGAAATTATTGAACAAGCTCAGAATTATTTCAAAGAACAGGGGATAGACCAATGGCAAAATGGATATCCTAATCCAGAAGTTATTTTAAATGATATAGATAATGGACATAGTTATGTCTTGGTTAAGGATAATAAGATTATCGCAACAGCAGCAGTTTCTTTCGATGGAGAAATAACTTATAATACTATTTACAATGGAAAATGGTTGAGCAATAATGAATTTACTGTAGTTCATAGAGTAGCAGTTGATAATGCGTACAAGGGACAAGGCTTATCGTCTGTCATTTTAAATAATGTAAAGGAAATTTGCTTAGAGAAAGATATGTATAGCATTAAGATAGATACTCATAAAGAAAATATATCTATGCAGAATTTATTGAAGAAAAATGGTTTTGAGTATTGTGGAGTAATCTTATTAGAGAATAAAAGTGAAAGAGTAGCTTTTGAAAAAATACTTGTATAGTATTTCTTTTAAAGGAATTTTTTGCGGTAGATGAAATTGTCAAAAGGAGAAACAAATTTCAGAAGTCACTAACTGTAATTTTATAGGTAGTGACTTTTTCTTTTAATCTAGGAGTGAAGAATTTTTATGGAATGAGAAATTAGTTGCATATAAAAGTATAAATATACAACATGTTTAACTTTTAACTAGAAAGACATATAATGATGTGGTAAAATATTACTTATCGGTGTAAAATTACAAAAAAGGTTGTTGGATTTGGGGGTATTATTATGGGTGGAAAGGGTTCGGGTATTTCTATGGATAAAATTCCTTGTGTATTAGTAAAAGAGGATAAAGTTATTGAGGTGAATGAAGAATTTATAGAAATGACTGAATATAATATGGATGAAATAATTGGTAAGAATATAGAAAAGGTATTTAGCCTCTTGAGGGGCGGTCCGTGCATTGATGCTAAAAACATTGATGAAAAAGCCGACTATTTTTTATTTACAAAATCTCTTGAAGTAAGGTATATTAACATTGAGATAGTTATAGAAAAGGAAGAGATAAGGTATATTATAATAGAAAAGCAAGGTTCAAAGTTTGAAATTAAACACTCATATTTATCTCAGTTATGTAAATCAAACGACATCGGGGTTGCAGTTTATAGCGTACCTGATATGGTGCTTATTAAAGCAAATCAGAAATATTTAGATTTCCTAGAACCACCATTTAACAAATCTTATTATAGCATAGGAAGGAAAATAGAAAAGATTATAACAAATTGGAAAGAAAGTCATGTAGCAGAATTTTGGCAACAAGCTATATGTACAGGAGAATCAGTTCAAATAAATGAGTATGAACATATTGGTTATGAAAGAGGCATTACTTATTGGAACTCTATAATCACACCAGTACCTGAAGACGGAGCGATAAAATATGTGGTTAGTAATACTTCCGAAGTTACAGAGCAAGTTCTTAATAGGAAAAGAATCCAGGAGCAGATGGAGGCAATTAATCTTCAAAATAGACAAATGGAAGCAATATTTGAGAGTATGCCAAAGGGCATTTTTGTTAATTACAAAGATGCAAACATACTTCTTCAAAATGAGGTGGTTAGAAAGATAATACATAGTCCAAGTAAGTTAAGAATATTTAATGATAGTCATAAATATATAAAATATTTCACTATGGATGGAAAATCAATAGATTTTGAGGAAACACCATCATTTCGTGCATTGAGTGGAAAGAAAATTAAGGATGAACGAATTATTGTGAGATGTAGTAATAAAGATATGGTTTTAGATGTAAGTGCTTCACCTATTTATGATGAAGAAAATAATGTATTGATGTCTGTTGCGTCTGCTAATGATGTTACAGAGTTAGTAAACAGCCAGATAGAAATTAAAAATCAAAAGGAACAATTGAAGGCGATTATTGAAAATATATCGGATGGATTAGTTTTGATCGATAAAAGTGGTAAATTAACAATGCTAAATAAATCAGCTGGAAAATATTTTGATGTCATGGAAATTATGAGAGAAGATCTCGATAAGAGTAATATAACGTATTTTGATATTAGTGGAAATGAACTAAGAAAAGAGGAGCTTCCATCAAAAAGAATTATAAAAGGTCAGATAGTTACAGAGTTCAGAATTCTTGTGAAAAAACATAATAGTGATATATATATATGTATTAATGGTAATCCGGTATATGATGATAACGGAAATTTTTTATTTGGAATAATGTGCATGAAGGACATTACTGAAAAGGTAATACAAGAAAAGATTATACGATTACAACAAGATTCAGTTCTACGAGCCGAACGAGAAAAAAATGAAGCGCTTGAAAAAACTATAGCAATGAAAGATGAATTTCTATCAATAATTTCACATGAATTTAGAACTCCTCTTAATGTTATTAATTCTGCAGTTCAAGCTATGAAATTCATATGTAGTGATGATTTATCAGATAAAGCAAAAAAATATTTGAGCATGATAAAGTTAAATACATATAGACAGCTAAGATTAGTAAACAATCTTCTAGATGTAACTCTTGCTAGCGCAGGGAATATTAAAATTAATAAGAGAAATCTAGATATTGTATTTTTGACAGAAGCAATCGTAGATTCTGTCAAAACATATGCCGCCCATAAAGATATTACATTAACATTCATAACTTTATGTAAAGAAAAGGTAATAGGTATTGATGATGAAAAATATGAGAGGATACTTTTAAATATTCTTTCGAATGCTATTAAGTTTACACCAGCTAATAAAAGTATAACAGTAAGACTTGGTGTAAAAATTAATAATGTATATATAGAAATTGAGGATAAAGGAATAGGTATACCTAGTGAAAAAATCGATACCATTTTTGAAAGGTTTGGACAAGTTGATAGTTCATTATCCCGCCAAGCAGAAGGGACAGGCATAGGTTTATCAATTGTAAAGAAATTTGTTGAAGCTTTAGGCGGAAGTATATCAGTTAAAAGCGAGATTGATAGGGGCAGCACCTTTACTATATTTTTTCCTAATGAGGAGATTGCAGAAGATATAAGTTGTAAGACAATAGATGATTTACTCAGTGATAATAAACTTGTACAAATTACTAAAGTAGAATTTTCAGATATCTATTTATGAAAAGACAACAAATAGCTTAATAGAATATTTTTATTTTCAATGAAAAAAGGGTTATATTTAAAGAAGTCAATTCTTTAAATATAGCTCTTTATTTTAGTAATGAGAGATTTAATTATTTTCTGCTTTTTTCATAAACTCTTCTGCATTCACTATAAATCTTATATGTGAACCTTTTCCTATAGTACCTCTTTCATCTTCAGCAATTACTTCAAAAAATAGTTTTTTTCCATCTACTTTTATAAGAGTTGAATTACATTTTATATTCGCGCCAAGTAGAGAAGATTTAATATGTTTAACATTAATTTCAATTCCTACTGTGGTATAGCCTTTTGGAAGTCTCCCAGAAACTAAATCCTTAGCGGTGTTTTCCATAAATGCAATCATAGAGGGAGTTGCGTAAACTTCTAAATCTCCTGATCCCATTTTTATTGCTGTATCATTTTCAGTAACCGTTGATTCTTTTACAATCGAAGACCCTTCTATTAAATCAAATTCCATTTAACATCATTTCCTCTCTAAATTAAAATCATTAATATGGTTGAATATTTGGTTTTTATTAACACCATATTACTAAAGAAGCTTGTATCTTTCAAGTATAAAAAATAAGCTAATATATTAATGCATGTATTAGAGCAAAAAATTCACAAATATGCAGAAAGTTAATAAAATAGAATTGAGTTAATTATTTCTAGGAGAATTAAGAAGATTTATGGAATTAAATAATAAAGATAATGAAAGTTTACAGGAAGCGATTAAAGGGGTAAGAGAAGATGAATTATTTTATGATTACCTAATTGAGGAAGCACCATCTATGGAAAGCTCGACCAATAATAATATGGAAGACACACAAAATAACACTATGGGTGACTTTGTAAATACTAATATGGTAAATGTGATTAATAATGGTATGGGAGCTCCACAGAATAATACAGAAGGAAACAATACAAGTATTAAGAATACATATATATATATTCCTCATCCTAAAAATTTAGAACCACTTTATTATTTTAACAAAACTTTTATTTTAATTTATATATTATTTAACTTTTGTGTATTTTGATTTTACTTTTATATTTTATACTTTAATTATAAATAGGATAAATTAAGGAGAAAAGTAAATGAATATAGGACTTTTTACCGACACATATTACCCTCAAATTAATGGGGTAGCAACTTCTGTGCTAATCTTAAAAGAAAACCTTGAAAGCCGTGGGCATAAAGTGTATGTATTCACAACAACAGATCCGAAAGCTGATAATGAAGAGAAAAATGTATTCAGAGTACCAAGTATTCCTTTTGTTAGTGCAAGGCGTGTTGGAATGTTCTATAATCCTAGACTAGCAAAAATTATAAAGAAGCTAGGACTTAATTTGATTCACACTCATACAGAATTTTCACTTGGAATTTTTGGGAGGGCTATGGCTAAGGAATTAAAAGTACCGTTTATTCATACCTATCACACAATATATGAAGATTACACTCACTATATTGGGAAGTTTAAAGTGCTAGATCAAATTGCAAAAATAGGAGCTAAGAAAATAAGTATAAAATTCTGTAATTCTGCCGATAAAGTAATAGTACCAACAGAGAAGGTGAGAGAGCTGCTTCTATCCTATGATATAAGACAAAGTATTTCTATTATTCCAACTGGTATCGAACTTAATAAGTTCTCAAAGCATAATTACAATGCTGATATAATACAAAAATTACGTATAAGTCTAGGTATTAGAGAAAAGGATAAGATTTTACTCTATATCGGTAGAATATCAAAAGAAAAGAATATCGAGGAAATAATGGTTGCTATGAAAGATTACCTAAGAGATAAAAAGGATGTCAAATTTGTTTTAATTGGTGATGGACCAGAAAAGTGTAATTTAGAAGATATGGCACAGAAGTTTGAGATTAGTGAGCAGACGATTTTTGCGGGAGAAAGGCCATGGCATGATATTGGTATGTATTATCAAATAGGAGATGTTTTTGTAAGCAGCTCCCAAAGTGAAACTCAAGGCCTTACCTATATTGAGGCACTAGCATCAGGGTTGCCTGTTGTGGCTAAGGTAGACAAATGCTTGAAAGGTGTAATAGAAAATAATATAAATGGATATCTTTTTAATGGAAAAGAAGAATTTATAAACTCTTTAGATTCTATTCTTAATAATAACTTTAAAAAAGAAAAATTGTCACTTGGAGCTATAAAATCCATAAAAAGTTTTTCTGCTGAACATTTTGCTTATACAGTAGAGAGACTATATAAAAATATGATTTTAAATCAAGATGGATATGAAAAAATATCAGTATAGGAATATATAAACTTTATATTTTAAAATAAATTATCTATTAGTTGATAGGAGAGTTTAATTATGAAAGTAAAAACTCATGTTAAATTAGCAGAATTAGCATTCAATAGCAATACACATATTATTCCACAGGGATTTTCAAAATTCGCGTTTAATTTTGGACTTGTTATGGTAGATAATAGCTGGCTTGTAAAAACTCATCCACACTACATGCAAAAGTCTTTAGAATACATTATTGAAAAAATAGGAAAGCTTCTCTTGATTAAAAAATTTAATGCTTATCATTCTATGCAGCTTGGTATAGTTGTTCATTATCTTTGTGATTTTTGTTGCAATGCACACATATTAGGTACAGTTGGTAATATTCCCAATCATATAAAATATGAGCGAGATTTACAGAAATATTTGTTAGAGAACTATGATAATTTGATAGAGCACTTTAAAAAAGCATTAGGCAATAGAAAGTTTATTTCACATGGGTTAAGTTCAATAAAAAGTTCAATTGAAAATACATTAGATAACTATATTAAAGGTGAGGCATCTTATTTATTAGACATTAAGCAATGTGTTGAACTCACTTCAATTGTATGTTCTAATATATTCAATTTAAGTTTCGACCTAGCACATAATCTTAAATTTCGTGCAAAACAAATTCAAACGTAATCTCGGTTATATGCAAAGTTTAGTAACAAAATATATAATAAGATTAAATCAATATTTATACCCGAGAAAAAAATATAGTGAAAGTTCATTGGACTTGAAAAAATTGATAAATATTTATCCAATACGTTATATATTGCGAATATATAATGTATTGGATAAAATTTTTTGTCTTTATTTATAGGCAGCATAGTATTATAAAATAATTTTTGGAAAAACAAGAAAAAAATATAACGTTTACATAGGAAGTGTGATATAATTTATATATAAACAATTATGATCAATTAGATATTTTAGGGGGAATAAGTATGTTAGGTGCAGTTATTCTTATTAGTTTTATATTAATTGCTTGTAATGCTATTTACGAAACAGATTCAACTCAGGAAAAGACAAAGGAATTTGAATCTACAATAAATAAACAACATAAAATTTAAATAAATTTCTAAATTAATAATATAAATTTTGACTATCTATATAACTATAGATAGTCTCTTTCTGGTATGGAAAGTATTTCAAAGTATAAATCAAACTCTTAGTTTGGTTATCTACAAGTGAATATTAATATAAAAGTAAGATTATTATAAATAAAATTTAATAACTTTTATGCTATAATGAACGAGAAAAAATCAATTTATTTTTTGACATTAGACTCTTAGCATAATTAAAGGAGAATAGAAATTATGAAATTTAAATCATTTATATCAAAAGTAATTATATCATCTTTAACTGTTGGTATATTTTTAACATCAATTCCAAAGGTGCCAGCATTTGCGGATTCATTTAAGTCAGTTACCCTAGGGGCAGATTTAAGTGCTTCTCAAAAGGAACAGATGTTAAAAGAATTTGGAGTAACCCAAAATGATGCTAATATACTTGAAGTTACATCAAAGGAAGAACACACTTACTTAGGAAAAGTTGCAACAGAAGCACAGCTGGGAAACAAATCAATATCATGTTCTTATGTTGAACCAACAGACAAGGGTGGATTGAATGTAAGCACTAATAATCTTACTTGGGTTAATGATGGAATGATAAAAAATGCGCTAATTACGGCAGGGATTGAAAATGCAAATGTTAAAGCATCTGCGCCATTTAAAGTATCTGGAACTGCTGCACTTACTGGAATACTAAAAGGTTTTGAAAATAGCAGTACAGGGAAGAAAATCGACGAAAATAAAAAACAAGCGGCAAACGAGGAACTAGTTACTACAGGAGATATTGCAGAAAAAATTGGTCAAAATGATGCTAGTAACTTAATGAATGATATCAAAAAAGATGTAATAAAGGAAAAACCTAAGTCAAATGCAGAACTAAATAATATAGTAGATAAAGCCACAGAAGAATATAAAAATAAATTAACAGATGAAGATATAGCGAATATTAAATCGGTAATGAGCAAGATAAATGACTTAGATCTTAACTACAATAATCTAAAAGCACAATTAGACGATGTAACTAATCAATTAAAAGATAAGTTGAGTAGTGAAGAAGCTAAAGGTTTTTTTGCAAAATTAGAAGAGTTATTTAACAGATTCTTGAATTCAATAAAAGATATATTCTCAAAATAATTTTATAGGAGGCCTTAATTATTATAGAATTTTGTGTTTACTAATTTTTATTTTGGAGATTATATAAGTTAATTATTATAATCAGAGTTAGAGGAGAAAAGATACTATGGCAGATATAAAATTTGAGATAGAAAAGGAATTAGGAAAAATATCAGAATCATCAAAAGGATGGAATAAAGAATTAAATCTAATAAGCTGGAATGGTAAAGAAGCTAAATATGATTTACGAGATTGGGCGCCTGAACATGAGAAGATGGGGAAGGGGATTACTTTAAGTAGTGATGAACTAAAACAACTGAGAGATATTTTAAATACATTGGAGTTGTAAGTAGTTGTTTTAAGAAATGATATTTATATAAAATATCATTTCTTTTTTTCGATCATATTCAAGAGTAAAGACAGAAATTATGGTACAATATATAAATTAAGAGTTTTAGATAGAGAAAGGACAATATATGGATAAGGAAGAAGTAATAATTAAAAACAAATTTAATGCATTAACAGCATCAGAAATTTTGAGGGAATTATATAGTAAGGAACTTGATTCTAAGAAGAATATCTTAGAATATATCGACATAACAAGAGTTCTTTCATAATGCGTTGAGTTGTTGTTAGATGTTTATGATCATAATTCTTATTCATTATAATTACCTCCGGTAAACTTAGAGGAGCCCACTCTCAAATAAATTATATCCATAGTATCAAAAAAATAGTGCAAAACTAACTTCGTGTAAGATGAATTTACTCTTGCAATCACGAATTTAGTTTTTCATTTTAGAGGAAACGTTTAAAATACTATTGACTTAAAGTTAGCTTTAAGTGTTAAAGTTAATTTATAAAAGCAAAGGAGTTGAAATAATGAAGTATCAAGCATCAAAGACTAGATATGAAGAAATGAAGTACAGTAAGTGTGGAGAAAGTGGCCTGAAACTTCCAAGGGTATCATTTGGACTTTGGCATAATTTCGGGAGCAATGCTGGTTACGATAATATGAAAGAATTATGTTTTACTGCATTTGATAATGGAATAACACATTTTGATTTAGCAAATAACTATGGACCAGTTCCAGGAAGTGCAGAAGAAAATTTTGGACGTATTTTAAAGGATGATTTAGGAGTATATCGTGATGAACTACTCATAAGTACAAAAGCTGGATACACAATGTGGGATGGACCTTATGGAGACTGGGGAAGCCGCAAATATTTATTAGCAAGCTTAGATCAAAGTCTAAAGCGCATGGGACTAGAATATGTTGATATATTCTATCATCATAGAATGGATCCTGATACTCCATTAGAAGAAACTATGATGGCTTTAGACACTGCTGTAAAGAGTGGAAAAGCACTTTATGCTGGTATTTCTAATTATGATGGAGAAACTATGGAAAAGGCATCAGCAATTCTAAAAGAATTAAAATGCCCATTTATAATAAATCAAAACAGATATTCAATTTTTGATAGAACTATTGAAAATAATGGATTAAAAAAATCAGCAAGAGAAAACGGCAAAGGAATCATAGCCTTTAGTCCATTGGCACAAGGTACATTAACCAATAAATATTTAAATGGTATTCCAGAAGATAGTCGTATAAAAGTAGATGGAAGATTTTTGAAAGAAGATGTTTTAACAGAGAAGAAGTTAGGGCAAATTCGAAGATTAAATGACATTGCGCTAAATAGAGGCCAAACTCTTGCACAAATGGCACTTAGCTGGGTGCTAAAAGATGGAGATGTAACAAGTGTATTAATTGGAGCATCAAAACCGTCACAAATTATTGAAAACGTAGGAATAGTCCATAAAGTAGAATTTTCAGAAGAGGAATTAAAAATGATTGATTCCATAAGTCTTGAATAGTTATGTAAATAATAAATTATTTACATAATATTTTCTGCAATATGTATTGAGTTAATCCACTTCCTATTTAAAAATTAGTTATTTATACGTATAATGAATGTTAGGAATTTTTAATAAAGGGGATAGGGATTATGAAATATTCTATACGACAGGCAGCAAATATATCGGGATTATCGGCATCTACTTTAAGATACTATGAATCTGAAGGTTTGTTACCACATATTCAAAGAGATGAAAATAGTCGCAGGTATTATGATGAATCTAATTTGGAATGGATTGCAGTGATTAACTGCTTAAAAAGTACAAATATGCCAATTGAACAGATTAAAAAGTTTGTCGCTCTGCATGGTGAAGGTGATAAAACACTATATCAAAGGTTAGAGATGGTTTTAAAACATAGAGAAAATGTTCGGAAACAAATAGATGAGCTTAATGAATATATGGATCATATTAATTATAAGGTTGATTACTTTAAGTTAGCATGTGAGCTAGGAACTGAAAAAGAACTTAAAAAGAAAAAGTATCCAGAACATTTGTATATTAGAGATGATGAATAGGATACAAATTACACGGAAGTTTTTAAGTTTCTGCTTGTAGACTTTTGATCCTATTTTTTGTGGAATTTGGAATATAGAAAATGAATAGAGCACTTTATTCTGAAATCAGAATAAAGTGCTCTATTACTTACAGAACAATACACTTAGTCACAATTAGTCTTGATACCCATTTAATTGTTGACATGCAGAATTAAGCGAGTTTATTGCTTGTTGGATTTTGTCTTTATTGTCTTGTTTTTCTGCAGAGCTAAGTGCTTGTTGTAATGAGCTAATAGTATCTTTGCATGAAGATACGCTTTGATCAACAAATTGTTTTGCTCTTCCTGGCATATTTAACACCTCCCAATATAAAATGAAACTTAGCTTCAGAGTGAGTTTTCTAGGTACCCCTTGAGGGTAAGTCTCCCACTGAAGGTTAGTTGAACTTATCTAGGTCGTGCCACTGTTATCTCACACTTTAATAGAAGATGGGAGTGTTACAGTGGCTAGACATCAGATAAATGATACAAGATTAGTATGCTTCTAGCGTTAAGAAATATACAAGCATTATTTTCCAATAAGAATAACAACTATATTAACTTTATCTAAAGAATTTTTTGTTTTTGCATGTAAGTTAGTTTATATGGAGAACATGAAGTTATCTATCTACAGTGTTTTCATTTTTTGAGAATAATAAGAAATTCATAGAAATTGAGGATATAAAGTGATAAAATCAAGAATATACAGAAAAAATGCAATTAAAGTAACATATTTAATTAATTCTACGATTATTCATGTTCAATTTATTTGAACGCTTATGAAATAGTTGTATATATAATTCACATAATATTAAATTTTACTATATGTTTTTGAATTATAGAAGTGGAGGAAAACGATGAAAAGACTATTAACATTTTTTATGACTCTGATTGTTTTGAATATTTTTACGATAGGTATTTCCAATAATCAGATAGCATTAGCATCTGGGAAAAAGGTAGTTGTTATTGATCCAGGTCATGGTACTGGGGGGAACCGCGAGTATGAACTTCAGTCACCAGATTCAAGTATTACTAAAATTAAAGATGGCGGAGGAACTCAGGGGGTCGTAACTGGTGTTCCAGAGTATGTTGTTACTTTAAAAGTTGCAGAGAAGTTAAAGACTTTATTAGAACAGAAGAATTATACGGTAATAATGACAAAAACTCAGGAATCTGAAGCACCTGGAAATATTGAAAGAGCAGAAGTTGGAAATAATAACAATGCAGATTTAGTAATTAGAATACATTGTGATGGGATGGACAATCAGAGCATGACCGGTGCTTCTATGTTAGTGCCAGCACCTATAGGTTATGCTAAGGACATAAGTAGTATAAGTGCTCAGTATGGACAAACAATATTGAATGATTTAATTTCAAGTGCTGGAATGAATAATAGAGGTGTAGTGCAAAGAAGTGATCTAACAGGGTTTAACTGGTCGAAGGTTCCTGTAGTATTAGTAGAAATGGGTTTTATGTCTAATCCAGGAGAAGATAGACTATTAAGTGATGATAGTTATCAAAATAAATTAGTTCAAGGACTATGTAATGGAATAGTTCATTCATTAAACAAGTATGAACTAGGTTGGAATCAGAATAGTGAAGGCTGGTGGTATTGTACTGATCCGGATAAAGGATATTATTATACAGCTAATAACGGATGGAAATATATTGATGGACAATGGTATATATTTAATTCAGCTGGATATGCACTTCAGAGTACATGGTATACTGATCCTTCTAATAGCCATAAATATTACTTAGATTCAAATTGCATGAGAGTAAATGGAGAAAAAGATAAACCCAAATGGGTTAATATAAATGATTCATATTATGGATTCAATGAGGAAGGGCAATTGTACGTGAATTGCAAAACGCCTGATGGGTATAACGTAAATGAAAATGGAGTACTTAGTAATTAAGAAAAGAAAAATATAAAAGTATAGCTGACCACAAAATTGTGGTCAGCTATACTTTTATATTTTGAATATCGCTTGTTGTTAATGCTTTTGACGAAGCTATTTAAAATATTCTGTGTAAGGTAATCTAACAGTTGTACCTGTATTATCAAATTTGTAATTTGTATCATTTAGGGGATTGTTACCAGATATTAAATTCATCCCAATAGTATAAATCGCATTTGCATGAGTAACAGGATCTTGCACAACGGTTCCTGTCATAAGACCTCGTTTGATTAATTCTTGAGCCTCAGGAAGAGCATCAACGCCAACAACTGGGATATATTTAGAGTTATCACCTTTGTTGTAACCATATTTTTGAAGTGCTTCAATAGCCCCTATTGCCATAGCATCATTATTTGCAATTATTGCTTCAATTTTATTTCCGTTCTTTAAAAAATATGATTCAATAGCAGACTTAGCACAATTTTTATCCCAATTACAAGCGATTGATGTAAGCTCCTCAGTTCTTATTCTTTCATCATTGAGTGTCTGAATAGAGTACTTAGATCTAGCAATTGTCTCAGGACTATTAGCTGGACCTTTTAACATAACATACTGCATTACACCATCTTTATTTCTATCTAAAGCATCATTATTAGAAGCCCATATGTCAGAGAGAATTTTACCTTGTAGAATTCCAGATTGTTCAATATCTGTATCAATGATGATACCTTTACGATAAGGCCTGATAAAATTAATTATTGATTTAGTTTGAGCATAGTATATAATTAGTGGAATATTTTTTTGTGTTATTTTTGTAAGAACGGAATTAAGCTCATCTATGTTAGTACTTACGGGATTTACCACAAAAAGATCAAAGTTATCATTAAGGGCATTGTCAATGTTTTGATTTTGGATAACTTGGTTTCCTCTTGCGTCAAAAAAAGTAAAATTAACTTTAGTTTTATTTTCTTTTTGGATGTTTTCTAGATTTTTCATAACATCAGAAATAAATAGATCATTAAAATCATTTATAAATACAGCTATATTATAAGGAATTTCGGAATTGATGCTTGCATAAGCATTAAGATTGCTACTCTGTAATAAAAAGATAAAAAACATGATTATATATAACAATTTTTTTATTATCTTCATTTTCTCCTCCATGTAAATTATATTAAATAAGAGTTAGTAGTAGCTTATCTTTTTCTATAAAAATTTATTCATATTCATAGAATTAAGGAAAAAGTTCTTTGGGAATAAGGACGAGTATCATCGTAATTTAAAATAATTAAAGACGAACATTCTGTGGCGCGTTGGCTTCTGGCCTATTATTGGATTTGCTTCATAGTTATGATGCGATATTCTATTTTATAATAATTTTATGTGTTATAGGTATATTATTTTCTCAAAAAATGTCTAAAATTAATTAAGTTAAAAATGAAACTATGATTAAAATTATAGGGAGAACTGCAGTAAATGTAGTTCTCCCTTTTATCATAATGTTAATTTATGTTCATATTATCAACTAATACTTGAGAATTTAAAGTTATTTGTTCAACTGTTGCAGATACTTCTTCTAAAGAAGCAGCTTGATTAGTGGCTATTTGTCCTAGTTCATTTATTGTTTCAATTATTGTCTTAATACTATTGCTCATCTCAGCAAGTGCAGCGGAAATTTTCTTAGAAGATTCACCGCTATTTAAAGCTAGCTTTCTCATTTCTCCAGCAACTACTGAAAAACCTTTTCCATATTCTCCAGCTCTCGAAGATTCAATTGCGGCATTAAGGCCTAAAAGGTTAGATTGTTTTGAGATGCTTTCAATTAGTGTTACAGCCTCGCTGCTTTCAGCTATTAATTTTTCAGTGTCTTTAGTATTTTCAACCATGTGGTTTAGCTTCTCTGATAATTGTACAGCACTGTTTGTAATTTCAGATACCGTCAAGTTTGTTTCTTGAAGTGAACTCTTTAATTCTTCTGTAGAAGTCTTTATCTTAGTAAAATCCTCTATGTTTGTAGATAAACTTACAAAACCTACGACTTCACCGTTATCAGCAATTGCAGGAATTAAAGTTGCTTTTGAGTCTACACCATGATCTTTTTTATTATACAATGTAGTTAGAGTTTTCTTTTGTCTATAAACCATATCTATAATACCTGTTTTTTTTGCTAATTCTATATCAGCTTCTTGTCCAACATGTATAGGTGCTTTAACATTTTTTCCATCCAAAGAAAATATACAACCAGTTTTGTCACAAATGGCAACAGCTGCATTTCCTCCAAACATTTCACTTATAATTGGTGCAACGTTAATTAGTGATTCTAAAATTTTTTCCATCATGTAATTCCTCCTAATACCCTATAATAATCCTTTATTAATAATATAACATGATGCAACAATATTTTCTATAGATAACATTATTCAAACAAGGGAGTACTAAAGCTTAAATTCTAACTATAAAAATTTCTTTTGTTGGTTAAAATATTAAGTAAGTTATTTAAAGAAAAAATAAAACTAACAATGATAATGGAAAATGGTTAAGTAAGTTCAAATAAATATCAAACTACAGGATAAATCTTAAAGAAGATAGTTCTTGCAATAGGTCCAACAATGATTAATTGAAGTGGTAGAGCGAATATAAAATTTCTAAGTAATGTAGTAGCAAAGTTCATTGGAAGATCTGAAGATATTCCTTGATGAATTATTAAGGTAATTAGCGATAATGAGAAGCACATACCGCATACCATAAAAAATGAAGTAAATAAAATCTTCTTAATAAGTAGAGAATCATGATTTATTAGTTTAGCTACAAATGATTTTGCGATTTTCGCAACAAGAAACCAGTCTAAAATTAAAGCAATACAGAAAATTGGTAAGAACCCAAATACAACATCTTTTAATAAAGAACTACTTAATCCATTTCTAAGAATAACATTGTATATAGTCATTCCTAAAACCATTAAAGCACAACAAATAAGTGTAAATATAAAGTTTTCTTTTTTATTTTTTCCCATTTTAAATCTCCTTTTATAATTTAATTGTCAACCAAGATTACAATAAGTATAACACTTAGAAATGTAAAAAGTCAACTTGGTTTACAATTTTAATATACATTTTACATGGTATTTACAATTGATACTACTTATAATATGTTATTTTATAGAAATATAATGGATATATAGATTTTATGGTAATATAAAAAACAGTGTAGTATATTAATTATAGTAGTTAATATTCAGCATAAATTATGAGAAACTAAAAGGAGATTCAATAATGGATGAATATCTAAAAGGATTAAATATAATAGATTTATTGAGCTTAAAACATAGAAAACTAAGAAAAGAAGTTATGAAAGCTTGGTTAAAGAAGAATGGAAATGAGGTATCTGACACAGAATCTCATATGCTTGGAATGTTAGAAATAAAAAGTATGACAGTTGCTGAGGTGGCGAGGAAAATGAATATAACAAGACAGGCGGCTCATAAAAGCGCTAAAAAATTAATCGAACAAAATTATATTAAGATGATTCCTATTGAGGGAAATAAGCGTGATAAGTTGATAGTCTTAACTAAAAAAGGCGATGAATATTCCACAGAAATGCTAAAGATAAAAAGGCAGATAGAGGAAGAAATTTCTGAAAACATAGGTAGTGAAACTGTAGAAATGTTTAAGAATTACTTGATGAAAGATTGGATATCTAGTCATTCAAAATAACTTTGTCTGATTGTGGACACATACCTTTCGTTGAAAAACCTGATGAATTTAATAGGAGAATAGATGATTTTTTAGCCCAAATATAGAATAGATTAATTATTCATAAGTTAATGAGAGCAAAATGTAAAATTAACTATTTTGCTCTCATAATAATTGTTATTTATTTGTCTATTTAATGATTAAATCTCCATCATAAGATGTTATTATTTTATATAGATCTGGACGACGATCTCTAAAGATTCCCCATTCAATACGTTGTGTTTCTAATTGATCTAAGTCAAATTCTGCAACTAATACAGTTTCTTCTGTACGGTTAGCTTCAACAATTTTATTTCCTTGTGGTCCAGCTATAAAAGAAGAGCCGTAGAATGTAATTTTAGAGTCTTCATCTTCTTCAACACCAACACGATTTGATGCAATTACAGGAATTAAATTAGAAGCAGCATGACCTAACATACAAGCCTGCCAGTGATCTTTTGAATCAATTGACCCATCTTGTGGTTCAGAACCAATAGCAGTAGGGTAGAAGATAATTTCAGCTCCCATTAAAGTCATACATCTAGCAGCTTCTGGATACCACTGATCCCAACAGATACCTACGCCAATTTTTCCATAACGCGTATTCCATACCTTAAAGCCGGTATCTCCAGGGTTGAAGTAGAACTTTTCTTCATAACCAGGTCCATCAGGAATGTGGCTTTTTCTATATGTTCCAAGAATTTCACCATTAGCATCGATTATTGCTATAGCATTATATCTAGCGTAGTTTTTCTTTTCGTAGAAACTGATTGGAAGTACTACTTTAAGCTCCTTAGCGATTTCTTTAAAATGGTTAATTGCTTTGTTTTGTGCTACTTCGGTAGCATATACGTAGTAATCAGACTTCTCTTTTTGACAAAAATATGGAGTTTCAAATAATTCTTGAAGTAGAATTATTTGAGCACCTTTTTCAGCTGCGTCTCTTACGAATTTTTCTGCTTTAGAAATATTTTCGTCAATATTACATGAACAGCTCATTTGTGTAGCTGCAACTTTAACTTTTCTCATGATTATCACCTCATCTTATTTCTTATAATGCTTTTAGATTTTTTGGGTACGGCATTTGTTGAGTTGTGCAATGTACGTTACCACCCTCTTTAATAACAGCCATTCCATCTACAGTTCTAACTTTTCTATCAGGGAAAGTCAGACTTAATACTTTTTCGGCCATCTTATCTGCTTCTGCCGCGTTACCGCCAAAAGTAGGTAAAATAATACCATTATTTACAAAATAAAAATTTAAGTAGCTCAATGTTAATCTTTCGCCTTTATATTCAGCTCTAGGAGGTTGATTTATTGGGATGATTTCTAATTTTCTTCCTTTGGCGTCTGTTGAATTTTTTAGGATTTCAAGATTTTCCAATGTGATTTTGTGGTTAGCATCATTTGGATCATCGCAAGTCTGAATAATTATTTTGCCAGGAGCAGCAAAACACGCTATATTATCAACATGACCGTCTGTTTCATCACCATCTAGACCATTTTTTAGCCAAATTACTTTTTGTATATTTAAGTATTGTTTTAAGTGAGCTTCAATTTGTTCTCTGGTAAGATCTGGATTTCTATTAGGATTTAAAAGGCATTCCTCTGTAGTAAGTAATGTTCCTTCTCCATCTGTATGAAGGGAACCTCCTTCCATAACTAGAGGTGCATCAAATTTCTTAATATTATAATGTTCTAAAATTTGTGGTGCTACCTTATCATCTAAATCCCATGGAGCATATTTTCCGCCCCAAGCATTAAATCTCCAATTTACTCCGGCTCTATTACCTTCATCATCAATAATAAATGTTGGTCCATTATCTCTAAGCCATGCATCGTTATGTTCAATTGGAAGCAATTCTATATTAGATTCATTAAAAAGCTCTTTAACATTTTCTAGCTCATTTGGATTAACAATTACTGAAACTGGTTCAAATTCAGCAATTGCTTTGATAAATTCTTGATATCCAGCACAAACACTTTGGTGATTATCTGGATGACACATAGAATCTTTTACTGGCCATGATATGAATGTACGCTCATGAGCAGTCCATTCAGCAGGCATTTTATAATTAAAATCTGTTGGATGCATACAAATACCTCTTCTTTATGATAATATTTTACATTATTTTTTATATTTTAATATAGTATCTATGATACAATAAACTTTACCTCAAATCAATGTCAAGATTCAATTAGCGTAAATGCGCAAATTGAAGGGATTCACGAAAGATGTATTTAAAATGTAAACTAAGTTAAGTGTGCCCAAAAGGATACAAGATAAACAAAGATTTTTAATGCTATACAAATTTCTAGATAAATCGTGCACTAAGCCTGTTTTGATAAGGAACTAACTTATAATATGGAATATATGGTATAATTTAAAAGTTGAAGTGGTTTAGGCTTTAAAACATGAGGTGAATGAAGATGAAATGTGAAAATAGAATTGAACGAGATGATGAATTATATAAAAATTTGAAAATAGATTGTGAAAAATGTTTTGGGTTATGCTGTATTGCTTTGTATTTCTCTGCTGCTGAGGGATTTCCAACAGATAAAGTGGCAGGGAGGCCATGCATAAATTTGCAAAAAAATTTTCGTTGTTCTATACATAAGAAACTTAGTCAAAAGGGACTTAAAGGATGTACAGCTTATGATTGTTTCGGTGCAGGGCAAAAGGTTGCGCAAGTTACATACCGAGGACGTGACTGGAATCAAAATAGTGAAGTAGAAAAGCAAATGTGTGAAGTATTTTTAGTCATGCGACAGCTTCATGAGATGTTATGGTATTTAACAGAAGCTTTTTCTGTACAAACAAATAGTTTAATTCATGAAGAAATTCGTAAATTGATAAGTGAGACCGAAAAGCTTACTTTTCTTGATGCTGCTTCGCTAATGAATATAGATATAGAAGCACATAGAAATGTTGTAAATTCAATGCTTCAGGAGATTAGTGAAATGGTACGTTCTAAGATGATTAGTGGTCAAAAGAATACTTTAAAACGTAAAAAAACAATAGCAGGAAGATTAAATTTGTTTGGTGTAGATCTTAGAAAAACTAATCTTAGAGGAGCGGATTTAAGAGGTGCATTTCTCATAGCAGCAAACCTAAGTGGAACTGATTTAAGCGGGGCAGATCTTATTGGAGCAGATTTACGAGATGCTAATTTAAGAGGGGCTAATTTAGCAGGGTGCATATTTGTTACTCAAGCTCAGATTAATACAGTTAAGGGAGACGCTAGTACCAAATTACCTTCATCATTAATACATCCAATGTATTGGGATAAATAATAATTAACTATATTTACTGTTTACAATTCAAAATTTAATTTGTAGGATATTGATGAACATCAGTTGGCCTTGTTATTTTCTTTCATGTGCCTAAAATGAACTGTCACAAAATGATTATTTAGTTATTTGGTGACGGTTTATTTTTTGTTTTTTATAGAAGTTGTTGAAAGAGAGATTCGAATCATTGTAGAGTGAGAATTGATGTGAAATTTATCTAACGAATGATATTAAGATATTAGTTAAAAAAGTAACAATTAGGAATAACAAATAGGAATCATATTTCATAAAATATAATATACTTTAATGATGAAATTTGAAAATGATTAGGAATATTAAAAAAAGTATATTAAAATGCAGTAGTTTTACATGAGTAATAGGATAATAAATTTATGATTATCATTATCTTGGTAAAATAAATAAAAATATTCAGAATTGTCAGAAAACTTATTGACAAAAATTAAACAAAGAATTAAAATGATATTGGTTGAGATTGATAAAAAAATAACTATATTTCATAAAGAGTTTGGAGTTGGTATTCATGGTGAAAATAATCAGTTCTACAGAAGCTGCAAGTTTATTAAAAGATAATGATGTATTAGCTACATCAGGTTTTGCATCATTAGGAGTTCCTGAGGCACTTATGAAGAGTTTAGAAAAAAGATTTTTAGAGGAAAGAAGCCCACAAAATCTAACGTTAATGTTTGCAGCGGCGTCAGGAGATGGGGATAGTAAAGGTTTAAGCCATTTGGCTCATGAAGGTTTAGTGCAAAAAGTTATAGGAGGACATTTTAACTTAGCACCAAAGCTAGGAGAATTAATTAGGAATAATAAAATATGCGCATATAATTTACCACAAGGAATCATGTGTAATATATTCAGAGATATAGCAAGTAAAAAGGTAGCGACTATTAGTAAAGTAGGATTAAATACTTTTGTAGATCCTAGAGTAGAAGGTGGAAAAGTCAATGCAATTACCAAAGAAGATATAGTTGAGGTAGTAGATATATTAGGTAAAGAAAATTTATTATATAAATGTCCAAGCATAGATGTGGCTTTTATAAGAGGGACATATGCTGATGAGAAAGGAAATATCTCAATGGAGCACGAAGCTACTTTATCAGAAGCAACATGTATAGCACAAGCAGTAAGAAATTGCGGCGGAATTGTTATAGTACAAGTTGAGAAAGTTGTTAAAGCAGGCACTTTAGATTCAAGATCTATTAAGATACCGAGAATTTATGTTGATTATATAGTTGAAGCAAAAGACAAAGAGGATCAAGCTCAAGTATTAGGATATGATTATGATCCATCATTATCTGGAGATATTAGAATAACTGTAGATGATTTTGCACCATTGAAATTAGATGCAAGAAAGATAATTGGAAGAAGAGCGGCTATGGAACTTGTTGAAGGAAGTATTGTTAATATAGGAATAGGGGTTCCGGAGGCGGTGTCAAATGTAGCAAATGAAGAAGGGATAGGAGATTTTATTACTTTAACAGTAGAACCAGGACCAATAGGGGGAATACCACAAGGAGGAAAGAAATTTGGATCGTCAATAAATCCAGAATGTATATTTGACCAACCAACACAATTTGATTTTTATGATGGAGGCGGTTTAGATATAGCGTTCTTAGGACTTGCTCAAGCGGACAAGCATGGAAATATAAATGTAAGTAAGTTTGGGACAAGGGTTGCGGGATGTGGAGGATTTATTAATATAACACAAAATTCTAAAAAAGTGGTATTTTGCGGAACTTTAACAGCTAAAGGACTAGAAGTAAAAGTAGAGAATGGAGAATTAAGAATTATAAAAGAAGGCGTAAGCAAGAAATTTATAGAGTCTGTTGAGCAAATTACTTTTAGTGGTGAGTATGCTATGAAAGTTAAACAATCTGTTATGTATATAACTGAAAGAGCTGTTTTTGAATTAAAAGATGATGGGTTACATCTAATTGAGATAGCACCAGGAATCAATATTGAAAAAGATGTATTAGATTTAATGGACTTTAATCCAATAATAGATAAAGATCTTAAGCTTATGGATAAGAGAATATTTATTGATGAAACAATGGGGCTAAAAGATTGATAGAAATATTTGAAGGGGGAAGAAATATGTTAGAAAATTTAAAAATAAAACTTCTTAAGATGGTAAAGGATTCAGAGAGGTATAACCTATGTTCAGAAAATGCAGGAAGTTTCAGTATTAGAGATGAAAGTTCAGGATATGTAATTATAACGCCTTCAAAGATAAAGATAGAGAATTTAGCAGAAGAACAACTTTGCATTTTAGATCTAGATGGAAACAAAATTAAGGTGATGGATGGAATTGAACCAAGCAGTGATTTGCAAATGCATATTGAAATATATAAAGAGAGAAAAGATCTAAGAGCTATTATGCATGTGCACCCAAGTTATACAACATCATTTGCAGTGATAAATAAAGTAATTCCACCAGTAACTTATGATTCAGCAAATTATGGAGGATATATTTATGTAGCTAATTATGATAATGCAAAAACTTCTGAAGCTGCAAAGGATTTAACAGAAAAATTAAAAACAAGTGATGCTTGTTTACTAGAAAGCAATGGAGTTATTATAGTAAGTAGAGATATAGAAGATGTGTTATCTAAAGCAAGACATGTTGAAAAGGTAGCTGAAACTTATTACAAAGCGCTAGTCCTAAATAAGTTCAAGGAGCCTAAAAGATACACAAGAGAGGAACTAGTATCATATCTTGCCAATCACTAGATTGTTATTTTAAATCAATAACTCTAATATAGGAAGGTGAGTAACTACATGCTAAAGTTGTTTTACTACACCTTCAGCTAATTTTTTGTTAAGTTTATTGATATCTATCCATTAATAAGTTTTCTATAACGGTTAAATCCTTAGATAGAGCTTGTAGTATGTGCTAATTATCGTAGTTTGCACTATCTATTTAACTATAGTATAATTTAGTTGATATTATCAATTAAGTTGAGGTGTTATGTATGAATAAAGAAGAAATAATTAGGAAAGAACTGCGATTGATTATAAGAGAATTAGGTTTGCTAAGTCATAATTGCTTAAATTCTGGATTGACTTTAGCGCAAGCTCATATATTAAGTTATCTTAAACAAAATGGAAATACCCCTTTTAATGAGTTGTTAGTTCAATTGGGAATTGATAAAGCTTCCTTAAGTAGAACTGTTAGTAACTTAGAGAGCAAAGGGTTTATAAAAGTGGAAAAATCTAAAACTGACAAAAGAATGAAAGACATTGATATTCTGCCATTAGGAAAGGAAAACATAATTAACGGAGATGGTGAAGTAAATAAAGTCATTAATGAGATTTTAGAGTATGGGGATGAGGAAACAGTAAGTAATATTGTAAAATCATTTAATGAATTCCGTATCCTTTCTTTAAAGAGTAACCTAATAAAAAATGAGTCTAGGATAAAAATAGAGAGAGTATCATTAAACTATATGGAAGATGCTATTAAATTAGCAATAGGAGTGTTTACTAAGGAACAAAACATTCCGGCAAATTTAGTTCCGTTAGAGAAGAATCTAGAGCCAATTTGGTGGTGTGCAAGAGTTGGTGAAGATATTGTTGGTGTTACAGCAGGATGGATTGAGAATAATGAGTGGCATTGGGGAAGGTATGCTGTTGATAAAAGATTACGTGGAATAGGCATAGGTAAGAAGTTAGCTGTATTTTCGTTAAATGATATATTTAACAATGGAGCTGAAGAAATATATAGTGAAGCTAGAGATATAACAGTAAAACTATTAAAGAATTTCGGATGTGAAATAATAGGAGAGCCAGTAAATTTTTATGGTGATTCAGTTACTCCGACTATAATAAAAAAGTCTGATTTTATTCAAGCTATAACTTAAACTTATGCATATAACTCATCGAAAGAATGGGTACTCTGTTGTTTCGGTTTCTAGAGAATTTGGTTGTGGATTTCTACCACCAGAAGTTGCGCCTATTTGAGCATGCTCCATTGGCAAGCAAATGACAAGCTCAAATGGAACAACTTCTGCTGAAAAAATCCTACAATCAAATTATCAATGAAACACTGCACAAAAGAGTACCCATTCTTTATGATATTGAATATACTCCGAGTTATAAATTAAATATTTAAATTGGACATCTATGCTAATGGAATAATGGGAAATAGGAGTGGTGTTGAAATTATATAATAAGATTGAATAATGGAACTTAAACATATATATGTAACTTAAATAATTGATTTATTAGATAAACATATTTATATTTTTGGGAAGTTATCTCATAAGTCTAAGCTATATGTGTTTATCTACATAGATAAACGAAACATAAAATTGATATATTTTGAAAGATAATTCAACTAGAAATGAATAGCATACTTTTGTGGAATGTTTCGTAAGGAATTTTTGTGGTAGTGATTCTTAGAAGAAAAGTTGTTCCAAATATGCTAGTTCAAAGCTTTGTCTTTGAGGCTAGCATTTTGGGCACAACTTTTGTTCTTAGAATCACCCATAAAAATTCCTTAGAAACTGGAACAAAACGTATGCTATTCATTTCGGTGAGTTATATGTTTAACTATAAGTTATGCGTTGGTTATCTATATTAAAATGTACCGTTTAAAAACTATATTGCTATATTATAATAATTTATCTTTACATTGGTATTTTCAAAATGTATAATTGATTTGTATTTTGTAAATACTAAATAAAATATAAATACAGATAATAGCAATGAAAAAGAAGAGTAAATAGAATTTTAATTTAAAGAGATCTAGGGATGGTGTAATCCTAGAATTTAAAACTATTGAAGGAAGCTTTGGAGTGATAAATAGAAAGCGTAAGCGTAGTATATTTATGGGGTTATTCCCTTAAAGATAATTAAGAGGGTTAAATTAGGTTTATTAATAACAAAAGTTAATATGCTTAAATTAATCAATTTAGGTGGTAACGCGGAAGTCAGCCTTTCGTCCTAATTATATTTTGGGACGAAGGGCTTTTTTGTATTTAAAACTAAGAAAAATTATATATTTAAAGAAGGAGGTTATTTATATGGGCATATTGTCTAACAGCGTACATACAGGGATATTTGCCGAAGATATTGAGAACATGGTAATGTTTTACAGGGATATCTTAGGCTACGAAACAGATTGGGATGGAGGACCGTTTGTAAGTTTCAAAGTAAAAGATGGTGGTTTGTTTATGTTTGACAGGAAAAAATTTGCTGAGGCGATGAACCAACCTTATTACCCGCCAATGGGATTCAATCTGACAATGCAGATAGGCATTGGCGTTCCTACTAAAGATGATGTTGATAGAGAATATGAACGGCTAATGAAACTTGGTGTTAAATCACTCACAGGAGAGCCAGTTACACAACCTTGGGGTCAAAGAAATTTTTGGATTGCTGATCCTGAAGGTAATTACATTGAAATTGGTTGCTGAACTTATAGAGTGTCTAATAAGCAATATTAGAAATTATTTTACTTCTCAATCTTCTTAAATTGTGAACTATGAATTAGAAATAGTGGTGCAATCCTTTGAATTATTTATAATGCAAAGATAAAAGTTGAAACTTTTTACTTAGAAAGGACTATATATTATATGGATATCAATATTTCATGGTACAAAGAAGAACAAGTTAATAGAACTATAAAAAATTTAAGGCAACGTTACATGGATGGTTTCTTTGTAAATGATGATAATGAATTAAAAGAACTTTTAAAAAAACTCATAGATGAAAATTCTGTTGTAGGGGTTGGTGATTCTATGACGTTGTTTGAAACGGGTGTTATAGACTTTCTTCGTGAGGGAAATTATGCATTTTTGGATAAGTATAGAGAAAGTATTACAAGTGAAGAAAAGAAAAGTATTTATATGCAAAACTTCTCTGCTGATACTTTTATGTGTAGTACGAATGCCCTGACTGAAAGTGGAGAACTATACAATATTGATGGTAATGGAAGTAGAGTCGCACCAATGATTTATGGTCCTAAGCAGGTTATTTTAGTGACTGGAACAAATAAGATTGTTAAAGATATAGAAGAAGCAGAAAGAAGAGTTAGAAATTATGCTGCTCCGATTGATGCAAAAAGATTAGGGAAGGATACTCCATGCGCTAAATTAGGGTATTGTGTGGATTGTAAAAGTCCTAATAGAATATGTAATGATTTTACCATTATAAGAGGACAATTTGTTAAAGGTAGGATAAAAGTAATAATTGTAGGAAAACAATTAGGATATTAATATTTTGTAATGTTATTAAATTGTGATAATTAAATAATTTGAATTTATTCTACATATTTATGTGTAGTTTATCCGATAGCTAGCATCCGTAATACCCCCACTTCTTTAAGCGGGGGATAACGGCTGCACGCTCCTGGACATTGTGCCCTTCATGGGTATAAGTTCAACTAGGATTCAGATGGGGATCAAACCCCACCTGAATCAAGTTTCACTTGATATAAATTGCCATGACAAGGGGCTTATAATACCTTGTAAGGAAGAATGATAAGGAGAGATACAAATAATGAGTTTTGAAAAATTAGCAGATATAATATTTGGGAATGTTGAACATACAACTGAATATTACGTTGAAAAATATCCAAAGAGAAATCTTAAAGAAGGTGCAAGAGTTACTAGATATGCACCAAGTCCAACTGGATTCCAACATATAGGTGGAGTTTTTGCTGCATTAATAAATGAAAGATTAGCAAGCCAAAGTGAAGGTGTTTTTTATTTAAGAATAGAAGATACTGATCAAAAGAGAGAAGTTCAAGGTGCAATAGAAGATACAATAGCTACTATGCATAATTTTGGCATGGATTTTAGTGAAGGTATGACAGGAGAAGAAACATCTAAAGGTGAATATGGTCCATACAGACAAAGTCAAAGAGCTGAAATATATAATACTTTTGCAAAAGATTTACTTATAAAAGGTTTAGCTTATCCAGATTTCTGTACTCCAGAAGAATTGGCTGAACTTAGAGAAAGACAAATAGCAAATAAAATAACTCCAGGTTACTATGGCGAATATGCAAAATTCAGAAATATAACTGAAGATGAAGCTATAAAGAGAATTGAAAACGGAGAAAAGTATATTATAAGATTAAAATCTCCAGGAAATCCTGAAACAAGAGTTGAGTTCCACGATTTAATAAAGGGAGATATATCATTCCCAGAAAATAATCAAGATGTAGTGCTTATTAAAGGAGATGGACTTCCAACTTATCACTTTGCTCACGCTATAGATGATTATTTAATGAGAACAACAGATGTAATAAGAGGAGAAGAGTGGCTATCATCACTTCCTATACACGTTCAATTATTTGAAGTTTTAGGTTTTGAAGCACCAAGATATGCTCATATTCCAACAATAATGAAACAAGATGGTGGATCAAAGAGAAAGCTTTCAAAGAGAAAAGATGCAGAAGCAGCTGTTTCTTACTATAAAGAAGTTGGATTCCCAGTAGTAACTGTAATTGAATATTTACTTAATATAGTAAACTCTACTTATGAAGAATGGAGAGCTGAGAATCCTAAGGCTGATTACCACGAATTCGAAGTTCATTTAGAAAAGATGGGTAAGAGTGGAGCATTATTTGATTTAGTTAAATTAAACGACGTATCAAAAGATAGAATAGCAGCAATGAAAGCTACTGATGTTTATGACTACTATACAGTATGGGCTAAAGAGTATGATGCAGAAATGTATAAATTAGTTACAGAAAATGAAACTATGGCAAAAGAGATCTTCAATATAGATAAAGAAGGTCCAAAACCAAGAAAAGACTTTGCTAAATGGGATGAAGTTAAAGATAAAATTTTCTATTTCTTTGATGAATTATTCTATAACGAAACAGCAGAACAAATAGAATTACCAAAGGGCGTTACAATAGAAGCTGCTAAGGCTGTAGTAGAAACTTATAAAAATGAATTTAACTATAATGTGGAAAGCCAAGAAGCTTGGTTTGAAGATTTAAAAGAAATTGGACTTAGACTTGGATATTGTGCAAATAGAAAAGACTTCAAAGCAAATCCAGATCAATATAAAGGAATGATTTCAGATGTTGCAGGAGCAGTTAGAGCTGCATTAACTCATAGAACTAACTCACCTGATATATATACAATTATGCAAATAATAGGTGAAGAAAATACTAGAAGCAGATTTGATAAATTTTTAAGTTTATAGGCAAACATTATTAAGAACTACTACAGGAGAACTTGTAGTAGTTCTTATTCTTTAAGAAATTATGATGCATAATAATTTGAAGGCAACTTATATACAGAGAGGTTTTATCAAATTTAATATAATAATTAAAGAATATAAAATAAAGTATATTCGCCTGTGATTTTGTCCTTTCAAATGTGGTTTACAAAAAATGAAAATAATAGTAAAATGGTTTACGTGGTGTAAATCGTTTATTGTGTGTAAACTTAGGAGGTAAAAATGTTCAATTCAAACATAAAAAAAAGACTGCCTTTAGGTATTTTGATGTTTAATATATTCATTGCGTTACTTGGACAAGGAATGGTAATACCAATTTTGCCGGAATATTTAAAGCAATTTAATGCAGGAGGCTCTGTAGCTGGTTACTTAGTAGCTGTTTTTGGAGCGGCTCAATTTTTATTTTCACCAATTGGTGGGAGATTTTCAGATAAATATGGAAGAAAAAAGATGATATTAGCTGGCTTATTTCTTACAGTAATTTCTGATTTCATGTTTGCCATATCTCAAGAATTGATATGGCTATATATAGCGAGATTTATTGGGGGAATTGGTTTAGGAATTATGATACCATCCAATCTTGCATATATTGCAGATACGACTACTAAAGAAACTCGTGCAAAGGGAATGGGATACTTTAGTGCTGCTATAAACTTAGGAATGGTTTTAGGGCCAGGAATAGGAGGGGTTATAGCTCAACTAGGTATTAGAGTACCGTATTTTTGGGCCTCTACTTTAGGCTTAGTTGCAACAGTATTAACTATTGGACTTCCAGAAACATTGTCCATAGAGAAGAGAAATTCATTAAAAAACCTTAAGAAGAACGAATCTATTTCAAGACAATTTATTCAATCCTTCCATACTCCATATTTTCCATATTTGATACTTATTTTTATTATGACATTTGGTTTAGTAAACTACGAAACAGTATATTCTTTATATGTAGAACAAAAATATGGATTTAATTCTCAGTATATTTCTGTTTTAATTACTTTGGGAGCAATTATAGGGATTATTATACAAGTAGGATTAATTGATAAGGTAATAAAACGTTTTGGAGAATATAAACTTATAAGATTTTCTCTTTTAATGACGGCTATTGCGCTTTTATTGATGCTTATAAAAGTTAACTTTATATATCTTTTAGTAGTTTCAGCAATATTCTTTGCATTTAATTCATTTTTGAGGCCTACTGTAAGTACAATGCTCTCAAATAAGGCTGGTGATCAGCAAGGATTTGTTTCGGGACTTAGTAATACTTATACTAGTTTTGGGAATATAATTGGTCCTCTAATGGCTGGAAATTTATTTGATAAACATATAAATCTTCCATATGCTGTAGGAGCTCTTATTTTAATTGGAACAATAGGAATTACTTTTATTGGAAACAAATCATATAAGGAAGAGGTAGCAGAAAATGAGTGAATCATGGCATGAAAAAATTAAAAATAAAAATCGTGAAGAGATTATTCAGACTGGAAAAGAATTATTTTTAAAATATAATTTTATTAATGTTAATATTAAAGATGTGTGCACTTTGTCAGGAATAAGTAGAGTCACTTTTTATAAGCATTTTAAGTCAATAGATGAATTGATTTTTGAAGTGCAAATGGATATTATACGGCATATGGTACAATTTATAAAAAGTGAGGATAGATGTGAAGAGAGTGGAAAAGATAGAATAATAGCAATGCTCAATGCTTGGATTAATTTTGCTAAAGAGTATAAAGATGAAATCAAATTTATTTTTCTGTTTGACTTTTATTACGGAGCTTATGATTCAAATGAAGAATTAAAATTAAAGTATGAGAATTTCATTTTAGAAGATGATATGAGTGATTTTTTTACCGATGCTATTAATAAAGGTATCATTGATAGGTCGTTAAAATCAGATTTACATCCCACCAAAACAGGATATTATATGTTTCAAACAATTATGGGTGTGCTGCAGAGAGTAAGTTATACGTCACTACAAATTAAGGATGAAGTTTTAACATTTGATGATATCACTGAGACAGTTGTAGAAATGATAATAAGCTCAATTAAAAATATAGAAGAGTGATTTTGATTAGAATAATTTGCATTATTTATATATTCTTTTGAATAAATATTCTAAACAATATGGGAATATTTATTCTATACCATATATATTCTTAAGAATATGCTTAAAAAATGCGGCATGAGGGGACCATATCAGAAAAAAGTTGGTTACTTATATGATAATAAGTAGTTATTTTTTTACAAAACTGATTGCTGTATCATAAGTCAAATTAAAACCATACTGTTTCCGGTATGGTTTTAATTTAGTTAATTATGAATATTTATAGTACTATTACAGAGTTCATTTTCATCAATAGATGTTATAATTTTTAAACTTGGAAAGAATTAACTGCTTCTCTGAGCTTCTCTGCAAGTATATTTAGGTCTTGAGTATGTTTTGCTATTTGATTTACACTTGCTAATTGCTGCTCAGTTGTAGCAGAAATTTGTTGAGTAGCAGCGGAACTCTCTTCAGTTGAAGCAGAAAGAGTTTCTAAAATTTCAACTATTTCATTTTTTTCGTCTTCCATTTCCAGGCTGTAAGTTTTTAAGTTTTTCATATCGTCTGTAATCTTTTCTACAGCTTTTAATATTTCAACAAATATATCCTTAGCTTCCAGCACAGACTTGTTTTGTTCTTTAGCAATTAACTTTCCATCCTCAATAGCTTTAACAGCGGCTTTTGATTTATCTTGAATTCCATTGATTAATTCTTTAACTTTTGCAGCAGACATTGAAGATTGAGAAGCTAATTTTCTAACTTCCTCAGCAACTACGGCGAAGCCTTTTCCTTGCTCACCAGCTCTTGCAGCTTCTATAGCAGCATTTAAAGATAATAAGTTTGTTTGTTCTGAAATCTGGCTTATTGCCTCAGTAATAGATCCAATTTCAACAGAAGTTTTATCAACTTCCATGATTATATCACTAGTTTTTTCAGTAGCTTTGCTGTTTTCAATTGATTTTTGTGAAAGTATATCAATCGCTTCTAAACCTCTGTTACTTATATTAGTTGTTTTAATTGCGATATCGTTAGTTTCTATTGTTAGTTTTGTAACTAAATCTATCTTGTCAGATAAATTTCTAATTCTAATGACACCGTTTTCTGTTTCTTTAGCCTGCTCATTTGAACCTTTAGCAATCTCTTCAACAGAAGCCGCAACTTCATTAATAGAGGCTGTATTTTCGGCAACAATTTCATCTAATAATTTGGAAGAGTCAAAAACAACATTAACGGAATTTTTAACTGAACTTATAAATTCACTAACATTCTTAACCATTATTTCGAAGGAATTATTTAAATTACCGATTTCATCTTTGTTTTTAATTTTTCCTATTTTTATATTCAAATTACCTGAAGCAACAATATCTACAGCGTTACTTATTTCTTTAATAGGAGCAGATATGTGTTTTGCAAATATCATGATTACGGCAGAACCTATAATAAGTACTGCTAGTAGTATGATAAGAGTAGTAATAAGAATATTGTTTGAACCAACATTAAAATCACTCATATAAGTACCAGCACAAACTACCCAACCCCAATGAGGATCAGTTTTTTGATAAGTTATCTTGTCTGAAATCTTATCTGAATTAGGAAGTGTCCACCAATAAGTCAGATAACCTCCGCCACCATTAGCTACTTTAATTTGATCTTTAACAAATAATGCGCCAGTCTTTTTATCTTTATAATCCAGTACACTTTTGCCTTCTAAACTAGGATGTACTGCTTCAACTCCATCTTGAGTATAAGCAAATAAATAACCACTTTTACCTAAGCTTAAATTTTGGTTGATTTTTCTTGTACCATCCGCTTGTTTTTCGCTAAGCATATATTCTTTAACTCTTTCTTGTGCTTCATCAAGGGTTAGATAGCCCTTATCAACAAGTTTTTGATTTGCATCAATTACTTGCAATGTCATTTCTACACTATTTTTTAATAAAATCTTTCCACTATTTTCAAGTTCTCCTCTGGCAACATAGTAGCTCACTAATCCAAGTACAAGTACGGGTATACTTAATAATAGTATCATTACTAAAATGAGTTTCGTTTTTATGGGTAAGCCTTTTGTTTTTTTGAGTGATTTTTCCATCTGTTGCATTCCCCCTAATATATATATAGTTTTATCTCTATTATCGAAATGCAATTTATTAACTTAATAGTTGAAGTTAGTTTTTATCGAAATATGGAAAATTAGATAAAATTTTAGGATTTGGTTACAATAATAATAAAAATTTTCTGAATGAGACAAGAGTATCAAAGGAGGATATATAATAAAAAGAAGGGTCACTCAGTGCACAGCTTTGCATAACTTTTAGCATAGCGGCAGAGTACCCTTTCAAGATGATAACTATACGATATTATCATCAAGTTTATGATATATAGATTAGCTTAATTTAAATGATGATTTTAATGGAACTATTCTATTAAATACTAACTTATCAGCAGTTGTATATTTAGTATCTACATTAAAGAAACCATTTCTAACCATTTGGAATTTATCTTGAGCCTTAGCATCTTTAAATGCAGTTGGTTCAATAAATCCTTGTAATACTTCTAATGAATTTGGATTTATTTGTTCTAGGAAGTGTTTCCCTTCATTTTCTTCTACGTCATCTAGAATTAATGGTTCATATAATCTAAATTCAGCAGGAAGACACGTCTTTGCATCAACCCAGTGAATTGTTCCTTTAACTTTTCTGCCAGTAAAACCAGAACCACTCTTAGTTTCTGGATCATAAGTACAGTGAATTTCTACAACTTCACCATTTTCATCTTTGATTACCTCAGTACATTTAACAAAATATGCTCCCTTTAATCTAACTTCATTACCAGGGAATAATCTAAAGTACTTCTTAGGTGGATTTTCCATGAAGTCATCTTTTTCAATAAATAATTCTCTAGAGAATGGAACAAGTCGAGTACCTTGAGTTTCATCCTTGGCATTATTTTCTATTGAAAGCATTTCTGTTTCATTTTCAGGGTAATTTGTTATAACTAGTTTCAATGGATTTAATACAGCCATAGCTAATGGTGCTTTTAGTTGTAAATCTTCTCTTATAAAGTAATCTAACATTTGAGAGTCTACTACAGAATTAGCTTTAGCAACTCCAATAGCTGTGCAGAAATTTCTTAAAGCTTCAGGAGTACATCCTTTTCTTCTAAGCCCACAGATAGTAGGCATTCTAGGATCATCCCACCCATCAACAACTTTTTCATCAACTAATTGTTTTAGCTTTCTCTTACTCATAACAGTATTAGTCATATTTAGCCTTGCGAATTCTATTTGTCTTGGGGAAGCGGTCATTTCGCATTCTCTTACTACCCAATCATAAAGTGGTCTGTGATCTTCAAATTCTAAAGTACAGATTGAGTGAGTTACTTGCTCAATAGCATCTTCTAATGGATGAGCAAAATCATACATAGGATATATACACCATTTATCACCAGTATTGTGGTGAGTAGAATGAGATATTCTGTATATAACAGGATCCCTCATATTAATGTTAGGTGAAGCCATGTCTATCTTAGCTCTTAGAACCTTTTGCCCATCAGCAAATTCTCCGCTTTTCATTCTTTCAAATAAATCTAAATTTTCTTCAACTGATCTATTTCTATATGGACTTTCTTTACCTGGTTGTGTTAATGTTCCCTTATACTCTTTAGCTTCTTCAGAAGTTAAGTCACATACATATGCTTTTCCTTTTTTTATTAATAAAACAGCTCTATTGTACATCTCATCGAAATAATCAGATGCAAAGAAAAGTTCATCCCAGTTTCCCCCAAGCCATTTAACGTCTTCTTTAATTGATTCAACATATTCTGTATCTTCTTTAACAGGATTTGTATCATCAAATCTTAGATGTGTTTTCCCATTAAACTCATAAGCTAAACCAAAGTTTAAAAGAATAGATTTAGCGTGACCTATATGTAAGTAACCGTTTGGTTCAGGTGGGAAACGAGTTATTATTTGGTTATGTTTACCACTGTCTAAATCCTCTACTACGATATTTCTAATAAAATTAGAAGAATTGATTTCGTTTGACATAGTCTTACCTCACTTATAACTGTATTTAAATTAAGAAAAAATCTATTATTTTAATTAGTATTCCCTCTTAACTATATTGTTATTTTCACTAATAATAATTTTAATCTAATATAAAGAAAAAATAAAGATAAAATTATTTGAATTAGCTAAAGTTGTTAAATGTGGGACTCATAAGCTTGGTAAAAGAAGTAATACGGAATACATCATTGGGAACTAGAATCCATGAGAAAAGGTTTGAATAAGAGGATAATTGAAAATTTGGTAAAGGTAAAAATATAAGACATAAAATTCACCAAAAAGGTAAATGTATTTAATATTTGATTTTTTTAGGATTTCTGATAAAATATTATATTATGGGTAACTCGAAGAAGGGTGGTCTTTTATTTCATGTAGAAATAAGCAGAAGACTATCTTTTTTTTGTACAATGAGATAATTAGTAATACAAAAGCAAAAACAGTTTATACTAGGAGGAATAAGATGATAAACAGATTAAAAGTTAAGAGTAAAATTTTTTTATTTACGTTTGTAATGATTTTCTTAATTGCTTTCATTGGAGGAACAGGTTTCTATTATAATTGGAAGTCAAACAATAATGTAACATCAATGTATAATGAAAATTTATTAGCAGTACAATGCTTAAATGATAATATAGCTCAGTCGCAAGCAATAGAGGCTGACATATATTATATTATTTTAGATACAAAAAATCCTGAAGAGCAAAAGAATAAATTAAATGATATTCAAGAAAGAACTAAAAAGTATAATGATAATTGGCAAATGTATAAGGGAACAAACCTTGATAAATTTGAATTAGATACAACCCCAATTATTGAAGATGAACTTAAAGCTTATAGTGAAGGAAGAGATAATATAATAAAATTGGCAATGGAGGGAAGGCAATCAGACGCATTTGAGAGATATAAAGTTATTTCTACTAAAGTTAATGAATTCCAAAAACAATTAAAGGCTTTATCAGAATATAATATTAAAGATGCTGAAGAAATAAATGCTCAAAATATTACAGATTTCAAGAATTCAATAAAGATATACATAGGGTTAGTTTTATTAGCCATTATAATATCAACCGTTTTAGCTGTTACTATTTCAAAAATGATAGTTAACCCGTTAAATTCAGCAGTTAAACATATTAAGGAATTAGCTAATAGAGATTTTACAGGAATTATTCAGGAAGAATATCTAAAACGTAAAGATGAGATAGGAGAACTCACAAAGTCTATATATTTAATGAAGAATGATATGAGAACCCTCATAAAAGAAATAATGGAAAAATCACAGGATATGAATGCAGCTAGCCATAAACTTTCTGCTACAGTTGAGGAATTAACATCAACGTCAGATAGCATAAATTCAGCAATAATGGATATAACAAATGATGTCCAAGAAACGAGTGCTTCAGCAGAGGAAATAAGTGCATCTGTTCAAGAAGTAGATTCTAACATTAATATATTATCAAATAAGGCAAAGGAAGGAAGCAATAATGCTAATAAATCTAAAGATAGAGCTTTAGAACTTCAAAGAAAAGGTAAATTATCTGTAGAGGAAGCAAGAGGATTATATGAAGAAAAAAGAGAAAAAGGACTGAAAGCAATTAGAGAAGGACAGGTCGTAAATGATATAAAACTAATGGCTGATACAATTGCAGGAATATCTGAGCAAACAAATTTATTGGCATTAAATGCAGCAATTGAAGCAGCTAGGGCTGGAGAGCAAGGTAAAGGCTTTGCGATAGTAGCTGATGAAGTTAGAAAGCTAGCGGAACAATCAGGGCGAGCTGTAACAAATATACAGGAGACAATTACAAAAGTACAAGCGGCTTTCGAAAATCTTTCTGATAATAGCAAAGAGATTTTGGATTTCATAAAGAACAATGTAGATCCTCAATTTGAGTCAATGAAAGAAATGGGTAATCAATACCATGGCGATGCAGAATTTGTAAAAAATATGTCTGAAGAGATAGAAGCTATGTCTGAAGGACTTACTGTAACGATAGAACAAGTAAGTGGAGCAATACAAACTACTGCTGAGACAGCACAAAAGTCATCTGAAAATGCTGAAACAATAAGAGAGAGTATTAACGAGACAACAAGGTCAATAGGAGAAGTAGCTAAAACCGCACAACATCAAGCAGAAATTGCAGAAAAGCTTAACGAAATAGTTCATAGATTTAGGATATAGTTTTGAATTAAAGGATTTAGAAAAATTATTATACGAAATATTTATTAAGTTTAACAAATAAGGGAAAGAGGTTACGGATAAAAGGACCTCTCCCTTTTTGTTTTCAGTAGAAATAGAATTGAAGTAATTTATTTAATTAGTAAGTTATTAACCTATAGTTATATATAGTATTTTTTATAATTAAAAAATAAGTTTTAATAATGATCATTAAATTAATAAAATAGTTACTATATACTATTTCAATATATAATAGATATATATCTTAGAAACGTAATATTAATATTTTGAGTTTTTTAATTTCTTATAACAATATATTGATGTGGTGGCTAGGGCAAATAAAGTCTTAATAATTAAATCAGTCATTGTATCTTCGAGTCCGCCAGTTGTCATACCTGTCTTAAGAAAATAGTCGCCTAAGAACTCAAATATTTCCCATAGTACACCTACAGCGAGTGTGAAACAAAAGGCTATAATACCAGTAAAAATAACAAAACGCTTTTTTGTAACTCCACTATCCCATGTTATAATTCCTGTTATTAAATGTAGTCCAATAATTGGCGCATAGCAGCCAAAGCAGCCATGAAGGAATAAATCCCACCACGGAAATGTGGTATATAATTGTATGAATTCACCAAAATATTGAGCAAGAAGAATAAATGACACGGATACTAATTGAAAGCTGGAAGGTAACATAAAATTATATTTGTTTGCTATATATGTAATTACAAAAGGAAGTGTCAAACATATTATCACTAAGAACAATAGATGCATGTCATTCCACTGTCTAGAAATTATTTTGATAATAACAGTGCTTATGGCTATTATTTCAAATAAGATGGCAATTCCGATAGCTAGTTTATTATCTTTATTTTTCATCAAACCTACTCCTTTTTGGAATACATAAGTAAAGGTGCAACTATATCTTTTCCATGTCTGCTCAAAAATATATATGGAAAATAAATTAATAATACATGAGTATAATTTACTTAGTCCAGATGAAAAATATTCTGTAGATATGGCTGTTTATTGTTTACAAAGGAGTTTTATAAATGTTTCACGAGCTAATTAAAAATCAAAGCTTAATTGTTAGTTTTAGGTAAAAAGTGCAAAATTGACTACATAAAATCAAAGATCTATAATATAATTATGAGATAATATACTATAGAGATTTACAAAATTATAATGTTTAAAGACTATAGTTATGATTTTTTATTAATAAAAAATATTGTTCTTATATGATATTTAAGAGCAATTTTTTAATATAGTCGGGGAGGATTTATGGAAAAGGCAGATAAATACATTGAGGTAAATGGCGATTTTAAGATGAGAAAATTAACAGAAAATGATCTCGAGCAATTTAATGGACTTCTGCGTTATGCCTTTCAAATAACCATGGAAGATCTTCTTCATACAGGCTGGACAGAAGATCAAATTATGCATGCAAAAATGCCTATTCTTAAAAATGCCTATGTTCTAGGCTGGTTTTATCATGATAAGTTAGCTTCAATGATTGTAGTATATTCTATGAAAGTAAATATTCATGATTATATTTGTAAAATGGGTGGAGTCACTGGTGTTGCAACTTATCCTGAGTATACAGGAAGGGGATTAATCCACTCGTTGATTAAACAGGCAATAAAGCATATGCATAAAGAAGGGCAGTCTATATCGTTTTTATATCCCTATTCAATTCCTTTGTATAGAAAACATGGATGGGAAATTATTTCGGATAAGATTACTTTCACTATAAAAGATACGCAGCTTCCTAAAGTAAAGCCAGTAACTGGAATGATGGAGCGTGTAGAGTTGGACCGTGAAGACCTTTTGAATGTGCATGATTATTTTTCAATGCAACGCCATGGAGCAATGATTCGTGATGAGATGGCTTGGGATGAATACTGGCGTTGGGATAATGATGATATTATTGCTGCTATCTATTATAATAAAAATCACAAGCCTCTTGGGTATCTGATTTATTATATTAGAAATGATATATTTCATATTAAAGAAATGGTGTATCTAAATACCGAAGCAAGTCACGGAATTTGGAACTATATAAGTGCACATCATTCAATGGTGAATGAAGTAAAAGGAAATAATTTCTCTGGAGAGCCAATGGCGTTTATGTTTGAGGATAGTGAAATAGTTGAGAATATTGAACCATACTTCATGGCGAGGATCATAGATGTACAAGATTTTATTTTGAAATATCCTTTTTTAGATAAGTCGCAAAAAATAAAAATTAATTTTAAAATAACTGATTCTATTGCAAAGTGGAATAATGGAGTTTTTAAAGTTTACTGGAATGAAGAAGAAACCTATTGTGAAAAAACAGATGATCTCCATGCTGCTAATTTAGTAGAAATAGATATTCAGACATTAACAACAATGTTCATGGGCTATAAACGTCCAACATTTTTATATGAGTGTGGAAGAATAAATACAGAGTATTATATGCTTAGAATTTTAGAACAGCTGATACCAGTTGAAAAGCCTTACTTTTCAGATTATTTTTAATTCTGAGGATATTAGCATACTAGTAGAAGCTTAAATATTTAATTATTTTTATAAATAAATTCATATTCTTTAGAAGAAGTTTTACAGGGAATTAATTTGAAATTTATTAATGTACTGCATAAAATTAATATTTAAGGGCTGCAGCTTAGCTTAATATCGCAGCTCTTAAAAGCATGCTTTAATTTACTAAGTATAATATTAAAGGCTGGCTGTATAGATACCCAGATTGTATATTTGACTTATTATTAGTATAACTTATATACTTATTTCGGGAAGTTACACGTAAATCTAAGTTTTAGCGTGTTTATCCATACTTGGTAAATTTGATTATATGTTGAAAGGCTGATAATATCAATTGGTATGTAAACTTATGAGGAGGCTGAAAATGATTCAATATATTATAGTATGTCCGCTGGTTTTTCTTGCAGGATTTGTAGATGCAATTGCAGGTGGGGGAGGGCTTATATCACTTCCGGCATTTATATTTGCAGGAATCCCTGTTCATTTAGCTATTGGAACAAATAAAATGAGTGCAAGTATGGGAACAGCTATATCAACATACCGTTATGCAAAGAATGGGTATATAAAATTAAAAATCGCAGCTTGTAGTGTAGTTTGTGCTTTGATAGGATCAGCACTTGGGGCTACCATTTCGCTAAAAATTGATGATCATTACTTTAAAATTTTAATGATAGTGATCTTACCTGTTATTGCATTCTATGTTTTGCGTAAGCGTGATTTTGAAGAGAATAAATGTGAAGAAACATCGATAAATTATAAAACATATATAATATGTATGTTAAGTGCATTTTTTATAGGTATTTATGATGGCTTTTATGGTCCGGGAACTGGAACATTTTTGATATTACTGCTAACAGGTGTTGCTAATTTACGTTTAAATACTGCCGCTGGAACAACAAAAGCTATTAATTTATCGTCAAATATAGCAGGGTTAATAACATTCATAATAAACGGGAAAGTGTATTTGATTTTGGGATTAGTTGCAGGCTTATTCAGTATAGCTGGAAATTACATGGGTTCTGGTTATTTTACTAAAAGTGGAGCAAAAATAGCACGTCCGGTAATTATAATTGTACTTACAGTTTTCTTTATTAAGATACTATTTGAAGTGTTATAGATGTAAATTGTGAGCAATTAATTTAGTTAAAGTCCACAAAGATTAATAATTAGAATAAAACCTCAAATTAAAAACTCTCTTGCCTAAGATTTATTATTGAGCTTAGGTAAGAGAGTTTGTTGCTAATAAGGTATATTTATAGACATAAATATTCTGCAAATTTATTTGGTAATTATCAATATAGGTTCAATAAATCTAGAAGTATCTGAATATTATTATAAAGATTAAATGTTTTCAAAGAAGTGTTTAATATAAGAATTGGAGGTTGGTTATATTATGAAATCTGCATTACTCCTAGTTGATATGCAGAAGATATTTAAAGATTTAAAAAATGAAGAGTTTGAAAAATCTATCATACCTAATACAGCAAAGGCATTAAACATAGCTAGAAATAAAAACATACCAGTTATTCATGTAAGAACTTTATACAGAAGAAATAAGAGCAACTGGCCAAGAGTTACATTAAATCTTGAAAAGATGTGGTGTGAAGAGGGAAGTTGGGAAAGTGAGTTTATTGATGATTTACTACCATTGAAAAATGAACTTGTTATTAACAAATGTAGATTTACTGCTTTCTATAATACTAAGCTTGAAAGTTACTTATATGAAAATAAAATTGAGCATATATATGTTGCGGGATATGGAACAGATGTCAGCATAAGGTCTACAGTAATAGATGCTTACGATAGAGATATTTTAGTTACAATATTAAAAGATTGTGTTCTTTCAGAAAGAGAAAAAAATGAAGAAGCTATAGAGTACCTAAAGTTTTTCGTTAAAAGTCCTGTATTAACAATTGAAGAACTAGAAAATAATATCTCGGAAGTTGAGGGAACGTAAGGAACTTTTTAATTTGGGACAGAAAGTATATTTAATATATAAATTAATCAAAATTGTAGCAAAACTACTGACCACAAAATTGTGGTCAGTAGTTCTAAATCATTAATTAAAGCCGCCATTAACGCGAATAGTTTGGCCTGTCATCCATTGAGATTTTTTGCTAACTAAAAATTCAATTGCATTAGCAATATCTTCAGGTTCACCAAGACGTTTAAATGAGCTAAGATTTTTATTAAACTCAATTTGTTCCGGTGTTTTTCCAGATATGAAAAGTTCAGTATTAACTGGACCTGGAGCTATTGCATTTATAGTAATTTGCTTTGGTGCAAATTCTTTTGATAGCTGCCTTGTTATTTGTTCAACAGCTCCTTTGGTAGCAGCATAAAGACTATAGCTTGGAATCATAGTTCCATTTACAGAGGTAGAGAAATCAACAATCCTGCCGTTAGTCTCCATAAGCTTCATGGCTTGCTGACAAGTAAAAAAGGTTCCTTTAACATTTATATCGAAATGTCTATTATATTCTTCTTCTGTTAAGTCTAATAATAATGTGTTTTTCATTACACCAGCATTATTAATAAGTATATCTAATTTTCCGAAGTTTTGAATTGTTTCAGAAAATAATTTTTCGATTTCTGCTATATTTCGTATATCAGCTTGAATAGCAATAGCTTCTCCACCTTTTTCAATAATATAATCCACTACTTCTTGTGCCTTTTCCGGACTGCTAGAGTAATTTACTACAACTTTGATTCCTAAATCAGCTAATTGTTTAGCTATGGCACTGCCTATTCCTCTAGATGCCCCTGTTATAATTGCTACTTTTCCTTCTAAATCGTTCATTTATAATCTTCCTTTCATTAATAGACTTACTTGTATCGTAAATTTTAAATAGATTGAATTTTTCTCATAATAATTAACATTTACAAGATATATTGTTGCATTCCTTAATAAAATTATAGGATAAGAAAAGCATCTAGAGGTAGTTCATTAGTAGAAGATTATTGCCTAATCCTGCAAAGAATAATATAATTAATATAATTTACAGTGGAAGGTGTAGAAAATAGTATGAATGAATTAGAAATTGATAGCAAGATAATTGAACAGAAAAAAAGCTTGCACTATTAATAAATAGTTTTGCACATAAAGATGGATTTACATCCACTGCAATTCCATCTTTAGACCTTATTCGTGCATCAGATATAAAAGAGCCGTTACACAATATTTATGAACCTTCTTTGTGTATAATTGCGCAGGGAGAAAAACTTGTATTATTAGGAGAAGAGACTTATAAATATGATTCGAATTCATATCTTGTAGCTTCAGTTCAATTGCCCATTACTGGTAGAATTCTTCACGCTTCTAAGGAATGCCCTTTCTTATGCGCTCGACTTAGTTTTAGTTCAGATCAAATTCTAGATATCATAAAAGAAGTTAATAAGGATTTAAGCGAAAAGAGTGATTCTGTGAGAGGGATGCTTGTGAGCAAGACAAGTACGCAGCTTTTGGATGCTGTAATAAGACTTGTGAATCTTTTAAACACGCCAAATGATATACCAGTGCTTGCACCTTTATTTATACATGAAATTCTCTATCGCATTTTACAGGATAATCAAGGATATCTAATAAAGCAATTTGTAAACAAAGGAAGCAATGCACAATCCATAGCAAAAGTAATTAAATATATTAATGATGACATATCTAAGCCATTGCGCATTGATGACTTAGCAGAGATAGTAAACATGAGTCCTTCATCACTACACCATCATTTTAAGAAAGTAACAGCGATGAGTCCGCTTCAATATCAAAAGCAAATACGCTTGCAGGAGGCACGTCGTCTTCTACTTTCAGAAATAGCTGAAGCAGCAGAGGTGGCATTTAAAGTTGGATATGAAAGTCCATCCCAGTTCAGCCGTGAATATGCGAGAATGTTTGGGTTACCCCCTATTAGTGATGTAAAAAACCTTCGGCAATCACTTACAGTTGATTTTTATTATTAATAGAAAAAATTGAGCAGAATAGAATAAAAATAGTTCTTATAGTATAATTACACATAAATAATCGTTTACGGTAACAAAAATAACTTATCGTTAATATAATTTACTAAGGGATAATATATTAAAGAGGGGATAAATATGTTGGCGGTAGTTATTTTTGTTTGTATTGTATTAATAGCCTGTAACGCCATTTATAACACAGATAATGACAAAGAAAAATAGAAATTTGATTCTGTAGATATAATAAATCCTTTTTTCAGCAGCAAATATTTAGGCTATCTAGAATACTAGATGGTCTTTTTTAGTTTACAACAATTCATATGAGTAAATGGGTTCATGAATAAAAGAATACACTCTTTAAAGAATTAGAAAATAAAACTATACTACCTTTTGTTAACTATTTCATAAGAGAAAATAAGCTTAAATGAGTTTGAATTTTTAATTACATTGGTGTAAACTGACTATTAATTAAAAAATTAACTTAATAGTCAATTGAGAATGTATTGGAATATTAGATATTTCTATTATTCAACGAGAAAGAGACTTATAAAAAAGGAGAAGTATGAATAAATTATTAGGACTTATAATTAAGATAACATTTGGATTTTTTTTATGCGCATGCGGAACAGTAATGGCTCTAAATTCTAATTTAGGATTAAGCCCTTGGGATGTATTTCATCAAGGTTTAACAAACGTAACGAGCTTAACTATAGGACAGGCTAGTATTGCCGTTGGAGTAGTTATTGTAATAATTACTAGTATGTTAGGTCTTAAAGTAGGACTTGGAACTATTGCAAATATGATAGTAATTGGGTGTTTCATTGATCTAATTATATATGCTAAAATCATTCCTGTTTGTGATAATGTATATATGGGAATATTAATGATGATAGGAAGCCTATTTATGTCCGCTATAGGAAGCTATTTGTATATTGGATGTGAAATGGGATGTGGTCCAAGAGATGGACTTATGATTGCACTAGTAAAGCGTACAGGCAAGCCTGTAAGTATAATAAGATTTTGTATAGAAATGGGTGCTTTAATTATCGGCTGGATATTAGGAGGATTTGTTGGTGTTGGAACATTAGTTACTGCATTTGGAATTGGGTATTGTGTGCAGCTGATTTACAAGTTGTTTAAATTTGATATAAGGCAGTTGAAACATAGAAATATAAAAGAAGGATTTAAATTTGTTAACGAGTGCATAACCAACTAAGGACATAAAGGAAGATACGCGAATTTTCCTCATTCTGATTTATTATGGGATAAGAGGATAATTCATAGAATAAACATTATATATAGCTTTTTAACACTATATTAGGTGACTCATATAAGTGTTAAAAGAACTAATTTAAAGCCCAACTCAAATAGGATTTTCTAGAGTTGGGCTTTAATATTTTAGGTGTATTATTGGGGTTGTATAAAACTTAAGATTTCTTAAGAAATTTTTATAAGAGTTGTAAGCTCTACCTTCTAAAATAAAATTATGATATTTAGAGGGGAGTAGAAAATATGAAAAATGGATTTAGGAATTTTTTGATAGTTATTATTACAATCTGTGGGACTTGGTATATAATACAGTATGCAGGGTTGGGATTAAATTTAAAAGGCATAAGAAGTGCAGGAAGTAAACTTTATTTAAGCGAAAAGGATAAATCATCAGATGCAGATAATATTAACATAGATAAAGAATTGGTATTAGTAAATAGCGAACATGGTTTAGGTAAGTATTATCAACCTGAAAGTCTAACTATACCAGATATATCGTTTGCTAGTGGCGTGAGCCAGGAAGAAAAACATGTAGCTGGAATCATTGAAAAACCTTTAGAAGAATTAGTAGATTCCGCTAAAAAGGATGGGGTAATATTGTTTGGTAACTCAGGTTACAGATCATATAAATCTCAAGAAAATACATACAGTAACAGAGTGAAGTCGCAGGGAGAGAAACTTGCAGATGCATACGTAGCTAAGCCGGGATTTAGTGAACACCAAACAGGATTATGTATTGATATTACTAATCAAGATAAGAATTTAATAAAAGGAACAAAGGAAGCAAACTGGCTCGCAGAAAATTGCTATAAATTTGGTTTCATTATAAGATATCCTTACGGAAAGAAGAGTATAACCGGTATAGAATATGAGCCATGGCATATTAGATATGTTGGAAAGAATGCCGCTAAATACATCTATGATAACGAAATAACCTTAGAGGAATACTTAGGGAAATAAATATACTAAAATAATATTTATAACAATAATTATATGAAGTGGAGGCATAAATGAATAACAATATTCTTGTAGTAGACGATGAGAAAGAAATAAGAAATTTATTAGAAATAAATCTTAGAAACGAAGGATATAATGTTTTTAAAGCAAGTCACGGAGAAGAAGCTTTAGCAATATTAGATAAAGAAGACATTCATTTAATTGTTTTAGATATAATGATGCCGGGGATGGACGGATTAGAAGTTTGCAGAAGAGTAAGAGAAAAGTATAGTATTCCAATTCTTATGCTGAGTGCAAAAGGTGAAGATATGGATAAGATACAAGGAATTATGACTGGTGCAGATGATTATGTATGTAAGCCCTTTAATCATTTAGAACTTACGGTTAGAATAAGAGCACTACTTAGAAGAGCATATTTTTTAAATAATAAAATGCAAGTTTCAAATGACATAATAAGAATTGAGTCAATGGTTATAGATAAGAGCAAGCATAAGGTGGCAATAGATAGTAATGAGGTGGATTTAACAGCAAGGGAATTTGATATTTTATATTTATTGGCCACAAATAGGGGAAAAGTTTTTAGTGGAGAGGAAATTTTTGAAAAGGTATGGAAAGAAAGATATTATCAATCTAATAATACTATTATGGTGCATATGAGTAGAATTAGGGATAAAATAGAACAATACATGGAAGGAAATAAGATAATTCATACAGTATGGGGAGTTGGTTATAAAATTGAAAAATAAAAGATTATATAAATATTGGTTAACGTCGCTCTCTGATGTTCTAGTTTCTGTAATATTGATGTATATGACATTATTTGTAAGTAGTGAAATATTAGTTTATTTATATATAAACACAAAAATTCAACTCATTAATTATATCTTTAAATTCTGGCGCATTATTGAGAATAATATATTTGGAGACAATATCTATATAATTATTCAAGTGTTTCTATTTACAATATTCTATTTGCTTATTACATATAGAAAAACTAAGAGTTTAGTATCTATCATGGATGAAACTGAAATAATGTCTAATGGTGATTTGGATAGAATAATAGAAGTTAAATCAAAAGGCGATATTAGAAAATTAGTAGAAAATATAAATGGTATAGCAAAGCAGCTTAAAGATGTAACATTAGAAGAAAGAAGAGCACAGCAAACTAAAAATGATTTAATAACTAATGTTTCTCATGATTTAAGAACTCCATTAACTTCAATAATAGGATATTTAGAGATTATAGATAATGATAAATATGAAGATGAGGTAAGATTAAGATATTATGCAAATATAGCATATGAAAAAGCCAAGGGGTTAAATTTGCTTATAAATGATTTGTTTGAGCTTACTAAAATGCAGAATAACAGTATTAATATAAATAAAACTACAATTAATTTAGTTGAATTATTAGGTCAGGTAGTTGCTTATTTTGAATATCAATTTATAAGTGCAGATATGCAATCAAGAATTAATTTTTCAAATGATAAATTAATAATAAATGCAGATGCAGGAAAATTAGTTAGAGCATTTGAAAATTTATTGTCTAATGCAATTAAATATGGTAAAGATGGTTTTTATGTAGATGTAATAACAAAGCTTGAGGATAAAATGGCGGTAGTTCAGCTTATAAATTATGGTCAATCAATATCATCAATAGATTTGCCTTATATATTTGACAGATTTTACAGGGTAGAAAAGTCAAGAAATAGCAGTATTGTTGGATCTGGACTCGGTCTAGCAATAACAAAAAATATTATTGAACTACATGGTGGAATCATTTCAGCCTATAGTGATAGAGAAAGAACTGTATTTGAGGTTAAACTACCAATTAATATGACTATGTAGTTAATAAAATAATTTGTAAAATATGCTTCTTTAAATGGTTGCAAATTCTTATATAAGCATTTACTTGAAATTTTCTTGAAATGAATATATAATTAGAGAGTATGATTTATATAAATTTGATTATACTAATAAAAATCTAATTAAATTGTATATATGAACATAATAAACAATATATTAGACAAAATATCCATAACAGATATTGAATAATAAAATAATTAGATTAAACAGCGATGATAAAAACTACGATTTATAAATTTCTTCAGAGAGCCGATGGTTGGTGAGAATCGGTGAAAGGTTAAGTCTTTCCACTTTTGGAGCTGTATATGATAAAGCACAATTTTATTTGTGCCTAAATATAAAGGTTAGTAACCTCTATATTACTAATGAAGTGGCTGATTTATATTATTTATCAGCAATTTGGGTGGCAACGCGGATTATTCCGTCCCAATATATATGTTTATATATTTGGGGCGGTTTTTTATTTCAATAATTTATATTTAACCAGGAGGTAACAAAATGTTAGACATTAAATTCGTAAGGGAAAATCCAGAGATTGTAAAGCAAAACATAAAAAATAAGTTTCAAGATAATAAGTTAGGGTTAGTTGATGAAGTATTAGAATTAGATATTGAACTAAGAAAAGTTAAACAAGAAGTAGAAGCTTTAAGAGCTGATAGAAATAAGTTATCAAAACAAATTGGGGGCTTGATGGCTCAAGGTAAAAAAGAAGAAGCTGAGGAAATTAAGCAAAAAGTTAATGCTGATTCAGAAAGAATGGCTGAGTTAGACGTTAAAGAAAAAGAATTAGAAGAAAAAGTTAAAACTATCATGATGACTATTCCAAACATAATAGACCCAAGTGTTCCAATTGGTAAAGATGATAGTGAAAATGTAGAAGTAGAAAAATTCGGTGAACCAGTTGTTCCAGATTTTGAAATTCCATATCATACTGATATAATGGAAAAATTAAGCGGTATTGATTTAGACAGTGCTAGAAAGGTAGCTGGTAATGGCTTCTATTACTTAATGGGAAATATAGCTAGACTTCATTCAGCAGTAATTTCTTATGCTAGAGACTTTATGATAGATAGAGGGTTTACATATTGTATTCCACCTTTTATGATTCGTAGCCAAGTTGTAACTGGTGTTATGAGTTTCGCAGAAATGGATGCTATGATGTACAAAATTGAAGGTGAAGATTTATACTTAATCGGAACAAGTGAACATTCTATGATTGGTAAGTTTATAGATACAATATTACCTGAAACTGCACTTCCTCAAACTTTAACTAGTTACTCACCTTGCTTTAGAAAAGAAAAAGGTGCTCATGGTATAGAAGAAAGAGGAGTATATAGAATTCACCAATTTGAAAAACAAGAAATGATCGTTGTATGTAAACCAGAAGACAGCATGATGTGGTATGAAAAAATGTGGAAAGATACAGTAGATTTATTCCGTTCTTTAGATATACCAGTAAGAACTTTAGAATGCTGCTCAGGTGATTTAGCAGATTTAAAAGTAAAATCAGTTGACGTAGAAGCTTGGTCTCCAAGACAAAAGAAATATTTCGAAGTGGGAAGCTGCTCTAACTTAGGTGACGCACAAGCTCGTCGTTTAAAAATTCGTGTTGATGCCAAAGATGGAAAATACTTTGCTCATACACTAAACAACACAGTAGTAGCACCACCAAGAATGCTTATTGCTTTCTTAGAAAATAACTTAAATGAAGATGGATCAATAAATATTCCAACAGCATTACAACCATACATGGGTGGAATGACAGTAATTAAATAATAAGGCTGAAAAAATTTAAAATCATGCAATGAGAAGCTGAAAAAGCATCAGTGCATGATTTTTTTTACTTATTTAATTGATAAGTGTATTAAATTTAGTATTATAATATTTAGAGTACTGACCACAAAATTGTGGTGAGCTAAATAGAGTGATAAAATTGTTTAATTTATAAATTAGTTATATATAAAAATGATATCGTTATAAAAATATAACTATATTGACAAAAACAGAAATCTGATTTAGACTAATAATAGTTAGAAGTCTAACAAGTTGATAGGAGCATAGCGATGGAGAATGAGCTACACATTGGAAAGAAAATAAATAAACTCGCGAAGAGGATTCATAGGGCAATAGATAAAGAGGCATCACAATATGGTGTAACAAGTGTTCAAGGCAGAATACTTGCATTTATATGTCATGAATCTAATGCAAGAGATATATTTCAGAAAGATATAGAAGAAGATCTTGATATTAGACGTTCTTCAGTAACTAGCGTGCTTCAATTAATGGAGAAGAACGGCTTCATTAAGAGGGTAAGCGTTTCTGAGGATGCTAGACTTAAGAAAATAGTGATTACTGAAAAAGGAACAGAGATTCATAATCATGTGCATAGTTTTATACAAAGATTTGAAAAATCTCTTAGAGATGAATTAAGTGAGGCTGAAATGAATATATTCGTCTCATTAATTGATAGATTATCAAAAAAAATTGCAGATTAAGAAATGCAATTTTTTTTAGATTATTAGTTAGAAACCTAACAAAGGGGGAGGAAAATTATGATAAAAAAATTAGCAAACTATATAGCAGAATTTAAAAGAGATACAATTCTCACTCCTGTATATGTTGCTTTAGAGGCAGTGATGGAAACAATCATTCCATTTTTGATGGCATTAATCATTGATAATGGAGTAGGAAAAGGAGATATGAAATATGTAACTATTATTGGGACAGCAATGATAATAGCAGCATTTTTATCTCTGGCTTTTGGTGTATTATCTGGAAAGTATGCAGCTAGCTCATCAACAGGTTTTGCAAGGAATATAAGAAAAGCAATGTATTATAATATACAGAATTACTCGTTTTCAAATATAGACAAGTATTCAACAGCAGGGCTTATAACTAGATTAACTACAGACGTAACAAACGTTCAAAACGCATTCCAAATGATAACAAGAATGTCTGTTAGGTCACCGTTTATGTTAATCTCTGCTATGGTTATGAGTTTTTATATTAATTCTAAATTAGCTTTAATATTTTTAGGTGCCATAGTATTTTTGGGTATTGTATTATATTTTATTATGACAACAGTACATCCGTACTTTGTAGAAGTATTTAAGAAGTACGATGACTTAAACGCAAGCGTTCAAGAAAATTTAACTGGAATCCGTGCTGTCAAGGCTTATGTAAGAGAGGAACATGAAACTAGTAAGTTCTATAAAGCCTCAGAAACCTTATATAAATATTTCATGAGAGCTGAGAAATTAATAATAATTAATGCACCAGCAATGCAGTTTACTGTATATGTTTGTATTTTACTTTTATCTTGGCTTGGAGCAAAGATGATTGTTTCAAAATCGTTGACAACTGGGGAATTGATGAGCTTATTTGCTTATACAATGAATATACTAATTAGTCTTATGATGCTTTCAATGGTGTTTGTAATGGTAATTATGTCAAAATCATCTGCTGAAAGAATTATAGAAGTTTTAGAAGAAAAAAGTGACTTAGCAAATATAGAAAATCCTATTTATGAAGTTAAGGATGGATCTATAACATTTAATAATGTTGACTTTAGTTACAGCAAAGATAAGGACAACTTAGTTTTAGAGAACATCAACATAGAGATTAATTCTGGGGAAACTATAGGTATTATAGGGGGAACAGGTAGTGCAAAATCAACCCTTGTTCAGCTTATTCCAAGATTATATGATGTTACTAATGGAACAGTTGAAGTTGGTGGAGTTGACGTTAGAAATTATGATATAGAAACTCTTAGAGATGAAGTTTCAATGGTGTTACAAAAGAATGTTTTATTCTCTGGAACAATAAAAGAAAATCTAAGATGGGGAAATAAGAATGCAACTGATGAAGAAATAATCAATGCATGTAGACATGCTCAAGCAGAGGAGTTTATAGAAAATCTTCCTAATAAATATGATACATTTATCGAACAAGGTGGAACAAATGTATCAGGAGGACAAAAGCAAAGATTGTGCATTGCAAGAGCATTACTTAAACGACCTAAAATATTAATTTTGGATGATTCTACCAGTGCAGTAGACACTAAAACTGATGCGTTTATTAGAAAAGCATTTATTGAGACAATACCTGATACTACAAAGATTATTATTGCTCAACGTATTTCTTCAGTGCAAGACGCAGATAAAATTATAGTATTAAACGATGGGAAAATAGATGGATTTGGTAATCATGAAGAATTAATAAAATCAAATGATATATACCGTGAAGTTTATGAATCACAAGTGAAAGGAGCTGATAATAATGAGTCAAAATAATGCTAATAAGCCTAGAGCTATGCGTGGACCAGGTGGCCCTCGTGGTCATGCCAAAGTTAGCAAAGATTCTTTAAAAACATTGAAAAGATTGTTAGCTTATGTTCTTAAAGAATATAAGGGGTTATTTTTCATTGTATTAGTAACAATTATTATAAGTTCCCTTGCCAATGTTATAGGTACATTATTTCTAAGAAATTTAATTGATGATTATATAGCGCCGCTTTTGAAGATATCTGGAGCCCCTGATTTTGGGCCTCTACTCAAAATGATTATTACACTGGCAACAATTTATCTTGTTGGAGTTTTAGCAACTTATGTATACAGTCGTATAATGATTATAATATCTCAAGGTTCTCTTAAGAAGATAAGAGATGATATGTTTGCCCATATGGAAACTTTACCAATTAAATTCTTTGATACACATGCCCATGGGGATGTGATGAGCCTTTACACAAATGATACTGATGCATTAAGACAGATGATAAGCCAAGGTATTCCACAGTTATTATCAGCAATTATCACAGTTGTTAGTGTATTTATTTCAATGATTTTTTTAAGTATTCCATTAACAATAGTTCAAATTGTAATTATTTTTATAATGATAAATGTAACTAAATTCATTGGAGCGAAGAGTGGAAAATATTTTGGGGCTCAGCAAAGAGATATAGGTGCAGTAAATGGTTATATTGAAGAGATGATGGAAGGGCAAAAGGTTGTAAAAGTATTCTGTCATGAGGAAGAAGCAAGGATTAACTTTGATAAATTAAATGATGCCCTTTGTGATAGTGCCAATAATGCTAATAAATATGCAAATGCTTTAATGCCTGTTATGAATAATATTGGTTATATAAACTATGTAACTGTTGCTATTTTAGGATCTGTTATTGCTATTGGAGAATTTGCAGGATTTACTATTGGAGCACTTGCATCATTCTTGCAGCTAACAAGGACTTTCAGCCAAACAGTAAACCAAATGGCACAACAATTTAACTTTGTAATTATGGCACTTGCTGGGGCAGAACGTATCTTTAAGCTTCTTGATGAAGAAAAAGAAACTGATGAAGGATATGTAACTTTAGTTAATGCAACTGAAGATGAAAATGGAGAACTAACTGAATCTACAAAACGTACTGGAATATGGGCATGGAAGCATCCTCATGAAGATGGCAGCGTTACTTACACAAAGCTTCTTGGTGAAGTAGTATTTGACGATGTTGATTTTGGTTATAATGATGAAAAAATTATACTTCACAACATAAAGCTCTTTGCTAATCCAGGGCAAAAAATTGCCTTTGTAGGTGCAACAGGGGCAGGAAAGACAACTATCACAAACTTAATTAACAGATTCTATGATATTCAAGACGGTAAGATTAGATATGATGGAATTAATATTAATAAAATTAAAAAAGACGATTTGAGAAGCTCCCTTGGAATAGTACTTCAAGATGCACATTTATTTACAGGAACAGTTGCAGATAACATCAGATATGGAAAGTTAGATGCAACTGAAGAAGAAGTACGTGCAGCAGCTAAACTTGCAAATGCAGATACATTTATAAGACATCTTCCAAAAGGATATGATACGGTGCTTACAGGAGATGGTGGCAGTCTTTCGCAAGGGCAAAGACAGCTGCTAACAATTGCTAGAGCTGCTATTGCAGATCCACCTGTTTTAATACTAGATGAAGCAACCTCAAGTATAGATACAAGAACAGAAAAGATTGTTCAAGACGGTATGGATAAACTTATGAAAGGAAGAACAGTTTTCGTAATTGCTCATAGACTTTCTACAATCAAAAACTCTGATGTAATTATGGTTTTAGATCAAGGTAGAATTATTGAAAGAGGAAATCATGATGATTTAATTGAGCAAAAAGGTAAGTACTATCAATTATATACTGGTGCTTTTGAACTATCTTAAAGAGTATTTAAGTAAAGTATAGGTATAAATTTATAACCGCAGATTATTTAGAAGAAACATAATTGAAAAGCTATAATCATATGATTATAAAAATGAATATTTCTCATAACAACATTGATATAAGCGTTGTTATGAGAATTTTTTATGAGTAAAAATGATAGGATTTTGTGAGCGAAGAAAAAATATGCACAATAAAGAAAAATATATAAGTTATATATTTCTTGCGAAGGTAGCTATTTATAAAGAATAAATAGCTTAACATTCTCATGGTTTATGTGATATACTTTTATTTAAAAGTATACTATATTGTAAAAGTTATTGTTTAATAGTATACAATATAAGTGGATTAAAATTACAAGGCACTTAATATTAATGATGAATTTTAAGAAAGCTTGAGGGGGGAAATATAATGCCTTATATTGAAGAAAATTTCAATACAGAATTTGATGATAAGCTTAGATATCTCAAACTTCTATCGAATCAGTATCCAACAATAGCTGATACTTGTACAGAAGTAATTAACTTACAAGCAATTTTAAATCTTCCAAAAGGTACTGAACATTTCTTGTCGGATATACATGGAGAGTATGAACCCTTTATCCATGTATTAAAAAATGCTTCAGGAGTTATAAAGCGAAAGATAGATGAGATTTTTGGAAATACATTGAGCCAAAGGGGTAGGAAAAGTCTAGCTACTCTTATATATTATCCAGAGCAAAAATTAGAATATGCGCAAAAAAGTGAACCTAATATTGAGGATTGGTATAAAATTACCTTATATAGACTTATTGAAATTTGCAGATATGTGTCTGCAAAATATACTCGTTCCAAGGTAAGGAAAGCTTTACCAAAGGATTTTGCATATATTATCGAAGAACTTTTACATGAACAGCCTGATAAGTTAGATAAAGAGGAATATTATAATGAAATAATAAAAACTATAATTAGAGTTGGGAGAGCTAATGAATTTATAATTGCACTCTCTAAGTTAATTCAAAGCTTAGTAATAGATAGGCTTCATATTATAGGTGATATATTTGACAGAGGTCCTGGTCCAGACATTATTATGGATACTCTTATAAATTATCACTCTGTGGATATTCAATGGGGCAATCACGATATAGTTTGGATGGGGGCAGCAGGTGGAAGTGAAGCTTGTATTGCTACAGTAATTAGAACATGTGCTAGATATGCTAATTTAAGTACCATAGAGGATGGTTATGGTATAAATTTGCTTCCACTTGCAACTTTTGCAATCGATTTTTATAGCGATGATGATTGTATGGCTTTTAAACCTAAGATTGAAAATGGAAATGATTATACGGATAAAGATTTAAATCTTATGGCAAAAATGCATAAAGCTATAACAATAGTACAATTTAAATTAGAGGGTGAAATAATTAATAGACGTCCATATTTTAAGATGGAGGATAGACTTTTATTAAATAATATAGATTATAAAGAAGGAACACTCAATTTAGGTGGGAAAATATACAAATTAAATGATACAAATTTTCCAACAATAAACCCTAGCAATCCATATGAGTTAATTCCAGAAGAAAAAGACCTTGTTGAGAAGCTCAAATCTTCATTTTTAAATAGTGAAAGGCTTCAAAAACATGTTAGCTTTCTTTTGGCAAAAGGAAGTATGTATTTAAAACATAATTCGAATTTACTATACCATGGATGTATTCCACTTAATGAAGATAGAAGTTTTAAAAGGGTGAGGATAGGCGCTTCAGGTCAAGAATACAGTGGAAAAGCTTATTTAGATAGATTAGAAATTTTAGTTAGGGAAGGTTATTTCTATAAAAATAACCCTGAAGCTAAATTATATGGTATGGATATAACTTGGTATTTATGGAACGGAGTTGATTCACCGCTTTTTGGAAAAGATAAAATGACTACTTTTGAAAGATATTTTATTAATGATGAGGAAACCCACCTTGAAAAGAAAAATTACTACTTCGAATTAGAAGATGATGAGAAGGCCTGCAATATGATTTTTGAAGAATTTGGGTTAGATCCAAATGACTCTCATATAATTAATGGACATGTACCTGTTAAAATAAAAAAGGGGGAGAGTCCTATAAAGGCAAATGGAAAGCTTTTAGTTATTGATGGAGGATTCTCAAGAGCTTATCAAGCTCAGACAGGAATAGCGGGATATACACTTATATATAATTCATATGGCCTTTTATTAGTATCTCATGAACCATTCGAATCTACTCAAAAAGCTATTGAAGAAGAGAAAGATATTCTTTCAACTACATTAGTGCTAGAACAGCAAGTTGAAAGAAAGCGTGTTGGAGATACAGATATAGGTGAAGAACTGAAACATCAGATAAAAGATTTGGAATTACTTCTAGACGCCTATAGAAAGGGAATTATTAAAGAACAAAGATAACACTCTCGAGGTATATAAATACACAATGTATATTTTGAGCTTATAATACAACCAAATGAAAGAGAAGGTACTCTGTTGTTTCGGTTTGCTATAGAATATGGCTGTTCCATTTACTGCTTGTCAAAATGAAATTGGGAGTATGCAGAAATGGGACTACCAGCCATTTAGAACCTTCAGCAATATTTTAATAGTTTTTCTAAATAAAAATGTTTATAATTTCGGTAAGTTACCACATAAGTCTAAGTTATATGTTTTTTATCTATATTCCAGAGGGGATGCTAGCTAGCGGATAAAGTGTTGATTGACAATTTGAACTTGAGAATATATACTATGTTTATAGAATTGGTTTTGGTAAATTTAATTTATTAAAACTTAATATTAAAATAATTATTATGTGATTAGTTGAAATTTAATTTTAATGAATATCAACTAATATATTTTTAACTGAATACATTGAATTAAATTTAATTTATATAAATATTAAATAGAAATAGAAGGAGAGAGTTAATATGAATTTTTATGATTTTTCAGCAAAAAAAATGAATAGGCAAGAAGTTAAAATGGAGAAGTACAAAGGCAAGGTGGTCTTAGTTGTAAATACTGCAAGTAAATGCGGATTGACACCTCAGTTTAAGGAGTTAGAAGAATTATATAAAGATTATAAGGATAAAGGTCTTGAAATTATTGGATTCCCATGTAATCAATTTGCAAGTCAAGATCCAGGTGATAACAAGGAGATTAGTGAATTCTGTTTAATAAATTATGGAGTTAGCTTTACAATGTTCGAGAAAATAGATGTAAATGGAGAAAATGCACATCCACTATATAAATATTTAAAAAATGAGGCTAAAGGAATTTTAAATAAAGAGATAAAATGGAATTTTTCTAAATTCTTAATAGATTCAGAAGGAAATGTTGTAAAAAGATATGCGCCTATAACCAAACCATCAAAATTAAGAGGAGATATTGAAAAATTATTAAAAAATTGATACTAAAAAATGGTGAAATAGTGATAGATGGAGTATTCGTACTAAGAGAAAGTGTGTCACCAGGTGAAGGCAATATAGAAGCTCTATTAGCAGTTTCATATGTAGATGTGCAAAAGAGAAAATAAAAATTTACGTAATTCAATTTATTTATTCAAACATGTATATGTTTAAAGGATGTAAAATAAATTTTATTAGATAGGTTTGATTTCTAGATTTGTAGAAATGCTAAATTTGTATTATGTTAGAGTAATTATTTTAAGATAGTTTTATGGTTATAGGGGGCTAAATAAATGAAGATTTTAATAACAACAGATACTTATTCTCCTATGATAAATGGGATTGTTACTTCGGTAAACAATTTATATAAAGAATTAAAAAATAAAGGGCACGAAGTTAGAATTTTAACATTGTCGCATACTGGTGAAGAAAAAGTTGAGAAAGATGTATATTATTTAAGATCTATTAAAATCAGAATTTACCCTGAGGCTAGAATAATCAATTTCCTACTGCATAATAAACTTATTAAGAAAATAATTGATTGGGGACCCGACACTATTCATTCGCAAACGGAATTCTCTATGATGATAGTATCTAAATACATTTCCCGTAAATTAAATATTCCTCATATTCATACATATCATACAATGTATGAACATTACCTAAATTATTTATTTCGTGGAAGGATAATTAATAAAAATGTATCAGTAAAAATAACTAAACTACTTTTAAATAGTTTAGATGGTATTATTGCTCCAACAGAAAAAACTAGAAAGATCTTGTTGAAATATAAAGTAAATAAACCTATATACGTAGTTCCTACAGGAATAGATTTAAGTAGATTTAAAAAGGAAATATCACAAAAAGAAAAACAGGAGATTATTAATAAACTACATCTTTATAATGAAGATAGAATTATATCTTACATTGGGAGAATTGGCGTAGAAAAAAATATAAGCGAGATTTTGATGACTTTACCAGAGATTATAAGGCAATTTAAAAATATTAAACTTTTAATTGTTGGTGGAGGACCATATTTAAATGATTTAAAAAAAGAAGCAAAGAGATTAAATATTGAGAGAAATGTTGTTTTTACAGGAATGATAAGTAGCGAGGAGATATATAAATACTATAAAATATCTGAAATATTTGTTACTGCATCAAATAGTGAGACTCAAGGATTAACTTATATTGAAGCATTAAGCAGTGGATGTCCTGTTGTCTGTAAATATGATCCTTGCATAGACAGCGTAATAGAATCTGGAAAAAACGGTTATGTATATAAAGAAAAAGATGAATTTATATATTATGTAAGTGAAATATTAAAAAATAGAGCATTAGGCGATAGAATGAGGCAGGCAGCTGTTTCAAAAGCTGATGAATACTCAAGTGATATTTTTGCAAGCAGAGTGCTGGATAAATATTATCGTCATATAGGTGGTAATAAAGAAGTGAGCATTACCTTAGCAAATTTAATTGAACCTAAATTGATAAAATAACACTAATCACCGTATCAAAAAATCTGATACGGTTTTTAATTTCGGTAAGTCATCACGTAAATTTAAGTTCATATTGTTTATCTATCGAAATACATTTTATTTGGGAGCCAAGGTTCTAATATTTCGTAAGGTATTTTTCCATCAGAAATGCTTTCGCCAAGTTTAACATTGGGTTTAAGTTTTCCATGATAATCACTTCCGCCAGATTTATAGAGGTTATTTTCATCGCAATAATCAAGTAAGCACTTTGTCTTATCAATTGAATGAAGTGAGTGGTAGCATTCAATCCCGTCAAGTTCGTTTAATGATATAATTGAATCTAAAAATTCTCTATGATCATCAGCAAAATATCCATAAAGATGGGCAAGGAAAGATTTGCCGCCAGCCTTTTTTATAGTATCGGCTATTTCAGGAACTGTAGGATAACTCTTCATTTGGTCTAGAAAAAATGGGCTATCTGGATTATTTACACAAGTTCTATAAAATGCATTTAGACTTTCCCAAATTTCTTTAGTAAAGTGTTTTTCATTTTCAGGATATTTTCTAAGATCAGCATGAATCATCTGAGTGGCGAAATATTTACCAGTTATAGATAGATCGTTACTGTATTTAATATTAAGGTTTCTGCATACTTCCATAATCTTCTTTAGATATGTATTTTCTCTTTCAAGAAATTTCTCATCTGAAACAATTCCCATTGAATTAATCATATCTAAGTCTAAACCATATCCTAATACCTCAATCGGTTTACCATTGTGTACAACAGAAAACTCACAGCCAGGAATAATATTTCCATTAAAGTAATCACTTACTTTAATATCTTTTAGTTTTTCATATGCATTAACAGAGTCATGGTCTGTAATTGATATATATTTTAGTTTTAATTTCTGAGCCATAATAAGAATGTCTTTTGGTTCATCGGAACCGTCTGATGAAGTTGTATGAATATGTAAATCTATCATTAATTACATCTCCTTATTTTCATTTGTATATTATATTTTATATGATTTTATTAATTGTAGCAAATTCATGGTGGGATAGGAATCAATTGGGTGATGACTCAGGATTATAAATATATAAATGTAATTAGGACTTTTAATAAATAAGAATTTAAGTGCGAGAAGAAAACCCTTCTAAGGCGAAAATCACCCCAAAGAAGAGTTTTTTTATTTAATATATTAATTAACACATTCAATCACAAAATACTCCCTAATCATTGATATTATGCTTGACCTGTAAATGTGAGATATAAGAGAATCATATTTAATCCTATTATTATGGCAGCTATTAAAACACCTAAAACCCTAACAAAGCCTTTGTTTGCTAGAACGCCCATTAAATCTTTACGTTTAGCTATAATTAGCATTTGTATTATTGGGAATGGAAGTATAAAACTTAAAACTACTTGACTTAAAACTAGAGCAGTCATTGGATTTACGCCAATAGCAATTATTATTATCGCAGGCAGCATAGTTATTAGTTTTGTAACATTTTCTGGTATGCTTAAGTTTACAAAACCTCTCATAATAGTTTGGCCAGCCATTGTTCCAACGGCGGAGGATGATAAACCTGACGCAAGTAATGCTATTCCAAAAGCACCACTAGATAGCGAACCTAATAATGGTTGTAATGATTTATGAGCCTGTTCCATTGAATCTACAGCAACACCATTGCTGTAGAATACAGCAGCAGAAACTATAACCATTGCAGCATTTACTATAAAGGCAATATTCATAGCAATTGTGACATCAATCTTTTCCATTTTTAAATGTTTAAGTTTTCCTTCATCTGATAAATCAGTACATCTATGCTGAACTAAATGCGAATGTAGGTATATTACATGAGGCATAACTGTTGCACCAAGCATTCCTACAGCAATAAATAAAGCTTCACTATTAGGCATTGATGGAATTATTGTGTGTATGCCTACTTGAGCCCAATCAGGTTTAGCTAGAAATAGTTCAACTGTGTATGCAATACAAATTACTGCAACAAGAACTGATATGATTATTTCAATAGTTTTTTGTCCATATTTTTCCATATAACAAATCAAAAATGTTAATATTCCTGTAATAAGTCCTGCATATACCATTGGTATATTAAATAATAGATACAATCCTAAGGTTGCTCCGAGAAATTCTGCTAAGTTGGTTGCCATGGCACCTATTTCTGCAACAATCCAAAACATCCAATTTACACTCCTAGGAAATACTTTTGCACACATTTCGGGAAGAGTATGGCCTGTTGCTATTCCGAGTTTTGCTGACATTGTTTGTAAAAAGATAGCCATCAAATTACTAAATAAAATTACCCAAATAAGTGAATAGTTAAATTTTGAGCCGCCGCTAATATTAGTAGCAAAATTACCTGGATCTATATATGCCACGCTTACAACGAAAGCTGGCCCTAAATATTTTGAGAGCTGCTTAAATTTACTTACTTTAGCACTTCTTCTTCTCACAGATATAAGATCAGTAACAGATAAGTCAGTGCCACTTAAACTTCTTTCGTTTTCCAAGAAAATACATCACCTTTCTAATTTTATTTTTTATATGTGATTAAATCTTTTTATCTTATATGTAGTTAAGATAGTTACTATTAATTAACTTTTTTAGCCTAGGCTAACTTTCTTTATAATATAAGTTATGCAGTTAGATTATAAATGTTACAGAAAAGTAACTTTTTCACCATTCAAGCATATAATTCATTAAGCAGATAATGATGAAAAGTAGGTGAGAATGTGATTAAAGATGATTTTTACACTTTTAATGAATATATGAAAAAAGAAGATAGTACACTCACTGCATCAATGGAAGATTATCTAGAAATGATATATAGGTTATATTTAAAGAAAGGATATTTAAGAGTTCATGAACTCTCAAGTGCCCTTAATGTCCAGCCTCCATCAGCAACAAGGATGGTACAGAAACTAGCAGAATTAAAGCTTTTAAAATATGAAAAGTATGGCATTATAATACTTGAAGAAAAAGGAAGAGTCCTTGGAGAAACACTTCTTAATAGGCACAATATTATTGAGAGTTTTTTGAAAATGTTAGAAGTTCCAGATTCTGAAATATTAGATGAAACAGAAAAAATTGAACACACAATAAGTAAACAAACAGCAAGATGTTTTCAAGATTTTGTGGAATTTATGAAGAGGAATCCCGATATAGTCAAGGAGTTTGAAAGTTATAAAAAATCTTTGAAATAAAATTGTTAAATATATTTTTATAATTGTAAAAAAGCAGACAAAAAAGTTAACGTTGGTAGCAATTTTGTATATATAACATAAATTACTCATTGAAAAAAGATTTTTCAGAATGAACGTTAACTTTATTCAAATTTGGAGGTTCGCAAGATGAATAAAAACACTCCTCAAGTGACAGAACATGTGTTTAAACAAAGTGAGCAGAAATTATTTCTCACAATTGTTGGAGTATCGATTATTTTTATTGGTAAGTTTTTAGGGGCTCTATTTACAAACAGCCTTGCACTTTTTAGTGACAGCTGGCATTTATTAACAGATATAGCTTCGTTAATATTGAGTTTCTGGGGACTTAAGATTGGACTTAAAGCTGCGGATGATAGGTACACTTTTGGTTATTATAGATTTAGTATATTAACGGCGTTAATAAACAATATTTCATTAATTCTTATTTCTATATATATTTTTTATAAGGCTATAGTTAGATATTTTAATCCTATAGATGTGCAGCCAGAAGGCATGATTATTTTTTCAATTCTAGGACTCTTAGTAAATACTATAGTAGTATTAAATCTTCGAGATAATTCTAATAATATGAATGTAAAAAGTGTTTTCCTACATTTTCTAGGGGATGCGTTGTCAGATATAGGAGTACTTATTGGTGGTATAGTAATTTACTTCACACACCTATCAGGAGTAGACACACTACTTAGTGCTATATTGGCTTGCTTAATTTTAAAAAATTCACTTAAAATGACTATTGAATGCACTAAAATACTCTTAGAGGCGGCACCTGAAGAGATTTCAATTGATGAAGTAAAAAAATCAATTAAATACTTAGGTGGTATAATGGAAGTTACAGATGTTCATATTTGGAGTTTATCCAAAGAAATTTTGTCTATGACAGCACATGTTTCAATACAAGAATGTACTATTGAAAATTGTGAGCGGAAATTGCATGAAATACAACATTTGTTAAAAGATAAATTTAATATAGAACATTCTACAATACAATTTGAAAAGTGTACTTGTGGAAGTTGTTTTCATAGTAAGCCAGATCATAATTATTGTTGCAATATGTGCATAGATAAATGCAAGAAAGAGAAGAATGCTATAACTATACAAAGTACAAAGATATAAAATAATATTTTATAATCTAAGAGAAGAAGGTATTTCAAGATTTTTATAGTTAGCTTGAAATACCTCTTTTATATTTAATTAATTTTATCATTTATTAAATACCATGATTTTAGCATATTATATGTCTCGAAACCATTATATGGATTTAAGGTATAAGTTAAAAATTTCTTTAAAAAGGATAATAAAAAGTGATATATTTAATTTGATATTAGGAAAAAGGTGGAGTATTGTATGAAAAGTTTATGTGTTATAGGTAGTTTAAATATGGATTTGGTGACATCGGTTAAAGATTTCCCAAAGCCTGGAGAAACTATTTTTGGAGAAAGTTTTAAGACTTTCCCAGGGGGAAAAGGGGCAAATCAAGCAGTAGCTTTAGGAAGACTTGGGGCAGAAATACTTATGGTAGGGAAAGTTGGGGATGATATATATGGAACAAAGTATCTAGAGGTTCTTAGAAACAATAATGTAAAACAAGATGGAGTATTTATAGAGGAGGGTATATCGTCAGGAGTTGCTATAATACAGGTAAGCAGTAAAGGTGAAAATAATATAGTTGTTGTATCAGGAGCTAATGATAAAGTTGACGGTAACTATATTGAGAGTAAATGGAATTTAATTGAAGAAGCAGATATATTCTTATTTCAATTAGAAATCCCTTTGGATACAGTGATTAATACTATGAGAAAATTAAAGGAAAAAGGAAAAATTATTATCTTAGATCCAGCGCCTGCAGCAAAATTGCCTGATGAAATTTTTAAGTATATAGATTATATAACGCCAAATGAAACTGAGATAGAAACATTGGTGGAGAAAAAGATAGATAATGATGAAGATTTAAGAGAAGCTGCGCAAGTGCTATTTGATAAAGGGGTAGAAGTGGTAATTGCCAAATTAGGAAGCAAGGGGGCATCCATAATAAAGGATGATGAGTATTTAAACATACCAGGATTTAAGGTTGACACAGTCGATACAACAGCGGCAGGAGATTCTTTTAACGCAGGATTTGCCTTTGCACTAGCGGAGGGAAGATCTTTAGAAGAATGCGTGATATTTGGAAATGCTGTTGGTGCAATTTCAACAACTGCATTAGGAGCTCAAGAGGCTATGCCAGCTCTTGAAGAAGTTAATGAGTTTATTTCAAAGAGAGATTAGGTAACAAGATATACTCTATTTTGTTACCGTATTTTAAGAATAAATTGCTGATTGCGTCTTTAGCCTTATCTTCTTCCCAATTGCATATTTTTGATGCGATTTTTTCAGTTGAAATATCAGATTCATTTACAGTTGCAATAGAAAGGTTCGTTCTTTCTCCTTATCTTTAGCATAATAATATTAATCTAATTCCTAAAATAATAAAATTCTTAATATTTTTAGTATGTGTTTTAAAGTAATGTTTATTCTTCTGTATTGCTTTCAACATTTTTTGCTTATTGATTAGGAATTAAGTAAAGTTATTTTAATTAGAATCGATAAATAATAATAAATACTAATGTTTATCTAGGGTAAAATGTAGAAAAACTTATACATAAAGAAGAGGATATAGTATTATGAGTTCACGGGAATTTTATTATTATTAATATAAACAATTTTTAGGGATATTTAAGTTTTATAAATGTGAACAAGCTCTATATTTACGTTTTACCTTCTATGAACTTAAGATTTTAATTAAGGATATCCTTAGAGGAGTGGTGCTCATGCAAATTAATTTACTTTACAAGTATTTAAGGGGGATTTTTTATGAACAAAGGAAAATTAAAAGCTAAATTTTCAATTAAGGCAAAGCTCATTGGAATTATTATTCCAATGATGGCTATAGTAGTATCATTGCTTATTATTATTTCTTATAATAAGTCAAAAAGTATTATAACCAATTCAGCAAATGATTTACTAGAAACTTCAGGTAAAAAGCAAGTTGATCAAATTGAATCGTGGTTCAATGAAAATTTGGCATCATTACAGGCGATAAAAACTACATTAGAAAATGGAAATTTAAGTAATGAAAGTGTACAAAATTTATTGGATAAATATTATGGATATAATAATAACTATCCAGAGGGGTTCTATATAGCTGATCAAAGTGGAAACATGCTAAAAGCTAAAGAATCTAAAAAATCTGATAAAGATATACTTAATTCAATATGGTATAAAGAAGGTCTAACTCGTATTAATATGGGCTTTGGATCACCTTATAAGAATGAGCAGGGAAAGAACATTGTTAGTGCGTCAGGGATAATAAATGATAATTCTGGAAAAATTAAAGTTTTATCAGCAGATTTTTCTCTTGATAAAGTAACAGTGATCGTAAATTCTATGATTGAAATGGATAATGCAGAGGCGTTACTTGTAAATATTAAGGACAATACAATATTAGCACATAGGGACAATTCTCTAATTTCAACTAAGATTGATTCAAATACTAGCGATAAATTTCTTAGAGATGTTGCAATAAGACTTCAAAACAGAGATTATAGTTCAACAGAATTAGATAATAATATGGTAGTATTTAAAGAAGTTCCTGGAACTGATATGGTTCTCATATCATATATTCCAACAAAATCTATTTTCGGAGAACTTTCACAGCTTCGAACTTTTATGATAGCAATTGCTATTATATCTATCATTGTTTTAATTGCACTAATTGAAAGAGTAGTACAAATTGTAATTAAGCCAATCAAAAAACTTACTGAAACAATTGTAGCTATGACAAATGGTGATTTTACAGTTGATGTAGAAGTTAAAGGAAATGATGAGATTTCAATTATGCTTGGTAGTGTAAAAGAATTTATAGATGTAATGCGTAATATGATAAATAACATAAACATTGTATCAAGCAAAATTTGGAATCAAGCTGAGGGAAGCACTAGGATTTCTAAGGAATTATATGATTCGTCTAAAGTTCAATCTGAATCTATGCAAAATTTAAATATAACAGTAGATCAGCTATCAAGTTCAGTAAATGAAATAGCAGAAAGCACAACAACATTAGCGAATGTTGTTAGCAACACTAGAGAAGATAGTATTAATGTAGATAAAAAGATGAGGGAGACAATAGATATATCAGAAAAAGGAAGAGAAGACATGGAAAAAGTAAATGCAGCCATGGAAAATATAAGAAAATCAATAACTTCTCTTCAAGAGGCAATAAATAATGTTGGAAATTCTTCGATTGAGATAATTAATATTATAAGTGTTATAGGAAGTATAGCAGAACAAACTAATCTTTTATCTTTAAATGCATCGATAGAAGCTGCGAGAGCTGGAGAGGCAGGAAAAGGATTTGCTGTAGTTGCAAGTGAGATTGGGAAATTAGCTCAAACAAGCTCTGAATCAGTTAAAAGCATATCAGCTCATGTAAGTGCGATTAATAAACTTGTTTCGAATACTGTAAAACAATCAGAAGAGAGTGCAGGATATATTAATGAAAGTAGTTATTTGATTAGTGGAACTGTAGATACCTTTGATAGTATTTTTGATAGGATTAATGATACAAATAACTTAATACAAAATATGATTGAGAAAGTAGGGCATTTGGATGATGTTGCTACAACAGTAGCAGCTATATCTGAAGAGCAGGCAGCAAGTTCAGAGGAAATATTAGCAACTTCACAAGTCATGGTAGAGCAATCAAATAATATTACGCAAAACAGTGAACTAGTGGCTAATGATGCAGAAGAATTATCTAATACATCTGATGAACTTAGTAAGCAAATTCAAATGTTTAAAATATAGTGAGATTTAACATTTGAGATTTGTTTAAATCTACATTGTAAATACAAGGAGGATTGTATATATGAAGAAAAAAATAGCTGTGCTATTAACTATACTTATGATGTTTGCACTTATCTCGGGATGCGGTTCAAAGAGTACTTCATCTTCGAATAAAAAGGTTAAAATATTATTTTCGATTTCGAATGCCACTGATGCCTATCGAAGCTTACTGGTAGCAAATGCTAAAAGTTATGCTGATAGTGAAAATGTTGAGCTTACTGTAAAAGATGCAGCGGGATCAATAGAAGAACAAGTATCCCATATGAAAGAAGCTGTTTCTGGTGGCTATAATGTTGTAATTTGTACACCAGTAAACTCAGCTACAACACTTCAGCTAAAAAAAGAGGCAGGAGAGCTGCCAATAATATTTATGAATAGTGCGCCAAGTGAAGATTTATTGGAAAGAGATAAATATATATATGTATCTTCAGATGAAATGGTAGCGGGTAAGATTCAAGCGGAGTATATTGCAGACTATCTAAGTAAGAAAAAAGATATTAAAGTAGTTCTATTTAGAGGAGAAAAGGGTCATTCTGCTACAATCGGACGTACGAAAGCAGTTAAAGAAACTTTTAAAGAAAAGGGAATAAATGCTGAGTATGTTTTTGAAGATACTGCAAATTGGAGTAGACAGGGAGCAAAAGAAATGTTTAATGTATTTCTAGCTACAAGTCAAAAATTCGATTGCGTAATTGCAAATAACGATGAAATGGCACTTGGAGTAATAGATTCTTTGAAAGAAAATAAAATAGATCCGTCTTCAGTACCAGTACTTGGAATTGATGCTACAAATGAAGCAACCAAAGCTATTGCTGATGGAAACATGAGACTTACAGTTTATCAATCAGCAAAAGACCAAAGTAAGAGTGCAGTACAATCAGCTATCGAGTTAGGTTCAGGAGGTACTATAGCTAAAATTGAAAATGCAACTGAGGATGGTAAACATGTATGGGTACCATTTGAAAAAGTAGATAAGAGTAATGTAAGTAAGTATATGAGTTAGATAGTAAAATATAAAGTGAAATCTGAATATAATATAAGAATATAAGATGCCAACTAATTTACTTTTTGGTATAATACTTATGACTAAGTTGATAAAGGATGATATAAATGGCAATAGGTAGAAGTAAAGTGGTAGTAGTTGGTACTGGGGCAGTTGGAGCAGCAGTGGCATTTGATATAGTCATGAATAATGTTTGTGATGATCTAATATTAATCGATATTAATAAAGAAAAGTCATGGGCCGAAGCAACAGACTTGCAGCATTCCTTAGGGTATAGTGGAAGCAAGATGAGAGTAAAAAGTGGGGAATATGATGACTGTAAGGATGCTGATTTAGTTGTAATAGCGGCGGCATTACCTTATATTACAGGCCAAACAAGGTTGGACATGCTAGAAAAAGCAGCTGGAATAATGGATAGCATTGTACCAGCTGTAATGAAGAGTGGGTTTTCGGGAATTTTTGTTGTGATAACAAATCCTGTTGATGTCATGTCATATTATGTACATAAATTATCAGGACTTTCAGCTAATAAAGTTATTGGTACAGGGACAGCGCTAGATTCTGCACGTTTAAAATATCATTTAGCAGACGTGATGAGTGTAGACCCTCAAAGCGTTCATGCGCTATGTATGGGAGAACATGGAGATTCACAAATAATTCCATGGAGCCAAGTAACAGTTGGTGGTAAAAAGTTTCTAGATATAATTAATGATAACAAGGTAAGGCTTGAAGGATTTAATATAAAGTCTGTTACTGAAGATATTAAGAAAATTGCATATCGTATTGTAAATGCAAAAGGAGCTACTACATTCGGAATAGCAGCAACGACAGTTCAAATTATTAAGGCGGTATTACGTGATGAAAATAAAGTGATTCCTGTATCCGCCATGCTTAATGGTGAATATGGTGAAAAAGATATATACATGGGAGTACCAGCAGTTTTAAATAGCCAAGGAGTAAAAGAGCTGGTTGAGTATCATTTAGCTGATAATGAAATAGTGGAACTGAAAAAATCTATTGAAATTATTAAAGAATATAATGATAAGCTTAAATTATAGAAATATTAGTTAAAATAGAATGAGATTTACTGACCACAATTTTGTGGTCAGTAAATCTCATGTTTGTCTTTTAACAAATTAAAATATATAATTTAGAATTAGCATAAATTTGGTTTTTTATTCGGTTATGAGTGGGGTGACAGCGTGGAAATCGCAATAGCATTTATAGTTTGTTTTTTATTATTAATCTGTAGTTCTATTAAAGGGATTTTTGTGGGATATTCCCTAAGTATAGGTTTATTGATGTTTATAATTTTAGCTTGCAAGAGGAAATTTAAATTAATGGATGTCTTAAGGATGGCTTATAATGGGGGAAAAAAGTCCTTTATTGTACTTCAAATATTTATACTAATCGGTGCAGTAACATCCACATGGATGGCGTCAGGAACAGTCCCAGCAATAGTTTATTACGGAATTAAGCTATTGGATCCAAACACATTTATAATATCTGTGTTTTTAATATGTTCTGCTGTATCATTTCTTTTAGGAACATCTTTTGGGACTGTAGGAACAGTTGGAGTAGCTTTTATGGTTATGGCAAGAGGGGGAGATGCTAACTTAAGTTTAGTTGCAGGTGCGATACTTTCAGGAGCATACTTTGGTGATAGATGTTCTCCTATGTCTTCAAGTGCTAATCTTGTTGCAAATATTACGGAAACAAATTTGTATACAAATATTAAAAATATGTTTAGAAGTTCTAGTATACCGTTAGTAATAGCAGTTTTTATATATTTAATTTTTTCGTTTATGTTTCCACTGAATGTTGTTCAGAGTAATATAAGTTCAGAGATTGTTAAAACATTTGATATAAGTATAATTACTCTAATACCGGCGTTGATAGTATTGGTCTTTTGTATATTTAGGATAAATGTAAAAGTGTCTATTGCTATTAGTATAATTGCAGCTTCTATTATAAGCATGGCTATTCAGCAGAATTCAGTAATTGATATAATAAGGTATATAATTATGGGATATGATTTAAAAACTGATTCGATTTTAAGTGAAATAATTAAAGGCGGAGGCATAGTCTCAATGCTTAAATCAGCTTATATAGTATTTGTATCTTCTGCTTTTACTGGTATATTTGAAGGTACAAAAATGTTGGAAAGTCTTGATAGTATTACTAACAAGTCAGATAGCAGGGCAGGAAGCTTTTTTACTACAATAATTGTGAGTATTATAACGTCAGCTTTTGGGTGCACTCAAACCTTAGCATTGATACTTACCCATATGTTAGTCAAAAAGAACTATGAAGAAAATGGAATAAATAAAGAAAGTTTAGCTTTAGATATAGAGAACTCAGCAATAGTTATAGCACCATTAATACCTTGGAATATTGCTTTATTAGTACCGTTGGCTACTTTAAATGCGGGAGAAAGTGCAATTCTGTATGCTTTTTACTTATACTTAATTCCATTAACAAGTGTACTGTATTTTAAAATGAGGAATTCTAAAAAACTTGCAATACAAGACTAATAAATATTTACATACTTTATTAAATTAAAATACCTGCACTTTTGGGTAAGTGCAGGTATTTTTTAGTGCTCTTGCAAGCTATCTAAAGATATTTCTCGTGACTTTTTAGGTTGATTATTGAAATGTATATTAGCAGTATTATTATTCTAATTGACAGGGCTGTGTATGAGTGATAGCATTAAAAATATATTAGTTATACAACTGACGGAAGTGGAATAAACCACATGAAGTATAACAAGAAGAAGCCGACCGTCTGGGCAAAAGTCCGGACAGTGGGCTTTTTTATTGTGAAAAGGAGTGTGCTAATGTAATGAAAGAAATTAAATTAAAGTATGGATGTAACCAGAATCAAAGTTCAGCAAGAATTTATACAGAGAATTGTGAATTACCTATAAAAATTCTAAGTGGAACACCAGGTTATATCAATTTGTTGGATGCATTTAATAGCTGGCAACTTGTAAAAGAATTAAAGGAAGCAACTGGGTTAGCATCTGCAGCATCTTTTAAACATGTAAGTCCAGCAGGAGCTGCTGTAGCAGTTCCATTGAATGAAACATTGAAAAAAATATATTTCGTGGAAGACTCAAACCTATCAGATATTGCTACAGCATATGTAAGAGCAAGAGGAGCAGACAGAATGTCATCCTATGGTGATTTTGTGGCACTATCAGATGAGTGCGATGAACAAACTGCAAAATTATTAGCGTTAGAAGTTTCAGATGGAATAATAGCACCAGCTTATTCCGAAGAGGCACTAAATATATTAAAAAATAAACGCAAAGGAAATTACTTGATAATACAAATAAATGAATCTTACAAACCTAAAGAAATAGAAAAAAGAGAGATTTACGGAATAACTTTTGAGCAAGAGCGCAATGATATAAAAATAACAGAAGCTATGTTAAATGATTTACGGACTAAAAATAAAATAATACCTAATAATGCAAAAAGAGATTTAATTGTATCTTTAATTATATTGAAATATACGCAATCAAATTCAGTATGTTACGTAAAAGATGGGCAAGCGATTGGAATTGGTGCAGGACAACAGTCAAGAATTCATTGTACAAGGTTAGCAGGAAATAAAGCTGATATATGGTTTTTAAGACAAAGTTCTAAGGTTATAAACCTTCCTTTTAAAAGAGAGATTAGAAGGGCAGATAGGGATAATGCTATAGATATTTATATTTCAGAAGATTATGCAGAGTTATTAGCTGATGGAGTATGGGAAAAATTTTTTGTTGAAAAACCAAATCCATTCACTAGAAAGGAAAAGAAAGAGTGGATGGAAAAATTAAATGATGTATCATTGGGATCGGATGCATTTTTTCCTTTTGGTGATAACATTGAGCGTGCAAGGAAGAGTGGTGTTTCTTATATAGCTCAATCAGGTGGATCTATAAGAGATGATAATGTGATTGAAACTTGCGATAAATATAATATCGCTATGGCTTTTACAGGAATACGTCTTTTTTATCATTAGGATAAATTATTAATAAATATTTCGCGCAAAATAAAAACCATAGATGAGCCTATATTAAATAAACCCATCTATAGTCATTAAATAAAGTCACTAACAGTTCTACTAACACCAATATAGATAACTAGTATCTAATTATAATCATTTAACCATAATTAAACTGTTCACTACCCATAGTGATATTTTGTTTAATTATATAAGATACTACATGATCATATATAACCTTTTGATTATACATGATTATTTTATCACCTGATATAATCGTCGCTTAACCCTATAAGCAGGTATCAAATAATTAAAAAAGACTTTTATCCTGAACTAATAGGATCTTATCTTTGTTTAGATATAAACCTTTTGGCTCATAGGAAAACTTGATAACATATATTCTTTATAAGAATATATTAAATTTTAACTGTTAGCTTCTTTATGGTAGTATCTTAACCCAAATAGAATTAATGATACGATGAAAGTTATAGAAATATTTCATAGATTTTCACATTTTTATAGACTAAAAACAAGCTAAATTAATATAGTTTATTTACAAATTATACATTCTTTTGTCTATTGATAAATACTGATACTAGCACACTTACTATAAGTATAAATACTATAATGAGAATTGAAGCGCCTACAGGTATATGATACTTAAAGGAAATAGAAAGTTTTATACCAGTAAATACAAGTATTACACCTATTCCGTATTTAACATACTCAAAGGTGCTATGAAGTTTTTCTAAAAGAAAATATAAATTTCTAAGTCCTAGTATTGCAAGAATATTTGAAGAATACACAATAAATGGATTAGTTGTGATCGCGAAAATTGCAGGTATTGAATCTATAGCGAATAATAAGTCTGAACCCTCAATTAGAAAAAGTATTGCAAACAAAGGAGTTGCATGAAGAACTTTATTTATCCGAATAAAGAATTTTTCTTCATAGAGATCTTCCGTTACTGGGATTATTTTCTTTAGTAGTTTAATCAATTTACTATTTTCAAAAGACACATCATCTTCCTTATTAATCATAATTTTTATTCCACTTATAATTAAAAGTAATCCAAACACATAAAGAATCCATTTAAACCTATTTATTACGGCAATACCTAGTATAACAAATATGAATCGCAATATGATTGCACCAATAATTCCATAGGTTAAAATTCTTTTTTGATGTTTAGTTTCAATCCCAAAGCTTGAAAAAATCAATAAAAATAGAAATAAATTATCAACACTAAGGCTTAGTTCTATGATATATCCTCCAAGAAACTCTAGTGCACTTTCTGATCCCATGTAATACCATACACCTAAATTAACTATAAAGGCTATTAGTGTTATTAATAAAAATTTAATTAAATGCTTTTTAGCAGTCATTCTCATAACCTCCTTTGATGAAAAAATACGTCTATATTAAATCATATTTCAAATAGTATTTAAATATTGTTTCCTAATATTAAATTTTTACTATTTAAAGTACATAATTTATAAAAAATTCTTATTGAGGTTTTGTATTAAATAACTAGAGTGAGTCATTGTTGTTGTTGTTAAATTTTGAAATTTTGGATATGTTATTGTCTTAAAAGCATAGAATGAATAAAATATTGTTAAAACTGTTACACTAACTTTATAAATAAGATAATTATTTTTAAAATAGCAGGATAAAGTTACAACGTTGAAGAATTTTACAGAGAAGTAATAAAAAAAGCGTCAATAATAATATGCATGAAGATATGATGGTATGAGAATTATTCCAATTAATTAAAAAAAATCTAAATTTTTCTTTTAATTATATAGATTAACTAATATAATATTATTTTGTAAGTAAGGATTGAAATAAAATACTTATAGATGATACAGGGGGGGAAATAAATGCTTACTAAATTTTTAGATGTTTTACTAGGAGAACCTTTAGCAAACGAGCAAGGAAGTCATGAAAAGTATAATATTCCATTTGGCCTAGCCATTATGGCGAGTGATGCAATATCATCTGTAGCTTACGCTGCCCAAGAAATACTTTTTGTTTTAATAGTTTTAGGTGTAGCGGCATATCAATGGTTGACCTGGACTTCATTTATGATTATAGGATTATTAATAATATTAACAATTTCATATATTCAAATCATTAGAGCTTATCCCCAAGGTGGAGGAGCATATAAGGTTGCGAAGGAAAACATAGGTACTAAGGCAGGACTAGCTGCTGGAGCAGGTCTTATAATCAGCTACATACTTACAGTTGCAGTTAGTGCTAGTGCTGGAGCAGATGCAATTATTTCAGCATTTAGCGGTTTGGCTCAATATAAAGTTGCATTTGTTTTAACCATAATTGTAATTTTAACCATTTTAAATTTAAGAGGTATAAGTGAATCTTCAAGAATTTTCGCTATACCAACATACATCTTTATATTCAGTATGATTTTTATGATTGTTTATGGCTTAATTAAGTATTTCATACTTGGTATACATCCGGAACCAATGTACTCTGTGCCATCAGTAGCTACGGAAGATTTATCAATATTTCTTATTTTAAGAGCTTTTTCTTCAGGATGTTCTGCGTTGACTGGGGTAGAAGCGGTAAGTAACTCAGTTCCAAATTTTAAGGAACCAAGTCAAAGAAATGCAAAAACAGTTATGATATTGTTAGCAGGGCTAATATTTTTCGTTTTTGGAGGAACTTCAGTACTTGCCATTTTTTACACAGCTATACCAATTCCTAATGGTCCTACAGTTGTTTCACAAATAGCTAGTGCTATATTCGGGAATGGATTTATGTATTATGTAATACAATTTAGTACGGCTGTAATTCTTCTAATGGCATGTAATACCGCATATACAGGATTTCCTATGCTTATGTATATAGTTGGAAAGGATGGTTTTGTACCTAGACAATTTACTGTTAGAGGGAAGAGATTAAGTTTTTCATTTGGAATTATTGCATTATCGTTTATAGCGTGCCTTTTAGTTATAATATTTAAGGCAGATACACATAGATTGATTCCATTATACGCAATTGGTGTATTTATATCCTTTAATTTAGGTCAATATGGTATGGTAAATCATTGGAGGAAAGAAAAAGATAAAGGTTGGTTAAAACGTGCTTTTATTAATGGATTTGGTGCTCTTGTTACTTTAATGACAACAATAATAATTTTGGTTGAGAAGTTTAGCGAAGGAGCATTCATTGTAGTAATATTAATTCCAATTATAATGTTAATTCAGCTAAGAATAAAAAAACATTACGATAAAGTTGCATCAGGTTTAAGTATTAGTCAATTGAATTTAAAGAAAGTAGATTTAAGAATAAAATATACTCATATTGTAATAGTTCCGATTGCCAGTTTAAATAGAGCTACAATAGGTGCGCTTCAATATGCGCAAAGTGTAAGCGATAATGTTATTGCTCTTAACATTTCGCCAGATAAGGAATCAATGGAAAAGTTGAAAGCTAGATGGAGTGAATTAAATACAGATATACTTTTAGTAGCAAAATATTCTCCATTTAGAGCAGTAGTTACACCTCTATTGAAAAATATAGAGTTAATAGCGAATTCAGCCGCTAAAGGTGAAAAAATAACAGTTATAGTTCCGCAATTTGTGACACATGAGCGTTTTGGTGAAGTTTTACATAACCATACGAGTTTTTTTATTAGAGAAACATTATTGAAAAATAATAATATAATAGTATCTACTTACCCTTATCATTTAGGAGATGATGAAAAGGAGAATTAAGATAGTAATTTGTTGAAAAAGTATATGAAAAATTAACGTGCTATGTCACCTTAACTAGGTAATAGCACGTTTTATTATATCTGTTTTTAATTTCATTTATTTGCCTTGTATTAAAATTAATTATATTAACTTTGCATTTATTATAGGATAATTATTGTAAATATAATGAAGAAAGCAGAAAAACCTCGTAAAATACAAAAAAATAAATAATAATAGCAATTGTATTCGTATTCATGAGGATATTTGTAGGTTTTTTTAGAATTTTAATGAAATTTATGATATTGCGTTTAAAGGCACTCGTGCTATACAATATTTTTCGAATGATTATATAGGGGGAGAATAAATGCTTACAAAATTTTTAGATGTTTTACTAGGAGAACCTTTAGCCAATGAGCAAGGATGTCATGAAAAGTATAATATTCCTTTTGGGTTGGCAATTATGGCTAGTGATGCAATTTCATCTGTTGCATATGCTGCACAAGAAATTCTTTTTGTTTTAATTGTTTTAGGGGTGGCAGCATATCAGTGGTTAACCTGGACTTCATTTTTGATAATAGGATTGTTAATTATATTAACAATTTCTTATATACAGATTATTAGAGCATATCCTCAAGGTGGAGGAGCTTATAAGGTAGCTAAAGAAAATATTGGAACCAAAGCAGGACTTGCTGCCGGTGCAGGACTTATTATTAGTTACATACTTACAGTTGCAGTTAGTGCTAGTGCCGGTGCAGACGCAATTATTTCAGCATTTAGTGATTTAGCACCATATAAAGTTTTATTTGTTTTAATTATAATTACCGTTCTAACTATATTAAATTTAAGAGGTATAAGTGAATCATCCAAAATATTTGCGATACCTACATATATTTTTATTTTTAGTATGATTTTTATGATCGCTTATGGCTTGTTTAAGTATTTTATACTAAATATTCATCCAGAGCCTATGTACACTATTCCAACACAGGCTACAGAGAATTTATCAATATTTCTTATTTTGAGAGCCTTTTCTTCAGGATGTTCTGCATTAACTGGAGTTGAAGCGGTAAGTAATTCTGTTCCTAATTTTAAGGAGCCAAGTCAAAGAAGCGCTAAGATAGTTATGATATTACTAGCAGCTTTAATATTCTTTATATTTGGAGGTACTTCAATACTTGCTATTTTCTATACGGCTGTGCCAATTAATAATGGTCCTACAGTTATTTCACAAATAGCTAGTGCAATCTTTGGTAACGGGTTTATGTATTATGTAATACAATTTAGTACTGCTGTAATTTTACTTATGGCATGTAATACAGCATATACAGGATTTCCAATGCTCATGTACATAGTTGGTAAGGACGGTTTTGCTCCTAGACAATTTACTTTAAGAGGTAAAAGGCTTAGTTTTTCTTTTGGAATAGTTGCTTTATCATTAATAGCTTGCCTTTTAGTAATTGCATTTAAGGCAGATACACATAGATTAATTCCATTATACGCAGTTGGTGTATTTATATCTTTCAATTTAGGTCAATTTGGTATGGTAAATCATTGGAGAAAAGAGCGAGATAAAGGCTGGGTGAAACGTGCTATTATTAACGGATTTGGCGGCCTTGTTACATCAATTACAACAATAATAATACTAGTTGAAAAATTTAGTGAAGGTGCATTTGTAGTTGCAATTTTAATCCCGATTATAATTTTAGCTCAGTTAAGAATTAAAAAGCACTATGATAAAGTTGCTTCATGTTTAAGTATTAGCCAGATAGATTTAAAGAAAGTGAATTTAAGAAGGAAATACACTCATATTGTAGTAGTTCCAATTGCCAGCTTAAACAGGGCAACTATAGGAGCTCTTGAATATGCTCAAAGTATAAGTGAAAATGTTATTGCACTTAATATATCAACTGACAAAGAAGCAATGGAAAAGTTAAAACAAAGATGGAGTGAATTAGATACTGATATACTACTTGTTACGAGATATTCTCCATTTAGGGCAGTGGTTACACCGCTTCTAAAAAATATAGAACTAATTGCAAATTCAGCAGCTAAGAATGAAAAGATAACGGTAATAGTACCTCAATTTGTTACTAATGAACGTTTTGGAGAGGTCTTACATAATCATACAAGTTTCTTTATTAGAGAAACACTATTAAAAAATGACAATATAATCGTATCAACATTCCCTTATCATTTAGTAGATGAATGTGCATGTACTGAATAGAATTGAATTTATAATTTGCATATAGAATCCAAGGGAAAAGAGATACATGTTTATTCATCGGGACTTTGAAAACATCGCTGAAAGTATTAAAGGAGAGTTGTATCCAATTTGGCTTGCTTCAACCATTAGGTTAGACAAGCTAAATCGGAACAACTCTCCTTTAATAATGAAGTTAACTTATTTGCTAACATTAAATGACTACAGTATATAGGATTCTAATATATTAGAAAAGAAAGCAGGAATATTAAGAATAACCTGTCATATACTATGCCTTATATATAAAAAAGGCTGAGTACATATAAAGAAATCAGCAAATTAGGATATATGAAATGTTAGTTTTTGTATGATTATGCAAGACAACTACTGCTAGCGTGTCAGTATGTGTAATAAGTAGTAAAGGGGAGTATTATGGTTAAATATACATATAATATCATAAAATCAGTAAAAAAGTAAAAAATATGAGTATAGTATAGATGTTAAGATAAAACACGTCGCTGAAACACATAAACGAAAACAGCTTAAAACTGAAAGAACTTATTGAAATGGGTTCAAAAAGTTTTTTGAAAAAGTTGTTGACAAGCTTTGGACGCGATGATATACTGAGTAAGCTGTCAGAAACGACAGAAGCTTATAAGCCTTGAAACAAGAGGCTTAAGGAAGAAAATTGGTCTTTGAAAATTGAACAGAATAACATAAATACATTTAAGTAAACCAGCAATTCTTTATTTGAGTAAGCTGAGATTAAACTTTTTATTGAGAGTTTGATCCTGGCTCAGGACGAACGCTGGCGGCGTGCTTAACACATGCAAGTCGAGCGAGAGAACTTCCTTCGGGAAGGACTCTAGCGGCGGACGGGTGAGTAACACGTGGGTAACCTGCCTCATAGAGGGGAATAGCCTTTCGAAAGGAAGATTAATACCGCATAAGATTGTAGTTTCGCATGAAACAGCAATTAAAGGAGTAATCCGCTATGAGATGG